>CAVTSZ010000050.1:0-46460 GCA_963737385.1 uncultured Actinomycetota bacterium
GCGGGCGACCAACGCGCCTAGCGTCGCGTTCACAACCCCAAAAGTCGCACGGTCTCGGTCCGCATGTCGACCTTGCGCACCTTTCCGGTCACCGTCATCGGGAACTCGTCGACGACGCGGACATACCGGGGAATCTTGTAGTGCGCGAGCTTTCCGGATGCGAACGCCCGCACGGCGTCTGGCATCCAGGGGTGCCCGGCCCGCCCGCATCCTGATCCACGCGCAGATCCTCGCCGTACTTCTCGTCGGGAACGCCGATCACCTGTGCGTCGTCGATATCGGGGTGGGTGTGCAGGAACTCCTCGACCTCACGCGGATACACGTTCTCACCGCCGCGGATCACCATGTCCTTGATGCGCCCGATGACCATGCAGTACCCGTCGTCCCGCATCACCGCCAGATCGCCGGTGTGCATCCGCCGGCTTCGTCGACGGCCTCGTGTGTGCGGTCGTCGTCGTTCCAGTAGCCCAGCATCACCGAATACCCTCGTGTCAAAACTCGCCCGGTTCACCACGTTTCACGATCTCGCCGGTGTCGGGGTCGACGATCCTGATCTCGACGTGCGGATGGGCTCGTCCCACCGTGGCGGTGCGACGGTCCAGATCATCGTCGATGAGCGTTTGGCAAGGCACCGGTGAGGTTTCCGTCATGCCATAGGCGATCGCCAACTCGGACATGTTCAGCTCGTTGACGCAACGCTTCATGAGCTCCATCGGGCAGGTTGCCCCCGCCATGATCCCGGTGCGCAGCGATGACAGATCGCGATTTCCGAGGTCGGGGTGTCCGAGCATCGCGATGAACATCGTCGGAACCCCGTAAAGAGCGGTGCAGCCCTCTTTTTCGATCGCTTCCAACGTCGCTGCGGATCGAGCCGGGCGCCGGAATCACCATTGTGGCGCCGTGAGTGGTGCAGCCCAGGTCGCCCATCACCATGCCGAAGCAGTGGTAGAACGGCACCGGTATCCACAGTCGTTCGCCGGGTCTGAGCTTGATGAGCTCGGTGACGAAGAAGCCGTTGTTGAGGATGTTTCGGTGGGACAGGGTGGCGCCCTTGGGGGAACCCGTTGTGCCCGACGTGTATTGGATGTTAATCGGGTCGGCGGGCGCCAGGGCGGCCATCCGGGTGCGCAAGGCGGCCGCGGAAACCTCGTCGCCGCGGCTCCGCAGGCGTTCCCAATCGGCGGTCCCCAGGAAGACAGCCTCGGTGACATCGGGAGTCTCGGGACGTACCTCGCCTACCATGCCGCGGTAGTCGGAGCTCTTGAACGACGTCGCCGACACCAGCAACTGCGCACCAGAATGCCGCAACACATAGGCCAACTCGTGGGTGCGGTAGGCGGGATTGATCGCCACCAGGATCGCGCCGATCTTGGCCGTCGCATACTGGAGAATGGTCCATTCCGGGCAGTTGGGTGCCCAGATACCGACCGATCCCCGCGCTGGATATCGCTTGCCATCAAGGCCCGTGCCACGCAGTCGATTCGACGTTTAGTTCGGCGTAGGTCCAGCGTCTGTCACCGGCGACATCGACGAGCGCTTCCGCGTCGGGATATGTCGATGCGGTGCGCTCGAAGTTCGCGCCGATCGTCTCGTCCAGAAGGGGAGTGTCGGTGGGGCCCGCCGCATACGACTCGGTCGGCGTGGTCATCGTTGGCTCCTTTACGAGTGAGTGATCAAAGGCCCGCGCGATCGGCGAGCAGTCCGCGGTGGTGTGTGCTTCCGCCGAAGAGCGCCTGGGTTGTGGTGGCCCGCCGGAAGTACAGGTGCAGGTCGTGCTCCCATGTGAAGGCGATACCGCCGTGGACCTGGATGGCAGAACCGGCGCACAGGGCGTAGGTGTCAGCGGCCTGCGCCTTCGCCAGCGGGCCGGTGATCTGTAGTTCCTCGTCGTTCGCGGCACTCATCGCGGCGTACATCACCGCCGCGCGGGTCGCGTCGATCTCGATCATCATCTCGGCGCAGGCGTGCTTCACCGCCTGAAAAGAGCCGATCGCCCGGCCGAATTGCCGCCGGGTGCAGGCATATTCGACGGCCATGGCGAGACACGCCTCGGCGCCGCCGAGCATCTCGGCGGCCAGCAGCACCCGCGCGACGTCCAGCACACGTTCGATCTCGTCGGCCGAACATGCGGCCAGTGCTTCGGCGGGAGCCTGCGCCAGCTCCAGCCTGGCGACGGGCCGGGTGATGTCGAACGACGGCAGGCTCACGACGGTGACCCCGGGATCGTCGGCCGCCACAACGTGGAGGATGACCTCACCGTCGGCCACCGCAGGCACGATGAACAGGTCGGCGACGTGGCCGTGCAAAACGGGACCGCACGCGCCGTCCAGTACGGTGCCGCCGCCGTGACGGTGCGCCCGCACCGGCGCCGCGGACGGATCGCAGTCGTGCGGGCCGGCAACCGCGAACGCGCCGATCTGTTCTCCGCTGAGCAGTCCCTTGAGCAGTCTCGTTCGCTGCTCTTCGTCCCCGGTTCGCAGCACCGCCTCGATGGCGAACGCGGTGGCCGCCAACGGAACCGGCGTCAGTGCCCGGCCGAGTTCGGAGAACACGATGGCGGTCTCGACCAGCGTGGCGCCCGCTCCGCCGTACTCGAGCGGGACGTGCAGTCCTGGCAGCTCCAGCTGGCTGCACAGGCGTTGCCACAGCCGTGGGTCGTGGCCGGCGGCTGCGCGCACCGCAGCGAGCGGGGCGGCGTCACGGAGAAAGCCGCTCAGCGAGGCGCGAAAAGCGTCTTGTTCTGTGCTGTAACGGAAATCCATGTCAACAGTCCATTTCAACGCTGCCCGCGCATCGCTCGGTTCTTTGGGCAGCCCCAACAGCCGCTCTCCGATGACATTGCGCTGGATTTGCGAACTGCCCGCGTAGATCGTGGCGGCGCGCGCGTAGAGCAGCTCGTCCATCCAGCGCGCGGCCGAGTTCGGCGTGCCCGGCTCGGGGACCATGAGCGCTTCGCCGTTCCCCGGGCCCTCGGGGGCGAGCGCTTCGAGCCCGAGGATCTCGACGGCGAGCTCGGTGTGACGCCTGAAGTACTCGCTCCAGATGACCTTGCTGATCGCTGCGTCGGGGCCGGGTCGCCGCCCGTCGAGCAGCAGCGTCAGACCGCGGTAGCCCTGGTACCGCATGATCTGGACCCGCGAATAGCACCACGCCAACTCGTCGCGGATCTGCGGAACGGTGTCCAGTCCCCGGTCCGTGGCGAGTTCGCGCAGGCGAGCCAGATCCCTGCCGAAATCGATGGCCGCCGTGGTGACCTGCGCTCCGCGTTCGAAGCCGAGCAGGGTCATCGCGGTCGACCACCCGCCACCGACCCCGCCGAGCACGTTGTCGGCCGGAGTACGCGCATCGGTCAGGAAGACCTCACTGAACGAGGCGTGCCCGGCCGCGTTGACGATCGGGCGGACCTCGACGCCCGGCTGGTCCATCGGCACAAGGAGCAGCGAGAGGCCCTTGTGCTTGGGGGCGGCCGGGTCAGTCCGGGCAAGGACGAATATCCAGTTCGCGGTGGGACCTGCGGACGTCCAGATCTTCTGCCCGTTGACCACCCACTCGTCGCCGTCCAGCACGGCCCTCGTCCGCACCGACGCCAGGTCCGAGCCCGCCTCGGGCTCGGAGAAGCCCTGGCACCAGCGATCCTCGCCGGACAGAATGCGCGGGAGAAAGTGCTTCTTCTGGTCCTCGGAGCCGAGCGCGATCAGCGTGTTGCCCAGCAGTTCGATGCCGAACCGGTCGTTCTCTGCCGGCTCGGGCGCACCCGCGCGGGCGAATTCCTCTGCGAGCACCACCTGGTCGATGACGGACAGACCGGCCCCGCCGTACTCCTTCGGCCAGGACACGGCGATCAGCCCGTGGGCTGCGAGGGTACGGCGCCACTCGTGTGCGAACGCGCGTCGCGCGTCGGGCGGGAGCGCCCCGCCCCCGGACCAGCCCGCCGGGAGGTGTTCTGCCAGAAACGCGCGGATGCGGGTCCGGAACGCTTCCGCTTCGGGTGGGTACTCGACGTCCATCGCGTCACGGCCGCCGTTTGGTCGCGGGCAGGATCTCCGGTGCGACGCGCCAGTCGTCGAGCCCGTACTCGACCGTGCCGTACGAAAGCGCTCCGCCGGTCACCTCGCCCCAATGCGCGTGATTGAGCTGATGGATTTTGAAGCAGGCGTCGAGCGCCGTCGAGAAACCCATCGCATCGACGGTCTGATTCACCGATTCCTTGATGAGCAGCGCTGCCACCGTCGGCAACTTGGCGATGCGGCGCGCGAACTCGACGGCGTGATCCGCCAGTTCGTCGTTGGGAAAGACCTTGCTCACCATCCCGATGGCGTGGGCTTCGTCGGCGCCGAGCGAGTCGCCGGTGAGCAGAAGTTCCTTCGCCTTACGCGGCCCGAACTCCCACGGATGGCCGAAGTACTCCACCCCGCACATGCCGAGCCGGGTTCCGACGACGTCGGCGAAGACGGTGTCCTCGCCCGCGACGATGAGGTCGCAGCACCACGCCAGCATCAGGCCCGCGGAAAGGACCATTCCGTGGACCTCGGCGACGGTGATCTTGCGGAGATTGCGCCATCGCTTGGTGTTCTCGAAGAAGTAGTGCCACTCCTGCCGGTTGCGTGACTCCACTCCGCCGTACGTCCCGCCGTTGCACCGATAGGTGGGGTGCTGGTCCGGCCCAGGCGAGCGTTCGCGAACGTCGTCGGAGGAGCCGAGGTCGTGCCCCGCGGAGAACGACGGGCCTGCGGCCCGCAACAGCACCACCCGGACCTCGTCGTCCACCTCGGCGAGTTCGAAAGCCGAGCCCAGCTCGACGAGCATCCCGCGGTTCTGCGCATTGCGTTGTTTCGGGCGATCGAGCGTGATGACGGCGATCCGGCCCTCGTCGATGACCTCGTAGCCGATGTAGTCGAAATCCGGCACGGATGGCTCCCTTCCAGGAGTGAACTAGGCCGCACATGTGCTTGATCGCGGTGAGCAGGGGCGCGGTGGATGACCTTCGCGAGATTACGCGGCAGTGAGACCAATATGTCCATAACCAATACGCAGAATCAAAAACTCTGAAGACGTAAACAAGCGAAGAAAACTGGATCTTGTGTTCAATGATGTATCTTGCTAGTACTGTGTTGTACATCGCAGTCGGCGATATCATGGAGTGCCCGGGGCGGGCTCGTCCCCACGGATGCGATCGAGCGCGGCCACGACTTGAGAAGGGTTGAAGATGGAGATCGGAATTTTCCTCATGCCGGCGCACCCGCCGGAGCGAAGCCTGTACGACGCCACCCAGTGGGACCTCGAGATCATCGAGCTCGCCGACCAACTGGGCTACGTCGAGGCCTGGGTGGGGGAGCACTTCACCGTGCCGTGGGAGCCGATCTGCGCACCCGATCTGTTGTTGGCGCAGGCGCTGCTCCGCACGAAGTCGATCAAGCTCGCACCCGGCGCACACCTGATGCCCTACCACCACCCGGTGGAATTGGCGCACCGCGTCGCGTATTTCGACCACCTCGCCCAGGGCCGCTTCATGCTCGGCGTCGGCGCCAGCGGTATCCCAGGCGACTGGGCGCTGTTCGATGTGGATGGCCACAACGGTGAACACCGCGAGATGACCCGCGAAGCACTCGAGATCATGTTGCGCATCTGGACCGAGGACGGGCCGTGGGAGCACCGCGGAAAATACTGGAACGCCAACGGGATTGCGCCGATGTACGACGGCCTGATGCGCCGTCACATCAAGCCCTTCCAAACGCCTCACCCACCCATCGGTGTCACCGGCTTCAGCGCGGGCTCTGAAACTCTCAAACTCGCAGGCGAACGCGGCTACATACCCATGAGCCTCGACCTCAACGCCGACTACGTTGCGACTCACTGGGATGCCGTGCTGGAAGGCGCAGAACGCAGCGGCCGCACCCCCGATCGCCGCGAATGGAGACTCGTGCGCGAAGTCGTCGTGGCGGAAACGGACGAAAAGGCGTTCCGCTACGCCGTCGACGGCATGCTCGGGCGAAACATGCGCGAATACGTCTTGCCCACCTTCAAGACGATGGGCATGACGAAGTTCTACAAGCACGACCCGGCTGTGCCCGATTCCGATGTCACGCCGGAATACCTCGCCGAGAACACGTTCGTGGTCGGATCGGTTGAGACGGTGGTGGACAAGCTGGAGGCCACCTACGACCAGGTGGGCGGATTCGGCCATCTTCTGATCCTCGGATTCGACTACAGCGAGAATCCCGGTCCATGGAAGGACTCGATGCGGTTGCTTGCAGAGGAGGTCATGCCCAGGCTCAACGCGCGGATCGCGAAAAAGCCGGCAACCGCGGTCGTCTAACCACTGGTAGGAAGGGGCAGCTGGCGTGGACGTTCATCAGATCACCGTCCGGTATTCGGATGGCACGCAGAAGACCATGCCGGTGCAGCCGGATCAGTCGATCCTGGATGCGGCGGAGGAGCACGGCGTCGCCATTGTCAACGAATGCCAAAGCGGCATCTGCGGTACCTGCGTCGCGACCTGCGTCTCTGGCGACTATGACATGGGGCGTACCGAAGGACTGTCCGACGTGGAGCGGGCGGCGCGAAAGATATTGACGTGCCAGACCTTTGCCGAGTCAGATTGCCGAATCGACCTGCAGTACCCGGTCGACGACAACGCGGCACGTCTGGTCAACGGGCACGGGGTGGTGACCACTGTAAGCCAGCTGTCATCCACGACCGCCATTCTGCGCGTGGAGGTCTCGGGCATGGCCGACTCGATCGTGTACAAGGCCGGCCAGTTCGCCCAGCTACAGGTTCCCGGCACCGACGCGTGGCGCAACTACTCCTACGCGCATCCCGCCGACGGTCGCACCGAACTGGAGTTCATCATCCGGCTGTTGCCCGACGGTGTGATGTCGAACTATCTGCGCGACCGGGCGAAACCGGGTGACCGCATAGCATTGCGGTGCAGCAAGGGCGGCTTCTACCTGCGCCCCGTGGTGCGGCCCGTGATCCTGGTGGCGGGCGGCACCGGCTTGTCGGCGATCCTGGCGATGGCCCATAGCCTCGACGCCGACATCGGGCAGCCGGTCCACCTGCTGTACGGCGTGACCACCTCCGAGGACCTGTGCAAGCTCGACGAACTCGACGCGCTCACGCAACGCATCCCAGGCCTGAAGTCGCAGATCATCGTGTCCCAGCCGGCGGCGGACTGGGATGGGCCGGTCGGGCTCGTCACCGATCTGCTGGACGAGCGAATGTTGGACGGCGGCGACGCCGATGTCTACCTCTGCGGCCCGGCGGCGATGGTCGAGGCGACCCGAAGTTGGCTGGACAACAACGGTATTCACCGAATCGGCCTCTACTACGAGAAGTTCGTGCCCAGTGGGGCGGTGCGCCGACGCACCCCGGCCTGCCTGGACTACACGCAGCTCGACCTGGCGGATGTGCGACGACGCGGCCGCGGCACCGCGGTTGTCATCGGCGGCAGCATCGCGGGGATCGCCGCGGCCAAGGTGTTGAGTGAGTCGTTCGAGCGGGTGATCGTCCTCGAAAAGGACGGTCGTCACTCTCGCCGGGAGGGCAGGCCGGGTGCGGCACAGGGCTGGCATCTGCACCACCTGCTGACCGCCGGTCAGATCGAGCTGGAGCGCATCTTCCCCGGCATCGTCGACGACATGGTGCGTGAGGGCGCGTTCAAGGTCGACATGGCGGACCAGTACCGCATTCGATTGGGCGGCACCTGGAAGAAGCCCGGCACCAGCGATATTCAGATCGTCTGTGCCGGGCGTCCGCTGCTCGAGTGGTGCGTGCGGCGCCGGCTGGACGACGAACCTCGCATCGAGTTCCGCTACGAGTCGGAGGTGGGCGACCTCGTCTACGACCGTGGCAGCAACACCGTCATCGGTGTCGCGGTGGACCGCGACGGCGAATTGGATGTGGTGCCCGCCGAGTTCGTGGTGGACGCCTCGGGTAAGAACACCCGCGTCCCGGAGTTCCTGGAACGCATCGGGATCGGGGCCCCCGAAGTCGAGCAGGACATCATCAACTGCTTCTACTCCACCATGCATCACCATGTGCCACCGGAGCGGCAGTGGCAGGACAAGGTGATGGTGATCTGCTACGCGTACCGACCCTATGAGGACACCTACGCCGCGCAGTACTACACGGACAGCTCGCGCACCATCCTGTCCACTTCGCTTGTCGCCTACAACTGTTACTCACCCCCGCGCACCGCGCAGGAGTTCCGTGAGTTCGCCGACCTCATGCCGTCACCCGTCGTAGGTGAGAACATCGACGGACTGGAGCCGGCCTCGCCGATCTACAACTTCCGCTACCCCAACATGCTTCGGCTCCGTTACGAGAAGAAGCGCAACCTCCCGCGCGCATTGCTGGTGGTCGGCGATGCCTACACCAGCGCAGACCCCGTCTCAGGACTCGGTATGAGCCTGGCGCTCAAGGAAGTACGCGAAATGCAGCTCCTGCTGGCCAAATACCATGCGGGACACCCAGAGCTGCCGCGCCGCTACTACCGCAAGATCAGCCGGATGGCCGACACGGCCTGGTTCGTGATCCGCGAGCAGAACCTGCGCTTCGACTGGATCAAGGGCGTGGCCGAAAAGCGCCCGTTCTATTTCGGTGCGCTCACCTGGTACATGGATCGCGTCCTCGAGTTGGTCCACGACGACCTCGACACCTATCGCGAGTTCCTGGCGGTCGTTCACCTGGTCAAGCCGCCAGCGGCCCTGATGAAGCCGAAGGTCGCCGGCCGTGTGCTCGGCAAGTGGGCGCGCACGAGATTGTCGGGGCAGAAGACACTGATCGCCCGCAACTACCAGGACCGCACCGTGCCCGCTGCCGATCACCTGGTCCAAACCGACGAAATGGCAGTCGGTTTGGCGGGCACTCCCACACACTGAACGGCAAGAAGAGAGGCGACCAAGATGGGCCAGATTCATCGGATGCTCGACTGCCGGGGCACCCGGATCCATGCTGTGGAAGAGGGCGAGGGGCCGCTGGTGGTGTTGATCCACGGGTTCCCGGAGTCCTGGTACTCCTGGCGGCACCAGCTCCCCGCGCTCGCCGAGGCCGGCTACCGCGCGGTCGCCATCGACCAGCGGGGATACGGGCGTTCGTCGAAGTACCGCGTGCAATCGGCCTACCGCATAAAGGAGTTGGCCGGCGACATTCTCGGCGTCATCGACGCCTACGGCGAGAAGCAGGCGATCGTGGTCGGGCACGACTGGGGCGCACCGGTCGCCTGGACCTTCGCCTGGCTGCACCCCGAAAGATGCGCAGGGTGTGGCCGGACATCAGCTGTCCCTTCGCCGGTCACGGTGTGATCGCGTTGCCGGGCAGTCCTTTCGGGGAGCGGCGTCCGAACGACTATCACCTCGAGATCGCCGGGCCGGGCAAGGTCTGGTACCAGGACTACTTCTCCGCACAGGACGGCATCATCGCCGAGATCGAAGAAGATCTGCGCGGCTGGCTGCTGGGGCTCACCTACACGGTGTCCGGGGACGGCATGATCGCCGCCACCAGGGCAGCCGAGGCGGCGGGGGTCGACCTGGCGGCCATGGACCCGATCGACGTGATCCGTGCGGGCCCGTTGTGCATGGACCGAAGGGGCACGGCTCAAGGACGCCTTCGTCTATCCGGAGAAGTTGCCGGACTGGTTCACCGAGGAGGATGTCGACTTCTACACAGGCGAATTCGAGCGGTCCGGCTTCGGCGGGCCGCTGAGCTTCTATCACAACATCGACAACGACTGGCATGACCTGGCCGATCAGGCCGGCACGCCGCTGACCCCGCCCGCGGTGTTCATCGGCGGGCAGTACGACGTCGGCACCACATGGGGAGCTCGAAGCCATCGAACGCGCCGACGAGGTGATGCCGAACTACTGCGGCACGCACATGGTCGACGACGTCGGGCACTGGATTCAGCAGGAAGAGCCGAAGGAGATCAACCGGCTGCTGCTCGATTTCCTGCACGGGCTTCGTTAGCGAGGATGCCGCTATGGCGCTCGCCGTCGCGGGTTCATCAGAGGAGTAGGGATGAGAACCACCGATGTGCGCGTGCGGCGTGCGATCACCGCGGTCGCGGCCGGCCGCCCAGTCGTCGTCACCGACGACACGACGCGGGGCGAACAGGGATATGTCGTACTCGCGGCCGAGGCTGCAACCCCCAAACTGCTCGCCTTCACCGTCCGGCATACCTCCGGGTATGTCCGCGTCGCCCTGCCGGGATCGGAGTGTGACCGGCTGAATCTGCCGCCCATGTGCCACCGCGAGGGCGATGGATTCGGTGCGGCTGACCGGGTGGCGGTGGACTGGTGCGGCACCGGCACCGGCATCTCGGCGACCGACCGCGCCAGGACCATCGCGGCGCTCGCGGCGACGAGGTCGGACGCGTCCGACTTCCGGCGCCCGGGTCACGTGGTTCCGGTGCGGGCCGGCGACGACGGGGTACTGGGACGACCGGGACCGGCCGAGGCGGCGGTGGATCTGGCCCGGCTGGCCGGCCGGCGACCGGCGGGAGCGTTGTGCGAGATCGTCTCCCGCGAACACCCCGCCGCGATGGCCCGCGGCACCGAGTTGGTCGAGTTCGCGAAGGAACACGGTCTGAGCATGGTCTCGATCGACGACCTCGTGGCGTATCGACGGCGTACCGAGCCACAGGCCGTCCGGTCGGCAGAGACGATTGATTCCCACCAAGGCGGGCGCCTCCCGCGTCATCGGTTTCCGTGATGTGCACCGACCCTCGGCGGCGAGCACCTGGTCGTGATCATCGGCGAGGCCGGTGCCGACGTGCCGATGCTTCTGCACGTTCACGTCGAGTGCCTCACCGGGGACGTGTTCGGCTCGACGGCGTGCCGGTGCGGCGGCGAACTGGACCGCGCGCTGACGACGATGAGGGCGCGGGGCAGCGGCATGATCGTGTACCTGCGGCCATCCGGGCCGGTGCGCGCCTGCGGCCTGTCCGGCCACGACGACATGCCGGCAGCGGAGCCCGTGTCGCAGACCGTGGCATGGATCCTGCGTGATCTCGGCGTGCACACGGTCAGGCTTTCCGATGACGCGCCGGGGTTCGGCCTTGTCATGTTCGGGGCGATTCGCGAACACGGTCTGCACGTCGCGGGAGGGGTCTCGGCATTGGCGGTTGCAGGGTGAGAAGAATTATGGCGCATACACATTGGCGAGGGGACTCATGACGCATCCAGACCTGGCCGGCAAGGCCGCCATTGTGACGGGTGCCGGCGCCGGGATCGGCCTTGCGATCGCAGCGCGACTCGCAGACGAGGGCTGCCGCGTGCTCTGCGCGGACATCGACGGCGATGCCGCCGACGCCGCCGCACAGAAGGTCGGCGGCGGCGCGATCGGCCACCAGGTCGATGTCGGCGAGGAAGAACAGGTGATCGGCATGGTCGAGGCCTGCGTCGCCGAGTTCGGCGGCGTCGACAAGCTCGTCGCCAACGCAGGCATCGTTCATTTCGCCCCGGTCACCGACACGACCGTCGACGACTTCGATCGCGTCATCAGGGTCAACCTGCGCGGCGCGTGGCTGTGCACCAAACATGCGGCGCCGAAGATGATCGATCGGGGCGGCGGCGCCATCGTCAACATGTCATCGCTGGCGGGCCAGATCGCCGCGGCAGGCTCCGCCGCATACGGCATGTCCAAGGCGGGGATCATCCACCTCAGCCGCATCACCGCCGCCGAATTGCGTTCGGGCAACGTGCGTTCCAACGCGGTGCTGCCCGCGTTCGTCGACACCCCGATGCAGCAGACCGCGATGACGATGTTCGACGAGGCACTCGGCGAAGGGGGAGCGAGCACGATGATCGACCGGCTGCAGGGTCGCATGGCAGGACCCGAGGAGATCGCCGGCGTGGTGGCGTTCCTGCTCTCGGACGACGCCTCGATGGTCAACGGAACCGCTCAGATCGCCGACGGCGGAACCAGTTCAGCGCTGTGGTGATTTCCGGCTGGTCAGAATCGACAGCACGATGGCCGTCATCTCATCCGCCACTCCGGCATAGCGGGTGAGGTGCCATGTCCGCACGGCATCGTCGATGAAGCTGATCGCAGCGGCGACAAGCAGTCGCCCCTCGGCGAGGGTGGTCTCCGGGACCAGCTTGCGGACGACGTCGATCCACACCCCCTCGCGGTCGTTCTGGTTTCTCGTGTAGCCGTCTCGAACCTCGCTGGAGGCGTGCGACAGTTCGGTGACCGAAACGGAAACGAGATCGGGGTCGTCGAGGCTGATCCGGACCCGGCCCTCGACAAGTTCGCGCAGGCATTCGGCAAGGCCCTGATCGGCCCGCAGTGCGCGAATGGTCTCGAGGCTCCACCACTCGTCGAGGCGACGGATGAGCGCATCGAGGATCGCCTGTTTGGACGAGAACGTGCGGTACAGACCGGGACCCGCTATCCCCGCTCCCTTTCCGATCTCGCTCGTGCTGACGGCCGGGTAGCCGTGCGCGCGGAACAAGTGTGCGCCCGTGGCCAGCAAGGTCTCCTGGCGCGAGAACAGCGCACCTTCTTTGTGTGGTGTCGCATCGAGCGGCTCCAGGGCACGAACGGGCGGGGTTCGCGCCGCCGCCATGCACGCCCGGTACAGGAGCTCTTTGAGTTCGTCTCCCGGCAGGGTCAGGTTGTGCCTGCCAAGGCTGGTGAGGGTGCTGGACACCGCCCAGGCACGCAGCTCCGTGTGCTGTAGGGCTGAAATCCGGCATCTCGAGCCGGACACCCTCGTGCATGCCCGCGACGATCGCGTTGATGCGCCTGCGCACCTCCGTGCGCTCGACGTCGTCGAGGTAGCGGGCCTCGCGCTGCCACAGCACGGTCAAGGACCGGGACGCGACCGCCGCGGCGATCAGGTCGGCAAGCTCGACGCTCAACGGCCGAGGCGTCGATGCCGCCTCTCCCTGGGAGAGCAGGCGGGCGCTCTGGTACTGCTCCTGGCCGGTGCGGATGGCCGCGGCGAGCAAAGCCTGCTTGTTGTCGTAGTGGCGATACAACGCTCGTGCGGTGACGCCGGCCGCCTCGGCGATGTCCTCCAGCTTCACCGAATGGAAGCCGCGCTCGATGAACAGTCGAACGGCTTGCTCGAGGATCTGCTTCTTGCGGTCCTTCGGCCTGCGCTTGACGGCTGGGACGGCGGGCTCCACCGCGCGACGCCCCCCTTCCTGCTTGCTCGAACCACCAAATCCTGCCAGACGCCCCCGCGCCGCGGCGGATGCGACGTGCGGTGGCGGTGCGGAGGAATCGCGGGCCATGTCTGACTCCGAAGGGCTGTCGATGGGCTTACAGCTTGAACCCGCTCTGGCGTTCGAAGTCCGCGAGATCGAAATAGTCGGTGAAGCGCGTGATTTCGCCATTCCTGACGACGAACACGCCGGTAACGGGGAGCACGACCTTTGTGCCGTCGTTCATGGTGAAGTAGTCGACGCGCTCGGCGAGCACCAGGCCCGGTTCGGCCGCCAGCGTGACGACATCGAGCTTGGCTTCTGCGAACGCGTCGAGGAACGCCTGAAAGATCGCGCGGATGCCGGCGATGCCCTCGATCGGTTCGACCGGCGCGTTGTGGTAGACCGCGTCGTCGGCGAAGGCGCCGCAGATGGTCTCGAGGTCGCGGCCCTCCCAGGAGCCGAGAAAGTCGCGGACGAGCTTCTCGCTGGCCTGTTTGGTGTCGGCCATCGGAGATTCCTCCTCGGGTATCACTTCGCGAGGTGGCTCCATCGCCCACCTGTGACGTCCTCACTCAGTACTATCAAGATACATTATCGAGTACAAGTAGCAGTTTTCATCGTTCTTTGTCCGATTAGATGTTATTGGTGAAGCGTATTCGCTATGGACATATCTCACTCGGCCCGCGTAGCCTCGCGGATGTCACCGCCCCACTTCGACTCGTCCGGATGGCCCATATGAGCAGCTCCCCTCGTCGCCGCGGCGTCGACTCCACCCAGGGGCTGCCATTCGTCGCCGAGGTGCCCTCGCGACCTTCACAGCAAACCGGCGGAAGGCTCCTTCGCAGCGGTCTATGCCTCGTACGGGGGAGACTTATACCTCTTCTTGGAAGCAGCAACCGGGCCGCAGAGATCGATAGCGCTCCGCCGATGCCCTCCATCGATAACGACTTCCCGCAAACGCGGAGGGTAGAGGTGGCCGACGCCTCGGTCGGTTGTTCGCAAGATCGCCGCCTCTCGGCAACCGCGCGGTTGGCCGCAGCATGCTGATGTCCGCGCAAACGGCGACCAAGCCCGTTCGGGCGGTCGGTGGCTTCTTCGCCATGTCGCTGGACACGTTTGCGTTGATGTTCAAGCCGCCGTTCGCCTGGCGTGAGTACTTAGCTCAGTGCTGGTTCGTGGCGCGGGTGTCGACGCTGCCCGCGGTGTTGATGACGATCCCGTGGGCGGTGATTTCGGGGTTTCTTTTCAATGTCTTGTTGGCCGATATCGGTGCCGCGGATTTTTCCGGCACTGGTGCTGCGATTTTCACGGTGTCTCAGAGTGGTCCGATCGTGACGGTATTGGTGGTGGCGGGCGCGGGTGCTACGGCGATGTGTGCCGATCTGGGCGCGCGAACCATCCGTGAGGAACTCGATGCGCTGCGGGTGATGGGCATTAACCCGATCCAAGCGCTGGTGGTTCCGCGCGTGCTCGCGGCCACCACGGTGTCGCTGGCGCTGAGCTCGGTGGTGATCATGACGGGTCTCGTCGGCGCGTTTGTTTGCTCGGTGTTTCTCATGGACGTTTCGGCGGGTGCGTGGGTGGCGGGTCTGACCACGCTGACGCACATCGCCGATGTCGTTATCTCGATGATCAAGGCGACGCTGTTCGGGTTGACGGCGGGATTGATCGCCTGCTACCAGGGCATTTCGGTGGGTGGAGGTCCGGCCGGTGTGGGCAGGGCGGTGAACGAAACCGTGGTGTTCGCCTTCATCGTGTTGTTTTTGACCAACATCATCGTCACCGCCGTCGGTGTCCCGTTCATGGTGTCATGAGGTGAACTCGTGACGTTGAGTGTGCCGAGTCGGCGTCCGCGGCTGCAGCGGACGAGGAACGCCTTGGTGGGCGGTTGGAGTCAGATCGGCTCGCAGACGCGGTTTTATGCCACCACGTTGGCTGGGATTCCCGATGCCGTCGTCAATTACCGCAGCGAGTTGTTGCGGGTGATCGCACAGATGGGATTGGGCAGCGGGGCTCTTGCGGTCATCGGCGGAACGGTGGTGATCGTGGCGTTCTTGACGATGACCACCGGCGCAATTGTGGCGGTGCAGGGCTACAACCAGTTGGCGTCGGTGGGTGTGGAGGCCTTAACGGGGTTCGCGTCGGCGTTTTTCAATACCCGCGAAATCCAGCCGGGAACGGTGATGGTGGCGCTGGCGGCCACCGTCGGTGCCGGTAGCACCGCTCAGCTGGGGGCGATGCGGATCAATGAGGAGATCGATGCGCTCGAGGCCATCGGTATCCGCACTGTGAGCTACCTGGCGTCCACCCGGGTGCTGGCCGGGGTGATTGTGGCGGTGCCGTTGTTTTGCATCGGGCTGATGACGGCATACTGGGCCGCTCGCATCGGCACCACCGCCGTTTACGGCCAGGGGTCGGGTGTCTATGACCACTACTTCTATACGTATCTGAGTCCAACCGACGTGTTGTGGTCGTTGGCCGAGGTGGCCGCTGTTGCTCTGATGATCATGTTGTTGTGCACCTACTACGGCTACACGGCGCGTGGCGGGCCGGCAGGGGTGGGTGAGGCCGTGGGTCGGGCCGTGCGTGCCTCGATGGTCATCGCGTCCATCTTGATCGTGATCATGACGCTGGCCATTTATGGACAGTCCGGCGACTTCCACCTGGCTGGCTAGTGGCATGAAGCGCAGGGCAGGAACACACCGCATCGCCAGTGCATGGTGGACGCTGATCTTGTTGACGGCGATCGTCGTGTTCTTGTTCGTGACCGCGGTGTCGTTCAGGGGCACCTTCAGGTCGTATGTGCCCGTGACGCTGACATCGGATCGAGCAGGGCTGGTTATGGAGACCAACGCCGATGTCATGCTGCGTGGTGTCCGGGTCGGCCGGGTCAGCCAGATCGGCGGCGGGACGGGCAGGGCCAGTCTGAGCCTGGAGATCGACCCCGACCAGATCCGCTACATCCCGGCCAACGTGCGGAGCCCAGATCAGTGCCACCACCGCGTTCGGCACCAAGTTCGTCGAGCTCGTGTATCCGCCGAACCCGAGCCCTAAGCGGCTGGCCGTCGGCGCCGTGCTGCATTCGAAGAATGTCAGCACAGAGATCAACACGGTGTTCGAAAACGTTGTCGAGCTGCTCAAGCTAGTTGATCCGCTAAAGCTGAACGCGGTGCTGACCGCAGTGGCCGAGGGCGTGCGCGGACAGGGCCAGCGGATGGGCCAAGCCACCACAGATCTCAATGAGGTCTTGCTGGCCCTTAACGCGCGCGCCGAAACCATGGGAGCGAACTGGCGCTCGCTGAAAAACTTCACCGACACCTATGACGTCGCCGCCCGCGACATCGTGTCCATTCTGGACGCCGTCAGCACCACTAGCACTACCGTCACCGACCACGCGACCGCACTGGATGCGTTGCTGCTCAACGCCATCGGTTTGTCGACGGCCGGCACGAACCTGCTTGCCACGGGCAAGGACGATCTCGTCGGGGCGGTCAACACCCTCGAGCCGACGACGAACCTGCTGCTGCAGCACAGCCCCGTGTACACGTGCTTTCTGAAGGGCACCACCTGGTATCTCGACAACGGCGGCTACGCGGCGTGGGGCGGCGATGGCCGCACTCTTCAGCTCGACGTCGCCTTGTTGCTGGGTAACGATCCCTACGCGTACCCGGACAATCTGCCGATCGTTGCCGCCAAGGGCGGACCCGGCGGAGCGCCGGGGTGCGGGTCGCTACCGGAGGCCCCCAAGAACTTCCCGGTGCGCCAGCTGATCACCAACACCGGTTGGGGGACCGGCCTGGACATCCGGCCCAACCCCGGCATCGGGCATCCGTGCTGGGCGAACTACCTCCCAGTGACCCGCGCTGTGCCGGAGCCACCCAGCATTCGCCAGTGCCTTCCGGGCCCGGCGACCGGGCCGGTTCCCTACCCCGGGGCGCCGCCGTATGGCGCGCCGCTGTACGGGCCCGGCGGAGCGCCGTTGTGGCCGGGGGTGCCCCCGGCAGCCCCGGGACCGGGCCCGGCGCAGCTCGACCACAACGGGCAGGCCCCACCGTGATCGTCCCATTGTCCCGTCGCCCCATAGTCGCTGTGACCGTCGACGATCCGCACCAGCAGGAGACAAGCCGTGGCTAACCTCAGGGGCACCATCTGGCGCCTGGGCATCTTCCTGGCTGTATGCGCGTTCGTCGCGTTCCTGACGCTGGCGATCTTCGGGCAGTTCCGCTTCGGCGCGGGCAACAGCTACTACGCCGAGTTCAGCAACGTCTCCAATCTGAGGAAGGGCACGATAGTGCGGATCGCCGGGGTGGAGGTCGGCAAGGTCGAAAACATCGCCATCAACCCCGATGCGACTGTGCGGGTGGAGTTTTTCACCGACAAGTCAGTCGTGCTCACGCAGGGCAGCCGGGCGGTGATCCGGTACGACAACCTGTTCGGTGACCGCTACCTGGCCCTGGAGGAAGGCACCGGCGGACTCAAGGCACTGAGTCCCGGACAGACCATTCCGCTGGCTCAAACCGAGCCCGCGCTGGATCTGGATGCGGTGATCGGCGGCTTTAAGCCCCTGTTTCGGGCGCTGGACCCGCAGCAGGTCAACGACCTGACCCAGCAGTTGATCGAGGCGTTTGAGGGGCAGGGCCCCGCGATTGGGTCCTTCCTGCAGCAGGCCGCGGTGGTGACCAACACTTTGGCTGATCGTGATCTGCTGATCGGGCAGGTCATCGACAACCTCAACGTGGTGCTGGGGTCGCTGGGCGGGCAGAGCGACCGGCTGGACAAAGCCGTGACATCGCTTTCTGAGCTCGTCGGCGGGCTGGCCGAACGCAGGACGGATATCTCCAACGCGGTGGCCTACACCAACGCCGCCACGGGTTCGCTCGCCGACTTGTTGGCGCAGGCCCGGGCACCGTTCCAAAAGGTGGTCGCGGAGACCGACCGGGTGGCGGGGATCGCCGTGGCTGACCACGAATACCTCGACAATCTGCTCAACACGCTGCCGGACAGGTACCGGGCACTGGTCCGGCAGGGGATGTACGGCGACTACTTCAGCTTCTACCTGTGCGATGTGGTGCTCAAGCTCAACGGAAAAGGGGGCCAGCCGGTGTATGTCAAGGTGGCCGGTCAGAGCACGGGGCGGTGCGCGCCCAAGTGAAGTCATTCTCCGAACGCAGCCCCTTGGTTATCGGCGTCGTCGGCATCGTGACAGTCACCGTGATGGTGGTGGCCGCGCTGCAGTACCAGAACCTGCCCTTCCTCAACTCGGATAAGGAGTACTCGGCCTATTTCGCCGACGCCGGCGGGCTGAACACCGGTGCCGGCGTCGAAGTCTCCGGCTTTGTGGTGGGCAACGTCTCGGCCATCGAACTCGACGAGACCGGCGTGCTCGTCACGTTCAAGATCGGCACCGATGTGCGGCTGGGCGACCGCACCGAGGCCGCGATCAAAACCAAGAGCCTGCTGGGCGCCAAGATCGTCGACGTGACACCGCGCGGGAGCGGGCAGCTCGATGGCGCAATTCCGCTCGATCGCACGGTTTCGCCGTACCAGCTGCCCGATGCCCTCGGTGACTTGGCCACCACGATCAGCGGTCTGAACACCAACCAGCTGTCCGACTCGTTGGCCACCTTGGCCCAGACATTTTCGGCCACCCCAACAGATCTGAAGGATGCGGTGGCGGGCGTGGCGCGGTTTGCGCAAACCCTCGACACTCGCGATGCCCAACTGCGCAAGTTGCTGGACAACGCGGCCCAAGCGACCGGGGTGCTGGCCAAACGCACCGACCGCATCGTGAGCCTGGTGAAAGACACCAATGCGCTACTGGCGGCGCTGCGGACTCAAAGCGCGGCATTGGACCAAATCTGGGCGAACATCTCGGCGGTGGCGCGACAGCTGCACGGGTTCATCGCAGAGAACCGTCAGCAGCTGCGGCCGGCGCTGGACAAGCTCAATGGAGCACTGGCGATCGTCGATGACCGCAAGGAGCGCGTGCAGCAGGCCGTCAAACTGATCAACACCTATGTCATGTCGCTTGGTGAATCGCTTTCCTCCGGCTCGTTCTTCAAAGCCTATGTGGTCAACCTTTTTCCGGGTCAGTTCGTGCAACCGTTCATCGACGCGGCATTTTCGGATCTGGGATTGGATCCAGCCACATTGCTGCCCTCACAGTTGACCGACCCGCCGACCGGCCAGCCGGGGACCCCAGCGTTGCCGGTGCCCTACCCGCGGACTGGCCAGGGTGGGGAACCGAGACTGCATCTGCCCGACGCGATCACCGGCAAACCCGGCGATCCGCGCTTCCCTTACCGCCAACCGCCCTCGCCCCCACCGCCTGGCGGCCCGCCGCCGGGGCCGCCTGCGCTGCCGCCACCCGACTTGGCTTCCACGCCCGAGCCGACCCCATCGCCGGTGTACGTGCCGGCACCGGGCGAGGCACCGCCCGCCCAGCAACAGGGAGGCCGACCATGATGAGGTGGCCGCGAACCGCCCGTGTCGTCCTGGCGATGGCACTGGTGCTGGTGTTGTGTGCGGGCCTGTTCGTCGCGGTACGCATGCCAGCACAGATCGCCCGAACGACGGTAGTGGCCTACTTCGAGAACAGCACCGGGGTGTTTGCCGGCGACCACGTGCTCATTCGCGGCGTGCCGGTCGGCAAGATCGAAGCGATCGAACCACAGCCCGAGCGGGCCAAGATCACGATCTGGTTCGACAGCAAGTACAAGGTCCCGGCCGATGCCAAGGCCGTGATCCTGGCACCGCAGCTGGTAACCGGCCGGACGATCCAGCTCACACCGCCCTACACCGGCGGACCGACGATGGCCGACGGCGCGGTGATCTCCGACGACCACACCGCGGTGCCTGTCGAATGGGACGACCTACGCGACCAACTCGAGCGGCTGACGGATCTGCTCAAGCCCTCCAAGGCCGGTGGCGTGAGCACGCTGGGTGCGCTCATCAACAGCACCGCAGACAACCTGCGCGGGCAAGGCCCCACGATCCGCGACACCATCATCAAACTGTCGCAGGCGGTGTCGATCCTCGGCGACCACAGCAACGACATCTTCGCCACGTTCAAGAACCTCTCGACTCTGGTGTCCGCGCTGAGCGACAGTGCCGATCTGCTCGAAGCACTCAACCACAACCTGGCCGCCGTCACCTCGCTGCTGGCCGACGACCCGAACAAGGTCGGTCAGGCGGTCGAGGACCTCAACGCGGTCGTCGTCGACGTGCAAGACTTCGCCGCCGACAATGCCGAGGCGATCGGCACCGCGTCGGACACGATGGCCTCGATCACCCGCGTACTGGTTGAAAGCCTCGACGACATCAAGCAGACGCTTCACATCGCCCCGACGGTGTTGCAGAACTTCAACAACATCTACGAGCCCGCGAACGGTTCACTGACCGGCGCGCTCGCCATCAACAACTTCGCAAACCCGGTCTCCTTCCTGTGTGGTGCAATTCAGTCCGCATCCCGTCTGGGCGCCGAGCAATCGGCGAAACTGTGCGCGCAGTATTTGGCGCCCATCGTGAAGAACCGCCAATTCAACTTCCCGCCGTTGGGAGAGAACCTCTTCGTCGGCGCGCAGGCCCGGCCCAACGAAGTCACCTACAGCGAGCCCTGGATGCGGCCCGACCACGTTCCGCCGGCCGCCGATCCGCCGCCGGGCTTGCCCTTGGCCGCCGAAGCGTCTGCTCCTGACGCGGCATTCACCGCGGCGAGGCCCACTGACCCGACCGAGGGCCTGCCCGGCATGCTGGTGCCTCCCGGAGGTGGCCCGTGACACGGCGACGCTGGCAGCGCGTGGCAGCCAACCTGATGATGGTCCTAGTGGTGGCTGCGATGACCGGCTGCGGCTGGCGCGGGCTGAATTCACTACCCCTGCCCGGCACGCAGGGCACCGGCTCGGGCTCTTTCCTGATCCAGGCACAAATGCCTGACGGCAACAACATTGAGCCGAACTCGCGGGTGCGTGTCGCAGACGTCACCGTCGGCCATGTCACCAAAATCGAGCGCCAAGGCTGGCATGCGTTGCTGAGCATGCGCCTGAACGGTGACGTCAACCTGCCCGCCAATGCGACCGCCAAGATCGGAACTACCAGCCTGCTGGGTTCATTGCACATTGAGCTTGCGCCGCCAACAAACGAAGCGCCACAAGGCAGGCTGCACGACGGCTCGCTCATTCCGCTGCCGCACGGCGGTGCCTACCCGAGCACCGAGCAGACACTGGCGGCGCTGTCGATGGTGCTCAACGGGGGCGGACTAGGCCAGGTACAGGACATCACCGAGGCGTTTTCCACCGCGTTTCGGGGCCGCGAGCAAGACGTCCGAAGCTTGATCGCACAGCTGGGCGAATTCACCACCCACCTCAACGACCAGACCGGTGACATCATCGCGGCCACCGACAGCCTCAACCGGCTGGTCGGGAAATTCGCCACACAGCAACCCGTCCTGGACCGGGCGCTGGCCACCGTCCCCGACGCGCTGGCAGTGCTCAACTCCGAACGGGACAACTTGGTGCAGGCGGCCGATCAGTTCGGCAAGTTCAGCGCCCTGACCGTCGACACGGTCAATCAGACCAAGGACAACTTGGTGAAGGAATTGAAGCAAGTCGGACCGGTGTTGGAGTCGCTGGCCAACGCCGGCCCCAGCCTGACGCGATCCCTGAGTCTGCTTGCCACCTTCCCCTTTCCGAACGAAACCTTCGAAAACTTTCAACGCGGTGACTACGCCAACTTGACCGCCATCGTCGACCTCACGCTCAGCCGCATCGACCAAGGAATCTTCACCGGCACCCGATGGGAGTGCGATCTGACCGATCTCGAGCTGCAGTGGGGCCGAACCATCGGCCAGTTCCCCAGCCCCTGCATGTCTGGCGGTCCGAACGGCCCCGGCAATCCGCTGTCCATCCCTTACCGGTGGGATCAGGGGCCTTAGTATGCATTTGAGCCGACGGATAAGAATTCAGCTGACCATCTTCACGGTCGTCGCGCTTTCCACGGTTGCAGTGATGGTGCTGCACTTCATCCAATTGCCCGCCATGCTGTTCGGCGTCGGCCGGTACACGGTGACGATGGAACTGCCGAAATCCGGTGGGCTATATGAATCGGGCAACGTCACCTATCGCGGTACCAAAGTCGGCCGGGTGGAATCGGTGCGCCTGACCGACACCGGCGTCGAGGCCGTGCTGTCGCTGACATCCGGCATCAAGATCCCCTCAGATCTCACAGCCGAGGTGCACAGCCAATCCGCTGTCGGTGAGTCCTACGTCATGCTGTTGCCCCGTAACGGCGCCTCGCCGCCGCTGAAGAACGGCGACGTGATCGCTCTGGCTGACACCTCAGTGCCGCCGGACGTCAATGCTCTGCTCGCCGCTGCGAACACCGGTCTGCTGGCGATACCCCGCGACAACCTCAAGACCGTGATCGACGAGTCCTACACCGCTGTAGGCGGGCTCGGCCCAGAGCTGTCCCGCGTGATCCAAGGCGCATCCACCCTGGCCATCGACGCTCGCCAGAATCTCGACCCGCTGACCACGCTGATCGATAAAGTTCAGCCCGTGTTGGATTCGCAGACCAACACCCCCGATGCGATCCAGGCGTGGGCATCGCAACTGGCCACGGTGACCGCCGAATTGCAGACCCACGACGAGGCGGTCGCCGGCGTCATAGTCAAAGGCGGCCCAGCGGCCGCGGAGGTACGCCAACTGGTCGAGCGGCTGCAGCCCACCGTGCCGATTCTGTTGGCCAATCTCGTCAGTGTCGGGCAAGTCGCGCTCACCTACCAAAATGACATCGAACAGCTGCTTGTGGTGTTCCCCCAATCTATTGCCGCCGAACAGGCCGGCATCCTCGCCAACCTCAACACCAAGCAGGACTACAAAGGCCAATACCTGAGCTTCAACCTGAACCTCAACCTGCCGCCACCCTGCACCACGGGGTTTCTGCCGGCCCAGCAACAGCGCATTGCCGCCCTCGAGGACTACCCACAGCGGCCGCCCGGTGACCTGTACTGCCGGGTCCCGCAGGATTCGCCGTTCAACGTGCGCGGGGCCCGCAACATCCCGTGCGAAACCGTGCCGGGGAAGCGCGCGCCCACGGTCAAGATGTGCGAAAGCGAGGAAGCCTTCGTACCGCTCAACGACGGATTCAACTGGAAGGGGGATCCGAACGCGACGCTGTCGGGTCAGCCCATCCCGCAGTTGCCGCCCGAGCCTGCGCCGGCCGGCGCGGTGCCGCCGATAGCCACGGCCGAATACGACCCGGCGACCGGTAGCTACATCGGGCCCGACGGCCGCCGGTACACCCAGTCGGATCTCGCCCCGGGCGCACCGAACGACAAGACGTGGCAGACCATGTTGCTGCCACCGCCGGGGAGCTGATCAATCGGGCACGATGCGAAGCGCGCCCGACGGACACAACCTGACCGCCTTGCGTACGACGGCTGGCGAGTGTCCCGGCTCTCGGCGGCTAGCGCGGGTCCATCCCGGCTGCGCGATACGCGGCGTCGACGAAGGCCATGTTCTCCACCGCGTCGGCGGTATCCAGAGGTAGCGGTGCGCCGTGCAGCACATGCGCGGCGAACGCCTCCAGCTGGTAGGTGTACGACGGGCGCGTGCCCAGGCGCTCGACAGTGGTGCCCGCAGGCGTGCGGATAGTCACTCGGTCGTCGTCCTGGGGCTTGATGAAGTTGTGCACCAGCACATCTCCCTTGGTGCCGACGATCTGAAGCGTGAAGTGGTAGTCGTCGGCGACCATCGAGTTCGCGCTCAAACCCGTTGCACCACTGGGGAAGGCAACCTCGACGTCACACCATGCGTCGATTCCGGGGCTGTGTTCCTTGGCGTGCGCGCGCACCACCGACGGGTGGCCCAGGCGCCGCAGGACATGTAGGCCGTAGCAGCCGAGGTCCATCAGGGCGCCACCCGCGAGGTCCAGCGACCACCGCGGATCGCCTGCCTCGGGCGCGGGCATCGCCATCCGCACCTCGACATGGGTGATGTCACCCAGCGTGCCGTCGCCGGCCAGCTCCAACGCGCGACGGGTCGCCGGGTGGAAGAGGTAGTGAAAGCCCTCCACCACAGGGATTCCCGCGTTCTCGCACACCTCGGCAACCTGCGCGGCCTCGGCGCGGTTGCGGGCGAACGGCTTCTCGGTCAGCACCGGCTTGCCTGCGGCGACGGCGGCCAGGTTCCACGGCGCATGCAGCGCGTTGGCCAGCGGGTTGTAGACGACGTTGACCTCGGGGTCGTTGATCACGTCGGCGTACGACGTCAGGACGCGTTCGACACCGTGCTTGTCGGCGAACTCCTGGGCGCGCAGCGGATCGCGTGCGGCGACGGCGACCAGCCGATGCCCCAGTTCGTGCGCCGGTGCGACGATCGAAATCTCGGCGATCCGCGAGGCTCCGAGGACCCCAATCCGAAGGCTCATGCCGGTACGCGACCACACACATCATGCATGAACGCCACGCTGGCCTGTACATCCCGCACGGGTCCCTCACCGGAGGGCTCTCCGGCGAGGATGGTGTCCTGCTCCATGACGAACCAGCCGTCGAATCCGTTGTTGCGCAGCGCCGTCACGATCCCAGCGATGTCGACGTCGCCTGCACCCAGCGGGGTGTACATCCCCTTCCGTACGGCCTCGCTGTAGGTGAGCTCCCCGGCCTGCACGCGGGCGGCCAGCGCGGCATCGACATCCTTCAGATGTGCGTGGGCGATTCGGTCCGGCACCTCGCGGGCCAGCTGCAGCGGATCTGTCCCGCCGATCAGCAGATGGCCGGTGTCCAGGCACAGCCTGATGTTCGAGCCGTCGAGAACCCGGTCCACTTCGCTGCGCGTCTCGACCATGGTCCCAACATGGGGATGCAGCACCGCGAGCACGTCGCGATCCGCGGCCGCGTCGGCGAGCCGGTCCAGATTGGCCAGCAGCGTGGCCCATTGACCGTCGTCGAGTGTGGGCCGCGAATCGTATCCGTCGGTGCCGGTCGCCGCAGCCAGCACGAGAACCTTTGCCCCGCATGCCAGCAGCGCATCGAGTGGCGCGGCGATGTCGGCCAGCGGATCGTGCCCGGCATCGTGCAACAGCACGGGAGCGAACGTGCCGACACAACTGAGTCGATGTGCGTCCAGCAATCCCGTCAGCTCGTCGGGATCGGTCGGCAGGAAGCCGTCGGGGCCCAGTTCGGTCGCCGACAGCCCGACGTAGCGCATTTCGGCGAGGACCCGGTCGGCGTCGAGTTGATATCCCCATCCGGGTACTTCGCATACTCCCCAGGAGATTGGTGCGCCTGCGATTTTCATCGTGACCTCACTTCCTTGATCGTTACCGGGATGCGGCGCTGCAACGACTCGGTCGCGGCTTCGGCGAGCCAGGCGACCTCGACCGCATCGGCCACCGTGCATGCCGGGGCCGCGTCGCCCTTGACCACATCGACGAAGGCACTGAGTTCGGCGCGGAACGCGTCGGTGAACCGATCCATGAAGAAGTGGTGCGCCGGACCGGCCGGGAACTCGTTGCCGGGATCTACATTCCGCATGGGCGCACCCTGATCCCAGCCGGCGACCACTGTGTCGTGAAACCCGTGTACCTCCAACCGGCAGTCGTAGCCGCGGCCGTTATAGCGCGCCGCCGACACCACCCCGAGGGTTCCTCCCTCGAAGGTGACCACGACGGCTGCCGTGTCGACGTCGCTGTACTCGGCGAACTTCGGGTCGCCCTGGACGCTTCCTGTGGCATAGACCTCGATGGCCTGCTGCCCGGTGATCCAGCGGATCACGTCGAAGTCGTGCACCGCGCAGTCACGGAAGATGCCGCCGGACCCCGCGATGTACTCCATCGGCGGCGGCGCCGGGTCCATGGTGGTGCTGCGCACGGTGTGCAGAGGTCCGAGCGAGCCGTCCTCGACCGCGCGTTTGGCGGCGGCGAATGCGGCGTCGAACCGTCGTTGATAGCCCACCTGAACGGGCACGCCCGAGCGTGCGATCACCTCGGCCACCCGCGCGCTCTCGGCGGCGGTGGCAGCGATCGGCTTCTCGCAGAACGTCGGCAGCCCGGCCTCAACGGCGGCCAGCGTCAGCTCCGCATGCGCGGGCGTCGCGGCGGACACGACTACCCCGTCCACACCGGACGCCAGCAGTGCCTCGACCGAATCAACTGCCTTCGCACCGTGTTTGGCCGCGACGGCGGCGACGACCTCGGGTCGCTCGTCGGTGATGACCAGACCGTCGATGCTGTCCAGCCCCGAGAGGGTGTCGGTGTGGAAGGCGCCGATCCGGCCCAGTCCGATTACGCCGAGGGTGGTCATGGCATTCTCCGTTCTTGTTGGGCGCGAAGTACGACCTCGAGTTCGTCCACGCTGAGGTCATCCGCCAGCGCCGCCAATACCGTGTCGACCTGACTTGGTGGGGCGAGGCTGCCGATGGGCTGATCGTCGTCGAGGTTGGTGGGGAAGGCGTAGCCCTCTGCCGTCGCCACTACCGCGTTGATCAACTCGTGGTGGGGGCGCCCCGCGGCCTTCATCGCCCGCAGCGACGGATAGATCGCGCGCACCATCGCGGTGCGGTCCAACGCCTCCATCGCCCGGCCGAACGGCGATGAGATCTGCAGCAGGTTGGCGATCCGGCGGATGTCTGTCGAGACGTTCGATCCCGCAGCGTGATACAGCGCCGGGTTGAAGAACACCGCATCGCCCTTGTGTAGCGGAAGCTGCACGTGGTGCTCGGCGAAGAAGTCGACGAACTCGGGCCGATTGAAGGCGATGTAGCCGCCGGCGAACCGCTGCGAGTGGGGCAGCAGCATGGTCGGACCGCTCTTGACCGGCATGTCGCAGTGAGCCACCGCGCCCTGCAGGGTAAGCACCGGCGAGGTGCGGTGCACATGCGTCGGATACTGCGCGAGGTGTTCGTCGGGTACGAAGCCCAGGTGGTAGTCGCGGTGCGGGACCTGCTGTGTACCACCGGGATTGACGACGTTGACCTGCGAGGTGACCTGGTAACGCGGGCCCAGCCAGGCCTGGCACACAACGGCGAGCGCGTCGTTGGTGTAGTAGTCGGCGAACACGTCGGGGGCATGCAGCGCGAGCTTCTGTGCGGCGTTCCAGATCCGGTCGTTGGCGCCCGGCTTGCCGAAGTGGTCGCCCACCGCCGATCCCGCGGCCCGCTGCGCGTCGATGATGGCGAAGAAGGCGTCAGTCGCACGGTCGACGACGGCGGCGGAGAAGGCGTTCTCGAACACCACCACGCCGGGTCCGTCGGCCAGCGCCTGAATCAGTTCGGTCTGCAACGCTCGCCGATCGGCGCCGCCGACCGTGGCCGCCGAGTACACGAGCACATTGCTTCGCACCTCACCGGCGAGCGGATAGTCCGCGGGATCGGTGTCGCGCAGGACGTGCGCGCGGAAGTCGTCGAGCCGGCAATCGGACTCGTTGATCCACGCCTGGTATGTCGCGGTCACAGGTGCAGCCATGACCGATAGTCTTGCTGTGATAGCCGCCGCAATCAACGCCAGAAATCCATCAAAAAGACCTCGCGCAGGAGAACGGATCCCCGTGCCGCACCGCTACAAGGTCCGCGAGATCGCTCAGCAGTCCGGGCTGAGCGAGGCCACCGTCGACCGCGTCCTCAACGACCGGCCGGGGGTACGGGAGAACACCAGGGCCGAGGTCATGCAGGCGATCGCCGACCTGGACAAGCAGCGCGCTCAGTTGCGCCTCAGCGGCCGCCGCTACCTCATCGACGTCGTCATGCAGACCCCGCAGCGATTCTCCGACGCCTTCCGGGCCGCGATCGAGGCCGAACTGCCTGCGTTCGCACCGGCCATGCTGCGGGCGCGTTTCCATCTGTGGGAGTCGGGGTCGACAGAGCAGATGGTCGAGGCGTTGAGCCGCATCCGTGGCAGCCACGGCGTGGTGCTCAAGGGGCAGGACGACCCGGTAGTCGCCGACGCCGTCGACCGCCTCGTCGATGCCGGGGTGCCGGTGGTGACGTACGCGACCGACGTCCCGTCCAGTGCGAGGTGCGGATATGTGGGCATCGACAACCACGGCGCCGGGGTGACGGCGGCGTACCTGATGCGGGAGTGGCTGGGTTCGGCGCCCTCGGATGTGCTCATCACGCTGAGTCAGACGGTGTTCCGCGGCGAGGGGGAGCGCGAGGTGGGATTTCGTTCGGCCTTGCGCCAAACGGGACGAACGATCGTCGATGTCAGCGACAGCGACGGCATCGACGCGACCAACGAACGGCTGGTGCTCGAGGCGCTCGAGCAGCATCCGGACGTCCAGGCCGTCTACTCGGTGGGAGGCGGCAACACCGCGACCGTCGCCGCGTTCGAGCGGCTCGGGCGACCGTGCCGAGTCTTCATCGCCCACGATCTCGACGCCGACAACAGACAGTTGCTGCGCGACGGCCGGATCTCGGTCGTGCTGCACAACGACCTGCGAGCCGACGCGCGCCTGGCGATGCGACTGATCCTGCAGCAGCAGGGCGCGTTGCCGGTCGAGCCCGCACGGCCCGTGCCGATCCAGGTCATCACGCCGTACAACCTGCCGCCGTAGTGCTAGCGGGTGGCTACTGATCGGTAACCGTTTCCTTATTAATGACACTCGGTGCCACGTGACGCAAAACACAATTCTGTCTCACGGTGGCGGTCGGAACATGCGCTGAGCAGTGGGTTCTATAAGAGGTCACCATGGGGTCGCGCGCGAGTCGGGTGAAGGGCTGCCTAAGAGAAGTGCAATAATCGGTACTGATAGTGACATCAAAATTTCTGCGGACGTTCACCGACGGCGCGTCGCCTCGACTGCGACTCGGAGGACATTCGCCCGGAGAGCACTAAAGACACGGAAGGCAGGCGAGTGGGCGCCAACGGGAACGGAGCCAGCGCAGGCACCCGGCAGAAGCTCGAAAAGGTCGTCATCCGCTTCGCCGGCGACTCCGGAGACGGCATGCAGCTCACCGGTGACCGGTTCACCACCGAGGCCGCATTGTTCGGCAATGACCTTGCGACGCAACCGAACTACCCCGCCGAGATTCGCGCCCCGCAGGGCACGTTGCCCGGTGTGTCGTCGTTCCAGATTCAAATCGCCGATTACGACATCCTGACCGCGGGAGACCGTCCCGACGTCCTCGTCGCGATGAACCCGGCAGCGTTGATGGCCAATGTGTCCGATCTTCCCCGCGGCGGACTGATCATCGCCAACTCCGACGAGTTCACGAAGCGGAATCTGGCGAAGGTCGGCTACGAGGGCAACCCGTTGGAGAACGACGACCTCTCCGACTATGTCGTGCAGGCGGTCTCGATGACCACGTTGACGCTGGCGGCCGTCGAGGCGATCGGCGCGTCGAAGAAGGACGGCCAGCGCGCCAAGAACATGTTCGCCCTGGGGCTGCTGTCGTGGATGTACGGCCGCGAGCTCGAGCACAGCGAGGCGTTCATCCGCGAGAAGTTCGCCCGCAAACCCGATATCGCCGAGGCCAACGTGCTGGCGCTGAAGGCGGGCTGGAACTACGGCGAAACCACCGAGGCGTTCGCCAGTACCTACGAAGTCTCGCCGGCCAAACTGAAGAGCGGCGACTACCGGCAGATCTCGGGCAATACGGCGCTGGCGTACGGACTCGTGACCGCGGGTCATCTCGGCGACCTTCAGATCGTGCTCGGCACCTACCCGATCACCCCGGCGTCGGACATCCTGCACGAGCTGTCCAAGCACAAGAACTTCAACATCCTGACCTTCCAGGCCGAAGACGAGATCGCCGGCATCGGCGCCGCGATCGGCGCGTCCTACGGCGGTGCGCTGGGCATCACCAGCACCTCAGGCCCCGGCATCTCGCTGAAGTCGGAGGCCATCGGCCTGGCCGTGATGACCGAGCTTCCGCTGATCGTCATCGACGTGCAGCGCGGCGGTCCGTCGACCGGCCTGCCGACCAAGACCGAGCAGGCCGACCTGCTGCAGGTGCTGTACGGCCGAAACGGCGAGTCTCCGGTTGCGGTGATCGCACCGCGGTCACCGTCGGACTGCTTCGACGTGGCGGTCGAGGCCGCGCGCATCGCGATCACCTACCACACGCCGGTCGTCATCCTGTCCGACGGCGCCATCGCGAACGGCTCTGAGCCGTGGGCGATTCCGGATGTCAGCACCTATGCGCCGATCGAGCACACCTTCGCGAAATCCGGCGAGCCGTTCCAGCCGTATGCCCGCGACCCGGAGACCCTGGCGCGTCAGTTCGCGATTCCCGGCACGCCCGGTCTCGAACACCGCATCGGCGGGCTCGAGGCGGCCAACGGCTCGGGCAACATCTCCTACGAGCCGAAGAACCACGACCTGATGGTGCGGTTGCGTGCGGCCAAGATCGACGGCATCAGCGTGCCGGACCTCGAGGTCGACGACCCGACCGGCGACGCCGAACTGCTGATGCTCGGCTGGGGCAGTAGCTACGGGCCCATCGGCGAGGCGTGCCGGCGGGCACGGCGCAAGGGCATCAACGTCGCCCAGGCGCATCTGCGCAACCTCAGCCCGTTCCCGGCCAACCTGGGCGAGGTGCTGCGGCGCTACCCCAACGTGGTGTTGCCGGAGATGAATCTCGGCCAGTTGGCGCTGCTGCTGCGCGGCAGGTACCTGGTCGACGTTCAGTCGGTGACCAAGGTGGAAGGCATGGCGTTCCTGGCCGAGGAGGTCGAAGGCATCATCGACGCCGCGCTGGACGGAACGTTGAGCGACAAGGAAATTGACAAGGCCAAGTTCGCGCGGCTGGCCGCGGCCACCGTGGAAACTGGTGTGGGAGCTATCGCATGACTGATCTGATTGGTGTGGATCTCGGACTGAGCTCCGGGACCAGCGGGGTGCCCAGCACCGACGAGCCGCAGAAGTCCAAGGACTTCACCAGCGACCAGGAAGTGCGCTGGTGCCCCGGCTGCGGCGACTACGTCATCCTCAACACCATCCGTAACTTCCTGCCCGAACTCGGGCTGCGTCGCGAGAACATCGCGTTCGTCAGCGGCATCGGCTGCTCGAGTCGCTTCCCGTACTACCTGGAGACCTACGGTTTCCACTCCATCCACGGCCGCGCGCCCACCATCGCGACCGGCCTGGCGCTGGCCCGCGAGGACCTGTCGGTCTGGGTGGTCACCGGTGACGGCGACGCGTTGTCGATCGGCGGCAACCACCTGATCCACGCGCTGCGACGCAACGTCAACCTCACCATCCTGCTGTTCAACAACAGGATCTACGGCCTGACCAAGGGGCAGTACTCGCCGACGTCCGAGACCGGCAAGATCACCAAGTCCACCCCGATGGGCTCGTTGGACTACCCGTTCAACCCCGTGTCGCTGGCGCTGGGTGCCGAGGCCACGTTCGTCGGTCGCGCGCTGGACTCGGACCGCAAGGGACTCAGTGAGGTACTCCGCGGCGCCGCCGAGCACCGCGGTGCTGCGCTCGTCGAGATCATGCAGGACTGCCCGATCTTCAACGACGGTTCGTTCGACGCGCTGCGCAAGGAGGGCGCCGAAGAGCGGCTGATCAACCTGAGTCACGGCGAGCCGATCACGTTCGGCGCCGACGGCGAGTACTGCGTGGTCAAGTCGGGCTACGGCCTCGAGGTCGCCAAGACCGCCGATGTGTCGGCCGACGAGATCGTCGTCCACGACGCGCAGTTGGCGGACCCCGCCTACGCATTCGCGCTGTCCCGGCTGTCCGAGCAGAACCTCGACCACATGGTGATGGGCATTTTCCGGCAGGTCAGCAAGCCGACGTACGACGACGCCGCACGCCAGCAGCTCGCATCGGCCCGAGACGCCAAGCCGCACGACACGGCCGCGCTGCAGTCGCTGCTCCGGGGCAAAGACACCTGGACCGTCGACTAATCTCACTGACGTGACGTCCCCCGTGCCGCTTGCTGCAGTCATTCTGGCCGGCGGGGCATCCCGCCGGATGGGCCGCGACAAGGCCACCGCCATGTTCGACGGCAAGACCCTCGTCGAGCAGACGGTGTCCGCCGTGAGTCAGAGGTGCGCGCCCGTTTTCGTCATCGCCGCGCCGGGCCAGGCGCTGCCGACGCTGCAGGCCGACATCCTTCGCGATGAGATCCGCGGCGTCGGTCCACTCCTGGCGACCGGCCGGGGGCTGCGCGCTGCTGCGGAGGCCGGCCTCGAACTGGCATTCGTATGCGCCGTCGACATGCCGCTGCTCTCCGCGGATCTGATCGATGAACTCGTCGGCCCCGCCGTCCGGCTCGGCGCCGACGTCGTACTGCCGTGGGACGGCCGTTCCCACTACCTGGCCGGGATCTACCGCACCGCTCTGCACGAACGCGTGTCCGAACTCGTCGAGGCAGGGGAGCGCAGCATGCGGGCGCTGGTCGAGACCGTCGATACGCAACGTGTCGTCATGCCCGAGCAGCCCTCGTTGACGAACGTCAACACCGCCGCCGAGCTGACTGAAGTGCCTCCGCAAATCGCCTAGCAAATTCGTTTATTCAATTTCGAAGAATTTCGCGAATATCGCACGGAATTCGGTTCACCGAATTTCGTCGGTAATTTAACGTGATAAGAGTCGTGGTTTCATCGCGCGCTCCCGTCTCGGCACACCGAACGGTCTTGGACCCGCCGCCGCGAAAGGTGTTGATTAACATGGCATCTGGTGTCAGCCAAGCAGGAAACGGCACCAATTCGATCACGAATTACCCACGACTTTCGTTCTCTGCCAACCGGCGCGGGGCGAAATATCCGCTCTGATCAGCCACCTCTGCACCTCAGCCTGGGCGTCAGCGGACCGGAAGAGCGCCCCGTAGCAAGAATTCTGTTGTCGGCCGCAGGGCCATGATACGAAACATGCTGCAGTACAGCTAGTTTGGATGTTTACTGTCCGTCCGGCAATTTCCAGGCCAGTCCGGCCCGCGCGGGATCGTGAATGCAGTGCGGAGCCGAAATCCAATGAGCACAGCTGGTTTTGCCCGCTTTCTGCCCGTAGGTAACGGCCGTCGTGGCCAGCGAACCGGTTTACCAACCCATCGACCAATGGCGCCTACCAGTGACTTTTCAACTTGCAGAGGATATTTCGCTCCATACACCACGTATTTCCTGTTCAGCGACCGTGCGCCAGGTCACAAAATCGTAGTGAGATGGCTCACGACAACCGTCCGAAGCTGAGAAATACCTGAGCCCGTCAAACACGCTGATGACCTGCACAGATGACTTATGCCCTGCTCCGTGATCGATCCGTGATCTGAACGCGACACGTTCTTCACCGATATGACTTTGGGCGAATCGGTTTGTACCGTCCCTAACAGCTTCAAACGGAGCAAATAATTCAAAAACCACGAACCAGCGTGTGAGTGGGGCCCCGGAGGACGACACGCCTCCGACGGCCACCGGACCTGATGGCCCGGTGAGGCGCTCACGTCTCCCGCTGCCGCACCTGACCGAGATGGTGCGGCCCCATAACCCCCGCCTGTGAGAACAGGCAACTGCTCCCGTGCGTCCGCGCACGGGTGTGGGTGGCGCGCGCTCGTCGAAAGGATCGAAGTTGAAGAACATCCGCAAGACGATTGGTCTGGCGACCTTCGCCGGCGCGCTCGCCCTGGCACCGATGGCGTTGGCCACGGGCACCGCCAATGCGGACGGTGTGGACTGGGATGCGGTCGCGGCGTGTGAGTCGGGCGGCAACTGGGGCATCGCGACTGGTAACGGCTACTACGGCGGCCTGCAGTTCACCATGGGCACCTGGCGGTCCAACGGCGGCAGCGGTTCGCCCCACAACGCCAGCCGTGAAGAGCAGATTCGCGTCGCGGAGAACGTGCTGAAGTCGCAGGGCATCGGCGCATGGCCGAGCTGCGGTCGGCGCGGTTAGTCACAGCGCACCACGTGATAGAGGCGGTGTCGGGCGATATGCCCGGCGCCGCCTCTCCTTTCTCAGAGGCCTCTTACGCCAGTTAAGTAACGATTAAAACTTTTGACGCATGAGTAACAGGTGACCTTCATCACCCGAAACACCGGGTAGCCGCATCGGCTTCACGCTTCACGTGCGGGCCTGGTGTCAAACGGTCGGGGAAGGACCGCAGTGATGAATATTCGTAAGGCTGTTACCAAGGGCCTGTTGGCCGCCGCGATCTCCGGAGCGCTCGCGATCGTCCCGACGGCCATGTCGAGCGCCACCGCGCATGCCGACTCGGTCAACTGGGACGCCATCGCGCAGTGCGAGTCGGGCGGAAACTGGTCCACCAACACCGGCAACGGTTACTACGGCGGCCTGCAGTTCAAGCCGGCGACCTGGTCCTCCAACGGCGGTGTCGGCAGCCCCTCGACCGCTTCACGCGCGGAGCAGATCCGGGTCGCCGAGAACGTCCTTCGTACCCAGGGACTCAAGGCCTGGCCGAAGTGCGGCCCACGCGGTGCCACTCCCGCAGTGTGGAACAACACCGGAATGCCGGCCGCGCCCACCATGCCTGCCGCGACGACGGGATGCGCCGCGATGCCCTCGACCGGGCTGTTCGGCTTCATCAACCCGCGCCAGATGTGCACGGCGTTGCTCAACCCGCTGGGCTCGCTGGCGGTAAAACGCTGAATTCGTTGCCCTGCGGGTCGATGAACTCCGAGGGGTCGGCCCGCAGGGTCCATTGCCACCGGTTGGGCACGACGCGCGCGTCGTCGACGCGGACGAACTTCCAGATGAGGTTCTCCCAGCCGGCCGATCCGTACAGCCATCGTGGCGTTCCGTCCGGCCCGTCGCGGACCTCGGCGCCGACCACCTCCGCCCACCACGCAGCGAGCAGCTCCGGTTGGGCGCTGTCGGTGCACACGGCGAACGCGAGCGCCGGCGGACCTTCGTCAAGCTCCGGATCGACGAACGCGCAGAACTCGTTGTCCTCGATGTCGGCGAGCGTGACCCAGCCGGGATATTCGCCAAGGACCCTGGCACCCAGATCCAGCAGTGGCGCGATGTCGCGGACATAGACGTCAACGTGCACGCGGTTCTTCACCGTTTTCCGCCGACGCTCGGGGCGGAAGGACAGCAGTGCCTGCTGCGTGGGTCGGCCGAGCGCACCGGCCCAGAACGATTCCGCGGCGGCGGGGTCGGCGGCGTCGACGAGCAGGGGGCCGAGCGCGATGGTCACGCGGGCTGGATGTCGCGGTCGGTCGGCAGGACAAACGCCGTGCGGGCCGCAACCGTGGCCAGGTGCCGGGTGACCAGCGCTTCTGGCCCGAGGACGGTTGCGTGGCTCGCCGCGGCGCTGAGCAACGGCGGCAGGTTCACGATCCGGCCGATCGTTTTCGACTCGCGCACGAGCGAACGCACCCGCGGGCGGCGGAACGCCGCGAACCGCGCGAACGCCACGGCCAGGTCGTCGGTCGCGTCGACGAAGGACGCCAGGATCGCCGCGTCCTCCAGCCCCTGACAGCCGCCCTGGCCCAGGTGTGGCCGCATGGGGTGCGCCGCGTCGCCCACGACGACGATGGGCCCGCGAGACCACTGCCGGGCCGACTCTCGGTCATAGAGGTCGTTGTGCAGCACCACGCCCGGATCGGTGGCAGCCAACACGGTGGGTATCGGTTCGGTCCAGGAGCCGAACTCGGCCTTCAGATAGGCCAGTTCACCCTGCGGCGCCACTCGTCCTTCCGCCGCCCGCTCGGTGGCGAACCAATAGGTGTGGTCCGCTCCCAGCGGAACGTGGCCGAACTCGATCGCAGGCCCGAGCACCTCGCCGGCCAGGTCCGGGTCGATACTGCACTCGGCCACGCCGCGCCATGCCGTGTAGCCGACGTAGCGATCGGTCAGTGAGCCGTTCAGGTGACGTGCCACGATCGAGCGGGTGCCGTCGGCGCCGACGACGGCGTCGGCGTCCAGGGTCGCCGAGTCCGACAACGTGATCCGCACCCCGTCGGCAGTCGCCACCAGCGAGCGGGCGGAGACCCCGTGGCGCAACGTGCCTGCGGCGAGCCCGCCGGCGAGGACGTTCGTCAGCGCGGATCGCCGGATGACGACGAGTGGCTCACCGAGTGCCTTGATCAACCGCTCTGGTGCCGGGCGGCGTAACCACCTGCCGTCGCGCCAACGCAGTGCTCCCGCGGTGATGCGGCCGCCTGCGGCTCGAACGGGATCACCCAGAGCCATCTGGTCGAGCGCGGCCAGGGCGTTGGGCCAGATGCTGATGCCTGCTCCGGATGAGGCATCGGTGCGTTCCTCGATGACCGTGACGTCGTGTCCTCGCTGCTGCAGCGCGACGGCGGTCGCCAAACCGGCGATGCCCGCGCCGATCACCAGGATCCGCTTCGGCACCCGTCGAACGTAGCCGACGAAGAAGCGGCGTTACAGATCGAAGACCAGCAGCGTGCTGCTGGCGGTGGCGACGACCGCTCCGGAAGCGTCGGTCACAACCCCTTCGGCGAAACCGATCCGCGAGCCGGACTTCACGACCGTGCCTGTTGCGGTGAGTACGCCACTGGTCAGGCGGACCGCCTTCAGATAGTTGACCTTGATTTCCACCGAGGTGTAGCCCTTGCCCTGCGGCAGGGTGCTGTGGATCGCGCACGCGGTCACCGAGTCCAACAACGTGCAGATGAGCCCGCCGTGGATGGCGCCGATCGGGTTGTAGGCGGATTCGTCGGGAACACAGGTGAATTCGACGCGGCCCGGCTCGACAGCGGCGATCCCGAATTGCAGCAGCCCGCCTATCGGCGCCTGCGGGAGATCGCCGTCGACAATCGCCTGCAGGTAGTCGATGCCCGCCATGGTGAGTCCCTTGGCCGTGCTCGGGCCCGGCTCGTGCCACGTGACGGTGCGTGAGCGCTGCGGCCCCCAGTCGGCTTCGGTGTCGGTGTCGGCCAGTTCTGCGGTCACTTTGTTTCCTTCAGCCTGCTCATCGGCGGGTAGCGGTGTTGGCGGTCGGGATCGTCGGTCGAGATGGCGTGCACCTTGCCCCACTCCAAGAGGGCATCGAGGACTGGGATCAGCGCCTCGCCGGACGGCGTGAGCCGGTATTCGTAGCGGGGGGGAGCGCTCTGGTAGGGCGTACGTACGACGACGCCCGCGCCCTCGAGCGCTTTCAACCTCGCCGCGATGCGGTCGCGCGGCGCGCCGGTGCCGCGCACGATGTCGCTGAAGTGCGTGGCACCCAACGCGATCTCCCGCACGACGAGCAGCGCCCAACGCTCGCCGACCAGTTCCAGCGCCGCAGCGATCGGGCATGGCCGCCCGGGCAGACTGCCCAAAGGCGCGACAGGAACCGCAGTCATGAGGCCAGCATGGCACGAGTAAGTTTGAAAATCAAACTCACTCTCGACGGCGATCCGCTCGCTGCGCCTTGTGCTACGAACAGGTCATGGCAGAGACGGGGTTGACGCCTTTCGACGACCTGGACGACTACCTCGCACTGCCGCGCGTTTCCGGTCTCGCCGTGTCGCCGGACGGATCACGGTTGGTGACCACCGTCGCCGAACTCAACGACAAGCGCACCGAGTACGTCAGCGCCGTGTGGGAAGTCGATCCAAGGGGCCGGCGCCCCGCCCGGCGGTTGACCCGTGGCGCCAAGGGCGAGTCGTCGCCGGTGTTCACCTCCGACGGTGACGTGCTGTTCGTGGCCGCGCGGCCCACCGAGGAAGACGACAAGCCCCCTGCGGCGCTGTGGAGATTGCCCGCAGCGGGCGGTGAGGCGTTCGAGGCGTTGGCGCTGCCCGGCGGTGTCGAGTCGGTGCGTACCGCGCGGGAGTCCGATGTGGCGGTGGTGGGTGCGCCGCTACTGCCGTCTGCCCGCAGCGTCGACGACGACCGCAGGCTCCGTGGCGTCCGCAAGGACAACAAGATCACGGCGATACTGCACACCGGCTATCCGATCCGCCACTGGGACAAGGACCTTGGTCCTTCAGAGCCGCACCTGTTGAGTGTGGAGCTCACCGGTGACGAGCCGAAGGACCTCACCCCGGCGCCTGCAGGTGCACTGTGGGACACGGACTTCGATGTGAGTCCCGACGGTCGATTCGTGGTGACCAGCTGGCAGCAGCCGGCGCCACGCGCGTCGAAGCACGCGGTACTCGTCCGCATCGACACTGACAGCGGCGAGCGGACCGTCATCGCCGACGAACCAGACGCCGACCTGTGGAGTCCGGTGATCGCACCGGACGCGTCGGCGGTCGCCTATGTCCGCGAGTCCTATTCGACGCCTGAGAAGGCACCGCAAATCACGCTGTGCTGCTTGCACTTCGGAGGTGATTGTGTCGACGTGGCGTCGGAGTGGGACCGCTGGCCGACGTCGGTGGCGTGGTCGCGGGACGGATCGGCGCTGATCGTCACCGCGGATCAGGACGGGCGTGCTCCGGTGTTCCGGATCGAGCCGGCCGATGGGTCCGTCGCACAACTGACGTTCGACGACTACGCGTACACCAACGTGGTCGCCGCGCCGGACGGTGTGCTGTACGCCCTGCGCAGCTCCTACGCCGCGCCACCGCATCCGGTGCGCATCGATCCCGACGGTGCGGTCACCGAACTGCCGTGCGTCGACCTGCCGCGGCTGCCCGGCAACCTGACCGAGATCGATGCGACCGCAACCGACGGCACCCGAGTGCGGTCATGGCTGGTGCTGCCGGGCGGCGACGCGCCGGCGCCGCTGCTGCTGTGGATCCATGGCGGCCCCCTGGGCAGCTGGAACTGCTGGTCGTGGCGATGGAACCCGTGGCTGCTGGCCGTTCGCGGCTACGCGGTGTTACTGCCGGATCCCGGGTTGTCGACCGGCTACGGACAGGACTTCATCCAGCGCGGTTGGGGCGCGTGGGGCGGCGCGCCGTTCGACGATCTGATGGCCGCGACCGATGCCGCGTGCGCGCACCCCCGCGTCGATGCCGACCGCACCGCGGCGATGGGCGGATCCTTCGGCGGGTACATGGCCAACTGGGTTGCTGGCCACACGGATCGGTTCGACGCCATCGTCACGCACGCGAGCCTTTGGGCACTCGACCAATTCGGTGCCACCACCGACTCGTCGTACTACTGGCTGCGGGAGATGACGCGGGAGATGGCGCAGGCAAACTCGCCGCACAACTTCGTCAGCCAGATCGGCACCCCGATGCTGGTCATCCACGGCGACAAGGACTATCGCGTGCCGATCGGAGAGGCGCTGCGGCTGTGGCACCAACTGTTGTCGGAATCGCGCTTACCCGCGGCCGAGGACGGCACCAGTCCGCACCAGTTCCTGTACTTCCCGTCGGAGAATCACTGGGTGCTCACGCCGCAGCACGCCAAGATCTGGTACCAGGTGGTGACCGCATTCCTGAGCCGTCACGTCCTGGGTGAGGACATCGAACCGCCGGAGACCCTCGGGTAGCGTCGCGCACATGAGCGCGCGGCGTGAATTCGACATCGTCCTGTACGGCGCAACCGGCTTCGCCGGAAAGCTGACCGCCGAATACCTGGCCAGATCGGGCGGTGACGCCCGCATCGCGCTGGCCGGGCGGTCGCTGGACAAGTTGCTCGCCGTGCGGGAGACGTTGGGGGACAAGGCGCAGTCCTGGCCGCTCATTGCGGCGGACGCGTCGCAGCCGTCGACACTGAATGCGATGGCCGCCCAGGCGCAGGTGGTGGTGACCACCGTCGGGCCCTACGCCCGATACGGCCTGCCGCTGGTAGCGGCGTGCGCGGCCGCAGGCACCGACTACGCGGACCTGACCGGCGAGACATTGTTCATTCGCGAGAGCATCGATCTGTATCACAAGCAGGCAGCCGACACCGGCGCGCGCATCGTGCACTCGTGTGGGTTCGATTCCGTCCCTTCGGATCTCACGGTCTTCGCGCTCTACCGTCGCGCACAGGAGGACGGAGCGGGCCAGCTCACCGACACGAATCTCGTGGTGCGGGCGATGTCCGGTGGGGTTTCTGGCGGCACTATCGCCTCGATGATGGACTTCTTGAACGCAGTCTCATCCGATGCGGAGGCGCGACAGGCGCTCAACGACCCCTACACGCTGACTCCGGACCACGCCGCCGAGCCCGAACTCGGCGCGCAGCCGGACCTTCGCTGGCGCCGTGGTCGCGACGTCGCCGAAGAACTTGACGGCTACTGGCTCGGGGCGTTCGTGATGGCCGGCACGAACTCCCGAATTGTCAGGCGCAGCAACGCATTACTCGATTACGCGTACGGCAGAAGGTTGGAGTACGCCGAGCAGATGAGCATGGGCCGCTCATTGGCGGCGCCGGTTGCGGCCGCGCTGGCGACCGGCGGCAACGCCGCCGCCATGGGACTGGGCGGCCGATTCTTCAACCGGCTGCCACGGAAACTCGTCGACCGAATCGCGCCGAAGCCCGGCACCGGTCCGAGTGAACGCGCCCGCGAGAACGGTCATTACACGGTCGAGACGTACACCACGACGACGACGGGCGCTCGCTACAGGGCGAGGCTCTCGCAGCGGGGCGACTACGGGTACAAGGCGACATCGGTGTTGCTGGGGGAGTGCGGACTGGCGTTGGCAAACGACCGCGACCGGCTGTCGGATCTGCGTGGGGTGCTCACGCCCGCGGCAGCGATGGGCGATGCGTTGCTAGCTCGATTCCCCGCTGCCGAAGTGTCATTGGAGACAACGCGACTGAATTGATCCGCGCGAGCAGAACGCCTGTGGGCCAAGATTCGTTTGCACTAGTGTCGTGACCGCGTCTGTGCATATCCCAGCGACGAAGGTGGACAGGTAATGGCTGGTCTCGACGATCTCTTCGCACAAATCCCAGTACAGGACATTGCGAACAAGATCGGCGCCGATGAAGGCGAAGTGAACAACGCGATTCGTACCTTGGTGCCCGCGCTGGTCGGTGGTGTGGCCGAGAACGTTCAGGCCGATCAGATCGACTCGAGCGACCTCGAGTCAGCCGTTGTCCAGCAAGGCGCCAGTGGCCTGCTCGACGGCGGCGTCAGCGTCGACCAGGTCGATGCGAACGAGGGCGACCAGTACGTCGCGAAGATCTTCGGTGGCAACGACAGCAATGCGGTGGCGTCCGCGCTGGCCGGAACGGGCACCGGTGACGGAGGTCTGATCAAGAAGCTGCTGCCGATCCTGGCGCCGATCGTGCTGGCCTATATCGGCAAGCAACTCACCAAGGGCTCGGCGCCGGCCGAGGCACAGGCTCAGCAGGCGCCCGCCGGCGGCGGGGGGCTCGGCGACGTCCTCGGCAGCATCCTGGGCGGCGCGGGCGGTGGCGGTGGCGGTGGCAACAACCCGCTCGGCAGCATCCTGGGCAGCGTGCTCGGCGGCGGCGGTGGCGGTCAGAGCAATCCGATCGGGGAGATCCTCGGCGGGTTGCTCGGCGGCAAGAAGTAGCTTTCTCTGCACGACCAGACGGAAAATTCCCCATTTCGGCGGCGTGTCGGGGCCTTTTCCGTCTTCTCGCGCGGTGTTCCTAGAATGGCTCGGTGACCGACAGCTCCCGCCCCGGCCTCGACGCCCTGCCCAAGTCCTGGGATCCCGGCGCGGTCGAGAGCGACCTCTACCAGGGCTGGGTCAACGCCGGCTACTTCAAGGCCGACGCGTCCACCGCGAAACCCACCTACTCGATCGTCCTGCCACCGCCGAACGTGACGGGCAGCCTGCACATGGGGCACGCGCTGGAGCACACCATGATGGACGCGCTGACCCGCCGCAAGCGCATGCAGGGTTATGAGGTGCTGTGGCAGCCAGGGATGGATCACGCAGGCATCGCCACCCAGAGCGTGGTGGAAAAGCAGCTCGCGGTCGACGGCAAGACCAAGGAGGACTTCGGGCGCGAGCTGTTCGTCGACAAGGTGTGGGACTGGAAGCATGACTCCGGCGGCGCGATCGGCGGTCAGATGCGCCGCCTCGGTGACGGGGTGGATTGGAGCCGCGACCGGTTCACCATGGACGATGGCCTGTCGCGCGCGGTGCGCACGATCTTCAAGCGGCTCTATGACGCCGGGTTGATCTATCAGGCCGAGCGGCTGGTCAACTGGTCGCCGGTGCTCGAGACCGCGATCTCTGACCTCGAGGTCAAGTACGAGGACGTCGAAGGCGAGCTGGTGTCCTTCCGCTACGGCTCGATGCGCGACGACGAACCCCACATCGTGGTCGCCACCACCCGGGTGGAGACGATGCTCGGCGACACCGCGATCGCCGTGCACCCCGACGATGAGCGGTACCGCGACCTGGTCGGTAAGACCCTGCCGCACCCGTTCGTCGATCACGAGCTGATCGTCGTTGCCGACGAGCACGTCGACCCCGAATTCGGCACCGGCGCAGTCAAAGTCACACCGGCGCACGACCCCAACGACTTCGAGATCGGGATGCGACACCAATTGCCCATGCCGTCGATCCTGGACACCAAGGGCCTGATCACCGACACCGGAACGCAATTCGACGGGATGGACCGCTTCGAAGCCCGCGTCGCAGTGCGAGAGGCGTTGGCGGCCCAAGGTCGGGTCGTCGAGGAAAAGCGGCCATACCTGCACAGCGTCGGACATTCGGAACGCAGCGGGGAACCGATCGAACCGAGGCTGTCGTTGCAGTGGTGGGTTCGGGTGGAGTCGTTGGCCAAGGCGGCAGGCGACGCGGTCCGCAACGGCGACACCGTGATTCACCCGGCCAGCCTGGAACCGCGCTGGTTTGGCTGGGTCGATGACATGCACGACTGGTGCATATCCCGTCAGCTGTGGTGGGGCCACCGCATCCCGATCTGGTATGGGCCCAACGGCGAAAAAGTGTGCGTCGGCCCTGACGAAACTCCGCCCGCGGGTTGGGAACAGGATCCGGATGTACTCGACACCTGGTTCTCCGCGGCGCTGTGGCCGTTCTCCACACTGGGCTGGCCCGATCACAGTCTGGAGCTCGAAAAGTTCTATCCAACAAGTGTTCTGGTGACCGGCTACGACATCCTGTTCTTCTGGGTCGCGCGGATGATGATGTTCGGCAACTTCGTCTCCGAAGACCCGGCGATCACACTCGACGGCCGTCGGGGCCCGCAGGTGCCGTTCACCGACGTGTTCCTGCACGGGTTGATCCGTGACGAGTTCGGCCGAAAGATGAGTAAGTCCAAGGGAAACGTGGTCGATCCGTTGGACTGGATGGACAAGTTCGGGGCCGATGCGCTTCGCTTCACGCTGGCTCGCGGCGCCAGCCCCGGCGGTGACCTCGCGGTCGGCGAGGATGCGGTGCGTGCCTCGCGAAACTTCGCGACCAAGCTGTTCAACGCGACGCGGTTCGCGTTGATGAACGGTGCCGCACCGGCTGCACTGCCCGACGCGGCACAACTCACCGACGCCGACCGGTGGATTCTCGGTCGGCTGGAAGAGGTTCGCGCCGAAGTGGATTCGGCGTTCGACAGCTACGAGTTCAGCCGCGCATGCGAATCGCTCTACCACTTCGCCTGGGACGAGTTCTGCGACTGGTACGTGGAGTTGGCCAAGGTCCAGCTCGCGGACGGAGTCGAGCACACCACTGCGGTGCTCGCCGCGGTCCTCGACGCGCTGCTCAAGCTGTTGCATCCGGTGATGCCGTTCGTCACCGAGGTGCTGTGGAAGACACTGACCGGCGGCGAGTCGCTGGTCATCGCCGACTGGCCCGAACCCTCCGGATTCGGCGTGGATCGCGTTGCGACACAGCGGATCACGGATATGCAGAAGCTGATCACCGAGGTCCGGCGGTTCCGCGGCGACCAAGGGCTCAACGACCGGCAGAAGGTGCCCGCGCGGTTGTCCGACGTCGCGAAGGCCGGTCTCGACGCGCAGCTCCCGGCTGTGAGCGCCCTGGCGTGGCTGACCACGGCGAACGACGACTTCAGCCCGTCGGCGGCCGTCGAGGTGCGGTTGTCCCAGGGCACCGTCGTGGTGGAACTGGACACGTCTGGGACTGTCGACGTCGCTGCCGAACGGCGAAGGCTGGAAAAGGATCTGGCGGCCGCGCAGAAGGAACTGGCCGGCACTGAGGGCAAGCTCGGCAACGATGCGTTCCTGGCGAAGGCACCTGCGGACGTCGTCGAGAAGATCCGTGAACGCCAACAGGTGGCCCGCGAGGAAGTCGACCGGATCACCGCACGCCTGGCCTCTTTCCAATGACCGCGGAGCCGCCCGACGAGCTGCCTCTGACGGACGCCGTCCCCACGCCGGACGAGATCGCGTCGCTGCTTCAGGTCGAGCATCTGCTTGATCAGCGTTGGCCGGAAACGAAGCTCGAACCCAGCACGTCGCGCATCTCCGCCTTGATGGAAATGCTCGGTTCGCCGCAGCGCAGCTATCCGTCGATCCACATTGCGGGCACAAACGGCAAGACGTCGGTGGCGCGAATGGTCGATGCGCTGCTGACTGCCTTGCATCGCCGCACCGGGCGCACCACCAGCCCGCACCTGCAGTCGGCGGTCGAGCGCATCTCGATCGACGGCAAGCCGATCACGCCCGCGCAGTACGTCGCGACCTATCAAGAGATCGAACCGTTCGTGCAGCTGGTCGACCAGCAGTCCGAGTCGGCGGGCGGTCCTGCGATGAGCAAGTTCGAGGTGGTCACCGCCATGGCGTTCGCTGCCTTCGCCGACGCGCCCATCGACATCGCGGTCGTCGAGGTCGGCCTCGGCGGACGCTGGGACGCCACCAACGTCGTCAATGCGCCGGTCGCCGTCATCACCCCCATCGGCGTCGATCACGCGGATTACCTCGGCGACACCATCGCCGACATCGCCTCCGAGAAGGCAGGCATCATCACCAGACAGGACGACGACCCGGTGCCGACCGACACCGTCGCGGTGCTCGCGCGCCAACTTCCCGAAGCGATGGAGGTGCTCCTGGCGCAGGCGGTGCGGGCCGACGCAGCGGTGGCGCGCGAGGATTCGGAATTCGCGGTGCTCGACCGTCAGATCGCCGTCGGTGGACAGCTTCTGGAACTTCAAGGCCTCGGCGGGGTGTACAGCGAAGTGTTCCTTCCCCTGCACGGTGAACATCAGGCGCACAACGCGGTCGTCGCGCTGGCCGCCGTCGAGGCGTTCTTCGGTGCGGGCGCGCAGCGGCAGCTGGACGTCGACGCGGTTCGGGCGGGTTTCGCGTCAGTCGCCAGCCCCGGCCGGCTGGAGCGGATGCGAAGTGCTCCAACCGTTTTCATCGATGCTGCACACAACCCGGCAGGCGCCGCCGCCCTTGCTCAGGCGTTGCAGGAGGAATTCGACTTCCGGTTTCTCGTCGGCGTCGTTTCGGTGATGGCCGACAAGGACGTCGACGGGATCCTCGCCGCGCTGGAACCGGTGCTCGACCAGATCGTGGTGACCCACAACGGTTCGCCGCGAGCGCTGGACGTCGAAGCGCTGGCAATTCGCGCCGAGGAGCGGTTCGGCCCTGAACGGGTGATCTCCGCCGCCACGCTGCCCGACGCGATCGAGACCGCCACGGCGCTCGTCGAGGAGGCCGGAAACGAGGGCGAAGGCGTCGGTGGCTTCGGCGGGGTCGGCATGGTGATCACCGGTTCGGTGGTCACCGCCGGGGCGGCGCGGACGCTGTTCGGAAAGGATCCCGTATGACCGAACCGCAGCAGCCCGACCCGTGGAAGAGTTTTCGCGGCGTGATGGCAGGCACGCTGATTTTGGAGGCGATCGTCGTGCTGCTCGCGCTGCCGGTGGTGGCGCGCATCGGCGGGGGGCTGAATGCGGCCAGTGGCGGTTATCTGATCGGGCTCGCGGTGGCACTGGTGCTGTTCGCCGCAATCCAGGGCCGGTCGTGGGCCATCTGGGCCAACTTGGCGCTGCAGGTCGTGCTGATCGCCGGCGTGGCCGTGCACGGCGCGATCGGCTTCATCGGTGTGGTCTTCCTCGGCGTCTGGTTGATGATCGCCTATCTGCGCCACGAGGTTCTGCGTCGGCAGAAGCTTGGACTCCTGCCTGGGCAGCAGCACTCGCCCGACTAGCTCTGATGGCCGGGCTAGCTTTGATGGCCGGGCTCTCCCCCTACGCTTCGCGTGGGTGGGCCCACCGCTTGCGAGGGGAGTGCCCCCACAACGGCTCCTTCGTCGCCGCTTGATCGTCGCCCGACTAGGCTGTCCGCCGTGACTGAGCCGACTGAGCGCACCCTGGTGTTGATCAAGCCCGACGGCGTCAAGCGGCGCCTGATCGGCGAGATTCTCAGCCGAATCGAACGCAAGGGGCTGACCGTAGCGGCCCTGCAGTTGAAGGACGTCGGCGACGAGCTTGCCCGTAAGCACTACGCCGAACACGACGGAAAGCCGTTCTTCGGATCGCTGCTGGAGTTCATCACCTCGGGGCCGGTCGTGGCGGCCATCGTGGAAGGCCCGCGGGCCATCGCGGCCTTTCGTCAGATCGCCGGCGGAACGGACCCGGTCGAGAAGGCCCTACCGGGCACGATC
>CAVTSZ010000051.1:0-36292 GCA_963737385.1 uncultured Actinomycetota bacterium
CAATAAATTCGCGGTGAGCCTAGATCTCCACGTGGCATCGGCGAACCGGTAGGAATACCGGTATGACCGCCGTGCCGTCTGACGACTCCTGCTGTCGCTGAACCATTTCCGTTTCGTCTCGGCAACAGAAGGTCGCTCACAGTGTCGGTGTTCGTAGATATCGCTCCCGGCGAGCCGCAAATCGGCTCGCCGGCCGTCGTCGCGTCGGCGGGAAAATGGCGTGGCCGGATCACCCGTGCCGCACTGCCCCTGCTGTCGGTGGTCGTCTTCTTCATCGTGTGGCAACTGGTGGCCGTCAGCGGAATCTGGAACCAGACGTTCGTGCCCTACCCGAGCACAGTGTGGCAGGCGTTCCTGGACGTCTCCAGCACCCATGACGGCGTCCGCGGTTATGCCGGATTCCTGTTGTCGGAGCACCTGTACATGACCCTGCGGCGCGTTCTCGCCGGCGTCGTGATCGGCGTGGCGCTGGGTGTGTTGCTCGGCCTGGTCATGGGGTCGGTCGCGTGGGTGCGCAGCGTGCTCGAACCGTGGCTGACGTTCCTGCGTGCACTGCCGCCGCTGGCCTACTTCTTCCTGCTGGTGATCTGGCTCGGCATCGACGAGGCACCCAAGATCACGCTGCTCGCCCTCGCGGCGCTGCCGCCCGCAGCCGTCGCCACCACAGCTGCGGTCGTCGCGGCACCAGTCGGGCTGCAGGAGGCCGCCCGCGCGCTGGGCGCCTCCCGCCGTGAGGTCATCCGCGACGTCGTCGTGCCGTCCGCACTGCCCGAGACATTCACCGGCATCCGGTTGGCGGTCGGCATGGCGTACTCGTCGGTGGTCGCCGCGGAACTGTTCAACGGTATCCCCGGAATCGGCGGATTGGTCAAGGACGCAAGCAACTACAACAACACCCCGGTCGTGCTCGTCGGCATCTTCGCCATCGGCATCTCCGGTCTGATCATCGACAGTCTGCTTCGCGCCATCGAACGGCGCGCGGTACCGTGGAGAGGAAAACTTTGAGATTCAAAGCCGTATTCGCAGCGCTGGTGCTCGCCTCGACCGTGTTGGCCGGTTGCGCGGTGGAGCAGTCGGGTCAACAGGCCGACAGGCCCACCATCCGCGTCGGCTACCAGACCTTCCCGAGCGGGGACCTCATCGTCAAGAACAACCGCTGGTTGGAGGAGGCGCTGCCCGACTACAACATCAAATGGACGAAGTTCGACTCCGGTGCCGACGTGAACACGGCGTTCATCGCCAAGGAACTCGACTTCGGCGCGCTGGGATCCAGCCCGGTGGCCCGCGGATTGTCGGCACCGCTGAACATCCCGTACAAGGTCGCATTCGTGCTCGACGTGGCCGGCGACAACGAGGCACTGGTGGCACGCAACGGCGCTGGCATCGACACCATCGCGCAGCTGAGGGGCAAGCGGGTCGCCACACCCTTCGCCTCGACGGCCCACTACAGCCTTCTCGCCGCCCTGTCGCGGAATGGGTTGTCCCCCAGCGATGTTCAGTTAGTCGATCTGCAGCCACAGGCAATCCTGGCCGCATGGGACCGCGGTGACATCGACGCCGCGTACACGTGGCTGCCGACGCTGGACGACCTGCGAAAGAGCGGCAAGGATCTGATCACCAGCCGACAACTCGCCAAGGAGGGTAAGCCGACACTGGATCTGGGCGCGGTGTCCGATGAGTTCGCGACCCAGCATCCGGAGGTCGTCGACATCTGGCGCCAGCAGGAGGCCCGTGCGTTGACATTGATCCACGAGGATCCCGCCGCGGCCGCCAAGGCCGTCGCCGCCGAGATCGGATTGTCGCCGGAGGAGACGGAGGGCCAGATCAAGCAGGGAGTCTTCCTGACACCTGAACAGGTCGCATCGCCGGAATGGCTTGGTGCCGACGGCAAGCCGGGCAACATCGCCGCCAATCTGCAGAGTGCGTCCCAGTTCCTCGCCGACCAGAAGCAGATCCCGTCGGCCGCACCCCTGCAGACCTTCCAGGACGCCATCTACACCAAGGGCCTGCCAAGTGTCCTCAGCCAGTGATCTGAAGGACGCCGCCCAGCGGACCGACAACGCAGCGATCCGGATCAGCGGAGTCTCCCACCGCTACGGCAAGGGACGCGACAAAGTCACCGCACTGGGTCCGGTCGACCTGAACATCGACCCGGGTTCCTTTCTCGTTCTGGTCGGCGCATCGGGTTGCGGCAAGAGCACCCTGCTGCGGCTGCTTGCGGGCTTCGAAGCCCCCAGCGAGGGCACGGTGGCGGTCTCGGGCACAACGCCGACACCGGGGGTCACCGCAGGCGTCGTGTTCCAGCAGCCGCGGCTCTTCCCGTGGCGCACGGTCGGCGGCAACGTCGACCTCGCACTCAGGTACGCGAAGGTGCCGCGCGAACGACGCGCAGAGCCGCGCGACCACTTGCTGTCCCGCGTCGGCCTGGAAGGCACTGCGGGCCGCAAGATCTGGGAGATCAGCGGCGGGCAGCAACAGCGCGTCGCCATCGCCCGTGCGCTGGCGGCCGAAACCCCGCTGTTTCTGCTCGACGAGCCGTTCGCAGCGCTCGACGCGCTGACCCGCGAACGCCTGCAGGAGGACGTTCGTCAGGTCAGTGCCGAGTCCGGTCGCACCACCGTTTTCGTCACCCACAGCGCCGACGAGGCGGCCTTTCTCGGCTCGCGAATCGTGGTGCTGACACGGCGGCCCGGCCAGGTGGCACTCGACCTACCCGTGGACCTCCCCCGCACCGGCGTTGACGCCGACGAACTTCGGCGCTCACCGGAGTACACGGCAATACGCACCGAAGTGGGCCGCGCAGTGAAGGCCGCAGCCGCGTAATAAGACTCACGTTGACTTCAGATGTGGTGACCACCGCAGCTGAGCTCTAGCGTGCAGAAGACCTGTCGACTCTCCATCGAAGGATGGCCCCCTGATGTCCGAAATCATCGCCGTTCCAGATGCTTTGAGGGATGAGCCCTCCCTTCCAGCGCGGCAATTGCGCGGCAATCTCGGCGTGGCCTCCATCGTCTTCCTGGTGGTGGCCGCGGCCGCGCCGCTGGGCGTGATCGGTGGCGTCGTACCGCTGGGGCTCGCCTCGGGGAACGGGGCAGGCTTCCCGGCGACGTTCATCATCTCGACGGTGATTCTGCTGTTCTTCGCAGTCGGCTTCACCGCGATGACGCCGTATGTCGACGAGGCCGGCGCATTCTTCTCGTATGTCCGCAAGTCGTTGGGACTCCCGACGGGCATCGGCATCGCCTTCGTCGCGATCGTCAGCTACGTCGCCCTGGAAGCCGGCGTCTACGGCCTTCTCGGACCCGCCGGTGCCGCCGTGGTCGAACTGTTCGGCGGCCCGGCACTGCCATGGTGGTTGTTCGCGGCAGTCGCGTTCGCCATCACAACCTTCCTCGGGTACCGCAACATCGAACTGTCCAGCAAGGTGCTCGGGGTGTTGCTGAGCGCCGAGATCGCAATCGTCGTCATCCTCGATCTTGTCATCGTCGCCCGCGGCGGTGATCACGGGCTGTCGACCGGCATCGTCAGCCCGCCTGCCATCCTGTCCGGATCACTGGGCATCGGACTGCTTTTCGCGATCATCAGCTACGTCGGCTTCGAGGCGACGGCCATCTTCCGCGACGAAGCCCGCGCCCCGGAACGCACCATCCCACGTGCCACCTACGTCGCGCTGATCCTGATCGGCGCGTTCTATGCGGTCACCAGCTGGGCGTTGATCTCCGGCTGGGGTGACGACGAGGCGGTGCAGCGCGCCACCGATTCGGGCAGCACGTTCCTCGGTGACACCGCGCAGCGCTACATCGGCGTCGTCGGCGCCGACATCATCACGGTGCTGTACTTCACCAGTCTGTTCGCTTGCATCCTGGCCTTCCATACTGTCGCATCGCGCTACCTTTTCGCTCTGTCGCAGCGCGACGTCCTACCGGAGTCGCTGAGCCGGCCCCACCCCAAACACGGTTCGCCGCATCGGGCGTCACTGTGGATATCCGGCGTCGTCGCGATCAGCGTCGTGCTGGCCGTGGTGTTCAAGCTCGACCCGGCCGCGCAGTTCTACACCTGGTTCGCCGGTGCCACGACCGTCGGTGTGATCGTCCTGCTGATCGCGACCAGCGTGGCGGTGCTCGTGTATTTCGGCAAGGACCGGCGCGGCCATTCGCAGTGGCGGGTCCGCATCGCCCCGGCGCTCGGCCTGCTCGGTCTGCTCGGATCGCTGGTTCTCATCCTCGCCAATCTCGACACCCTTGTCGGCGGCTCCAGCATCCTGGCGTGGGTCATCGTCGGGTTGCTCGTCGTTGCCTTCGCCGTCGGCGCCGTCGTCGGGACCCGGGTACACGACAACACGGTCGCGCAGTCGTGACGCGCACCGTCAACGCGCCCACCCTGCAGGCCACCACATCGGCTCCGGAGCGCGAACTGCGCCATGGGCTCGGTGACGGGTCGCTCACCGAGATCGAAGTGGCATGGACCGACCCGTTCGGACACGCCCAGGGCAAGCGGATCCCGGCCGCGCAGTTCCTCAACCGCGCGTTGGGCGCCGGATTCGCCTTCTGCGAAGCGTCTCTCGGGTGGAACACCGACGGCACCGTGATCGACTCGCTACAGCTGACCAACTGGGTCGGCGGGTATCCCGACGTGTTCGCCGTTCCGGATCTGTCCACCTACCGGGCATTGCCGTGGCGTCCCCGAGTCGGTCATGTCATCTCCGACATCGTTGCGCACGACCGCAGCCCGTCGCTGCTGGATCCGCGCGCGGTGCTCAGGAAGGTGATCGCGCGACTGGCCTCGCTCGGCTACACCGCGAAAATCGGCGTGGAGTTCGAGCTGTATCTGCTCAACCCCGACGGCTCACCATTTCAGGACGACATCCACGCCTACTCGCTGGAGAACGCCAACGCGCTCGACCCGTTGCTCAGCGACCTCTACGAGACTTTGGGCGCCTTCACGCGACTGGAGGGCATTCAAACCGAGTACGGTCCCGGCCAGATCGAGACAAACCTCGTCTACACCGACCCGCTGGAAGCCGCGGACGATGCCGTCCGGCTCAAGTACGCCACCAAGGAGGTGGCCCGAAAGCACAGCAAGATCGCCAGTTTCATGCCGAAGCCGTTCACCGAGCACTCCGGCAGCTCCCAGCACCTGCACATCTCACTCTGGCGTGGCGACGAACCCGCCTTTGCTCCGGATGACGGCGCCGAGAACGAGACCGCCCTGCATGCGATCGCGGGCCTGCTCGAACACCTTCCGTCGATCACGTTGTTCGGGGCGCACTCGGTGAACTCCTATCGGCGCTTCGCTCCCGACTCGTTCGCGCCCGCGACCGTGACATGGAGCCGCGACAACCGCAGTGCCGCAGTGCGGTCGCTGGTGGAGGCCGACCCGTCGGCCACCCGGATCGAACTGCGCAGCGGTGCATCCGACGCCAATCCGTACTGGCTGATCGCCTCGGCGTTGGCGGCGGTGATCGCCGGACTGGAGAGTAAGGCCACCCCACCGCCTGCGCAGGGCGGCAACCTGTACACCAAGGGGGGTCCGCTGCCCGAATCACTCGGTGTAGCACTGGAACTGGCCACCCGCGATGACACCATATCCGACATCCTCGGCGTCGACTCGGTGCTCGACTTCGCGGCGTTGGCCCGCAGTGAATGGGCGGAGTACTCGAAAGAGGTCAGCGACTGGGAACGCCGGCGCTACCTGGCCCGGTCGTGACCACGCCGCGGTTCGGGGTGTGGGCGCCGGTCTACGGCAACCACGGCGCGCGCCTGCACCCGCATGACGCGCCTGACGCGAGCTACCGCCGCACCCGCGATCTGCTGCTGCGTGCCGAGGCAGCCGGGTTCGATTCCACGCTGTTGGCACAGCATGTCATCCACCCGAGCAATACCGAGAACGACGTGCTCGAGACGTGGTCGACCTTGGCCGCGCTCGCCGAGGCCACGTCGCGCATCGAGTTGATCGGCGCGGTCAAGCCGCTGCTGTTCAATCCGCTGGTCTTCGCGAAGATCGCCGCCAACATCGCCGCCATCGCCGAGGGGCGCCTCGCCGTCAATCTGGTGACCGGGTGGTTCCTGCCCGAACTAGAGGGACTCGGTCTCGACCCCCTCGATCACGATGACAGGTATGCGTATTCGCGCGAATGGCTGGCGGTCGTCACCCAACTGTGGGCGGGCAAGCACGTCGCGATCGGTGACCGTGGCGGCCAGCCTGCCTTGATCCGGCCCGCGCCCGCCGACCCACCACGGCTCTACGTCGGCGGCGAATCGGAGCCCGGTCGAGCACTCGCATCCGAATACGCGGATGTCTTCTTCATCAACGGCCGACCACTGCTCGAAACCATGGACGTCATCGACGATCTGCGGGCCCGGCCGCGAGACGGTGCAGCACTGCGATTCGGCCTGTCCGCGTTCGTGATCGCGCGCGAGACGGAGGCGGAGGCGATTGCGGAGTTGGACTATCTGCAATCCCTCAGCGACGCGGAGAGCCGACCCGAGATCGCCGGCGGCACCGACCCGAAGACTCAGATGTACAAGGTGCTGTCCGGCACCAGGCGCATCGGCTCCAACGGCGGCACACTGGCCGGTCTGGTCGGCAGCTACGACCAGATAGTCGAGCGCCTCCACGTGTTCCACGACGCCGGGATCGAACTGTTCATGCTCCAGTTCCAGCCCATCGAGAACGAGCTCGACCGGTTCGCGGACAAGATCATTCCCCACTTCCGATGAGCATGGAGCCGCTATGACCGTCACACACGAAGCAGTTGCCGCGCGAAAGCCGTTCACCACCAGGCCACTTGGTGGGTCGGTCGACGATCGACTGTCCCGGCTTCCCGAGATCGTGGCATCGCTGCGGCGCGACGATCCCGCGGCCGAACGCGAACGGGTGCTGCAGTACGACGCCGTCGAAGCGATCCGCCACGCGGGTGTGCTGGGACTGCGCGTTCCGGAGCAGTTCGGTGGACCCGGCGGCAGGGCACGCGACGTCCTCGCCGCGGTGATCCAGATCGGGCGTGGCAGTTCCAATGTCGCGCAGGCGCTCCGCGCGCACTTCGGGTTCTCCGAGCGCCTGCTGAGCAACCGTGCGACGCCCGAGGAGCGCGCCGGGTGGTTCCCACAGGTCAACGGGGGCATCGTCGTCGGCAACGCGATCACGGATGCGGCGGGGCGGACCCCCTCGAGCGCGGACACCAAGGTGCTGCCCGACACCGCAGGAGTACTGCGACTCAACGGCTACAAGTTCTATTCCACCGGCACGCTGTTCGCCGATGTGGTGGCGGTGTCGGCAGTGGATGCCAACGGTCTCGATGTGCAGGCGATCATTCCCGCAGATCGGGCCGGGGTCGAATTGTTCGACGACTGGGACGGATTCGGCCAGCGCACCACCGCCAGCGGCGGAACGCGGTTCACCGAGGTCGAAGTCAGGCCCCACGAGGTAGTGACGGTGTCTGACGGCACCCACCTCGGGCACGCGACGGCGTTCCTACAGTTGTATCTGGCGGCCGTGGCGGTCGGCATCGCGTATGCGGTCTTGGATGACGCCGTCGACTACGTGCGCACGAAGGCCCGTCCGGCCTCGCACTCGGTCGCCGACACCGCCGACACCGACCCGTTCGTATTGCAGGCCGTCGGTGAGATCTCAGCCGCCGCGGCCTCGGGCGAAGCCGTCGTACTGGCGGCCGCCGACGCGATCGACCGACTGGTGGACCAGGGCCGGCACAATGACCCCGAATCGGTCGCCGGGGTCGCCGTCACGGTTGCGAAGGCGCAACTGGTCGCCGAGCGGTTGACGCTCTCTGCGGCGGAACGGGTTTTCGACACCGGCGGCGCGTCGGCGACCGCCCGCGCGCTGAACCTGGACCGGCACTGGCGCAACGCGCGAACCGTGGCGACCCACAGCCCGTTGGCGTACAAGGCATATGCGGCAGGCAACTACGCCGTCAACGGCGTCTGGCCGCCGGCCAACGGCTACTTCTGAGTCACCCGCCTCCACATCCGCCACCGCGGCCGCCGTAAGCACGATGACGCACCCGAGGATCATGTCGCTCATCGAGGAAGGCTACGCCGAGAGGTCCTGCTCCATCGCAAAAGCGCGGCTGTACGGATTTGTACGCCACGACCGGAGTGTCACGTACGAAACCGAACGTCAGGCCTTCGTCAGCGCCTCGTCCTCGTCGGCCTTGTCGCTCGTCGGGATCTCGGTGCCGCCGGGCAACGCGGGGACGCGGGTCGCCCGGACGTAGACGGTGTCACCCTCGGTCAACCCGAGCGCCTCCGCGTCGCCGCGCGTGATCTGCGCCGTGAATGGTGTCTTGTCCGCGGCGCTGGTCAGTTCCACCCGAACCTCGAAGCCCAGCATGACGATTCGATCAATGGTGGCACGCAGCACGCCGGTGGCCTGCACGGAGTCGTCGCCGCCGGCGATCGCCATATCGGGGTTGCGGCCGACGCGGATATCGTGCGGCCGCACCAACGTTCCGTTCAGCGACGACACCGCGCCGAGGAAAGACATCACGAATGCGTTCGCCGGTGTGTCGTAGACGTCGGTCGGCGAACCGACCTGCTCGATGCGACCCTTGTTGAGCACCGCGATCCGATCGGCGACGTCGAGGGCCTCCGCCTGGTCGTGCGTGACGAGCACAGTCGTGACGTGTACCTCGTCGTGCAGCCGGCGCAGCCAGGCTCGCAGGTCTTCACGGACTTTGGCGTCGAGCGCGCCGAACGGCTCGTCGAGCAGCAGAACCTCCGGATCGACGGCGAGCGCGCGCGCGAGCGCCATGCGCTGGCGCTGGCCGCCCGACAGCTGGTTGGGATAGCGGGTCTGAAATCCACTGAGCCCGACGACTTCCAGGAGGTTGTCGACCTTCTCCTTGATCTCGGACTTAGGTCGCTTGCGGATCTTGAGACCGAACGCGACGTTGTCGCGCACCGTCAGGTGCTTGAACGCCGCATAATGCTGGAACACGAACCCGATACCGCGCCGTTGCGGCGGCACGCCTGTCACGTCGCGGCCGTTGATGGTGACGGTGCCCGTGTCCGGCTGATCGAGTCCTGCGATCGCCCTCAGGAGCGTGGACTTGCCGGAACCGCTGGGGCCCAACAGCGCCGTCAACGAACCCGACGGCACATCGAAGTCGACATTGTCGAGCGCCGCGAAGTCGCCGTAGTGTTTGTTCGCGCCCCGCACAGTGATCGCAGTATTCATTCGTGTCTCCTTAAGCCTTGGCGGCGCTTGCTCGTCGGGCATCGAGGATCACCTGAGCGATCAGGACTACCACCGCCACTGTCATCAGCAGCGTGGAAACCGCATACGCCCCGTACTCATTACCGCGGTTGTACCGGTCCGCCACCAACAGTGTGAGGGTCTGCGAGGTTCCCGGCAGGTTGGACGACACCATGATGACCGCGCCGAACTCGCCCAGGGTGCGCGCGATCGTGAGGACGATGCCGTAAGTCAGCCCCCACCGGATCGACGGTAGCGTGATACGCCAGAACGTCTGCCACCACTGCGATCCCAGCGTGGACGCCGCCTCTTCCTGATCGGTGCCGATCTCATGCAGCACCGGTTCGACTTCGCGGATCACGAACGGAACCGTGACGAAGATGCTGGCCAACACGATGCCGGGAAAGCCGAAGATGATCTTGAACCCGAGGTTGTTCTCGACGAACCCGAACAGCCCCGCCGAGCCCCACAGCAGGATCAGCGCAACACCGACGACCACCGGCGACACGGCGAAAGGAAGGTCGATGACGGCCTGCAGAGCGCTCTTGCCCCGAAACTTGTTGCGCGCCAGCACCAGAGCGGTCGGCACCCCGAACAACACGTTCAGCGGCACCACGATGGCCACGACCAATAGAGAAAGCTGGAGAGCAGACAGCGCCGCCGGAGTGGTGATCGATTCGAAGAACGCCCCGACGCCAGGCGTGAAGGTGCGCCAGAGAATGAGCCCGACCGGCACGATCACCAGAATGGTGATGTAGGCCAGCGCAAGATAGCGCAGCAGGTGTTTGACGGCCGGCGTCAAGGTCATTGCGCCAATTCCTCCCGCTTGGCGGCGCGCGAACCGACTGCGCGCAGGATGAACAGCACCACGAACGAGATGCCCAGCAGGACAATCGAAATGGCTGCGGCGCCGGTACGGTCATCGTTTTCGATCAGCGTTCTGATCCACTGCGAGGACACCTCGGTTTCGCCGGGCACGGCACCACCGATCAGCACCACCGAGCCGAATTCGCCGATCGCGCGGGAGAAGGCCAGGCCGGCACCGGAGAGCAGTGAGGGCAGCAGCGCGGGCAGCATCACCCTGGTGAAGATGGTCCAGTTGTTGGCGCCCAGCGAGGCTGCGGCTTCCTCGGTCTCGCGGTCCAGTTCAAGCAGCACCGGCTGAACCGAACGCACGACGAAGGGTAGCGTGACGAACAGCAACGCGACACCGATGCCCCACTTGGTGTGCTGCAGATGCAGGTCGACCGGACTGGCCGGTCCGTAGAGCGCCAGCATGACCAGGCTGGCGACGATCGTCGGCAACGCGAACGGCAGGTCGATCACCGAATCGACGAGTCGCTTGCCCGGGAAATCATCGCGCGTCAGAACCCACGCAACCAGGAGGCCGAAGACCAGGTTGATCAGCGTGACCCCGATCGAGACGGTCAGCGTCACCCGAAACGACTCCAGGGCCGCATTCGACGTGACGGCCAGCCAGAACGCCTGCCACCCGCCGCCCGCGGACTGCCACACGATCGCCGCCAGCGGTAGCAATACGATGACGCTCAGCCAGATCGATGCGGCGCCGACACGCAGCGACGTCGTGCCGTAGCGCCCACTGAAGCGCCCGGGCGCCCGACCGTTGTCTCCGCCGTTGCCGTCGGTGAGTTCGGGCCGGGTCGCCTCAGGATTGAGCGCAGCTGTCATCCAGTGGCCTGCTTGTAGATCTTTGTGATGGACCCATTCATCCTTGTCGAACAGGGCGGGGTCGACCTGGCTCCAACCGCCGAGATCAGCGATCGTCCACAGCTTCTGCGGCGTCGGGAAATCGGTGGCGAAGTCCTCGGCGACCGCGGGGTCGACAGGGCGGAAGCCCGCCTGCGCCCAGATCTTCTGCCCCTCAGGCGTGTACAGGAAGTTCTTCAGCGCGTTGGCCTGTTCCTGGTGTGCACTCGAGGTGACCACCGCGACCGGATTCTCGATCTTGAAGGTCTGCGGCGGATTGATGTGCTCGACGGGCTTGCCCTGCCGCTCGACGTTGATCGCCTCGTTCTCGTAGCTGAGCAACACATCGCCGGTGCCCTGCAGGAAGACGTCGGTGGCCTCCCTGCCGGACCCCGGGCGGGTCTTGACGTGTTCGGTGACGAGCTTGGTGACATAGTCCAGGCCCGCCTGCGTGTTCTGGCCACCGTTGCTCTTCGCGGCGTACGGCGCCAGCAGGTTCCACTTGGCCGAGCCGGAGCTCAGCGGACTCGGCGTGACGACCTCGATCCCCGGCGCAAGCAGGTCATCCCAATCCTTGATGTTCTTCGGGTTGCCGTTGCGGACGACCAACGACACGACCGACCCGAACGGGACGCCCTGGGTGGCATCGGTGTTCCAGTCCTTGGCCACCTTGTCCGCCTTGACCAGGCGGGTGACGTCGGGCTCGACCGAGAAGTTGACGATGTCGGCGGGCTTGCCGTCGACGACGGCACGTGACTGATCACCGGATGCGCCATAAGACGTGGTGACCGCCACACCCTTGCCCTCCTCAGTGGCCGCGAACGCCGGGATGATCTTGCTCCAGCCCGGCTCGGGCACGGCATAGGCGACGAGCGTCAACGTCGTGTCGGCCGCAGGCTGGTCACCGCCTCCGGCGACGTCGCTGGACCCGCCACCGCACGCGGCGAGCAGCGTGGCCGCGGTGGCCAGCACGGTGGCATTTCGCCAGGACTTTCGGATGTTGAGCATTGGTGACCTTTCCTTGCGGGGACTTGGGGGGGTCCCGTCACGACGGCAAGGCTTTGGATCAGTACCTGGGCATAGTTAGCCGTTACCGAAACCAAACCGCGGACGGGTATGGATTCAGCGACAACAACAGACGTCAGCGACGGCGGTGAAACCCACGGCAATGAGGGCCAAGACGTGGCCGCTCTTGTTGCCGGTTGCCGTTCGCATGGCGCGAAGAATAACAGAGTTCGGGGGCGCCGCTCAGTTGGGCCTTAGCCGACTTAACGAGTTAGCAGCCACGTGACGAGCACCAGCACCACGAGGATGACGAGCACCAACGTCACCCTCGACCGCGGCATTCCGCCGCTCACTCGACGTCCTCGTCTGAGTGACGGACGCGGCGCAACACCCGAATGCCGTTGCCCAAGGCGCCGTCCAGCAGCATGGCCACCCCGTAGGCCAACGCCAGCACAACCGGCATCACCACGGCGGTCTGGACGACAAACGGCAGGCCGGAGAGCCAGAGCTCAACACCGTCCCACCAATTGAGGAAGCCGCCCATCCAGCCAGACTATTCGATGCGAAAATGGGCGGGTGCCGGCTGACGGAGACAGCACAGACAGCACCACCTGCATCGTCGCCGGCGGCGGCCCCGCGGGAATCATGCTCGGCCTGCTGCTCGCCCGCGGTGGGGTGGACGTCACCGTCATGGAGAAGCACGCCGATTTCCTGCGCGATTTCCGCGGCGACACCGTGCACGCCAGCACCCTGCGCCTGCTCGACGAACTGGGGCTGGCCGCGGAATTCGCAGCGATGCCGCACCGCGAGATCGATACCCTGACGATGAGCGTCCAGGGCACCGAGGTGAGCATCGATCTGAGCCGAATCCCCGGGCCACACAAGCACATTGCGCTGGTTCCACAGTGGGATTTCCTCGAGCTTCTCGCGGCCGCTGCCGAGAAGGAGCCTACGTTTCGACTTCTGCGCAGCACCGAGGTGCTCGCGCCGATAATGCGCGCAGGCACGCGGAAAGACACAGTGATCGGTGTCAGCTACCGCGGTGCCGACGGGCAGGTGCGGGAGATGCGCGCGGCGCTGACCGTCGCGTGCGACGGCCGCTCGTCGACCCTACGCAGCGCCATGGATCTGCGGCCGAGGAGCTTCGGCGCCCCCATGGACGTGTGGTGGTTTCGGCTTCCGCGCGACACCGACGACCCGCACGGCCTGGCCGGTGTGCTCGGCGCCGGGGCCGCGCAGATCGTCATCGACCGCGGCGACTACTACCAGTGCGCCTACGTCATCCCCAAGGGCCGCGACGCGCAGCTGCGCGCGCAGGGCATCGAGGTGCTGCACCGCGGTGTGGTGGCCCTGGTGCCGTGGCTGGCCGGCCACATCTGCGCGCTAACGTCCTTCGACGAGGTCAAGCTGCTCGACGTGCAGCTCAACCGGCTCCGGCGGTGGTACACCGACGGTCTGCTGCTGATCGGCGACGCCGCGCACGCGATGTCCCCGGTCGGCGGCGTAGGGATCAACCTCGCGGTCGCCGACGCCGTCGCGGCGGCCCGGATTCTGGCAGGTCCGCTGCGCACGGGCGCCGTGTCCACCCGCCAACTGGCCCGCGTCCAGACCCGGCGATGGATACCTGCGGCGCTGATCCAGGCCGTGCAACGGCTGGTGCACAGCCGGGTCATCGCGGTGGCCGTGTCGTCGACGAGGCCAGCCAAACCGCCGCTGTTGGTGCGGATCGCGGCACGTTTCCGGCCGCTGCGCACCGCGGCCGGATACGGGATTGCGGTCGGCCCGCTTCCCGAACACGTGCCGGAGTTTGCCCGCCGCTGATCGCAAGCCCACTGGCCACGCACGTCATAAGTGGACGCCGGGCACGTTGGCGGTCGATGATGTCCGCATGGTTCTGCAACACACCGAGACCTCCGACGGGTCATCCAAGGGCGAGTACGAGACCCCGTTGACCGTCACGGCCCCGGTGCCCTACACCTCCGGCGGCTCGTTGCGGAACCCGTTTCCTCCGATCGCCGATTACGCGTTCCTGTCGGACTGCGAGACGACCTGCCTGATCTCCTCGGCAGGTTCGGTGGAATGGCTGTGCGTCCCGCGCCCGGACTCCCCCAGCGTGTTCGGCGCGATCCTGGACCGCGGCGCCGGCCATTTCCGCCTCGCGCCCTACGGGGTGACGGTGCCCGCCGCGCGCCGCTACCTGCCGGGCAGCCTGATCCTTGAAACGACGTGGCAGACCCACACCGGCTGGATGATCGTGCGCGACGCGCTGGTCATGGGTCCCTGGCATGACATCGACGCCCGGTCGCGCACACATCGGCGCACCCCGATGGACTGGGACGCCGAGCACATCCTGCTGCGCACCGTGCGATGTGTGAGCGGCACCGTCGAGCTGGTGATGAACGCCGAGCCGGCGTTCGACTACCACCGCATCCCCGCCACGTGGGAGTACTCGGCCCAGGCCTACGGCGAGGCGATCGCCCGGGCCAGCCGCGACGCCGACGCGCATCCGACCATGCGGCTGACCACGAACCTGCGACTGGGTCTGGAGGGCCACGAGGCCCGGGCACGTACCCGGATGAAGGAGGGCGACAACGCCTACGTCGCGCTGAGTTGGTCCAAGCATCCGGCGCCGCAGACGTATGACGAGGCCGCCGACAAGATGTGGGCGACAAGTGAGTGCTGGCGGCAGTGGATCAACATCGGCGACTTCCCCGATCACCCATGGCGGGCGTACCTGCAGCGCAGTGCGTTGACTCTCAAGGGCCTGACCTACTCGCCGACCGGTGCCCTGCTGGCCGCCCCCACCACATCGCTGCCGGAAACCCCTCAGGGCGAACGAAATTGGGACTACCGCTACGCCTGGGTTCGCGACTCGACATTCGCGTTGTGGGGCCTGTACACGTTGGGCCTGGACCGCGAGGCCGACGACTTCTTCGCGTTCATCGCCGACGTCTCCGGCGCCAACAACGGTGAACGCCACCCGCTTCAGGTGATGTATGCCGTCGGCGGCGAACGCAGCCTCGTCGAGGAGGAACTGCACCACCTCTCCGGCTACGACAACGCCCGCCCCGTGCGGATCGGCAACGGCGCCTACGACCAGATGCAGCACGACATCTGGGGCACGATGCTCGATTCGGTGTACCTGCACGCCAAGTCGCGCGAACAGATCTCCGACACGCTGTGGCCGGTGCTCAAGCAACAGGTCGAGGAAGCGATGAAGCACTGGAAGGAACCCGACCGCGGGATCTGGGAGGTGCGCGGCGAGCCGCAGCACTTCACCTCCAGCAAGATCATGTGTTGGGTCGCCCTGGACCGCGGCTCCAAGCTCGCCGAGTTGCAGGGCGAGAAATCCTACGCGCAGCAGTGGCGCGCCATCGCCGAGGAGATCAAGGCCGACATCCTCAAGAACGGTGTGGACTCCCGCGGCGTGCTCACCCAGCGGTACGGCGACGACGCACTGGACGCGTCGCTGCTGCTGGCGGTGCTGACCCGTTTCCTGCCCGCCGACGACCCGCGAGTGCGCGCAACGGTTCTCGCGATCGCCGACGAGCTGACCGAGGAGGGCCTGGTGCTGCGGTACCGCGTCGAGGAGACCGACGACGGGCTGTCGGGCGAAGAAGGCACCTTCACAATCTGCTCGTTCTGGCTGGTGTCGGCGCTGGTCGAGATCGGCGAGTTCAGCCGCGCCAAGCACCTGTGCGAGCGACTGTTGTCGTTCGCGAGCCCGCTGCACCTGTACGCAGAGGAGATCGAACCGCGCACCGGCAGACATCTGGGCAACTTCCCGCAGGCGTTCACGCACCTGGCGTTGATCAACGCCGTCGTGCACGTGATACGCGCCGAAGAGGAGGCCGACATCTCCGGGGTCTTCCAGCCCGCCAACGCGCCGTCGTAGCAGACGAACTCGTCGGCGCCGCTATTTCTTGGCGGCGTTGGCGACAATGTCGGTCGCGATGCTCACGGCCTCGTCGCCGACGTTGTAGCTGCACGCCCACACCTCGATGATCACGTTCGAGGCCGGCGATAGGGCGTGCTGACATCCCCACCCGTGGGCATCGTCCTGCGTGATGAACTGCGTGACGATCGTGTCCTCGACGGTGACGTCTTTCAACTGCCACATGTATGAGGTGCCGTCGTCGTCCACGGAGACCGCGTAGTTGGCGCAGTCCTGCCACGTCGACTTCGAGTCGTCGAAGAACTTCTGCGCCTTGTCCGCCGACGGGTACAACACGACGGTCTGCTCGACCCAGTGGTCGTTGTCCTCGGTGTCCTCGCGCGCCACCTGATCGAGGACGGCCGTCCATCCGCTACCCGCGTACACCGGCTCCTCGGCCCCGTAGATCGCGCCGAGGCAGTCCGCGTCCGACACATCCGCCGAGCGGTCGGTCATCTCCGCCAGCTCGCCGGTGACCTCCATCGTCCTTGACCCCATGATGGTGTTGATCTCACCGATCGACAGCAGCACGTCGGGCAGTTTCGACTCGTTCAACGGGGGCGCGTCGACCGGCCCCGCGTTCTGTGCCCGCGTCGCGTTGCCCGAAACCGTGCTCGCACAGCCGGTGAGCAGCACAAATGCCGCCGATGCACCGGCCAGTGCGCACGCCCGCAAACTTCTTCCCGAGGAGATCACACAGACATTGTGGCCGAACCACGGCCGCGGCGGAGGATCGCAACGTGATTTGACGTGCTCGTCACCTCAGCGGCGCGACACCCAGGTCAGCGAGGAGTCGCCGTACCCGTTCTTCGATCTCATCGCGGATCGGCCGTACGGCATCCACGGACATCTCGGCCGGGTCGGGCAACACCCATTCCTCATAGCGGTGCCCCGGGAAGATCGGGCAGGTGTCGCCGCATCCCATGGTGACGATGACATCGGAAGCCGAGACGATTTCGTCGGTCCAGGGTTTCGGAAACTCGCCGGTGATGTCGATGCCGACCTCGGCCATCGCCTGCACCGCGGCCGGGTTGATCTGTGCGGCGGGTTCGGACCCGCCGGACCATGCGACGGCCCGGTCACCGGCGAGGTGGTTGAAGAAGCCGAGGGCCATCTGAGACCGGCCGGCGTTGTGCGTGCAGAGGAACAACACGGTGGGCTTGTTATCGGTCATCATTCCTTCGTGGTCGTACTGGTGTCGTGCGGAACGACGGCACGGTCGGCGCCGACCGCGGCGTCAGGATAGAGAGCGACGACGAGCGCCAATCCGATTAGCGCTCCGACGATTTGGGCACCGACGAATCCCGGAACCGAGGATGAGGCGATGCCCGCGAAGCTGTCAGAGAACATGCGTCCGACGGTGACCGCAGGGTTCGCGAACGCCGTGGAACTGGTGAACCAGTACGCCGCGCCGATGTAACCACCCACCGCAGCCGCCGACAACGCGGTACGGCCGGTGCGCGCCAGCGCGAAGATGAGCGCGATCAGGCCGGCGGTGGCCACTACTTCCCCGACGAGATGCCCTGTGGTGATCCGCTCCTTGGTCGCCAACTCGAACACCCGTCGGTCGAACATCAGGTTCGCCAGAAACGCGCCGGCCACACCGCCTGCGGTCTGAACCGCGGCGTAGGCCACGACCGCGCGCGCGGACATTCCTGTCCCTGCGCGACGGCCAAGCAGCCAGTCCACGGCGGTGACGACGGGGTTGAAGTGAGCTCCAGAAACCGGCCCGCACAACAGGATCAGCACGGACAGACCAAGCGCGGTGGCGATGGCGTTCTCGAGAAGCTGCAGCCCCACGTCACCGGTCGACAACTGCGCGGCTGCGATACCGGAGCCGACGACGACAGTCACCAGCAGACCAGTGCCGACGAACTCTGCGAACAGACGCCGCGCCAGCCCGACAACCATCAGCAGCAGGTACCGGCGTGCTGCGGGCTCGTTCCGAAGGTGTCGGAGTCGGCGAGCACCGTGTAGACCTCCCACTTCTCACCGGCAGGCCCTGTCACCCAGACCTTGTCCTGGGTCGCGAAGCAACAGGTGGTACCCATCTCCTCATCGGTGAACAGACCCTCTCCGGTCAGACGCGCGATCTCGGAGTGCACCTGTTCGCTCGACTCGACCTCTACGCCGAGGTGATTGAGCGTGCCGCCCTTGCCCGGGTTGCGTAGCAGTACCAGCTTCAGCGGCGGTTCGTCGATGGCGAAGTTGGCGTAATCCTGCTTGAGTTTGGCCGGCTGCGTGTTGAACAGCTTGGAGTAGAACGCGACCGACTCGTCGAGATCGTCGACGTTGAGGGCCAGTTGCACACGGGACATGGCGCACCCTTCCTTACTTCTAAGACATATATCGAACTACTGCACGTCACAGCTTGCCACCTTTTTGATATATGTCAATAAACCTGGCAGGATCGACATGTGCCCAAGACGCTGCCGACCATCGACATCTCCGCGCCGGTGTGCTGCGCCCCTGTTGCCGCGGGGCCGATGACCGATGACGACGCCCTCGAGGTTGCGCTACGCCTGAAGGCGCTGGCCGATCCTGCCCGAGTCAAGATCGTGTCGCTTCTTTTCAGTTCGCCGGCAGGCGAGGAGATCAGCGGCGATCTCGCCGCGTTCTCGGTTTGACCGAATCGACGGTCAGCCACCATCTGACTCAGCTGCGCAAGGCTGGGCTCGTCGAGTCAGACAGGCGCGGTATGAATGTGTTTCACCGTGCCCGCAGAGATGCGCTGGTGGCGATCTGCACGGTGCTCGACCCCAATTGCTGCAGCTAGGAGATGCCGATCTTCTGCAACATCAGGTTCGCGACACCGGCGGCATCCTGAGCACCGCCCGCGCCGCGGCTGTCCGTAATCTCCACGTCCACAACGCAATCGCCCGCCATGCCGAGCGCACGCTGGATCGTCGTGCCGGCGTCGCGCATCACGACGGCCGACACCATGCTGTCGTCGACGGTCACGTCGGTGATCCTGTTGGTTCCGTCCGCCCCGTGCTCGGGTTGATGAAGTACCAGCGTCTGGCCGTTGCAGCGGTGCCACTTGTCGGCCGACGCGGCGAAGAACGCCTGCGCGTCACCGGGTGTGGCGAACTGGACCACGCCGAAGAAACCCGACGTCGGTGGGCCGTCGAAAGACCCGCCTGCCCACGACCGGCTCGCCACGGCCTGCACCGGGCTGGCCTGGTACACGACCTTCTGCAGTCGGTATCCGGGGCTGACACAGTCGGCCGGCGTGGCGTCGGATTCGCCGACACCGGCCAGCAGCATGTCGGGACCGCCCTCGACGAGTTGGCCCATCATGCCGGTGGATCCGAGGACGACCGCCAACTCCTCGGGAGAGGGCAGAACGTGATCCAGTGCACGTACCGGCGAGGGCTTGGCGGCTTCGGCGATGCGAACCACCGGTGGGTCATCGACCGGCGCGCCGCATGCCGCCAGCACGACGCATGCGCTCAACGCAGCCATTGTCAATGCCGGTGAGCGCATCGGGATCCCTACTTCTTGCTCTTGTCGGCCGCACCATCGGTGGACAACGCCGCGACGAACGCCTCCTGCGGCACCTCGACCCGACCGATGGTCTTCATCCGTTTCTTGCCTTCCTTCTGCTTCTCGAGCAGCTTGCGCTTACGCGTGATGTCACCGCCGTAACACTTCGATAGCACGTCTTTGCGGATCGCGCGGATGTTTTCGCGGGCAATGATCTTCGAACCGATCGCCGCCTGTATCGGAACTTCGAACTGCTGACGCGGAATCAGCTCCTTGAGTTTGGTCGTCATCTTGTTGCCGTAGGCGTACGCCGAGTCCTTGTGCACGATCGCGCTGAAGGCGTCGACGGCCTCCCCCTGCAGCAGGATGTCGACCTTCACCAGATCCGCTTCCTGCTCGCCGGCTTCTTCGTAATCGAGGCTGGCGTACCCGCGGGTGCGCGACTTCAACATGTCGAAGAAGTCGAAGATGATCTCCCCCAACGGCATCGTGTAGCGCAGCTCCACCCGCTCCGGAGAGAGATAGTCCATGCCGCCGAGTTCGCCACGCCGCGACTGGCATAACTCCATGATCGTGCCGATGAATTCGCTGGGCGCGATGATGGTGGTCTTGACCACGGGTTCGTACACGGTGCGCATCTTGCCGTCGGGCCAGTCCGAGGGGTTGGTGACAACCTTCTCCGTATTGTCTTCCTGCACAACGCGATACACGACGTTGGGCGAGGTCGAGATGAGATCGAGGTCGAATTCGCGCTCGAGCCGCTCGCGGGTGATCTCCATGTGCAGCAGCCCGAGGAAGCCGCAGCGGAAACCGAATCCCAGCGCCACCGACGTCTCCGGCTCCCACGACAGCGCGGCGTCGTTGAGCTGCAGCCGCTCCAGCGCGTCGCGAAGATCCGGATAGTCCGACCCGTCGACGGGATACAGCCCGGAGTAGACCATCGGCCTGGGTTCGCGATAGCCGGTGAGCGGATCGGTGGCGCCGTGGCGTGCGGCGGTCACGGTATCGCCGACCTTGGACTGGCGCACGTCCTTCACACCCGTGATCAGGTAGCCGACCTCCCCCACGCCCAGACCTGCGGACGGCTTGGGGTCCGGGGAGACGATGCCGACTTCCAGCAGCTCGTGGGTGGCGCCCGTGGACATCATCTTGATGCGTTCGCGCGGAACGATCCTGCCGTCGACGACGCGCACGTAGGTCACCACGCCGCGGTAGGTGTCGTACACCGAGTCGAAGATCATCGCCCGCGCCGGGCCGTCGGCGTCACCGGTGGGCGGCGGCACCTCCTGCACGACGTGGTCGAGCAGGTCTGAAACACCGTCGCCTGTCTTGCCCGACACCCGCAGCACATCTTCTGATTCGCACCCGATGATGTGGGCGATCTCGGCGGCGTAGCGGTCGGGGTCGGCGGCGGGCAGGTCGATCTTGTTGAGCACCGGGATGATGTGCAGGTCGCGGTCGAGCGCCAGGTACAGATTGGCCAGCGTCTGCGCCTCGATGCCCTGGGCGGCGTCCACCAGCAGCACCGCACCCTCGCAGGCCTCCAGCGCCCGGGACACCTCGTAGGTGAAGTCGACGTGGCCCGGGGTGTCGATCAAGTGCAAAACGTAGTCGGTGCCGTCGACCTGCCACGGCAGTCGCACGTTCTGCGCCTTGATGGTGATTCCGCGCTCACGCTCGATGTCCATCCGGTCCAGGTACTGCGCCCGCATATCGCGATCGGCGACGACGCCGGTGAGTTGCAGCATCCGGTCGGCCAGCGTCGACTTGCCGTGGTCGATATGGGCGATGATGCAGAAGTTCCGAATCTGCGCCGGCGCCGTGAAGGTCTGGTCGGCGAAACTGCTGATGGGAATCTCCTGATGCGGGATCGGATGGTCGCTCCGCAAGCGTCGCTCCGAGGGTGGGCGTGCGCTACCAGGGTATCTAGCTCGGCCCCCGTCGACACAATCGTGGGAGGTCGCCTTGTCTTATGCTCGGGAACATGGATCCGCCGTGGAAGACGTTTCAGCGTTTTGCGGAGAACCTGGTGTTCAACGAGGCGCCGAAGTTCATCCGCCAACAGCTGCAATCCGACACCGTGACACGCGGTATCCAGCAGGGCATCAAGTTCGGCCTGGATGCGATCGTCGGCCCGCCCGCCACCGAAACACCTGCCATCACCGCGGGCCGTCCGGTCACCCAGAACTTCGTGCCGACCGCTGCGCGCGCACGGAGGCTGGTGTACGCACCCGACCTCGACGGCCGTGCAGACCCGGGCGAAATCGTGTGGACGTGGGTCGTCTACGAGGACGATCCGACGAAGGGCAAGGACCGCCCGGTGCTCGTGGTGGGTCGGGACCGCTCCACCCTGCTCGGATTGATGCTCTCCAGCCAGCACCACCACCGCGAGGACCCCAACTGGGTGGGGATCGGCAGAGGCAACTGGGACTACGAGAGCCGGGAGAGCTGGGTGCGGCTGGACCGGGTGCTCGACGTGCCTGAAGAGGGCATCCGCCGCGAGGGCGCGATCCTGGCGCGCGAGATGTTCGAGACGGTGGCCATCCGGCTGCGCGCCGAGTACTCCTGGAGCTGACGCGGGTCCGCGTCGCGCGGAAACTAGCGGGGCTCGCGCCACATGGGCCACATGCTGGGCCCGCCGTCGGGCAGCTTGATCTCCCCCATGACCTCGAATCCGAACCGCAGGTAATAGGACTCGTTGCGCGGATTGCTGTTCTCTAGATACGCCGGAACGCGTTCGGCGTCGCACCGGTCGAGGCGCGAATGCATCAGCGCCTGGCCGAAACCCCCTCCCCTGACCGACGGGTCGCTGCCGAAGATCATCAGATACCAGTGCGGCTCTTCCGGATGGTGCTCCTCCATCAGCTCCATCACCCGCGTACTGGCCGGGATCCGGGAGCGAAACGCCCACAGCATGGCGGGCATCATCGCGAGTTGCTCCAATCGTGAACTCCTGCGCAGGCCGGGCGGATCCCACAGCGTGGCTGCGCCGACGATGCCGGCCCGCCGGGCGACCTCCGACCCCCCGCGCGGCAGAAAGTGGTGACGCGCCAGCCCGCCGAACGCCCGGGTCAGCGCTTTTAACCGGGTCCGGTGATCGGGCAGCATCCACGAATTCACGGGATCGTCGTAGAACGCGCGCGCGAGCACCACGGCCAATTGGCCCACGTCGCGCCGCTGTGCAGGCTCGACCCGGATATCACCCACGGGTGATATAGGCCTGGAGCTGCTCCTGTTGGATTTCGAGCTCTTCCATCCGCGTCTTGACGACGTCGCCGATGCTCACGATTCCGGTGAGCCTGCCGTTCTCCATCACCGGGACGTGGCGCACCCGATTCGTGGTCATCAGCACGCTGAGGCTGTCGACCGAATCCGTCGGGGCGCAGGTGGCCACGAACGTGGTCATGATCTCCGACACCGGCAACCGCAGCAGGTCGGCGCCGCGCTGCTGCAGCGCCCGCACGACATCGCGCTCGGACACGATGCCGATGACGCCGTCGGGTGACACCACGACCATCGCCCCGATGTTGTGCACGGAAAGTTCGGTGAGCAGCCCGGATACCGACGTCTCCGGGGTGATGGTCGCCACCGACGCGCCCTTGTTCCGTAATACGTCCGCGATCCGCATCGTTGCCTCCGCTCGTGACCTGCCCCACATCAGGCTAAGTCTCCAGACGCGCTGTGCGAAAGGTTTTGGCATTGCTGTCCCAAAGTGTCGTTTGGCGAAATAGCAACCCCTCGGCGGCGGATTATGCAGTTTCGGGCAGATCGTCGACTCCGGGGAGAAGGATCATGACAGCAGCCAACGCGTACCCGCCGTCATGCTCGGTGACGAATTGTCCGTCAGTGCAATCGGTTTCGGCGCGACGGCGCTGACCCCGGCGTACGGCGAAGTGAACGACGAGAGCCTGCCCGACTGCTGGGCCGCGGGTTCCTGACCGCGGTGGTCGACGTCGTCGGTGCCGTCGCAGAGCAGCAGGGCGCGACGCCGGCGCAGGTGGCACTGGCCTGGCTGCGGTACCGGTCCGAGGCGATGGGTGTGGCCGCGGTGCCGATCCCCGGCACTCGGCGCGCGGCGCGCGTGGAGGAGAACCTCGGGTCGCTGACCGTAGACCTGGCACCCGAACAGCTCGACGCTCTGGACGCCGCAGGAGCAGCGGTGTCGGGCAACCGGTTCGACGATCTGAGCTGGCTCTCCGCGGGCCGCGAATAGCGCACATTTACGGCGGGTATACCTGGCCCCATGATCGAGGTCACGCTACTGGGCACCGGAAGTCCCATTCCCGACGCGCGCCGCGCGGGTCCGGCGACGCTCGTGCGAGCGGGCGGGCAGACGTTCCTGGTCGACTGCGGGCGCGGCGTGCTGCAGAGGTTGACGGCCGTCGGCGCCGGCGCCAACGGCCTGACCGCGCTGCTGCTGACCCATCTCCACAGCGACCACATCGCCGATCTCGGCGATCTGATCATCACCCGCTGGGTCACCACGTTCACCCCAGATCCCGCACCGCTGTCGATCATCGGTCCGCCCGGCACCGCCGAGGTGGTCGAGGCCACGCTCAAGGCGTTCGGATTCGACATCGGTTACCGGATCGCGCATCACGCTGACCTCACCTCACCACCCCCGGTGGAAGTGCACGAGCGCACCGACGGCACGGTGTGGGACCACGACGGCGTCCAGATCGCGGTCGCACCGACCGACCACCGCCCCGTTGCGCCCACCATCGGGTTTCGTGTCGAGCACGGCGGCGCGTCGGTAGTGCTGGCCGGCGACACCGTGCCGTGCGAAAGCCTCGACACCCTGGCGGCGGGTGCGGGTGCGTTGGTGCACACCGTGATTCGCAAGGAGCTGATCGACGCGATGCCCATGCAGCGCATCCGCGATATCTGCGACTACCACTCCTCGGTCGAGGAGGCCGCGGCCACCGCAAAACGCGCCGGGGTGGGCATCCTGATCCTCACCCACTATGTGCCGGGTATCGAGCCGGGGCAGGAAGACCAGTGGCGCGCACTGGCGGCTACGGAGTTCGACCGGCAGATCGAACTGGGCGACGACTTGCACCGCGTCGAGGTCCACCCGGGAGTGTGCACCCGCAGTCAATGACACAAATATGACGATCCCGGCGCACCGGCATCGCCAGTCGTAACGTGGGACTGTCAGCGGGCGATATAACCGGTGCCGCGTCGGGCGGCAGCGCTTCTACACACGGGTAGGTGTGAAGCAGCAGCACCTGACCCAGCGGCCGACCTAGCGCCGGCCCAGAGATCCGATTCGCAAGACCGCAACCGATGCGGCAAGTACTCGAAAGATGTGCAACACAAATGACGATTGCTAGTAGATTGGCGCGCCGATTCCTGGCAGGCGCCTTGGTCGCCCTGGTCGCTGCCCGGGCTGATCGCGGTGGCGGGCGGGTCGGCGACCTCCGCCGCGTACTCGCGTCCGGGTCTTCCCGTCGAGACGCTTATGGTGCCGTCCGCGGCGATGGGTCGCGATATCCCGGTCAAGTTCCAGGGCGGTGGATCCCACGCGGTCTACCTGCTCGACGGGCTGCGCGCCCGCGACGACAACAGCGGATGGGACATCGAGACCGCCGCGTTCGAAAACTATTACGAGTCCGGCCTGTCGGTGGTCATGCCCGTCGGCGGCATGTCCAGCTTCTACACCAACTGGCAGAGCCCGGCACGTGGCAACGGCGGCACGTACAACTACCAGTGGGAGACCTTCCTGACCTCCGAGCTGCCCGCGTATCTGTCCGCGAACAAGGGCGTCTCCCCCAGCGGCAATGCGGTCGTCGGCCTGTCCATGTCGGGTAGCTCGGCGCTGATCCTGGCCGCCATACCACCCGGAATCAGTTCCGCTTCGCGGGGTCGCTGTCGGGATTCCTGAACCTCTCCGACGGCATCTGGCCGACGCTGGTCGGGTTCGCGATGCGCGACGCAGGCGGATTCGACGCCGGCGCCATGTGGGGTCCGGGTGGCGGACCCGCCTGGAAGCGCAACGATCCGACGGTCAACGCCGCCCGGTTGGCTGGCAACGGCACCCGCATCTGGGTCTACTGCGGCAACGGCACCGCCCGGCGAATTGGGCGGAGCCGACTTCCCGGCCCGCTGCTGGAGAGCATCACCCTGGACAGCAACAAGAACTTCCAGAAGGTCTACCAAGCCGCCGGCGGCAGCAACGGCACCTTCAACTTCCCGGCCAACGGCACGCACGGCTGGGGCTACTGGGGTTCGCAGCTCGCCGCGATGAAGGGCGACATCCAGCGCACGCTCGGCGCCTGACTCGCCTCTCGATTGCCGCCGAACGTTCCTTACCGCACGAATTTTCGCCAGATTTTCGACCGGTAAGGAACGTTCGCGGGCTCAGCGCGCTAAGCCAGTCGGGTGATCTCCACGACGACGTCGAGGTCGGTTGACCCCTCACCGGAGTAGATGCCTTTGAGGGGACTGACATCGGCGTAGTCGCGGCCGACGCCGACGCTGATGTACTGCTCGTTGATGTCGGCGTCGTTGGTGGGGTCGTAGTTCCACCAGCCACCCGTCCACGCCTGCACCCACGCGTGGCTCTGCCCGTCGATGGTCTCGTCGATCTTGGCCTTCTTATTGGGATGCAGGTAACCCGAGACATAGCGCGCAGGAATACCCATGCAGCGCAACAGGATCAGCGTCAGGTGCGCGAAGTCCTGGCACACGCCCTTACCCTCGCGATGAGCGTCCAGCCCGGACGAGTGGACGCCGGTGGTGCCGGGTACGTATTCGAGTTCGCTGTGCACCCAGTTGGCCGCCGCGGTGACGGCTTCACGCGGGTCGTGGTACTTCGCGATGCGCTGTCCCACCCGATGGATCCGCTTGCTGGCGGGCGTGAAGTGCGTGGGGCCGAGCATCTCGTCGAACCGGTCGATCACCGCAGCCGAGGCCAAGTCGTCCCAGCTGATGTCGTCTTCGGGCATCTCGCCGTGGTCGGTCTCCACCACCGACGACGACGTCACCTCCAGTTCGGTATGCGGAGCGTGCAGATCGAACGCCGTCACCGCGGTGCCCCAGTAGTCGACGTAACGGTATGACCGTGTCGCAGGGACGGTTTCGACGCGGTTGAGGATGACGTTCTGCCGGGAGTCCGACCGCGGCGTCAACCGTGCCTCGTTGAACGACGCGGTCACCGGCGATTTGTATGCGTAGCCCGTCGAGTGCACTACGCGCAGCCGCCACATCAGATTTCACCCTCTTCGATGACCAGAGAGCCGTTGCGGCCCGCGTCGGTCCACGCGACCCAGGGTGCGGAGTGAAAGTACTCCAGCGCCAATGCGTCTCCGACATCAGCGCACGTCTTCTGTAAACGGGCGAGGCGCTCTTCGAGCGACTCGAGTAGCACGCCCGGACGCAGAAACTCCAACTCGCTACGGGCACGGCCGAGCAGTCGCTGTGTCTCCGCCGTCGCACCGACGCGATTGAGGGCGCGGTGACGCAGTTCGTCGAGGCTGTGCTCGGCCAGCCGAAGTGAGTACATGATAGATCGCGGGAAAAGCCGGTCGAGCAGCATGAACTCGACTACTCGGCCGGCGTCCAGCACACCCCGGTAGGTGCGTAGGTAGGTATCGTGCGCGCCCGCCGAGCGCAGCACCGTCACCCACGCCGGCGAGGACGCGCTGTCGCCGACGCGGGACAGCAGCAGTCGCACGGTCATGTCGACCCGTTCGATCGCCCGGCCCAGCACCATGAACCGGTAGCCGTCGTCACGGCTCAGCGTCGAGTCCGCCAGCCCGGCGAACATCGCCGCACGACCCTCGACGAACGACAGGAACTCGTGCGGCCCAAGACGTTTCGCCGCACGTTCACGTTCGGCCAGCGCGTTGTAGGTGGTGTTGAGGCACTCCCAGATCTCGGTCGAGGTGACTTCGCGCGCGCCGCGGGCATTCTCGCGCGCGGCTGAAATCGCCTCGACGATCGAGCAGGCGCCCTGGGTATCACGGCTGTAGGCGACGATGTCGGTCAACGACCATACGTCCAGTGACTCCTCGGGCGATTCGATGCCCAGTACGCGCAGCAGGGTCCGCGACGCCTGGTCCGGATCGACGCTGGAGTCCTCCAGAAGCTGGTGGACCGTCACATCGAGGATGCGCGCGGTGTCGTCGGCACGTTCGACGTAGCGGCCGATCCAGTACAGCGATTCGGCATTGCGGGCCAACATTATTCGCTCCTCTTCGCGCGAGCGCTCATCGCAAGTCCATCCGCGTCTGTTGCTGTTGCTGCTGTTGCTGGCTTTGTCGCGAACCGTTGTTCGGTCGAAGGGGCTGCGATTGCTGTTGTTGCTGCTGTTGCGAACTGTCGGAACCGTTTTCGTTCTTTGCCGCCTTGGATGCCTTGGGCGCCTTGGGTAGCGAACGGACCACCTCGGCCGCGGCGAGCTCGCGGTCGGCCACCGAGGCGCGCGAGGCCAGCACCCAGGTGTCCTTGGATCCGCCACCCTGGCTGGAGTTGACCACCAGCGACCCTTCGGGCAGCGCGACCCGGGTCAATCCGCCCGGCAGCACCCAGACGTTGTCGCCGTCGTTGACGGCGAACGGGCGCAGGTCGACGTGTCGTGGCGCCAGACTGTCGTCGATCTGCGTCGGGACGGTGGACAGCTGAACCACCGGCTGGGCGATCCAGCCGCGCGGGTCGCTTCGGATCTTCCTGCTGATCGTGGCGAGTTCCTTCTCGGAGGCGTCGGGGCCGAACACGATGCCGTAGCCGCCGGAGCCCTCGACGGGCTTGATGACCAGTTCGTCCACCCGATCGAGGACTTCCTCGCGCTCCTCGTCGAGCCAGCACCGGTAGGTGTCGACGTTGGCCAACAGCGGCTTCTCGCCGAGGTAGTACTCGATGATGGTCGGGACGTACGTGTAGACCAGCTTGTCGTCGCCGACGCCATTGCCGATCGCGCTGGAGATGACGACGTTGCCCGCGCGCGCGGCGTTGAGTAGACCGGCGACGCCCAGCACCGAATGGGGATTGAACTGCATCGGGTCGAGGAAATCGTCGTCGATGCGCCGGTAGATGACGTCGACCTGGCGCTCGCCCTCGGTGGTGCGCATATACACGGTGTTGTCGCGGCAGAACAGATCGCGGCCCTCGACGAGTTCGACGCCCATCTGACGAGCGAGCAGTGAATGCTCGAAGTACGCCGAGTTGTAGACACCGGGCGTCAACACCACGACGGTCGGGTCGACCTCGTTGGAGGCGGCCGCGTTGCGCAGCGCCCGCAGCAGATGAGACGAGTAGTCGCCGACGGCCCGCACCCGGTGGGTAGCGAACAGATTGGGGAAGACGCGCGCCATCGTGCGCCGGTTCTCCATCACGTATGAGACACCCGACGGGGAGCGCAGGTTGTCCTCCAGCACCCGGAAGGTGCCCTGCGCGTCGCGGACCAGGTCAATGCCCGCCACGTGAATGCGGACGCCGTTGGGCGGGGCGATGCCCACCGCCTCGCGGTGGAAGTGCTCGCACGAGGTGACCAGCCGGCGCGGGATGACCCCGTCTCGCAGGATCTCCTGTTCGCCGTAGATGTCGGCGAGGTAGAGCTCGAGCGCCTTCACCCGCTGGATGATGCCCTTCTCGAGCCGAGACCACTCCGCTGCGGAGATCACCCGTGGTACGAGATCGAGCGGAAACGGCCGCTCCTGACCGGACAGGGAGAACGTGATTCCCTGATCGATGAAGGCACGCCCCAGAGCCTCGGCCCGGGCCGCCAGTTCTGAGGCGTCGGACGGACCAAGTTCGGCGAATATGCCCTTGTAGGGACCGCGCACGTTGCCCTCGGCATCGAACATCTCGTCAAAGGCCTTCGAATAGCTACCCAGGCTGTTGTAGCCATCGAAAACACCGTCATGGCGGACGGGCTTTGGCGGGCGGGAGCGCGACGACCGAGTGGTGTCGGCAGGCAGGGTTCGAAGACTCACCATTGACATGCTGCACCAACTATGGCGTTTCGGCAGGCCAGCACGCTCACTTTGGGCATTTACCCAATGCGCTGGTAATCTGAACCCTCGCTGCCCGCAGGTCGGGCGCCCACACAGTCTTTAGCAAACCAACCCGGATTTACGAAGGAATAACCGCGTGGCCAACATCAAGTCGCAGGAAAAGCGCATCAAGACCAACGAGCGCCGCAGACTGCGCAACAAGTCGGTGAAGTCGTCGCTTCACACGGCGGTCCGCGGATTCCGGGAGGCCGTCGAGGCCGGGGACAAGGAGAAGGCCGGCGAGCTGCTGGTCTCGACCAGCCGCAAGCTCGACAAGGCAGCCAGCAAGGGCGTCATCCACAAGAACCAGGCGGCTAACCGAAAGTCGGCGCTCGCCTCGGCGCTCAACAAGCTCTGATCGGTCAGTCCGCCGCCAGTTCGGCGACCTTCCGCACCGTCGACTCCAGCGCATAGTCGGCATCGGCTGCGGCTCCCTTGACGTCCGCGTTCAGCGCTGCGACCAGCCGCATCGCCTCCGCGACCGACGCGCGCGACCAGCGTCGCGCCTGTTTCTGGGCCTTCTGTACCCGCCACGGGGGCATGCCAAGGTCGGAGGCCAGCCGGTACGGGTCCCCGGACAGCGGCGCCACCCTGGCGATGGTATGCACCGCCTCGGCCAACGCGTCGGCCAATACGACATGGGGTTCACCGCTCATCATCGCCCAGCGCAGCGCCTCCGCGGCGCCTGCGACGTCGCCGACGACCGCCTTGTCGGCGATGTCGAACCCCTTCACCTCGGCCTTGCCGGAGTGGTAACGACGGATTGCTGCGGCGTTGACCTGTCCGTCGGTGTCGGCGACCAATTGCGAGCACGCTGAGGCCAGTTCACGGATGTCGGAGCCGACCCCGTCGAGGAGCGCGGTGACCGTGTCGTCGTTGACCTTGACCTTCAGCGCTCGGAACTCGTTCCGGACGAAGTCGGCGCGTTCGGCGAACTTGGCGATACGGGCACACGGATGAACTTGCGCCCCAAGACTTTTGAGTTGTTCAGCGAGGACCTTTGCGCGCCCGCCACCTGAGTGCACCACGATCAGCACGGTCCCTTCCGGCAGATCCGCAGCGGCGGCGGCGATGAGCGTGACCGCGTCCTTGCCGGCTTCGGCCGCGGACTCCAGCACCACCAATCGTTCATCGGCGAACAACGACGGGCTGAGCAGTTCGGCGAGCTCGCTGGTGCTGACCTCACCGGCGCGCAGCCGGTTCACCGGGACGTCGTCGGTGCCCGCCTGCTTGCGCGCGGCGCGCAGCACCCCGGTGATGGCCCGTTCAACCAGCAGCTCTTCGTCTCCGAGCACCAGGTGCAGGCGCGAACCGTCCTCACTCACCCCCCGATCGTGTCATGACCGCCCGACAGACCCGACACCGTCCACGCCAGCACGCACACGAGCGCTGCGACCATGCCGATGCGTACCCACCGCCAGCGCCACGACACCACAACCGCCAGGCAGGCGGCCGCGACGGTGACGACGCCCAGCAGCCCGGAGGGCACCGAAAGCGACGCCCCGGGGACGGCCGCGGCCCACCGTGCAACACGCACCAACCACCACAGTTCGGGTCCGGTGAACCGGATCAGCAGTTCGGCGCCCGAGGGCCAGAGCGGGCACAGCGCCGCGGCCAGGGTGCCCACGACGGTGATGGGCGGGATCACCGCGGCGACGGCCAGGTTGGCCGCCACAGACACGACGCTCAAGGTGCCCGATATCCCCGCAACCAGTGGGGCCGTGACCAGTTGCGCGGCAACCGCGACGCACACCGCGTCGGCCAGCGGCTTGGGCCAGCCCCTGCCGACCAGTCGCCGCGACCAGACCGGGGCGATGACGACCAACGCCGCTGTCGCCGACACCGACAATGCGAAACCGAGGTCGACGGCCAGTTCCGGCGACGCGATCATCAACGCGAGGACCGTGGCCGACAGCGCGGGGATCGCTTGGCGACGCCGGTGAGACGCGACCGCCAACAGGGTAATTCCGCCCATGACCGCGGCGCGCAGCACGCTGGCCGACGGCTGGACGACGACCACGAACGCGAGCAGCGCGAACGCGGCGAGCACGACGGCCACCCTCGGGCCGACCAGTCCGGCGCTCAAGAGCACCGCGCCGCACACGATGGTGACGTTGGCGCCGGACACCGCCGTCAAGTGAGTCAACCCCGATGCCCGGAACTCAGTGGTCGTCTGCTGCGACAGAGTCGACGTGTCGCCGAGGACCAGTGCTGGCAGCATCGCCGCCTGGTCGGCAGGCAACGCACCCCGCGCCGCATCGGCGAACTCTGTCCGGATTCCCTGGGCGGCCCGCTGCACCGACGCCGCTTCGCCCCACGTCGGCTCGCCCGTCGCCGACAGCACCGCGACCGTGAGGTCGTGCCGCGTCGGGCGACCGACTCGGGCGCGGAAGGCGACAGGCCGGCCCGAGGACAGGTCGACGAAGGAGGCGGCCGACGCGAAAACGACCACACCGCCGGTCATCTCGTGTCCGTCGACATCGCTCAGCGATCCGCGGAACATGGTTCGGTTTCCGCCCAGCCCGCGCGGGCTCTCACTCGGCGCGACGATGACGGTGGCGATCGTGCCGTACCACTCGGTGATCGGATGTTGCCGCAGGGCGTCGACCCGTAGTCCGATCGCCATCGCGAACGCCGTCCCGACCACCGCGACAGCGACCACGCCCGCGCCGATGGCCCGATCACCGGCACCCTGCTCACCGCGACCACGGCTCCACCACGCTGCCGCCGCGGTGGTTACCAGCGCCACTGCCAGTGCGACGACCAATCCGGATACCTGCCAGAGGATTCCGGCCGCCGTCACCGCCCAACCGGTCAGTGCCGCCGGCACCAGACGCAGGTCGATTCGCGTGGCGCCGGCGTCCACCGAGGTCACACATTGACGAGGTCGCGCAGCTTCTCCAGCCGCGCGGGTCCGATGCCGTCGACGTCACCGAGTTGGTCGACGTTGCTGAAACTCCCGTTGGCGTCACGCCACGCCACAATCGAGGCCGCGGTCACCGGACCGATGCCGGGAAGGGCGTCCAGTTGCTCTGCTGTTGCACTGTTGAGGTTGACTAAACCCTCTGGTGCTGCGGCGTTTCCGGCTGTGGGCGCGGTGGCCGTCATCGATGTGGCCGCACCCGTCTCCGGGCCGACAGAGCTGCCCATGGCGGCCGGCTGGCCGGGCGCAGGAGCGATTCCGACGACGATCTGTTCACCGTCGGCTACGCGTCTGGCCATATTCAGTCCGAGCAGGTCTGCCCCGTCGAGTGGCCCGCCTGCGCCGGTGAGCGCGTCGGCGATCCGCGCTCCCGGATCCAACGTGACCAGCCCCGGTTTGTGGACAAGGCCGACCACGCTCACCACAACGGGTTCGCCCGGCTGGGGCGCGGCGGCCTGCGGTGTCGGACTGGCTGACGAAACCATCTGTACCGGCGGCAATTTGGCCGAGACAACCGGCGGCGTTTCGTCGCGCGCCAGCGTGAACAGCGTCGCCAGCACCGCGATGACACCGACGACTCCCAACGCGATGACACCGGCCCGCCCGGGATCGGCCCGCACGGCCGCCATCCAACTCGACGCCCCGCCCGAACCGGTGTCGGGCAGCCAACGGGACAACTGCGTGTCCGGTTGGCCGTTCCCGTCCTGGTCGGTGTCGGGCTCGTTCTCTGCGCCGAGACGGCGTTGGAGACGCTCGGCCGGCAATTCCGTTCGCATGCACTGAAAGCTAGGCCCGTATTCGGACTGTCGTGGCCCGGCCCGGTGACACGCCGGGGCGTGCTGGGGATGAAATGACGGTTGTGGATAACCCCGTTGTCTACGATTGTTTGCGGGCGCCCGCGCCTACGCGTCGCCGCGGCACAGGGAGTGCAACATGGATCGTCGTGCGCCGATGATCGCCGGTTTCGCGTTCGCGGCGCTGTACACCATTGCGCTGGTTATGGTTCCGACACTTCCCGGCATCGACAAACCGGGATACGACATCGTCTCGCACGTCAACGAGCACTCCGCCGCGATGCGGGCGCAAGCGCTGTTGTTGGCTTTCGGGTCGCTCGCGTTGGTGGTGTTGCTCGGATTCGCCCGTGATCGGTTGGCGGGACCGTCCGCTTACGTGTTCACCATCGGGTCGGCGGTCCTGCTCGTGCAGGTGGGGATCGCAACGTGGTTCACCGCGGGGCTGGCGCTGCATCCCGACCAACTCGGCTCGGCGACCGCGCGGACCGTCACCGACGTCGTGACCATGTGGGGTCCGATGCTGACGATCGCGGACATCATGGTGGCCGTGCCGATCCTGTCGGCGGCCAATGCGGGCCGGTTCCCGCGGTGGCTCGCGATCGTCGCCGCGGTGTTCGCGGTCGAGCAACTGATCGAGACGATCACGATCATCGGGCCGCCGGGAAGCTTCATCTCCCCTGGCGGGCCCATGAACTTCTATCTGGGCGGACCGCTGTTCATCCTGTTCTTCTTGGCGCTCGGCGTCGCGTTGTTTTTGGAGCAGCAGCCCGCCGACCGACCCGCCACCGTGGACGAGCCGGAGGACACCGACGAGGACGCTCCTAAATGATCGGGGTTCGCGCTGTCGGCGGGTTTCCTCGCGTCCGTTGACTCATCCGCGGCATTCTTCGTGGCGATCGACACGACCGCGTCGGGCTGCTCATCCGCGGTGATCTTGGGCGTTGCGCGGCGTGACGTACGGTTCGTCGCCGGCCCAGAGTCTAGGGCCGCGGGCGGGTCGGCTTCGGTCGCGGCGACTCTCGCCGTCGACGGGAACGGGTCAGCCAGTGAGTCGCGGACGTTGGTCAGTGCCGTGTCGACCGCATCGGCGACGATGCCACCTGCGGTGGCGAGTGTCTGGGTCGCCTGGTCGGCACCGGCCGCCAGGGCCGCGCGCAGATCTCCTGATCGCGCCAGTTCCTGCGCTATGGCGTCGGCGGTCTGGACGACACCGGCCAGAAGGAGTTCGCCCGCCTGAAACGCCACCGCCGTCACAACGTTGATCACCTCGACCGCCACCACCTGCAATATGTTGGTGGCACCTGTCGGGGTAGTCGGTGGGCCCACCGGCTGATCGAGTGCGGCGAGAATGTTGGTGCGCCCGTTCTGGACCACCTGGAGGAGCTGACCCGGCGTGAGTACCGCCGCACCGACGTTGATTGCTTCGACGACGGCGACGTCAAGCGCGTGAAATGCCTTCGGCACCACCAAAAACACGTCGTTGTTGATGAGCGGTGTTACCGCGGCGTTCGCCGGGCCGGTCACCGATGCGGCGGCAGCGCCGATAGCCTTGAACAGCGAGCCCGTCGACGCGAGCGAGTTCAGGAACGCCGCCGGAGCCTGCACTCCGCCGATCGGCACGGTGATCGCGCCGCGTACGGCGTGGGGACAGATCAGGCTGCAGTACTGGAACTGATTGCGGATGAAAGCCAGCGGAATCGCGCCGAGGGCGGGGGCCGCGGCCAACTGCACCTCGTGCGCCACGGTCGGCGGCGGCTGGGGTTGTGGCGGAGACACCAGGACCGCGGCCGTGAGCGCGGCGGCGGCGGTGAGGCAGGCGACGACGGACAAACGACCTTGCGCGCGCATATCGACCCCCATGCGGTTGTGTTCGCAGTACGCACTACTGACACGGTTGGCGCGACCGAAAGGTTCGAATCCCCACACGGTTTGCCGGCGCTACGTTTTCTGGCCGGAACGTCGTCCCGTCAGCGGTCCTCAAGCGCGATGCCGCGCGCGTCATCAGGCACCTTTGGTGCGCTGAGTTCCGGTGTTTCGCCGGTGCGCTCGGCGTCCGTCGGTGTCGCCTTCTCCAAGAACCGCAGCAACTCGACCGGGAACGGCAGCACCAGGGTGGAGTTCTTCTCGGCAGCCACCTCCACGACGGTTTGCAGGAGGCGCAATTGCAGCGCCGCGGGCTCCTCGGCCATCACCCCGGCCGCCTGGGCGAGTTTCTCCGACGCCTGCAGTTCGCCGTCGGCGGTGATGACGCGGGCCCGGCGCTCGCGCTCAGCCTCGGCCTGTCGTGCGATCGACCGTTTCATCGAGTCGGGCAGCACGACGTCCTTTATCTCGACGCGGTCGATGTGGATGCCCCAGCCCAAGGCGGGGCTGTCGATCAGCAGCTCAAGGCCCTGGTTGAGCCGCTCGCGGTTGGAAAGCAGATCGTCCAGATTGCTCTTGCCGATGATGGATCGCAGCGATGTCTGCGCCACCTGGCCGATGGCCGACATGTAGTCCTGCACATCGACCGCCGCGCGCACGGGGTCCTCCACCTTGAAGTAGATGACGGCGTCAACCCGCACTGTCACGTTATCGCGGGTGATGCCGTCCTGGGCGGGCACGGGCAACGTGATGATCTGCATATTCACCTTGTGCAGGCGATCCGCGATGGGAATGAGCCACGTCAGACCGGGTGGCCGGACGCGACTCTGGACACGGCCGAATCGAAATACCACTCCCCGTTCGAATTGCTTGATGACGCAGATGTTGCTTGTTGCCAGCCAGATCACGCTCAGCGCAGCTGCCCCGGCGATGGTGAGTGTGTAGAGGGCGCTCATGGTGTTCTCCTCGACGGATAAACCCGCCGCAGGCCTCCGGCCCAGCGGGCCTCATAGATCGATTGTCGTCCCCCACCCGCCGTTTCGCCAGCAGATCCAGTCGATCTCGACGCGCGCGCCCACGGCCAGGCCCGTGACGCCGACGCATGTCCTCGACGGCAGGCGATCGGAGAACCACGCCGCGTAAGCCGCGTTGAAGGCTTCGTAGTCGTCCCAATCGATGAGATAGGCGCGAACCTGGACGATGTCGCTCAGCGTTCCGCCGCACAGCTCAGTTACGCGCAGCAGGTTGCGCATCACCTGATCGGTCTGAGTGGCTACGTCCTCGCCGACGACAGACCCGGTCACGTCGGTGGGCATCTGACCGGTCACGTACAGGGTCGGCCCCGCGGCCGTGGCATGGGCGAACGGCGCAA
>CAVTSZ010000052.1:0-43601 GCA_963737385.1 uncultured Actinomycetota bacterium
CGGTACATGAAGTACCTGACGGGCTGCGCCGACCTGTTCCGCGACGGCTACACCGACGTTTGCAAGTTCACGCTCGCAAAGCGGTAAGCCTGGCTGGGAAACGAGGGGATAAGGCGACGGACACATTTTGTTTGTGACCGTTTCGGACGGCGACGGGCTCTGCCCAGCCCCTTATTCTGAAGCCCTCCTGAGTCGCCTAAATCCCAGGTCAGGGGAGCGGCAATAAGACTTGGGCCTGCGTGGTTCATACTGATGTGGTGACGAGGCTGGACTCCGTGGAGCGGGCGGTTGCCGACATCGCGGCGGGCAAGGCCGTTGTCGTCATCGACGACGAGGATCGCGAGAATGAGGGCGATCTGATCTTCGCCGCGGAGAAGGCGACCCCGAACTCGTCGCGTTCATGGTGCGGTACACCTCCGGCTACCTGTGCGTGCCACTGGACGGCGCGATCTGCGACAAGCTCGGGCTGCTGCCCATGTACGCGGTGAACCAGGACAAGCACGGCACTGCTTACACCGTCACAGTCGATGCGAAAAATGGTGTGGGGACGGGCATTTCGGCGTCGGACCGTGCGACGACCATGCGACTGCTCGCCGACCCGACAAGCGTCGCAGACGACTTCACCCGGCCCGGCCACGTGGTTCAGTTGCGCGCGAAGGACGGCGGGGTGCTGCGCCACCCCGGCCACGCCGAGGCCGCCGTCGACCTGGCCCGGCTCGCCGGCCTGCAGCCCGCAGGCGCGATTTGCGAGATCGTCAGCCAGAAGGACGAAGGCGCGATGGCGCAGACCGACGAGCTGCGCGTTTTCGCCGATGAGCACGGTCTGGCGCTGATCTCGATCGCCGATTTGATCGAGTGGCGGCGCAAGCACGAGAAGCACATCGAGCGCATCGCCGAGGCACGGATCCCGACCCGGCATGGTGAATTTCGCGCGGTCGGCTACACCAGCATCTACGACGAGGTCGAGCACGTGGCGCTGGTTCGCGGCGATATCGCAGGGCCTCACGGTGACGGCCACGACGTCCTGGTGCGCGTGCACTCGGAATGCCTCACCGGCGATGTGTTCGGCTCCCGGCGCTGCGACTGCGGGCCCCAATTGGACGCGGCGTTGGCGATGGTGGCCCGCGAAGGCCGTGGCGTCGTGCTGTACATGCGAGGCCACGAGGGCCGCGGCATCGGGCTGATGCACAAGCTGCAGGCCTACCAACTTCAGGACGCCGGCGACGACACCGTGGACGCCAACCTCAAGCTGGGCCTGCCCGCCGATGCCCGCGACTACGGCATCGGCGCACAGATTCTCGTCGACCTCGGTGTGCGATCGATGCGGCTGCTCACCAACAACCCCGCCAAGCGCACCCGTCGGTCTGGACGGGTACGGGTTGCACATCTCGAACGTGTTCCGCTGCCGGTTCGCGCCAACGCCGAGAACATCCGGTACCTGATGACCAAGCGCGACCGGATGGGCCACGACCTCATCGGTCTGGACGAGTATCACGAAGCCGTCACGATGGACTCTTACGACGAGGGCGTGTACCTCCTCGGTGAGCGCCCGTCGTCCGAACGCGATCTCGGCGGAGCCCTGTGAGCGGCCAGGACGGAGTCCTGAGTTGAGCGGCCAGGACGGAGTCCTGAGTTGAGCGGAGGCGCAGGCGTTCCCGATCTGCCTGAGCTCGATGCATCCGGATTGACGCTGGCCATCGTCGCGAGCACCTGGCACGAGACTTCTTGACGCGCTGCTCGACGGCGCTCGCAAGGTCTCGGCTGCCGCCGGGATCGACGATCCGACGGTGGTACGGGTGTTGGGCGCGATCGAAATACCGGTTGTTGCACAGGCATTGGCGGTCAATCACGATGCGGTGGTGGCGTTGGGCGTGGTGATCCGCGGCGACACGCCGCACTTCGACTACGTGTGCGACGCCGTCACGCAGGGCTTGACCCGGGTCTCACTGGACGCGTCGACCCCCGTCGCCAACGGTGTGCTGACGACGAACACCGAGCAGCAGGCCCTGGACCGCGCGGGGTTGCCGAATTCGGCCGAAGACAAGGGTGCGCAGGCTGCCGCGGCGGCACTGTCCACCGCGCTGACGCTGCGGGACCTGCGCTCGCGGTCATGAACGACTGGGACGTCGAGATACGGCCGCATCTGACGCCGTATTTCGCATACGGCGCAGCGGCGATCATCCTGGCCGTCCACATCGCCGTGGGCGCATTGTTGAAGATCTCGTCGACCGGTGTCATCTTCCAGACCGCCGACCAGGTGGCGATAGCACTGCTCGGTGTCGTCATCGCCGGAGTGGTGCTGCTGTTCGCCCGACCACGGCTGCGTGTCGGCCCGCAGGGGATCGCCGTGCGGAATCTGTTGACTTACCGGCTGATTCCCTGGTCTGACGTCGTCGACGTGTCCTTTCCGCGCGGTGCCCGGTGGGCGCGAGTCGACCTACCCGACGATGAGTACGTCCCGGTGCTGGCGATCCAGGCGGTCGACAAGCAACGTGCCGTCGATGCGATGGACAGCGTTCGGCGGCTGCTCGAACGCTACAAGGGCATCACGTCACGCTGAGGGTCATCGCGACTTCGTCTCGGAGACCGGGACTTTCGGCTGTCTTCGCGGTGAATCCGAGGCTCTCGTAGACCCCACGCGCGGCGACATTGTCGGCGGCCACCCGCAAAGTCACGGTCCGGACCTGTTGGTCGCGTGCCCAGTTCACCGCTGCCGCGACGAGCGGCCGGGCCAGCCCCTGCCCTCGGGCCGCCGGGTCAAGCCACAGCGAGTACAGATACACCGAATCCGGATTCTCCTGTTGGGCGCCGATCAATCCGACAGGGCGGTCGCCGATCAGGGCCGCGAATTGCGCATGGTCCCGCAGTCGGCGCCGCCACTGCGCTGCCGTGAACGTGACTTCCTTCCGGTACTGCAGATCGCTTTCGCCGAGGGAGTCGGTCAAGGCGCGCAACCGGATGACGGCGAACACTCTCCAGTCGGACTCGCTCAGGCGGGCGACCCTTGCGGTCACCGGGTGTCGCCCATCACCAACCCCTCGCGGCGAGGATCGGCGCCACCTGTGAGGCCCGCACTGTCGCGGACGATCGCGGACAATCCGCTCGACTGGTCGGCCAGGTCGACCTGATGCCCGAGTTTCCGCAGGCCGACCACCAGCGGATCGTGATCGCCGTTGTCGGAGATGTCGATGACAGGATGCTCGCCACCGACGTTGGTCTTCGGGGTGTTCGCCGCGCCGAAGTCGACCATGGAAACCGCCTGCTGCGGATCGAGTCCCCAATCCAACATGCCGACAACGGTTTTCACGACGAACTGGATGATGACTGAGCCGCCCGGTGAACCGAGCACCGCGTAGACGGGGCCTCTGGTCCCGGGCTGACCGGCCGCCGGTTGGTCGAACACCAGTGTGGGCGCCATCGTGCTGCGCGGCCGCTTGCCGGGTTGGATCCGGTTGGGTATCGGTGCGCCATCGGGGCCGGCTGGTTCGGCGGAGAAGTCGGTGAGCTGATTGTTCAGAATGAAGCCGTCCACCATGTGGAACGAGCCGAACGCCGACTCGACCGTGGTGGTCAGTGAGGCCGCGTTGCCCTGCGCGTCGATGATGCTGATCTGACTGGTGCCGTGCTCCGGGGTCGGCGGCGCCGGGGTGGTCGGCGGGCCGAACTCGCCCGGCTTCGCCGTGCCCATCGTGCGCTGCTCGGAGATCAGCGCAGCGCGGCCTGCGAGGTAGTCGCTGTTGATCAACGTGTTGGGCGATCCGCCGGGCAGCGGAACGAATTCGGTGTCGGCGACGTACTTGTCGCGGTCGGCATAGGCGAGTCGTTCGGCCTCGGAGATCAGGTGAACGCCCATCACCGCGGGACTACCGCCGTTGAGGTCGATGTCGCTGGGCTTGTGTCCCGCCATCGCGAAGTGTTCGAGAATACCCAGCGTCGCGGCGACCGCGATACCGCCGGATGACGGAGGTGGCATGCCGCAGATCTCTTTGCCGCGGTACGGCGAACACAGCGCCTCGCGCTTCTTGACGGTGTAGCCGGAGAGGTCTCCGGCGGTCATCAGACTCGGGGTACGGCCGCCTGAGGTATCGGTCGCCGCCGCGACGATATCGCCTGCGATCGCGCCGGTATAGAACGACTGCGGGTCGGACGCGATGACGCCCAATGTCTTTGCGTACGCGGGGTTGGTCAGGCGCGTCCCGTCTGTCTTGGGGCTGCCGTCGGCGTTGAGGAAGTATTCGGCGGCCTCGGGGTCGACCTTGAGCTGCGGTGCGGAGTCGGCGATGGCGGCCGCCAGGCGCGGGCTGATGTCGAAGCCGTCGTCGGCGAGCGTGACGCCGGGTTGAACAGGTCGCGCCAGCCCGTCTTGCCGTGCTCGGTGTGGACATCCTGCATGAGTCGCACGATGCCGGGCACGCCGATGGACCGGCCGGATGCGCGGGCATCGGGCTTGGGTTCGGTGCGGTCGGTGTCGGATATCCAGCGCAGATAGTTCTCCGTCGCGGCTGCGGGCGCGACTTCTCGGCCGTCGTAGGCCTGCACCGAACCCGCCGCTGCGTCGTAGTACAGCAGGAAGCCGCCGCCGCCCACGCCGGAGGCCTGCGGTTCGACCAGTCCGAGCACTGCCTGCGCGGTGACCAGCGCATCGGCGGCGGTCCCGCCGTCACGGAGCACTCCACACGCGGCCTGGGTGGCCAGCGGATTGGCGGTCACCACCGAATAGCTGCTGGTGTGCACGGCGGTCATGTCCTTGCGGTAGCCGGTGGCCACCTCCGGATTGGTGGAGATGTTTCGGGAGGTGGCGGCCGTTCCGCCGGCCGGTGCCGCCGCTGTGGTCTTGGGCGCCGGGGTTCCGTTGGCGACGATCGCGCAGGGCCCGGTTGCGCTGGGCTCGGCGCTCTCCTCGGCTCCACATCCGGCCAGAACCAGCATGACCGCGGTCAGCGGGGCCATCACCTTGGTCAGCGACGAGATCCGCATCACCCGACGGTAGCCCATCCGGGGCGCCCGATGGCGGCAGTAACCTGGAATCCGTGCCCGATCCTGCGACGTACCGACCCGCTCCTGGGTCGATTCCCGTCGAACCGGGCGTCTACCGGTTCCGCGATCCGCACGGCCGGGTGATCTACGTCGGCAAGGCCAAGAGCCTGCGCAGCCGGCTCAACTCCTACTTCGCCGACCTTTCCGGCTTGGCGCCGCGCACCCGCCAGATGGTGATGACGGCCGCCGGCGTCGAGTGGACGGTGGTCAACACCGAGGTCGAGGCGCTGCAGCTCGAATACAACTGGATCAAAGAGTTCGACCCGCGCTTCAACGTGCGTTACCGCGACGACAAGTCGTACCCGGTGCTCGCCGTGACACTGAACGAGGAGTATCCGCGGCTGATGGTCTACCGCGGGGCGCGGCGTAAGGGAGTCCGCTACTTCGGGCCGTACTCCCATGCCTGGGCGATCCGCGAGACGCTCGACCTGCTGACCCGTGTCTTTCCGGCGCGCACCTGTTCGGCGGGAGTTTTTAAGCGGCACAGTCAGATCGACCGACCGTGCCTACTCGGGTACATCGACAAATGCTCGGCTCCGTGCGTGGGGCGGGTGAGCGCAGACGAACACCGGCAGATCGTCGAGGACTTCTGCGACTTCCTCGCCGGCAAGACCGACCGGCTGATCCGTGACATGGAGCAGCAGATGAACGAGGCCGCCGAACTGCTGGACTTCGAGCGGGCTGCCCGGTTGCGGGACAACATCTCCGCCATGAAGCGGGCCATGGAGAAGCAGGCCGTGGTGTTCGGCGACGGCACCGACGCCGACGTGGTGGCGTTCGCCGACGACGACTTGGAAGCGGCCGTGCAGGTCTTCCACGTCCGCGGCGGCCGGGTGCGGGGCCAACGCGGATGGATCGTAGAAAAGTCAGGTGAGCCAGGCGAATCCGATCGGGGGCGCCTGGTCGAACAGTTCCTGACCCAGTTCTACGGCGATCAGGCCGAACTCGACGGTGCCGCCGACACGTCGTTGACCCCGGTACCCCGGCAGGTGCTGGTTCCGTGTCTGCCCGACAACTCCGACGAGTTGGCGACGTGGTTGTCTCAGCTGCGCGGCTCGCACGTGTCGCTGCGGGTGGCGCAGCGGGGAGACAAACGCGCGCTCGCCGAGACGGTGCGGCGCAATGCGCTGGATGCGCTGACGCAGCACAAACTCAAGCGAGCCGGCGATTTCACCGCGAGAACCGCTGCATTGCAGAGCATTCAGGATTCGCTCGGCCTGGCCGACGCGCCGCTGCGCATCGAGTGTGTGGACATCAGCCATGTGCAGGGCACCGACGTGGTGGCGTCTTTGGTGGTGTTCGAAGACGGGCTGCCGCGCAAATCGGACTATCGCCACTATGCGATCAGGGGTGCCGCGGGCGAAGGCCACTCCGACGATGTGGCATCGATCGCCGAGGTCACGCGGCGACGGTTCTACCGGCATCTGCATGACCTCGAGGATGTGAAAGGACTTGCCGCTCAAGACAATTCACCGTTGACGCGCCTCCGCCGGAAAAATCGCGAAAGTTCGCGTATCCGCCGAACCTGTTCGTGGTCGACGGCGGCGCCCCACAGGTCAATGCGGCACAGGCGGTGCTCGACGACCTCGGCGTCAGCGATATCGCCGTGATCGGGCTGGCCAAACGGCTGGAAGAGGTGTGGGTGCCGTCCGAGCCCGATCCGCTCATCATGCCGCGCAACAGCGAAGGGCTCTATCTGCTGCAGCGGGTGCGCGACGAGGCCCACCGGTTCGCGATTACTTACCACCGCAGCAAGCGGTCCAAGCGGATGACGGCCTCAGCACTCGATTCGGTCCGCGGGCTGGGCGAGCACCGGCGAAAGGCCCTGGTCACGCACTTCGGGTCGGTAGCGCGACTGAAGGAGGCCAGCGTCGAGGAGATCATCGCCGTGCCAGGGATCGGGGTGGCGACGGCCAGGGCCGTGCTGGAGGCGCTCGGTGTACCACCCGATTCGGAAGCGCCCGCACCCGCTATCGGCGATGATCAGAGCAGAGCATCGGGATGACAGAGCAGGGCATGCACGAAGAATTGCACAGCAGCGCAGGCACCGGGGGTAGCGCTGAATCCGGCATCGATGTCCTGCTCGTCACAGGTCTGTCCGGCGCAGGCCGGGGCACCGCGGCCAAGGTACTGGAGGATCTGGGCTGGTATGTCGCCGATAATCTGCCACCGGAGTTGATCGCGCGGATGGTGGAACTGGGCCTCGCCGCGGGTTCGCGTATCACTCAACTTGCGGTGGTGATGGACGTGCGCTCGCGCGGATTCACCGGAGACCTGGACTGGGTGCGCAACGACCTGGCCACCCGCAACATCACACCGCGGGTGCTGTTCCTGGAGGCCTCCGACGACATCCTGATCCGCCGGTACGAGCAAAACCGCCGAAGTCATCCGCTGCAGGGCAATCAGACTCTCGCAGAAGGCATTGCGGCCGAGAGGGCGATGCTCGCGCCGATACGGGCCGTGGCCGATCTGGTGATCGATACGTCGACGTTGCCGGTGCCGGCGCTGCGGGAGAGCATCGAGCGGGCCTTCGGCGGCGAAACCGTGGCGCACACGAACGTCACCGTGGAGTCGTTCGGATACAAGTACGGGCTACCCATGGACGCGGATACGGTGATGGATGTGCGCTTCCTTCCCAATCCGCATTGGGTGGATGCGCTGCGCCGACACACGGGTCAGCATCCGGCGGTCCGTGACTACGTACTCGGTCAGCCGGGCGCTGGAGAATTCCTGGACACCTACCATCGGCTCTTGAACTTCGTCATCGACGGATACCGCCGGGAGGGAAAGCGCTACATGACCGTCGCCATCGGCTGCACCGGAGGCAAACATCGCAGTGTCGCTATCGCGGAAGCGCTGGCGGCCCGATTGCAGGGCGGTGACGACCTGACGGTGCGGGTATTGCATCGGGATCTGGGGCGCGAGTGAACCCGCGGATCGTCGCCCTGGGAGGCGGGCACGGCCTCTACGCCACGCTGTCGGCGGCCCGCCGACTCACCCCTCACGTCACCGCGATCGTCACCGTTGCCGATGACGGCGGTTCGTCGGGCCGGCTACGCAGTGAACTCGACGTCCTGCCTCCGGGTGATCTGCGAATGGCGCTGGCCGCGTTGGCATCTGACAGTCCGCAGGGGCGGCTGTGGGCGACGATCATCCAGCATCGCTTCGGCGGTAACGGCGCACTTGCGGGTCACCCGATCGGCAATCTGATGCTCGCAGGCCTCGAAGAGGTGTTGGCCGATCCGGTGGCGGCGCTCGACGTGCTCGGCCGCATCCTCGGCATCCACGGGCGCGTGTTGCCCATGTGTCCGGTGGGGTTGGGGATCGAGGCCGACGTGGCGGGCCTGGAATCCGATCCGCGGATGAGCCGGGTGATACGCGGCCAGGTGGCGATCGCGACCACCGTCGGCAAGGTGCGACGCGTCCGGCTGACGCCCGGGGATCCGCCGGCAACCCGGCAGGCGGTGGACGCGATCATGGCCGCAGACCTGGTGGTACTGGGGCCCGGGTCGTGGTTCACCAGCGTCATCCCGCACGTCCTGGTTCCGCAGCTGGCCGCCGCCCTGCAATCAACCCCTGCGCGCAGGGCGCTGGTGGTCAACCTGGTCGCCGAACCGGGGGAGACGGCGGAATTCACCGCAGAGCGGTATATCCACGTGTTGACTCAGCATGCGCCTGGGTTCACGATGCACGAGGTCATCGTCGACGCCAGCCGGGTTCCGAGTGAACGCGAGCGTGAGCAATTGCGCCGCACCGCCAAAATTCTGGATGCCCGAGTGGAGTTTGCTGACGTGTCCAGACCTGGTACACCTTTACATGACCCGGCGAGGTTGGCCGCGGCCCTGGAAGGCGTGAGGTTGCGCGGGACGGCGCAGCCGGCGCCTGCGGAGCCGACTGTGCCCACACCGACAGCGAACGGACCGAGAGGTGACGACCAGTGGCGATGACAGCCGAGGTCAAGGACGAGCTCAGCCGCCTGGTGGTCAATTCGGTGAGCGCTCGCCGTGCCGAGGTGGCTTCGCTGCTGCGATTCGCCGGGGGACTGCACATCGTGTCCGGACGGGTGGTTGTGGAGGCCGAGGTCGACCTGGGCGTCATCGCGCGGCGGCTGCGCAAGGACATCCACGACCTCTATGGCTACAACGCAGTGGTGCACGTGCTGTCGGCGAGCGGGATCCGCAAGAACACCCGGTATGTGTTGCGGGTTGCCAACGACGGCGAGGCGCTGGCCCGTCAGACTGGTCTGCTTGACCTGCGCGGGCGACCGGTGCGCGGTCTGCCCGCACAGGTGGTCGGCGGCAGTGTCGCCGATGCCGAAGCAGCTTGGCGCGGAGCATTTTTGGCGCATGGATCGCTTACCGAACCAGGCCGGTCGTCGGCACTGGAAGTCAGTTGTCCCGGACCGGAGGCGGCGCTGGCGCTGGTGGGCGCGGCGCGGCGGTTGGGTGTCAGCGCGAAGGCGCGCGAGGTGCGGGGCGCCGATCGTGTGGTGATACGCGACGGGGAGGCCATCGGCGCCCTGCTCACGCGGATGGGTGCCCAGGACACCCGGCTGACGTGGGAAGAGCGCCGGATGCGCCGCGAAGTGCGCGCGACGGCCAACCGACTCGCGAACTTCGACGACGCCAATCTGCGCCGGTCGGCGCGGGCCGCGGTGGCCGCGGCCGCCCGGGTAGAACGGGCGCTGGAGATCCTCGCGGACACCGTGCCCGACCATTTGGCCGCCGCCGGCAAGCTGCGTGTCGAGCACCGGCAGGCGTCGCTAGAGGAGTTGGGCCGGCTCGCGGACCCACCCATGACGAAAGACGCTGTGGCGGGACGAATTCGGCGATTGCTGTCGATGGCCGATCGCAAGGCCAAGCAAGACGGCATCCCCGACACGGAGTCAGCGGTCACGCCCGATCTGCTCGAAGACGCCTGATCCCCGCCGAGCGCACGGTTGTGTACCTAAACGTCGAGTAACTCGGTAGACAAGCGTGCGCTCGCCGCAGTTATTGCGGCATCTGTCGCAGCATCGTCTGGTCCTCCTGCGATAGCTGCTGCAGCACGGTGGTGAGTTCCTGTTCCAGCCGGACGAAGTTCGCAAAGGCTTTATGAGCCACCGCGTCAGACATCGCCGCTTCGTCGTGTGCGGCCATCGGCAGGCCCCGGTATTCGGCCATCTGGGTAGCGATCCCTGACAGTCTGTCGGCGACGTCTCGGTGCCCCGTCACCAACGTGGCGTAGGCGTCGAGCTCCTTTCTCGCGTTAGCGTCGGTGGGGTCGAGTGCCCTCATGTGTGCTTCGAGAATGCGTGCTTGGGAGGCGAGAAACTCGCCGAGCTTGCCAGGCAGAATTGACCGGCTCGCCAAGCCTTCGCCGCAGGTCGATGGTTCGTCCATGGCCGAAGTCTCCCCGATGGCCGCGCCGCTCAAACAACGCCCATCCGCAGCTACTTGTGCGATTCTGTGCGGGTGTCCGCGGGGGACCCGCCGTCAGGGGTCGTGACCTTTCTGTTCACCGATATTGAGGGTTCGACCCGTCGGTGGGAAGCCGATGCGGACGCGATGCGGGTGGCATTGGCCGCTCATGACAAGGCGTTGCGTTCGGCGATCGAGTGCCAACGGTGGCTTCGTCTTCAGCCACACCGGAGACGGGATGGCTGCGGCGTTCGCCTCTCCGATGTCTGCGGTCGATGCGGCGATCGACGCACAGCGCGAATTGCAATTGCCGGTCCGGATGGGGATTGCGACCGGAGAAGCCGAGCTGCGGGATCGCGATTACTTCGGCACCGTCCTGAATCGCGCCGCGCGGGTGATGGCTGCCGGGCACGGCGGTCAGACCCTGATCGCCGATTCAACGGCTGGTCTGCTCAGTGACGTTGATTTGACGAACCTGGGTCCGCGCCGGCTGCGCGACCTACCGAACCCGATCGCCATCTTCCAACTCGCCGCGCCAGGCCTTCAGACTGATTTTCCGCCTCTGCGCACAATCGATTCGAGCCAGGGAAACCTCCGTCCTATCGTCGGTCGGCTGATTGGTCGCGAAGCTGAGGTAGCCGAGGTCGCATCGGCAGTGCGATCGCATCGGCTGGTCACAATGACGGGAGTGGGTGGAGTCGGCAAGACCCGGCTGGCGCTTGAGGTCGCCTCGATTCTCGCTGACGAATTCCCCGACGGTGTTTGGGTTTTCGAACTGGCATCGGTGGCCGATCCCTCTGTGGTCCCCGACGCCGTGGCGTCAGTGTTGGGCATTACTCAGCAGCCAGGCATGTCGGTGGGCGAATCGGTCGCCGCGGCGCTGGAAGGCAGAATCCGTCTCCTGGTATTCGACAACTGCGAGCACGTCGTCGATGCCGTCGCGGATCTGGTCGAGTCAATACTCGCGCAATCGGCCACCGTGAAGATCCTTTCTACGAGCCGTGAGGGGCTCGGTCTGGCCGACGAGCGATTGTGGCGAGTGCCTTCACTGGACGTCCGTGCGGCGGTCGAGTTGTACACGGAGCGCACCCGTGCGCTGTCGGTCGACGAATTGTCCGCTGTCGAAGAAGTGTGTCGGCGGCTCGATGGGATTCCGCTCGCTATCGAGTTGGCAGCCTCACGCATGGAGTCGATGACCGCGACCGAGGTGCGTGACCGCCTTGATCACCGATTCAAGCTGCTGGTCCGCTCGCGTCGAGGTTTGGAACGACACCAGACACTGCGTCATGCGGTCGCATGGTCCTACGATCTCCTCGACGAACCGGAAAAGGCGCTACTGGGACGATGTTCCGTGTTCGCGGGCGGCTTCGATGTTCAAGGCGCGAGCGCGATTGCCGGATCCGAAGACGAGTTCAAAGTCCTTGATCTGCTCGACGCACTGGTTCGCAAGTCACTGCTCGTGGCCGATCGGTCGACGGGGCGAACCCGCTTCTCGATGCTGGAGACGATCCGCCAGTTCGCCGAGGAGAAACTCGTCGCCGGCGGGGAGGCGGACGAAGTCAGCTCGCAGCATGCGCGCTATTTCGCGAGCCGCGAGGCCGAAATTCTGGAGTTGTGGGACAGCCCCAGCCAGCGCGAGGCGTATGGGTGGGTACGCCACCGAATTCGCCAATCTGCGTGCAGCATTCCGCTGGGCTGCCGACCAAGGCGACCTCGATCTAGCCGCCACCATTGCGACATACGTCGGGTTTCTCGGCCTCGGTGTCGAGAACTTCGAGCCGGTCGCGTGGGCAGAGGAATTGATCGAACCTGCGCAGGCAATCGACCACCCGCGACTTCTGGACTTGGCTGTGATCGCGTCGCTGTGTTGGATGCCGGGTCGGGCAGAAGCCGCCCTTGGCTATCTCGATATCGCGGTGTCCCTGCTCAATTCGAGCCCGCATATACCGCCGTATGCGATGGAAAGCTGGCTTGGGTCGGTATATCTGAACATCGGCCAGCCCGAGCGGGCGGCCGAATTGTTCGACGCTCTGCTCGATCGCCGCGGCGACAGCCACGTGGCCCTCCGCGCAAGTAAGGTTCTCTTCCTTGTGTTCAGCGGCGAAATCGAAAACGCGGCGGCCGCTGCCGAAGGATTGATCGAAGCCGGCATAGCGAGCAATAACCCCTATATGCACACCTTCGCAGCCAGTGCGGCGACCAGCTACCAGCTCGCCACCAGGGATCCCCAACTAGTCTGCAAGTCTGCCGACAGGGCCTGGCGCTCGCAAAAGGCAGCGGCAACAGCTTCATGGAGTCGATTCTCGCGTTCAATCTGGCCCGCATCGAGGCGCACCATGCGGTCACCGCGGAGGCGTTGGACCACCTGACATTGGTCATTCGCAACTACCACGACTCGGGCAACGTCGAGAGCTTGCGCAGCCCACTCGGCACCCTGAGTTCATTCTTGGAGCGCTTGGGACACTTCGAAGCGGCCGCGACCCTCGCCGGCTATGGGCTCAGTCCGTTGGCCGCGGCTGCCGTCCCAGAATTGCTCATCGCCGTCGCTCATCTTCGCGAGGTGCTTGGTGACGAGGCCTACGAATCGCTTGCGCGAAGGGGCGAGGCGATGACAATGGCAGCTATTGCGGCGTACGCCTATGACGAAATCGACCAGGCCCGAACACACCTCGAGCGATCGCGATGAGCCCGCCGTCGGGGGTTGTGACGTTCCTGTTCACCGATATCGAGGGCTCGACGCGTCGGTGGGAGACCGACGCGGACGCGATGCGGGTGGCGTTGGCCGCTCATGATAAGGCGTTGCGTTCGGCCATCGAGGCCCACGAAGGCTTGGTGTTCAGCCACAGTGGTGACGGGATGGCCGCGGCTTTCGCATCGCCGATGGCCGCCGTTGAGGCAGCCATCGACGCACAACGCGAAATGGACTTACCGGTTCGAATGGGAATCGCCACCGGCGAAGCCGAACAGCGTGACAACGACTACTTCGGCACGGTCTTGAACTTGGCCTCGCGGGTGATGGCTGCCGGCCATGGCGGTCAGGTCCTGATAGCAGACTCGACGGCCGGCCTCCTCAGCGGCATCGACCTCGTACACCTCGGACCGCGGCGTCTGCGCGATATATCCCTCCCCGTCACAGTCTTTCAAGTTCGAGCTCAGGGCCTTGGCTCTGAATTTCCGCCGTTGCGAACGCTCGACTCGAATCCAGGAAATTTGCGGCGCGTGACGTCCAGCCTGGTGGGCCGAGACATCGACGTCGAGAAGGTCGAAACCGCGCTTCAGTCACATCAATTGGTGACGCTGACCGGCGTCGGCGGCGTCGGCAAGACGAGGCTTGCGTTGGCAGTCGCAACGAAGATGGCGAAGAAGTTTCCCGACGGGGTGTGGGTTTTCGAGCTGGCTGCTGTCGCAGATCCTGCCGCAGTCCCCGATGCGGTCGCGGCCGTGATGGGCATTACCCAGCAGCCGGGGAAGACCGTGGGCGAGTCGGTTGCCGCCGCCTTGGAAGGGCGGTCCCGGATTCTGCTGTTCGACAACTGCGAGCACATCGTCGATGCGGCGGCGGATCTCATCGACACGATCCGTGCGCACTCTACGAGCGTGAAGATCTTGGCCACCAGTCGTGAAGGGCTCGGTGTCGACGACGAACGACTATGGCGGGTGCCGTCGCTGGAAGTCGACGCCGCGGTGGAGTTGTTCGAGCAGCGCGCCGCGAGCTTGTCTGGGGACGACTCGACGGCGGTGGAGGAGATCTGTCGTCGTCTCGACGGGATCCCGTTGGCGATCGAGTTGGCGGCGTCGCGGATGGCGTCAATGACCGCGGCAGAGGTTCGGGATCGTCTCGATGACCGGTTCAGGCTGTTGGTGGGATCACGGCGCGGTCTGGAGCGACACCAGACACTGCGCCACGCGGTGGCATGGTCCTACGACCTGCTGAGCGATCACGAGACGGCACTTCTTGAGCGGTGCTCGGTGTTCGCGGGTGGGTTTGGTCTTCAAAGCGCCTGCGCTATAGCTGACTTCGGCGATTCCGACGAGTACGCGATTCTAGATCTGCTCGACGCCCTGGTGCGCAAGTCGCTTCTCGTCGCCGACAAGTCGTCGGGGCATACCCGGTATTCGATGTTGGAAACGATTCGTCAGTTCGCCGAAGATCAGCTGGTCGCTCGCGGAGATGTTGCCGCGGCCCGCACGGCGCATGCGCGCTACTTCGCCGGCAGTGAGCCGCAAATCCTGGCGCTGTGGGACAGCCCCCGCCAGCGCGAGGCATACACGTGGATCACCATGGAACTTGCCAATCTGCGTACCGCGTTTCGGTGGGCCGCCGACCACGACTACCTCGACGGGGCCGCTGCCATCGCGAACCTCGCTGGGTTTGTTGGAACGTGGATCGGGAATTTTGAGCCGACAGCCTGGGCCGAGGAGCTCATCGAGTCGGCTCGAGGGGTTGATCGGTCACGGCTCCCAGGTCTCTATACGATCGCAGCGCAGTGCTACATCGCCGGACGGATGGAGGCAGGCGTCCGCTACCTCGATGAAGCCCAGCGCTTGATGCTCGAGGGCAGCGGCGACGTACCGTATGGCGGTGCGCATCTTGGCGGTGCATACCTGTCCATCGGCCAACCCGAGCGATGGGTGGACTTGTGCCGAGCTCAGCTCGCACGCGGTCTCGATCGCCACGCATTCGCGACGGCCTCCCTGGTTCTCGCGCTGGCGTCCGCCGGTTCAGACGATGAGGCGATGACTGTCACACCTGGTTTGATCGATGCCGCCGAGGCTAGCCACAACCCCCATGCCCTCTCTTGGGCGTTGCTCGCCTACGGCTATGCCTGGCGCGAAGCCGATCCTCCGGCAGCGCTGGACGCTTTGCGTCGGGGGCTACGGGTTGCCCGAGACAACGGTGTCACCCTGAACGAATCAACCCTCGCGATGACTCTCGCGCCCATGGAAGCGGATCACGGTGACCCGTCGGCCGGCCTGGATTGCATCAGACTGTCGATCCAGAACTACCACGACTCAGGCAATATCACCGTGATCCGTGTTCCTTTGGCACATCTCGCGATCCTTTTAGACAGGATTGGGCGGTACGAGCCGGCCGCGAGAATTGCCGGTTTCGCATTCAGTCCGATGACCGAGGTTACGGTCAACAAGATCAGCTCTGCGATCGCCCACCTACGTGACGTACTCGGAGACCAAGTCTACGAATCACTGGCGCGTGAGGGGAAGTCACTGACCACGGCCGCCATAGCGGCATACGCCTACGAGCAAATCGACCAGGCCCGAGCGCAACTCGACCTATTGGAAGATGAATAGCAGTTAGAAGGGCGGCTCGTCGGGACCCGGTGGCGGTGGCGGAGGCGGTCGCCAGTCGGATCGCAATTCTTCTGGTTCGAAGGGTTCGTTGATCCAGGTGGAGAACGGGCTCGTGCTGCGTTCGCGGCCCTTGAACAACATCAGCGTTCGACGCATGCGGTTGCGGTTCTTCGGCGCGTCGATTTCGTACCTGCGTGCGTAGTCGTTGCGCCGCGCCTCGGCATTGAGGGGCCGAAGGTGTCGGTTGCGTTTGCGCGCGCGGGCAATTCGAGCACTCCGTTCGCGCGAGCGGTCGCGTCGGTACGGAGTGGGTGCCGTGCATGGCGGCGGCCCGAGTTTCGGAAACAGATCCACACCGCCGGGTTTGGTGCGATAGACCTGTCCTGTGGGTGAAGTCCACAAGATTGTTCCGTCGGGCAACGGCACATCGTGCCAGCCATCGTGAAAAGTTTTGAGTCGGTGGTGGCAGCGACTGGCTTGAGTACAATTCAAGAATAATGCGCGTGAGCAGCATAAACGCTGCCGAAGCACACCGCTGATTCCGCTGCGCGGCTTACACTTCCGGCGTGTTCTCGGAGACGCGCTATGCGCTGAACGGTGACTTGCGCGTTGCCTATCGCGCGTCGCGCGAAGGCCCCCGCGACATCGTGGTGGTCCCGAACTGGTTCAACTGTTGCGAAATTCTGCCCGAGCTACCGGCGATTCAGGGGTGGGTTGAGGCGATGACATCGCGGGGGCGGTTGATCTTTTTCGATCAGCCGGGCACGGGCGCGTCCGATCCGGTCTTGACGGGTGCGTTGCCGACGTTGGAGCAATGGGCCGACAGCATCACGGCGGTGCTCGACGACCTCGGGAGCACTGAAGCGGTCCTCGTCGCGTCGAACTTCGCGTTCGCGAAAGCGCACTTGTTCGCGCGAACGAGTGCTACGTGGTGCCGAAGTTACACGGGTTCCGGGCGGGTGAAGAAGAATCGGATGTCAGCGGCCAGGTCGGACATCTGTTCGCCTGCTTCGATTGTGGTCGTGACCGTGGCTCGCCAGGGCGGGGAGATCAGCGCGGGAAGAAGTGTCCAGTTCAGTTCGACATGTCCACCTGAGCCGTAATTGGCCTCGAGTGCCACGTGATTCGTGCTCCACGTTCGGTGCTCGGTCCAGCCGTGGAAGTCGGCGGCCAGTCCGTCGAGGAAGTTGATCAGCTCGTCACGATCCCAGGGCGAGAACAGAATGTCGTCGCACTGTGCGTGCAGGCCATCGGCGATGAATTCGATTGCCATGTGAGTGTCGTAGTCACCGGCCATATGGATGGTGTAGTCCCCAGCGAAGTGTCGATCGCAGAACCGGATGCGCACGGAGGGATTTTCTGAACAGCGGATCGTAAGGTCGGGCTGATCCGTGTCGTCGGGGCTTGCAGAAGTCACTACTGAACCTTATCGATGGGGTTTGCTCCGATCAGAGCTGCGGGAATGTGATGAGTCTGTCGGCGTCGACGTAGTCGGTAAGGTAGATCATTGTTGCTTCTTCAGTCATGCCGAATGCGGTGGCCACCAGCTTGGGGTCCATGGTGTTGACCAGGTCGACCAGGCGGGTGCTGCGAACCATGCGGGGCGCCAGGCCGCAGGCATCCAAGTACGCGCGGGCTTGCACACCGGCGAATGTGAGGTCCGCGGCGACGACATCGGCGGAATCGGCGTGCACATCGGGGCGCGGGTGAGCGCCCTGGCCGGGCCGAACGACGTGCTGGTGTCGAGCACGCTGCGCGACCTCGTGATCGGGTCAGGACTCGAATTCGAGGAGCGTGGCGCTCACGGACTCAAGGGCATGCCCGGCTTGTGGCATCTGTTCGCCGTCGCTTCTACATAGCGGTGGGTTACGGCGAGATTCTGCCTGGCGTAAGCGGCATGAGTAAGTGGTGATCGCGGCGGTGAGCCAGAGGTCGCGGCCGAGCATTGGATGAGGACCGATATGACATACACATTCCATAACCGCCTCACGATCTTTGAGGAACGGATAAACATCGACGTGCCCACCTACGAGCTGGCGGATACCGATGATGAACACGTAATCCTGCTGGCTGGCGAACGTGATACGACGATTGCAAAGACCGGCAATTTAGTTGTCGAGGGCAGTGGGTATCCCGACCACACGGGCTGTGGTCGTCGCTCGGTGAGACGCCGCACCGGCGAATCCGCGTCCGCATCCACAAGACATATCGGGATCGCGACGGTCCCTGTCGCACGGATTCTGAACCCAACCAGTTCGCCCTCGACGAAATAGTTGTGGTCACCGGACCCAGTCCCCTGAGTGAGCGCCGTCGCAACCAGAATCTCCATCCCCACCCCTCGAGTCGGTCTCGGACACGACGCTACGACTGGCCGCCGACAACGACGGATGGCGCACAAGGACGAGTGGCTACTCCACTCACCGAGGCAGTTTCCCCGAAGTCACCACCGCGATCACGCACCTGTGCAAGGCGCTCGTCGACGAGACGTATGAATCGCTCGCTGGGCAGGGCGCGGCGATGTTGACCGCCGCGATGGCGACATATGCATACGACCAAATCGACCAAGTCCGAGCAGAACTCGAACAACTACGGAGAGTTAGCGAATCCTGAGATCGTTCAGGCTTGGTTGCCGTCGCGGCGGTCGATGATGAGATCCTTGATTTCGGCGAGCTGCTCGTCGACCGAACGGAACGTGGCCCGCGACTCTTGGCGAAAGTCGACGAACTCTATCTTGAGGGCCGCCACGTCTGTCTTGAGTGCGGCGACGTCCGTCTTGACGGCACGCATGTCCGTCTTGAGCTCGCCCACGTCCGTCTTGAGCTCGCCCACGTCCGTCTTGACTACCGAAAGCTCCGACGTGACACCCGCTAGGCGGAGCCCCTGCTCACGCTGATTGGCCCCGAGCGCGTTGACGGCGGCTAATACCGCGCGATAGTCAGCGTGGGAGGCTTCAAGCGCCGCGACACGCGCCTCAAGATCCTCCAGTGTGGCCATTACCTCATCGTAATGGCTACATCCCGGCACCGACCGGAGTTATCCACAGGGCAGTGGCCGTCATCAATCCCACACGCCATGGCGCTACCGTGAGCCGATGGAAACGTTGAGGGTCGGCGCCGCCTTTCCGGATCCACCGTTCAACGGCATGCCGGGCGACACCGGACTCGACATCGATCTGATGATCGAGCTCGCTGAAAAACTCGGCGCGACAGTCGAATTCATTCCGTACGACGGTTCAGACTTCAACGGCATCTTCGACGGGCTGGGCTCCGAATACGACTGCGTCACCGCCGGCACGACCGTGACGCCCGACCGTGAGCAGAAGGCGCTCTTCGTCCCGCCTTACCTCATCTCCGGACAGTCGCTGGCCGTCGACGCCACGCGCCTGCCCCACGTGACGTCCATCGACGATCTCGACGGCCTCACCATCGGCGTGCAGCAGGGCAACACCAGCCAGCCGATCGCCGATCGCCTCCTTGCCGAGGGCAAGGCCGGAGCCGTCCGCGTCTACGACTACGGGTCAATCCGCACCGCGCTGACCGACCTGACCACCGGCGCCTGCGACGCGTTCATGAAGCTGGCGCCCGTGCTGACCGAACTCGTCAAACCGATCCCCGGCGTCGAGGTGGTTCAGCGCGGCATCTCGGTCGAGAACATCGCGATCGCCGTCGCACGCAATGACCAGGCGCTTCTCGCGCGTCTCACCGTCGCGCAGGCCGAACTGGAAGACGACGGCACGTTGCAGCGGATCCGCGGGAAATGGCTGGGCAACCCGTACGCCGACCAGAGCCTGGCCGTGCACTGACCAGCCCGCGCGTGGCGCCTGCCACAGCACTAGGCTGGCCGGTGAGCATCCGGGCTACAAAGGGAGAGACAAGTGACAATCCGGGTTGGCGTTAACGGCTTCGGCCGAATCGGACGCAACTTCTACCGGGCCCTCGCGGCGCAGAAGGCCGAGGGCAAGAGCACCGACATCGAGATCATCGCGGTCAACGACCTCACCGACAACGCCAGCCTGGCGCACCTGCTGAAATTCGATTCGATCCTTGGCCGTTACCCCGAGGACATCACGCTCGAAGGCGACGACACCATCGTCATCGGCAGCACCAAGATCAAGGCCCTCGAGGTCAAGGAAGGCCCGGCCGCACTGCCCTGGGGCGACCTGGGCGTCGACGTCGTCGTCGAGTCCACCGGCATCTTCACCGCCCGCGCCAAGGCGCAAGGCCATTTGGACGCCGGCGCCAAGAAGGTCATCATCTCGGCGCCCGCAAGTGACGAGGACATCACCATCGTGCTCGGCGTCAACGACGACAAGTACGACGGCAGCCAGAACATCATCTCCAACGCCTCGTGCACCACGAACTGCCTCGGGCCGCTGGCCAAGGTGCTCAACGACGAGTTCGGCATCGTCAAGGGCCTGATGACGACCATCCACGCCTACACGCAGGATCAGAACCTGCAGGACGGCCCGCACAAGGACCTGCGTCGCGCCCGCGCCGCCGCGCTCAACATCGTGCCCACCTCGACCGGCGCCGCCAAGGCGATCGGACTGGTGCTGCCCGAGCTGAAGGGCAAGCTCGACGGCTACGCGCTGCGGGTGCCGATCCCGACAGGTTCGGCGACCGACCTGACCGCGGAGCTCGCCAAGTCGGCCAGCGCCGAGGAGATCAACGCCGCCATGAAGGCTGCCGCCGACGGGCCGATGAAGGGCATCCTCAAGTACTACGACGCGCCGATCGTGTCGAGTGACATCGTCACCGACCCGCACAGCTCGATCTTCGACTCCGGCCTGACCAAGGTGATCGACAACCAGGCCAAGGTCGTCTCCTGGTACGACAACGAGTGGGGCTACTCCAACCGCCTCGTCGACCTGGTCGCGCTGGTCGGCAAGTCGCTCTAGCCCGATGGCCGTCAAGACGCTCGACGACCTACTCGCAGAAGGGGTTTCGGGCCGGAGCGTACTCGTGCGCTCCGACCTGAACGTCCCGCTCGACGACGACGGAAACATCACCGACCCGGGCCGGATCATCGCCTCGGTGCCGACCCTGAAAAAGCTGGCGGACGCCGGCGCGAAGGTCGTCGTCACCGCACACCTCGGCAGACCCAAAGACGGCCCGACGCCGGAGTTCTCGTTGGCCCCCGTCGCCAAGGCGCTGGGGGAGCAGCTCGAAAGGCACGTCCAGCTGGCCGGCGATGTCGTCGGTACCGACGCCCTGGCCCGTGCGGAGGGGCTCACCGACGGCGACATCCTGCTCCTGGAGAACATCCGGTTCGACCCCCGCGAAACCAGCAAGGACGACGGCGAGCGAATCGCCCTGGCAAAGCAGCTCGTCGAACTCGTCGGCGACCCAGACGGTTCGGCCGGCGCTTTCGTGTCCGACGGCTTCGGGGTGGTGCACCGCAAGCAGGCCTCTGTCTACGACGTCGCCACGCTGCTGCCGCACTACGCGGGCACGTTGGTGGCGACCGAGATCAAGGTCCTCGAACAGCTGACCAGCTCGACCGAGCGCCCGTACGCGGTGGTACTCGGCGGCTCGAAGGTGTCGGACAAGCTCGCCGTCATCGAGAACCTGGCGACGAAGGCCGACAGCATCGTCATCGGCGGCGGCATGTGCTTCACATTCCTTGCATCCCAAGGTTTTTCGGTGGGCAATTCGCTGCTTGAAGAGAGCATGATCGAGACCTGCCGCGAGTTGCTGGAAACCTACGGCGACGTGATCCACGTTCCGGTCGACATCGTGGTGGCCGACGAGTTCAAGGCTGACTCGACGCCCGAGGTGGTGCGGGCCGACCGTATCCCGGACGGGAAGATCGGCCTGGACATCGGACCCGGTTCGGTGGAGCGGTTCACCAAACTGCTCTCCAACGCCAAGACCGTTTTCTGGAACGGCCCGATGGGTGTGTTCGAGTTCCCCGCGTTCGCGGCGGGCACCAAGGGGGTCGCCGAGGCGATCATCGGGGCGACCGCCAAGGGTGCGTTCAGCGTCGTCGGCGGCGGCGACTCCGCGGCGGCGGTGCGGCAGCTGGGCCTGCCCGAAGACGGCTTCTCTCACATTTCCACCGGGGGCGGGGCGTCGCTGGAATACCTTGAGGGCAAGACACTGCCCGGCATAGAAGTACTTGAGCAGTCCTGAGCACCCAGAAAGGCCGCTGATCATGATGCTCTTCGCCCGAGAGGCTCTTCGCCCGTGAGCCGTAAGCCGCTGATCGCCGGCAACTGGAAGATGAACCTCAACCACTTCGAAGCGATCGCGCTGGTCCAAAAGATCGCGTTCTCGCTGCCGGGCAAGTATTTCGACAAGGTCGACGTCGCGGTGTTGCCGCCGTTCACCGACCTGCGCAGCGTGCAGACCCTGGTCGACGGCGACAAGCTGCGTCTCACCTACGGGGCACAGGACGTGTCGCAGCACGAATCGGGCGCCTACACCGGCGAGATCAGCGGTGCCTTTCTCAGCAAGTTGGGCTGCACCTACGCCGTCGTCGGCCACTCAGAGCGCCGGACGTACCACCAGGAGGACGACGCCCTGGTCGCCGCCAAGGCGGCCGCCGCGTTCAAGCACGGCCTCATCCCGATCATCTGCATCGGCGAACAACTCGAGGTACGCGAAGCCGGTAACCACGTCGAGCACAACGTCGAGATGCTGCGCGGGTCGCTGGCCGGGTTGTCCGCCGAGCAGATCGGCGCGGCCGTCATCGCGTACGAACCGGTGTGGGCGATCGGCACCGGCCGGGTGGCCAGCGCCGGCGACGCGCAGGAGGTCTGCAACGCCATCCGCGACGAGTTGGGCACGCTGGCGTCACCTGAGCTCGCGGCGGGTGTCCGGGTGCTCTACGGCGGCTCGGTGAACGCCAAGAATGTCGGCGAGATCGTCGCGCAGGAGGACGTCGACGGTGCGCTGGTCGGTGGGGCGTCGCTGGACGGCGAGCAATTCGCCACGCTTTCGGCCATCGCCGCTGGTGGGCCGTTGCCGTAGCGGCTCCAGCGGGCCTGTAGGCTGTCGGCCATGGTTCTCGCTCTGCAGATCACGCTGATCGTCACCAGCTTGCTCGTGATCTTGCTCGTGCTGCTGCATCGCGCCAAGGGCGGCGGTTTGTCCACCCTGTTCGGCGGCGGCGTCCAGTCCAGCCTGTCCGGCTCGACCGTGGTGGAGAAGAACCTTGATCGGCTGACGTTGTTCGTCACCGGCATCTGGGTGGTGTCGATCGTCGGCGTCGCGCTGCAGATCAAATACAGCTAGCGCTACAGCACGCGGCTCATCCCCGCTCGACAGCACAGATACTTCCGCAGGCGCTCGTCATGCGATGGAATCGCGGTGCGTCGATACTGGGGGCATGACTGACGTCGGCGGACTGGAACCCATCGGCGCGGTACAGCGCACCAAGGTGGGCCGTGAAGCCACCGAACCGATGCGTGAAGACATCCGATTGCTCGGCGCCATCCTGGGCGAGACCGTCCGTGAGCAGAACGGCGAGGACGTTTTCGACCTCGTCGAACGCGCCCGAGTGGAGTCCTTCCGCGTGCGGCGTTCCGAGATCGACCGCGCCGAGCTGGCGTCTATGTTCGACGGTATCGACATCCGCCAGGCCATCCCGGTGATCCGCGCCTTCACCCACTTCGCGTTGTTGGCCAACGTCGCCGAGGACATCCACCGCGAGCGTCGACGCGCGATCCACGTGGCCGGCGGAGAACCGCCGCAGGACAGCACCCTGGCTGCGACCTACGTCAAACTCGATTCGGCCGAGCTGGATTCGGCGACGGTGGCCGACGCGCTCGACGGTGCGCTGGTATCGCCCGTGATCACGGCGCACCCCACCGAGACCCGGCGGCGCACGATCTTCGACACCCAGCACCGCATCACCGAACTGATGCGACTGCGCATGCACGGGCACACGCACACCGATGACGGACGCGACATCGAACTCGAGCTGCGCCGCCACATCCTCACGTTGTGGCAGACCGCGCTGATCCGGTTGTCGCGATTGAAGATTCAGGACGAGATCGAAACCGGCCTGCGCTATTACCCCGCGGCCTTCTTCGAGGTCGTGCCGAAGGTCAACGCCGAGGTGCGCAATGCGCTGCGGACCCGCTGGCCCGACGCCGAACTGCTGAGCCGGCCCATTCTGCGGCCCGGCTCATGGATCGGTGGAGATCGCGACGGCAACCCGAACGTCACCGCTGACGTCGTGCGCCTGGCCACCGGTGGCGCCGCCTATACGGCGCTGGAGCACTACTTCACCGAGATCACCGCGCTCGAAGAGGAACTGTCGATGTCGGCGCGGCTGGTGAAGGTCAGCGACGAACTCGCCGCGCTGGCCGACCAGTGTCACGAGCCCGCCCGCGCCGACGAACCGTATCGCCGGGCGCTGCGCGCCATCCATGCGCGCCTGACCGCAACGGCGACCGAGATCCTCGACCGTCAACCCGAACACCAACTCGACCTCGGGCTCGACCGATACCAGAGCCCCGCCGACCTGCTGGCCGACCTCGACGTTGTCGATGCGTCTCTGCGTGGCAACGGCAGCGCGGTGCTCGCCGACGACCGGTTGGCCAGGTTGCGGGAAGCCTTGCACGTCTTCGGGTTTCACCTGTCCGGGCTGGACATGCGGCAGAACTCCGAGGTGCATGAGGAGGTGGTGGCGGAGCTGCTGGCGTGGGCGGGCGTGCATCCCGACTATCGTTCGCTGCCCGAACCGGACCGGGTCGAAGTGCTTGCCGCCGAAGTGGCGACCCGCCGTCCGCTGATCGGGGAGGGAGCCCAGCTCTCCGAATTGGCGCGCAAGGAACTCGACATCGTCGCCGCGGGTGCCCGCGCCGTCAATGTGTTCGGGTCTGCGGCGGTGCCGAACTACATCATCTCGATGTGCCAGTCGGTGTCCGACATGCTCGAGGCGGCGGTCCTACTCAAAGAGGTCGGGCTGCTCGATGTTTCCGGGGGAGTGTCGGGCTCCGATATCTATGCACCCGTCGGTATCGTGCCGCTCTTCGAGACCATCGACGATCTCCAGCGGGGCTCGTCGATTCTCGAACAGGCGCTGGACCTTCCGGTGTATCGCGCCATCGTGTCGGCCCGGGGCGACAGCCAGGAAGTCATGCTCGGGTATTCGGACTCGAACAAGGACGGCGGATATCTGGCGGCCAACTGGGCGCTGTATCGCGCCGAGCTGGACCTAGTCGAGTCGGCACGTAAGACCGGGATGCGGTTGCGTCTTTTCCACGGCCGCGGCGGAACCGTCGGCCGTGGCGGTGGGCCCAGCTACGACGCCATCCGCGCGCAGCCGCCGGGTGCGGTGAACGGGTCGCTGCGGATCACCGAACAGGGAGAGGTGATCGCCGCCAAGTACGCCGAACCCCAGTCTGCTCACCGCAACCTCGAGACGCTGCTGGCCGCCACCCTGGAAGCCACGCTGCTCGACATCGAGGGCCTTGGCGACGCCGCGGGTCCCGCGTATGAGGTGCTCGACGACATCGCGGCGCGCGCGCAACGCGCGTATGCCGAATTGGTCCATGAGACACCGGGATTCGTCGAGTACTTCAAGGCGTCCACTCCCGTCAGCGAGATCGGTGCGCTCAACATCGGCAGTAGGCCCACATCACGCAAGCCCACCACGTCCATCTCCGACCTGCGTGCGATTCCGTGGGTGCTGGCCTGGAGCCAATCGCGGGTGATGCTGCCCGGCTGGTACGGCACCGGCACCGCGTTCGAAGGATGGATCAACGAGGGCGACGGCCGCCTGGAGGTGCTGCGGGACCTGTATCGCCGGTGGCCGTTCTTCCGAACTGTGCTGTCGAACATGGCACAGGTGCTGGCGAAGTCCGATATGGGCCTGGCTGCGCACTACTCCGAGTTGGTGCCCGATGAGCAGTTGCGGCGGCGGGTGTTCGACAAGATCGTCGCCGAGCACACCCGCACCATCCGGATGCACAAGCTCATCACCGGTCAGGACGACCTTCTCGCCGACAACCCGGCGCTGGCGCGATCGGTGTTCAACCGATTCCCGTATCTCGAGCCGCTGAACCACCTCCAGGTCGAATTGTTGCGCCGCTACCGGTCTGGTGACGACGACGAACTCGTCCAGCGCGGCATTCTTCTCACGATGAGCGGCCTGGCGACCGCGCTGCGCAACAGCGGTTAGGGCGCGTCATTAATTCGGCTGCAGCGCCCGGTGGCGGTTGCGTCGGACCTCGCCTACCCACTGTGACGTTTGCCAACCTATGAGCGACATTGTCGCTGAAGTACTACCAGCCCAACCAGTTTCAGCGACTCTATCGCTCATAGGTTGGCACGGTGATTAGTCCACTCGGGCCCAATCCGCTGCTGAGCGCGATTTGATGACTCACGAGACTAGCGCCGACGCACCATTGACACTTTCGTCCCGAGGTGTAAGAGTCGGTCCAGCTTAAATGAAAACATTATTCTCAGTTAAGGGTGCGATGAGCGACGAAAATCCCATGGCCTGGCTGCCGTTTTCCATCGCCGAGGCGGCGCTGTCCGGCCACGGTAAGGGCGCCGAAGATCTGTCCGTGGCGTGGGCACACCTCCTCGACCGGTTGAAGACCGCGGGCGACCTCGTCGCGTCGAGCGACGTCAACCGCAACCGCGTCGACTATGCATCGGGCATGAGGCATCTGATGGTGCTGCTGGCCGTCGGTCTCGACGAGGCGTTGCGGGTCGATCCCGATCCGGTGCTGGCCGTGACCCGGACGAGCACCGACGACATCTTGACGTGGGGCATGGAGTGTCCGGACTGCATTTACATGCGGGCGACGCTGCGGGGCGGCGAGACGTATCGGCTCTTCGGCAACCGGGGCACCGCGCAGTACGTCGGCCTGCAGACCATGAACGGAATCGTGTCCACGACCAACTGCCTGGTGGACGATCTCGAGGTAGACGCGGACGGGAACTTCGAAGTGGTGCTCTCGGCCGACGAGCACAAGGGCAACTGGATGCGCGTGGAAGGCGACCATCCGACTCTGGTGGTGCGGCACTTCTTCTACGACTGGGACAGCGAGAAGCCGTCCTCACTGCAGATCGAGCGCATCGGCGACGAGGTCGAGCCGACGGACCGCTCCGTGGCGGCCGATGTGGCGGTGTCGCGTCAGATCTACGCGTTGGGGGAGTTCGTTCACGACAACCTCAAGTTCTTCCTCGACTTCAACGCCGGGCCCCCCACCAACGCGTTCATGCCACCGATCGACCGCTCCGACATCGGCGCCGCGGCGGAGAACCGGCCGGTCATCGGCCGCTATGAACTCGAACCCGATGAGGCGTTGATCCTGGAGGTCGAGCCACCCAAGGGCGTCTACTGGAGTTATTCGCTCGGCAATCAGTGGTGGGAGACCATCCATTACGGTCGCCACCAGTCCAGCCTCAACGCCCATCAGGCGAAGGTCGACTCCGATGGGATCCTTCGCGTGGTGATCAGCGCGCGGGATCCCGGTGTAGCCAATTGGCTTGATACGGCCGGACATAGCAATGGCGCAATGATTCTGCGCTGCGTGCGGACCGAGACCGCGCCCACGCCGAGCGCAAGGGTCGTCAAGTTCGACGACATCCCGGCGGCGTTGCCCGCCGGCACCGCCAAGGTCAGCCCCGAGCAGCGGGCGACGATCGTCGCGGCGCGCAGGCGGGCAGTTCACGAAAGGTTCTCCGCATGACGTTCACCGTGGAGGGACTCGAAGACGGCGCGCGAACCGCCACCGGGCTCGACGATTTCGGTTCGCCCTACTATCGCGAGGGACTCGAGCGCACCGTCGACGCGTTGAACAACGAAGCCGATCTCAACGAGATGGGCTCTGTCATCCAGCACGCGACCATCAGCAACGCCCTCATTCAGCGGCTGCGGATCATCGACACCTATAGGCAACATCCGGAGATCGACGACGAAGTCATCGGGGGCCCGGTCTTCGTGGTCGGGTTGCCGCGCACCGGCACCACTGCACTCAGCCAACTGGTGGCCAATGACCCCCAGTTCCGGTCCCTGCGGATGTGGGAGTCCCAGGCGTGCACACCGCCGCCGGAGGCTGCCACCCAGCACCACGATCCTCGGATCGCGCAGGCCGCCGAGGGAATCGCCATGATGGACAGCATGTTTCCGCGCATGAAGACCATGATGAATTCCGAGCCGCAGGCCGCGACCGAATGCCAGGACCTGATGGGGATGAGCTTTCGCACCTTTCACTTCGACGGAGTGGTGCGCGTCCCCGGTTACCTGGCGTGGCTGATGCAATGCGATATGCGTGAGACGTACACGTTCCACCGGCAGGTGCTCAAACTTCTTCAGTGGCACTGCCCGCCGACCCTGTGGCACTTGAAGACACCGGTTCACATGTTTTCGCTCGATGCTCTCGTTCAGGCGTACCCCAACGCCAAGTTCCTGTGGAGCCATCGCGATCCGGCGAAGGTGTTGGCATCGGTGTGCAGCCTGATCCAGTACGTGCGCAGTTGGAGTAGCGATCGTGACGACGCCCACGAATTGGGTTTCGAGCAGCTGGAATGCTGGGCGGAGGCTGTCCGGCGCGCGATGGATTTCCGAAAGCGACTCGGAGACAACCGGTTCGTCGACGTATCCTTCGCCGACCTGAATACCGACCCGATCGGCACCCTCGAGAGCGGCTATGGCCGGCTCGGTCTGACTTTCACCGACGAGGCACGCCGTCGGGTGCTCCATTGGGCAGAGGGGCACCGGCCCGGCTCGCGTGGCGAGCATGCCTACGACCTCGCCGACTACGGCCTGAACCGGCAACAGGTGCACGAGTCCTTCGCCGACTACCTCGCGACCTACGACGCCACCGCCTGATGGACACCGTAGTCAGGCGGAGACGCAAGAAACTCGACCCCGATCCGGGAGTACGTGACGCGCTCGTGAATGCCGCCGCGGAGATCGTCCGCGACGAGGGAGTCGCGTCGATCAACGTCGCCCGGGTGCTCACCCGCGCCGAGCTGAGCACCCGAGCCTTCTATCGGCATTTCGATTCGAAGGACGCCCTGGTATCCGCGGTGTTCCTGGAGATGGCGCGGGCCGAGATGCGCAGGCTGAAGAGGAGAATGGTGTCCGCTTCGAACCCGGCCGACGCGGTGGTGGCGTGGATCGACGGACGCTTGGACCTCGCGTTCAACGCCCAGATCAGATCCGACCTGCGGCAGATGTCGCTGGAGGCGCAGACGCAGATGTTCGCGGCGCCCGAACTGGTCAGCGACGCCTACGGGGAGATCTTGAAGCCGCTCGTCGAACAGCTCGAAAAGGGAAGAGCCGCCGGGCTTTTTCCCGACATCGACCCGGCAGCCGACGCATTGTCGATACAGGGTGCGATCTGGGCGAGCGTCGAACGCCAATGGGCGACCGGCGATTGTGATCAGCGTGAAGTTCGTGAACAGGTCGTCCGTTTCTGCATGCGCGGAATCGGCGTAGTGCGGCCCTAGGAAAGGTTGACGCGATGGACTTGGGTTTGGCGGGATCGACGGCCGTAGTGACGGGCGGCAGCAAGGGCATGGGCCTGGCGATCGCGATGACGCTCGCGGAAGAGGGTGCCAAGGTCGCGGTGATGGCGAGGGGCGCGGCGGCACTCGACGACGCAGCGGCGAAGCTTCGCGCTGCGGGTGCGCCGGATGCCGTCGGAATCAGCGTCGACATGTCGGACGCCGAGTCGATCGCCGCAGGTTTCGACGCCGTCGCGCAGCGTTGGGGTGAGCTGAACAGCCTGGTTCACACGATCGGGCCGGGCGACGGCTACTTCGAGGAGATGGACGACACGCAGTGGGAGGACACGTTCGCGCTGGGCACGATGTCGGGGGTTCGGTCGATCCGGGCCGCGCTGCCGATGTTGCGCGCCGCGGAATGGGCCAGGATCGTGACGTTGTCAGCCCACTCGATTCAACGGCAGAACCCGAGAATCGTCGCCTACACCGCATCGAAGGCGGCATTGAGCAGCGTCACCAAGAACCTGTCGAAAAGCCTTGCCAAGGACGGCATTCTGGTCAACTGCGTGTGCCCGGGCACCATCGTCACGGCGAGCTTCACGGAGGTGCTCAAGGACATCCTCGCCGCAGACGGTCTTGACGCCACTGATCCCACCGACGTGATGACCTGGATTGACAACAACTTCCATCAACCGTGTGATCTGGGGCGTGCCGGCCTGCCCGAGGAGATCGCGTCGATCACCGTCTATCTGGCCTCTCGGCGCAACGGATATGTCACCGGCGCAACGGTGAACGTCGACGGCGGTTCAGACTTCGTGTGACCACTCAGGGGCCTGTGCTGGGCCCGAGCGCGTAGTCGCCTGTGGCCGGATGGTGGTACCAGCCGGCGGCGGCGCTTGTCCCACCGTCGACATGGATGGTCTGTCCGGTGATGTAGCTCGACATCTCTGAAGCGAGAAACACTGCTGCGCGAGCCATTTCGTTGATAAAGCCGGCGGCCCATCGGGACGGTATAGTCGAACGTCGCAGTGGAGCCCGGCGGCGCGACCTGCATCATGCCCTCGGTTTAGCGTGATGTCGGTGATCGACTGGTTGTGAACGGGAATCAGGGGGCGTCGATGATCCACGACTGGCCCGGACAGTTGGTGTCGGGTCGACGCGTGTTGGCCTGCATCACCACGTGGTGAATGATCGGGTTTACCGATTGGCTCGTGCGCAATGGTGCGGCCAATGCCCAGGTGGTCGGGTTGATGCGCAAGTGGGTCAGTATCAGCAGCAGACAGTGGCAGCTCCGCGAGGGCTGCCGGGAGCCGGTGGGATCTGGTGGGTGAGCTGTGCGGGCACGTAGCGCAACTGGTGCTCGGTTAATCAGGTGAGCAGCCAGGTTCGGTAGCGGTGGTAGAGGTTCGGTGTCGGTGGTGTGTGGTGTCATGGCTTCCATGGCAGCTGCGCCCACCGACACTATGTCCGCGGCCAGCGATGATGAGGTGTTGGGTGCACCGCGGCGGCGGGGTAAGTCCAAGGCGCCGAACTTCACATACGGCGGGCCGGTAGCGGTGATCCGCCTGGAACTCGACATCGCCGATGAGCGCACCAGGGGCCGGGTGCAGCGGCAGTGGAAGGCGGTGTTCCGGTTGCGGCGGGCGTTGCAGCGTGACGCCGCGGCGCGGTGCCGGGCGTATTGGGCGGCCCATCACGAGCGGGCCCGTGATCCGAAGGCGTTACGGGCCCGGTTGGGGTTGTCGCACAAGGGCATGGAGGCTGCGGCGAAACGTCATATTGAGGCTAGTGGGTGGATGCGTGATCACCTCACCAAAGCAGTGGGATTGCATGTGGCCGACGAGGTGTGGCAAACCGTCGACCGGCACCTGTTTGCCGATTCCTCGGGGTGCCGGCATGGGCCGCCCCGGGTGGGTTCGTGGTGGGATTTCACCCGGATCCCGGGCCGGGCGCGCTCGCACACCAAAGACCAGCCAACGTGGGAGACCTACCGCCTGACGGGCACATTGGACGGGCATTTGGCCGCCTACCGGCACCGGCAACTTCCCGCATCGGTGAGCACTGCGCACCAGGCGGTCGCTGCACCGGTAGGTACCTCGATTCTGGCCCAGCCGACCCGGATGCTCGCGCCGGCGCGGCCTGCGAGGAGATCGTGGTGGGATCACGACGGCGCTCTGGCGGTGGTGTTCACCGGCCTGCCCGCCGGGGATCTGGTGTTGCCGGTGCGGTTGCCTTCCGGGGCGGCCCAGTGGCCGCATCTGGCCCATTTCCTGACCGATCCGAGCATCTGGCACAAGATCGACCTGGTGCGGGTACGTGACGGCAAAGCCCCCGGCGGCTGGCGCTACTACGCGCATCTGCTGGTGCACCGCAGCGGATATCAGTCACCCTCGACCCGAGTCCGGCGCAGTGAGATTCCCGTCGGCCGGCGCGCCGGTGTGGACGCCAACGTGTCCAACCTCGCGGTCGCGTCGTTCCCCGAGGGCCAGCCCGCCCACCTCGTCGTCGAACAGATCGTCTGCACCCCTGCCCAGCAGCGCGCCGCGGATCGCGCCGCCGACAAGGCACGGGCGCGGCAGAAAGCGTTGGATCGCTCCCGGCGCAACACCAACGCCGACCAATACGGTCCCTCGGTGCGCCAACACAAACGCGCCCAGCGCCGCGCCGCGGCCGGGCTGGCGGCCCGCGAGGTCAGCAACCCGGGTGGGGCGCGGGCGGCCCGCTCGGATGGAGTGCCGCTACGAGGCTACCGCCACGACACGCTCTCGGGCCGCTATCAGCGCACCCGCTGTGATCACGCCGCCGACATGCGCCGCATCAGCCAAGCCAAACACGCCCGCGCCGCCGAGCTCGCCAACAGGATCGTGGCCGCGCACGGCAACACGGTCACTGTGGAGGATTGCCGCATCTCTACCTGGGCGCGGTTGTGGGGCAGGCGGATCGCCCTGTTCAGCCCCGGCATGCTGGTGAGCGCCCTGTCCGCCGAATGCGAAGCCTCCGGCGGGCAGTTTTATCGCGCCGGCACTCGATCGACCGCGATGAGCCAGCACTGCCTGTGCGGTGGGCGAGTGCCCAAAACCCTGGCTCAGCGCACCCATGACTGCCCGCACTGCGGGCTGCGCGGTGTCCGCGACATCGTCTCCGCGGCGTTGGCGGCCTGCGTCGACCTCGCCAATTCCGATGATCCACGCACTGCGCGGGTCGATTACCGACTTGCCCACGCGCTCCGCGATGGGTTGGCCTCCCAGCAAGAGTGGGAGGGTTCAGTCAACCGGCACCAGCCACCAACACCAGACGGTGTGGGATCGGCCAGGACCGGCAGCCGCCACCTGGTGGCCTCTGCTGAACAAGCAGCACCCGGCCCACCCCCGAACAGACCAGACCCAGCGTCTGGACGTCGCGGGACCAGCCGAAAACAACCAGCTCCCAAGCTGATTGGCGCTGCATGACCCATTACAGGTCAACTCTTACAGGCCGGTGCTTTTGCGGACCTTGTTCACGGCACCGCGGACCGCCTGTTCCGTCGCGGCCAGGGGTGAAATCACGGATTCGCCGATGCCCACGATGCGCTCGACGCGCGAGACGATGCCCTCCAGCCGGTCCACGACAGCGATCAGGCGGGGCGCCAGTTCGTTGATGCTGTTGATGGTGTCGTTGAACCGTTCCAGCGTCGCGTCGAGGTTGGCCGTCGAATTGTTCAGGTCGATGAGGGTCTCGCTGAGGCCCTCCAGGATGGTGTCGACCTGCTCCACCGTCACATCGGCGTTCAGCGCCGCCTGCGCGAGCTTCCTGATCCGTTCCGGACCGGTGCGCGCCGGCTTGCCACCCTTGTCTGCCATGACGGCCATTTGACCACAGAGGCGGGAACCGTCGGGGCGGACTGGGCGTCCGACATGTGTGCAATCCGGAAGGTGCTCGAACGATCCGCGGTCGGCCGCCGGTGGTGACGCCGCGCGGCGCGTGGCGGACTACATCGCCGGGTACGCCGAGGCCACCGCCGACAGGAACGACGACGCCGAGACCCAGTTCCGGCTTCCGCGAGAGCACGGGCGGTGACTGCGGCTACAGCTTGGAAGCGGCGGCCTCGTCGAGCAGCCACACGGTCTGCCAGCGGCCGACCGCTCCCGCCGCGGGCACGTCGTCGGGAGTGGCGCCGCCGATCGCGTCGGCGACCGCGTCGGCTTTGGCGTCGCCGGACACCACCAACCACACCTCGCGCGAGCGCTGAACGGCAGGCAGCGTCAACGTGATTCGACGTGGAGGTGGTTTGGGAGAGTCGGTGACACCGACCACCATGCGCCTCGTCTCCCGCACCGCGGGTGTATGGGGGAACAGCGAATTGATATGGCCCTCACCGCCCATTCCCACCAGGTGGACGTCAAATTTCGGTGTGGGTTCGCCGTCATCGGCGGTGGCGGCCAGCACCTGCTCGTGGGCCAGGGCGGCGGCGTCGAGGTCGTCGCCGAATTCGCCGTCGCTGGCCGGCATGGCATGCACGTTGGCGGCCGGGATGTCGATGTGGTCGATCAGGGCCTCGCGGGCCTGCTTCTCGTTGCGTTCGTCGTCGTCGGCGGGGACGAAGCGCTCGTCACCGAAGAACAGGTCCACGTGCGCCCAGTCGATTTTGTCGGCCTGCTCGCGAACCCGCTTGAGAAGGCCGATGCCGGTACCGCCTCCGGTGAGCACGATGTGCGCGCGTCCGCTCCTCGCGATCGCCTTGATGATGACGTCCACGAGTCGATCGCCCGCTGCCGCCACCAACGCGGCACTGTCCGCGTACTTCTCGACGACGGTGCCCATAGCCTCGACTCCTCCTCGCTCCGGTCCTCGCTCGTTCCTCGCTGCGATCCTCACTCGTTGTCGCCTTCGGTGCCTATAGCCTCGACTCCTCCTCGCTCCGGTCCTCGCTCGTTCCTCGCTGCGATCCTCACTCGTTGTCGCCTTCGGGGCTCACGCGTACTGCACTTTGTCGATGCCCTGAAGAGCTTCGAAATAGATCTCGTCGGCGTCCAGCCTCCGCAAGTCCTCGGCCAGGCACTCCTTGGCCTCCCTGCGCGCCAATGGAATTCGCGCCTCCGGCCTGCTGGTCCGGCTGAGCGTCGCCGTCACGCCGTCCTGGGGCCTGCTCAGCGTGACGGTCTCGGAGCCGCGGACGAGTTCGACCTTCAAGTCTCCGACGGAACGCTGAACCGAGCCGTCGATCCGGCTCGCGAGCCAGCCCGCCAGGACGTCCAGCGCGGGTTCACCTTTCAATCCGGACACCAGCGCCGACTTGATGGGCTCGTACGGCGGCTGGTCGATCGCCGAGGCCAACAGTGCGCGCCAGTAGGTGATGCGGCTCCACGCCAGATCGGTGTCACCGGGGGTAAACCCCTGCAACCGCCCCTTGATCGCTGCAAGCGGGTCGGCGCTGTTGGTGGCATCGGTGATCCGCCTGATCGCCAACTTGCCCAGCGGATCCTTCGCGGGCACTTCCGGTGCAGCGGCGGGCCACCAGGCCACCACCGGCGTGTCCGGAAGCAGGAACGGCAACACGACGCTGCTGGAATGATCGGCCAGCTCGCCCTGCGGCCGCAGCACCACGACCTCGCCGGCGCCGGCATCGCCGCCGACCCGAATCTCGGCGTCCAGCTGCGGTTTCGAGGCGTCGCGGTCACCGGGGAGGACGGCGATCACCCGGCACGGATGCTCACGGCTGGCGAAGTTGGCCGCCGCGACGGAATCCTCCAGAGTGTCCTCGGTGTCCGGTGCGATGACAAGCGTCAGCACCCGGCCCATGGTGATCGCGCCGCCTTCTTCGCGCAGCCCGACGATTTTCTTGTTGACTGCGGTGGTCGACGTCGCCGGCAACGTGACGATCATGGCCGCCTCCATTCGCGGCCCAGGCGGCGGACCATTTCGAACGCCGAAGACGGGCCCCAGGTGCCGGACTCATAGGGCTCCGGTTTGCCATGAGCCGCCCACTCGTCGAGGACAGGATCGAGTATCTTCCAAGACAATTCGACCTCCGCGTTGACCGGGAACAGTGACGGCTCGCCGAGCAGGACGTCCAGGATCAACCGCTCGTAGGCCTCGGGAGAGTCCTCGGCGAACGATGAGCCGTAGGAGAAGTCCATGCTGACATCGCGGACCTCCATGGCGTGGCCCGGCACCTTCGACCCGAAGCGGGTGGTGATGCCCTCGTCCGGCTGCACTCGAATGACCAAGGCGTTCTTGCCTAATTCCTCGGTCATGGTCGCGTCGAACGGCAGGTGCGGGGCCCGCTTGAACACGAGTGCCACCTCGGTGACGCGCCGGGGCAGGCGCTTTCCGGTGCGCAGGAAGAACGGCACACCGGCCCAGCGCCTGGTGTCGATCTCCACGGTGATCGCTGCGAAGGTCTCGGTGATGGAATCCTTGGAGAAGCCGTCCTCCTCCAGCAGGCCGACGACCTTCTCGCTGCCCTGCCAACCCGCCGCGTACTGCCCCCGGGCGGAGGTCTCGTTCAGGGGTTGCATCGGTTGGGTGGCGGACAGCACCTTGATCTTCTCGGCCTGCAGTTCGTGCGGGCTGAAACTGACCGGTTCCTCCATCGCCGTCAACGCCAGCAGCTGAATGAGATGGTTCTGGATCACGTCGCGAGCGGCCCCGATGCCGTCGTAGTAACCGCCGCGACCGCCGAGCCCGATGTCCTCGGCCATCGTGATCTCGACGTGGTCGACGTAATTCGCGTTCCAGACAGGCTCGTAGAGCTCGTTGGCGAACCGCAGCGCCAGGATGTTCTGAACCGTCTCCTTGCCCAGGTAGTGGTCGATTCGGAACACCGACTCCTCGGGGAACACGCTGTTGACGACGCCGTTGAGTTCGCGGGCGCTCGTGAGATCGTGGCCGAACGGCTTCTCGATCACCACCCGGCTCCACCGGCCCTGCTCCTGGTGGGCCAGCCCTGACTTCTTGAGCTGTTCGCACACCACCGGGAAGGCCTTCGGCGGGATCGACAGGTAGAACGCGTGGTTGCGTCCGGTGCCCCGCTCCGCGTCCAGCTTGTCCAGTTGCTCGGCGAGTCGGCCGAACGCGGCGTCATCGTCGAATGTGCCCTGCACGAACCGGATGCCCTCGGCCAACCGGTCCCACACCTCCTGGCGGAACGGGGTGCGGGCGTGGGCCTTGACGGCGTCGTAGACGATCGTCGCGAAATCCTCGTCGGCCCAATCGCGTCGGGCGAACCCGATGAGGGCGAACGAGGGCGACAGCAGACCGCGGCTGGCCAGGTCGTAGATGGCGGGCATCAGCTTCTTGGTGGCCAGATCGCCGGTGACGCCGAAGATCACTACACCGCAGGGGCCGGAAATGCGCGGCATCCGCTTGTCGCGCTTGTCCCGCAGCGGGTTACACCACCCAGTGTCGGCGGACCTGTCGGTCGTCGCGGTCATTTCTTCGCGGAGTCCAGCTGACCCTGCGTCGCCTCGAGCAGCTCTAGCCACGACTTCTCGAATTTGTCCACGCCCTCGTCCTCGAGCACCTTGAACACGTCAGGCAGGTCGATGCCGATGGCGGTCAACTTGTCGAACATCGCCTGGGCATCGGTGGCCGTGCCGGAGACGGTGTCGCCGGTGATCACGCCATGGTCGGCCACCGCGTCCATCGTCTTCTCCGGCATGGTGTTCACCGTGTTGGGCGCAACCAGCTCGGTGATGTAGAGGGTGTCGGAGTAGTCGGGGTTCTTGACGCCGGTCGACGCCCACAGCGGCCGCTGGAGACGGGCACCGTCGGCCTTGAGCGCCTCGAAGCGCGAGCCGCCGACGAACACCTCTTCGTACGCCGCGTAGGCCAGCCGAGCGTTGGCCACCCCGGCCTGACCGCGCAGCGCCAGCGCTGTGTCTTTTCCGCCGTCGCTGCCGATCTTCTCCAACCGCTTGTCGATCTCGGTGTCCACCCTCGAGACAAAGAATGACGCGACCGAATGGATCTTGGACAGGTCGTGTCCCGCCTCCTTGGCCGCCTCGAGACCGGCCAGGTAGGCGTCCATCACCGCGCGGTGGCGTTCGACGGAGAAGATCAGCGTCACGTTCACCGAAATGCCTTCGGCGATAACGGCGGTGATCGCCGGCAGCCCGGCAAGGGTGGCGGGGATCTTGATCAGCAGGTTGGGCCGGTCGACGATCTTCCACAGCTCGACGGCCTGCAGGATGGTCTTGTCGGTGTCGTGCGCCAGCCGCGGGTCGACCTCGATCGACACCCGGCCGTCGACGCCGCTCGACGACTCGTATTGCTTGGCCAACAGGTCGCATGCGTTGCGCACGTCGTCGGTGGTGACGGTGCGGACGGTGGCGTCCACATCGGCCCCGCGCTCCGCCAACTCCTTGACCTGATCGTCGTATGCGGTGCCCTTCGACAGCGCGGCCTGGAAGATCGATGGGTTCGTTGTCACGCCGACGACGGATTTGGTGTCGATGAGCTCCTGCAGGTTGCCGGTCTGCAGTCGGTCGCGGGACAAGTCGTCCAGCCATACGGAGACGCCCGCCGCGGACAGCGCCGCGAGATTCGGATTCTGAGCCATTGCAGTTGGGCCTTTCGTATCAGTTCTCTAGTGATCGCTCCGCGGCGGCCACCACGGCCTCCGGGGTGAAACCGAACTCGCGGAACAACGTCTTGTCGTCCGCCGATTCGCCGTAGTGCTCGATCGAGACGATCTCACCGGTGTCGCCGACGAGCTTGTACCAACTCTGCGCGACCGCCGCCTCGACGGCCACCCGCGCCGACACCGCTGGCGGAAGCACGCTGTCGCGGTACTCGACCGGCTGCGACTCGAACCACTCGACGCACGGCATCGACACCACCGTCGCCGTGACTCCCTTGTCCGCCAAGAGTTTCTTGGCTTCCACCGCGAGCTGCAGCTCCGATCCGGTGCCGATGAGCACGACGTCGGGATCCTCATCGGGGGTTCCGCCCAGCACGTAGCCGCCCCTGGCGACGCCGTCGGGGTCGGTACCCTCGAGCACCGGAATACCCTGGCGGGTCAGGATGAAACCGACCGGACCGCTGCCGTTGCCGCGGGCGATGATGCTGCGCCAGGCGTAGGCCGTCTCATTCGGATCGCCGGGCCGCACCACCGAAAGGTTCGGGATCGCCCGCAGTGCTGCGAGATGCTCGATCGGTTGGTGGGTCGGGCCGTCCTCGCCGAGACCGATCGAATCGTGCGTCCAGATGTAGATCGTGTCGATGTCCATCAGCGACGCCAGGCGAACCGCGGGGCGCATGTAATCGGAGAACTGCAGAAACGTTCCGCCAAATGCGCGGGTGGGTCCGTGCAGCACGATGCCGGACAGGATCGAGCCCATCGCATGTTCGCGGACGCCGAAGTGCAGCACCCGGCCATACCAGTCTGCCGTGAAATCCTCGGTCGAGATCGACGGCGGCCCGAAGGACTTGACGCCCTTGATCGTGGTGTTGTTGCTGCCCGCGAGATCGGCTGAGCCACCCCAGAGTTCGGGCAGCTTCGGTGCCACGTCGTTGAGTACCTGTCCGAACGCCGCGCGGGTGGCGACCGCTTTGGAACCCGGTTCCCAGTGGGTGATGTCGGCGTCCCAGCCGTCCGGAAGCTCCTGTCCCAGCAGGCGGTCCAAAAGCGCCTTGCGTTCGGGCTCGCGTTCGGCCCACGCGTCGAATGCCGGCTGCCATTTCTCGTGGGCTTCCTTGCCGCGCGCCACCAGCTTGCGGGTGTGCTCGATGACCTCCGGACGCACCTCGAACGTCTTGTCCGGATCGAAACCGAGAACCTTCTTGGTGGCGGCCACCTCGTCGTCGCCGAGGGCTGACCCGTGGGCGCCGCCGGTGTTCATCTTGGTCGGCGCCGGATAGCCGATGATCGTCCGCACCGAGATGAACGACGGCTTGTCGGTGACAGCGCGTGCGGCCTCGATGGCTTCTTCTATTCCGGTGACGTTCTCGCCGCCATCGACCTCTTGCACGTGCCACCCGTAGGCGCGGTAGCGCGCCGAAACATCCTCGGACAGTGCGATATTCGTGTCGTGTTCGATCGAGATCTGGTTCTGGTCGTAGAACACGATCAGATTGCCGAGCTGTTGGGTGCCGGCAAGGGAGGAGGCCTCGCTGGTGACGCCCTCCTCCATGTCGCCGTCGGAGGCGATGACGTAGATGTAGTGGTCGAACGGGCTCTCACCGGGCGCTGCGTCCGGGTCGAAGAGGCCGCGCTCGTAGCGCGACGCCATCGCCATGCCGACCGCCGACGCCAGACCCTGCCCCAGCGGCCCCGTCGTGATCTCGACACCACGGGTGTGGCGGAACTCCGGGTGGCCCGGGGTCTTGGACTTCCAGGTCCTCAGCGACTCGATGTCGGGCAGCTCCAGCCCGAAGCCGCCGAGGTACAGCTGGATGTACAGCGTGAGGCTGGAGTGTCCACAGGACAGAACGAAACGGTCGCGGCCCAGCCAGTGGACGTCGCTGGGATCGTGGCGCAACTGGCGCTGGAACAGCGTGTAGGCCAGCGGTGCCAGGCTCATCGCCGTTCCGGGGTGGCCGTTGCCGACCTTCTGGACCGCATCCGCCGCGAGCACCCGGACGGTGTCCACCGCGACTGAGTCCACCTCGGCCCAGTCGTCGGGATGATTGGGGCGGGTAAGGGCGGAAATCTCTTCGAGCGTGGTCACAGGCACCCTCTCCTGGTCGAAAGTTGAGCTCGGCAAGCTGCCTCGTAAAACACCCTAGTGCTGGATAGTCATTCACTGCAGGCCGCTGGGGGGACGATTAGGCCGCCGTTGCGCAGCGGTCTACCATCCTCTGTAGTAGACGCCGCGCGCGCTGCAGCCATTTCAAGGAGTCACTGCGTGGACATTCGCGAGAGCCAGCTCCCAATTGTGGCGCACGGCCACCTGCGCACCACGCTGCTGGGCTACCTCTCGCTGACCAAACCGCGCGTAATCGAACTGCTCCTCGTCACCACGATTCCGGCCATGCTGCTGGCCGACCGCGGCACCGTCGATCCATTGCTGATCCTCAACACGCTGGTCGGCGGCCTGCTGGCGGCCGCAGGCGCCAACACGCTGAACTGTGTGGCCGACGCCGACATCGACAAGCTGATGAAGCGCACCGAGCGTCGACCGCTGGCCCGGGCGACCGTGCCCCGCAGCCATGCGCTGGTTTTCGGGCTTGCGCTGTCTGTCGGATCGTTCTTCTGGCTGTGGTGGACGACGAACATGCTCTCGGCTCACCTCGCCGCCGCGACGATCGCGTTCTATGTGCTCGTCTACACGCTGCTGCTCAAGCGGCGCACCTCGCAGAACGTGGTGTGGGGTGGAGCGGCGGGCTGTATGCCGGTGATGATCGGCTGGTCGGCGGTGACCGGGACCATCGCCTGGCCCGCTCTGGTGATGTTCGCGATCATCTTCTTCTGGACGCCGCCGCATACCTGGGCGCTGGCCATGCGCTACAAGGAGGACTACCGCGCGGCCGGGGTGCCGATGCTGCCCGCGGTGGCCACCGAGCAACAGGTGACCAAGCAGATCCTGATCTATACCTGGCTGACGGTGGCGGCCACGCTGGCGTTGACGCTGACCACCGGCTGGCTGTACGCCGCGGTCGCCCTGACGGCCGGTGCCTGGTTCCTGGTGATGGCCCATCAACTCCACGCCGGGGTGCGGCGCGGCGAGCCCGTCAAGCCGCTGCGGCTGTTCCTGCAGTCGAACAACTACCTCGCCGTCGTTTTCTGCGCACTCGCAATCGACTCGGCGCTGGCTCTTCCCATTCTGTTTTAGACGGGCTAAGGCACCAGCACCACCGATCCGACCGTCTTGCGGCCATGCAGGTCGCGATGGGCCTGCTCGGCGTCTTCGAGGCGGTAGCGCTCGCTGACGGTGACGCTGATGGTGCCGTTGGCGATGGCATCGAGCAGTTCTCCTGCGCGCCAGGCGAACTCATCGGGCGTGCGGGTGTAGTGCCAGAGCGTCGGTCGGGTCAGGAACAGCGAGCCCGCGGCGCTGAGCCGCTGCGGGTCGAACGGCGGGACCGGACCGCTGGCGGCGCCGAACAGCACCAGCGTGCCGCGGACCGCGAGGCTGGCGATGCTGGCGTCGAATGTGTCGGCGCCGACGCCGTCGTAGACCGCGGCAACGCCGCCGTCGGTGAGTTCCTTGATCCTGGCGCCGAACGCGGCGGGGTCGTCGGGGTAGTCGAGCACCTCGACCGCGCCCGCCTGGCGTGACAGTTCGGCCTTCTCCGGCGTCGACACCGTCGTGATCACGCGGGCGGCCAAGCTGGTGGCCCATTGCGTCAGGATCAGTCCAACACCGCCGGCGCCCGCGTGGACCAGCACAGCGTCGCCCTGCTGCACCGGATACGTCGACTTGATCAGGTAGTGCGCGGTCATTCCCTTGAGCAGGGCAGCGGCGGCGACGTCGGCGATGACTCCGTCGGGCACGTAGGCGCAGAAATCCGCTGGGGCCAGAGCATATTCGGCATAGGCACCGCTGGCCTGGGCGGTGACGACCCGATCGCCGACCGACAGGGCCGCGACGTCGTCGCCGACGGCCTCGACGGTGCCGGCCACCTCACTTCCGATGATGAAGGGGACCTCCCGCGGGTACTGCCCTGACCGGAAATACGTGTCGAGGAAGTTCACCCCGATCGCTTCGGCCTTGATGAGCACCTCGCCGGGCCCGGGGGAGGGCTGGGCCTTCTCGACGTAGGTGAGGACTTCAGGTCCGCCGGTCTCGGCGACTTCGATGGCGTGCATGCTTCTATCCTGCCAAGAATGAAGCTCGCCCGGCCCGACATCTTCCATCCGCGCATCGTGCTGGCTGGCTGCGCGGCGTTGCCGGAGGGCGACGGTGACGACGCTGGACTGGTCGCCGCGCTGCGCAAGCACGGCCTGCATGCGCGCTGGCTGCCCTGGGACGACCCGGGCACGCTCGACGCGGACCTGGTGATTCTGAGAGCGACGTGGGACTACATCGATCGTCTGGACGAGTTCCTGGCCTGGACGACCCGCGTCCGCAATGTGATCAACGGCCCCGCTGTGATCGCGTGGAACACCGACAAGCGTTATCTGGCGGACCTCGCCGCCGCGGGTGTGCCGACAGTGCCCAGCTGGTTCTTCACGCCCGGTGATCGGATTCGCCTACCCAAGGGTGAGATCGTGGTGAAGCCGGCGATCGGCGCTGGATCCATTGGGGCGCAACGGTTCACCGATCTCGACGAGGCCCGCAGGCGCGTCGCAGACTTGCACGGCGAGGGCCGGACCGTACTGGTCCAGCCCTACGACGAGCGGGTCGAGGACGGCGAAACGGCGCTGGTCTTCCTCGGTGGGCGCCAGTCGCACGCGTTCACCAAGGGCCCGATCCTGCCCCCGCCCGGCGACGCGCCCGAATTCGACGACTCCGGCACGTACGCCGAAGAGTCGCTGACCCCGGCCGAACCGGACTTCGAGTTGTGGGACGTCGGTCGTGCGGCGCTGGCCGCCGCGGCCGCGCACTTGGGCATCGATGTCGCCGAGCTGCTGTACGCCCGGGTGGATGTGATCGGTGGCCCGTCTGATCCGCAACTGCTGGAGCTCGAGCTCGTCGAGCCGTCGCTCGGTTGGCGACAACTAGACGCCGCCACGCGGGCGCGTCGGCAGCGCGACTTCGTCCTCGGTGTCGAGAACATCCTCGAGCGACTCGGCCTGGGTCCGCTGTCGCATCGACGCCCATAGGGCGGCGGTCGCTGCGGTGCAGACGGCCGCCCCGGCGACGTGGATGGCGACCAGCGCCGCGGGGACACCCATTGCGTACTGCACGCGGCCGACGAGAGCCTGAGCGGCAACCACCGCCAGCAATACCGCGAGACGCCGCACGACGGGCCGGGGCGCGGCGACCGCGCGTAGCGCGAACACCAGCGCCACGAGCAGTGACAAGTACGTCACGAGCAGCGTGGCGTGCAACTGCACCAGGGTGACGATCTCCACCTGAAGCCGCGGCACCGGGTTTTCGATGCTCTTGTCTCCGGCGTGCGGGCCCGCGCCGGTGACCAGCGTGCCCGTGACGAGCACCGCGGCGAGCACGATCGCGCTCAAGAAGGTCAACTGGCGCAACGGTTTCGGAACCTGGCGCGCGACAGTACCGCCGTCGGGTTCACCGATCTTGACGTAGAGCAGCACCGATACCCACACCATCGTCATCGAGGCGAGCAGGTGGATGGCGACGGTCCACCACAGCAGGCCGGTGAGCACCGTGATGCCGCCGATCACCGCCTGAACCACCGTCGACGCCGGCATCAGCCACGCGTAGATCAGCACCTCGCGGCGCCTGCGGGCACGCGTGACGGCCAGCACCGCCAGCGCGGCGGTCAGGACCACCAGGAACGTGATCATCCGGTTGCCGAATTCCACGGCCTGGTGGATGCCGGCCACCTCGGGATGCGGGAGCGGGGTGAAGCTGCCCGGGAAGCACTGCGGCCAGGTCGGGCA
>CAVTSZ010000053.1:0-203443 GCA_963737385.1 uncultured Actinomycetota bacterium
ACTGCGACGACGCCGACGCGTCGATCTCGACGGTTCCGCCGGCCACGCGCCCGGAGCCGCGGACGGTGAACGGCAGCGCGTCGCCGTCGACGTCCACGCCGAGGCCGCGCAACGCTTCGAGGAGAGGCGCGACGGGGCGGACGCGGGCCTGCTCGTCGCCGTCGAATGTGACAGATTGGCTGCTCAGCGCCGCGACCGGTGGAACGAACCGCAGAACGGTGCCGGCGAGGCCGCAATCGATGCGGGTGCCCGGTCGCGGGTCGACCGCACCGCTGACGGTCAGCTCCGTGTCCATGCCGTCGACAGTGATGCCGAGGGCCTGCACGGCACCGATCATCAGGTCGGTGTCGCGGCTGCGCAGTGCGCCGCTGATGGTCGACGTGCCGTCCCGCGTGGCCAGCGCGGCCAGCACGAGCGCGCGGTTGGTCAGTGATTTCGATCCCGGCACCATGACCGTGGCGTGCACCGGACGCGACGTCGACGGTGCCTGCCAAGTGCTCACGCTCTCCATCCTGCCTTGTCGGTTCAGCGTGCCACCATGGGATATATGTGTGGACGATTCGCGGTGACCACCGATCCGGCGCTGCTGGCCGAGAAGATCCAGGCGATTGACGAAAGTACAGCGGCGCAGAAGGACACGTCCGGTGCCAACTACAACGTCGCGCCGACGACGACGATCAGCAGCGTGGTGAAACGCCACAGCGAGCCCGACGACGAATCGACCCGCCGGGTGCGGCTGATGCGCTGGGGGCTGGTTCCGCCGTGGGCCAAGACCACCGAGGACGGCGGTCCGGACACCAAGGGCCCGTTGCTGATCAACGCGCGTTCCGAGAAGCTGACCACCTCGCCCGTCTTTCGGAACTCCGCGAAGAACAAGCGGTGCCTGGTGCCGATGGACGGTTGGTACGAATGGCGGCCCAACGGTGAGACGGCTTCGGGCAAGAAAGCCCCGAAGACGCCGTTCTACATGTTCGGTGGCGACGGCGAACCGCTGTTCATGGCAGGCCTGTGGTCGACGTGGCGTCCGAAGGACGCGCCCAAGGACGCGTCGCCGCTGCTGAGCTGCACGATCATCACCACCGACTCCGCGGGCCCGCTGGCCGAGATCCACGACCGGATGCCGTTGACGATCAGCGAAAGCGATTGGGACCGCTGGCTCGACCCCGACGCACCGATCGACGAAGGACTGCTGCGCGGTCACGGCGACCTCGACCGGATCGAGATCCGCGAGGTGTCCCGGTTGGTCAACAGCATCCGCAACAATGGGCCCGAGTTGATCGAGCCGGCCGAACCGGAACCGGAGCAAGCCACCTTGCTGTAGCGAACTACCGCTAACATCCAGCGGGAACTGGGGCGTTTTTTCGAGTGAAATGGCGAGTTCAAATATGAATCGTCATTAACATACGAGGGTGCTCATCGCCGTCCGCAAGTTTCTAGGCTTCCAGATGACGATCGCCGAGTGGATCGGTACGGCGGTGATTCTCGCCGTGCCCTACCTGGTTGTCGGCATGGTGTGGACCGCTGTTTCGGGCGACCACATCGGCGGGCAGGGACATGCCCGCATCCTGTCGATCCTCGGCTCGATCGTGACGTGGCCGGTGCTGCTGGTCTCGACGGTGTGCATCGCATGACCGCCGCTGACTGCCGCATCACCATCGGAAGGCGAACGGCGCGGTGGGACACCGAACCGGTCACGGCGGCCGAGGCGATGGACTTCTGGGCCTTCGCGGCCGGTGCCGCCAACGTGATCATGCAGCTGTCGCGGCCCGGGGTGGGGTACGGCGTGGTCGAGAGCAAGGTGGATTCCGGCAATCTGCTCAAACATCCGTGGAAGCGGGCCAGGACGACGTTCCAATATATCGCCGTGGCGATCATCGGAAACCCACAGGACCGGGCGGCGTTCCAGGAAGCGGTCAACGCCGCGCATCGACATGTCCAGTCCGCCCCGGATAGTCCCGTGCCCTACAACGCCTTTGACCGCGATCTCCAGATGTGGGTCGCGGCATGCCTGTTCGTCGGGCTCGAAGACACGTATCAACTGCTGCGCGGGGCGATGACCGCCGAACAGTCCGAGCAGTTCTACCGGTCGGCGTGGACACTGGGAACCACGCTGCAGGTCAGCGAGGACCAATGGCCGCCCACCCGAGCCGAATTCGACGGGTACTGGACGCAGGCGTGCGGGCAGGTGGCGATCGACGACCGTGTCCGCGACTATCTGCTCGACCTGCTCAACCTGCACATGATCAATCCTGTTCTGGGGCTCCCTTTCCGGCCGCTGCTCAAGTTCCTCACTGTCGGGTTCCTGGCGCCGGTGTTCCGTGAGGCCATGGGTTTGCACTGGAGCGATTTCAAGCAACGTTGGTTCGAAAGATTGTTCCTGACAGTCGCTTTCGCCAACAGATTCCTGCCGGTGTTCGTCCGCCAGGGCGGCAGCTACGTTCTGCTGGCCGATGTCCGACGCCGGGTCCGCCAACAACGCGCGCTGGTCTGACGAATGTTGCGCCGTCTGCTCAGCCGTCGGGTGAGTGTCGAAGCGATGATCGAGTTCGCGATGTGGATGGCGATTCCGTACCTGCTCATCGGGATGGTGTGGGCGTTCTTCGATGCTGAACAGGTGCAACTGCTGGAGACCGCGTTGCGATCGCGGCTGCCCGCCGGCTCCGAGATTCTGGCGTTCGTGCAGACGGCGTTGATGTGGCCGAACTTGATGCTCGGCGCCAACCTCTGCGTCGCCTGATCTGCCCTCGCAATGGGCGAGGCCCCTCCCCTTGTGGGGAGGGGCCTCTGTCGGGGGCTTGTCAGCGGTGATAGCCGGGGACCATTTCCTCGACGCGGGCCACGCCGTGGTGGTTACTGGGGGCACCGGGTGCGGGCTCGGCGGTGGTGGTCGGGGCGTACTGGTAGCCCGGGCCGACCGGTCCGGTCTGGGCGTTGGCCACGCCGGCCATGCCCAGGGCGGCTCCGCCGATGACGACCGGCAGGGCGATGCGGGCGATCATCGTCTTGAAGGTGGTGTTCGTCATGTCAGTTCTCCTGTATGCGTTGGCTTTTCGGTTCTGCCGCCGGAGTGTTCCGGCGATGACTCAAGAATGCCGCCACCGCGGGGCGTTGTATGTCGGGTGATCAGCCGGTGCACCGGGGGATTCCGGTGTCCCCCAATCGGGGGAACCCGACGTGCACAAATGCACAGCATGCTGAACCGGTCTCAGCGGTCAGCGCCGACGCGCGGTCACCACCACGTACGGCGCGTCGAAGCGCACACCGGCGTCGTCACGGTGCGCTCGCATGGCCGCCTCGAACGCCGCCCGCAGCGGTTCGCGCTTTGCGGCATCGATATTGCCGACCACAGACACATGCAGCGGCGATTCATTCGTCACGAAGTTCACCGCTGCGTCCAACGACGGAAATTCCCATGTATGCATGTCGTTTTCGATGGTCACATCGACGAAACCGTCCTACAGGCGAGCAGTGATCGTCTCGGGATTGCCCATTGGTCGGGCGTCGACAACCTCCGCGGCGATCGGCGCGATGCGCTCGCCCACCGCCTCGTAGCGACCGGTGGAACAGATCGTCGGCGATGACATGCGTTCAGCGTGCCACGATGGCGCGGTGAGCTTCCCAGTGATCGCACCGCCGCTGCCACGGCCCGTGCTGTTCGACCAGTTCTGGGCCGACCTGACATTCGTGCACTGGCCGGTGGACCCCGAGCGCGTCGCGCATCTGTTCCCACCGGGCACCCGCCCGGATGTGTTCTCCGACGGCCTGACGTACGTGGCGTTGGTGCCGTTCGTGATCCGACACACCGCTGTGGGCACCTCGCTGCGGCTGCCGTACTTCGGCAGCTTCGCCGAGACCAACATCCGCCTCTACTCGACCGACGACGCCGGCCGTCACGGCGTGTACTTCCGGTCGCTGGAAACCACGCGGCTGGCCGTCGTGGGGTTGACCAGAGCGGCGCTCGGTGTGCCGTACACGTGGGCGAAGATGCACGTGACCCGGCGCGACGACGAGATCTCGTATGAGAGTGTGCGGCGCTGGCCCGACCGCGGCCTGCGCAGCACGCTGAGGGTCCGGATCGGCGACGAGGTGGCGCCGACTCCGCTCGAGGTGTGGCTCACGGCGCGGTGGGGAGCGCACACCCGCAAGGCCGGGCGGACATGGTGGGTGCCCAACGAGCATGGTCCGTGGCCGGTGCGGGCGGCCGAGATCCTCGAGCTGGACGACGACCTGCTGGCCGCGGGCGGCGTGGACATCGCGGGTGACCCCCTGCGTGCGCTGTTTTCGTCCGGCGTCCACGCGCGGTTCGGCAGGCCCTCGCGGGTCGAATAACCTGCGAACGGGTATGCGCATACTCGCCCCGATCGCCGTCGAGGATGTGACGCTTTCTGGCATGACAGACCTGCATGCCAAGCCGGAGCTGACGACCATCCCAGTGCACAATCCCGCCGACGGTTCCGTCGTCGGCTCTGTACCCGTCGATACCCCCGAGACCGTCGCCACCAAGGCCCGCGAACTGCGCCTCTATCAACCCGAATGGGAGGCGATGGGCGCCAGGGGCCGCAAGCCGTGGCTGATGAAGTTCCAGAACTGGATCCTCGATAACGCCGAGCACATCACCGACGTCGTCCAGTCGGAATCCGGCAAGCCGAGGGCCGAGGCCTCCATCGAAGCGCCCATGGCCGCTGATCTGCTGAACTACTTCGCCCGCAACGCCGAGGCGTTTCTGGCCGACCGGCATCCGCGGCCCCACAATCCGCTGATGATGACCAAGCGGCTGACCACAGTCTGGCGGCCATATCCGGTCGTTGGCTTGATCATCCCGTGGAACTTCCCGTTCGCGAACGCTGCACTCGACGGCATCGCAGCGATGGCGGCAGGCGCCGCGCATGCTGCTGAAGCCCTCGGAAGTCACGCCGTTGAGCGCCGTCGAGTTCGTCCGCGGATGGAACGAGATCGGCGCGCCGCCCGTGCTCGCATTGACGACCGGCTACGCGGAGACCGGTGCGGCGGTGATCGCCAACTCCGACTACGTGCACTTCACCGGTTCGACGGCCACCGGTCGCAAGGTCGCCGTGGCGTGTGCGGAGCGCCTGATTCCGTACAGCCTCGAACTCGGCGGCAAAGATCCCGCGGTGGTATTGGCAGACGCCGACCTCGAGCGCGCCGCGAACGGCATCGCATGGGGCGGGATGACCAACTCCGGTCAGGTATGCGTGTCGATCGAACGGGTCTACGTCGAGGCGGCCGTCTACGACGAATTCGTCGCCAAGCTCACGGACAAGGTGAGTCGGCTGCGCCAGGGCAAGGACGACGATAAGTACCGATTCGATGTGGGTGCGATGGCCACCTCGGCGCAACGGGACATCGTCGCGCGCCACGTCGACGAAGCGGTCGCAGGCGGCGCCCGGGTGACGACCGGTGGCAAGCCAACCGGGGTCGGCACGTTCTTTGAGCCGACGGTGCTGGCCGATGTCGATCAATCGATGACCTGCATGACGGACGAGACGTTCGGCCCGACGCTGCCGGTGGTCAAGGTGGCCGACGAGGAGGAGGCGATCCGGCTCGCCAATGACTCCCGCTACGGGCTTTCGGCTTCGGTGTGGACCAGCGACCCCGCGCGCGGTGAGCGGGTGGCACGCCGGCTCGAGGCGGGCGCCGTGAACGTCAACGATGCGATGGTCAACGGGAATCAATTCGCCGTGCCCATGCCCGGCTGGAAGGACTCCGGGATCGGCGCACGTCACGGCGGCGCCGACGGATTGCTGAAATACTGCCGCCCACAAGCCATCACGACACCCCGGATCCCTGTCGGGGCGAATGAGCCGCTCTGGTACCGTATTCGCGGCGGAAGTTCCGAATTGCACTGGGCCTCTTGCGCGCGAGCGCGGCCCACGGCCTGCGTCGAGTCGGCCTCAAACCGCGGGGAGGTGCACGATGAAGTGCCAGGCGGCCGTACTGCGGGGAGTCGGCAAGGAATGGGAGATCGAGGAGATAACCCTCGACCCGCCGCGCGAGGGTGAGGTGCTGGTGAAGATGGCGGTGGCCGGAGTCTGCCACTCCGACGACCACTACGCCACCGGCGACGGCGTCATGTCACCGGAGCTCACCGCGATCGTGGAGGCCACGGGTGGGTCGGCTCCGGAGTACTTCCCGCTCCTCGGCGGGCACGAAGGCGCGGGCGTCGTCGAAGAAGTTGGCCCGGGGGTGCGGTCGGTACGGCCCGGCGACCGCGTCGCGACCTCCTTCATCCCCGCGTGCGGTTCCTGTCGGTGGTGCGTGTCCGGCATGACTTACCTGTGTGACGCCGGCGCGATGATGTTCGCCAAGGAGATGACGACCGACGGCACCAGTCGGCGGCACCTCGGCGACGAGGATCTGACCGCGATGACGCAGCTCGGCACGTTCTCGGAGTACATGGTCGTCGCCGAAGAGTCCGTCATCAAGATCGACGACTCGATTCCCTTCGAGGCCGCCTCCCTGGTGTCCTGTGGCGTGACGACGGGCTGGGGATCGGCGACCGTCGGCGTCGGAACCGCAGGTCGGCGACACCGTGGTCGTCGTCGGCACCGGCGGGGTGGGAATCAACGCTGTGCAGGGCGCCCGCGCCGCAGGCGCCAACGCCGTGGTCGCGGTGGATCCCGTTGAGTTCAAACGTGATACGGCGAAGTTCTTCGGGGCAACGGATACCAGCCCCTCGATGGAAGAAGCCTTCCTCTTGGTGAAGGAGATCACCAACGGCGTGATGGCAGACCGAGTTGTGCTGACCCCGAGCGTGCTTTACGCAGAACTGCTGGCCCCCGCGATGATGCTGACGCGAAAGGGGGGCACCTGCCTGATGACCGCGGTGCCAAAGCTGGAAGTGAATATGGTTCCGCTGTTGCTCGTCGACATGCTCCAAGGCTGCAAACAGCTCAAGGGCCTCCTGTACGGCGGGATGAATCCTCGCGCGAGCATGCCGATGCTGCTGTCGATGTACCGCAGCGGCAACCTCAAACTCGATGAGCTGGTGACGAGGCGCTACCGCCTCGACCAGATCAACGACGCCATCACCGACATGCGCGAAGGCCGAAACATCCGCGGCATCATCGAATTCGATTAGGGGCGCCGACCAGCGCTTGCGCGAGGAGCTACGGCCCTGAATAGCCCGGCGGGTTCGCGGTGTCCACCCACAGGTCGACGCCCAGTTCGGCTCCGGGAACACAGTTGTAGACCGACAGGTCGGTGACGCCCGATTCGAGCAGGACGTCCTCGCACAGCAGGGCGTTGCCGGTGTATTCGCGGGCCGGCTTGTTGAGGATCGTGTAGGCGGCGTCCGCGTAGACAGCGGGCTTGCGGGCCCGGCTCATCGCCTCGTCGCCACCGAGCAGGTTCTGCACCGCGGCGGTGGCCACCAGGGTGCGCGGCCACAGCGTGTTGGAGGCGATGCCCTCGCCGCGCAACTCCTCGGCTAATGCCAAGGCGCACAATGACATCCCGTACTTGGCCATCATGTACGCCGTCGGCTTGAGCCATTCGGGTTCCAGCCGGACCGGCGGCGACAGCGTCAGGATGTGCGGGTTCTGCCGGCCCACCATGTGCGGGATGCACGCCTGCGACACCGCGTACGTGCCGCGTACCTGGATTCCGTTCATCAGGTCGAAGCGCTTGAGCGGAACCTCGGTGACCGAACCCAGGTTGATCGCCGAGGCGTTGTTGACACAGATGTCGATGCCACCGAACTGGTCGACGGCCTGGGCCACCGCCGAGGCGACCGAGTCGCCGTCGCGGATGTCGCCGACGATCGGCAACGCCTGCCCACCGGCCTCCTCGAGTTCCTTGGCCGCGGTGTAGACGGTGCCCTCGAGCTTGGGGTGCGGTTCTGCCGTCTTGGCGATCAGCGCGATGTTCGCGCCGTCGGCGGCCGCACGTTTCGCGATCGCCAGTCCGATACCGCGACTGGCGCCGGAGATGAACATGGTCTTCCCTGAGAGCGACATGGCCTCACCCTATGACTCCCGTGCCGGGCCCCGGCCCGAGTGTGGGCTTATGTCACGCCTTCTGTGCTGCAAGCGTGCCGGTAACCCACGTTCGGCGGCGGGAACAAGGCCACCCGGTTGCGCTGTTATTGACGGCAGTTGTGGCTGCCAACAGAGGTGGTCGGGATGGAAGTCGGTCTCAACCTCTAGGATCGAAGGGAGGGGTGCTAGGTGCCAACCGTGGCCATGGAGCGTCCAGTGGATGTACCGGGCCTGTTTGGTGGCGCCGTTACAGAAGGGACGGTGTTCCCCGCTATGACGGACATCGACGGGTCGGCGCCCGTCAGATCGGATGAGACGGACGCCGAGCTCACCGCCCGTTTCGAGCGCGACGCCATTCCGCTGCTCGACCAGCTCTATGGCGGTGCGCTGCGCATGACGCGCAACCCTGCCGACGCCGAGGACCTGCTGCAGGAAACAATGGTGAAGGCCTACGCAGGCTTCCGCTCGTTCCGCGAAGGCACGAACCTCAAGGCGTGGCTGTACCGGATCCTGACCAACACCTATATCAACAGCTACCGCAAAAAGCAGCGTCAGCCCGCGGAGTACCCGACTGACGAGATCACCGACTGGCAGCTGGCGGCCAACGCCGAGCACACCTCGACCGGTCTGCGCTCGGCAGAGGTCGAGGCGCTGGAAGCGCTTCCGGACAGCGAGATCAAAGAGGCGCTGCAGGCGCTGCCCGAAGAATTCCGGATGGCGGTGTATTACGCCGACGTGGAAGGCTTCCCGTACAAGGAGATCGCCGAGATCATGGATACGCCGATCGGCACCGTCATGTCCCGGTTGCACCGGGGCAGGCGTCAGCTTCGTGAATTGCTGGCCGACGTGGCCCGCGACCGCGGATTCATTCGAGGCCAGCAGGCCGACGCCCCTGAGGAGGTCTCGTCATGAGCGATGACGGGCGCTGGAACGCACCGGTCGGTCCCGTAGACCCGGACCACCCCGATTGCGCTGCCGTGATCGCCGAGGTGTGGACGTTGATCGACGGCGAATGCACGGCTGAAACCCGCGACAAGCTGCGTCATCACCTCGAAGAGTGCCCCGCATGCCTGCGCCACTACGGCGTCGAGGAGCGGGTGAAGGGCCTGATTGCGAAGAAGTGCAGCGGCGAGAAGGCTCCCGAGGGCCTTGTTGATCGGCTGCGGATCGAGATCAGCCGCACTACGATCATCCGTCGGGGCTGAGACCCGCACGGCCGCATGTGAATTGATCGAATGCTCGACATCAATGCGCGTGCCTACACCAACCTGGTGTACCGGTTCGGCACCGAGATGCGCCGGCGTGGGCGCGGTGCCACCGTCCTGGTCGGGTCGGGCGTGGGCCTGACCTCAGGGCCCTAACAACGGCGTGTATGCGGCCAACAAAGCGTTCCAGGCAGTGCTGGGGGAGACGCTCTGGTACGAGCATAAAACCGGCTAGTCAGCGCACCGACTTCGAGCCGCAGTTGGGCCGCTTTCCGTGGTTGGCCTTGGAGTGCTTACGGTCGCGCTTCTTACGGCCACGCTTGGCCATGGTCGTCCTCCGTCTGTGTTCAGGGGAATGTGGGGCCCGCATGTAGCGGGCACATCAGGCCCATCCTCTCATGGCCCGGCGGCACGGCTGTAGGGGCGGTGGTGTGGTTCGATGGAGCGCAGTTAGCAGCCGGAAGGGGTGAAGATGGCCGAGGACGTTCGCGCGGAGATCGTGGCCAGTGTGCTCGAGGTCGTGGTTCACGAGGGCGATCAGATCGGCGAGGGCGACACCCTGGTGCTGCTGGAGTCGATGAAGATGGAGATTCCGGTGCTCGCCGAGGTGGCGGGCACCATCAGCAAGGTGAGCGTGTGCGTCGGCGACGTCATCCAGGCCGGCGACCTCATCGCGGTGATCAGCTGACGCGAGTCGAACGCCCGCCGGAGTGAGGCCCGATGTCGACCCTCGGTGATCTGCTCGCCGAACACACCGTCCTGCCCGGCAACGCGGTCGACCATCTGCACGCGGTGGTCGGCGAGTGGCAGCTGCTGGCCGACCTGTCCTTCGCCGACTTCCTGATGTGGGTGCGCCGTGACGACGGCGCGCTGGTAGCCGTCGCGCAGGTGCGGCCGAACACCGCCCCGACGGTGCTGCTCGCCGACGCCGTCGGCACCATGAACCAAGGCCACGAGATGCCCTTGGTGACCGACGCGTTCAACTCCGGCTCCATCGGCAGGCAAACCCCAGCGGGACAACAGGATTCACACGGTCTCAACGTGGAGGCTGTTCCCGTGCGCTACAAGAACGACGTTGTTGCGGTGCTGACACATCAGACCGCACTGGCCGGACGCAACGCCAGCCCGCTGGAAAGCGCCTACCTCGACTGCGCCGACGACCTTCTGCTCATGCTGTCCGAAGGCACCTTCCCCAATGTGGGTGACCTCGCCATGTCGCGATCGAGTCCGCGCGTCGGAGACGGTTTCATCCGGCTCGACGGAACCGGTGTCGTCACCTTCGCCAGCCCCAACGCCATCTCGGCGTATCACCGGATGGGCCTGGCGGCCGAGCTGGAGGGCCACAACCTGGTCAGCGTCACCCGACCGCTGATCTCGGATCCGTTCGAGGCCCAGGAGCTGGCCGACCACGTCCGCGATTCGCTGGCAGGCGGCGCGAGCATGCGCATGGAGGTCGACGCGGGCGGCGCCGCGGTGCTGCTGCGCACGCTGCCGCTGGTCGTGCACGGCGACGCCGTCGGCGCAGCGGTGCTGATTCGCGACGTCACCGAGGTGAAGCGCCGCGACCGCGCGCTGCTCTCCAAGGACGCGACGATCCGTGAGATCCACCACCGGGTGAAGAACAACCTGCAGACGGTGGCGGCGCTTCTGCGTCTTCAAGCGCGGCGCACGAACAACGCCGAGGGCCGCGAGGCGTTGATCGAATCGGTGCGGCGGGTGTCGTCGATCGCGTTGGTCCACGACGCGCTGTCCATGTCGGTTGACGAGGAAGTCAACCTCGACGAGGTCATCGACCGCATCCTTCCAATCATGAATGACGTTGCGACAGTGGATGCCCCGATCCGCATCAACCGTCTCGGCGAGTTGGGTGTGCTCGACGCCGACCGTGCGACGGCGCTGGTCATGGTGATCACCGAGCTGGTGCAGAACGCGATTGAGCACGCGTTCGACACGTCTGCGCAACAGGGCTGCGTCACGATTCGCGCCGAGCGCTCGGCGCGCTGGCTCGATGTGGTCGTGCACGACGACGGCCGCGGACTGCCCGACGGATTCAGCTTGGAGAAGTCAGATCGGCTAGGTCTTCAGATCGTGCGGACGCTGGTCTCGGCGGAGCTGGACGGCTCCCTGGGCATGCACGAGGTGGCCGGCGGAGGCACGGATGTGGTGTTGCGGGTGCCGATCGGTCGGCGTGCGCGGCTTGCCCAGTAGGTGATTTCTGTCGCATTTCATCGAAATGACGTTCACTGACGCCAACTTGTGTAATCGAATTTGCCACATAGTTACGGCCCCGACTTTGTCGGGGCCGTAAGTCGTTCTTGTGCGGGTGGGCGAAGCTCAGACTCCGCTGCGGGCCTTGGTCCTGGCGTTGCGCCGCTTCAGAGCGCGTCGCTCGTCCTCGCTCATACCGCCCCACACGCCGGCGTCTTGTCCAGAATCCAACGCCCAGGTGAGGCAATCAGTGGTGACCGGGCATCGGTTACAGACGATCTTCGCGTCAGCGATTTGGGCGAGTGCCGGTCCGCTGTTTCCCACCGGGAAGAACAACTCCGGATCCTCGTCGCGACAGACCGCCTTGTGGCGCCAATCCATAGTTCTAACTCCTTATCGTGTGCGCAGCAATGCGCACAAGCGTTTCTTCGGCTGTTACGCGTGCACAGGAATGTTTCTGCACTGTTGCATCCGAGTTTTTCACACGCTGAACAGATGTCAATACTCGTGAGTTAACAAGTGGGCAACCTCACTGGCGGGGCCAGTTACCAAACCTCGTAATCGTTTGTACTACACTCATTCCACCTGCGCCTTTGTTCGACCGAGTCAATACTGTTAATGCAGGTCAGCGGGGGTGTTTGCAGGTGGTGCGAGCACGCCCAGGGCATTCGGAACCGCAGTGAACGTCATCGCGTCACGCAGTCCGAGGTAGTCACCGTCGATCTGGCAGGCCACCGGCGTGTCGCTCGTCACCCGCAGCCACGGCAGATCGTCGTCACGGATCAGGTGGCGCGCGTCGATCCGGGGCCGACTCGCCAGCATCTTGCGTACCAGCCGTAAATTGGCCCACACATTCATGCTGGTGACGGCGAAAACGCCGAGGCCGGTCTCGAAGGTGGTCGTGGGATTCGTCCACACGGGCCTGGCGTTGGCGTAGGTCCAGGGGCTGGAGTTCGACACGAACGCGAAATGGACACCTTCGGCCGGGTCGCGGTCGGGCATGTGCAGGGTCAGCGAGGGCTCCCTGCGGGCGCTGGCCAGCATTTCGCGGATCGCGAAGCGGATATAACGCGAGGCCGTGACCGTGCGGCCCTTGGCGCGCTGGGCCTCGACGGCGGCCACCACGTGGCCATCGACGCCCATTCCCGCGGTGAACACCGCCCACCGCTCGCCGCAGTCCATCAGCCCGATGCGTCGCCAGGCCTTGCGGCGCCGGTAGTCGGACAACAGGTCGATGAGCTGGTTGGTCGCCTCGATCGGGTCCGGGCTGATCCCCAGCGCGCGGGCGAAGACATTGGCCGAGCCGCCGGGCACCACTCCGACCGCGGGTGCGGTGGCGCCGGGTCCGCCCACCTCGAGAATGCCGTTGACCACTTCATTGACCGTGCCGTCGCCCCCGTGCACGATCAGCACATCGACGCCGTCGCGGGCTGAGTCGCGGCCGATCTCGATGGCATGGCCGCGGTGGTCGGTGTGTATGACCGTCAGCTTGGTCTGGCTCTCCAGCGCGTGCGCCAGCAGATCGCGCCCGGCAGGGGTCGTCGACGTCGCATTGGGGTTCACGATCAGCACAGCGCGCACGAGGGTCGAGCCTATGGGAAGCCACGGTCCACTACGGCGTGGCCTCGTCGGTCGAGTACCACTCGTAGATCCCGTCCTCGCGTGTTCGTCGCTCGATCAGTCCCTGCCACCGCAGGTAGGCCAGATGTGCGAGCGTCTCAGCCATCGCAAGGTTGCGTTGAAACTTGAGCAGGGACTTGGCGACCTGAACTTCCGCGATCTCACGGACGGTGCAGGGATGGTCGCGGATCATCGCGTGGATCGCGTCGAGGCGGCGTTGTTTGTTGCGTGTTATCGCGTCGACGCGGCGTCGGCCGTCGGCGAATGCGCGGCCGTGGCCCGGCATCACCAGCGCCGGATCGCGCTCGGCGACCAGCTTGAGAGATGCCAGATAGCTACGGAGGGGATCCCTGTCGAACCCGCGCTCGAATGTGACCGGTGGAGTGACCGCGGGTAGCAGGTGGTCGCCGGAGAAGAGGAGTCTGTCAGTAGGCGACCACAGGCAGATATGACCGAGTGAGTGACCGGGTGTGTGCAGGACTTCCCACTGGCGTGTTCCGATGGACAGGACCTCGCCGCCATTGAGCCGGGTGGAGGCTTCGACCACGGAATGCAGGTACGGCAACCAGGCCACCAAAGTGTCGGCGAAACCAGGCAATTCGGCCTTGGGCACCCCGTGGTCACTGTAGGTATCGCGCTTTCGCGCCTGGGCGGTCTCGGGATGCCGGTACTTTTCGCAGTCCAGGTCTGTCATGGCGTGCATGAACAGCTTGGCGCCGGTTAGTTCCATCAATCGCCCGGCCATACCGTAGTGGTCGATATGGGCGTGGGTGACGATGATCCGTGAGATGTCGTCGAGCACGTAGCCGCGAGCGTTGAGGGTGTCGCGCAGCTTGGTCAATCCGTCGTCGGGCTCGCCGGGATGCCACATGCCGCAGTCCACCAGCGTCACCGAGTCGCCGTCTTCGACGAGGTAGACGTTGACACTCTCGATGTGATTGATACCGATGGGCATCGCAGCTACTCCGATGCCGTCGGGCTGGATGTGACCTCGGAGTTCTTGTGCGGTCACGGGTTTCGGCTCACTCGTGCATCCGCTCGAGGAGCGTGAACCACACGGTGAGCTCGACGTCGTAAACCGTGCCTGCGTCGGTGATGTCACCACCGATCTTGGTCACCTCGAAGCGGGTGATCCCCTCAATCGTCATGCACGCCCGGTCCATGGCCTCGTCGACCGCCGCCTCGATCGAGGGGCCTGATCCGCAGATGTTGATCGACTTTCGCACTGCCATCGGCTCCTCCTCAACGCATGACCAGCGAGTCGACGTTGTCGACTCGCTGCATCCATGGTGGATTGTTCGCGACCGCCCGCCCACTAGTTCCCGCTCATCGGGACAGCGGCATGACACGGCGTGGCGGCACTGGCGGCTGAATCAGGCGGACATACGCCAGGACCACTGACGCCGCCTGTACATCTGGTCCCGCGGGCTGCCTGCTGGTGCCGCGTCGCAAACTTCGTTCCGCAAGAATGCTTACTACGATGGACGCCGGGCAGCAGTGTTGGTGAGTCGCCGAACTCATACTCGGTGTAGAGGATGGGAGTGAAGGTGGACCCAGGCCAGATCGTTGAGGGTCTCGCCGTCTCAGATGCGTACGAATGCTTCCCTGTGCCGGGCTCCACGTGACAACGGAGTCGGAGCGGCCTGCCTGGATTGAGGGACGACATCTTCGCGTGCGCCGCAGCGGCACGGGCCCGCCGATCCTGCTGCTGAACGGGATGGGGATGTCGCTGTCCACGTGGACACCGCTGGATCGGCATCTCGACGGATTCGATCGTATTAGCGTCGGCACGCCTGGAAACGGACGAATGCTGGGCCGTCTGGCTGGTCTGACGATGCGCGAGTACGCGGCGCTTCTCGGCGACCTGCTGGACGAACTCGCCATCGAGCGAGCCGACGTGCTCGGTCTGTCTTTTGGGGGAATGGTCGCCCAGCAGTTCGCCCACGACATGCCCGCCAGAGTCCGAAGGCTGGTCCTTGCTTCGACGTCATGTGGTCTGGGAGGAACGCCCAGCAATCCGGCTAGTTGGTGGGCTGCGATGGCGGCCGAAATCTCGCGGACATCATCCGGATGGGGACCCCGAGGGATGGCAAGCCAGTGGTCCCATCTCATGCAGCGGGAGTTCGGGGCCAGATGGGCAACTGGTCCACGGCTGAGCGGATTCGCCGAACAGATGGCGGCGTCATCACTGTGGTCGAGCATGGCGTGGTTGCCGCAGCTCGCCCAGGAGACTTTGGTGATCACCGGCACCGCCGATGCGCTGGTGCCCTCCGCGAATGCGAGCATCCTGGCGTCGAGAATGCCTCGTGCCCAGATCTACCGGGTCCATGGAGGCGGGCATTTGTGCTTGTTGGATCGGGCCACTGAGGTGGGGCCGGTAATCGCCACCTTCCTGCGAGCTACAGACGGCAGCGTGCCACGAGTCTGCTGAGCTCCGTTGACATGCGGTTGGGAAACTGCAGGGGCAAGAAGTGCGTGGCAGGCAGTTCGAGATATCGGCTCTGTGGTGTCTGTGCGCTGGCAGCACGCATCCGTTCAGCCGATGTGATCGAATCCCACGTTCCCGCCAGATAGGTGACCGGCATGTCGATCCTGCTGAGGTCCATCGGGGGGTGGTCGCCGACCGCGCGTGCGAGCCGGGAGTACCAGGGCCAATCGTGATCAGCGAACCGTCGCAGCACTCGGATAAGAGTCGGACCGTGAACGAGGTCAAGCCCCAATGTCCCCACTCCCCGTGGCTCAAACCCGTGTTCGGGCGATCCGGGCAAGCCGTCGCCGAGCCGGTTGAGGACCGGCCCGAGGTAACGCATCAGGTGGGCGCCCACACGTCCAGCGCGCGGGCGCAGGATGCGTGGAAGGGGATGAAGCAGAGCTTCGAAGCTTCCGCCCGGGACGCCGGCGACGGCGAGCACTCCGGCGATCCGCCGTTGCTCGCGCAGTGCGGCCTCGAACGCGATGTTGACGCCGACCGACCAGCCGATCACCACTGCTCGGTCGATGCCGTAGGAGTCCATCACCGAGAAAAGATCATCGGTGTGGTCGTCGATGGTGATCCGCGACTCGTCGGAGGGGCGGTCTGATCCCGCGAGACCGCGATGGTCCCACGTGATAATTCGATAGGTCTCGGTCCGTCGGTTGATATCCGGCCAGGCATCGTGCGGGGTGCCCAGCCCGTTGGAGATCACCACGGGAACGCCCCGGCCGTCGTTATCCCATGCCCGCAGACGGGTCCCATCAACGGATGTGACCGATCGGTACCCCAACGCGCCCCCTGTCTATGGTTCCTGCGTGTGCGCTCGATCGTAGGTGGGATGGTGTGACGCCCACGGCTTGCCCTCACCGCGATCCCGCTGGCTGGAATCGTGAGACCAGCGTCAAATGGGGGCTCTTGCCACTGGTCGGCAAGAGGGTGCCGGCGGCGCATGCCGGTCGCTACGGTCCAGGAATGCGTCGGTCCATCGCCACGGTCTCCTTGTCTGGCACGCTCAACGAGAAGCTCACTGCCGTAGCAAACGCCGGATTCGACGGGGTCGAGATCTTCGACCAGGACCTGCTCTGCAGCCTGTGGACCCCACGCCGGATCAAGGAGCGCTGCGACGAACTCGGTCTCAAGATAGAGATGTTGCAACCCTTCCGCGATCTGGAAGGAATGGCCGAGGTGCAGCACGCGCGGGCGATGCGGCGCTTCGAAGGCAAGCTCGACATCATGGCCGAGCTGGGTACCGACCTGATCCTGGTCTGCGCGAGCTGCCAGGCCGATGCCATCGACGACGACGAGTTGTCCGCGGAACAGCTGCACAGGGCCGCCGAGCTGGCTCACGAGCGCGGCATGCGGATCGCGTTCGAGGCCCTGGCCTGGTCGACCCAGGTCTGGGACTACCGCCGCGGGTGGAAGATCGTGCGGATGGCCGACCATCCGGCGCTAGGGACCTGTCAGGACACCTTCCATGTGCTTTCTCGTCGGCTCGACCCGTGGGCAATTCGCGACATCCCGGGCGAGAAGATCTTCTTCGTCCAGCTCTCGGACGCACCTGAGATGGCGATGGACATCCTTCAGTGGAGCCGGCATTACCGGGTGTGGCCGGGTCAGGGTTCGTGGGATGTCGCCGGTTTCCTGGAGAACTGCCTCATCGCCGGGTACACCGGCCCGCTGTCACTGGAGATCTTCAACACGGTCTTCCGCCGTGCCGATGCGGACCGCAACGCACGTGACGCGATGCGGTCCCTGCTGTACGTCGAGGACGCTGTCGCGCATCGGGGCAGTATGCCGCCCGACTCACTCGACAGCGCGCCGGCGGCGCCACGCGTGACCGGTCTGGAGTTCGTCGAGCTCGGTGTGCTCGAACAGCACCCGTCGAGTACTGCCGCGCTTACGGCACTGGGCTTCCGGCACACCGGGAACAATCGCGAGAAGCCGATCGAGCTGTGGGAGCAGGGCGATGCGAAGATCCTGCTCAACACCTCGCCGGTGGGTCGCGGCGGCCAGGTCGGCCCGCATATCGCGGCGATGGCCGTGGGGACGTCCGACCCGGCTGGGGCATTCGAGCGTGGTGCCTATCTGCATGCGACGGTGGCCGCGCCCGGCCGAGGCCCGAAGGACGCCCCCGACACCGCGATCGAGGCTCCGGACGGCACCGTGGTCTTCTTCAGCCGGTTGGCCGAACACCCCGAGCGCTGGGCCGTTCACTACGATCGGGTCTCCGGCGGGTCCGGCGAACAGTCCGACCTCGACCTGCGCATCGACCACGTGAGCCTGGCCCAGCCCTTCGACCAGTTCGAGGAGGCGGCGCTGTTCTTCAAGTCAGCGCTGGGGCTGCAGACGCACGAGGACATCGAGATCCCCGCGACCTACGGGTTGTTCCGTTCGCGCGCGGTGAGCAACCGCGACCGATCGGTGCGCGTCATCACCACCGTCGCACTGCTCGACGACGAGGGTGCTGTCACCGAGGACGAGTCGCGCAAGAACTCCGTCGCCTTCGAGGTGCCCGACATCTTCGAGGCGTGCGAGCGGGTGTGGGCCCGTGGCGGCGAGCTGCTGCGCATCGGTCACAACTACTACGTCGATCTGGCGGCGCGCACGGACTTCGACGGCGACACCCTCGAGCGGATGGAACGCCTCGGCATCCTGTACGACCAGATCGGGTCGGGAAAGCTGCTGCAGGCCTTTACGCCGATGATCGGCAACCGCCTCTTCTTCGAGCTGTGCCAACGGATCGACGGATACGACTCGTACGGCACCGCAAACGCGCCGATGCGCATCTCGGCCCACCGGGGGGTGACCCCAGGCCTACGCACCAAGGCCGTCGACGAGGAGTAGCTGCTGGAGCGGGCGACGGGAATCGGACCCTCGTCGCGCGTTTGGAAATAGTCTTACTGGCTCAACACACTCACTGCGAATAGCTCAACTGGAACCGCCTCGACCGCGGCGATGGCAAATCGACGATCGCTTCGAGCACCGCGACCGGTGGTTGCATGCGGAGTTCTTCGCGGTCGTATGGCGGCAGCTGTGCCAGCTGTGCGTCCCAGCCGGCGAGCACATCCTTGGCGACGACGCCGTGGAAGCGACGCAGGGACGCCTCGAACCATGCGTAAAGCACCCCGAACAGGCTGAGCACCACAGCAATCGACACAACAACGGCGATTACATTGCTTATCATTCGGGACCTTCCACATTTGAAAAATACTGTTACTACGCGTATATCTCATCACTACCAACGGGTAGGTTCCCAATCTTATTGCCGTTGTTTTGATCACCCCGCAAGGGCATTGTGAGCTGCGTCATGTCAGTTGGCAGCAAACCCGCTGACGAGATGGGCTGGGCCCTTGTGCCAGCGCGAAGCTCCGGCGGGCAACAGCCGCCATGAGCATCCGTCTTCGCTAGGCGGGGCGGCGAAGTCATGCTGTGAACGCGCGACTGAACGTGGGCGCAGATGACCGCACGCCTATTGGCCACAGGCTGGTTGATGCAAGCTGATTTTGTCCGTCAACGCCGCTACGCCCGACTTGGCTCAAATTGGTGCGCACCGTCAGCGCGGAACTTGATGAGGGTGTTGCCGAGGTCCTCGGGTAGCGGGTCGGCGGCGGTGCGGGATTTGGTTGTCGGCTCTGATTTGCACGATGTGGTAGCAGCAAGTAATGCGAACGAATCCCTTGATACATCAACATATTTCGAGCTTCGAAATGGTGCTGGTCATGACCGGCCACCGGCGAGCAACCTAGTTGTTGGCCGGGGGTGGTTGGGGCTGGAACGGTTCATACCACCACCAGTCGGCGCGCTCGCCGGTGGGTCCGGGGCAGGGCGCTACCGCGGGCGGGGGCTGGTTGGGCGGTCGCGCGAGCGAGCCTGCGCTGAGTTCTCGGCCCGCGCTGTCGGTGACGGTGAGGCTCAGGGCGGGTCCGGTGATGGTGATGACGCCGCGATGGTGCAGCCGGTGGTGATAGGGACATAGCAGCACCAGGTTGCCCAACTCGGTGGCCCCGCCGTCTTCCCAGTGCCGGATGTGGTGGGCGTGCAGACCGCGGGTGGCTCCGCAGCCGGGAACCGCGCAGCTGGGGTGGCGGTGCTCGAGGGCACGGCGAAGCCGACGGTTGATCAGGCGGGTCGACCGCCCGGCGCCGATGACCTCGCCGTCGCGTTCGAACCACACTTCACAGGTGGCATCACACGAAAGGTATTGGCGGTCGGAATCCGACAGCAGCGGACCCAGATGCAGCGCAGCGACGCGCTCCTTCACGTCCAGGTGCATCACCACCGTGGTGTGATGCCCGTGGGGCCGGCGCGCGGCCTCGGCGTCCCATCCGGACTCGACCAGCCGCATAAACGCCTCACCGGCGGTAGGCAACGGGGGCCCATGATTTGATGAGCGGTCGCCACTGTCGTGATCGCCATTGTCGTGATCGGGATTGTTGTGATCGTGTTTCCACTCGGCGATCAGCGCATCATGATGAGACTGCAGCGCCGCGTCGAACGTCGCGGCGTCGGGGTGACCAAGTTTGATCCGGTAGCAGCTGAACGCCTCGTCGGTGGTCTTGGTGATCGACCGCTGCGGCTCGGGCCGACAATCAGGAGCGGGTTCGGGTTCGGGGCGCGGTTCGAGCTTGAGAGCGGTGCGCAGCTGGCTGACCGTGGCGACCGCGGCCAGCGCCGCATAATGCTCATCAGATCCCTCGCCCGCCCGCCCTGCGATGACGCCGACCTGATCCAGCGACAGTCGGCCCTCCCGCATGCCTTGGGCGCAGCGCGGAAACTCCGCCAGCCGGTGCGCGACGGTGGCGATCGTGTTGGCGTTGGCCGCCGACGAGCCCATCTTCCACGCCACCAGCGCCGCGATCGACCGCGCGCCGGTGGCGCCGCACAACTCGTTGCGATCCAACTCGGCGACGATCTCCACGATGCGCCCATCAATCCCGTTGCGCTGACCGGCCAACTCCGCCAACTCGTCGAACAACACCTCAACACGCTCGGCAGGGCTCACTACCGTGGCGCCAGACGATGCGGTCGAAGACATGACGTCATCCTCGCAGCCACCTACGACAAGTCTGGGGCTGCCGATCTGCCCGGGGGTATGCCGTCATCATCTGCAAAGAGGTGCTCGGCAGCGGCGGGCCCCGCTGGTGCGGGCTCACCAAGATCCGGCGCAGCCTGATCAGCCGCCGACCCTGCGCAGCCGCAGCCTTCAGCGCGGCCAACTCTGTCCCCACAGCCGAAACCGAAAAGCAACAGATTGACCCGCTGCGACTACCCGAACCCCGAATTGTGAGCCAAGTCAGGTTTCATCGAGCGGGAAGCGCGGCGGAGAACCTTTTCCCCACAGGCTGGTTGATGCAAGCTGATTTTGTCCGTCAACGCCGGTGGAGGTCGCTGGAGTGAGCCTTTATCAGATGCAGCAGTGCCTCTTCGACTACTTGCGGTCGATGGAAAATGCTGCGGAGGGGACGCCACGACCCGAGCTGTCGGTTGAGGGCTATGACCTGACCGACGAGGAGCGCACGGCGCTGGTGAACGGCGACGTCACCGCTTTCTACGAGGCAGGCACACATCCGGTGATCATCAACGGGTACTGCCGGGCGATGGGTTACAAGCGCGCCGACTACCGGCCGCTGCTGGCACGGGCCGCCAATGAAACCAAAAGGAAGACTCGATGGCAGACCTCGTGATGGCTTATGCCGCCTCCCATGCACCGATGATGGCGGCCGATCGGGAGTCCGCGCCGCGCGACCAGGCCGATCGATTCTTCGGCGCCCTGCAGCGCGTCCGAGAGCGTGCGGTGAAATCCGAGGTGGAAGCGGTAGTAATGCTCTCCGGTGAGCACTTCACCAACTTCTTCCTGGACAACCTGCCGCAGATCGCGATCGGACTGGGCGAGGGCCATCAGGGTCCACTGGAGAAGTGGCTGAAGATTCCGAAGGTGATCGTGCCCGGCGACCCCGCACTGGCCGGCCACATCCTGGATCAGACGGTCGCCGCCGGTTTTCAGCCGGCGCTGTCCCACAAGATGAAGGCCGACCATGGCTTCATGACCGTGTACTACGAACTCGACCCGCTGATGCGGCTGCCGATGGTACCGATCGTGATGAACTGCACCACCCCGCCATTGATGACGCTGCGGCAGTGCTATGAGTTCGGAACGGTCGTCGGCGAGGCCATCCGCAGCTACCCGGGTTTGAATCGGGTGGCGTTGTGCGCCGCGGGTGGGTTGTCCCATTTTGTCGGCGAGCCGCGAGTAGGTGACATCGATGAGGAATTCGACCGCTGGTTCGTCAAGCAACTCGAGCACAAAGACTTGGGCGACCTGCTCGACATGCCCAATGACGAACTCATGGAGGCAGGTAACGGAACCGGTGAGGTGCGGGCGTGGGTCGCGGTGGCGGGTGCCATGCACGGGCACCCGGGCACAACCCTGTCCTACGAGCCGATCTACGAATGGATCAACGGGATGGGCGTGGTGATGTATGACGACGAGCTGTCGTCCACCGCCTAGGCTGCCCCCAACCGCTCCGCGTACCAGACCTTGACTCCCGCCGACCGGATCCAGCTGACATCCGGTGCCCTGCACGTGGAATCGAATGGCGATCCACTCGGGCGTCTCGTCCTGTGCGTGCATGGCCTGTCGGCCAATTGCCGATCGTTCGATCGATTCGTGCCCGTACTGGCCGGAGCGGGCCACCATGTGGTCGCCATGGATCTACGTGGTCGGGGCCGCAGCGAGATCACCCCGCCAGGTACGTACGGCTGGGACAGCCACGTCCGGGATCTCGTGGAGATCGCCGAACACTACGGGGCCGATTCGTTCGACGTGATCGGGCACTCGATGGGTGGGTTTATCGGAATGTCGCTGGCAGCCCAATATCCGCGGCGGTGCAGCCGTCTCGTCCTCCTTGACGCCGTCGGCGCGCCCGAACCCGGTGCTTTGGTTTCCATCACCAAATCCATTGGCAGACTGGGCCGGACATATCAGTCCGCACCGGCCGCGCTGGCTTATATGAAGGCTGCGGGCAGCATAACTGAATGGGATGGGTTCTGGGACAACTACTTCGCGTGGGAGCTGGAACCTATCGACGACACCGTCGGGATTCGGACTGATTTGCGTGCTGTGAGCGAAGACAGCGCCTACGCAACGACGCACGACGTGTATGGGCTATGGCCTCAGCTGCGATGCCCGGTCCTGTTGGCGCGTGCCGGCAGGCCCATGGCATCAGGCGGCGGTCTGGTGGTCTCGCAGGCTGACGCCGACCGGTTCGCCGCCGACGCGTTCGACGCAATCGTGATGGACGTCGACGCCGATCACTATTCCATTTTGATCCACCCACCGGCGATCAGTGCTGTTGAGCGATTCCTCGGTACCGCCACATGAGCCCCTATCGACCAGGGAGGCCGAGATGGACGTACGTTTCGTTTCTTCTGCGGGAATCGAGTTGTTCGACGCCGACGCGCTCCCCGCTCTGCTGGGCCGAACCGACGGGCTCGTTTGGGTCGACATACCGGTGTGGGACGAGGAAGCCGAGCAGGCCCTGAAAGCGATTTTCGGTTTCCATCCGCTCGCTATCCGCGATTCGGCGAATCGCAACCAGGTGCCGAAGATTCATCGCTACGACGACCATTTGTTCCTTGTGTTGCACGCGCCGCAGCCCGGCATCGGTGGGCACGTGCACTACGTCGAACTTGACCAGTTCATCGGGGACCGCTACCTGGTGACCGTGCACGGTCCGCTGAACGCCGCGGTCGATCCGACGGCGGCGGTGGTCGAGGTAGATGCCGTGCTAGGTCGACTGAAAAGCGGAAAGCTACAGCCCACCAAGGCATTCGAACTGTCCTATGCCCTGCTCACCGCCCTCACCGCGCGCCTGCGCACCTACAGCGCGGAACTGACCAAGGATGTCTGGAGGCTCGAACAGCGCGTCACCGGCGGGCATCTGGGCGATCCCGAATCGTTTCTCGACGAAATGTTCCGGACACGGCACGGGCTGCTGACGGTCAGCACCATGTCTGCCCTGAGCCGCGAGGTGTACTCGCGCATGGTCACCCTCGCCGCTTTCGGCCCTGGAACCGGGCAAGCATTGCTGCAGGACGCTGTCAGCCAGTTCCATCACCTGTCGGTGATGGCGGATAGCCAGAAGGCATACCTACAGGGAACGATCGAGTTCTACCAGGCGCGCACCAACACGAAGATGACTATCGCGGCCGAACGCCTTGCGGTGATCGCTGCCGTTACGCTGCCGATCACGGCACTGTCGTCGGTTCTCGGCATGAACCTGATCGTCAACGAGAAGACGCAGTGGATACCGCTGGCGGTCACGCTGACCGCCATGCTTGCCATCTCGATGACACTGCTGGTGTGGGCCAAGCGAAAGGGCTGGTTTTAAAGCGTGTCGACGAGGCCGCCGGCGGGACACGATGCGCCGGCTCCCGGTACGACGACTGGATAGGCGCAGTAGCCGAACGGGGATCTGGGATAGTCTTCACGACGTGGATCAGGAAAGCCCACAGAGTCTGATGGGTGCGATCATCCGCCAACAGCGGGAGCTTGTGGAGCTGCCCATGCGCCAACTGGCGAAGTCGGTCGGCATCTCGAATCCGTATCTGTCACAGATCGAACGGGGATTGAGGGCACCCTCCGAGGCAGTGCTCGAGGCACTGGCCGCTTCGCTGGATCTGTCGGTTGAAGAGTTGTACCGACGCGCGGGTTATATCGAGCCGGCGGCCTCAGACGATGATCCATCACAATCAGACCTCGCGGATGCTATCGCGACGGCACCCGAACTCACGCCGGCCCAGCGTCGCGCGATGGCAGAGATCCACCGTTGTTTTGTTGCCGCCAACCGGATACGCCGTGCCTCCGAGAACCCCGATACCTGACCAATCCGGCCGCACGATTGCTCGAGTGAGTTCTTCCAGATACCGGGTCAACTAGGACGTGCGCAACGGGACGTTGGCTTGCCGCGGCCCGAGGCCAATCGCGATTAGCCACGTTAGCGTGATCTGTGCTAACGTTGCTAACGACCGGGCCCGCAGAGGGTCACGGCACGACGGAATAAGGACTAGATGATGACCAAGACCACGACACCGATCGACGTCGACTTCGACCACGCCGCCGAGCGGATTCGCGGACTGAACGACAAAGTGCTCAGCGCGGCGAAGCAAACCGGGACCGTGACGCTCGACACCTACGAGCAGACGGTGAACAACCTGCTGGAGTTCAGCCAGAAGGCCGCTGAATCCACCCAGGTGGAATGGATTTCGGAGCTCGCCAAGGCGCAGGCGTCCTACATCACCGAGGTGACGAACGCCTACACCAAGGCTGCCCGCGACATTCTGAAGTAGTCGCATCGCACGTACACCGGCACTTTCGGCGGCCTGAGCAGCACCCTTGTTGCAATGCCGCTGGGAGTGTCGGTGTACGTGCAGCTGGTCTGGACTCCAGGAACGGTGGGGCGCAGTACGGGATTCAGCGCTCGCCGGTCTGTCGCTTCCGCGACCGACCCCGGTCACGGCAGAACGCTCTGCAGATCGAGCGTGCCGCGCACCCCGATCGCCTCGTAATGCTCCGCCAGCCAGGATCGAGCAGTCCGGCGCCCGGCGTCACGAAGCTGGATGAAGAAATCCCATTCCGCGTTGCGCTTCGAAGAGGCCTCGTATTCGTCGACCACGCTGCTCGCGTCGATGCGATGGAAGTGGACGTTTTTGTATTCGTCGGGCGAGAGCTTTCCCTCTTCGATGAGCCGCTTGACGAACGCCACGGCCCGCAATTCGCGCAGGAGATTGCCGTTGAAGGTGATTTCGTTCAGCCGGTCGTGGATTTCGCGCGCTGTGCGGGGCGTCTGCCGGCGCTCCAGCGGGTTGATCTGCACGAGCAGGATGTCGGCTGTCGTCGCCTGGTCAAAGAGCGGGAACAGTGCCGGATTGCCCATATAGCCGCCGTCCCAATAGGGCTCGCCCTCGATTTCCACCGCCTGGAAGACCGTGGGCAGGCAGGCGGAGGCCATGAGATGATCGGCCGTGAGCTCCTGTCTGTTGAAAATCGCAACCTTGCCGGTCCAGACATTGGTCGCGCTGATGAAGATCTCGACATCCGTGCAGGCGCGCACGCGATCGAAGTCGATGAGCGCGTCGATTGCGTCCCGCAAGGGATTGATGTTGAGCGGGTTCGTTTTGTAGGGACCGAAGCCTTGGGCGAGTACGTTGGTCCAGGCCTGGTTGCTCCAGAAGCCGAGCATCCAGCTGAGAAGTCGGCGCTGGGCGCGGGAAAGCGACGCGTCGATGCTGGCCCGGCGCCAGAAGGTTTCGAGCGCGCTCCGCGCCCCGTCGATCCCGCCCTCGAGCCAGCCCTGCACCATCACAACGGCGTTCATGGCGCCGGCGCTCGCTCCGGCGATGGCGTCGACGGCCAGGCGCTCGTCTTCGAGGAGTGCGTCGAGCACGCCCCACGTGAAGGCCCCGTGGGCCCCGCCGCCCTGGAGAGCGAGCGACACGGTCTTTTCGGCGCGCGGCCCAGCGAGGCTGCGGCTTTCGCCCGGATGGCGTCGACCCGGGCCCGTCATGGCGGCGTCACGCTGGAACTCCGGTGATGAACCATGCCTTGGTCACCCGGCGTCACAGCTTTCTCCACTCGTATCTCGTATCGCAAGTGCCATATTCCCGCCGCGCGGCGTCTTCGGCGATCCTTCCCGCTCGTTGTAATCCGCGACCTGGAAAGGACAGTCACCCAGGCGTGTCTGTCGACTCCGCGACGGGCTCTACCTGCCATGCTTATGCGGATCGGTCGTGCGAGGTAAGCGCGGATTCGGAACCGTGTGCGGTCTGACCGTTTCGGCGTCCCATAATGCGAAACTCAGTTGCGAGTTGGCGCGACAAACTGCGACACGCAACCGACAGCGCATTGGCGGCCGGCTTCAATTCGCTGCCGAGATCTCGGGCGGTGAGTTCGATGGCGGCAGCAACGCGGTTCCTGCCGTAGAAGATCGGCATCGCGATCGCGGCCCTGCCGCACTCGAACTCGTTCCGCGATGTTGCGACCTGCGTCAACCGGATCACCGATAGTTTCTGGCGGAGGACGTCGGGCGAGGTGATGGTGTGCCGCGTGAACGCCGGCAACCCTGCCGCGATGACTTGGTTGACGACGCTTGGTGGGGAGAAGGCGAGAAGTGCCTTTCCCGTCGCTGCCGCATGCGCCGGCACGATCCCGTGCAGAAGCGCTTCAGCATGCACGCGTTCGGTGACCCGGCTGGACGGCAGCTGCAAGGTCAAGACTTCTGAACCACGCAGAACGCCGATCCGCACCTCGTTCCCGGTCGCTCTCGACAGTTCGTTCAACACCGGAAGGGCTCGCCTCACAGCCAGTGTGTATGAGCAGACTTCGGACTCGGCGTACTCACTGCCGATCATTCGCAACGGCAAACCGATCCGGTAGCTGCGCTCTTCGGTGCGCTCGAGAAGACGCCAGGCGACCAGTTCTGAGGCGAGCCGGTGGGCGGTCGACGTGGGCAGGTTTGCAATGGTGGCGATCTCGGTCAGCGTGTGGACACCACCATCAGCGAACGCCAGCAAGATCGCCGTTACCTTGCTGGTCACCGACCGTCCGGGGTCGGTGGAATTTCCGGCCATGTCTCACTCCTCATCTCTCAGAGACGAGGTTCGCAGGCAAGCGCGTTCGGGCCTAGGAATCACTCTCGCTCAATGAGAGTCGGCTGTCAGGGAGCCTACCCGCACTGACGGGAATGTAAACGGTGGTTGGCCTAGACGGACCGCGCCCGCGGCTGCTGGTCCGGGCAGGGTTGCTGGAGGATCCTCGACAGTGAGTTCGCCGTCGCCTGTACGGCCGGGGCAAGTCGCCGAAGATCGGCGCGATTGGCCCGTACGACCACGGCGAGTGCGGCAATTGCGCTTGCAGGCGACGCCAGTATGGGCGCCGCGACAGAGACCGTGCCCATCGACATTTCCTCGTTCGCGAAGGCGACGCCTTCGCGGCGAATCTTCGTCAGGGCTCGTCGCAGGTGTCCCGGCATGACGATCGTATGCGCTGTGTAGCGCGTAAGGCCGTTCGCCATCACCTCGGCGAAAAGGTCTGGCGGGGCGTATGCGAGCAGGACTTTCCCGACGCCCGTCGCGTGCAGTGGCAGCCTGCCGCCCCGCCTGGAGACCGCCCTCGCCGCACCTCGGCCGGTGATCTTCTCGATGTAGAGCGCCTCTGTTCCGTCGAGGATGGCGAGGTGGACGTTCTCACGTGTGGCGTTGTAAAGGTCCTGCATGAACGGCACGGCGATTTCGCGCAGGCTTTCCCCGCGGACGGCCAGCGCACCGATTTCCCACAGTCGGAGCCCGATCTGATAGCCGCCACCTTCGACCCTCTCGAGACCGCCCCAAGCCACCAGTTCGGACGCAAGCCGGTAGGTGGTGGACTGCGGAAGCCCGGTGCTCTCAGCCAGTTGCTTCAGTGACAGGCGGGGAACATCGGTGGAGAACGCCTCCAGGACCGACACCACCTTGCTGATTACCGACTGACCAGCCAGGGCGTCGTCCCGATTCACGACCACTCCAATCGTCCAGAATCCGCGCGGCGCCGTGCTCGGACTTCCATGACTCTGTTGACTCTCACCGCCCATGCTTGGCTGAACGGGCTGCGGGTCGCGCCGCCGAGGGTGATCCGAGCAGAGAATCCGCTGTGCGCCAAAGGATCGCCTCTGTGTCGTCCTCGCGCGAGACCGAGTGAGCGCACGGTCGCCACAGGATTGGTGTCGCCCAGTTCGAAGGGGTGGTCGGTGCCTAGGACGATGCGGTCGACGCCCATGTCTGAGACGAGATGAGAGAGCAGCGACGTGTCGAACACCGCGGTGTCGTAGTACAGCCGCTTACAAAATTCGCTCGGCGGGAGCTGCGTTGTGTGGGCGACTTCTTTGCGCTGCCAGCCGAGGTCGAGCCGACCGCGCAGCCATGGCAAGCAGCCCCCGCCGTGGGCCAGGCACATGGCCAAGTCGAAACGTTCGAAGACCCGGCCGTAAATCATCCGGGCAATGCTCAACGCGGTCTCCATCGGATAGCCAACGAGCTGGGGGAGCCAATAATCGCGCTGGCGGTGGACGTCGGGGACCCCACTGGGGTGGACGAAGACGAACACGTTGCGCTCGGCCAGCAGTGCCCAAAGGTCGTCGTTCACCGGGTCATCGAGCTCTTTGCCGCCTCCGCGAGTGCCGATGGCCACACCCGGAAAACCCAGTTCGTCGAGGCAGCGTCGAGCCTCATTCGCGGCGTCCGGGAATCCGAGCGGGATAGATCCGAGACCGAGCAACCGGCCGCCGCCCTCGGCGACATATGCGGCGAGTTCGTCGTTGCCGCGCGCGATCGTATTGGTTACGAGCCGTCTGTCTTCGGAGTTGGAGCAGTACAGGAACGGCGGCATGGACACCACATGGGCCCAAACCCCGACGTCGTCCATTTCGGCCAGTCGCGCGCGTGGATCGTACTGGGAGCGGGCGAGGGGAAGCGGCGCGTTCTTGGCCACTCCGCTCACCGCAGGATCGAGCAGGACGACGCCGTCCCCGATTCTGGTCAGGTCCGACAGGCCCGCACTCTCGAGCCATTGAAGCAAGGGGAGGGGCATCGAATGGTTGTGCACGTCGATCGCTGTGGCGCGGACGCCGGCCATGTCGGCCGGTTGGCTGTCGTTGGACTCGTTTACGTGCATCCAAAGCCTCCACGTCCTCTGGGTCGAACTCCATGTTGGTCGCGCGAGTACCCCGGAGCCATGGGCTTCTTGCTGGATGGAACTTCCCCGTTGAGCCCTACCGTCCCCTTCTGGACACATGCGAGACTCCGCTCGAGCGGTTCTCGGCGCGCAGGCCGCCGGTGACTTGCGCTAGTTCGCGACGTCGCCACGGTGCCGTCAAGAGAACGAGAACGGAACCAGCCGAGGAGGATGCACATGACTCAGACGCCGAACTTCACCCCGGATATCGAGGCAGCCGCCGAGCGAATCAAACAGACGAGCGAACGCGTGCTGGCGTTGAGTAAAGAGAATGGTCTCGTCTGGCTGGAAGCGTACGAAAAGATGTTGAACGGCGTGCTCAAGCTCGAGGAGGACACGGCCAAAGAGGTCAGCTCCGACTGGGTCGAGACACTCGTGTCGACGCAAACCGACTTTATTCGTGAAACCTCTCAGGCGTACCTCGGTGCATTCAAAGAGCGACTGAAGTAATCCGCCACCCCCGTTCGGAGTTCGGGGCCAGCTTCGGAAATCCTGGTGCAGCGCGACCGATTGAGAATGGAGGTGCCTCAATTGGACAACAGTCCGATGACACGCACCCGCCCCAAAGTCGTGGTGGTTGGCGGCGGTTTCGGCGGAGTGAATGTCAGCAAAGTCCTGGCGAAATCTGACATCGACTTGACGATGATCGACCGGACGAACCATCACCTGTTCCAGCCGTTGCTGTATCAGGTGGCGACCGGCATCCTGCCCGAGGGCTTGATTGCGCCGGCTCTGCGTCGCGTTGTGCAGAAACAAAAGAACACCAAGGTGGTGCTCGGTCAAGTCGTAGACCTCGACCTGCAAGCCCGAACCGTTGCGGCAGTCGCGCCGGACGGAGCACGAATAACGCTGCCGTACGACACCTTGGTAGTGGCTGCGGGTGCCACACATGCGTATTTCGGGCACGACGAGTGGGAGGAATTCGCGCCCGGCATGAAGACGCTGGAGGATGCTCGGCACCTGCGGAACCACATATTGGGTGCCTTCGAAATGGCGGAGCTGGCAACCGATCCGGCGGAACGCGAGGCGTATCTTTCCTTTGTTGTCGTGGGGGCCGGCCCGACAGGCGTCGAGGTCGTCGGCCAGATAGCCGAGTTGGCGCATCGCGTCCTGCCCGCTGATTACCATGAGATCGACACGCGCCAGGCAAGGATTGTGCTCATCGAGGCCGGCCCGGCAGTCCTTGGTCCCTTCGACGAGCGCCTTCAGCGGTACACCACGCGCACCCTCGAACGGATGGGTGTCGAAGTACGGTGTGCCACTTTGGCCATCGCCATCGACGAGGATGGGATCACCGTCAGGGATGACGACGGTGAGCACCGCATCGAAGCCAGAACCAAAGTGTGGGCCGCAGGTGTGCAGGCGTCGCCGCTCGCGAAGATACTCGCCTCGGCGACGGGCGCCGAGACTGACCGCGCCGGCCGAATCATGGTCCAACCGGACTGCACGCTCCCCGGTCATCCCGAAGTGTTCGCGATCGGCGACATGGTTTCGCTTGAACGGCCTCCCCGGCATCGCCCAGCCGGCGCTTCAAGAAGGAAAGTACGTCGGCAAGGTCATTCGGGCCCGACTCGAAGACGGCAAGAGCGTCGCGCCGTTCAAATACTTTGACAAAGGCACCATGGCCACGATCGGTCGAACGCACGCCGTCGCGCGTTCTGCTGGAATGAGTTTCACCGGCATCATTGCCTACTTCATGTGGGCGTTTATCCACGTGTTGTATTTGATCGGATGGGGCAACCGGTTCGGCACCCTGTACTCGTGGGGCCGCTCGCTCTGGTTCACCAAGAATCGAGCGCACCGCACCATAACGCTCGATCAGGCGATCGACGAGATCGGTAGCCACGGTTCGACGACCACCGGCACGACTACATCGGGAAACGGGGCGCGGAAAAGTTCGACGAGCACGCCTTGATTAGCGTGAATTTCCTCGTCGGAAGGTCTATCCCGCTCGCACGGCGCCAAGCTGACCGCCAGGTCGGCGTCCTAGGGCTGTGACGGCGAGTTCGCGGGACAGACCTCCGCACGCCAGCGCCAGGGCCGGGGATACCCTGGCGAGATCGCTTTGCGTATCTTGCACCTGAATCTCTATTGCTGCGAGCACTTTCCCGTCGGCGAACACGGGCATTGCGACGCAGTGGTTTCCGACTTCCAGTTCACCCGACGACACCGCAACACGCGCCTGGCGAATTGTGCTGAGGTTATGTCGGAACTTCTCGGGCGCCACGATCGTGTACCGCGTGAACTGCGTGAGACCCTTCGCAAGGAGGCCGTCGGTGATGCGTGTCGGCGAGAACGCCAACAGCACCTTGCCGAGCGCGGTCGCATGTGCGGGCAGCGTCGCAGCGACGTCAATACTCGTCACGGGGTAATTCGGTCGTTTCTCTATGTACTTGACTTCGCAACCCGACAGCACGCCGAGGCGAGCGGGACGGTGAATCGCCCCGGACAGGTCGTCGAGTACGCACGATGCACGTTCGACCAGGGTCGGCATCCGCCAATCGGATGTCGCCATTCCACGGAGCGGCAACCCCACGCGGTAACGACCATCGCCGTCCCGCTCAAGTACGTTCCAGCTCGCCAGCTCGACCGCGAGCCGGTGCGCCGTGGAGACCGGTAACCCGGCCAGCCGGGCAATGTCAGTCAACGACCGCACCTCGCAATCGGTGAAGGTGAGCAGAATTGCGGACACTCTGCTCGTCACTGACTGACCCGGCTCGGTCGAGTTTCCGGCCACACGACTCCCTTTCCCTATCTGCGCAGACGGTACCCAACATATGAGGAGAAACAAGCGTGATTGCTTCCATTAGTCGGGAGTAGCGGGGTCTGGCGTGTCCGAACGTCGCGGCCTTCGAGCGTGTCGGTCCCGGCTGCGTCGCCAACCACGGCGTTCGAAGGTGGCGAGCAGGGCTAGGAAGGCGCGGGCGCTTGGTGCCGTCGGCTCAGGGGAACGGTGGACCAGGCTGATCGGGTGTCGCGCCGCGGCGTCGGCGAGTTCGACCACGGCGACATCATCAGGCCGGGCGGCGGCCGCCGAGCGCGGGACGAGGGCTGAGCCGAAGCCGAGAGCGACGAACCGGACGAGGGCGTCGGAGGTGGACAGTTCGAAGGCGATGCGCCGCGAGACACCGGCACGGTCGAAGGCGGCGTCGACCTGACAGCGCAGACCGGACTCGACGCGCATCTCCACGAAATCGCTCTCCGCGGCGAGGGTGGCGAGATCGGCTGGCGCATCAGCGAAGGGGTGACCGCGAGGGAGTGCGACGACCAGCGGCTCGTCGGTGAGGATCCGGTGGACGAGGGGGGCAGGCAGCTGATCGGCGAACAGGCCGACGAACGCGATGTCGAGCTCGCCGGCTCGCACCTGCTCGGCCATGTGCCGGCTCCCGGTGTCGCTTATCGCAATCTCTACAGCCGGATGACTGTGGTGGAACGCGGCGAGCGTGCGCTCCACGACCGGGGGCAGCAGGAGCGGCATCAGCGGTGCTCGGGGCTTGCATGTTCGGCGGTGGCATCCTGGTCTCCCCGCTGATGGCGCTGAGCGGTGAGGGAACAGCGATCACGATGGCCGCGGTTGTGGCCGGCGGAGCGGTGGCTGCGCTGCTTGCCACCGTCGTCCTGACCCGTGGCGACCACCCTGAACCCGAGGTCGATGTCGACGCCGACGTGTCGGCCCAACCGATCGAGGAATAGCAGGCAGCGCTGCAGGCCGGGCAGCGCTCTCGCTGGACGGAAAGAGCACCGTTGGTGCTGGCGACTCGACCCATGCGGGTGTTTGACTCGCGGCAGCGCAGGCGGAAGCGCCTGCAGCTGAGGAACTAACGAGAAGGATCAATCCATGAGTGTCGATGCCGCACCGGGAGACACGCGGCAGCCGCTCGTCATCGAGGGCGTTGCCGGGCTGCGTGAGCGAGTTGGTACGGCGCTCGGCGTGAGCGACTGGATCGAGACCACCCAGGAGAACGTCGACACATTCGCCAAACTCACGGGTGACGAGCAGTACATCCACGTCGACCCCCAACGCGCGGCGACGGGCCCGTTCGGCACCACGGTTCAGCACGGTTTCCTGACCTTGGGCATGGCCACCGGGCTGCTCTGGTCGGTGTGCGTCGTCGAGGGATTCAACGTGATCCTGAACTACGGGCTGAACAAGGTGCGTTTCCCGGCGCCGCTGAAGGTGGGTTCGCGGACCCGGATGCACGTCGAGTTGGTAGAGGTGAACGAGCTGGAGGGTGGCGCCGAAGCCGTTTATCGCCTGAAATACGAGGTCGAAAACTCGCCGAAGCCGTGCTGTGTAGCCGACCTGGTCTTTCGCTATTACACCTGACCGCGCTGGTTGAGTCGGGCGTAACACACTGCAGGACAACGCAATTGCAGATGGGAAGCAAACATGACAGCTACGACGAAGCCGGAGATCGGCGCCACTGTAGTCGCAAACGGAATCGAAACGAACTATCTCGAGGATGGTTCCGGTGACGACACCGTGCTGTTGATACACGGTTCGGGCCCGGGGGTCACGTCTTACGCGAACTGGCGCCTTGTGATCCCTGCGTTGGCCGCCAAATTCCGCGTCATAGCACCGGACATGGTCGGGTTCGGCTACTCGGAACGGCCCAAGGATGTCGACTACGGAGTGCAGACATGGGCGGATCAAGCCATCGGGCTGATGGATACGCTTGGAATCGAGAAGACCAGCCTGGTCGGGAACAGCTTCGGCGGCGCGATTGCCCTTCGGATGGCGACTCAACACCCCGAGCGTGTCGACAAGCTGGTCTTGATGGGCAGCATGGGGGTGCCCTTCCCCATCACCGAGGGCCTCGAGCGCGTGTGGGGATACGAGGCTTCCTTCGAGAACATGCGCAAGGTGCTCGACGTGTTCGCCTATTCGCGCGAGCTGGTGAACGACGAGCTCGCCCAAGTGCGCTACGAGGGCAGCATTCAGCCCGGATTCCAGGAATCGTTCTCGTCGATGTTCCCGGCGCCGCGCCAGCGATGGGTCGAAGCGATGTGCAGTCCGGAGGAGGACATTCGGCAACTGCCGCACCGGACACTCATCATTCACGGTCGCGAGGATCAGGTGATACCCGTCCAGACGTCGCTTCGGTTGATGGAACTGATCGACAACGCCGATCTGTCCGTCTATTCGCACTGCGGGCACTGGTCGATGATCGAGCGGAACGCCGACTTCAACCGCAGCCTGCTTGAGTTCTTGTCGAACTGAAGGGCCGGCGAAAAAGATGGCGACGTCGACCAAATCCAAGCCGCAGTCGGGTGACGCGCTGTCGAAACGCGACCCGGAACTGCTCGTGCGGATCTACGAGATGATGGTGCTCACCCGGGCGGTCGAGGACCGAATGGTCGCGATGTACAAAAGCGGCGATCTACTCGGCTCCCTGTATACCGGCCACTGGCATGAAGCGATCTCCGTCGGGTCCGCGGCCACGCTTCGAGCCGACGACTATATGGCGCCAATCCATCGCGACCTCGGGGCGCACCTCTACCGCGGGATGGAAGCGTGGCAGGTGATGGCCAGCTTCATGGGCAAGGCCACCGCGCCGACCGGCGGGCGCGACGGCACGCTGCACTACGGCCGCCTCGACCTGGGCATCTACAACCTGCCCAGCCACATTCCGGCGAACTTTCCGGTGGCCACCGGAATGGCCTTCGCTGCCAAGTACCGGGGCGAGGATCGCGTGTGCCTCGCTTTCTGCGGGGACGGCTCGACATCGCGCGCGGACTTCCACGAGTCGTTGAACATGGCCGGAGTTCTCAAGCTGCCGTGCATCTTCGTGGTCGAGAACAACCAGTGGGCCTATTCCACCCCGATCAGCCTGCAGACGGCGTCGGACGACTTCGCCGGAAAGGCCGCGGCATACGGATTCCCCGGTGTGAAGGTGGACGGCACGGACGCGCTCGCGGTCTACGACGCGGTGAACGAAGGCGTCGCGAGAGCCCGGAAGGGCGAGGGACCGTCGATGGTCGAGGCCGTGACGATGCGCATGCACGGCCACGCCGAGCACGACCCCGCAGACTACGTGCCGCGCGAGATGTTCGAGGAGTGGCGCAAGAAGGACCCGGTCGAGCTGTTCGAGCGAAAGTTGTTGGACAACGGCGTGATCACCGACGCGACCGCGAAGGAAACCCGGCAAAAGGCTCGCCAGCATGCCATCGACGCGCGCAAAAAAGCGCTCGCGGACCCGATGCCTGACGGCAGCACAGTCGAGGACGGTGTCTATGCCGACTGAAACCGACGCAGGCGGAGTGACGTATCTCGAGGCAATCGGCCAAGCGATGATGTCGGAAATGGAGGCCGACCCGAACGTCTTTCTGATCGGCGAGGATGTCGGTCAGTTCGGCGGTGCCTTCAAGGTGACGAAGGGCTTTCTCGACAAGTTCGGGCCGCAGCGCGTGGTCGACACTCCGATCGCGGAAACAGGATTCACCGGTCTGGCGGCAGGCGCCGCACTCGTCGGGCTGCGCCCGATTGTCGAGTACCAGTTCGCCGACTTCATCTCGTGTGCGTTCGATCCCATCATCAACGTGATGGCGAGACACCACTACCGCACGGGTGACGCAATGCCGGTGACGATGCGGGCGCCGTTCGGTGCGCGGCTGCGTGCCGGTCCCACGCACTCCCAGAGCGTTGAGTCGTACTTCGCGCATGTGCCCGGGCTGAAGATCGTCATGCCCGGCTCGCCGCAGGACGCGGCGGGCCTGCTGATCAGCTCGATCAGGGACAACAACCCGGTTCTGTATCTGGAGAACAAGTATCTGTACCGGCGGTTGCGCAGCGACGGACCGATCAGCCTCGACCCGATCCCGCTGGGTCAGGCGAAGGTGGTTCGTGAGGGCCGCGACGTCACCCTGATCACGTATTCGGCCGGGGTGTCGCAGGGCCTGGAGATCGCAAACGAGTTGGACCAGGAAGGCATTTCGGTCGAGGTCGTCGATCTTCGGACGCTGGTGCCGCTGGACATCGAAACGATCGTCACGTCGGTCAAGAAAACCGCGCGTGCCGTCGTTTTGCACGAAGCCGCGCGCAGGCTCGGGTACGGCGCGGAGATCGCGGCCGAGGTGCAGGAAAGATGCTTCTGGCATCTGGACCACCCGGTGGTGCGGATCACGGCGAAGAACACGCCCGTTCCGACCAGCCCTCCGCTCGAGGACGCCGTGATCCCGCAGCCCGCGGCGATCGCGCAAACGCTACGAGAGGTGGCGAAAGCGTGACCGATTTCGACATCGTGGTGTTGGGCGGCGGACCCGGCGGTTACGCGGCTGCGCTGTACGCCGCCTCAGCGGGCCAGAAGGTGGCGATGGTCGAGAAGCAGAAGGTGGGTGGCACCTGTTTGCATCGCGGTTGCATCCCGGCGAAGGCGCTGCTGCAGGCCGCGGAGGTGTTTCGCACCGTCGACCATGCGGCCGATTTCGGGATCGGCCTCGGAAAGGGCGCCAAGCCGGCGGCGGACTGGGCGGCGGTCAACAAGCGCAAGGGCGGCATCGTATCCACCCTCCACAAGGGGCTGTCGGGGCTGCTCAAGCGGCGCAAGGTCACCGTCGTCGACGGCTTCGGCACGCTCACGGCAGAGGGTGCGGTCGCGGTCGACGGCCAGACCATGAGCGGCAAGGCCGTGATCATCTGCAGCGGGTCCGAGCCGCGCTCACTGCCGGGCCTCGAGATCGACGGCGAGCGCATCGTCACCTCCGACCAAGCGACCAACAGCGACGCCGGGGCGCTTCCCGAGCGGGTGGCGGTGATCGGCGGTGGCGTCATCGGTGCGGAGTTCGCATCGGTGTACACCGACTTCGGTGTTCGCACAACACTATTGGAGGCGCTTCCGCACGGCGTGCTGCCGGTGGGTCCGGACCGTGACACCGCCGACGTCCTCGCGAAGGCGCTCGCCAAACGCGGCACCGACATCCACTCGGAGGCCCGCGTCGGTGCCGTCGAGGCGACCAAGAATGGTGTTCTCGTTCCGTTCGAAACACCGAAGGGCTCCGAGAAGATCGAGGTCGACCAGGTTCTCGTCGCCATCGGCCGCCGTCCGGTCAGCGAGGGGATGGGTTTGGACGCGGCCGGTGTAGAGGTGTCCGACCGCGGGTTCATCTCGGTCGACACGTCGACGATGCAGACCACCCGCCCAGGCGTCTACGCCATCGGTGACTGCGTGGAGACACCGGGGCTCGCGCACGTCGCCTATGCGGAGGCGGTCGTCGCCGTGCAGTCGGTGCTTGGCGAGAACCCCGCTCCGGTGGACTACGGCAAAGTGCCGTGGGTCGTCTACACGCATCCGGAAGTCGCCTGGGTGGGCATGACCGAAGCCGAGGCCCGCGACGCCGGACACGACGTCGAGGTGCACAAGCACTCGTTCGCGGGGAACGGACGCGCGATGATCGTCGGCGACACCGACGGTCTGGTGAAAGTCGTTGCGGCGAAAGGCGGTCCGCTACTGGGATTGCATTTGGTCGGGCCGTGGGCAAGTGAGCTGCTCCACGAGGGCTACCTGGCGGTCAACTGGGACGCATTGCCGTCCGACGTCGGGTCGCTCATTCACGCTCACCCGAGCCTCTCCGAAGCAATCGGCGAGACGATGATTACCTTCTCCGGCCGGTCGTTGCACGGCTGATAGCGCTCTGGAGGCGATTGATATGTCCGACGAAACATGGGTGGTGGGCCTGCCCAAATTGGGCGAGTCGGTCACCGAGGGTGTGATCGGCAGCGTGTTCAAACAGGTCGGCGACGAAGTCGAGTTCGACGACCCGCTGTTCGAAGTGTCGACCGACAAGGTCGATTCGGAGGTCCCCAGCCCATACGACGGTGTGATCCTCGAGGTCCTGGCGCAACCGGGCGACACCGTCGCGGTCGGCGACCCGGTCCTGAAGATCGGAGGGAAGGGCGCCACTGTTGAAAACCGGCTTCCTTCCGCCGCACACGGGGTGGCCGCGGCCGGTGGCCGTTCGCTTCACGATGCCTCCGCGCCGTCGATGGGCGGATCCGAGGGCCCGACAACCGAGGACGCCCACACCTCATCGACCGGTACGGGCGAGGTATTCGAGGTCACCATGCCGAAACTCGGTGAGTCGGTGACCGAGGGCACCATCGGCACATGGTTGAAGGCGGTTGGAGACGAGGTCGCCTTCGACGATCCGCTGTTCGACGTGTCAACCGACAAGGTGGATTCGGAGATTCCCAGCCCGTATGACGGGACGCTGCTGGACATTCTGGTCAGCGACGGGGAGACGGTGCCGGTGGGTACTGTGCTGGCACGTATCGGGGCGCCGGGCGGCGCGGTGGTCGCCTCGGCCGGCAACGGCAGTGGCCCGGCCCAGGCCGAGAAGCCCAGCGCCGCCACTCCGGCGACTGTCGCGGCACCGGTTGCCCGCGATGGCGCCGGCGGACGGCTGTTGTCGCCGTTGGTGCGCAGGCTCGCCGCCGAGAACGACATCGACGTGACCACTGTGCCCGGAACCGGTGTCGGTGGGCGTATCCGGCGCGAGGACATGGAAAAAGCGATCGCCGCAGGCCCGACAACGGCTGCCGCCCCGGCCGCGGCTCCACCGGCCCCCGCTGCACCCCGGGCGACCACCGCTGCACCCCGCGCCGCCACCGACGGTAGGGCCGAAACGGTGCCGCTCAGCAGGATGCGGCTGATCCTCGCGGACACGCTGAAGGCGTCACAGACCCTCGCCGCATCGGTGTGGACATCGGTGGAAGTGGATTTCGACAACGTCGAACGGATGCGCACGGAGTTCAAGGTGCGGTTCAAGAAGGAGACCGGTGCGTCACTGAGCTACCTGCCGTTCATTTCTCGGGCGGTTTGTGACGCGCTGCGGGCATTCCCCACGGTCAACTCGTCTATCGACCTGGAATCCAAGACCATGACGCTTCACCCCTACGTCCATCTCGGGATTGCGGTGGATCTGGATGAACAGGGACTGGTGGTGCCGGTCGTGAAAGATGCCGACAGCCTGAACATTCGGGGAATCGCCAGCCAGATCGCCACGAGGGCAGCAGCGGCACGAGCAAAGGAACTGTCCAACAAAGAGATGCAGGGTTCGACGTTCACGATCACCAACCCCGGCCCTTTTGCCAGCTATGCATCGTTCCCGATCATCAATCAACCGAACGTCGCAATCCTCTGCACTGACGGTGTAAAGCGCCGACCCGTCGCAGTCGGCGACACCATCGCGATTCATCCGGTGGGGATCATCGGATTGGTCTACGACCACCGTGCGTTCGATGGCTCGACCGCGTCCAAGTTCCTGTTGCACCTCAGGGATTCGCTCGAACAGCGGGACTGGTCAGCAGAGCTCAGTTGATCGACGGCGACCGGGGATGAGTGCGGCCGGTGAAACCGACCTGGCCGAAGGGACCGACGGACCGATCACCGTGCTCGTCGCCCGTCGCGTTCGGCCGGGCAAAGAGGTCGAATTCGAGGATTGGGCGTCCGAAATGACCCGGGCCGCATCGGCGTTCGACGGATTTCTCGGGGCGGGTCTCTTACGGCCGGGGCACGTCGGTGAGTTATGGCATGTGGTGTACAGGTTCGCCTCGGCTGACGACCTCGCGCGATGGCAACAGTCGCGTGCGAGGTCCGATCTTCTGGCGCACGGCGATCAGGTGATGTCGACCTCACACGAGCGACGGATGACCGGGCTCGAGACCTGGTTCGAAGTGCCCGGCCGCACGGCGCCCGCGCCTCCACGGTGGAAGATGTTCGTGGTCACCTCGATCGTGATCTTCGTGCTCCAGTTGATGCTGAACCTCGTGCTGCACCGCGTGGCCCTTTCCCTCGAACTGGTTCCGCGGGTCGCGCTGATTTCGTTCTGTGTAACGGCTTTGATGACGTGGGTCGTTCAGCCACGGATGGCGCGTCTGCTGGAAGGCTGGCTCTACGCGCCTCGGCGATACGGCTGACTGACGGTTTGTATTCGTGAGTCACGAAGGGCGGCAAGGAAAGACGCGACGACTATGGGCGGTCCCCGCCGGAGTCGCTTCCCGACAACACATCCCGTTTGGCGAAAGAAGGAAGACGAGTCCGTGACGCAGGTAGCGAGTATGGCCGCGGACACCTCAGCGGACAACGAGGTGGGCGGCCACGGCGAAACGCTGGCACCCAACCTTTATCTCATAAGCAACGCAGAGGGCCCGTTGGACCGCGATGAGCTCGTCGCGATCGACGCGTGGTGGCGCGCAGCGAACTATCTTGCGGTCGGTCAGATCTATCGGTCGGCTAACCCATTGCTGCGTGAGTCACTACAGCCCAAGCACATCAAGCCTCGGCCGCTGGGACATTTCGGCAGGGCGCCGGGTCTGAATTTTGTGTGTCGGAATGATGCAGAGCCGTCACCGTCGGCGATGACGCGACTGGCGTGGCGAGCCGGCGATCGTCGTGGAAGCGGGCGGTGCGGGACGAGGAGGCACTGTGATTATCACTAATGCGGCTCTCAGAGGCCGAGAGGGAACTTGGGACGTCCACATAAGAAACGCGAGCTTCGGTTCCATCGTCGCAAGCGGGGCCGACTCCGACAACCGCGATGGCAGTTCGGGTGCCGATTTGTTCGACGCCGCCGGCCGACTGGTTGTCGAACCGTTCGTCGACGCGCATGTGCATCTCGACTACTCGAATACCGTCGGTCGGCCCCGACTCAATGAGTCTGGGACGTTGTTCGAGGCCATCGAGATCTGGGCCGAACGTAAGGAAAAGGGCCTCAATGACTTTGATGAGATCTACCGGAACGCGTTGGCTGCGGCCCGATCGGAGGCAGCCAACGGCACCGGGTTCATCCGGTCACACGTTGACGTCACCGATCCAGAGCTGACAGCGCTGAAAGCTATCCTTGCGCTGCGCGGGGACGTCAAGGATTGGATCGAGATCCAGATTGTCGCCTTTCCTCAAAACACCGTCCTGTCGTTCCGCGACGGGCCTCAGCTTCTCGAGCAGGCACTCGAGATGGGGGCCGACGTTATTGGCGGCATCCCGCACAATGAGGCTACGCCCGAAGACGGCGTGGCCTCGCTGAGGATAATTTTCGACCTCGCTGAAAAGTACGGTGTGCCAATCGATGTGCACTGCGACGAGATCGACGACGAGCAGTCCCGGTTCGTCGAAGTGATGGCCGCTTTCGCATCGAAACGCAAGCTCGACGTTCCCGTGACGGCCAGTCATGCAGTCGCGATGGCGTACTACAACAACTCCTACATGGCGAAGCTCACCTCGAAACTCATTGCAGCGGGACTCAACTTCGCCATTTGCCCCAACGAGAACCTTCAGCTTCAGGGCTGGGGAATGGTGCCGATGCCTCGTGGGGTCGCTCCGATCAAACGACTCGTAGAATCCGGCCTGAATGTCGCATTCGGCCAGGACTCCATCGCTGATCCCTTTTATCCACTGGGTGAAGGCAATATGTTGCGCATCCTCGACGTTGGTCTGCACGTCGGTCATATGCTGTCGGACACGCATCTCAGTCAGGCGCTCGAATTCATCACCAGTAATGGTGCGAAGAATCTGGGCATCTCCGATCGTTATGGCATCGAAGAGGGTAAACCCGCCAACTGCATCGTTCTCGACTGCTCAACTGACAAGGAAGCTGTTCAGGGCCTGGCGGACGTGCTCTGCTCCGTGCACAACGGCAAGACCGTCTTCACCCGGAAACCAGCCGCCTACATGACGACGATGGCCGGGTTCGCCGCCAGCGCAGCGGTCATGCGCGTCGGGCAGGGTCGCCGAGGACGAACCTGAAATTGGACGGCTCGGCAGACGCCACCGATGGGGTTGCGGGCAGCCCCGTGCCGATGCCCAAAGCGACTAACGCCCCCCGACCCGGCCGATAAACCTGGCGAACCCCGCCACCTCTGGCACCACCGGGCGCCCGTCACGCCATTTTATGCTGCCTTTCAAATATTTTGTGGCGCAGTGTCTTTGAGGAATCCGCGGGCTTCGAGGTCCTGCCATAGCCGGGCCGATGGCGAGTCGGGTGGCAGGTGTGCGGTGGAAGATGTGCATGCGTCCGTGGGCGATGGAGAAGGGACGTGCGACCTGGGCGGCGCGGCTGGTGGTGTGCGATTTATGGGGAGGCGGCGACAGCTGGCCATAGTGCGCGAAGAATTCGTTGTGAAAAGCCGGGTTGAACGTTCCCGCTGCGTGCTCGTTCGGCCAGGTAGGCGCCGACGATGCAATCGAGCATGGTGTCGACGTCGAGGTCGGCCCGCAACTGTCCGGCGGCTGCGGCGTCCTCGACGACGGCGGCGAGCGCAGCGCGGTGCTCGACGAGAAGGGTGCGGATCAGTGCGGCGAAACGAGTGTCCTCGTCGGTCAGCAGCGCCGCCGCGCCACCGAGCCCGATTCCGGATTCGATGGCGTTGCACGATTGCTCAATGACCCACTGCAGCATTGGTTGCAGGGAAGAGGCATGCGGGGGAGGCGGCGGCGGGCTGGTCAGCGATGTCAACGCAGCGGCTATCATCTCCTCGCGGTCACGGTAGCGGCGGTAGATCGTGGTCTTGGCGACGCCCGCCTGCGCGGCGACGGCCTCGACATTGACCGCTTTGGGTCCTTTGGTGCGCAGCAGGTCGACGACGGCCGCGGTGATGGCTTCGTCGCGTTGATGTGGGTCGGCGGGCACGTCTGTTGCCTTTCCGCTGTCGGGTTGCTCACAGAGTCGGCTTCCACGGAATGCTAACGAAACGCTACGCGTTGCGTATTACATAATAGGAGGTTGAAGAGATGAGGAAGTTAAACATGAGCAAGACCGCCGTGGGTTGGACGTCGATGGCCCTGGGCCTGCTGATCGCGGTGACGCCGGCGTGGGCGCACACCACCGCGGCTGGCGCGGGTTTCACCTTGGGGCTGGGTGCCATGACGGTGATGTACGGCGGGTGGTCCCTGATCGCGCGTGATCCCACCCGTGACCACTGGGCCATGTCGGTGGTCGGGTTGGTGTTGGCGATCGCGCCGTGGATCGGCGGATACGCCGGCGACGGCGCGGCCTGGGTGTCGTGGATCGGTGGCGTGGCGCTGATGATGCTGGCGGGCGCGGCCTATATCGCCGATGAGGCCGGCGCGGTGACCGAAACCGAGAGGATCAAGGCCCTGGCCAAATACCAGGCCCAGCATGGCATTTCACTGCAGGACGCCACAACGGCCCTGACTGCACCCGTCGACTCCGCCGACATTGATCAGCCTCGCGAGCTCGTCGACGCGCTACCTATTCCGCCCCGACACGGTGCCGACTACTGACGTCGCGCAATCGCGCCGTCGCGCAAAACTCCTGGCGGAATGTCGGATTGGATGGCGGACCCGGGGCGGTCCGCCACGGAAGTGTCCGGTGAATCTTGGCGACCTGGTGGCCGTCGTGGGAATGGCGGGCCGGTCGAGCTCAGCCGATAGAGCGGGCCGGGCGCCCGGGCAGCTCGCCGTCGTATCGAAGACCATCGGTCAGCCCCCGAGCCAGCCACCCGATGACCGCGTCGCGGCCGCCCTTGATTGCCGTGGTGCCGTCGCCGATGACGTAGTGCTCGCCCTCGTCGGTGTCGACGGTGACTCCAGGGAAGTCCTCGGTGGCCGAGACCCGCTCCACGACGATCTCCAGGGTGTCCTCCAGGGCGTCCATGTCGGCCTCGCCGAGCCCCCACACGGTGTCGAGGTCGGCGTGGTGGATGATGACCTCCGAGATTCGCACGGCGGGCACGGCGTACGGGGTAATACTGGCGCCGCCGGGGGTTTTGACGGTCTCCGCCTTGAGCCCGTCCTTCAAGGTCGCGGCCTTGTCGGCAAAGTTCTTGATGGCGGTGCGCAGAGCAGCCTTGATCTCTGCGGGCGACTTCTTCGCCAGATTCTCGATGTCAGCGTTGCGGGCATCCCGGGACACGTAGGGCAGGGTCTCGACGCCGGTCGTGCCCCAAGTGATCATGTTTCCCATGGCGTCAGCGCCCAATGCCAGGTGGGCAACTATGTGGGCGCGCGTCCATCCCTCACATTGCGAAGGGGCGGCGAACTCCTCGTCGGTGAGGCTGTCAATAGTGGCCAGGAGCATGTCGGTCTCACGGGTCAGGCGGTTCAGGTCGGCGGGCAGAAAGGCCGCAGTCTTGATCACGCCTCCATCATGGTCGGTGCCCCGTCTGCGCACTAGACCGAGTCTGCGCGACTGGCCGTGGAGCTGGAGCCAAGTACGGAATGCGAGATATCGACCAAGTTCAGCATGACGGGGCTATGCCAGCACCACCTCTCGATGACGAAGAATGTGTGCGGGTCGTCAACTGCCGGAGGCAACGTACGACACCGTGTTCGCGCAGGGATGAAGAACGGCGCGCAGAGCGCCTATTTGATTTCATCGAGTCCGAAACGGTTGGGGTCGTCCAGTACTTCGGCCAGGCTCTCCGTCGGCTGCGCGATCCGTCGGCTCCGGCGACCACGTCACAGAGGATCTCACACTCGGTCGCTAAACGCTTCTACGAAAGGCTTTTCACGGCGCACCCGAGCCTGCCCCGACCTGTGGAGGCAGGCCTCGACTGAAAGTCTTTACCCGAGAAGCCTTTACCCTAGATCTCCACCTGCCACCGGAAGCACCGTCCCCGTGATGTAGGAGGCTTCGTCGGAAGCCAGGAAGCAGATCGCCGCAGCCTGCTCGTCGAGCGTGCCGTATCGGCTGAGCAGCGACGAGTTGATGGTCTGGTCGATATGCGCCCGGAACCAGGCCTGTTCGGTGGCGCCGCGGGCCTCCGGTGTGCCCCGGGATATCCGGCGTGGCGGCGCCTCGGTGCCCCCGGGCGCGGTGGCGACCACGCGGATGCCGGCATCGGCGTACTCCATCGCCAGCGATGCGGTGAGCGCGTTGACGCCCCCCTTTGCCGCCGAGTACGGAATGCGGTGGATGCCGCGGGTCGCCGCCGACGAGACGTTGACGATCACGCCGTGGCCCTGCTTCACCATCGAGGGCAGCGCGGCGCGGCAGGCATACAGGGTGGTCATCAATGAGCGGTCGACCTCGGCGCGGATCTCGGCGTCGGCGAACTCGGTGAACGGCTTGAAGTTGATCGCTCCGCCGACATTGTTGATCAGCACGTCGATCCGGCCCAGTTCCTTTATCGCCTGTTCAGCGGCTGCTGAGGCACCTTCCCACGTTTCCAGGTCCGCGGTGATCCCGACGGCGTGGCACCCAGAGGCCGCGATTCCCGAGGCCTCCTGGTACACCAATTCCGACCGGTCGACGAGGGCCACCTCGCCGCCCTCCGCGGCGATCCGCCTGACCACCGTCAGCCCGATGCCCTGCGCGGCACCGGTGACGAGAACGGTCTTACCTTCGAACCTGCCGGGGCTGAACCACGCTGGCAGTACGCGGGCGCGGCTCTCATCCAAGGCGCGGCGCATCGTCTGCTTCGAGCGATCGGCGTGATCGGAGATCAGCTGTCGTGCGGCATCCCGGTCACCGGCCTCGAAGGCCGACACGATGTCGAGATGGTCCTGCGCGACGCGAGGATCACACCACGTCGCGTGGCGCAGCACCTCATGCATCTTGCCCTTGACCCCGAGGTTGTTGTAGGCCTGCAATAGATGCTCGTTGCCGGTCACGTTGAACAGGTAATCGTGGAAAACCGCGTTGGTGTCGGTGTAGGCCGCGGCGTCGGTGAAGTGCTCACCCTCCACATAGGGCATCGTCGCCTCGGCGACCAGTCGGTACCCGGTCAGCTGTTGCGAGGTCATCCTGCCGATGGTCAGCTCGAGTGCTCCCAGCTCGAGAGCTTCCCGAGCGTCGAAGATGGCGTCGGAGGTGAGCACCGACGGATGTTCCTCGCCGATCACATAGTGAGGTTCAACTAACTGGGCGATATCTGCGCGGGCCATTACCTGTTGCCCGGCAATCGATCTCGCATCGCCCGCCTCCATGAGCTGGCCACCGGTATCCAGCGGGCTGGCTGGAACGTCGCTTCCTGGCCGTGCGATCGACTGACCGGCGATCGCACGGGCCATCGCGGCTTCGTCGGCGGGTGACGTCGCCACAGCGGCACCGCGCAGTGGCGCAAGCTCCTTATGCGGCCATATCGTCTGTCCGGCCACTGCACGGCCCTCCGGGCCGGTGAGGACGGCTGCGACTTCGATGGCCGCCGGTGGGCGCTCGCGGACCGGCGCGGTGACCGCCGCCGGCGCTTCGGGCTCTGCGACCACCTCGGGCTCGTCGGGTATCTCGGTGCGCGCAGCGGCGCCGGTGCCGGACAGCGCGAACCGCTCGTAGTAGAAGCCGACCGGTTGTACGCCCCCGGCGTCGATGTGTTTGCGGACCCCTTCGACCATCGGTGGCGGGCCGCACAGATAGATGGACGCCTCGCCACCGTAGAGGTGCTCGGGTGTCATGAGGGCGGTGACGAAGCCCTTGTGCTCCGCCGAGCTGGCCTTGTCCGCGACACAGTAATCCCAGGTCAGATTGCCCAATTCGCCGGCCAGTTGTTCCAGGGTGTCCAATTCGACAGCGTCCTCGTCGGTGTTGACGCCGTAGATGAGATGCAGCCGTCGGCTGGTACTGGAACGCATCTTCCGCAGTATGGAAAGGATCGGAGCCAGTCCGGTTCCGCCGGCGAGCAGCAATGCCGGCCCGTCGCCCTCGCGCAGGAAGAAACTTCCGTTGGGCCCGGTGAAGGTCAGCTGGTCGCCGACCTTGGCGCGCTGATCGAGGTACGTCGACATCACCCCATCCGGCGTCAGCTTCACCAGAAAGCTCAGCGTCTTGTCGTCCGGCGCGCTGCTGAACGAATAGGACCGGGTCTCGTCGGTGCCCGGGACCGCGATGTTGACGTACTGCCCTGGCAGAAAAGTCAACTCGTTACGGTTCGGGATTTCGACGCTGAACGAAACGGTGGTGCGCGACAGTCGGGTGAACTCGGTGATCTCACTGACATACGTCGCGGCCGTGGTCTTGGCCACCTCCGACGTGCTGGCGATCTTGAGCACCAGATCCGACTTCGGCTTCATCACACAGGGCAGCACGTAGCCCTGTTCGAATTCGCCTTCCGACAGCGCGTCCTCGATATAGATGCCGGGGTTGAACTCGCCGGACTCGCAGAACGCCTTGCAAGTTCCGCACGCTCCGTCGCGGCAGTCCAGCGGAATGTTGATGCGCGCCCGGTATGACGCGTCTGCGACGGTCTGGTCATCCTTGCAGGTGATGAATCGGGTGACGCCGTCCTCGAAGCCAAGCGCGATTTGGTACTCCGTCATGCGGGTCCTCGCTAGGTCTTTAGACGTGGTAAATGTCGACGACGTGGTGGATGTAGTCGTTCTTCAACACCACGGTCTTGCGGCGGATCAACGGTGATTCCCCGGAGAAGTCGATGGTGTAGAACGACGTGCCGTAGTACGGATCGACGGTGTTGTACCGGAAATACATTGTGTGCCAGTTGAACCGGATATCCACCAGATCACCGCGACGCTCGATGACTTCCACATTGGTGATGTTGTGGCTTGTGCGCGGTTCTGGAAGTGAGGTGGCGCTGGAGCGTTCGGTTCTGATCCGGAACACCCGGTCTGTCAGACCACCCTTGTTGGGGTAGTAGATCAGCGAGATCTCGGTCTGCGGATCCGCGGAGAGCAGTTCGTCGTCGCGCCAGGACGGCATCCAGTACTCCACGTCGTCGGCATAACACTCCAGCCACTTCTCGAACTCGCGGTCATCGAGATACCGGGCCTCGCGGTACAGGAACTGTTCGATCGCCTGTTGGGTGATCGTGGTGCTGGTCGTGGGTAGCGTTGCGGTCATCGAATCCTCCTCAGGCGGAACGGTTTTCGGCCAAACCGGCACGCATGGTCTCCAGCCAGTAGTGGTGCTGTATCGGGAAGAGGCCCTCGTCTTCGTTCTTGATTCCTGACGAGATCACCTCGTCCATACCGAGTGCCTTGGCGAGGTCGTTCGGCCCCTTCAGCCAGTGTTTGGCGCCGCGGCTCATGTCGTTCCACGGCGCCTTGGTGCCCCGGAAGGTCAGCTGGCAGGACCGGAATTCCTCGAGGTCGTCGGGGGTGGCCATGCCGGACGCATTGAAGAAGTCCTCGTACTGGCGGATCCGGTTGGCCCGAGCCTCGGCGCTCTCACCTTTGGGTGCGATGCAATAGATGGTGACCTCGGTCTTGTCCGGTGCGATCGGGCGGAAATGCCGGATCTGGGTGCTGAACTGATCCATCAGATACACGTTCGGATACAGGCACAAGTTGCGCGATCCGGTCACCATGAAGTCACCCTTTGCGTCACCGAACATCGCCTTGAGCTCATCGCGGCGATCCCACAACGGCCGGTCGGCCGGGTTGGCCGCATACGTCCACAGGCACAGGTGCCCGTGCGGGAAGGACCAGTACCCGCCGCCCGACTTACCCCAGCCCCCGGCGTCCAGCACCTTGGTGACGTTGGTGGATTCGCCGCTTCCGCGCCGGGAGGTGGTGGCGGCATAGTTCCAGTGCACGGCGGACACGTGGTAGCCGTCGGCGCCGTTCTCCGCCTGCACCTTCCAGTTTCCGTCGAACGTGTAGGTCGACGACCCGCGCAGCACCTCCACGCCGTCCGGCGACTGGTCCACGAGCAGATCGATCACCTTGGTGGAATCGCCGAGGTGCTCTTCAAGCGGGAGGACATCATCATTGACGCTGCCGAACAGGAACCCGCGGTACTTGTCGAACCGGACCTTGGTGAGGTCGTGTGAGCCGTCGGTGTTGAAGGTGTCCGGGTAGCCGGCGTCGTCGGGATCCTTGACCTTGAGCAGCGACCCGTCGTTGCGGAATGTCCAGCCGTGGAACGGACACGTCAGCGTCGGGCGGTTGTCGGTCTTGCGTCGGCACAACATGGCGCCGCGATGCGAGCAGGCGTTGATCAGGCAGTGCAACTCACCCTTGCGGTCGCGGGTGATCACCACCGGCTGACGGCCGATGTAGGTGGTGAAGTAGTCGCCGGGGTTGGGAATCTGTGACTCGTGAGCCAGGTAAACCCAGTTGCCCTCGAAGATGTGCTTCATCTCCAACTCGAAGATGTCCTCGTCGGTGAAGATGCGACGGTTCGCGCGGTACACGCCCGTATCCCCGTCTTCGATGACAGCATCGGCAAGGACATGCGCAGCGTGGTCAAGGGTGTCGGTCATAGCGTTCCTCCGCTTACGGCTCTACGTCGTGTCACAACCATCGCAGAGCGCGTCGCCCTCAACAATGGACCGACGCCGATGTTCCGCTGGTCAAGAAGGGACGCTGCGATCAGCGAACTGCTCGGCAGCTACACCTACTGAACGCGCCTGCCGCATTCTGGCGCTGCTGTCGACGAGGTCCCCGGGCAGGTAGCGCCCGCCAGACCCAGAAAAGATTCGTGGCCGTCGTGACTACGGTCATAGCAGGCGGCCCAACCGTTTTCATCATCATCGGCCAACGGCGGCAGCGCCCGCCTCGGCGATCTCGTGGTCCTGCTCGGCGCTGCCTCCGGATACCCCGACCGCTCCCACCATCGTCTCGCCCTCGGCGATCGCGACGCCCCCGCCGAACACCGTCAGCCGGGCAGTCTTCACTATGCCGTGTAGGAGCGCGGGCTCATCACGGATGAGGTCCCACCACTCGCGGGTCGCCAAGCCCTGGAAGGCGACCACCGAGTAGCCCTTGTCCTGCGCGAGTTGTGCCGACATCAACGGCGCGCCGTCCATCCGCGCGAAACTGACCAGATTGCCCCCGTGATCGACGACCGCGACGCAGACCGGGACCTCGATCGAGGCCGCGTGCTGCAACGACGCGGTCAGCGCGCGGGTTGCACCAGCCAGTGTGATACAGCGTTGGTCTTGGATGTCGGCCATCGTCAAGGCACCTTCCAGCCGCCGTCGCGGCACAGTGGGTGGCATCGCGGTCGATCGTCGAGGTGAGCGGCGAAGCTTGCGGCAAGCGACAGACGCTTCGCCTGCGATTCATCGGACATGCCCCACAAACTAGGTGACATGGTTCGAGGAGCTACCCGTAATGCGTCTGATGGGACCAGATCTGACCACTGGGCGGAAACACTGCCGTCGGCAGCGGGAAGATTCGCGCCGTGCGGCTCAATGTGATTGTGGTTTCGGAGAATAAGCCTCTGTCGGCTACTTACAGCGTCGCCCTGACTTGGATCCCAGCCGAGCGGCAGGGCGCGCGACATAGTGCCTGGTGGAGCTTGTTCCGTTCAGCAGGAAAATCGGCCATGGTCGGCCGATTCGGCGGATCCTAACGGGTATGACCGGATCGAGAACGCTCCTGCTGTCACTCGGGCATGCACCGGTCGCCCTTGCTACCGGCGCGACCCGCCTCCGCCCCGCTCGCGGTGTGAGCGCACGGGCCGGTGGCGAAGACCTAGGGTCTCGCCCAGTGCCGACGGAACCGCTCAGGTACCACGCTTGACTCGACGGGGAAGCGGAGGTGCGGCCGTGAACGCCGTAGGAACGGCGGAACCGGTTGCGCTCGAACGTGTGGGCGTAATCGCCTGTCGACCGACTAGCCGCCGATGAGCGACGAGGACCGCACGACCGTCGTCGAGCTCGCCGACCGACTGTGGCGGGCCGAGGTCGATCGCACGCCGATCGACCCCATCACAGAGACCCGACTGGACCTCACCCTCGCCGACGCCTACGCGATCCAGGCATACAACGTTCGCCGGCGGGTCGAGGCCGGACGTGCGATCAGGGGCTGCAGACTTGGGCGCACCTCGCAGCCGCGACAGGAGATACTCGGCGTCACCGAGCCTGACTTCGGCATGCTGATCGACGACATGTTCATCGACGACGGGGACGAGGTCCCCGTCGAGTCGCTCCTGCAGCCACGCGTCGTGGCCGAGATCGCCTTTGTGATGGCGCGCGACCTCGGCGGCCCCGGCGTCACCACCGCCGATGCGCTCACCGCGGTCGGCGGCGTCCTGCCCGCGATCGAGATCGTCGACAGCCGCATCGCGGACTGGCGTGTGCAGCTCGCCGACACCGTCGCCGACAACGCCTCGGCGGGCCGGGTCGTCCTCGGCAGCCGGGTCACGCCAGCTACCGCCGTCGACCTGCGACTGATCGGGATACTTCTGCACCGCAACGGATTTCCCGTCGAGAGCGGGGCGGGTGCAGCCGCACTCGGCAATCCGATCCGGTGCCTCAGCTGGCTGGCCAACAGGCTCCTTCCGCCCGAGCGCGGGTTGCGCGGTGGCGACATCGTGCTGTCAGGACCACTGCACCGCCTCGTGCCGGTCCGCCCGAACGACCTCTACGAGGCGGAATTCGCACACCTCGGGACGGTGACCGTGGGGTTCGGCGGGGAAGGCGCCGCCGCGTGACCGATCCGAGGGCGATCGCCGATGCCTTGATCACCGCGCAACGTGACCGCACGCCCATTGCGCCGTTCAGCAGCGTGAACCCTTTCCTCAACGCGGACACCGGCTACAAAGCCCAGGCGCTCGTCGTCGAGCACCGCGTGCAGGCCGGCGAGCACGTCATCGGCGCGAAGCTGGGATTCACCAGCAAGGTCAAGCGCCTCGCCCTCGGCATCCACGAGCCGGTCTACGGCCAGCTGACATCGAGCATGGTGGTGCCATACGGCGAGCCGGTGCGGCTCGACGAGCTCATCCATCCCCGCGCGGAGCCCGAGATCGCCTTCCTCATCGGCGAGCGGATCGAGCCGTCGACGCCGCCCGCGGGCGTGCTGGCGGCGATCGACGCGGTGATCCCCGCCATCGAGGTGATGGACTCGCGGTACAACCAGGCGTTCCGGTTACCCGACTCCGTCGCCGACAACGCGGGCGCGGCGCGGGTCGTGCTCGGCGCACAAGGCCGGCGGCCGGACGAACTCGTCGACCTCCACCTCCTGGGCTGTCTGTTCAGATATCGCGGCGGGTTCGAGACCGCGGCCGGCGGCGCGGTGATGGGCCATCCCGCCGTAGCGGTGGCGTGGCTGGCGAACGCGCTCGCCGCCCACGGCGAGCGACTCGAGGCGGGATCGATCGTGCTGTCGGGCGGGTTGACCGCCTCGACGGAGCTCCGGCCCGGTGCGGTCGCATCCGCCGAGTTCGACGGCCTGGGGACGGTGCGAGTCCATTGCTACTGAGACGGGAGACGCCCCACGTGCGCGGCGCCCAAGAGGGCCGGCCGGTACTGGTCCGGCCCGCCAAGGTGACAACCACGGGACGACCGTTTGGAGGCCGGAACCACATGCGTGTCGTAACGATCCTTCCCGACGGGCTGCAGGTCACTGCCGCAGAGGAGGAGACCGTGCTCGGCGCTCTGAGTCGGGCAGGACTCCGGTACCGGGTTGGCTGCAAGCGCGGCGGGTGCGGGATCTGCAAGGTCCAACTCGTGCTCGGCGAGGTTCGCTACGAGCGCCCGGTCGCGGAGAGCGTGCTCAGCGATGACGAGCGCGTCGTGGGCATCTGTTTGAGCTGCCGTGCGGTGCCGATCACCAACATCGCCATCGAGCTGCAGGAGGGGGACCGGCTCCGCAAGGTCCTGGGGTTCGCCTGCCCGAACCCGGCGCCGCCACCACCCGGCGGGTCGGCGTCCAACCCGGCGACGAGGAACGACAGAAGGGAAACAATCACATGAGCGTCATGCGACTGGGGTACGTGCATATCCGGGTAACGGACCTCGAGGAAGCCCGCGACCACTACTCGAACACGCTGGGCATGTCGGTGGTGCACGAGGAGCCCGGCAGGTTGCACCTGAAGTGCTGGGACGAGTGGGACCACCACTCCCTGGTGCTCGAGGAGGGTGGGGTCGGGCTCGTCAAGCTCGGCTACAAGTGCTCGTCCGACGACGACCTCGCCGAGTTCGAGAAGCGCTGTTCGCAGTTCGGCGCGACGACGGGTCGGTTCAGCCGTGGCGAGAACATGACTGTCGGCGACGGTGTGCGCGTCACCCTGCCCTCGGAGCACACCCTCGAGCTGTTCTCCGAAATGGAGTTCACGGGCACCGACACGGGGTCGATCAACCCCGAGGCGTGGCCGAGGGACATGCGGGGGGTTGGCGGGCACTGGATCGACCACGCCCTGATCGCCGCGGAGGACCCGGGTCTGGTCGAGCGCTTCTTCATGGAGTGCTTGGACTTCCGGCCCGCCGAGCGGGTGGTCGAGAGCATCGAGCACCCGGACGTGATCGGCACGTGGATGACGTGCGGGGACTCCCCGCACGACCTCGCCGTGATCAAGGGCCCGAATGCCAAGCTGCACCACTTCGCCTTCCATCTGGAGGACTGGGGCGCGATCCTGCGTGCCGGCGACATCTTCTCCATGGACGACGTGCCCATCGACATCGGGCCGACCCGGCACGGCATCACGCGGGGCACGACGATCTACTTCTTCGACCCCTCCGGTAACCGCAACGAGGTGTTCGCCGGCCTGGGCTACAGGGTCCACAAGGACTTCCCGACGATCAACTGGACGGTGGACCAGCTCGCTAAGGGGATCTTCTACCACGCACGCGAGCTCAACGACCGGTTCACCACCGTGTTCACGTAGGACGCAGCCCGGCCCACGGTGAGCCGCCCTTCGCAAGTGCTCGTTCCCACGGTGCGCACCTCGGCGGCCGGCGCCGCGACCCTAGCGATACATGAAGAAGCCGCGACCCGTCTTTCGTCCGAGGTCTCCGGCCTCCACTTTTCGCAGCAACAAAGCCGGTGGTGCGTACAACTGTTCCTTGGTTTCCTCGTACATCGACACAGCGACTGCGGCAGCGGTATCGAGTCCGATGAGGTCGGTCAGGGCCAGCGGCCCCATCGGATGCGCACAGCCACCCACCATGGCCGTGTCGATGTCTTCAGCGGAGGCGACTCCGGCGTCGACCATCCGAATCGCGGACAGCAGGTACGGAATCAGAAGCGCGTTCACAACGAACCCGGCGCGGTCCTTGGCGGTAATGGACGTTTTCCCGAGCTTGTCGCGCACGAATTCCTGGATGCGCTGCACGGTCTCATCAGACGTCAACTCGCACGGGATGACTTCCACCAGCGGCATTACCGGTGCCGGGTTGAAGAAGTGCATTCCGACGACGCGTTCCGGGCCGGGCGTCACTGCGGCAAGTTTCATGATGGGGATCGATGACGTATTGCTGGTCAGGAGAGCATCCGGCCTGACAACCTTGCCCAACGCGGCGAATATCGCAGTCTTGGCCTCTTCGTCTTCGATGGCGGCCTCCGCGACCAGGTCGCAATCGGCGAGGTCCTCCAACGTGTCGGTGAATCGGACCCGACCGACGATGGCATCGCGTTCGTCGTCGGCCAGTTTGCCGTTGCGGACGGCCTTGTCGAGTGAGGCGACGAGGCGCCCCTGAGCCCCCTCGACCGCTGCCTCGTTCACCTCACGCAGTACGACGTCGCCGCCGCTGCGGGCAACGACTTCCGCGATGCCGGCCCCCATGATGCCGCCACCGACAATTCCTACGAGCTTGATCATTCGTTCTCTTGCCTCTCGATTGACTTGCGCAACGGATTCCCATCGAGCTGTGCGCAACGATGACGGCGCGTGAAAGCTCGCGGATTCGCAAGCGCCTGGCCGTCAGTACTGGATTTGCGCTACCTCGCGCAGTTCGTCGGGAGTCGCCGTACCGAATCCGAAGAATTCCAGGTACGCCGGGATTTGCTCGAACAGCATATCGGTCCCGACCTGAGTCTCACAGCCGCGTTCCTGCGCCGCCCGCAGGAACGGGGTGACCGCCGTTTTCATCACGACCTCGCCGACAAAGCGTGGTCGGGGCGACCCGACTCATGTCGATCGGCAGGGGATCGCCCTCGTTCATGCCGAGGGGCGTCGCGTTCACCACGACGTCGTAGCCGGTGGGATCGGCAGATCCTGTGCTCACCGTCAGTTCGGGGTAGTGCGCGGTCAGCCGATCGCCGAGCGACGTGGCGGCCTCCGCCACGGCATCGTCCAGCCCCATCCGTGCCACTCCAGCAGCCGCCAGCGACGCCGCGATGGCCGACCCGACCCCACCGGAGCCGATGACGAGTGCGCTCGCGCCGTCTAGGTCGCGTCCCTTGCGACGTACGCCGCGGACGAAGCCCTCGCCGTCGAACATGTCGGCAAGCAGGGTGCCGTCCTCCCGCTTCAACAGGGCGTTGGCCGCGCCGGCAATTCGCGCCGTAGGGCTTACCTCGTCCGCGAGGTCCACGGTGGTCTTCTTGTGCGGCATCGTCACCAACGCGCCTCGGATGTTGGTGACTTTGAACAACTCTCGGAGGAAGGTCGGATAGTCGGGACCCTGGATCCCCATCGGCATTACCACCGCGTCGATGCCGGCCTTCTCGAAAAAGGGGTTGTAGATCATCGGCGCCTTGAACGCCTCCGTCGGATAACCGAGATGGGCTATCAGCGTCGTCCTGCCAGAGATCACTCGCGTCCTCCGTCGCCACTAGACAACGTATCCAGCGTCACCCATCGGAGGCAGGAGAAGTAGCCGTGCGCCCCATCTTCCCACTCGCCGGAACGACGCGCCTCACCAAGAACGATGCGTGCGAGCGTTTGGACATGCGAACGATCGAAACGCCACGATGCTCCTGCCGCACCAGGGCCCGGTTCCCCAGGCAGTCGAGGTGGACGGATGGGTTTTCGTGTCCGCACTTTTCGGGCTGGATCCGAGGACGGGGCACCTCCCTGACACCGCTGAAGCCGAGGCCGAGCAGCTCTTCACCAACTTGGAGGCCATCTTGGGAGCGGCGGGCGGCGGGCTCGGCGACGTGGTCCGCGTCGGTATCTTCACCACACACCTGCAGCGCGACCGGCCGGCCCTGAACGAGGTGTGGAAGCGGGCCTTCGGCGGTCATCGCCCCGCCCGTTCGGCGGTCGAAGTTGCCGCTTTCGGCAGACCAGGTGAAGACCCGCGGTTCATGTTCGAGGTGACTGCACGCGTTGGCGATGCGAACGGTCGGACAGACCCGCCGTAGTCGACCTCGCGAATCGGGCGTCTCGGGCGTCTCGGGCGAGCGTGGACGAGTCGGTGCCGCTCAGCGGAAATGCTCCGCTGTGTCGTTGACCACAACGGGTTGCGCGGGTCAACTACCAATACCAGCCGCCGCCGGAGCGCGTGGTGCCGCCACGAGGAGAATCAGATGCCAGATCAGATCCTTGAGCCGGAGGGTTCGCACGAACCCACGGAGTACGCCAAGACGCCGAAGAAGGCCGCCGCGAGTGGCTGGATAGGCAGTGCTCTGGAGTACTACGACTTCTTCATCTACGCGCAGGCCGCGGCGCTGGTGTTTCCGACCCTCTTCTTCCCGTCGGACAACCCGCAGGTCGGTATTGTTGCGTCGTTCGCCACGTTTGGTGTCGGCTACGCTGCGCGGCCTCTTGGTGCGTTCATTCTCGGGCATTGGGGTGATAAGCACGGCCGGAAGACCGTCCTCATCCTCTGCATGATGCTGATCGGTTTCTCCACGTTCTGCGTCGGGTTGCTGCCGTCGTACGCGACGATCGGGATCTGGGCGCCGATCCTGCTTGTCATCATGCGATTGATCCAGGGCTTTGCGGTCGGCGGCGAAATCGCAGGAGCCGGCTCGATGATCATGGAGCACTCACCATTCGGTAGGCGCGGCTACTTACAGCAGCTTCACTCTGCAAGGCGTGCAGGCCGGACAGATCCTCGCCGCAGCGATCTTCCTGCCGTTGGCCGCGATACTTCCGGAGGAGGCCTTCCAAAGCTGGGGTTGGCGGATCCCGTTCCTGCTCAGCGCGTTCGTGGTTGTTGCGGGAGTCATCATCCGCCGAAGGGTCGACGAGACGCCGGCGTTCAGGGAGGAGGAAGTCCACGGCGAGGTGCCCAAGGCGCCGATCGTGATGGCGGTCAAGGAGAACGGCGTCGACATGCTCCGCGTCATCTGCATGGCGCTGATGAACGTTGTTCCGCTTACCGCGACCGTCTTCGGAGCGACGTTTGCGACCAGCGCGGGTTACGGAGTCGGCTTGTCGTCGGCCAACTACCTCTGGATCTCGGTGGCAGGCAACATCGTCGCGGTGATCCTCATCCCGTTCGTGGGCAACCTTTCCGACCGGATCGGCCGACGGCCGGTCATCATCGTCGGCTGTCTCGGTGCCGGGAGTCCTCGCATACCCGTACCTGTACTTCGTCAGCCAGGGGAACCTCGTGATGGCCTTCATTTTCGCCATCCTCATGTGGGGGATCGTCTACCAGGGATACAACGCCGTCTTCCCGTCCTTCTACCCGGAACTCTTCCCGACCAAGACGCGGGTCACGGGGTTCGCCATGTCGCAGAACATCGGCACCATGATCACCGCGTTCCTGCCGCTGATCTACGCGGTGCTCGCGCCCACCGCGCCCGGCGACTGCGTGGAGGAGAAGGAGTTCATGCCGGACACCCTGTTGCCATCGGGCGAGACCTGCCAGGCGGCGGCCGAAGCTGCGCAGACTCGGGTCATCCTGGTGGTCGGCACCTTCACACTCGGGCTGGCCGTCATCGCCTCGCTCGCCGCGTTCAGCGCACGCGAAACATCCAGGATTCACATGAACGATCTCGGCAAGAAGGGTGCGGTCCCCATTCCCAAAGAGGAATACGACCGGTTGCGGTCCGAGGCGAAGGCACTTTCGTCGAGCTGAGCGTCGCTGCGGTATCAGTCCTCGCTATTGCCGACAGGAAGTTGTCATGACGTCCGTCACCGTGATGAACGGCCCCAACCTGAACCTGCTCGGCACCCGCAAGCCAGAGGTGTACGGTTCCACGACACTTGCCGATGTCGAGCGGATGTGCCGAGAAGATGCCGAAAACCTCGGTCTGGATTTGATCTTCTTGCAGTCGAATCACGAAGGCCAGCTGGTGGATTGGATCCACGAGACCGGTGCGGCGGTAAAGGCGGGCGATTCGATCGGCGCGGTCTACAACCCTGGTGCGCACACCCACTACTCGTATGCGATCCGCGACGCCATCGAGGCGGCGACGCTGCCCGTGATCGAACTGCACATTTCGAATGTTCATGCCAGGGAGGAGTTTCGGCATCACTCGGTGGTCTCACCGCTCGCGCGCGGAATCATCGTCGGATTCGGTGTGCACGGCTATTCGATGGCGATCAAGGGCCTCTACGAGTTGTCGCAGTCCGCCTCGAAGTAGTGTGCGACGCTGAATCGGTTGCGGGGACTGCCTATTCGGCGAACACCTCGATGGTGCCCAGTCCGTCGAACTCGGCCGTGATCACATTCTCCGCGGTAAGTGGTATCGGAGCGGTCAAGCCGCCGGAGAAGATGATCCACCCGGCCTTGAGGACTTCGCCGCGCTCGCCCAGCTGATTCGCCAGCCAGGCCACCGATGCGGCCGGATGACCCATGGCCGCCGCGCCGGCGGCCGTCGCGGCCACGCCACCGTTGAGGCGCAGAACGCACCCCAGCAGCCGAATGTCATCAATGGCGCTTGGCGCTAATTGGTTGGGGCCCAGCAGGAATCGGCCGGCACTCGTGTTGTCGGCGATCACGTCCGGCAGGGTGAAACGGTAGTCCTCGTATCGGGAGTCGAGGACGTCGACCGCGCCGCAGACCACTTCCGTCGCCGCCAGCACACTGGATACCGTCGCCGGCGCCGCGACGTCACGCGCCAGCACGAAAGCGATCTCGGGCTCGACTCGCGGATGAATCAATTCGTTCAGGGCTATCGGTTCGCCGAAGGGTGCAATCATGCGGTCGGTCACCATCCCGAACAGTGGCGAATCGACGCCCATCGCCTTCTGCTTCACTCGGCTCGTCAAGCCCAGCTTGGCTCCGATGATCCGCTCCCCGTTGTCCAATCGAGCCTGGACGACCATGCGCTGCGCGGCATAGGCCGTGTCAGTGTCCAGCTCCGGGTTCCCATCTGTGAATGGGGCAATCGCCTGGCGTTCCTGCTCAGCGTTGATCAGTCGCTTCGCGATCTCCGCAGCGTCGATCATGCGGCACTCCTCGTTGCTTGCGAGAATCGAACCGTCACCGCGCCGAGGTGCGCGAACTCCGCACGGAATACGTCTCCAGGTGCCACCGGCACCATCTTGTGAACGGCCCCCGGCAAGACCACGTCACCGGCGTGCAGCTTCGCGCCGAACGACGCAAGCTTGTTCGCGAGCCAGGCCACGCAACGTGCTGGATTCCCCAGGGCGGCGGCTCCGGCGCCGGTGTCGATCAGCTCGCCGCGCCGGGAGACAGCGACGCCGACGAGTCGCAGGTCGAGCTCGTCGACACGGCGTAGCCGCCCCCCCATCACGATGAGTCCCGACGATGCGTTGTCGGCTACGGTGTCGACCAGTTTGATCTTCCAGTCCGCGACTCGCGAGTCGACGATCTCCACCGCCGGCAACGCTCCCGCGATGGCTCGCAACGCGGACGCAGTGTTTGCACCGGGCCCTTCGAGGTCACGTTCCATGATGAACGCCATCTCGGCTTCAACTCGTGGTTGGACGAGTTTCTGCAGGTCAATTACGTCGCCGTCCTCGACAAACATGCCGTCGAGCAGCACACCGTAGTCAGGCTCGTCGACACCGAGCAATTCCTGCATCGGCTGCGACGTCAGTCCGATCTTGCGGCCACAGATTCGTTCGCCGTTTTGGATCCGCCGGTCGACGTTCACCGATTGGATTGCATACGCGTCCTCGATGGACAGATCCGGGTGCTGGTCGGTGAGGGGCTGTATCGGGACGGCGGATTGATCGGCTTGCCATAGCTGATCTGCCAGCGTTCGGTGTAGAACCGTGGTTTCCACAGGCTCGACAATGCTCCCGCGGTCGTGATGTTCATAGCCCGTTCCCGGCGAGTGGAAACAGTGGGAGGACGGGCGCCGTGCCTCGAAAATCTGACCATCATGGAGCGCGTGGCTCCACGATCATCAATGGACATTGGTCAGAACGCAGCAGAGATTGTCGCGCCCGAGTGGGATGTGATCGGTCCGGACATCGCCGGCATCGGAGATGCACTCATGGCGGCGCTCGGTGGCGCTGCCAAGAATCCCGCCGATGTCATGACGGCCTCGATCAGGTTGTCATCGGATCTTGCGCGGATACCGTCGACAGTCCTCAACTCCTGGATCAGGAAACCGAAGGGTGACGACAAGGGGCCGAGCGATCGCCGGTTCGCCGATCCCGCGTGGACGGACAATCCGTATTTTCATGCGCTCCGGCTCGCCTACTTGGCGCAATGCGAGTTCGCGCGATCGCTTGTCGACTCCTCCGGTGTCGATGCCAAGCAGGCGGCGAAGGCGTCCCTTGGGCTGAACCTGTTACTGGACGCAGTCGCCCCCACGAATTTCCTGGTCTCCAATCCGGTCGCGATGAAGCGAGCCTTCGAGACCGCGGGTATGAGCTTGCTGCGGGGTGCGCGCAATTTCGCGCTGGATGTCGTGCAGAACAAGGGACGCCCCCGACAGGTCGACAGCAGCGCATTCACCGTCGGGGAGAATCTCGCGACGACGCCCGCCAAGGTGGTGTTCCGCAACGAGCTGATGGAGCTGCTGCAGTACGAACCCCAGACCGACACGGTGCACGGCACTCCGCTGCTGTGCAGTCCGCCATGGATCAACAAGTACTACATCATGGATTTGGCACCTGAACGCAGCTTCATCGAATGGGCCGATCCGGCACAACAGGACAGTCTTCGCAATCAGCTACCGCAATCCCACGAAAGAGATGTACGGCACCACCCTGGAGGACTATCTCATTTCTGGGCCGCGGCAAGCGTTGGACGTCATCTCGGAAGTCACCGGTTCACCCAAGATCGACATCGTCGGACTCTGCCTCGGTGGTGCGCTCACCGCGATCACGGCGGCCTACCTAACGCAGACCGGCGACGACAGGGTCGGCAATGTGACCTTGCTCAACACCATGCTCGACTACTCAGATCCCGGCCAGTTGGGGGTTTTCACCGACGAAGCGGCGGTCGATCGTGTCGAAAAGGCAATGGCCAAGGCGGGCGGCACGCTCGAGGGCGAGTCGATGGCCGGAACGTTCGACATCATGCGTGCGAACGACCTGATATTCAACTATGTGGTGTCGAACTGGCTGCTCGGGCAGGATCCGCCGGCGTTCGACATTCTCGCCTGGAACGCCGACAGCACGAAAATGCCCGCCGCGATGCACGCGTTCTACCTCCGGAATTTCTACGTCCAAAACCTGCTTGCCCAAGGGCAACTCGAAATATCGGGTCAGACGATCGACCTGTCCACGATCAAGTCGAACGCCTATGTGGTCAGCGCGAAGAACGATCACATCGTGCCGTGGAAGTCGGCGTACAAGACCACCCAACTGTTCTCCGGGACAACGCGATTCGTCCTCAGCAATGGCGGGCATATCGCTGGAATCGTCAACCCGCCCGGCCCGAAGTCGTGGTATCTGTCCGCGGACGACAATCCCGCCGAGGCCGACGACTGGATGTCCGTCGCAAAGCGCAAGTCCGGAATCGTGGTGGGTCGACTGGGCGAAGTGGTCGGCCGAACATGCGGGCCCGATGACGAGCCCGCCGCCGATGGGCTCCGCGGCGCACCCTGTCCTCGGCCCTGGGCCTGGCGAGTACGTCTTCACCTGACGTCCGTCGCGGCACACCCGCGCCGGTCCGAGATCGCGTTCCTACTGATCGTCAGGAGGCGCGACCGTGTCGGTCCCACGCGGAGTGGCTCTGTTGGTCGCGGGCGCGTTCTTCATGGAGATCCTGGACGCCACCATCATCACCCCGGCCATCCCGCTCATCTCTGCGTCGTTCGGGGTGGACGCCGTCGATGTCAACATCGCGATCTCCGCTTATCTGGTGACCGTCGCGGTCCTCATCCCGGTGAGCGGGTGGATGGCCGACCGGTTCGGGACCCGCCGGGTCTTCATCGCGGCAATCGCGGTATTCACCCTTGCATCAGTCGGATGCGCGGCAAGCGTGTCGCTGCCGATGCTCGTCGCGATGCGCGTTGTGCAAGGAATCGGCGGCGCCTTGATGGTGCCCGTGGGTCGCCTCCTCGTGTTGCGGTCAAGTGAGAAGGGCGACCTGGTCCAGGCTATCGCGTGGCTGACCTGGCCGGCCCTCGCAGCTCCTGTGGTCGCCCCGATTCTTGGCGGTGCCGTTGCCACCGTGGCCTCCTGGCGGTGGATCTTCATCGTCAACATCCCGCTCGGCATTATCGGATTCTTGTTGTCGTTGAGGCTGATCCGCGGCGAAGGCGTCTCCAGCCCGGCGCCGCTGGACTGGCGCGGGCTGGCAGTAATGGGAGCAGGCATCGCGGCAGCGCTGATCGCGTTGGAAAGCATCCGGGTGCAGGGCACGAACTGGCTGCACGTCGCAGTCGGTGGCGGGGTCGCGGTCGTGCTGCTGGTCACCGCGGTGTGGCATCTGTTGCGGTATCGCTACCCGTTGATTGAGTTGCGGGTGCTGCGGGTGCATACGTTGCGAATCACGGCGTCCGCGGGATCGCTGTACCGACTGGTCATCACGGCCGTGCCCTTCCTGCTTCCGCTGCAGTTCCAGCTGGCGTTCGGCTGGACACCGCTGGCCGCCGGACTGCTAGTGGCAGTGCTGTTCGTGGGCAACATTGCGATCAAGCCTGCCACGACGCCGTTGATGCGGCGGTGGGGGATGCGCAGGGTGCTTTTGGTAAACGGCGTCTTGTCGGTGCTCTGCTTCGGGCTGCTGGCCTGCCTGAGCGCGGATGTACCCGTGGCATTGATCGCGTGCGTCCTGTTTGTCAGTGGGGCATTGCGTTCGGTCGGGTTCACCGTCTACAACACCCTGGCATTCTCCGACGTCGACCATGCGGACCTCACACACGCCAACACCCTCAACGCGGCGGTGCAGGAACTCGCCGCCGGACTCGGGATCGCGGTGGGTGCCCTCCTGCTCGGCATGTTCACACCGGGCAGTCACGCCGAGGGACAGGCATACTCGTGGACCTATCTCGCACTGGGCCTGCTGATGATGCTCACCATCGTCGAAACCCTGCGGCTGCCAAAGGATGCCGGCGCAGCGGTCACGCGGTAACTCACATGTTTCAGGCGCCAGGTTGCCGCCCACGGCGCGGCGCCGGTCGTTACCGACTCGCCGCTTGGGCCAGCACCTGGCGCAGCGGCCGAGGCACGATGCCCATTTCCGCGTCGAGCCGGCGAGCCTTGCGCCGGGTGACGACGATGCCCACGATCGCCAACGCCCACACCGGATACATGACGAGCCAGGCCATCCTGAACCCTTCGGGCGTGAAGCCGCCGGCGGCTGTCATCACGGCGCCCATGGCCGCGAGCACGAACAGGGTGGCCAGGAACCCTCCGAGATTCGCGATGGACTGCGCGACGCCGATATTCAGGCGCGGATTCGCCGTCCTCGCGATGTCCAGACCCACTACCGACCCAGGGCCGCCCGCGGCCAAAATGACGACGAGCACGACCAGCAGCCACAGCGGAGCAGGCCCGGGTAGCGCCAGTATCAGCGTCCATATCGCGATGTCGGCCGCGACAACGCCGAGGATCAACCACGATCTGTGCAGGGGGTGGCGTGCGGTGAGCACGCCGATCACCGGTCCGATGACAACCGAGCTCAGCACAAACGCCATGATGAGCAAGCTGGCTGTCGATTCCGAAAGGTGTTGGGCGGAAACCAGATAGGGCAATCCCCACAGCAGCGAGAACACCATCATCGGGAACTGCGTGGCCATGTGACCGAAGAACCCCAGACGTGTCCCTGGGCGCGCCCACACCTCTTTGAGGGCATTGCCGACGTCGCGGGCCGACGCGAGGGGAGTGGGCACCCAGGATCCGGGCGGACCGTTGCGCACGACCGCGAATGCCAGCACACCCATCAGCGCACTCGCGGCGGCGACGCCGGTGAATGCGGTCGACCATCCGCTGTGGCGGAGCAATGCGACGAACGGCACTGCAGACAGAATCTGTCCCAGTTGACCGACGATTGTCGTCAGCTGGGTCATCACCGGCACCCGTCGTGGAGAAAACCATCGTGGGATGAGCGCCAACGTCGCCGCGAAGACCACCGCATCGCCGGTCCCGACCAGAACTCGCGCCGCAGCGGCGACGGGCATGGATGTCGCGTGCGCCAGAAGGATCTGCCCGCCGGCGAGCAGGACCGCATTGGCGACGAGCATCGCTCGTGGCCCGAAACGGTCCACCATCAGTCCAGCCGGGATCTGCGCCAGGGAGAACACCGCCACCTGGATGAACACGAAGGCGGCCAGAGTGCCCGGGTTGAGCCCGAACCGATCGGCGGCGTCCAGGCCCGCAGCGGCGAGGGTGGTCCGCTGCATGACCGTCAGGATGTAGGCGGCCACGCCTACCGTCCAGATCAGCCAGGCGGTCGGTTTCACGGTGAATGCTCGCTTCCTCGGGATTCGGCAACTATGGCAATAGCTTGCCACAGATGGCAAAATCTGGCAAAATTTGGCAACGTGAACGATCCTGCCGCTGCCAGATCGCGGACGGTGACGCTTCAGGATGTCGCCAGGGAAGCCGACGTCGCCATTTCGACGGTGTCGCGTGCGCTGTCGAATCCCGACCGCGTCAGCGGCGCCATGCGGGAGCGGATCCAGGAAGTCGCGCGGCGCCTTGGATATCCGACAGCTCGGATACCGGTGCGTGACTCCCTGCTGGCGCTCATGGTCAGCGGCATCGGTAATCCGTACAACGCCGCGTTAATCCGCGGGGTGGAGTCTCAGGCGCGCGCGGCAGGCGCGTCTTTGGTCGTCGGCGACATCGCCGATGGGCCGGAGGTCGAACTCGCCCATATCGAGCGGCTGAACGATCGTGGCGTCGACGGTATCGTCCTCGCGTCCAGCCTGCTCCCGGAGGAAGAACTGAGTGCGGTCGTTGATCGGGCCGATGTTGTGTTGTTCAACCGGCAGGTCCCCGGATTCGCCAGCGTCCTCACCGATTCGCGCGACGGTAGCCGGCAGATCGTCGAGCATCTGGCCGCACTCGGCCACCGTTCGATCGCGTATCTGTCCGGGCCACCCGCCCTGTGGACCGACACGCAACGGTGGCTCACGCTGTCCGAAAACGCCGCGCGATTGGGCCTCGAGATCGTCCGTCTCGGCCCGTTCATGCCGACACTCGACCAGGGCTCCGCGGCCGCCGATGTCGGACTCGGCAGCGGTGCCACCGCGCTTGTGGCGTTCAACGACTTGCTCGCCATCGGAATCCTCGAGCGGTTGCGGCGGAGAAAGGTCGACGTGCCGGGCGCGATCAGTGTCGTGGGCCACGACGACATCTTCGGCGCCGATTTCTGCCAGCCCTCGTTGACGACTGTCCACAGCGACGTCGAGCACGCAGGCCGAACGCTGGTCGACCTGGTCCGGGGTCGCATCGTGAGCCGAGCGGACACCCCGATCGTGATCCCGACCCAACTCGTGGTGCGGGAATCGACGGGGGCCCGGCCGGACGGCGCACGATGAGGCAGGTTCGGATCGCGGTGGCCGGCGCCGGCCTGATCGGCAAGCGACACATCGAGGAAATCGACGCCAGCGACTCGGCCGTGTTGGCGTCCATCGTGGACCCCGGGCCGGCCGGCTCGGAACTTGCCCGGACGTACGGTGTTTCGCTGTACGCGTCCCTCGCCGAGCTGTTCGCAAAGGACAAGCCGGACGGCATCATCCTGGCCACGCCGAACCAGATGCACGTGGCCGGTGGCCTCGAGTGCGTCGCGGCGGGGGTACCCGTGATCGTCGAGAAACCCATCGGGGACAACGTCACTTCTGCCACCCGTCTCGTCGAGGCAGGCGAAGAGACAGGGGTTCCGGTACTGACCGGCCACCACCGCAACTACAGCCCCATCATGACCAGGGCGCGTGAGATCATCGAAAGTGGCGCTCTGGGAACGCTTGTCGGCGTCTCGGGCACCGCCATGTTCTACAAGCCCGACGACTATTTCGACGTTGGCGACGGATGGCGACGCGAGCCCGGAGGTGGGCCGATCCTGCTGAACCTGACCCATGAGGTGAACAACCTGCTGTCGTTGATCGGCGACATCGACACCGTGATGGCGTTGACGTCCAATTCCACTCGAGATTTTCCCGTCGAGGACACGGCGGCGATGATCTTCCGCTTCGCCAACGGTGCGCTCGGCACCTTCCTGCTCTCCGACACTGCGGCGTCGGCACGCAGTTGGGAGCAGACCTCCCAAGAGAACACCAGCTACTCCAGCTATGACGACGAGGACGCGTATCACATCGCCGGAACGCAGGGTTCGCTGTCGGTGCCCACGATGCGCGTGAAGATCTTCGAGGGTGAGCGGTCATGGTGGGTGCCGTTCGCCACGTCAACCGAGAGCGTGGAGCGCAGCGATCCGCTGGCGAATCAAGTCAAGCATTTCGCCCAGGTCATTCTCGGCGAGGCCGAACCGATATGTAGCGGCCGGGACGGTCTCAAGACCATGCAGGTGGTCGATGCCGTCGTGGAGTCCGCCCGCACCGGCAGGCCCGTCCACATCGTCAACTGAAGCCGAAGAGCCGCATAGGGGTGTCCCACAACACTTTTCGACGGTCGCCGGGTTCGGGTATCAGGCGCTCGACAAGGGCGAGCACCAGTCCGTAGTCGATCCGCTCGGGCGCGCGCAGAAACGGCCAGTCCGAGCCCCACATGCACCGGTCGGGAGTGAATGCCTCGAGCAGTGCGTGCACGAAGGGCCAGGAATCCGTCCACGGGTAGGTCTCCGCCGAGCATTTCACCAAGCCGGAGATCTTGACGAAGTATCGGCCGCTCGATGCCAGGTCGAGCAAGCGCCGAAACCCCGGCTGACTCAATCCGGCCGTGGGATCGGGTCGTCCGCAATGATCGATGAGGACGCGCACCCCGGAGGGCTCCAGAATCGGCGCCATCTCGACGAGTCGGTCTCCGTCCACCTGAACGTCGGCGAACATGTCCAGCTCTGCAAGCTCGTGCAGTAGCGCCGCGGTGTCACCGAAGTGACCGACGCCGAGCAGTGCGGCCTGCATCGTGATGCCCACGACGCCGCGATCCCGCAGCCGCTCCAGTTCGGAGCGGCTGGTGTTGTTGTCGACCACAGCGACACCCTTGAACCGGCCGTTGCCCCGAGCCAGGAAGTCCAGTAGGCATCGGTTGTCGGTGCCGTAGCCCGAATTGGGTCCGACTACCAACGCATGTCGGCAGCCGTAGGCATCGAACAACCCGGTCAGTTGGTGTGCTGTGCCCTGCTCGTTGGCCACCGGGTGATACCAGGCGTCGGGCGCATATCCGAAATGTGCGGGATCGAGGAGGTGGTTGTGACAATCGATCTTGGGTTCGTCGTAGATCGTCACCCTGTCAGTCTCTGACAGGGTGACGACGGAAGCCGAACGCGCGAATTCCGATCCCGCTGAACGGAAGCGAATCGTCAGGCTATTGCCTACGCCACCTCCGTGCGGCGAGTCTTCGAGAATGAGGTCGATCGCAATAGTGGCGACGGACGCCCCCGAACGCTACGCGAAGCAACTGCTTGCCCACCTCGGCCGCAAGGACACCGTCGAGACGGTCGCCGGCGAGCGGCAGGGCGGACGGCTGGTGTTTGACTACGGCACCGCGACAGTCCGGCCGGAGGACAACCGCCTTGTGCTCGAAGCCGCCGCCGAGGACGTCGAGTCGCTCGCTCACGTCGAGGACGTGCTGGGCCGTCACTTGGAGCGTTTCGGCGCCAAACGCGAACTGGTAGTGACCTGGCGGCGCGACAACCCCGAAGTGTCGGCGGCTGAGCTCTCATCAGTCCTTGCGAGGTTCCTTGCGATTCTGTGCGAAGAAGAACCGGACCATTTCGGCGGACGCGTCGGGACCCGACGCGTCGGTGTAGGACCCGACCGGGCTCCCGCCGTACCAGGCGTGGCCACCGCCATGCACGATCCAGCACTCAGCGAGATCGCTACCGTCCGCGTCGGTGTGCACGGTTCGGCTGCAGGTGTGCCCGCCCGTGATCCGCTCATCGAGGTGGGTCGTGTCTGAAACCGTGACACCGGCCGTGGCGAGCCGGGCAGCGATGAGGTTCTGCGCGTTCACCGGCGCAACGATCTTGTCGCGGTCGCCGTGGAACACGATCAACGGCACTCTTCCGCCCGGTGGCGGTGAGCCGCCGGTTCGCATGGCAATGAACGCCGCCGCGACGTCACGTGCAGCGCGGTAAGCGATCCCGGAATGCACCCCGACCCCGGCGTAGAGCTCCGGGTACGTCGCGGCCATCACCGCCGCCATGGCCCCGCCGGCGGACAGGCCTGCGACATACACTCGGCCGGGTTCGACCTCGTGGTCGGCCATGATCTGGCGGGTGATGCCTGCGATGATCGCCGGCTCGCCTGCGCCAGCCCGTTGGTCGGCGGGGGAGAACCAGTTCCAGTAGCCGCCGCGATTGGCCCTTGCGGACTGCTGCGGGTACGCGACGAGGAACGTGTGCTGCTCGGCGAGGTCATTCATTCGGGTGCCTGCGGCGAAATCGGTGACGTCCTGGTTGCCGCCGTGCAGCATGACGATCAGGGGCACCGGCGCACCGGTGTAGCCGGTGGGGATATAGAGGTCGTAGCTTCTGGTCCCGGCCGGTTCGGTGTGGTCCAAGTGGCGGATCTCGCCGCCGGCTGCGGCGGCCGCCGCAGCCGCGCCCGGATTTGAGGTCGGCGCGGGCCGCAACTTGTCGAGCAGGCCGCCCACGCGGCGCGCGCTTGCGCCATTGCGCGGGCGGCATCTCGCGGCCGCCGGGAAAGCGCCCCGGGATATCCGGTGCGGTGCCGACCGGCCCTGTCTGGCCCGCCGCACCGAGCGTGCGCTGCAAAACGGCGAACGCCTCCGTCAGCTGTCCTGCGCGGGTGAGTCTCAGTGCTTCGGACATGCCGGTGCTGCGGTGGTCGTCGTCCATGGGAGCCCCTCGGGTGTGATGTTGACGTCGACCGGTCGGTCGGCGCCGCTGCGCTCAGGTGGTGCGGGTAGCGAGGGCGGCCTTCACCGTTTTGGGCGCCCGGAAGGCGCCGAGGACCTCGACCGAGGAGATCGTCGCCAGGGCGAGATCGGCACTCACATCGTTGGCGATAGTCGCCAGCCCGAGGACATGCAGCTCAATGGTCTGCCCCGCGTCGCGGAGTTTCTCGAGGTCACTGCGGCTGAGGTGCAGTGTGCCCAACGTCAGAGCTCGGCGTGCCACCGTATTCTTTACCGCGTCCGCCCGGTTTTCGAGCTGGCGCCGGATCGCTGTGCGGATGAAATCAGTGCGGTTGGCGTAAAAGCCCTCGTCGACGAGTAGATCGATCTGGCCGAGGTCGACCAGACCCACGTTGATGGTGATCTTCTCGCTCTTGTCAATCTCCGCCATGTTCCGCTCCTGACCATCCACAGAACATCCTAGCACCATCTGGTGGGATGGCAGGAGGTCCCCGCAGGGACTGTCAACCATGTGCGCCCTGGTTCCCTCGGTACCGTACGACGGTGAGCACCGATCGACACGTACTGCTCCTTCGCGGACCGACTCCCAAAGCTGTGGTGGTCCGGCACCTGGCCCGAGGCAGCCGGTCGTGATCGTTCCCTCACCGGCATCCGTGCGCCAGGCCGCCGTCGTCGTGTCGCTGGAGGGCGCCGCGCTGGTCGTGGTCGCGCTGACGTTGGCGGTGCGTCACCTCGGTGGCGTCGAGGACCAGCCGTGGCTCAGCGGGTACGGCACGGCCGGGTGGTTCGCGATCATGGGTTCGGCGGTCCTCGCCGCGGGCTGGGCGTTATGGACCGGGCGGCGGTGGGGCAGGGGTATCGCGGTCTTCGCGCAACTGCTGCTACTACCGGTTGCCTGGTACATGGGAGTCGGGTCTCACCAGTGGCTCTACGCGGTTCCCGGTGGCGCTGGTGGCATTGGCCGCACTGGGTCTGCTGTTCAGCCCGTCCACGCTGCAGTGGCTGGGCGCTCAGGATTCGGCGGCCAGTGCCGACAACTCCGGCCCGGACACCCGGTAGGTGATCCAGTCGTTCTGCGGCTTGCCGCCGACGGTGTCGTACAGCGAGATCGCGTTGACGTTCCAGTCGAGCACCGCCCATGACAGCCGCGTGTAGCCGCCCTCGAGGCATTCGCGGGCCAGTGCCGCCAGCATCTTGCGCGCAAGGCCCCGCCTGCGGAACTGCGGACGCACGTACAGGTCCTCCAGATAGATGCCCGCCACGCCGTCCCACGTCGAGAAGTTGCGGAACCACAACGCACCTGCGGCGGCCTGACCATCGACCTCCGCGATGTGGCCGTGCACGGTGGGTTGATCACCGAAAAGCGCTTTCCTGAGCTGACTTTCGGTGACGGTGCATTCGTCGGTGGCGCGCTCGAACTCGGCCAGCTCGTGAATCATCGCCGTCAGTTCCGCCTCGTCTCCCGGCCGGACGCGACGGATGACCTCGGTCACGGCTCGACTCCGAGGGCCCCGAGCATCGTGTTGAATTTCGTTGTTGTCTCGTCGACTTCGTCGTCCGGATCGGACTCGGCGACGATGCCGCCACCGGAATGCAGCTCAGCGGTGCGGCGATCGGCCGACAACTGCGCACACCGGATGGACACCACCCAACGGCCGTCGCCGCGCTGGTCGCACCAGCCGACGGCGCCGGCGTAGAAGCCGCGGTCGCCCTCGAGTTCGGTGATCAGCTCCGCGGCGGCTGCGGCAGGCACGCCGCCCACCGCAGGAGTCGGATGCAGTGCGACGGCTAAATCCAGTGCGGTAGTGGACTTTTCCCGCAATTTTCCGGAGATCAGGGTGTAGAGATGCCACACCGCGTCGGTCTTACGCAGCTTCGGCTCGGGCGCGATCTCGAGATCGGTGCACAGCGGGTCCAGCACCTCACGAATCGCATCGACCACCAGCTGGTGCTCGTGGCGGTTCTTGGCCGAGTTGGCCAATGCCGCCCCGCTGGCCTCATCGGCGTCGGGGTCGGGCAGCCGCGGAGCCGAGCCCGCGAATGGCGCGCAGACCACTTCGTTACCGCGGCGGGTCACCAGCAGCTCGGGGCTCGCGCCGACAAGCACGGTGCCGGAGTGGCCGCCGCCCGCCGCCGTCAGGTCGACGAGGTAGGCATTGGCGGCGGGGTCCGCGGTGACGAGGCGGGCCAGGATGGTGCGCGCATCGAGCGGGCCGTCCGCGACCAACCGCAAAGCCCGGGCCAACACCACCTTGGACAGCCCGGTGGCCGGGTCTCGCAGGCGCTGCAACGCGGCCGCGACCCGGGATCGGTGTTCATCCGGGTCCGGCAGTGTCTGCTCGATCCGCACCGACGGAAGCTGGCGCAATGGCCACGTCGGCAATGCGTCGAGGAACTGAATCGCCTGCGGCCGGATCAGCGCCGCCGGCTTCGTCATGTCAAACGGTAAGGCGCCCACGATGATTGGGGCGCTGTGCGATGCAAGTGCCGCCCGCGCGTCGGCGACTCTCGGCAACGCGGTGTGCACGCCGTCAGCGACCACGGCCCCGCCTGCCGCGAGGACGAAGGACGGTTCTCGCGTCATGCCGGCAGGCACGGGTGCGCGAAGCCCGTGAGTCCCAACGCGCTGATCTGGCGGATCCCGTGCTCGAATCCGCACACCGCGATCGCCCCCGCGACCATCGCCAGCCGGATTCCGTCGGACACCGGTAACTCGATCCAGCGGGTCAGGATGGCCCGGGAGAAGTGGCCGTGTCCGACGAACACCACATCGCGCGATTCCATATGTGCCAACGCCATTTCGACGGCCCGGTCGGTGCGGTCGCGGACCTGCTCGACGCTCTCACCGCCAGGACAACCATGCGTCCACACCAGCCAGTCGGGCACCGTCTGCCGGATCTGTGGAGTGGTCAGGCCTTCGTAGTCCCCGTAGTCCCATTCGGCCAGGCCCTCAGACACCTCGCCGACAGTCAGGCCGGCCAATTCTGCTGTGACGAGTGCGCGATGACGCGGGCTGCTGATCACCAGTGGATCGTCGAGCTGTAGGTCGACGAACGCCTCCGCGGTCATCTTCGCTTGCATCCGCCCGTTCTCGGTGAGGTCAAGATCAGTGCGGCCGGTGTGCCGACCGGCCTTCGACCACTGGGTTTCGCCGTGTCGAAGCAGAAACAGCCGATGCTCACTGACACTCACTCTGGCGATTCTGCCCCACGGCCGATCGTCGTGGTCGTGCGCGTGCCAGGATGAAAGCGTGACGCGGATACTTGCAGTCGCCAATCAAAAGGGTGGGGTCGCCAAGACGACGACGGTGGCGTCGTTGGGTGCGGCGATGGTGGAGAAGGGCCGACGGGTGCTGCTCGTCGACCTCGATCCGCAAGGGTGTTTGACGTTTTCGCTCGGGCAGGATCCCGACAAGCTGCCGGTGTCGATCCACGAGGTACTGCTGGGAGACGTCGAACCTGATGCGGCACTGGTCGACACGTCGGAGGGGATGACGCTGCTCCCCGCCAACATCGACCTGGCCGGTGCCGAGGCGATGTTGTTGATGCGGGCGGGCCGCGAATACGCGCTCAAGCGTGCGCTGGCCAAGATCAACGACCTGTTCGACGTGGTGATCATCGACTGTCCGCCGTCGTTGGGTGTGCTCACGCTCAATGGGCTGACCGCGGCCGACGACGTGATCGTGCCGCTGCAGTGCGAAACGTTGGCGCACCGCGGCGTCGGACAGTTCCTGCGCACCATCACCGATGTTCAGCAGATCACCAACGGCGACCTGACGCTGCTGGGCGCACTGCCGACGCTGTACGACTCGCGCACCACACACAGCCGTGACGTGCTCCTCGATGTCGCCGACCGCTATGACATGGCGGTGCTGGCGCCGCCTATTCCGCGCACCGTGCGGTTCGCCGAGGCCACCGCGTCGGGTGCCTCGGTGCTGGCCGCCCGCAAGAACAAGGGCGCCGCTGCCTACCGCGAGTTGGCGAATGCGTTGCTCAAGCACTGGAAGACCGGCCAGACGCTGGCGACGTACACTCCCGATCTTTAGCGATTTGTGTGCGTTCGCGAGCGCTCAGCGCTCGCGAACGCACACAAATCGCAACTAGCCCAACGCTACGAGTTCGTCGCCCCGCTGCTCGAGGACCATCGGACCCGCCACCGCGGGCACAACCGGACCCGGGTTCGGCGGTCGTCGCACCGGGATGTGGCGGTCGCCCTGACCGCTGGCGGCGTGGAACACGTCGTATCCGCCGGTGACCGGGACGAGCAGCCGTCCGGCCATGACCGTCGCGGGTCCCAGCGGAACGTTGGCCCCTGCCGGGGTGACGGTGTACTTGTACTTGAGTCCGTTGGCAGAGAACACCATTACGCTGTCGCCGGTCCACCACGTGATCAGGTCCCCGGCGCGAGACATCGTCGCGTCCTTCGACACCGGCTTGGACAGCGGTGTGCTCGCGATTGTCGCACCGGTTTCGTCGACGATGTTCACCGTCGGTTTGGGCGTCGGTACGTAGACCGCGGTCGTGGTGTCGGAGACGGCCACCACCCGGGCGTCGGATTCGCCGCTCACGCCGGGCTGCGGCACGTACTTGAGTTCGGGGGTGTCCTCGTCGTCGGCCGGCCGTAGCAGCGTCAGGCGCAGGTCGGGGTGATTCGGGCAGGACTCTAGCACCGAGACGGCCGCCGAGCTGGCGGCCGCCGACACCAGCCGGCACAGCGGCGATGCGGGGGTACCTGGCTTGATCCTGGCGTCGAGGGAGCCGTAACTGAGCATTCTCACCATGTCGGACCGCCACAGCTCGAGCCGGCTGTCACCGGCCGACAGCACGGTGGTGCCGTCCGACGACAGTGTCACCTCGGGGTCTGCGTACGCGGTGCGGGCGGGGCCGCGCTCGCCCGTCTTGGCGTCGATCGTGCTGACCTGGCCGCAGCCGCGGGTGTCGGGATAGACCGCCACGGCGTACTGGTACACCCAGCTGACCCCGCACAGGTCGAGGTCCCGCGAATAGCTCCACTGCGCGTTTCCCGAGGCCGGGTCGCGGCCTTCGACGCTGTGGCCGTCACCGGTGACCACGCTGCCGGCGACCACCAGTGGCCCCGTGGTCTTCGGGCTGGCCGCGGTCCACAACTGACGCAGTGCGGACGGCACCGTCTTGGCGGTGATCAGGCTCGGTATCGGACTCGCCGCCGGCCGGCTGATGGTGGCCCGCGCATCGCTGGTCCACCAGACCAGCGCGGCCGTGACGGCGACGACTGCGGCGATCGCGATTGCCGCCACCACGTCGGCGCGCGTGCGGCGTTCGGGTTTGACCATCGAGCGGCGGGGCTAGCCGGCGCTTGCCGCGGCCTTGCGCGGGCCGCGGCGACGCCTACGCCGCGGCGCACCGCCAGTGGTGTCCTCGGCGTCGGAGGGGGCCTGATCGGTCGACGCCACCGCGGAATGTGCGGTCGCCGGTTCCCCGGCGCGGGTGCGCCGACGCGTCCGGTTGCGCGCACGGGCGGGCCGATCGGCGGACTTCTCCGCCGGCGGGCGCTTGGCCTGCGTCTTGCGCGGTTCGCCGAAGGTGCCCGTGGTGCCGGCCGGGATGTTCAGCTCTTCGTAGAGGTGCGGCGAGTTGGAGTAGGTCTCCGCAGGATCGGGGGTGTTGAGCCCGAGCGCCTTGTCGATCATCGTCCAGCGAGGCAGCTCGTCCCAGTCGACCAGCGTGACCGCGATGCCGGTCTTGCCCGCGCGGCCGGTGCGGCCGATGCGGTGCATGTAGGCCTGCTCGTCCTCGGGGATCTGGTAGTTGATCACGTGGGTGATGTCGTCGATGTCGATGCCGCGCGCCGCGACGTCGGTGGCGACGAGCACGTCGACCTCACCGGTCCGGAACGCCTTGAGCGATTTCTCGCGGGCGCCCTGGCCGAGATCGCCGTGCACCGCGCCGACCTTGAAGCCGCGCTCGGCGAGCTCGTCGGAGACCTTCTGGGCGGTGCGCTTGGTGCGGGTGAAGATCATCGTCGCGCCGCGCCCCTCGGCCTGCAGGATTCGGCCGACCATCTCGATCTTGTCCAGCGCGTGCGCGCGGTACGCGAACTGTTCGGTGGTGTCGTGGGTGGCCGCCGAGTGCGGGGCCTCCGCCCGGATGTGGGTCGGCTGGTTCATGAACGTGCGCGCCAGCGTGATGATCGGGTCCGGCATGGTCGCCGAGAACAGCATCGCCTGCCGCTCAAGGGGGATCTGCCGCAGAATGCGCTCGATGTCGGGCAGGAAGCCCAGGTCGAGCATCTCGTCGGCCTCGTCGAGCACCAGCATCGACAGCCCGCCGAGCTGCAGGTGACCCTGCTGAGCCAGGTCGAGCAACCGGCCGGGGGTGCCGACGACGACGTCGACGCCCTTCTGCAGGGCCTCGATCTGCGGCTCGTAGGGCCTGCCGCCGTAGATGGATGTCACGGTCAGCTTGCGGTCGCCGGCGGTGAGGTACTTGGCCGCGGTCGCGAGGTCGCTGTACACCTGCAGACACAGCTCACGGGTGGGGACGACGACGAGCGCGCGCGGGATACCGGACAGCTCCCGCTCGGGGTCGGTGGTGATCCGCTGCAGCATGGGCACACCGAACGCGAGGGTCTTGCCCATGCCGGTGCGCGCCTGGCCGATGAGATCGTCGCCCGCTAACGCGAGCGGCATTGTCAGTTCTTGGATAGCAAACGGGTGTTCCTTGCCGTCCTCGGACAGTGCCCGCACAATTTCGTCGCGAACTCCGAGTTCAGCAAAGGTTGGGTTGAGATGCGTCATACGCGGGAGGCTTAGCCTTTCAATCGTGAATCCTCATGGCGTCCACGCGCGCACGAGTTCGACGAAGCTATGCCGGGGCCCTGCGCTGAGGTAGGCGGGCCGACTCTGTGCACGCACATTTCTTAGGTCGTGGCTGGTCATTTCGACCGTCTCGATGCCACTGCCTATCTACATGATAGCTGGCCGGGTTCTCCCAGAGGTCGGCGCGCCGGTCGACGATTAGAGTTGGCCCATGACTGCCCCCATGTCTCCGGCGCCGCCGGGACCCTCCGAGCAGATGGCCGACTCGGTGACGTCGGGCGTGTCGGCCGACCATCCCGGTGTCAACGAACTGTTCGCGCTGCTGGCCTACGGCGAGGTGGCGGCGTTCTATCGGCTCACCGACGAGGCCCGGATGGCACCCAACCTGCGCGGCCGCATCAACATGGCCAGCATGGCCGCCGCGGAGATGAACCACTACGAGGTACTCCGGGACGCGTTGGAGCGCAGGGGAGTCGACGTGGTGCCGGCGATGACCAAGTACGCAGCGGCGCTGGAGAACTACCACCGGTTGACCACGCCGAGCACGTGGCTGGAAGCGCTCGTCAAAACCTATGTCGGCGATGCCCTGGCCGCCGACTTCTATCTGGAGATCGCCACGTCATTGCCCGTGCAGGTGGCCGACGTGGTCCGCGCGGTGCTCTCGGAGACCGGTCACTCGCAGTTCGTCGTCGCCGAGGTGCAGGCCGCCGTGACGGCGAGCGAGAAGCAGCGTCACCGGCTGGCCCTGTGGTCGCGACGGCTGCTCGGCGAGGCGATCACGCAGGCGCAATACGTGATGGCCGATCACGACGAGCTCGTCGACCTTGTCATGACGAGCGGCGAGGGCCTGACCCAGATGACCGAGTTCTTCGACCGGCTGCAGCGCACCCACGCCTCCCGGATGCAGGAGCTGGGCTTGGCCTGACGGCCCGCGTTACTGCGTGCAGGTCGCGATCATCGAGTTGTTGGCCTGGGCGGCGACGAGCGCGCCCGCCGCATCGGTGATGCTGCAGTTGAGCTGACCGCCCACGCTGGTCGCGGTGACCGACTTGAGCTCGACACCCGGGTCCAGCACGACGGTCTTCGACCACGGCAGCGCGACGTTGACGTCGGTCTGCAGCGCGCCCTGCTGATCGGTGTAGATCACGGTGATCAGGTCGATCAGCTGCCGGTTACCCGTCACGCGGTAGGTGATGGTGCGCGGCGAAAGGGCAGGCGAGGGCAGCGGCGCGGCGGCTTCCGGCTGTGCGGGCGTCGTCTCCGCGGTCGGGCTCACAGTCGTGACCGTCTCGGGCAGCGCGGGGACCACGGGAGCGGGCGAGGCGGCGGCCGACGGCGCCGACGACGTGACCGGGGCCGCGGACGTGATCGGGGCCCCCGACGTCGCGGTGGCCGACACCGAACCGCTGTCACCGCCGCCGAGGATGATGCCCGTGGTGCCGATCGCGACGAACAGGATCGCGCCCGCGATCCCGGCGATCCACATCCACCGGCGGTCGATGCGCGCTTCGTCGTACTCCGTGAATTCGGCGTACTCGCCATCCTCCGGGTACTCGTGAAGCCCGTCGTAATCGAGCTCGCCGAGGTCCTCGACGGAGTAGGACTCTATGCGCTCGGTCGGGGTCAGAGAATACGGTGAATGTGCGGTATAAGGCCTGTTCATATGGGGTTCCCCGGTCGTCTTTTGGCAGTACCCGGCCGATGCTATCGATGCGTAAGTGACGAATGAGGTTTACTGCCGGGTGTGTTCGGTCACGGTCCGGGCTCGGTTCGGTCGCGTTTCGCATGCGGGCTTCGCTGAGCGCGTACTCACCGGCGCGCCGACCGCCTGGCGCGTCCACTAGCCTTGCCTTCGAGGTTGTCAGCGATACGGAAAGGGTTCACAGCGTGGAGGTCAAGATCGGTGTCACGGACAGCCCGCGCGAGCTCGCCTTCAACAGCGCGCAGACACCCACCGAGGTGGAGAGGCTGATCACCGACGCGCTGGGCAAGGACTCGGGCGTGTTGAGCCTGACCGACGAGAAGGGCCGGCGATTCCTGGTGCAGACGTCGAAGATCACCTACGTCGAGATCGGCGCAGCGGACACGCGACGTGTCGGCTTCGGTGTGGTCGGCGCAGAGGCCGTCAAGAACGCGTAAGTGGCACGTGTGACAGACCGCCCCAGGCGAACAGCACCGTGCCGTCCACGGCGTCGTCCTTCGAGATAGGCCGATCGTTGTTCAGCCAGTACCGCGCCGAGTCGACGCTGATCGCCACCAGGCCGACCGCGATCATCCTGGCGCGGTGCGCCTCCAGCCCGGAATCGCGGCTGATCAGGTCGAACACCGCGTCGGTGCACGATTCGGTGGCCACCTTGACCGAAGCGGCGACCTGGGGCTCGGTCACGTAGTCGTTCTCGAAGATGAGCCGGTAGCCCTGGCCGTCGTGCTCGATGAAGTCGAAGAACGCCTGCACCGCGGAACGCAGCCGCTGCCGGTTGTCGGTGGTGGTGCGCAGCGCCTGGCGCACACCGGACACCAGGTTCTCGACGTGGCGTTGCAGCACCGCGAGGTACAGCTCCAGCTTCGACGAGAAGTGTTGATAGAGAACGGGTTTGCTCACCCCGGCCCGATCGGCGATCTCGTCCATACCCGCGGCGTGATAGCCGCGATCGACGAAAACCTCGCTGGCAGCGACGAGTAACTGTCCGCGCCGCTCGTCGCGAGGTAGCCGGTTGCCACGCCGGCTCCCGCCTTCGCCGCTGCCCGGCTGTGCGCCCCGTTTCGAGGCGCTGTTGGCGAGATCGCTCATTAGTTCCTTCATCTGGCTGGTATCGCAACGAGATTACTACCGTAGGCAAAGCGTGTACGTAAGCGCTCGTCGCACTGGTGGCGCGCCGGAGGCATCAGCGCTCTGGCCTGTGCCATCCTGTGTCGGTGACCTACGACTCGGAGCGTCGCGGGGGAGGCGTGCCTGCGCTGCGCAACGAGTTGCGCGAGCCGCTGCGCGCGCAGCGCGACCCACTGTCGGAGGACACCGGTCGACCGAGGTCCAATCGTGACGAGCATCGCAATGCCCGCAAGCAGAGCAGTCTCGGCCGCTTCGTGCACACCTACGGTTGGCGTGCCTACGCCTTGCCCCTGCTGGTCGTCTGGACGGCCGTCGCTCTCTACGTGACGTTCAGCGGCACTACCGAGCCCGAGCCCGACGAGCTGGAGGGGCCGGTGCAGGGCCCGCCGACGATCGGGGTGGCCAGTACCGCGATCATCGGTGCCCCACCCAAGGGGCTGACCCAGTTCGACGCGAACCTGCCGACCGGGATCCTGCCCGACGGCGGTCCGTTCGCCGAGGCCGGCGCCAAGACGTGGCGCGTCGTTCCGGGCGCCGCGCCCCAGGTCGGTGAGGGCACCGCGAAGGTCTTCACCTACACCGTCGAGGTCGAGGACGGCATCGACACCACGACGTTCGGCGGTGACGACGGGTTCGCCCGGATGGTCAGCGAGACGCTTTCCAATCCGAAGAGCTGGACGCACAATCCGCAGCTCGGGTTCACCCGCATCGACGGGACTTCTCAAGGCGAACCCGACTTCCGGATCTCGCTGAGCACGCCGATGACGGTCCGGGAGGGCTGCGGCTACGACATCCCGCTCGAGGCGTCGTGCTACAACCCCTCGTACACCGACGAGCAGCCGCGCGTGTTCATCAACGAGGCGCGCTGGGTGCGTGGCGCGGTGCCGTTCCAGGGCGACGTCGGCTCCTACCGGCAGTACCTGATCAACCATGAGGTCGGCCATGCGATCGGCTATCAGCAACACGAGCAGTGTGCGGTCAACGGCGAGCTGGCGCCGATCATGATGCAGCAGACGTTCTCCACCAACAACAACGACGCGGCCCGCTTCGACCCGGGCACCGTCAAGCCCGACGGCAAGACCTGCCGCTTCAATCCCTGGCCCTATCCGATCGCCTGACCCCGCGGGAAGCACCCGGGGCAGGTTGCTGTTGATTGCAGTACCTATGCACAACTGATGTGATGGTCAATAGACGTCGATCAAGGAGAAAACACGGTGTCGACACCGTTGCCGCCGCTGGTAGAACCGGCAGCCGAGCTGACGCGCGAGGAGGTCGCGCGCTACAGCCGCCACCTCATCATCCCGGACCTCGGACTGGATGGGCAGAAACGGCTCAAGAACGCCCGCGTGCTGGTCATCGGGGCGGGCGGGTTGGGTTCGCCGACTCTGCTGTACCTGGCCGCGGCCGGGGTGGGGACCATCGGGATCGTCGAGTTCGACGTGGTCGACGAGTCCAACCTTCAGCGCCAGATCATTCACGGCCAGTCCGACATCGGCCGGTCCAAGGCCGAGAGCGCGCGTGACTCCATCAAGGAGATCAACCCGCTCGTCGACGTGCGCCTGCACGAGGTCCGGCTGGAGCCGGACAACGCGGTGGAGCTTTTCGAGCAGTACGACCTGATCCTGGATGGCACCGACAACTTCGCGACCCGCTACCTGGTCAACGATGCCGCGGTGCTGGCGGGCAAGCCGTACGTCTGGGGCTCGATCTACAGGTTCGAGGGCCAGGTTTCGGTGTTCTGGGAGGACGCGCCCGACGGACTGGGCCTCAACTACCGCGACCTGTATCCCGAGCCGCCGCCGCCGGGCATGGTTCCGTCGTGTGCCGAGGGCGGCGTGCTGGGCATCCTGTGCGCGTCGATCGCATCGGTGATGGGCACCGAGGCGATCAAGCTGATCACCGGCATCGGCGAGCCGCTGCTGGGCAGGCTGATGGTCTACGACGCGCTCGACATGACCTACCGCACGATCAAGATCCGTAAGGATCCGGCGACGCCGAAGATCACCGAGCTCATCGACTACGAGGAGTTCTGCGGTGTGGTGTCCAACGCCGCCGCCGAGGCCGCAGCCGGCTCGACGATCACTCCGCGCGAGTTGCGCGAGCTGATCGACTCCGGCAAGCCACTGGCGCTGATCGACGTCCGCGAGCCGGTCGAATGGGACATCAACCGCATCACGGGCGCGGAGTTGATCCCCAAGGGCGCGTTCGAAACGGGTGAGGCGCTGGCCAAACTGCAGGTCGACCGCACCCCGGTGTTCTACTGCAAGACCGGCGTGCGTTCGGCCGAGGTGCTGGCCATCGTGAAGAAGGCCGGTTTCTCCGACGCGATGCATGTGCAGGGCGGAATCGTCGCCTGGGGAAAGCAACTCGAACCCGACATGGTGATGTACTAAGCCCTCGTTTTCCGGACCTGCGCTTACGCTGAGGCGGTGAGTGTCGAACGGCCGCCGGACCATGTGCTGGCGGGGTTCGGTTTGACCGGCGTTGAGCCGGTGGCGCTCGGCTCGAGCTGGGAGGGCGGCTGGCGCTGCGGCGAGGTCGTGCTGTCGATGGTCGCCGATCACGCGCGAGCCGCCTGGTCGGCGAAGGTGCGCGAGACGCTGTTCGTCGACGGTGTCAGACTGGCGCGGCCGGTGCGATCGACCGACGGCCGCTACGTCGTCGCAGGCTGGCGGGCCGACACCTTCGTCGCCGGCACGCCTGAACCGCGTCACGACGAGGTGGTGTCGTCAGCGGTCCGGTTGCACGAGGCGACGGCCAAGCTCGAGCGCCCCCGGTTCCTCACGCAGCCGCCGGTGGCGCCGTGGGCCGACGTCGACGTGTTCATCGCCGCCGACCGCGCCGCATGGGAGGAGCGTCCGCTGCACTCCCTACCGCAGGGAGCGCGGATATCGCCGGGCTCGGCGGACGGGCAGCGGTCGATCGAGCTGATCGGTCAGCTGGCCGCATTGCGTCGGCCGACGAAGAGCCCCAGTCAGCTCGTACACGGCGATCTCTACGGCACAGTGCTTTTCGCCGGAACAGCGGCCCCGGGCATCACCGACATCACCCCGTACTGGCGGCCAGGGTCATGGGCGGCCGGGGTTGTAGTAGTCGACGCGTTGTCGTGGGGTGAGGCCGACGACGGGCTCATCGAGCGCTGGAGCCCGCTGCCGGAATGGCCGCAGATGTTGTTGCGCGCGTTGATGTTCCGTCTCGCTGTCCACGCGCTGCATCCACGGTCGACGGCCGCGGCGTTCCCGGGCCTGGCGCGGACGGCCGCGCTGGTGCGCCTGATCCTCTGACTGCACCGAGCGGCGCCGAGTGTGGGCTTAACGCACACTGAACGCGGCGCAAGCGTGCGGGTAACCCACGTTCGGCGTCAGAACTGGTGGCGAACCTCGCGCAACGGAATCCGCCCGTCATGCGCCAACACCCCTTCGGCGCGCAGCAGCTCCAGCTGTCTCGTGGTCAAGTGCGGCGCTGGACGGCCCGACGCCCGAATGACCCGGTGCCACGGCAGATCCGACGAATCGGTGCGCATGATCCAGGCGACGATCCGCGGGCTGGAAAGCTCTGCCGCCGCGGCGATATCGCCATATGTCGACACCCGGCCCGGGGGGATTGAAGCGACGAGTGCCCGCACGGTTTCGACCTGCTCGTCGGTGATCGCCGCCATCGCTATCGCTCGAGATGCTTGCGGATCAGCGCCGCGGTGTCGGCCGGGCGCGACTGGGCGACCATGTGATCGCAGTCGAAGTCCACAAGCGTGAAGTCCGGCCCGGAACCGAGCCCGGCAAGCAACTCATCGGTCACGTACGGCGGGGCGGTTCGGGCGGCCCGCACCAGCGTGGTGGGGATTGTGTTGGGCGGTAACGTGATCGGCCGGGCCAGCTCGCTCCAATACGACATCATGGCCGGAATGCTGATGCGCCAACCCGCACGACCGCCGGGCAGATCGACGAGGTGCTCGTCGAGTTCGCGGTCCAACTCGTCGGCGTCCACGTCTCCCCATGAGCCGTTGGCCTTCTCGGAGCGGGCCTCGGCGCGGTCGGTGTAGTCCGGTGAGGCCAACATGTCGTCGGCGATTTCGCTCATCCAGGCGCCGTCCAGACCCACCGCCGGGTCGAGCAACACCAGCGCCGACACCAGATCCGGACGGGCCGCGGCCAGACTCAATGCGATCGCACCGCCGAACGAATGCCCGACGACCACTGTGGGTGCATCGAGCAGGGCTGCCAGTGCCGCCGCATTGGCGTCGATCGTCCACGGCGCCGCCCACGACGAACGGCCGTGGCCCAGCAAGTCCGGCGCCGCGACGGTGACGTCGGCAAGGTGGCGGGTCGCCAGTGTCTGCCACCGCTGCCCGTGCCCGGTCAGTCCGTGAATGGCCAAGACCTGTGTCGGACCTGGCGGGCCGTAGCGGTGGACGTGTAGTGCATCACTCACGGCGTCGATGTTATGGGCTGTGTGGGCAGCTCGCGCTGGTGGGAGGGACTGCAATGACTTGAGATGCCGGCCGTACTGCGCAGTGGAATCGAACGCGAGCCGTGCGAGGACGAATTGAGGCAATTGCCCCATGTGGCGACACAGAGTTCCACGCCAGCATCGTGACATGAACACCAGCGCAAGGTCCCGTGACGGAACTTCTGCCCACGCGGGGACGGGCACTAGGCCAGGCCGGCGAAAGGACGTCATATGAAGGTCCAAAGCGAGCCTTATTCACCTGCGTTTCCTGTTACCCGCAGCGCTCATAGCGGCGTTCGGCCGTCGTCGGTGGCAGCGCCTTCCAACCCGTGATCGCGTGCGCAGCGCCGAACGATGATGCGGATATCGGGACTTGTTCGAATTGCCTTGACGCCAGGGGGGCCGACCCGATGCGTACCTGGACGGCAAGACTCACTGTCACGCCCAGTGAGAATGGACGAGCTGTTCGGAAGACCTGATTGTTTTGCGATTCCGGTGGAGTAGTCGGCCTACCGGAGCGATCTTCCCGCGCTGCCAGCCCCCGTCACGGAGGTCGATCCCGTACGCCCGAGACACCGTGCCGCCGCCAACGGAGGCGGCCACCGAGACCCCACCCACTCCGCGCCTGCCCGTGGTGCCGCAGCCTTCTGACAACGCAACGTGTGACTCCCCAACCGGCGGCTCCGCCGACGACGTCGTCGACGTTCCCCCCGCCACCACCGCGCTGATCCGTCGCGCTTCGCACTGACTTGTCGGACCCCCGTGGTGTCATTCGGGCATGTCCGCACCGCACACCGATCTGACTCCGGCAGCGCTCACCGACCCGGGTATGCGCGGCGCGGTGCGGGTGATCGGTGGCGCTGGCACGGGCAAGAGCACCTTGCTGATCGAGGCCGCCGCGGCGCACATCGCCGCGGGCACCGACCCGGAATCGGTTCTCCTGCTGACGGGTTCGGCGCGCCTGGGCACGCAGGCCCGAGCCGCCATCACCTCGGTACTCCTCGAAGCCGGCGACCGCGCGGTCGTTCGCGAACCGTTGGTCCGCACCGTGCATTCGTATGCGTTCGCGGTGCTGCGTCTGGCCGCGCAGCGCAAGGGTGATCCGCCGCCGCGGCTGATCACCAGCGCCGAGCAGGACGGCATCATCCGCGAACTTCTCGCCGGGGACCTCGAAGACGGTGACAGGTCCGCCGTGGCGTGGCCCGCGCAACTGCGGCCCGCGCTGAGCACCGTCGGATTCGCCACCGAGTTGCGCGATCTGCTGGCACGCTGCACCGAGCGCGGGGTGGATCCTGTTGAGCTGCAACGCATCGGACGGCGTGCCGACAGACCCGAATGGCTGGCCGCGGGCCAGTTCGCCCACGCCTACGAGCAGATCATGCTTCTGCGTTCCGCGGTCGGAATGGCTGCCCCGCAGGCCACTGTGCCCGCACTGGGCGCCGCCGAACTGGTCGGCGCGGCGTTGGAAGCCCTGGCGACGGACGGCGATCTGCTGGCGGCCGAACGCGCGCGCATCAAGGTGCTTCTGGTCGACGATGCGCAGCATCTGGACCCGCAGGCGGCCCGGCTCGTCCGCGTGCTGTCGGCGGGCGCCGAACTCACCGTGCTGGCCGGTGATCCGAGCCAGTCGGTATTCGGTTACCGCGGAGCAGATCCCGCGCTGCTGTGTGGGGAGGAACCGGTCGTCATCCTGACCGAGTCCCGTCGCTGTGCGCCCGCGGTCGCGCGGGCCATCAGCGGGATCGCCCAACGGCTTCCGGGTGCCGACGACACCCGCCGCATCGACGGTGTCGACGGGCAGACAGGCTCAGTGACGGTGCGCATCGCCGCGTCGTCGCATGCCGAGTCTGCGTTGATCGCCGACGCGCTGCGCCGCGCGCATCTGGTCGGCGGGGTGCCGTGGTCCCAGATGGCGGTCATCGTGCGGTCGGTTCCCCGACTGGGCGCCGCACTCGCTCGCACGCTGGCCACCGCGGGTGTGCCCGTGGACCTGCCGACGCCGGCTGCGCCGCTGGCCGACCAGCCTGCTGTGCAGGCCCTCCTGACGGTCCTCGACGCCACCGCACACGAACTCGACGGGGCACAGGCCCTTTCGCTCCTCACCGGGCCGATCGGCCGGGTCGACCCGGTGTCGCTGCGGCAGCTGCGACGGGCACTGCGACGCGCTGACGGCGCGCAGCCGCCCCGCGAGCTCGGCGACCTGCTGATCGAGGCGCTGAGGCGGGAGCCAGGGGGGCTCTCCGCGGACCAGGCGCGCCCGCTCAAGCGGGTCCGCGCCGTGCTGGCCGCCGCGCGGCGCACCGCGGCCGAAGGAGGCGATCCGCGCTACACACTGTGGCAAGCGTGGCACCGGTCCGGCCTGCAACGGCGCTGGCTCGCGGCCAGCGAACGCGGTGGCACCGGTGGCGCCCAAGCCGACCGTGACCTCGACGCGGTCACCGCACTGTTCGACGTCGCCGAGCAGTACGTGAACCGCACCGCGGGGGCGTCGTTGCGCGGTCTCCTCGATCACGTCACCGCGCTCGGTCTGCCCTCCGCTTCCCGCGATGACCGTCCCTCCTCCGAGGCGGTGAGGGTGCTGAGCGCACACGCGGCGCTCGGCGGGGAATGGGAGTTCGTCGTCATCGCCGGGTTGCAGGAAGGACTGTGGCCCAACATGATTCCCCGCGGAGGTGTGCTCGGCACTCAGCGGCTGGTCGACGTGCTGGACGGCATTGTCACTCCGAACGACAGGGGAGTGTCGACGCGGGCGCCGCTGCTGGCCGAGGAGCGCAGGCTGCTGATCGCCGCGATGGGCCGTGCCCGCAGTCGGCTGCTGGTGACCGCGGTCGACAGCGACTGCGGTGACGAGTCCATGTTGCCGTCGTCGTTCTGCTACGAGTTGACGTCGCTGGCCACCGATCCCGACCCCGAGCCCCCTGTTCCTGTCCACGCGCCACGGGTGCTGGCCCCGACGGCCTTGGTCGGCCGCCTGCGTGCAGTGGTCTGCGCTGCTCCCGACGAGGTCGACGAGAGCGTGCGCGCCTGCGCGGCAACGCAACTGGCCCGGTTGGCGCAGGCAGGCATCTCCGGCGCCGACCCCGCGCAGTGGCACGCCATGACACCGCTGTCCACCGACGAACCGATGTGGCGCGGTGACGACCACATCGTCACGCTGTCGCCGTCGACGCTGCAGATGCTGACGGACTGTCCGCTACGTTGGCTGCTCGAACGCCACGGCGGTAGCGACGCGCGTGACGTCCGGTCGGCGATCGGCACACTGCTGCACGCCCTCGTCGCCGCTCCCGGTGAGACCGAGGGGCAGATGCTCGACGAGCTCGAAAAGGTCTGGGAAAAACTGCCGTTCGACGCCGACTGGCATTCGGACAATGAGCTGGCGCGGCACCGGACGATGTTGTCGACCTTTGCGCAATGGCGGGCGCAGAGCCGCCACCAGCTCACCGAAGTGGGCATCGAGATCGACGTCACCGGCGAGGTCGGCGGCCAGGACGGCGACGGACCCGGGGTGAGGGTTCGCGGTCGCCTGGACCGGCTGGAACGCGACAGCGAGGGACGGTTGGTGGTCGTCGACGTCAAGACCGGCAAGAGCCCGGTCACCAAGGACGACGCTCAGCGCCACGCCCAACTGGCGATGTACCAGTTGGCCATTGCGGAGGGACTGCTCCCGCACGGCGACGAGCCCGGCGGCGGCCTGCTGGTGTATCTCGGCAAGACCAGCGGCGGCGGCGCCACCGAACGCGAACAGGACGCCCTGACACCCGAAGGGCATGCGGAGTGGCGTGAGAAGGTGCGAAGCGCTGCCGCCGCGACACAGGGGCCGGAGTTCGTCGCACGGATCAACGACGGCTGCGCGCACTGCCCGGTGCGGGCGATGTGCCCGGCCCAAGTGGTTGCAGGAGGTGAGCGGTGAACCCGCGCTACAGTCCCGACGAACTCGCCTCGGCGCTCGGCCTTTTCGCACCCACCGACGAGCAGGCCGCGGTGATCGCCGCACCGCCTGGCCCGCTGGTCGTCATCGCCGGTGCCGGCGCGGGCAAGACCGAGACGATGGCGGCGCGGGTGGTGTGGCTGGTCGCCAACGGATACGCGCGGCCGGGCGAGGTGCTCGGGCTGACGTTCACCCGCAAGGCCGCCGGCCAGCTGCTGCGCCGTGTCCGCACGCGGCTCGCCCGGCTCGCGGGGGCGGGCCTGGTGCCCGCAGGGCCCGGGATGCCCGACCTCGCCGACGATCCGGCCACCGTCAGCACCTACCACGCGTTCGCCGGAAACCTGTTGCGTGAACACGGTCTGCTTCTGCCCGTCGAACCGGACGCTCGCCTGTTGAGCGAAACCGAACTGTGGCAGCTGGCTTTTCGTGTCGTATGTGAGCACCCCGACCACCTCGACACCGAGAAGACCCCGGCCGCCGTGACCGCGATGGTGCTGCGGCTGGCCGGTCAGCTGGCCGAGCACCTCGTCGACACCGAGCAGTTGCGTGACACCCACGTCGAGCTCGAACGACTGGTGCACACGCTGCCCGCCGGGCCGTACCAGCGCGATCGCGGGCCCAGTCAGTGGCTGCTGCGCATGCTGGCCACCCAGACCGAACGCACCGAACTCGTCCCGCTGATCGATGCGCTGCATCGGCGCATGCGGGAGCACAAGGTCATGGACTTCGGGATGCAGATGGCCTCTGCGGCCCGGTTGGCGTCGGCGTCCCCGCAGGTGGGCGAGCAGCTCCGGAACCGCTACCGGGTGGTGCTTCTCGACGAGTACCAGGACACCGGCCACGCCCAGCGGGTCGCGCTGTCGTCGTTGTTCGGCGGCGGAGTCGACGACGAACTCGCCCTCACCGCGGTCGGCGACCCCATTCAGTCGATCTACGGGTGGCGCGGCGCGTCGGCCACCAACCTGCCGCGGTTCACGACCGACTTCCCCCGTTCTGACGGCAGCCCCGCGCCGGCCCTGGAACTCCGCACCAGCTGGCGGAACCCGCCGGGCACATTGCACCTGGCCAACGCGGTGTCCGCAGAGGCGCGGCGGCGCTCAGTGTCGGTTCGGGAGTTGCGGCCCAAGCCCGATGCGTCGCCGGGCACCATCCGATGTGCGCTGTTGAACAACGTTGTGGCCGAACGTGATTGGGTGGCAGATCAGTTGGCGCAGATCTATCATGGTCCGCAGCGTGAGGGCACGGCCGCACCCACCATGGCCGTGCTCGTGCGCCGCAACGCCGACGCCGCACCGATGGCCGACGCGCTGACCGCACGAGGTGTCCCGGTTGAGGTCGTCGGCCTCGCCGGGTTGCTCGGCGTGCCGGAGGTCGCCGACGTGGTGGCGATGTTGCGGCTGGTGGCCGACCCCACCGCGGGCACCGCCGCCATGCGGGTGCTCACCGGGCCGCGCTGGCGGTTGGGCGGACGTGACGTCGCGGCGCTGTGGCGACGAGCGGTCGAACTCGACGACTCCGCACTGGCGGTGAACGGCACCCCGACCGACCGGATCGTCGCCGAAAGCGCCCCCGACGCCGACACCGCGTGCCTGGCGGACGCCATCTGCGATCCGGGGCCTGCCGCGCGGTACTCCACGACGGGACACGCCCGCATCGTGGAGCTGGGACGTGAACTGACCGCGCTGCGTGGTCATCTCAATCATCCGCTGCCCGAGCTGGTTGCCGAGGTACGGCGGGTGCTCGGGGTCGACACCGAGGTCCGCGCGGCACGGCGTGTTGCGGCGGGCTGGTCAGGCACCGAGCACCTCGACGCATTCGCCGATGTGGTGGCCGACTTCGCGAGTCGTTCCGCCGCCACGGTGGCCGGCCTGCTGGCCTATCTCGACGCGGCCGAGCAGGTGGAGAACGGGCTGGCGCCCGCCGTGGGGGCACCACCCCCGGCAAGCGAAGGGGGAATATCCGTCGCGCACGACCGGGTGCAGATCCTCACCGTGCACGCCGCCAAAGGGTTGGAGTGGCAGGTCGTGGCGGTGCCCCACCTCAGCGGGCGGGTGTTTCCGTCCACCGCGTCCGCCCGGACATGGCTCACCGACGCCGGTGACCTGCCCCCGCTGCTGCGCGGCGATCGCGCCACACTGTCGGAGCACGGGGTCCCGGTCCTGGACACCTCCGATGTCAACGATCGAAAGAAGCTGTCGGACAAGATCTCCGATCACAAGGACAGCCTCGCGGTGCGTCGCGTCGACGAGGAACGACGGTTGCTGTACGTAGCGATCACTCGCGCCGAGGACACGCTGCTGCTGTCTGGTCACCATTGGGGAGCATCCGAATCCAAGCCGCGCGGTCCGTCGGCGTTCCTCGATGAGCTCAGGGACATCATCGAGGCGGCCGCGGCCGCGGGTGAGCCCTGCGGTGTCATCGACCAGTGGGCGGCGGCCCCTGCCGCCGGCGAGCCCAACCCGTTGCGCGACAACGTGGTCGAAGCGGTCTGGCCCGTCGACCCTGCGGGCTCGCGCCGCGACGACGTGGGCCGGGGCGCCGCGTTGGTCACCCGTGTGATGTCGGGTGGGCCCGACGGCGCCGTCGTCGACGGGGGTGAGGGATGGGCATCCGACGTCGATGCGCTTCTGGCCGAACGCGACCGCGCGGCCGACCGCCCGGTGCCGCCGCTGCCGGCACAGCTTTCGGTGAGCACACTGGTGGAACTCGGACGCGACCCCGATGCGGCAGCACAGCGGCTGCGGCGCCGACTGCCGAGCCGGCCCGATCCACATGCCTTACTGGGCACTGCATTCCACGATTGGGTGCAGCGCTTCTATCACGCCGAGCGGCTCTTCGACCTCGACGACCTGCCCGGCGCGGTGGACCACGACACCGCGCTCATCGACGATCTCGCCGAATTGCAGGCCGCGTTCGCTGTGTCCCCATGGGCTGCCCGCACCCCGCTCGATGTGGAGGTGCCGTTCGACATGGTCATCGGCGGCCGCGTGGTGCGCGGGCGCATCGACGCGATCTTCGCCGACGACGACGGCGGCACCACCGTGGTGGACTGGAAGACAGGGGATCCGCCCGACACACCGCAGGCCAAGCAGCACGCGGCCGTTCAGCTGGCGGTGTACCGCATCGCGTGGGCCGCATTGCAGAACTGCGCCGTCGAATCGGTGCGCGCCGCATTCCACTACGTGCGCAGCGGCCAGACCGTCGCTCCCGACGCACTGCTCGGCAGTGACGACCTGCTCGCGCTGCTCACCGACGCCGCCGCCTAGGACGTGCGATAGATCTTGAGCGCCTGCGTGATCATCGGGATCTGCAGGGGCAGACGGGCGATCGCACCCAGTCGCATGAACAGCGGCTTGTCCTTCCACAACCGCACCATGTTGACGTTGGCCGGGAACACCGACACGAACAACGCCACCGCGGCCAGCGCACCCAGGCGCCGGGTCTTCGGCGCCAGCAACAACGCGCCGGTGGCCATTTCGCCCACACCGGAGGCGTAGGTGTAGAAGCGCGCACTGCCTGGCAGTTCTTCCGGGATGATCGTGTCGAACGGCTTGGGTGCCACGAAGTGCAGGACACCCATACCGACGAGCATCCCTCCCATTCGGAGGGCACGGTTCGGGTTGGCGATCTGCTGCAGTTCGGGCGGGGGAGAGGTCATGGTTACATAATGACGTGCGCCGACTCGGAGCGATGACGGGTTCTGATGGCTAAGGGAAGATTGCGGCGTCGGCTCAGCAGATTCGATCAGTCGCTGGCCGATCAGCCGATCCACGCGCTCACCGACAGGGTGCAGATCCCGACCGAACCGATCAGCCCGGCGCCGACGCATCATACCCGGGTCATCTACGCCTTCGGTGCGCTGTTCGCCGCCGTCCTGATCGTCTACCTGGACCGGCACGGCTACCGCGACGTCGAAAGCGCCCCGAACGCCGACGATCCGCTGTCGTTCCTGGACTGCCTCTACTACGCGACGGTGTCACTGTCGACCACCGGCTACGGCGACATCACGCCGGTCACCCCCTCGGCCCGGCTGGTCAACGTGCTGGTCATCACGCCGCTGCGGATCGCGTTCCTGATCGTGCTGATCGGTACGACCGTGGAGACGCTCACCACGCAGTCGCGGCAGGTCTACCAAATCCAGCGATGGAGGAACAAGGTGCGCAACCACATCATCATCGTGGGCTACGGCACGAAGGGCAGGACCGCGGCCGCCGCGATGGTGGGCGACGAGGTGGCGCCGGCCGACATCGTCGTCGTCGACGAGAACCCCGTCGCCCTCGAACGCGCCAAGAGCGCCGGGCTGGTCACGGTGCGCGGCAGCGCGACCGACTCGGAAGTGTTGCGGCTGGCCAGCGCGCAGCACGCCAAGGCGATCATCGTGGCGACCAACAGTGACGACAGCGCGGTGCTCGTCACGCTGACCGCCCGCGAGCTCGCGCCGAAGGCCAAGATCATCGCCGCGGTGCGGGAAGGCGAGAACCAGCACCTGCTCCAGCAGTCCGGAGCCGACTCGACGGTGGTGACGGCCGAGACCGCGGGCCGACTGCTGGGCATAGCGGTACAGACCCCGAGCGTCGTCGAGATGATGGAAGACCTTCTCACCCCCGACGCAGGCTTCGCGATCGCCGAACGGGAGGTCAGCCCCAAGGAGGTCGGCGGCTCGCCGAGGCACAACACCGACATCGTGCTCGGTGTCGTCCGCGACGGGAAGCTGGTGCGCGTCGACGACGAAGAGGTCGATTCGCTCGAGAACGGCGACCGGCTGCTGTACATCCGCAGCGCGGACGCCGAGCGATGACGTCCTTTCGGCTGCGCAACGTCCCGCTGCTGTCCCGTGTCGGGGCCGACCGCGCCGACACGCTTCGCACGGATGTCGATGCGGCGTTGGCCGGCTGGGCCGATGCCATGGTGTTGCGGGTCGACCGTCGTAACCAGGTGCTGATCGCCAACGGCCGAGTCGTCCTCGGGAAGGCCGCCAACCTGGCCGCCAAGCCGCCGGAGAACGCCGTGTTCCTCGGCCGACTCAGCGACGGCACGCACGTGTGGGGGATCCGCGCGGCGCTGGAGGGGCCCGAAGATCCGCACACCGAGACCGAGGTGCTCGACGTTCGGCGCGCAGGCGAGGTCTTCGACGACACCAGCGCACAGCTGGTCTCCACGGCGACAGCGCTGCTGAATTGGCACGACAGCGCGCGGTTCAGCGCAATCGACGGTGCGCCGACGAAGCCGATCAAGGGTGGCTGGTCACGGGTCAACGCGACCAACGGTCACGAGGAGTTTCCCCGCATCGACCCGGCGGTGATCTGCCTGGTCCACGACGGCCACGACCGCGCAGTGCTCGCGAGGCAGACGGTGTGGCCGGAGCGGTTGTTCTCGCTGCTGGCCGGTTTCGTCGAGGCCGGAGAGTCGTTCGAGTCGTGCGTCGTTCGCGAGATCGCCGAGGAGATCGGGCTGACGGTGACCGACGTGCAGTACCTCGGCAGCCAGCCGTGGCCGTTTCCCCGGTCGTTGATGGTCGGGTTCCACGCCATCGGCGACCCGGAGCAGGAGTTCTCGTTCAACGACGGCGAGATCGCCGAGGCGGCGTGGTTCACCCGAAACGAGATCCGCGCCGCACTGGCCGACGGTGACTGGAGCAGTGACTCGCCATCGCGGCTTCTGCTACCCGGTTCGATCTCGATCGCCCGCGAAATCATCGAGTCCTGGGCCGCGCTCGACTAACTTCTTTCGCCGAGCAGACGCAAACTTCCCCCAAATGCGGCGTGTCGCAGGCACTTTGCGTCTGCTCGCGATGAAGAACTAGCCGGCGAGCTTGGCCTTGACCTCGGCCCCGCTCGGGTTGGTGAGCGTGCTGCCGTCGGGAAACTTCAGCGTCGGTACCGTCTGGTTGCCACCGTTGACCGAGGCGACGAACTCCGCGGCGGCGGGATCGGCCTCGATATCGACCTCGGCGAACGCGATGCCTTCGGCCTTCAGAACCTTCTTCAGGCGAAAGCAGAAGCCACACCACGAGGTGCTGTACATGGTCAACTCGGCGCTCATAACGCGTTCAACGTAGTCGATGGGTCGAACATGCCCAACGTCGTGTCCCGGTTTTGTCGGCCGACCCTGACAAGATGGTCCGCATGCCGGTGGAGGTCGCGTGCTCGCGCATCATCGACGACCTCGACGACGAACAGCGCGAGGCCGTCCTCGCCGCACGCGGGCCGGTGTGCGTTCTGGCCGGCGCAGGCACCGGTAAGACCCGCACCATCACGCGCCGCATCGCCCACCTCGTGGCATCCGGCCATGTCGCGCCGGGACAGGTGCTCGCGGTGACGTTCACGTCGCGGGCCGCCGGTGAGATGCGTGCCCGGTTGCGCGCGCTCGACGCTGCTTCTGGGGATGTGGGCACCGCGTCGGTGCAGGCGATGACGTTCCACGCTGCGGCCCGCCGCCAGCTGTCGTACTTCTGGCCGCGTGTGGTCGGCAACACCGGATGGGAGTTGCTCGACACCAAGTTCGCGGTCGTCGCGCAGTCCGCCAACCGGGCCGGCCTTCAGGCCAGCACCGACGACGTGAGGGATCTCGCTGGCGAAATCGAGTGGGCCAAGGCGTCTTTGATCAGCCCGGAGGCGTATGCCGACGCTGTCGCCTCGGTCGGTCGCGACATTCCACTCGACGCGCAGAAGATCGCGACGGTGTATGCGGGGTACGAGACACTCAAGGCCCGCCGCGACGGGACGGCGCTGCTGGACTTCGACGACCTGCTGCTGCACACCGCCGCCGCCATCGAGAACGACGCGGCGGTCGCGCAGGAGTTTCGCGACCGGTACCGCTGCTTCGTCGTCGACGAATACCAGGACGTGACCCCGCTGCAGCAGCGGGTGCTCGACGCGTGGCTCGGCGAGCGCGACGATGTCACCGTCGTCGGCGACGCCAACCAGACCATCTACTCGTTCACCGGCGCCACCCCGCAGTATCTTCTGGACTTCTCGCGGCGCTTCCCCGATGCCGCGGTGGTCCGCCTGGAACGCGACTACCGGTCCACCCCTCAGGTGGTGTCGCTGGCCAACCGTGTCATCGCCGCCGCGCGCGGCCGGATGGCGGGAAGCAGGCTGCACCTCGTCGGCCAGCGCGACCCGGGTCCGACGCCCACGTTCGCCGAACATCCCGACGAGGTCGCCGAGGCCGCTTCGGTGGCCAAGAACATCAAGAAGCTCATCGAGGCGGGCACCGCACCCTCGGAGATCGCGGTGCTCTACCGCATCAACGCACAGTCCGAGGTGTACGAGGAGGCGCTCACCGAGGCGGGCGTTCCGTTCCAGGTCCGCGGTGGTGAGGGCTTCTTCAGCCGCCAGGAGGTCCGCCAAGCGCTGGTGGCGATGCAGCGTGCCGCCGAACGCGACGTCGAGGGGCCGCTCCCAGAGGTCGTGCGCGCCGTGCTGGAGCCGCTGGGTCTGACGGCTGAGCCGCCCACGGGTACCCGGGCGCGCGAGCGGTGGGAGGCGTTGGCCGCGCTGGCAGAACTCGTCGACGAGGAAGTCGCGCAACGTCCGTCGCTGGACCTGCGTGCGCTGCTCACCGAGCTGCGCCAGCGCGCCGACTCCCGGCATCCACCGGTCGTGCAGGGCGTCACGCTCGCGTCCCTGCACGCCGCGAAGGGCCTGGAATGGGATGCGGTGTTCCTGGTCGGCCTCGCCGACGGCACACTGCCCATCTCCCATGCCCTGGCGCACGGTCCGGATAGCGAGCCGGTCGAAGAGGAGCGTCGCCTGTTCTATGTCGGAATCACCAGGGCGCGAATACATTTGGCGCTGAGCTGGGCGCTTGCGCGGGCCCCGGGCGGGCGGCAGAGTCGTAAGCCGTCGCGCTTCCTCAACGGCGTTGCGCCGCAGGCATCCGGCGACAACAGCCCGAGCCGGCCGCGTCGCCCCAAGGGCGCCACGCCGCGATGCCGCGTCTGCAACGCCACGCTGAGCGCCCCGGCCGCGATCATGTTGCGCCGATGCGAGGGGTGTCCGTCCGATATCGACGAGGCCCTGCTCGCCGAACTCAAGGACTGGCGGCTGCGCACATCGAAGGAAATGAGCGTGCCGGCCTATGTGGTGTTCACCGACAACACGCTGATCGCCATCGCCGAGACGCTGCCGGCTGACGACGCCGCGCTCGTTGCGATCCCCGGCATCGGCGCGCGCAAGCTCGAGCAGTACGGCCCCGACGTCCTCGCGTTGGTCAAAGGCCGCCAATTCTCGTAAAAATCGTGCCAAAAGCGCAGGTCAGAAAATCGGTTGTCAGTTTGGCCTGTTACGCTTAGCCTCAAGATCGCACATACCAGCCGTGTCATTTGTCGTGTGAAAGGAGGGTTCCGAGATCATGTTGAGCATCAATACGTTTAACGGCGTAGGCGTTGCCGGCGTTTCGTGGACCCTCCGTGTCCCCGCTGCCGCCGCCGCGGAGCATCCCGCTTACATGGCGCACGCCGCCGCGGGAGCCGCAGCTGCCATTTCCCCGCAGCGCAAGCGCCGCACCGCCGCCGCGACTGGACCGTCCGTGGATCGGGGCACCACCTAGGTAAGCCCACGATTTCGCCGAAAGGCCACGGACCCGCAGTCACCGGATCCGTGGCCAATTTTTTTGGGAGCCATTCGGAACCTCCGAATCCCTGGTCACAGATCCATCAGAAGACAGATGCGACAACCTTCGACCAGGAAGCAGAGGTACGAGTCATGTCAACTGCGATGAGCGCTCGCGCAAAGAGCGCCCTATCGGGGACATGCCGAGAGAAGACGAAGCTGGCGGTGCCGTGTCACCTGAATGACCCCGATATGTGGTTCGCAGAGAACCCCGTCGAGCTCGAACGCGCCAAAGCGCTGTGCGCGGATTGTCCGATCCGTCGCGAGTGCCTGGACGCCGCGCTGGAGCGGGGGGAGCCGTGGGGCGTTTGGGGCGGCGAGATTCTCGACCGCGGGACGGTCATTGCACGCAAGCGTCCGCGTGGTCGGCCACGCAAGAACACCGAGGAGAGCCCGGCAGCAGCGTAAGCGCTGCCGGGTTTCCCGTGTCGCGACGGCCCGTCAGGCCGCTTCGTCGGCGAAGCCCGGGATCAGCTCTGTGGCAAGCTGTTTGGCGGGAATGTGCGCGTCGAGCTGGCAGGAGATCGCGACGTTGGACGCGATCACCCGCATCGGGATCGCCAGTTTGGCCGGAATGTCCATCTGCCGCGCGGCCTTGATCTGGCCTGCGGCACGGTCGGGCTTCATGTTCATGGCAGTGATGCGCTGCAGCCACTTGCGTGTGTAGTGGAACACCTCGACCTCGAGTGGTTCCACATACTGCTTCATCATCTCGTCCATCTCGCGCTTGGACACCTGCTCGCCCTTCTGGACGAACCCGATCGCCTGCATGGACGTCAGCAGATTGTCGTAGTCATCGTTGAGCGCGAAGCGCGTGGCCATACCGATTTCGATGGGGATGCCGCCGGGCATCGGCGCTACGGCACCGAAGTCGATGACACCCATCTTGCCGTCGGGCAGCAGCATGAAGTTCCCGGGATGCGCGTCGCCGTGCATCATCTCGAGTCGGCGCGGTGCGTCGTAGGTCAGCTCGAACAGGCGGGTGCCCATCAGATCCCGCTGCTCGGTTGTGCCCTCGCGGATGATGACCGACATCGGGATGCCTTCGATCCATTCCTGGATCACCACCTTGGGTGCGCTCGCCACGATGTGCGGCACGACGAAACGTGGATGTCCCTCATAGGCTTTGGCGAACGCGCGTTGGTTTTCGGCCTCGAGCCGGTAGTCGAGTTCCATTTCGGTGCGTTCGATCAGCTCGTCGACCACGCCCTGCACATCGGCGCCGGGCGACAGCTGCCGCAGCACGCTGATCATCCGCTGCATGGTCTTCAGGTCGGCGCGCAGCGCCTCGTCGGCACCCGGGTACTGGATCTTGACGGCGACTTCACGGCCGTCGGCCCACACCGCCTTGTGCACCTGGCCGATGCTGGCCGACGCCACCGCCTTGTCGTCGAAGGAGGTGAACCGTTCGCGCCACTTGGTGCCCAGCTGTCCGTCGAGCACCCGGTGCACCTTGGCGGCGGGCAGCGGCGGGGCCTCTCTCTGCAGTTTGGTGAGCGCTTCGCGGTATGGCTTGCCGTACTGCTCGGGGATCGCGGCCTCCATGACCGACAGCGCCTGACCGACCTTCATCGCGCCGCCCTTGAGCTCCCCGAGGACGGTGAACAACTGCTGGGCGGCCTTGTCCATCAACTCGGCGTTGACATCGTCCTTGGACTTGCCGGTCAGCCGTTTGCCGAAGCCCAGCGCGGCGCGGCCGGCCATGCCTGCTCCAAGGCCGGCGATCTTGGCGTTGCGCGCGGCACTGCCCCGCTTGATCTCACTCACCAGACCATCATCCATGACATCGCCGAACGCCCCGCAACGACTTGCCTACAAACGCCGTCAGCATGTGCAACGCGGATGCCGGGACCAGCGGCGCGCCACGATCGATCCCACGTTGACGTCGAACTCCAGCGTGGTGTCCAGCGTCGGGGGCGGTTCGGCGGCGCCGCCCGCGCCGGGGCCGCAACGGACCGCACGAATGACGCGGTCGACCTGGTTGAGCGCCAGCGCTGCAGTTGCCAGCACAGTGGCCCGGTCGGCGCTGCCCACGGTGTCGCGCAACTGCGCCGCCACGGCGGGCCATGCGGCATCGCGGTCGCTGCGGTGCAGATCCGCACAGCCGAGACAGCTGGTCACCCCGGGAACGACTAGCGGCCCGACCAGACCGGTGCCGTCGCGCACCCGCACCGGAAGGTGCGGCACGCCGGCGGCGTGCAGGTCGCGCACCACCCGCGGGTCGGACACCAGGAAATCCGTCAGCACCACGAGGTCGGTCGGCTCGTTCGGTGCGCCGGCATTAGTGCGGCTGCTGTGGGTGATGCGGGCGCCTGAACAGCGCAGCGCACCGGCGAGCAGATCCGACAGCGGCCCGCGGCCGTGGATGCGGATGGATACGGCGCGCGGATGCGAGCGCGCGGGGTTCGTCACGACACCGGCGTCGGCCAGCGAGCAGAGCAGATCGGCGACGGCGTCGGCGGTCATGCCGTCGGCGAGTTTCTGGATCTCTGGGAGGGTGGCGCCCGATTGAAGGCGGCGCAGCAGGTCGGCGAGGGCCGTGGCGCTCAATCCCGAAGGCGGGCGGACCAATACCGCGCGTCGCGGGTCCCAGCCCACCTGCACGCAGCCGTCGGGCCGCAACAGCACCGGCGTCGAAGGATTGACGACGTACTGTCCCATCCGACGACTCTGCCACGAAAGCCGTCGAACCCCGTCGAGTTATCCACAGGCCGCCGACTGCGACCCGGCTCAGCTGTCGGAATCGCCTGTGCCTGGGCCTTTCTCGTCCTTCTCGAGGTCGGCGATCGCCTGGTCGATACCGCTGGTGTCGCCGCCGATCATGCGGTCGAGGACCCAGCCAAGTAGATGCCTTGTGGGGTCGCTAGCCGACCGTCGTGCCGTAGGCGCGTTCCCGTTTCTGTTGCACGCTGAGCCGAGCCCCCATGACACCGGGTTAAGGCATCATCGAATAGAGAGCCGCGCACTGTGGTCCGACCAATCAACCCCGACCAATAAAGTAGTCATTGCTTCGGTTGGTAGACCGACGGCGGTCCGAAGCCCGGGCCGTCGAAGCACCTGGGGCCGTATTGCTCCACACAGTTCACTAACTCGTCCGGAAGTGGTGGTGGCGGCGTCGGCGGTTCGGGCTGGAAAGCGAACTTCAAAGCACTCTGGCGTGTGGTTTCCGACACCAGCCGCCCCGCCGGAGCCACTGCCGGCACGGCTGGCTCAGACGTCGCATTCGGCTCCGGCGGTGTCGGCGCTCCTGGCGCCGGTGACGCACCGCCGGGAAGCCCGTAGTAGTACGCGGCCGATATCGCGTACTTCTCCGACGATCCGTCGGTCGCGACATCAGCTTGCCAATGCTGGTTCAAGACATTCCCGTAGCCGAACCAGTATCCACCCGATGGCTTTGGACCTACCGCAACGACCACGGCCGGTGCGTTGACGTCCTTTTCGACGACGCCGGATACGGTGACGCGACCGCCGTTCCACTGCACGTTGTTAAACGAAACGAGATCGGACTTCTGGCTCACGGCCACGTTGGTCGTCGGCGGCGGTTCCTCAGCAACGGTGGCGGAACCCTTGGTGTGACTGAGCACCCCAATGAAAATTGTCGTGACCGCGCCGATAATCGCCGTGCCGATCGTGCCGTACAGTCCTAGCTTGGCCACCGACACAGGGTCGCTCGAGCCGCGTGCGCGGGATGTCATCGCACAGGTCAGGCGCCGTTTCATGCGATGAGCCATCTGTGTCTCACCTGCCTCCCAAACAGACGAACCATTGATGAGGTCAACATTGCGAGCGACACCTTGGAACTTTCTAAAAGCCCGACAAAGGGCGTGTCGAAATCACCGACGCGGCCAGTCGATCTGTGCCAGCGCTGGATGCTGAACTGCGCCGCCTAACCCCTTTAAAGCGTTCTTCGACAGTTCACCTGGGCGGTCTGTGCCTTCACCGGGCCTCGGTAGTTACTTCTAATGATTGCCCAGGCAGCTGGTCACCCCGGGAACGACTAGCGGCCCGACCAGACCGGTGCCGTCGCGCACCCGCACCGGAAGGTGCGGCACGCCGGCGGCGTGCAGGTCGCGCACCACCCGCGGGTCGGACACCAGGAAATCCGTCAGCACCACGAGGTCGGTCGGCTCGTTCGGTGCGCCGGCATTAGTGCGGCTGCTGTGGGTGATGCGGGCGCCTGAACAGCGCAGCGCACCGGCGAGCAGATCCCGACAGCGGCCCGCGGCCGTGGATGCGGATGGATACGGCGCGCGGATGCGAGCGCGCGGGGTTCGTCACGACACCGGCGTCGGCCAGCGAGCAGAGCAGATCGGCGACGGCGTCGGCGGTCATGCCGTCGGCGAGTTTCTGGATCTCTGGGAGGGTGGCGCCCGATTGAAGGCGGCGCAGCAGGTCGGCGAGGGCCGTGGCGCTCAATCCCGAAGGCGGGCGGACCAATACCGCGCGTCGCGGGTCCCAGCCCACCTGCACGCAGCCGTCGGGCCGCAACATTTTTTTTTTTTTTTTTTGTGCACCGGCGTCGAAGGATTGACGACGTACTGTCCCATCCGACGACTCTGCCACGAAAGCCGTCGAACCCCGTCGAGTTATCCACAGGGTGCCGGCTCAGCTGTCGGAATCGCCTGTGCCTGGGCCTTTCTCGTCCTTCTCGAGGTCGGCGATCGCCTGGTCGATACCGCTGGTGTCGCCGCCGATCATGCGGTCGATGAAGCCCGCAGGCTCGTCGAGGTCCTCGGCGCTGGGCAACAGGTCGGGGTGCTGCCACACGCCGTCGCGGGCGTCGGCGCCGACGGCCTCGGTCAGCCGTTCCCACAGCGCCGCGGCCTCGCGCATCTTGCGCGGTCGCAGTTCCAGCCCGACCAGGGTGGCGAAGGTCTGCTCGGCGGGGCCACCCGTGGCGCGGCGCCTGCGCAGCGTCTCCGACAGCGCCGACGTGCCGGGGATCCGGTCGCCCAGCGCAGCGGTGACGACGGTCTGCACCCATCCCTCGATCAGCGCCAGCAGCGTCTCCAACCGCTCCAGCGCGGCGGTCTGCTCCGGCGTAGCTTTCGGTTCGAAGATGCCCTGGTTCAGCAGTTGTTCCATCTGCGACGGATCGGTCAGAGACGCAGGGTTGAAGCCCTGTGCGAACTCCTCGATGCCGCTCATGTCGATCTTCATGCCCTTGGCGAAGGCCTCGACGGCGTTGAGCAGCTGGCTCGACAGCCACGGCACGTGACTGAACAGGCGGTGGTGCGCGGCCTCGCGCGCCGCGAGGAACGTGAGGATCTCACTGCGCGGCTGCTCGAGCCCCTCGGCGAGCGACTCGACCGCGCCCGGCATCAGTGCCGCCACGCCCTTGGGGCCCAACGGCAGCCCAATGTCGGTGGAGGTCAACACTTCTCCGGAGAGCTTGCCCAGCGCCTGACCCAGCTGCGAGCCGAACGCCATGCCGCCCATCTGCGTCATCATCGCCAGCAGCGGCCCAGCCATCGTCTTGGCCTCTTCCGGCAGCGACGAGGCCCACACGGTGGAGATCTGCTCGGCCACCGGATCGCACAACCGTTTCCAGGTCTCCAGCGTGTTGTCGACCCAGTCGTTGGGCGTCCAGGCCACCGCCTTGGAGGTGCCGGCGGGCAGGGCGGTCACACCGTCGAGCCACGTCTCGGCGAGGTGGACGGCGTCGGCGATCGCCGCGCCGGTCTTCTCTCCGATTGGCGCGACGAAACCGATCGAACTCGATGCGAGCTGCCGGGCCAGGTCGTAGTTCACCGGGCCCGATCCCGCGCCGCCCCCCATCACGTTGCCGGCGCCGCTGAACATCTCCCCGAGTCGGGTGAAGACCTGACCCAACTGGGACATGTCGAATTCGGACCCGCCCATGCCGAACGGGTCGCCGGCGGCGGGGCCGCCAGTGTCACCGGAGCCCGAATCGGGGTCCTTCTTGCGTTCGTCTCGCTCGGGGTCGTCCCCGGGGGAGAAGCCGAAAGGCAGGTCAGCCATGCCCTCAACGGTACTCACAGGTGTCACATCGCGTGGCTGGGCAGGTCACGCTGAGAGTGAACCGGCACCCAATCGTGCTGATTTCTGCGTCATGGTCGTGCATTCGTCGACTTCACAGCCCTCACGCAGATCTCGCCGGGGAGGTCGCGATCGAGGCCACCTCGGCCACAACCTCTACATTGGGCGGCGTGAACAGGCGAATTCTGACGTTGCTCGTCGCGCTCGTCCCCATCGTGGCGTTCAGTCTCCTGATTGTGGCCGTGACAGTGCCGTTCGTGTCGCTGGGGCCCGGGCCGACGTTCGACACGCTCGGTGAGGTCGACGGCAAGGAGGTCGTCGACATCGAGGGCACCGAGGTGCACCCGACGTCAGGACACCTGAACATGACGACGGTGTCTCAGCACGACGGTCTGACCCTCGGCCAGGCGCTGATGTTCTGGTTGTCGGGCCGCGAGCAGCTGGTGCCGCGGGATCTGGTCTACCCGCCGGACAAGTCCAGGGATGAGGTCGACGAGGCCAACAACACCGACTTCCGCCAGTCCGAGGACAGCGCCGAATACGCCGCCCTGCTCTACCTGAAATACCCGATGGCCGTCACCGTGGAGTCCGTCAACGAGGACGGTCCCTCGCAGGGCAAGCTGCAGGACGGCGACGCGATCGACGGGGTCAACGGAAAGCCGGTAGCCAAGCTCGACGAGTTCCAGGCCCTGCTCAAGGACACCAAGCCGGGCGACACCGTGACGCTGGACTACCGCCGCAAGAACGGGGACCTGGGCGTGGCCACCATCACGCTGGGTAAGCACCCCGAGCGCGATCAGGGTTACCTCGGCATCGGTGTGCTCGACGCGCCGTGGGCGCCGTTCACCGTCGACTTCAACCTCGCCAACATCGGCGGCCCGTCCGCCGGGTTGATGTTCAGCCTCGCGGTTGTTGACAAGCTCACCACCGGCGACCTCAACGACGGCAAGTTCGTGGCGGGCACCGGCACCATCACCGGTGACGGCAAGGTCGGTCCGATCGGCGGCATCACGCACAAGATGCTGGCGGCGCAGGAGGCAGGCGCCACCATCTTCCTGGTGCCCGCCGACAACTGTGAGGAGGCCAAAACCGCCCACGACGACCGCCTGGAACTGGTGAAGGTGGAGAATCTCGATGAGGCCGTGGCCGCACTGAAGACATTGTCAGCCGGTGGCGAACGACCCCGATGCTGAGTCATCGCCGCATTGCTCATGCGTAGAGTTGGGGCACGTCGGTGAAGACGTCTGGGATCGGTTAGAACTGGAGTTGACGAGTGGGAATGCGGCCCGCGGCACGAATGCCGAAGCTGACACGACGTAGCCGAATTCTCATCGCGGTCGCCGCGGTCTTCGTGCTGCTGCTCTTGATAGGGCCGCGCTTCATCGACACGTACGTGGACTGGTTGTGGTTCGGCGAGCTCGGCTACCGCTCGGTGTTCACCACCACCCTGGTGACCCGCCTGCTGGTGTTCCTGATCGCGGCGGTGCTGATCGGCGCGGTCGTCTACGCGGGAATGGCGTTGGCCTACCGCACACGTCCGGTGTTCGTCCCGACCAACGGTCCCAACGACCCGGTTGCGCGTTACCGCACCGCGGTGATGACACGGTTGCTTCTCATCGGCATCTTCGTCCCGGTGGTCATCGGCGGACTCGCCGGCATTGTGGCGCAAAGCTATTGGACTACCATTCAGCTGTACCTGCACGGCGGCAGCTTCGGGATCGCCGATCCGCAGTTCGGCAAGGACCTCGGCTTCTACGCGTTCGATCTGCCGTTCTACCGGCTGGTGCTGACCTATCTGTTCGTCGCCACATTCCTGGCGTTCATCACGAACCTGGTGGGCCACTACCTGTTCGGCGGGATCCGGCTGTCAGGCCGCAGCGGGGCGCTGAGCCGCGCAGCACGTATCCAGCTGATCACGTTGGTCGGCATCCTGATGCTGCTCAAGGCCGTCGCCTACTGGCTGGACCGCTACGAACTGTTGAGCCACACCCGCAGCGGCAAGCCGTTCACCGGCGCCGGCTACACCGACATCAATGCGGTGCTGCCCGCGAAGCTGATCCTGATGGCCATCGCGGTCATCTGCGCCGCGGCGGTGTTCTCCGCGATCGTGCTGCGCGACTTGCGGATCCCCGCCATCGGCGTGGTGCTTCTGCTGCTGTCGTCGATGGTGATCGGCGCCGGCTGGCCGTTGGTGGTCGAGCAGTTCAGCGTCAAGCCCAATGCGGCGCAGAAGGAAAGCGAATACATCAGCCGAAGTATCGGGGCCACCAGACAGGCCTACGGGTTGACCGAACAAACGGTCACCTACCGCAACTACAGCGGCGACGTGCAAACGACGGCACAGCAGGTGGCCTCGGACCGGGCGACGACGTCGAACATCCGACTGCTCGACCCGACCATCGTCAGCCCGGCGTTCACCCAGTTCCAGCAGGGCAAGAACTTCTACTACTTCCCCGATCAGCTGGCCATGGATCGCTACGCCGGGCGCGACGGTAACCTGCGCGACTTCGTGGTGGCCGCCCGCGAACTCAACCCTGACCGCCTGATCGACAACCAGCGCGACTGGATCAACCGGCACACCGTCTACACCCACGGCAACGGCTTCATTGCCTCACCGGCCAACACCGTGCGCGGTGTCGCCAACGATCCCAACCAGAACGGCGGCTATCCGGAGTTCCTGGCCAGCGTCGTCGGTGCCAACGGTGGTGTCGTCTCTCCTGGGCCCGCGCCGCTGGAACAGCCGCGCGTCTACTTCGGTCCGGTCATCGCCGCCGCCGCGGCCGACTATGCGATCGTCGGCAAGAACAGCGACGTCGACCGTGAGTACGACTACGAGACCAACACGGAGACGAAGAACTACACCTACACCGGCCGCGGCGGTGTGCCGATCGGCAACTGGCTGACGCGTTCGGTGTTCGCCGCCAAGTTCGCCGAGCGGAACTTCTTGTTCTCCAACGTGATCGGGGAGAACAGCAAGATCCTGTTCAACCGCGATCCGGCCGAGCGCGTGGAGGCGGTGGCGCCGTGGCTGACCACGGACACCAGCGTGTACCCCGCGATCGTGAACAAGAAGATGGTGTGGATCGTCGACGGCTACACCACGCTGGACAACTATCCGTACTCCCAGGAGACGACGCTGTCGAGCGCGACCGCGGACTCCACCGAGGTGGCCCTCAACCGGCTGCAGCTCGACAAGCAGGTGTCCTACATTCGCAACTCGGTGAAGGCGACGGTCGACGCCTACGACGGCACCGTGACGCTGTACGCACAGGATGAGCAGGATCCGGTGCTGCAGGCGTGGATGAAGGTGTTCCCAGGCACCGTGAAGCCCAAGAGCGACATCTCACCGGAACTGCAACAGCACCTGCGCTACCCCGAGGACCTGTTCAAGGTGCAGCGCGAATTGCTGCGCAAGTATCACGTCGACGACCCGGTGACGTTCTTCTCCACGTCGGACTTCTGGGATGTGCCGCTGGATCCCAACCCGACCGCCAGCAGCTATCAGCCGCCGTACTACATCGTCGCCAAAGACCTTGCAGCCAATGATAATTCGGCCTCGTTCCAGCTGACCAGCGCGATGAACCGGTTCCGCCGCGACTTTCTGGCCGCCTACATCAGTGCGAGTTCTGACCCGGACACCTACGGCAAGCTCACCGTGCTGACCATTCCCGGCCAGGTCAACGGTCCGAAGTTGGCGTTCAACGCGATCAGCACCGACACCGCGGTGAGCCAGGACCTCGGTGTGATCGGGCGCGACAACCAGAACCGCATCAGGTGGGGCAACCTGCTCACGCTGCCGGTGGCCCAGGGCGGATTGCTCTATGTCGCACCGGTTTACGCGTCGCCCGGCGCCAGCGACGCCGCCTCGTCGTATCCGCGGCTCATCCGCGTGGCGATGATGTACAACGACAAGGTCGGCTACGGCCCGACGGTGCGCGATGCGCTGACCGAGCTCTTCGGGCCGGGCGCCGACGCGACGGCCACCGGACCGGCGCCGGTGGCGGGTCAACCGCAGGCCGCGCCGCCGCAGACCGACGGGCAACCCGCGGCCACGCCACCACCCGCGAACCAGGAAGGCAGGCCACCTGAGGTGTCCGTGCCGGTGGTGACGCCACCGGGCGGGCCGGTCCAGTTGTCGGCGGCCAAAGCCGCGGCGCTGCAGGAGATCAATACCGCGCTCGACGGGCTGCAGCAGGCTCAGCAGGGTGGCGACTTCGGCCAATACGGCGAGGCGCTGCAACGCCTCGACGACGCGGTGAAGAAGTACCAGTCGGCGCGCTAGACCCCTCTCTCCGCGTGCGACCGTCCCCAACCTCGCGAGCGTGCGTGTCTGAGGCCGACACGCCGAGAACATCCCTGAGATTGCGCACGCTCACGGCGGAGTGGCGATTTCAGCCGTGAGCGGATTCACGTCCGCTGGTGAGCGCACGATTTGGACGTGCACAGCGCCTTCGGTAGCCTTGCGTTTACCCGACGCGGGGTGGAGCAGCTCGGTAGCTCGCTGGGCTCATAACCCAGAGGTCGCAGGTTCGAATCCTGTCCCCGCTACCAGCGGAAATGACCCCAGAGGGCAACCTCTGGGGTCATTTTCATGCCGCTTGTGAACGGATTTGTGAACATTAGCCTTTGCTGACCATCGTTGAGCGCCCTCGAATCTTCCTGGTAGCGCCCGACACAGGTGAGTTTTGGGCAACCGATCAAGGTTGCTACATCGGCTCGGAAGGTCCGCGGAAGCTGTCAATGGCGACGAATGATCCTGTGATCGCTGGGTCGCTTGCCCTACTGGCCGGCGACGCTTATCGGACCAGTTTTCTGGGGTCTGGGAAGCCCAGTTTGGTGTAGCCGGGTGCGCGTTTTCGTAGTGATGAGGCGATTACTGGGGTGAGTTCGTCGTGATAGTCGTGCACGGTCGCGGTGGTCTTGGTGGGGTGGGGTCGGGTGATGCGCCCGACGTATTGGACGAGTCGGTTCTTGAAGGTGATTGGGGCGGCGAGGAACAGCGTGTCCAGGGCAGGGCAGTCGAATCCCTCGCCGATGAACGAGCTGGTGCCGACGATTAGCAAGGGCTCGGTATCGGCGGTGTGGTTGGCGAGTTGTTCGGAGACCTCGCGGCGTTGGCGCGCCTTCATTTGGCCGCTCAGCACGACGACTGACTTTCCAGCATTGCGGAGTCGTTCGGCAATCTTGTTGAGGTGGTCGACCCACGTGGTGAGTACGAGGATGTTGGCACCGTCAGTGTGAGCGGCAAGGACGTCGGCAACGATCTGTGTGAGCCGAGCTTCATCGGCGATCAGTGCTCGGTAGATCTCGGCCATTCCGCCCGGGGCGCTCGGATCGGCCTGCCCGGTATAGCGGAACTTGGTGGGATGCAGGCAAAGGACGGGGTGCGGTGCGAGCAGGTCGGTATCCGCTGAGGGAAGCTGGCCGGCAGCTGGCCCTTCGATGGTTACGTGATGTGATCCGAGTTGGTGGTAGATGAGGTCTTCAAGCCCGTCGCGGCGCTCGGGTGTGGCGGTGAGTCCCAGCCAGTATCGGGCGGATATTCGATTGAGAACGTGGAAGAAGGCGCTTGCGGCGATGTGGTGGCATTCGTCGACGATAACGAAACCGTAGTTAGCGGTGAGCTCTTCGATGTTGTCGCGGCGGGCCAGTGTGGGTAGCAGTGCGACGTCAATGACGCCGGTGGTCTTGGATCGCCCACCTCCGATCTGTCCGCACTTGAATCCCAGGTGCTTGTGCAACCGGTCACGCCATTGGTCCGCCAGGGCTTTGCGGTCGACCAGGATGAGTGTCGACGTGGCACGGGAAGCGATGGCGGCGCAGGCGATCACCGTCTTGCCGGAGCCGGGAGGTGCGATCAGCACGCTCGCATCTTCGTCAACGAGTTGGCGGGAGGCGCCGGCCTGCTCCCTCCTGAGCGCGGTTAGGCACCTGATTTCGTGACTCTCGCCGCGGGCTCGCTCGTCGGCGATGTGCAACGTACTGCCGGCTGAATCAATCAGTTCCACCAGAAGTGTGTACAGCCCGCGCGGCAGGACGAGGTCGCCGTCGGCTGTCTCGTCGTAGCTGTAGAGAAAGCGCGGAGTGTCCCAAGTGCTGCGTCGAGCGCGCTGGCGGGCATCGAACTCGGGATTGCGGATTGAGGCAGCATGTTTGACGGCCGCGATCATTGCTGGACCTAAATCGTTGGCGGTCAGGGTAAGTCGGGATGTGAAAGTCGCCCGGACGATCGCTGCGGGCCTCGGCACGATTTTCGACGAGGTGGGTAACTGCAGTCTGCGCACACGGTGGCCGAATTGCGGATCCGGCAGACTGCGAGCGAGTGTGGCCACTTCCTTATGCGACAACCGCGCGATACTCGACAGGTAGGCCCATTGGTCGTCGAAGGGTTCCAGCGTGGCGGGGTCGAGGAATAGTGTTGTGCCGTGTTGGCGGCGTTTGCCGTTGAGCGGTGCCGCGATGAGGTTCCCCATGCCGCGGCCAGTGTGGATATCTTGGGAGGGAAACAGTCGGTCATAGCTGCTGAGGTGCATGCTGCCGCGGAGTTGGAAGGCCTCGCCCAGCAGGCTGGTCGCGATACCGCGCGCAGTTGCCGCCGACGTGGCTTGGGCGAAGAAGATCCAAACGTGCGCACCCCGCCCCGACTGCGACACCTCCAACGCAGCTGGAACTTGGTAGGCCCGTGCGGCTTTCATATAGGCCAGTGCGTCGAGCATTGCGGCCTGTTTGTCGAAGTCTGCCGTGACCCACCAACATGTGTCATCGTCGCCAAGCGGATAGAGGCCGATATGAACGTCGCCGCGTAGGTGTTGTCCGATGACGTCGGGGGTCAACGGAAGATACGGGGCGTCGGCGCGGTTCATGCCCTTGCGCCAGTAACCGCGAATGGCCGGCATCCAACCGGATCGACCGTCGCGGCGATTCTCCCAACGCAGCGCATAAACGTCGGAGCGACATCGAAACAAATCGAAGAAGAAGCGGACCTTGTCTTCGGGTGCCGATCTCATGTTGACCGGCGATTCCGGTGCTCCGGTCAGGGTGGCTTGATCTGGATCTGCCGCGCGGGCCTGCTCTTCGCTCAGTTTGAGTAGTCGATGCAAGCGCATATTGTCGGCACGCAACGTCTCCAGCTCGCCCGGGAACCGCTCCTCCACAACCACAGTCTGCCGATGCTTGCACCAGCGATGCAGGCTGATGGGGTAGTCGCCTCGGCAAGACGCTCAGGTGACGGCGCGGATGAGTTCGACCGCTTCGGTCATCTGGTATCGCTGAACTAGCCGGCTCAAGATTTCCTCGGTGGTCAGCGGTGGAGCGGAGTATCTGGAGGCCATCGTCTGGACAGCCCGCAGCGCGTCGTCTGGTGAAACCGATACGGTGTCTGCCGCAAATTCAGCGGGGGATAGGACCTTGATGTGCGACGGAATCTTCGCAATCGGGAAGTCCCTTAGGTTGAGGGTGATGATGGCGCCTGCTCCGCCCACAACCGCAGCGGCAAGTACGTGCTCGTCATCCGGATCGGGCAAACCGAAGGCACCATCATGGGGTTCCCAATTTTCGACCAGAGCGTCGTCGAAAGCGGTTGTCATCTGGCGAATGAGGTGACTGGCCCGCGCAGTTGCGGCAGTGGGTGGTTCTCCTCGATTGATCAGCTTCTGCGTCTCGTGGTATTCGAGTTCGGCCAGGATCTCGGTTGACCACAGCGGTCTATAGAGGCCTTCGATGGCGAGCGACAGCAAGAAGTCCCGTTGCAAGCTTGGCCATAGCACCGAGGTGTCGAGGAGAGCAGCGAACATCGCCGCCCATCGTGTCAGCTTGGCTGGGCCGATTTCTTTCGGCGCGCCGCCACAGCGCGCCGTGCTTCGCGTAGTTGCTTTCGGATCGTCTCGGGGTCGTCATCGCGGTCGATGTCGGCGGTCGCCGCCAATGTGTCGTATTGCCGCTTGCGGCGCTCCTCGCGATAAGACAGCACGTCATCGAGCAGAAGCCGATGCCGGTTGCCGATTCTTTCGGCAGGCAGCACGTTGTCATTGATCAGCCGCACAATCGTCGGGCGACTCACGCCGAGAAGGTCGGCGGCCTGCTGTGTGGTTAGCGTCATGGTTTGCGGCGCTACGGTCACCGCCTTGCCCGCATGAAGTGCTGCCACGACCTTCGTCAAGGCTTCGTGGACCGCCCCGGGCAGCTCGATGCGGTCGTGCTCGTCGACACCGACCAGTGCGTAACTGGGAGAGGCCGCTGCCCCATGACGGCGCTCGTGAGCCGCCAGGAACCCGACCACCGGTGCGAGTTCCTCAGGATGCTCCGAGAGGAAGGTCGCGGTCTTGACCGCTTCGGCACTCACCGGAGTTCACCACCTATTCAAACGAAACGAAACTATTTTCGGGACGTTCGAATACTATCTCATATGACAGCGCGGGTCCACCACGTCATCCGGCAGTCACGTTTCACCGTCTGTCAACTCGATTACTGTCGAGGCCCAGTGTCGGCAACAAGCGTGAACGAATTTGTGAACGAAACGCCGCGCAACGACTGTGATGGTGTGGAACGCAGCGTGATGGCATGAGACGGCGTGATCGGTCCTGACCTGCACGTTAGAGACCGGGGAGAAGACGTAAGACTGTCACCGGTTAGCTCATAACCCAGAGGTCGCAGGTTCGAATCCTGTCCCCGCTACCAGGTAAAACGGCCCTCGGAGGAGACTCCGAGGGCCGTTTTCATGTGGCTTTTGGGAACACTTTTGCGAACATTAGTTTCGCGAACGATTCATTTGGAAAACAGACGTTGGCACGACGCCCTTCGGCGCGGCAGACCTCGAACGCTTCGCGAGTAGTCCCAGGGGGAGGTTGGGCACCGCCGCGGACGGACGGATCACGATCACCCGTCGCCTATAGCAAAAGTCCAGCCCACGCTTAATCGCGAGGTTGCGTCCGTAGTGTCAACGGCAACCGAAATCGACCAGCGTGCGGGCTTGGTTGGCAAGCGGGTGGCGGAATCAGAAAGAATTGACCAGAGTTCTTGGCGGTATTGGGTTCGAATCGGACCGTGCGTTTCCACAGGTGATGAGGAGCGGGAGGTCTCGGATCTTTGATGCGGTATCGCCTGCCCGACTGTTTTACGAGCGATCGCTTTGAGTGCGGATGCACTATCGGCTGCGTGGTGGATGACGAGGCGGTCGATGCATGGTGACCGCTGGCGGCGAAGCGACGTCGTCAGCCGAACAGTTCGCCCCATCGTCCGAACGGTTTGTTGGAAGGGTGACGAAGTGAGGCTGGAGGCGCGTTCGAAATAGCGTGAGGACAGACCAGTTGGAAGAACAGCGTTGGAGCGAGAACTTAAACGAGGCTCGAACGAGTGCGATGTAGCCCAAGACTTCGTCAGATGAAGCGCCGAAAAGCGCACGCGTGGGTAGCGGGTCAGGCGGACGAGTTCGGCTTGCAGGGTGCCACTGTGGTGGGCGGCGGCCAGCCGATCGACCCATTGGCTGGCGGTGGCGAACAGGACCCGGTGCCCGGCCTGACAGGCCCGGATCGCGATGCCGATCGCCAAGTGTGTTTTACCGGTTCCGGGTGGGCCCAGGAACACCACGTTGTCTTTGGCGGTGACGAAGTCCAGGGTGCCTAGGTGGGCGATGATGTCACGTTTGAGACCGCGGGCGTGGTCGAAGTCGAACTCCTCCAACGATTTCCGTGATGGGACGCGGGCGAGCATCGCCGGTCCGTCCCTCACCTTCTGGCTGCAACGGGCGGGGTACCAGGTCACCGTTGTCGAGCGAAGCGCAGAGTTCCGCCGCGGCGGGCAGAACGTGGACGTCCGGGGCGCGGGCCGCGCTGTGCTCCGCGAGATGGGATTGGCGGCCGACGTCCTGGCCGCCGGGACGGGGGAGCGGGGTCTTCGTTTCATCGACGACGCGGGCGCGGTGCTTGCGGAGTTCCCCGCAGGCAGTGGTGACAGCGACGGCCCGACCGCCGAAGCTGAAATCTTACGCGGCGAACTATCCAGGCTACTGGTCGAGGCGGGCGGTTCCGATGTCGAGTACATCTTCGGGGATTACGTTGCCAGCTTGACGCAGCATGGTGACCGTGTCACGGTCGAATTCGCCAACAGCGATCCCCGCCGGTTCGATCTTGTGGCCGTCGCGGAGGGGACGCGCTCGCGGACAAGGAATCTTGCGTTCGACGACCACATTCGGTTCCGAAACCTTGGCATGTATACGGCCTACGGAACCATTCCGCGCACCCCGGGCGACGATGATTGGTGGCGCTGGTTTAACGCACCGGGGGGTCGGGTGATCACGTTGCGGCCAGACAACGTCGGTACCGTTCGAGTGACGTTGTCGTTCGTGTCCCCTTCTCGCGGCTACGAGGACATGGACATGCGGGATCAACGAGAAGCGTTGCGCCGCCACTTCACTGGAGCGGGGTGGGAGGCCGCTCGCGTCCTGGGCGCTCTCGACGCTGATAGCGATCTCTATGTCGACCATATGACCCAGGTGCTCGCGCCGCGGTGGTCGAATGATCGTGTCGTCCTGGTGGGCGACGCCGCCTGGTGCGCGACACCGATCAGCGGGATGGGGACCACGCTCGCCGTCACCGGCGCCTACGTGCTCGCCGGAGAGCTCGCTCGGCATGGCGAGCACCGGCAGGCGTTCATCGGCTACGAGAACAGAATGCGACCACTGGTCTCTCGGGCGCAGAAGCTTCCTCCGGGGACGCCATGGCTGGCGCACCCGAAGAGCCGAGTCGGAGTCGCGGTGTTCCGGACCGCCCTGCGCCTCAGCGGAACTGCACCCGTTCGTTTCGTCGCCGACCGACTCGACTTCAACTCGGCGGGCGAGGAATTCGAGCTGTCGCACTACGATTTCGTTCGGCCATGACCGCCGGCGCATCCGTCCGGGGCGGGCAACTTCGCCGCCCCAAGCTCGCCACGACGAACTCGCTCTCGTTCGAGGCCTGCCAACAGCTTGGCGGCAAGCGCTGGGTTGCTTTGCGGCCTACCTGAGCGCGGCGGAGATTGTGTCGCGAGCTCGATCGAGCATCGACGCAAACGGGCCGACAGCGAAATTGAGCACGGCTGATTCGACGCCGGGGTGCGGACGGGTCGGGGCGATAGCCTGGGCGGCCAGCACCGCGGCCACCATCCGCTTCAGATCATCCGGTTCGAGGTCGCGCTGGAGCTTGTTGAACTCCTCTGTCTCCTCGCGTTCGGCATGGTCGATAACTGCGGCCTTGAACAAGATCAGCTCGTCGAGAAACTCTTGCGAGTTGATGTCCATGTCCTCAAGTGCGGCGAGTTGCTCCTTGGCGTCGTGCTCCTCCTGCAATCGCGCGTCGACAATGATGTCACCGCCTTGAATATCTCGTCGCGCGCGAGGATGGACCACCATCTCCTCGGCCGTTTCGTGAACGGCCAGCAATTGCCGCAGCTCCACGAACGCCTTTTCTCGAGCCTTCGATTCGGACGCGTGAAGCACGTCGTCGAACATATCCTTGATCTGGTTGTGCTGTCCTCGAAGGAACTCGACGACGTCATCGGTCGACTGCACAAATGTCTCCACCATGGCATATACCTCGAATTTGATAATCATTAAATGGGGCGCGGGGCTGTGCGCCTGCCCGCAGGATCCCCGAAAGACAGCCAATCAAACTGGTTGAGCGCCTGTGATTTCGGCGTCCGTTGAGACCGACGCGGGTTCTGCGGGTGCAATCGCGCCTGGCCTCCGCGGCGGGTTCGCCCGCTGACCGTCTCAGCCAGGGCGTTGTGGAGCTAGCACCGACGGTCCGATGAAAGGGCTCCGCACCGATTTCGGCGACCACCTTTTACCCATGGCCCGTCGGCTACTTAGCATTCGCGGGCGTCCCGGACCGCCCGATTTGGGAACAGATGCGGGAACAAGACTCTGCGAAACGTGCCCAAAGGCGTGCGACAAGACGTGATCGCTCGGACGGCACATCCGCACTGAGCTGCGCAAATGGGAAGAGGTGGGTGCCGTGCAACGCTCGATGCCTGTCTCATAACCCAGAGGTCGCAGGTTCGAATTCTTGTCCCCGCTACGAATCGGAACGGCCCTCGGAGATCTCTCCGGGGGCCGTTTCCATGTGGATCGGTGGTCACAGGTCGGTGCGCGTCAGCGTCGCCCGAATCGGATACTCCTCCCACCCCGGCGTCTCAGTGACCTCGTACGACAGCGGACCGCCTCCGGTCCCGGCGTTCGCGCACCCCGCCACGAGCAATGCGACGGCAGCGCAGATGACGAGTCGAGCGTTCACGTTCCCCGGGTCCCCGTTCTTCAGAAGGAGCGCATCGGCCCCCGTATCCGATTTTCGGCTATGAAAACAAATTCAACCTGCAAACGCCGCGGTCGAAACCCGTAAATACCCACAGCGAACTCGTATCCGTTAGCTTTGGCGTCAGTCGGCGGGAAGGACGCTGTCCGGCATCCGTTTGAAGGCTTGAGTATGTGATGAGTTCGTTGGCAGCGGCGTTCGCCGAGCGGTTATCCAGTAGTGAGAACCACCTGGTCGTGCTCGACGACGGCACGTGGATCCACCATCCGTGGCCGGAGGTCCACGCCCGGTCGCAGAACGTCGCCGAATGGCTGCTGAACGACGAGGTCACCGAGCTCGGACTGATCGGTGAACCCACCGTCGAACTGATCGCCGCGATCCTGGGCGCCTTCCAGGCCGGTGCCGCGGTGTCGATCGTCGCCGGACCCGCGCGCGGCGCCGACTCGGATCTCTGGGCGCAGTCGACGCTTTCCCGATTCACCGATATGGGCGTCAGCCACATCCTCAGCCAGGGCGCGCACCTTCAACGGTTGGCCGTCGTCGAAGGACGAGCCGCTGGTCAAGGAACTCGATTCCGTTGCGCCGCTCAGGCGCTCGGCCACCTTCGAGCCCCCGACGCGACCGGCTCCGGTGGCCATCCTCCAAGGCACCGCCGGGTCAACGGGAGTCCCACGGACAGTGGCGCTTTCGCCCGATGCCGTGCTCGCCAACCTGCGTGGTCTCAACGGCCGCATCGGTGTGACGCCCGCCGACGTCGGCCACTCGTGGCTACCGCTGTACCACGACATGGGATTGAGCTTCCTGCTCGCAGGTGCCCTCGGCGGCACCGATGTGTGGCAGGCGCCGACGTCTGCGTTTCAAGCATCCCCGTTCCGGTGGCTGAACTGGCTGACCGAGAGCGGGGCCACGATCACCGCGGCCCCCAACATGGCGTACGGCCTCATCGGCAAGTATTCGCGCCGCGTCACCGACGTCGACCTCGCCAGTGTGCGTTTCGCCCTGAACGGCGGTGAGCCCGTCGACTGCGAACTCACGGCGCGCTTCGCCACCGAGATGGCCCGCTTCGGGTTTTCCGCCGGCGCGCTGTCGCCGTCGTACGGCCTCGCCGAATCGACTTGTGCGGTAACGGTTCCCGCCCCGGGCCGCGGCCTGATCGCCGACGAGGACGGCCACGCCGTGCTCGGCGAGGCGATCGAGGGCATGTCGTTGCGCATCGAACCGCGCGACGATGACACCAGCGGCCGCGACGTCGGCGAGATCATGATCCGCGGTTCGTCGATGATGTCGGGTTATCGCGGCGACACTCCGCGGGATGCCGACGAGTGGTTCCCCACAGGCGATTTGGGCTATTTCGTCGACGGCGGCCTCGTGGTGTGCGGGCGCGCCAAGGAACTCATCACCGTGGCCGGTCGGAACATCTTCCCCGCCGAGGTCGAGCGGGTGGCCGCAACGGCACGGGGCGTGCGTGAGGGCGCCGTGGTGGCCGTCGGTGTCGGCGAGCGCTCGATTCGCCCCGGCGTCGTGATCGTCGCGGAGTTCCGCGGACCCGACGAAGCGGACGTCCGGGCGGAGGTCAACCAGCGCGTCGCGTCCGAATGCGGAGTCGTCCCCTCGGACGTCGTCTTCGTGCGCCCCGGCACGCTGCCCCGGACGACATCGGGCAAGTTGCGTCGGCTGGAGGTCAAACGCGACCTAGAAGCCTCGCGGGCACAGATGTAGTGACATCATGGCGCGCGTGGCCGAGCGCGTCGGGTTCCCCAGCACCACCGGCCCCACCCTGGCGGGCCTCGTCGATCTGCCCGAAGGCGAGCTGCGGGGCTGGGGCGTCTTCGCCCACGGGTTCACCCTCGGCAAGGACAGCCCCGCCGCGAGCCGCATCTGCAAGCAACTCGCCAGCGAGGGCGTCGGGATGCTGCGCTTCGACAACATCGGCCTGGGCGACTCCGAGGGCGACTGGGGCGACGGGTCGTTCTCGCACAAGGTCGCCGACACGGTGCGTGCGGTGGAGTTCATGAACGCCTCCGGCCGCGACGTGAGGCTGCTCGTCGGGCACTCCTTCGGCGGCTCGGCCGTGATCGCCGCGGCGCACGAACCCCGACCGTGGAGGCGGTGGTCAGCATCGGCGCGCCGTTCCAACCCGCCCATGTCGAGCACAACTACGACGCCCTGTGCGAGCGGATCGACGCCGAGGGCGAAGCGCCGTTCCTCATCGGGGGCAAGGCGCTGACACTCAAACGGCACTTCATCGAGGACGTCCGCGCCGCCGATCTGCGCGAGCGCATCCGCACGCTGAAACGAGCGCTGCTCGTCATGCATTCGCCCACGGACAACACCGTCGGCATCGCGAACGCGAGCGAGATCTTTCGAGCCGCCCGGCACCCGCGCAGTTTCGTGTCGCTCGAGGGCGCCGATCATCTGCTCACCGGCAAGAACCAGGCGGCACGTGCGGCCAGAATCGTCAGCGCGTGGGCCGACCCGTACTTGTGATCACCCCGCTTCGACGAGGCGGCACGCGACACCGAAGTGGTCGGAGGGAAACACCCGCGGCAGCGCAGGCGAGATGGGCTTGGTGCCCAACAGCTCGATACTCGCCGCGCGCCAACCAGTTCCCTTGAGCAGTACGCGGTCGAAGCGCACGTGCCTCTTCTTGTTCCTCGCGTCCAGGCGCATGAGGTTGATCGACGTGTCTTCGGTGAAACCGGGATCAGCTGGCCTCAAAGCCGGCCATATGTCGCAGTACGGCGCGGTGATCCGCCTGTCCTCCGCGTCGCGCATGTTGAAATCACCAACCAGCACAGCATCTTCCGCTGTCCTCAGTGTGCGGAAAATCCTGCGCAACTGCCAGCCGCGCAGCCGTGCCGAAGACTTACCGCTGTCGAGATGCACACAGCAGACGGCCCGCCGTTCGCCGTCGACGGCGAGTTCCGCCGACAGGAATCCGCGCGACTGGCGCGTCGGCAGCCGGGTGTAGGTGACATGCGACACGGGCACCCGGGACAGCATCAACATTCCGTAGTTGCCGGTGTCGTCGCCGACCACGGACGCATGCTGATACCCGTCGCGCACCCACGGACGGCTGAGGAAGATGTCGAGCGCGGCAGGCGTCACTTCCTGCAGCGCGACGACATCCGGGGCGAGTTCGCGCAGGATCTCGGCGATCGCGAGGTAGCGCTCTTCGGCGTGATGGCTGTCGAACCAGATGTTGAACGTCGCAACCGTCAAACCGTTGGGGTCGACAGTGCCTGCGGCGTCGGCGTCCACCCACCGGCCCGTCGCCGCGTCGAACCGTCGGACTGCGACGCTGCGGCGCCGCCGAAGCAGCTTCACCGAATCTTGACGACGACCTTGCCCTTGGCGGTTCGGTCCTCCAGCGACGCGATCGCGTCGGCCGCCCTCTCCAGCGGGTAGACCTCGGGTTCGGGTGCGGACACCGTGCCCGACGCCAGCAGCGGCTCCAGCTCGGCCCACTGCTCGAGCAGATAGCCCGGATGCGTCAAACTCCATGCGCCCCAACCCACGCCGACCGCGTCGACGTTGTTGAGCAGCAGGCGGTTCACCTTCACCGTCGGGATCTCGCCGCCCGTGAAGCCGATGACGAGCAGTCGCCCGCCCGGCGCGAGCGAGCGCAGCGAGTCGGTGAACCGGTCACCGCCGACCGGGTCGACGACGATGTCGACCCCGCGGCCGTCGGTGAGTTCCTTGACCGCGTCCTTGAAGCCATCGGCCAGCACCACATCGGAGGCGCCCGCTGCCTTGGCGACGGAAACCTTGTCCTGTGTGCTGACCACCGCGATGGTGCGGGACGCGCCCCACGCCGGGGCCAGTCGCAGCGTCGACGTGCCGATGCCACCTGCCGCACCGTGTACCAGGACGGTCTCGCCGTCGGCCAGCCTGCCCCGGGTGCGCAACGCGTGATGCATCGTGAGGTCGTTGAAGAGCAGTCCGGCTCCCGCCTCGAACGACACCGAGTCGGGCAGCTTGAACACCCGTTCCGGTTGCAATGCAACGACTTCGGCCATGGCGCCGCACAGCATCGTCAGGCCGCACACCCGGTCGCCCGCAACGACGTGCGCACCGTCGGGGGCGCTGCGCACCACGCCCGCGATCTCGGCGCCGGGGGTGTACGGCATCTCCGGCTTGTACTGGTAGAGCCCGCGCGACTGCAGAGCGTCGGGGAAGGCCACTCCGGCGGCGTGGACATCGACCAGAACCGCACCGTCTGCCGCCGGTTCGTCGATCTCGACGATCTTCGCGGCCTGCGGTCCGTCAAGGCTGGCTATCTGTATCGCGCGCATCGCGACCTTTCTCTCGTCGACGCCCCCATTTAACTCCTGCGGGGGTCACGACCAACCGACCGGTAGGCTGGTATGTCCGGCAACGTTGCCGATCGCGATGGGAGCACCCATGGGACGTGGTCAGAGGGGTCGACTGCAGTCGAGAAGATTCGCCGCGGCCCAGGCGCTGGGCCGCGGTCGCAGTGTCGGCGTGCGGTCCAAGGACGGCATCCGGCTGCACGCCGAGGTCTTCGGACCCGAGGACGGCTACCCCGTCGTGTTGGCCCACGGCATTACCTGCGCAATTCAGGTGTGGGCCTACCAGATCGCCGACCTCGCCAAGGACCATCGCGTCATCGCCTTCGACCACCGCGGCCACGGTCGAAGCGCCGTGCCCGTCCGGCGCAGCGGCTACAGCCTCGACTGCCTGGCCGGCGACATCGACGCAGTGCTCGAGGCGACGCTGAAGCCGGGGGAGCGCGCCGTCATCGCGGGCCACTCGATGGGCGGCATCGCGATCTCGTCCTGGGCGGAGCGGTACCCCGATCGGGTACCTCAACTCGCCGACGCCGTCGCCCTGATCAACACCACGACCGGCGACCTGATTCGCCACGTGCAGTTCCTTCCGGTGCCGCCACAGCTGGCCGCCGCCAGGGTTCTCGCGGGCGGCACGCTGCTGAAGACGTTCGGCGCGGCGCCTCTGCTGCGCGCGGTCGACCGGCCGAGCCGGCGGTTCGTCTCGACGATCGCGGTGGGCCGCGACGCCGACCCCGCCATCGCCGAGTTCGTCTTCCAACTGTTCAACGAGACACCGCCCGCGGGCCGCGGCGGCTGGGCCCGCGCGCTCGTCGACTCGCTGGGAATGCACCAGCACATCGGGTTGAAGAACCTGACCGTGCCGACGATGGTGATCGGCAGCGAGAAGGACCGTCTGCTGCCGATGGTGTCATCGCGCCGGATCGCCAAAGAGGTGCCGAATCTGGCGCAGTTCGTCGAACTGTCCGGCGGCCACTGCGCGATCCTGGAACGCCCCGACGCGGTCAACAAGCAACTGCGCTGGCTGATCGAGTCGGTGCGCGAGGACCGCCGCGCCACGTCCTAGGCGCTCTACCGGTGTCCGGGGTGATTGCGTTCTTCCTGCCAACCTCGCAGCGACATAGTCGCTCACCCACTACGGTCCAGCGCAGTTGAGCGAATCTGTCGCTCTTAGGTTGGCAGCACGACCATCTGATCTCGGGCGGCACCGCGGGCTCTACCTAGCCCGACAGCTCCCGGTCCACTTCGTCGGCCGCACGTTGCCCCGACCGTATCGCGCCGTCGAGGAAGCCCGTCCACTTGTCGGCGGTTTCCGTTCCGGCCCAGTGGATTCCATCGACGGGTTTGCGCAACCACGGGCCGTACGTCGTCCACGAGCCGGGCGGCACCGCGGCGGTAGGACCACCGGGCGCGAATTGCTCTGCGCCCCAGCAGTGGTCGACGTAGTCGACCGGGTTCAGTGCGGCGTCGCCGAACAGCGTCGCAAATCCCGTCAGCGCCCGCTCGCGGCGTTCGGCCGGCGGCAGCGGTCGAACGTGCGCGAGTCGGTGAAGCCCAGCAGGATGCCCGGTCCGTCGTCGCCCGGACTGACGTCGAACGTGATGAACACCGGTCCCTCGTCGGAGAGCGCCTCGCCCGAGAGTCCGTTGGCGCGCCAGAACGGTGTCTCGTAGGCGGCATAGGCCTTGCTCAGGTTGCCCTGCGGCCAGTGCTGGGCCAGCTTGCCGTACTCGGGCGGCAGGTCGGGCAGGAACGCGATGCCCTTGCGGTGCTCAGGCGGGATCGCGACGATCACGGCCTTCGCATCGACGGCGCCGCCGTCGGATCGTGACGGTGAGACTGCCGTCCGTGCGCCGCTCGATGCTGCGCACCACCGCGTTCAGCACCACGCGTGGTCCCAGTTCCTCGGCCATCCGTAGCGCGATCTGCTGGGTGCCGCCGGGGAAGCGGTCCTGCTGGGCGCCGCCCTTGACGTCGAGCATGCGGTCCAGACCGCCCGCGGCCTTGACGTAGCGCACCGCATGCAGCATCGACACCGCATCGGGCTCACATCCCCAGGTCACCCGCGACATGATCGCCATCAGGTCCCGCGTCCCGGCGCTGGCGTGCATCGACTTCAGCCACTCGTCGAGCGACTTGGCGTCCAGGTCCTCGGCAATCGGCGCCTTCCACGGCGCGTCCACCGGCACCCGCCGGCAGACGCGGTCGAACCGCCACTGGATCCGGGATACGTCGAGCAACTCGATGATCGACAGCTTCGGAATGGTGCTGCGGTAGGACCGCACCTTGCCGCGCCAGCGGATCAGATTCTTGCCGCGGCTGAAGGTCGGCACCGTTTCGCAGCCCAGCTCGGCGGCCAGCGCGACGACGGCGTCCTGGGTCGGGCCGACGAACGTTCCGCCCAGGTCGACGGGTGTGCCCGCGAGCGTCGTCGTCGACGACCGGCCGCCGACACGGTCGCGCCCTTCGAGAACCACCACGTCGCGGCCGCGTCGCACCAGCTCGCGGGCGGCCGCCAGGCCCGCGAACCCGGCTCCCACGACGACGACGTCGGCCTTCGGCTGGGATGGTCACGTGACTAGGCTCTCATGCGATGAAGGTCATGACGGCGTTGTTCGGTCCGACGGATGCGATCGAGCGTGCGCACGCACTGCGCGAGGCGGGTGCCAGCGGGGTGTTCACGTTCGAGGGGCCGCACGACGTGTTCACGCCGCTCACGGTCGCGTCGACCGTCGGGGGACTGGACCTGATGACCAACGTGGCAATCGCGTTCCCGCGCAACCCCGTTCAGCTCGCACACCAGGCCAACGACATGCAGCTGCTGGCGCAGGGGCGCTTCACGCTGGGCCTCGGCACGCAGGTGCGCGCTCAGATCGAGAAGCGCTACGGCGCGGCCTTCGACCGGCCCGTCGCGCGGATGAAGGAACTGGTCGGGGCGCTGCGGGCCGTCTTCGCCGCCTGGAACACCGGCGAGCGCCTCGATTTCCGCGGCGAGTACTACCGGCACACGCTGATGACACCGACCTTCAACCCCGGTCCGAACCCGTTCGGGCCGCCACCGATCTATCTCGGCGCGCTGGGCCCGCTGCTGACCCGGGCGACGGCCGAGGTCGCCGACGGCCTGCTGGTCATGCCGTTCGGGTCGAAACGCTTCCTGCACGAGGCGACGATGCCCAACGTCCGCAAGGGGCTGGCCGCCGCCGGTCGCGACGCCGCGGATTTCGCCGTCGTGCCGGAGATCATCGTGTCGGTCGGGCAGAACGACCACACCGCGACCCGACGCCTGCTGGCGTTCTACGGGTCGACGCCCGCATACCGCCCGGTCCTGGACGTGCACGGCTGGGGCGAACTGCAGCCCGAGCTGAACGCGCTGTCCAAACAGGGCCGCTGGGAGGACATGGGCCGGCTCATCGACGACGACGTGCTGCACACCATCGCTGCGTGCGGCAGCCCCGCTGAGGTCGCCGCGCACATCCGCGACCGCGTCGACGGCATATCGGAGTCGATCTGCCTCTACCAGCCCGGACCCATCGCCGTGGAGTCGTTGGCGGAGATCGTCGACGCGCTCGGGTCCTGAGCCATATCGTGGTACCCAGCCGAACCAAGGGAGGTTGCGGATGGACGATCGCGCGAAGAGGTCGACATACTCCGATGTGCTGATCATCGGCGCGGGGATCTCCGGGATCGGCGCCGCGTACCGCATCCACGAGAAGAATCCGGGGCTGTCGCTACACGGTGCTGGAACGACGGGAACGCATCGGCGGGACCTGGGACCTCTTCCGGTATCCGGGCATCCGCTCCGACAGCGACATCTTCACGCTGAGCTTCCCCTACGAGCCGTGGCGGCGACCCGAGAACGTCGCCGACGGCGACCGACATCCGCGAATACCTGACCCAGACCGCCCGCAAGCACGGCATCGACGAGCACATCCGCTTCAGCACCCGTGTCATCTCGGCCGACTGGGATTCGACCACCGACACATGGACCGTGCAGACCGAACAGGACGGCGAGCCCAAAGACCTACCGGGGGCGGTTCCTGTTCTTCGGCACCGGCTACTACAACTACGACGAGCCCTACAAGCCCGACTTCCCGGGCATCGAGCAGTTCAGCGGCGACGTCGTGCACCCGCAGTACTGGCCCGAATCGCTGGACTATGCCGGCAAGAGGGTCGTCGTCATCGGCAGCGGTGCGACCGCGGTCAGCATGATCCCGTCGTTGACCGAGAAGGCCGCGCACGTGACCATGCTGCAGCGCTCGCCGACATACATGCTGTCGATGCCGCGCATCCACCCGGTCGTGCAGGCGATCAGGAAGGTGCTGCCGGTGCGGGCCGCCAATGCCGTTGTCCGCGTGTACAACACCGCGTTCACCGTGTTGACCTATGTGGTCGCGCAGAAGGCGCCCCGGTTCAGCAAGTGGATCATCCGCAGCGGTGCCAAACGTGCCCTGCCCGAGGGATATCCGGTCGACGTCCACTTCAAGCCCCGGTACAACCCGTGGGATCAGCGGTTGTGCCTGATCCTCGACAACGATCTCTACACGGCGTCGGCGACGGCCGTGCTCGACGTCGTGACCGACCACATCGACCACTTCGACGCCGCCGGCATCGTGCTGCGTTCGGGTGAACGCATCGACGCCGACGTCGTCGTCACCGCCACCGGCCTGCAGTTGCAGGCGCTCGGCGGCGTGTGTTGAGCATCGACGGCGCGGAGGTCAAGCCGCAGGACCGGTTCGTCTACAAGGAGCACATGCTCGAGGACGTGCCGAACGCGGCGTGGTGCGTCGGCTACATCAACGCATCATGGACGCTGCGGGCCGACCTCACCGCGCGGGCGGTGGCGAAGCTGTTGGCGTACATGGACTCCCACGGCTACACGCACGCCTATCCCCATCTCGGCGACAAGCCGATGCCCGAGAAACCGGCGTGGAACATCAACGCCGGATACGTACAGCGCGCCGGACATGTGCTGCCCAAATCGGGTACCCACCGGCCGTGGAACGTGCGGCACAACTATGTGCTGGACGCCATCGACCACCGGTTCGACCGCATCGACGAGTCGATGGTGTTCGGGCGGGTCCAGGTCAATGCAGTCAAGTCCGCGTAGGAGGCAACACGTGACCGACCACAGCGACGTGCTGATCATCGGAGCCGGCTTCTCCGGCATCGGTGCCGCCTACCGGATCCGCGAGAAGAACCCGAACCTGAGCTACACGATCCTGGAACGCCGGGATCGCCTCGGCGGGACGTGGGATCTGTTCCGATATCCCGGCATTCGATCGGACAGCGACATCTTCACCCTCAGCTTCCCGTGGGAGCCGTGGACCCGACCGGAGATGATCGCCGACGGCGCCGACATCTGGCAGTACATGGCGGACACGGCGCGCAAGCACGGCATCGACGAGCACATCCGGTTCAACACGTATGTCGTCTCCGCCGACTGGGATTCGGCCACCGATACCTGGACCGTGCAGACCGAACAGGGCGGGGAGCCCAGGACGTACACGCGCGCGCTTCCTCTTCTTCGCCAGCGGCTACTACAACTACGACGAACCGTACGCGCCGCCATTTCCGGGCATCGAGAACTTCAAGGGTGAGGTGGTACACCCGCAGTACTGGCCGGAGGGGCTCGACTACACAGGCAAACGGCTCGTGGTGATCGGCAGCGGTGCGACGGCGGTCAGCATGATCCCGTCACTGACGGAGAAGGCCGCGCACGTCACGATGCTGCAGCGCACCCCGTCCTACATTCTGTCGATGCCGCGAGTGCAACCGGCGATCAACGGTGTCCGGAAAGTCCTGCCGCGGAGGGTTTCTCACTCGATGGCGCGCTGGGTCATGGCGTTGTTCGGTTCGCTGCTCTGGCTGGTCTCCCGGCGAGCACCCGGGTTCAGCAAGCGTCTGCTGCGCGGCGTCGCCGAGAAGAACCTGCCCGCGGGCTATGACATCGACACCCATTTCAAGCCGCCGTACAACCCGTGGGATCAGCGGATGTGTTTCATCCTCGACGGCGACCTCTACAAGGCCGTCGCCGCGGGCGAGGTCGACATGGTGACCGATCACATCGACCACGTGGACGCCACCGGCATCGCGTTGCGCTCCGGGCAGACACCTCGACGCCGACGTCATCATCACCGCGACCGGCATCCAGCTGCAGGCGCTGGGCGGCGTCGGGGTCAGCATCGACGGCGAGAAGATCAGCCCGAACGAGCGATTCGTCTTCCGGCGTCATCTTCTCGAAGATGTGCCCAACGCGGCGTGGTGCGTGGGCTACACGAACGCGTCGTGGACCCTGGGTGCCGACATGACTGCGCGGTCGGTGGCGAAACTGTTGGCGTACATGGATTCTCACGGCTACACCCACGCCTATCCGCACCTCGGGGGCGTCCACATGCCCGTGCAGCCCACCTTCAACCTGCAGTCGGGCTACGTGCTGCGCTCGCCCGACGTGCTGCCGAAATCGGGTACCCGCAGGCCGTGGGCGCTGTCGCACAACTATCTGCGCGACGCGCTCGGCCACCGATTCGCGGCGGTCGAGGAGTCGATGGTGTTCGGCCGCGCGGCTACGGCGTCCGCACCGCCAGCCCAGTCGCAAGCAGTTGGCTAGCTGACAGCCCGAATGTCGACTTGAACCGGTCGGCGAGGTGCGACGGGCTCGCGAAGCCGGACTTCATCGCCGCCTCGGTCAGGTTGGCGCCGGTCCCGATGGCCGTGCCGGCATGCACGAGCCGCACCCAGATCCGGTAGCGCCGCAGGCTCGTTCCCAGTTCGTCGCGGAACAGATGCAGAAACCGCGATTCGGACAGGCCCGCCTCGGTGGCGAGTTCGTGCGAGGGCACCGCCGTCGCCGGGTCCTCCCGGATCCTGTGCGCCGCGGCGGCGATGCGGGGATCGATCACGCGCTGGGCGGCCGGGGCGGCCAGATCGAGCCAGTCGCAGGCGCTTTGGTCGTCGGTCGGAGTGAACGTCAGCTGCGGCTCGGCGGCGTGCGCGACTCCGATCTCACCGCGCCACTGCGACATCGTGCTGCGGCAGGCCTCGGCGCGAACCGACGTCGGCTCCAGGTAGCAGGACACCAGCCCGCGGCCGAGGACCTTCAGTTGATGGGTCAGCCGTGGCGGGATCAGCAGGCTGTCGCCTTCGCGGGTGAGGCCGTCGGGCGTCGTCACCGTCAGCGGTCCGTCGATACCGACGGCGAAGCACCACACGGATCCCGAGTGAGGCTCCAGATTGAGGCTCGGACCGGCGTAGAGGGCCTGGCCCGGCCACAGCCACACCGTCGGGCAGCAGGTTTGTGGAAGCGCCGCGGCCGACTCTGCGCCCATGATGGCCTCCTACGTCAATCGCAAGGAGGCTACCGTGACGATCGCGGTCATCGTCGTCATAGGCGTGTTCTTCGCGGGCATGGGCGTCTACGCGCTGGCCGCGCCCGCAGCGATCATCCGCCCGTTCGGCATCACGCTCGGGGGAGCGGCGGCGCGATCGGAGGTCCGCGCCGTCTACGGCGGGTTCGGGCTCGCGATCGCGGGCGTGCTGGCGTATGCGGCCGTCAACGCCGACGTGCGGGCCGGCATCCTGATCGCGGTCGGCGCCGCGCTGGCCGGGATGGCGTTCGGCCGGATTGCATCGGCCGTCGTCGACGAGCGAACGGCCTTCTATCCCAACTGGTTCTACTGCCTGGTCGAGGCCATCGCCGCCGCCGCCCTACTTGCGATTTCGGCGCGCTAACGTTCGCTCAGCGTCGATTAGCGCGCCGAAATCACTACTAGGGGGCGACGGTCAACCAGTCGGCGAATCCCGACGGGTCGTGCCGCCCGAGCGCACCGTGCTCGAACAGGCCCCAGCCCTCGACGGACTTGCCGCCCTCGGTGCAGACGGCGCGGCCGACGTGGTCGATGACGCCGAAGCCTGCGCGGCCGACGATGGCCGGGTCGGTCATGTCGTAGGTGAGCCGCTCGGTGAACTTGTCGCCCTTCCACATGCCGTGCGTCCAATCGGAGTCACCGCCGTAGCCGCCGCCGACGTGAATCGGTACGGGCAGCTTGGACTCCACGTCGAAGTGGACGGCCGAGCCGTCCAGCGCGGTCGCCTCGATGGTCGCGCCGGTCGGAATGCGGGTGCCCGGGGTGTAGTGGATCTTGACCCGCGGCCACCCCATCTGCTCGACGCGGCCGTCGCGCCAGATTCGGGTGACGTCGTTGAGGCTGCGGAACCCGTTGGGCTCCTCCTGGATGATCAGGCAGATCGCGAAGTCGTCGAACGCCATCGGCACGTACAGCCACCACATGCCCTCGAACGGCGGATGCGCCGGCCGGCCCGCGGGTTCGGGTTCGCCGATCGGCCGGATGCCCCACGACCGGTCGCGACTGCCGATCCACACGTCAGGGTCGACGCTGATCTCCTCGCCGTCGATCGCGATGACACCGCTCCAGCTGCCCACCTGCGCGAACCGTTGCGCATCCAGCGTGACGCGCGTGCCTGTCCGCAGCACATGGCGTTGCTCCTGGATGACGTCGTACAGCCCGTTCCAGGTGAGGTCGACGGCGATGCCCTCGGTCTCCTCGAGGACGATGCGTAGCTTGTGCAGCGGTTCACTGACCTCGACGCGGTAGCCCAGCACATGCTGATTGAGCCGGTCCTGGTCGATTCCGTCGCTCACGTGAACGGCGGTCTGCGTGTCGCCGCGACGCACCAGGACGAACGCATCCTTGACGCCCAGGTTGGGGTAGTAACCGATACCGGTGATCAGGAAGATGTCGCCGGTGCGGTCATGGGCGTTGAAGTAGGAGCGGTCGTAGAAGTTCCGGTCTGACGACCCCGGCCACGAAATGGGTTGCGGGACCTGGTGGATTGGGAATTCGTCGGTGGGGCCGAGCATCAGGCGTCATCTCCAATGAGTCGTTTGAGCAGCGAGCCGTGGTAGAACAGCGATTCGACATCGTCGGGCTGTTCGATCTCGCCGAACCGCACCCGGCGGGCACTCGTCCTCATGAAGACGCACGCCCAGATCACGCCGGAGTACACGTAGAACCATTGCAGGTCACCGAGTTCGACCCCGGTGTGCTCGGTGTAGGTGTCCCGCACGTCCTCCTCCCGCATGACGTCCGGCAGCCCGGGCAGGCCGGCCAGGCCCGCAAGTTCCTGAAAGACCATGTGGGCGAAGATGATCCACGCCACATCCATCTCGCGCGGGCCCAGCGTGGCCATTTCCCAGTCCAGCACGGCGGCCGGCCGGAACCCGTCGTACAGGACGTTTCCGATGCGCGAGTCGCCCCACACCAGGACCGGATCGGCGGCGGCGACGTCCTCGGGCCAGTTCGACTCCAGCCAGTCCAGGGAACGCTCCACCAGTTGCGAGCGGCCGATGTCGGGGACCGCGAACTCGTACCAGGACTTCAGCCAGTTCAGGTTGCGCCGCAACGCGTTCGGATCCGATCCGTCGGAGAGGAAGCCGAAGGTCTTCTCGGGTTCGGCGATCGAATGCAGCGTCGCGATCACCTCGACCGTGCTGTCCTGCAGTTCGCGCCGTTGCTCGGCGGGCGCATCGGCGAACCAGTTGTCGCCGAACGTGTACGGCATGACGTCGGGCGGCACTCGCCCGTCGACGTAGTCCATCAGGAAGAACTGCGTGCCCAGGACCGAACCGGTGGACTCCAGCCAGCGCACCTGCGGCACCGGAACGTCGGTCATCTCTCCGACGAGGCGGATCACGTCGAACTGGTGGTCCATGCGATAGGACGTGAAGACCGGCACGTCCTGTTCGGTCGGGGCGACGCGGGCCACCCATTTCTCCTCGCGGCGCTGGCCGTCGGCATCCCAGCGGCCGGTCAGGATGATCGTCTCGGACGACATGCCGTTGGAGTCCACACCGCTTTCCACCGTGATCTCCGGGGCCGCTCCGCCGGGCATCACGGTCGACAGCCATTGCGACAACACAGCGGGCAGCGCGGTGAGGTCTCGGCTTGAATGCTCTAGGCGGCTGACGTCTTCGACAGCCGGATCGCTTGGCATAGAACTGTTCCTTTGGCTGATAATTACGATACTGTGGGTAGCGATATGAAAGCAGACGCGTCAACCATTGACAAGACCCCTGGCGCCGGACGCCCCCGGGATCCGCGTATTGACGCTGCCATACTGCGCGCGACCGCGGATCTGCTTGTGGAAATCGGGTATTCGAACCTCACCATGGCCGCCGTCGCCGAGCGGGCGGGCACCACCAAGACCGCGCTGTACCGGCGGTGGTCCAGCAAGGCCGAGTTGGTGCACGAGGCGGCCTTTCCCGCGGCGCCCACGGCGATCGATACCCCGCCCGGCGACATCACCGCCGATCTGCACGCGATGATCGCCGCGGCCCGCGACGTGTTCACCAGTCCCGTGGTGCGCGCAGCGCTACCCGGGTTGATCTCCGACATGGTCGCCGATGCCGAGCTCAACGCTCGGGTGAGGAGCCGCTTCACCGGCGCCTTCGCCGCCGTGCGCACCCGACTGGCCGACGCCGTCGAGCGCGGGGAGGTGCACTCCGACGTCGACCCGGACCGCCTGGTCGAGGTGATCGGCGGCGCCACCCTGTTGCGGATACTGCTGCGCCCCGACGAGCCCCTCGGCACGGACTGGGTGGAGCAGACGACCGCCATCGTCGTTCACGGTGTGGTGGCATAGGACTCGCCCCGTCACCGCGAGCAGACCGAAAGTGCACCTTTTCTACGGCGTGTCAGCGAGCATTTTGGCGTCTGCTCGCGGGGAACTCAGCCGTCGATCTGGCGCTTGTTCCGCTCGGCCACCGCGCGAAACTGATCGCCCAGTCCGTCGAAGTCGCGGTGCTGCGCGTATGCGATCTTCTCCTCTGCGGCCAACGCGGCGTCGATGACCGCTGCGGCGCCCGTTGTGTAGATCTCCTTGAGCCCCAGCATCGTCGGGCCGGGAACCTCGGCGACCTGTGCCGCCACCTCGATCGCGCGGTCGATCAGCCGATCGTGTGCGACGACCTCGGTCACCAGCCCGATGCGCTCGGCACGAGCCGCGTCGACCACCTCACCGGTCATCGAGAGGCGTCTGGCCATCGCCAGGCCGACGAGTTGGGGGAGGCGTGCGGTCATGCCGCCGCCGGGCAGGATGCCGACGCGCGCGTGCGTGTCGGCGAACACCGCGCGCTCCGAGGCGATCAGGAAGTCGCAGCCGAGCGCCATCTCCAGGCCGCCGGTGAACACCGCCCCGTTGATCGCGCCGATGATCGGGGTGTGCATCTTCGCAGTGGCCTCGATGCAGCTCTGCGAGCGGAACTCCGCGAAGTACTCACTCCCGTCACGCTGCGCCTCCTTCAGATCCACACCCGCGCAGAAGGCGGGATCGGCTCCGGTGAGCACGACCGCGCGCACCGATTCGTCGGCATCGGCCTCGGTCAGCGCGGTATACGCAGCCCTGATCAGGGCGCGGCTCAACGCATTTCGCGCCTCGGGTCGATTGAGCGTCAGCACCCGCACCGGGCCCTGGTCGGCGACGAGGACAAGCATGTCTACCCCTCTCACACCGAGATCGACGTAATGGTGGAATCCTCTCGCACTTTTGTGCCCAGACGTCCGTTTGGGCGGCTTTCCGCTAGCGGAGGAACTGGTTGGCGGTGTTCGCCAGGTCCAGCAGCGGCTGCGGCAATGCGCCGAGCGCGAACGTGACGGCCGCGGTGACGGTTACGACGGCGGTGCTCAGCACACTGGGCACCATCACGGCCGGCGGGTCGTCGGGCGGTTCGGTGAAGAACATCAAGACGATCACCCGCACGTAGAAGTACGCGGCGATCGCGCTGGCCAGCACACCGACGATGACCAACGGAATCGCGCCGCCCTCACCCGCCGCCTTGAACACGGCGAACTTGCTGACGAACCCGCTGGTCATCGGGATACCCGCGAACGCCAGCAGGAACAGCGAGAACACCACTGCCACAACGGGATACCGCCTACCGAGGCCCGCCCAGCGGGCCATCGCGGTCTCCTCTTCGCCGTCCGCGTTGCGGACCAGGCTCACCACCGCGAACGCGCCCACCGTGCTGAACCCGTACGCGAACAGATAGAACAGGGTCGACGACAAACCGGCCTCGTTCACGGCGATCAAACCAGTGAGGATGAACCCGGTGTGCGCCACCGCTGAGTACGCGAGCATCCGCTTCACATCGGTCTGCGTTATCGCGGTGACCGTGCCCACCACCATCGTGAGGATCGCGATCGCCCACAGCACGGGACGCCAGTCGTCGCGCAGTTCGGGGAGTGCGACGTAGAAGACCCGCAGCATCGCGCCGAACGCGGCGATCTTGGTGGCGGCGGCCATGAATGCCGTGATCGGCGTCGGCGCGCCCTGATAGACGTCGGGAATCCAGGAGTGGAACGGCACCGCCCCCACCTTGAACAGCACGCCGACCAACAACAGACCGGTACCGATCAGGGCCAGCGAGGTCTTACCGGAGCCGGACGCCACCACCTCGGCGATCCCGCGTAGGTCCAGCGTGCCCGCGTAGCCGTACAACATCGCGCCGCCGTACAGAAAGAACGCCGACGAAAATGCGCCCAGCAGAAAGTACTTCATTGCGGCTTCCTGCGAGAGCAGGCGCCGCCGGCGTGCGAGCCCGCACAGCAGATACAGCGGCAGCGACAGCACCTCGAGCGCGATGAACATCGTCAGCAGGTCGTCGGAGGCGGGGAACAGCAGCATGCCACCGACGGCGAACATCGTCAGCGGGAAAACCTCGGTCTGAATGATCCCGGCCTTGGTGGCCAGCTGCTCGGCGACCGCACCGGGAATGGCGGACGCCTGCGGCGTGAATGCGTCCAGTCCCCGGGATCCGTTGTCTCCGTCGGCCTGTGTCCCGATCTGTCGTTCGGCGATCAGCAGGATGCCCAGCACGCCGACCACCAGGATGGTCGCCTGCAGGAACAACGCCGGTTTGTCGATGACGACGGCGCCCATCACCGCGGACCGGCCGACCGCGCCGTCCAGGTCACGCACGAGGACAACCACCGCCACCAGGGCGGCGACCAGGCCGCCGAGGCACAGCACGAGTTGAGCGGCGTACCTGCGCTGCCGCGGCAGAAACGCCTCGACGAGAACACCGGCGATGGCCACCCCGAACACGATCAGCATCGGAGACAGCAGGTCGTATTCGACCGTGGGTGCGGGCATGTTCATCGCGTCGGCCCTTCCGCGATCCGTGGAGCCGGGTCAGGCTGATCGATGGTGGTCAACGTGTGCGTGACCGCGGGGTTGATCACGTCGAGCGCGGGTTTGGGATACACGCCCAACACGATCAGCAGCGCGATAAGCGGTGCGACGACGAGGATCTCGCGCGGCACCAGATCCTTGAGCCGGTCGTTGCCGTCCTTGACCGGACCGGTCATCATCCGCTGGTACATCCACAGGATGTAGACGGCGGACAGCACCAGCGCGGTCGACGCGAACGCCGCGAACACCGGGTAGCGGGTGAATGTGCCGATCAGGACAAGGAATTCGCTGATGAACGGCGCCAAGCCGGGCAGGGACAGCGTCGCCAGTCCCGACACCAGGAACGTGCCCGCAAGAACCGGGGCGACCTTCTGCACCCCGCCGTACGACTCGATGAGGCGACTGCCCCTGCGCGACACCAGGAATCCGGCGATCAGGAACAGCGCAGCCGTCGACAGCCCGTGGTTGACCATGTACAGCGTCGATCCGGACTGGCCCTGGCTGGTCATCACGAAGATACCGAGGATGATGAAACCGAAGTGGGAGATCGACGTGTAGGCGATCAAGCGCATGACGTCGGTCTGGCCGATCGCCACGATCGCCCCGTACACGATGCCGATCACCGCGAGGGTGATGATCATCGGCCGGAAATACGCTGACGAGTCGGGGAACAACTGCAGGCAGTAGCGCAGCATGCCGAACGTGCCGACCTTGTCCATGATCGCCATCATCAGCACCGCACTGGCAGGGGTGGCCTCGACCGCGGCGTCGGGCAGCCAGCGGTGGAACGGCCACAATGGCGCCTTCACCGCGAACGCGAACATGAAGCCGAGGAACAGCAGGTTCATCACGGCCGGGTTGACGACGAAATCGCCGCTCGACACCGCCGCGACGATCTCGCGGAAGTCGAATGTGCCCGACTCGAAGGCGTCGCTTCCCGCGGTCACCACATACAGGCCGATCACCGCGGCCAGCATGATCAGACCGCCGAACAGGTTGTACAGCAGGAACTTCACCGCCGCCTTGGAAGACTGCGGTCCGGCTTCCTCCAGATCCCCCGAACCCGCCGATCAGGAAGTACATCGGGATCAGCATCGCCTCGAAGAAGACGTAGAACAGCAGCACGTCGAGCGAGACGAGCGACATGATCACCATGCCCTCGACGGCCAGCGTGAGCGCGAAGTAGGCGTGCGTCGAGCGACCGCCCCATGCGGCCTCGTCGCTGACGTCGTTCCAGCCGGCGATCAGCAGCAGTGGCACCAGCACCGCGGTGAGGGCGACGATCGCCAGCGCGATGCCGTCCAGCCCGAGGATGTAGCCGGTGCCGAACGACGGGATCCACTTGTGCGCTTCGACGAACTGGTACTGCTCCCCGCCGGGATCGAAGTTCACCGCGAGGAGCACCGTGATGGCCAGCACCACGATCGAGATCACCAGCGCCAGCCACTTGGACGCCGCGCGCAGCGACGTGGGCAGCAGGATCACCACGGCCGCGCCGACCATCGGCACCGCCCACAGCACCGTCAACCACGGGAATGACGTCACCACAGTTGCACCGCCAGGATCGCGCCGATGACGAGGAATGCGCCGGCCAGCATCGACAACGCGTAGGAGCGGGCGAAGCCGGTCTGCAACTGCCGCAATCCCGAGGATGTGCGCGACACCAGGGCGGCGAGGCCGGTCGTCGCACCGTCCACAACCTCATCGTCGATCTCGACCAGCCCCTCGGCGACCCACTGCCCGGGCCGCATGAATACCTCCTCGTTGAGGGCGTCACCGTAGAGGTCCTTGCGCGCCGCCACGGTCAGCGCCGAACCGGCGGGCACCTCTTCGGGCACCGGCCGCATGCCGTACATCCGGTAGGCGATGAGGATGCCGACCGCGACGACGGTCAGGATCACCGTGGTGACGACCCACACCGGCGCGACGTGGTGGATCTCGTGCGATCCGACGACGGGCTCGAGCCAGTGCTCCAGCGTGCCACCGACGGCCAGCGCGCCTCCCGATACCACCGAGCCGATCGCCAACAGGATCATCGGCCACGTCATGACCTTCGGTGATTCGTGCGGATGCGCCTCTGGCGCCCAGCGCTTTTCGCCGAAGAACGTCATCAGCATCACGCGGGTCATGTAGAAGGCGGTGATACCGGCGCCCAGGATCGTAGCCCCGCCGAGAATGATGCCCTTGGCTCCGCCTGCGCCGAGGGCAGCCTCGATGATGCCGTCTTTCGAGAAGAAGCCGGCCAGCGGCGGCACGCCGATGATCGCGAGGTAGCCGAGCCCGAACGTCGCGAAGGTGACCGGCAGGGCTTTGCGCAGGCCGCCGTAGCGGCGCATGTCGACCTCGTCGTTCATGCCGTGCATCACCGACCCGGCGCCGAGGAACAGGCCGGCCTTGAAGAAGCCGTGGGTCAGCAGGTGCATGATCGCGAAGGCGTATCCGGCGGGGCCGAGGCCCGCCGCCAGCACCATGTAGCCGATCTGCGACATCGTCGATGCCGCAAGCGCTTTCTTGATGTCGTCCTTGGCGCAGCCGACGATCGCGCCGAACAGCAGCGTCACCGCGCCGACGATCACGACGCCCAGTTGTGCGTTCGGCGCGAGGTCGAACACCGGGCCGGACCGCACGATCAGATACACACCCGCGGTCACCATCGTCGCGGCGTGGATGAGCGCCGACACCGGAGTCGGGCCCTCCATCGCGTCGCCCAGCCAGGACTGCAGCGGCACCTGCGCGGACTTACCGCACGCGGCCAGCAACAGCAGCAGTCCGATCGCCGTCAGCACGCCTTCGCTCACTTGCGGCGCGGCGGCGAAAACACCTTCGAAGGAGATGGATCCGATGTAGGCGAACATCACCATCAGCGCGACCGCGAGGCCGACGTCGCCGACGCGGTTGACGACGAACGCCTTCTTCGCCGCGGTGGCCGCCGACGGCTTGTGCGCCCAGAACCCGATCAGCAGGTACGACGCGAGGCCCACGCCTTCCCAGCCGACGTACAGGCCGAGGTAGTTGTCCGCGAGCACCAGCAGCAGCATCGCGGACAGGAACAGGTTCAGGAACGCGAAAAACCGCCGCCGCTCAGGATCTTCGGCCATGTAGCCGATGGAGTAGATGTGGATCAGGGAGCCGACGCCGGTGATCAGCAGCACGAAACACATGGACAGCTGGTCGAGGTGCAACCCGAAGTCGACCTGCAGGCCGGCGACCGGCACCCAACTGAACAGCGCCTCGTGAATCGTGCGGTGTTCGGCGTCGCGGCCGAGCATGTCGGTGAACAGCACCGCGCCGACCACGAACGAACCGAGCGAGGCCGCGCAGCCCAGCAGGTGGCCCCAGCCGTTCGTGCGTCGCCCGCCCAACAGAAGTACCGCCGCGCCTGCCAGCGGCAGGGCGATCGTGAGCCACACAGGAGTCGTCATCGCGGCCTTAGTGTTTCAGCAGACTGGCGTCGTCGACCGAGGCCGACCGGCGGGCGCGGAATATCGTCATGATGATCGCGAGCCCGACCACCACCTCGCAGGCGGCGACCACCATGGTGAAGAACGCCACCACCTGGCCGTCGAGGTGGCCGTGCATGCGTGAGAACGCCACGAAGGCGAGATTGCACGCGTTCAGCATCAGCTCGACGCACATGAACATGACGATGGCGTTGCGGCGTAACAACACTCCGGAAGCGCCGATCGTGAACAACAACGCGGACAGGTACAGGTAGTTGTCGGGGTTCATTCGTCTGCACCGCCGCCGTTGGTCTGACTCACGGTTCGCTTCTGCAGGAGTGCGCTGACGGACAGCTCTGATGCCGATCCGTCCGGAAGGCGGGCCGCCATGTCGACGGCGTTGTTGCGGGCGTACACACCGGGATTGGGCAACGTCGTCGGATGCCCACCCGGCAGGAAACGATCGTGGGCCAGTTCGCGTTGGGTCTTGCGGCGTTCGAAACGTTCGCGGTGGGCCAGCACCATCGCGCCGAGAGCGGCGGTGATCAGCAGCGCACCGGTCAGCTCGAACGCCCACAGGTACCGGGTGAAGATCAGGACGGCCAGCCCCTGCACGTTGCCGCCGGCATTGGCCTGCGCCAGCCCGGTGAATCCGCCCGCCGACACGTTGCCGATGCCTGCGATGACGAGGATCCCGAAACCGACGCCGACGACGATCGCCGCAACGCGTTGTCCCCGAATGGTTTCGACCAGTGATTCCGAGGAGTCGACGCCGATGAGCATGACCACGAACAGGAACAACATCATCACCGCACCGGTGTAGACGACCACCTGCACGACGCCCAGGAACAGCGCGTCCTGGGCGATGTAGAACACGGCGAGCACGATCATCGTGGTGGCCAGGAACATCGCCGAGTACACCGCTTTCGGTGCGGCGACGACGCCGATCGCACCGGCGACCGCGACGGTGCCGAGCACCCAGAACAACACCGCTTCCGCTGTGGACGTGTGTCCGGCGGCGTCGGCGGCGGCTGACGCGAGTAACTCGAACGTCACCTGATGTCCTCGGTGATCGGCTTGATGTTGCCTCGGTAGTAGTCCTCGTCGGTGCTGCCCGGCGCCATGTCATGAGGCGGCAGTTCCATGCCCGGCTGCATCGGCGCGAGGAGTTTGTCCTTGCCCCAGATCAGGTCGGCGCGGTTGTCGTCGGCCATCTCGTATTCGTTGGTCATCGTCAGAGCACGGGTGGGGCAGGCCTCGATGCACAACCCGCAGCCGATGCACCGCAGATAGTTGATCTGGTAGACGCGGCCGTAGCGTTCGCCCGGCGAGAACCGTTCGTCCTCTTTGTTGTCCGCACCCTCGACGAAGATGGCGTCGGCCGGGCAGGCCCATGCGCACAACTCGCAGCCGATGCACTTCTCCAGCCCGTCCGCGTAGCGGTTGAGTTGGTGCCGACCGTGGTAGCGCTTGGCAACCGGACCGGGTTTCTCCGGGTACTTCTCGGTGAGCCGCTTCTTGAACATGGTGCTGAACGTGACGCCGAAACCGGCGATCGCATCGAGGAACTTAGGCATCCGTTTTCTCCTTTGAAGTCATCTGCTTCGAAGCCGTCTCCTTCGTAGGCAGCGGTGGCACAGGGAACGCCCCTGACTCCGCGGCTTGCTGCGGGATCTTCCGAATGTTTCTGGCCCGCACGGTTCTCCACAGCACGAACAGCAAGATCAACGCGACGACGGCGCCCACGGTGATCAGACCGGTCGAAAGCTGGTTGTAGCCCTGGTTGCGCAGGCTCCTGGTCGTGGCGACGATCATGATCCAGGCCAGCGAGACCGGGATCAGCACCTTCCAACCGAGCGCCATGAACTGGTCGTAACGCATCCGGGGCAGCGTCCCGCGCAGCCAGAAGAACATGAACAAGAAGCCCCAGAGCTTCGCGGTGAACCACAGCAGCGGCCACCATCCGGTGTTGGCGCCGTCCCACATGTTGATGGGCCACGGGGCATGCCAGCCGCCGAGGAACAGCGTGGTCGCCAGCGCGGACACCGTCATCATGTTGACGTATTCGGCGAGCATGAACATCGCGAACTTGATCGACGAGTACTCGGTGTGGAACCCGCCGACGAGTTCGCCTTCGGCTTCTGGAAGATCGAAAGGAGCCCGGTTGGTTTCGCCGACCATCGAAATCACGTAGACGACGAACGACGGCAACAGCAGGAAGATGTACCAGGTGCCTTCCTGGGCGGCGACGATGCCCGATGTCGACATCGTGCCCGCGTAGATGAAGACCGCCGCGAACGACAACGCCATCGCGATCTCGTAGGAGATCACCTGTGCGCTCGAGCGGAGCCCGCCCAGCAGCGGGTAGGTGGAGCCGGAAGCCCAGCCCGCCAACACGATTCCGTAGACGCCGATCGACGTCGCCGCGAGGATGAAGAGCACGGCGACGGGGAAATCGGTCAGCTGCAACGCCGTGCGGTGGCCGAAGATCGACACCTCGCCGCCCATCGGGATCACGGAGAACGCGATGAACGCGGGAACCACCGAGATGACCGGTGCGGCAAGGTAGATGAACTTGTCCACCCCGGCGGGGATGAGGCCTTCCTTGAGCGCCAGTTTGACGCCGTCCACCAGCGACTGCAGCAACCCCCACGGACCGACGCGGTTGGGGCCGGGCCGCATCTGCATCCAGCCGAGGATCTTGCGTTCGATCAGGATCGCCGCGAGGAGGCTGAGCATGAGGAACGCGAAGATGAACAGCGCCTTGGCGAGGACCAGCCACCACGGGTCGTGGCCGAAGAGCGTCGGATCCGGATACGTCATCGTTGTGCCCGCCCGATCGAGACGACGGCGCCTGTTGTCACGCCGAGCTGCCGGTGCACCGCCGACCCGGGTGAGTTCAGCGGCAGCCACACGGTGCCGTCGGGCATCTCGGTGATCAGCAGGGGCAGCGTGATCTCACCGCGCTCGGTGCGGACGCTCACCAGATCGTCGTCGGCAGCGCCGATTTCGCCCGCGGTGGCCGCCGACATCCGGGTAACCGGCTCCCGGGCTGTTCCTGCGAGGTGCGGTTCGCCGTCCTGCAGGCGTCCGTCGTCGAGCAGCATGCGCCAGCCGGCCAGCACGGCCTGCCCCGTGCCGGGCTTGTCGGGCTGCGACGGTGCCACGGTCGGTGCGCTCGACCGCTGACCGCGCCCACAGTCCCAGGCGCGCCATCTCCTCACCCGCGGCCAACGCCGTCGGCAGGTTCAGGTCGACGCCGAGCTCGTCGGCGAGGAACTGCAACACCCGCCGATCGGGTGTGGCGTTGGTCTGCAGCGCCGGCTCGAACGGGCGAATCCGTCCCTCCCAGTTCACGAATGCGCCACCCTTCTCGACCACGGGCGCGACGGGGAACACGACGTCGGCGCGTTCGGTGACCGCGCTCTCGCGTAGTTCTAGGCTCAGCACGAACGGCGCGGCGTCGATCGCGGCCAGGGCCGCATCCGGATCAGGGAGGTCGGCGAGCTCCACGCCGCCGACGAGCAGGGCTCCGAGTTCACCGTCGCGCGCTGCGGCCAGGATGCCCGCGGTGTCGCGGCCCGGGGTGCTCGGCAGCTCACCGACGTTCCATCCGGTGGCTGTCTGTTCGCGGGCCGACGCATCGCTGACGGGCCGACCGCCGGGCAGCAGCCCCGGCAGTGCACCGGCCTCCAGGGCTCCGCGCTCGCCGGCCCGCCGCGGAATCCACGCCAGCCGGGCGCCGGTCGCGGCCGCCAATCTGCTTGCGGCGGAGAACGCTCCGGGGGAGGTGGCCAGGCGTTCGCCCACCAGGATGATCGCACCCGGCAGCTTGAGCGCAGCGTCGTCGGCCAGGCCGTCGAGGGCCGCGGCCTCTCCGCCTGGTGCGGTCGCGATCAGCTGGCCGCGCAGTTTGGTCAGCGTGCGGGTGGCGAAGGGCGCGACCGCCTTCACCTGTAGGCCGCTCTTGCGGACGGCCTTGCGCAGCCGCAGGAACACGATCGGCGATTCCTCTTCGGGCTCCAACCCTGCCAGCAGCACTGTGGGCGCCTTTTCAAGGTCGGTGTAGGTCACCGTCATCGGCATGCCCGCGACGTGCGCGGCGAGGAACTCGGCCTCCTCCGCGCTGTGCGGACGCGCTCGGAAGTCGATGTCGTTGGTGCTCAACACCATCCGGGCGAACTTCGAGTAGGCGTAGGCGTCTTCGACGGTCAGCCGCCCTCCGATCAGCACCCCGGCGTTACCGCGTGCCGCCGCGAGTCCGGCGCACGCCACGTTGATGGCCTCCGACCACGAGGCCGGCCGCAGCTCGCCGTCCTCGCGGATCAGCGGGGTGGTGATGCGGTCACCCTGGGTCGTGTAGGTGAACGCCCAGCGCCCCTTGTCGCAGTTCCATTCCTCATTGACCTCTGGGTCGTCACCGGCCAAGCGGCGCATGACCTTTCCGCGGCGATGATCGGTTCGTTGGGCGCAACCCGACGAGCAGTGTTCGCACACGCTGGGGCTGGACACCAGGTCGAACGGCCGGGCGCGGAACCGGTAGGCGGCGCCGGTGAGCGCCCCGACGGGGCAGATCTGCACGGTGTTGCCGGAGTAGTACGACTGGAACGGCTCGCCCGGGGCGATGCCGACCTGTTGCAGCGCACCGCGTTCCAGCAGATCGATGAACGGGTCGCCTGCGATCTGCTCGGAGAACCGGGTGCAGCGGGCACACAGCACGCAGCGCTCCCGGTCCAGCAGCACCTCGGAGGAGATGTTGATCGGCTTGGGGAACGTCCGCTTGACGTCCTCGAAACGAGTCTCGGCACGGCCGTTGGACATCGCCTGGTTCTGCAGCGGGCACTCGCCGCCCTTGTCGCATACCGGGCAGTCGAGTGGGTGGTTGATCAGCAGGAGTTCCATCACGCCCTGCTGCGCCTTGTCCGCGGACTCGGACGTGTGCTGGGTGCGCACCTCCATGTCGGGTGTGCAGGTGATGGTGCACGACGCCATCGGCTTGCGCTGGCCCTCGACCTCGACCAGGCACTGCCTGCAGGCACCCACCGGGTCGAGCAGGGGATGGTCGCAGAACCTCGGGATCTGGATGCCGATCAGTTCGGCGGCCCGAATCACCAAGGTGCCCTTGGGCACACTGACCTCCACGCCGTCGATGGTGAGGTTCACCATCTCGACAGCGGCGGCGTCGGTACCGGTGTCTGCGGTCTGCGTCATCTAGACCCCCTTCCCCCTACTTCGCGAGCAGACGCAAAGTTGCCTTTTTCTGCGGTGTGTCGGGGGATTTTGCGTCTTCTCGCGGAAGTATTCACACTCCCACCCCTTCCGTGGCCATCAGCGTCGAGGCGTGCGGATCGAACGGACAGCCGCCGGACAGATGCGCCATGTACTCGTCGCGGAAGAACTTGATCGACGAGATGATCGGGCTGGCGGCACCGTCACCCAACGCGCAGAACGACTTTCCGAAGATCGTGTCGGAGATGTCGAGCAGCTTCTGGATGTCGGCCTCGGTGCCTGCACCGGTCTCGAGGCGTTCGTAGATCTGCGCCAGCCAGTACGTGCCCTCGCGGCACGGCGTGCATTTGCCGCACGACTCGTGCGCGTAGAACTGGGTCCATCGACGCACAGCCCGCACGACACAGGTGGTTTCGTCGAAGATCTGCAAGGCCTTGGTGCCCAGCATGGACCCGACGCCGGCCATGCCCTCGTAATCCAGTGGCACGTCGAGGTGTTCGTCGGTCAGCAGTGGCGTGGACGACCCGCCGGGTGTCCAGAACTTCAGGGAGTGCCCGGCCCTGATGCCGCCGGCGTACTCCAGCAGCTCACGCAGCGTGATGCCCAGCGGCGCCTCGTACTGGCCCGGGGTCGTGACGTGACCGGACAGCGAGTACAGCGTGAAGCCCGGCGACTTCTCGGTGCCCATCGACCGGAACCAGTCCACGCCGTTGAGCAGCACCGGCGGCACGCTGGCGATGGACTCGACGTTGTTGACCACGGTGGGGCAGGCATACAGCCCGGCGACGGCGGGGAACGGCGGACGCAACCGCGGCTGCCCGCGGCGACCCTCCAGGGAGTCCAGCAGCGCCGTCTCCTCGCCACAGATATAGGCACCGGCACCGGCATGGACGATGAGTTCGAGATCGAAGCCGGAGCCTTTGATGTTCTTGCCGAGATAGCCCGCGTCGTAGGCCTCGGCGACCGCGGCCTGCAACCGGCGCAGCACCGGCACGACCTCGCCGCGCACGTAGATGAAGGCGTGGTTCGCCCGGATCGCGTACGCCGCGATGATGACACCCTCCACAAGGAAGTGCGGAGCCGTGAGCATCAGCGGAATGTCTTTGCACGTGCCGGGTTCGGACTCGTCGGCGTTGACCACCAGGTAGTGGGGTTTGGCGCCGGCGCCCGTGTCGTCCTGCGGGATGAACGACCACTTGGTGCCCGTCGGGAAGCCCGCGCCGCCGCGCCCCCGCAGCCCGGAGTCCTTCATGGTCGCGATGACCGCATCGGGGTCCATGCCGAACGCGCGCTCGAGGGCGACGTAGCCGTCATGTCGACGGTAGGTCTCCATCGACCAGGGCTCGGGTTCGTCCCAGAACCGGCTCAATACCGGCGTCAGTGCGGTCATGTCTTGGAATCCGTTGCATCCGGGTCGGTTTCGGGCTCATTCGGCTCGGCGGGAACGGTTGCCGACGGACCCGGTGCGGGTTCGTCCTTCGTCGCTTCGGCCGCCGCCTTGGTGTCGTCGGGCCCGCCGTTGGACGACGCCACCGCCGCCTGCGGATCCGGCGCCTCCATGCCCCGCTCCTTGGCTATCCGCAGGCCGGCGAGGGTCGCATCACCGGCGGGTCCTTGTGCGGCAGCAGCTTGCGGGTCATGCAGGCCCGCAAGGATCCTTGCCGTCTCTTTGAACGTGCACAGTGGCGCGCCGCGCGTCGGCGTGGGCGGTTGGCCGCCGCGCAATCCGTCGACCAGGTCGCGTGCCGACGAGGGGGTCTGGTTGTCGAAGAACTCCCAGTTGACCATCACCACGGGTGCGTAGTCGCAGGCGGCGTTGCACTCGACGTGCTCGAGAGTGACGCGCGGCCCGCCATTCACGGAGTCGGCCGTCTCGCCGGCATGAACGCCCAGATGGTCTTGCAGCGCTTCGAGAATCGCGTCGCCGCCCATGATCGCGCACAGGGTGTTGGTGCAGACCCCGACCAGGTATTCACCGGTGGGCGTGCGGCGGTACATCGAGTAGAACGTCGCCACCGCGGTGACCTCGGCCTCGGTCAGGCCCAACCGCTTGGCGCAGAACGCGATACCCGCGGGTGTGAGGCATCCGTCCTCGGACTGGACGAGGTGCAACAGCGGCAGCAACGCCGAACGATCCTGCGGATACTTGGCGATGATCGTCTCGGCGTCGGCCGTCAGCCGCGCGGTCACCTCGGCCGGATAGGTCTTGGCCCCGTGGATCGGCGGACCGGGCTCGTCTGGCCGCTGGCCGAGTTCGAGGAACACGCTCATGACTGTCTCTTCTTCGCGCAAGCGCTCATCAGCGGTCCACCCCGCCCATTACCGGGTCGATCGACGCCACCGCGGTGATCGCGTCGGCGACCATGCCGCCCTCACACATGGCGGCCACGGCCTGCAGGTTGTTGAACGACGGATCCCGGTAGTGCACGCGGTAGGGGCGGGTGCCGCCGTCGGAGACCATGTGCACGCCGAGTTCACCCCGTGGCGACTCGACCGCGACGTACACCTGGCCGGCCGGCACCCGGATGCCCTCGGTGACGATCTTGAAGTGGTGGATCAGCCCCTCCATCGAGTGGCCCATGATCTTGGCGATGTGTTCGGGCGAGTTGCCGAGCCCGTCGGGCCCGAGCTTCAGGTCGGCCGGCCACGCCAGCTTCTTGTCCTGAATCATCACCGGTCCGGGGGTCCGCTCCAGCCTTTCCACGCACTGCTCGATGATCTTGAGCGACTCGTGCATCTCCTTGACCCGGATCAGGTAGCGGCCGTACGAGTCACACCCGTCGTCGGTGATGACGTCGAAGTCGTAGGTCTCGTAGCCGCAGTACGGCTGTGATTTGCGCAGATCGTGGGGGAGGCCGGTGGAGCGCAGGCAGGGGCCGGTGATGCCCAGCGCCATGCATCCGGTCAGGTCGAGGTAGCCGATGCCCTGGGTGCGCGCCTTCCAGATGTAGTTCTCGCTGAGCAGGTCCTCGAGATCCTTCAACCGCTTCGGCATCAGCTTGAGCATGTCGCGGATCTGCGGGAAGGCCTCCTCGGGCAGGTCCATCGCCACCCCGCCGGGGCGGACGTAGGCGTTGTTCATCCGCAGCCCGGTGATGGTCTCGAAGATCGACAGGATCTGCTCGCGCTCGCGGAACCCGTAGAACATCGCGCCCATGGAGCCCAGCTCCATACCGCCGGTCGCCAGCGCGACCAGGTGTGAGGAGATGCGGTTGAGCTCCATCATCATCACCCGGATGACGCTGGCGCGTTCGGGGATGTCGTCGGTGACGTCGAGCAGCTTCTCGACGCCCAGGCAGTACACCGTCTCGTTGAAAAGCGGTGAGAGATAATCCATTCGGGTCACGAAGGTGACGCCCTGTGTCCAGTTGCGGAACTCGAGATTCTTCTCGATGCCGGTATGCAGGTACCCGATTCCGCACCGGATCTCGACGATCGTCTCGCCCTCGATCTCCAGGATGAGGCGAAGCACTCCGTGCGTGGAGGGATGCTGTGGTCCCATGTTGACGACGATGCGTTCGCCGACATGCGATGCGGCGTTTTCCCGTGCGGCCGCGACCACCTGGTCCCAGTCCTGGCCGCCGACGACGACCACCTTTTCGGAACCGCCCGACTCGGGCGGGTTGAGGGATGTGCTCATCAGTTGTAGGACCTCCGCTGATCGGGCGGCGGGATCTCGGCGCCGTGGTACTCCACGGGAATGCCGCCCAACGGGTAGTCCTTGCGTTGCGGGTGTCCGACCCAGTCATCGGGCATTTCGATGCGGGTCAGGGCGGGGTGACCGTCGAAGACGATGCCGAAGAAGTCGTAGGTTTCCCGCTCGTGCCAGTCGACGGTCGGGTACACCGTGTACAGCGACGGGATGTGAGGGTCGGCGTCCGGTGTCGCGACCTCCAGGCGGATGCGGCGGTTGTGCGTGATCGACATCAGCGGGTAGACGGCATGCAGCTCGCGTCCGTCGTCGTCGGGGTAATGCACCCCGCTGACCCCCAGGCACAACTCGAACCGCAGTTCCGGGTCGTCGCGCAGCGCCTGTGCCACCGCGGGCAGCTGCTCGCGATGAACCTCCAGCGACAATTCGTCGCGGTAGACCACCACCCGCTCGATGGATGCGGCGTAGCCGTCCTCACCGAGGGCCGCGGTCAATGTGTCGACGATGTCGTCGAAATAGCCGCCGTACGGGCGGGGGGAGCTGCCCTGCAGCGCCACCGGGCGGACGAGGCGGCCGTAGCCCGACGTGTCGCCGCTGCCTTCGGCCCCGAACATGCCGCGGCGCACACCGATGACCTCGGGGGTGCCCGTTCCGTTGCCGTCCTCCGTCACCGCCGGCTGGTCTTCGCCCCTGTCGCTCGTCACCGCAGCAAACCTTTGAGCTCGATGGTCGGGGTGACCGCCAGCGCCGCCTGCTCGGCTTCGCGGATCGCCTCCTCGCGGTGCACGCCGAGCGGCATCTCTTGAATCTTGTCGTGCAGCTTGAGGATTGCGTGCAGAAGCATCTCGGGGCGCGGCGGGCAACCCGGCAAGTAGATGTCTACCGGCACGATGTGGTCGACGCCCTGCACGATCGCGTAGTTATTGAACATCCCGCCCGACGAGGCGCACACGCCCATCGCCAGCACCCACTTGGGCTCGGCCATCTGGTCGTAGATCTGACGCAGGACCGGCGCCATCTTCTGGCTGACGCGGCCGGCGACGATCATCAGGTCTGCCTGCCGGGGCGTCGCCGAGAACCGCTCCATGCCGAAGCGCGAGATATCGAAACGAGGCCCCGCCGTCGCCATCATCTCGATCGCGCAGCAGGCCAGGCCGAAGGTCGCGGGCCACAGCGAGCCCTTCCGGATGTAGCCGGCGACCTTCTCGACGGTGGACAGCAGAATCCCACCGGGCAGCTTTTCCTCTAGTCCCATGCCAGGCCTCCCCGCCGCCAGACGTATGCGTAGGCCACGAACACCACGACCATGAAAAGAAGCATCTCTACCAGGGCAAACAGCCCCAGGCTGTCGAACGCGACCGCCCACGGATAGAGGAACACGATCTCGATGTCGAAGATGATGAACAACATCGCGGTCAGGTAGTACTTGATCGGGAACCGCTGGCCTGCCGAATGCGCACTGGCCATGTCGGGCACCGGTTCGATGCCGCACTCGTAGGCCTCTAATTTGGACCGGTTGAAGCGCCGCGGACCGACCAGCAGAGCAATGCCGACCGAACCGATCGCGAACGCCGCCGCGATGGCGCCGAGCACCAAAATTGGCGTGTACAAATCCATACCGAGCAAACGCTCCCTCGTGGGCTGTCGATGTGAGCTTACCCACACCCTAGCGGGTGTTTTGATGCGCGCCTCACATTTTGGTTAGTATCGCTACTAGCACCGTGTCGCTATGTCGTCGTGCCTCGAATAGGCAAGTGCGACAGATCAATTCGCGTGAGCGGCTATTGCACCGGTGTGCGCAGCAGAGACACCACGGCGTCACCCAGTCGGATCGGGTCGATCGGGTGGGGGACAGCGGCTTCCGCGCGCGACCAACTGGCCAGCCAAGCGTCGTCCGGCCGACCGGTCAGCACCAAGATCGGCGGGCAGTCGTCGATCTCGTCCTTGAGCTGCTTGGCGATTCCCATGCCGCCGGTGGGCGTGGCCTCGCCGTCCAGGATGACCAGATCGAACCCGCCCTCGTCCATCTGTCTGAATGACCATCGGGCCGGTGGCGATCTCGACGTACGTCAGCTCTGGCAACTCCGGGTGCACGCGCTTGCCGAGGGCGAGCTGCACCTGCTCTCGGGTTCTGGGGTTGTCGGAGTAGACGAGGACCCGCAGCGGACGCGATGACTCGACCATGCGCCGATCGTACGGCTAGCCGGCCCTGCGGAACACGACGTCGCCCGAGATCGTCGCGTTGTCGCCGATCATGCCCATCAAGTTGCCGTCGACACCGAAGTCCTGGCGGTTGACGGTGGCCTGCGTGCTGAGCCGCATCGTGCCGTCGCCGACCGGCGTCACCGTGGTCTTCAGCGTCAGCGGTTTCGTCGTGCCCTTGATGGTCAGTTCTGCGTGCAGACCGACGGTGTCGCCGTCGATCGCCTCGGCGCGGTGACCACCACGCTGATGTCCGGGAACTTCTCGGCCTCAAAGAAATCGGCGGAGCGCAGATGGTCGTCGCGCTTGCCGATCCCGGTGCGCAGCGATGCGGCCTTGATGTCGATGTGGCCGGAAACCGTTTGGGGGGCGTTGACTTGGCCGTCGCCGCTGAACTCGGTGAAGCGGACCTTGACGGGCACGACGCCCCAGATCGACTTGCTCTTCACCGCGACGGTGGATTGGTCCGCAACGACGGTCCACGTCCCGGTCGATGCTGGATCGCTGAAAAACTCGCTGAGGCTTGCCATGTCGTCTCCTGTCAGTTCGTCGAATCGAGCAGTGGTGCCATTTCCGCCGGGTCGAAGTACTCATCGATGCGGGTGATCAGCCCGTCGGCGCCCACCTTGATGACGATGCATACCCGCATCGCGATCGATCCACCGTTTCGGCCGTTCGCGTTCAGAATGTGCTGCTGGACGAACCCGCCGTCGAAGAACTGGCGGTCGAGGATCTCGTAGCGGCGATCGGTGGTCGAACCGATGAACCAGTCGATGATCCGCAACGCCCGCTCCTTCGCGCTGTCCCTGGTGTCGCCCGAGTGCCAGACCAGGACGTCGTCGTTGAACAGCTGCTGTCACCTCGGCGATGTCGCTGTTGGCGATGGCGGCGAACAGCTGGTCGGCGACGTCGACGATCGCGTCCGAACCGGTGATGGACATAACGTTGATCCCCCTTGACCTCAAGTCAGGTTGAGGTAGAACCCTGGATTGCATGGATTCAACACCAACCTTCTCCCGATTTGATGACGCCTACAAGTCCCGGACCGCTCCGTGGGTGATCGGCGAGCCGCAGCCCGCGGTCGTCGACCTCGAACGGTCCGGCCTCATTCGCAGCAAGGTGCTCGACGTCGGCTGCGGCACCGGCGAGCACACGATCCTGCTCACGCGGCTGGGCTACGACGTGCTCGGCGTCGACGCCGCGCCCACGGCTGTCGAGCAGGCCCGCGCGAATGCCGCCGAGAAGGGGGTCGACGCCCGCTTCGAGGTTGCCGACGCGATGAACCTCGGCTCGGATCTTGAGGACGGGCCCCTCTACGACACCGTCGTCGACAGCGCGCTGTTTCACATCTTCGACGACACCGACCGGCCCAGATATGTCGCGAGCCTGCACGCCGCGTGCCGGCCGGGAGCGCTGGTGCACGTGCTGGCGCTGTCCGACAAAGGCCGCGGATTCGGTCCGGAGGTCAGCGAGAGCGTCATCCGCGAGGCGTTCGGAGACGGCTGGGTGCTCGAGGCGCTGGAGGAGACGACGTACCGCGGCGTCGTCCAGGAACCGCACGTCGAAGCGATCGGCCTGCCGGTCGGGACGGTGGTCGACGAGCCGGCGTGGCTCGCCCGCGCCCGCCGCATCTGAGCCGATTTCGTGATGCGTTTGTGCCGAGCGCTCACAGCTCCTCGCACACAAATCGCTACGAGTCACTCGGCATAGCCGGGGTGAGCGACATCGAGGCGGCGGCGCACGACCGTGCGCAGACACGCCAACACGTCGTCGGGCCGGTCATCGACGTCTCCGGCGCGGATGGCGGCGGCCAGCTCCGCTTCGTCCGAGAAGCCCAGGCCAGCCAGCGCGGCGGTGACGTCGTCGGTCGACTGGTCGAGCAGTTCGCGTTCGACGATGCGCAGCACGTTCGCGGCGACGCGGGCATGGAAGTTGACCGGGCCGTCAATGGCGGCGCGCACGTCGTTATCCAGAAACTCCGCCACGACCGCGACGAGTTCGGCCGCGGTGGGCCGCCCGTAGAGTCCACTCATCTGGGACCACCACCCTCCAGCAGATCCAGTACGTCCCATTCGGTTTCGGCAACGCGGCGACCGATCGCGGCCAGCTCGACCGACGGGGTCTGACCCGACAGGTGCCGCTCGGCCTGGAATCGGCAGATGACGCCCCATCGCAGGGTGGCCACGGTGAGCCACCAGCGGAACACGTCGCGGTCCAGTTCGGTGCCCGCGGCCGATTCGTAGGCTGACAGGAAGCTCTCGACACTTCCCAGCCCGCCGGCGCCGAGATCCTCGGGCGCGCCGAATCGCCATGCCCGGATGCAGAACCAGGCCAGGTCCTCGTACGCCTCGCCGGTGTGCACCAGCTCCCAGTCCAGCACCGCTGCCAGTCCGGTGTCGTCGACGATCAGGTTGCCCATCCGGAAGTCGCCGTGCACGAGCACCCGCGGCGACGGCGGCGGGCGGTGCGCGGCCAGCCATCGGAACGCCCATTCGAAAGTCGCTGTGGTGTCGCCCATCTCGTCGAGCCTGTCGCGCCATTCCTCGAGTTGGTCCGCCTCGGTCAGGCCGATCCCGTCGGGGTCTGCGCGGTGGATCGCGGCGAGCGCCTGCGCGCACTGCTGCAGCAGCCGCCGCCGGCCGGCATCCCCGTCAGCATTGTCGAGATTTCGGTAGATTCGTCTGACGATCGTCTCGCCGCCGATCTCGTCGCAGATGAGATACGGATTACCCAGCGCAGCAGGCGAATTGTCGGCAGTCAGGATGTGCGGAACCGGCGCTCCCGCGGCGGCCGCACGCTGCTGGACGCCGGCCTCGACCTGCATGCTCGCGTGCACGTCGTCGGGTGGTCCTGTGCGCAGGATCAACGCCCGGCGCTGCTCGGTCACCGCGTCGAAGGCCCATGTGGTTCTGCTGGCTCCGCCGGTCAGGGCGCGCAGGTTCTCGACGGTGACTCCGTCGCCCAGCACCGGGCGCAGAACCGACGCGAGCTCTTCGATCACTTGCGTCCGAATCCGAACAGCCGCTGCGCCACCCGGCGGATCTGGATCTCCTCGGCGCCCTCGGTGATCCGGTAGCGGCGGTGGTGGCGGTAGATGTGCTCGAACGGTTCGTGACGGCTGTAGCCGACACCGCCGAACACCTGCATGGCGCGGTCGGCGGCTTCGCACACCAGGCGGTTGGCGCGGTAGTTGGCCATCGATACCTTGTCGGAGACCTCCATGTGGTGGTTGCGGTCCAACTCCGACGCCGCGAACCGCACCAGCAGTCGCACCATCTGCGCCTCGGTCTGCAACTCCACCAGCGGCCACTGCACGGCCTGGTTCACCGCCAGCGGCTTACCGAACACTGAGCGGTCTCCTGCGTATGCGACGGCGCGGTCGATGCAGTACTGAGCGGCGCCGAGACTGCTCGCGGCCTGCCGGATCCTGTTCTCGTGCAGGAAGGTCTGGCCGACCTCGAGTCCGCGGTCCAATTCACCGAGCACCGCGTCGGCGGGTACACGGACATCCTTCAACTCGACTTCACCATGATCGGTGGGCATGTTGAACGTCCACCAGTAGTACGGCACGGTGAAGCCGGGGGTGTCGGTCGGCACCAGGAATGCGCTGATACCGCGGGCCTGACCGGGCTCTCCGGAGGTGCGGGCGAACACCAGGTCGTGGGTGGCGCGGTGCACGCCGGTGTTGAACCGCTTGGCGCCGTTGATGACCCACTCGTCGCCGTCCTGCACGGCGCGCGTCTCCAGCCAGGTGGCGTCCGACCCGTGGTTGGGCTCGGTCAGCCCGAACGCCATCGACCGCTCCCCGGTGATGAGCGCGTCTGTCCATTCCGCCTTCTGCGCATCGGTGCCGAATCGGTCCATCATGATGACCTGCGGGAAATTCCCGACGATCGACGATTCGTCCTGCAGGTCGTTGTGCAGTCCGAGTCCCTTGTGCGCCAAATGTTCCCGGATGACGGCCATGTCGATGTTGCTGCCGTCACGGCCGCCGAACTGCGACGGCAGGCCGTAGCGCAGCCAGCCCGCTTTGTCGGCGCGCCTGCGCATCTCGCCGAGCAGGTCCTCCCACTCCCGGCGGGGGATGCCGTCGTTGTCCCAGTCGGTGCGGGCGTGCTCGCGGCGCTGGTCGAAGTACTGCATGTTTTCGCGTTCCAGCGGCTTGATCTCGGCCTCGATGAATGCGTCCATCTCGGCGAGCAGGCCCGGAAGATGTTCCGGGAGGTCGAAATCCACGTTGACTCCTTCAGATGTCCTTGCTCAGAACCCGTACAGCGTCTTCTTCCAAATCCTCGACAGCGTGGCGATCGCGTCCTCGTCACCGATCTCGATGCCGAGGCCGGACGTTCCGACGAACACCGTCGTGAAGTTCTCGAACAGCAATGCGATCGCCGCCGCGGTGTGTTCGGGATCCAGTTCGGCACCGTAGCCCTGTTCCTGGGCGCGGCGCACCGACGCGGCGACGATATCGATGCCGAAGCGGCGGAACTCGTTCTGCACGGCGGCGAAACGCGGCTGCGTTGCGGCAAGCTGCGCGACCGCGATCATGATGCCGATGTGCTGCTTGAACATGTTCCAATAGCCGGTGACCACCGCGCGGAAGAACGTGTCGTCCTCCGGCGAGTCCGGCAGGTCCACGCTCAAGCCCGACGGCGCGACCACTTCGTGCAGAAAGGACTGCGCCAGCGCCGCCAGCAGGTCTTCCTTATCGGCGAAATAGCGGTAGAACACGGCAGGCGACTTGCCCGCGGCCGACGTGATGTCGCCCAGAGTGGTGCCATGAAAGCCTCGCTCGGCGAACAGCTTCCGGGCCGCCAGTTCGATGGCCTCCCGGGTTTGGCGACCCTTGGCGCTCAGCGTCTCGACGGGCACGGCTAGGCGTCGAGAATCCGGTCGCCGGCCCGCAGTAGCGAGCTCGGTAGATCGTGCCCGACGGCAGTCTGCGCGACGCGGGCGGCGTCGATGGCGGCCTGCAGGTCGACGTCTACGTGAATTCCGCTGTCCCGTAACAGGTAGACGAGGTCTTCTGTGGCGATGTTGCCGCTGGCGCCCGGTGCGAAGGGGCAGCCGCCGAGCCCGCCCACCGATGCGTCGAGTCGGGTGACGCCTGCGGTGACCGCGGCGTAGGCGCTGGCCAATCCGGCGCCTCGGGTGTTGTGGAAATGCGCTCCCAGCGGGATATCGCCGATCCGGGGTCGAACGAGGGCGACCAGGTCGCTGACACGCCGCGGCGTCGTGGTGCCGATGGTGTCGGCGATCGCGAGTCGGTCGACGCCGTTGTCACAGGCCGTCGCCACGATGTCCAGCACCCGTTGCGGCGGTGTCGGCCCGTCGAAGGGGCAGTCCCACGCGGTGGCGACGATGACCTCGACGGTGACGCCGCTGTCGTGGGCGATCGCGACGATCTCGGGGATCAGCGCGGTCGCTTCCGCGCTGGAGCGGCCGACGTTGGAGCGGCTGTGCCCGTCGGCGGCAGAGACCACGTACTCGATCGACCGCAGGCCCGCCGCGATCGCGCGTTTGGCACCGTTGGGGCTGGCCACCAAGGCGGAGAATTCAATGTCGGGAAAGTTGTGAAGTTCTGCGGCGAGGTCGGCGGCATCAGCCAGCGCGGGGACTTTCGACGGTGACACGAACGCCGTCGCCTCCATCTCCCGCACTCCGGTGGCCGCGACGGCGGCGAGCAGTTCGAGCTTGGCCGACAACGGAATCGGGTCCTCGATCTGCAGGCCGTCGCGCAGCGAGACGTCGCGAATGTCGACGTGTGTCGGTACTTCGGTCATAGCACACCTTCCTTCCGCAGTACGGCGAGCTCGTCATCACTGCGACCGAGCAGACCGCGGTAGACCTCGTCGTTGTGCTGGCCCGGCCGGGCCGAGCCGGCGTTGCGGATGGTCCCCGGGGTGTCCGACAGCACCGGTACGACGCCCGGACCCTTGACGTTTCGCCCGATACGTTCGTCCCAGTGGTCGGCGATCATGCCGCGGGCCTGCAGTTGCGGATCCTCGACCACCTCGGCGACGGTGTTGATCGGGCCGCTGATCACTCCGGCCGCCGAGAGGGTGGCGATGATGTCGGCGGGCTGACGCGTCGCCGCCCAATCGCCGATGATCTTGTCCAGCTCATCCTGATTGCGCCCGCGGGCAACATGATTGGCGAACCGGTCGTCGGTCGCCAATTCGGGCTGTTCCATCGCCGTGCACAGCCGGCGGAACACCGTGTCCTGGTTGGCCGCGATGACGACCCAGCTGCCGTCGGCGGTCGGATAGATGTTCGACGGGGCGATGCCTTCGAGCCGGGTGCCGGAAGGGCCGCGGACCACACCGCCGACGTCGTAGTCCGGAATGGTGGATTCCTGTACGGCCAAACAGGATTCGGTGAGCGCCGCGTCGACCACCTGACCCTCGCCGGTGACGGAGCGGCGGTACAGCGCGGCCAGCGCGCCCTGGGCGGCGAACATCCCGGCGAGGCTGTCGCCGAGCGACAGGGCGAGTCGTGGGGGAGGGCCGCCGGGAAAACCGTTCATGTGCCGCAGGCCGCTGGCCGCCTCGGCGACCGACGCGTAGCCGGCCTTCTGCGCTTCCGGGCCGGTCTGCCCGTAGCCAGACACCCGCACCAGGATGATGCCCTTGTTGCGTTGGTGCAGCACGTCGTAGCCGAGATTCCACTTCTCGAGAGTTCCGGGCCGGAAGTTCTCGACGATGATGTCGGAGCGTTCGACGAGATCGAGGAATAGTTCGCGGCCCGCCGCCTCGCGCAGATTCAGCGTGACGGCCTTCTTGTTGCGCGCGTGCACCGTCCAGAAGAAGTGGTGGCCGTCGAGTTCGGCCTGCCCCCAGGTCCGCAGCGGGTCGGGGGCGCCCGGCGGTTCGATCTTGATCACCTCGGCGCCCATATCGCCCAGCAACCGGCCGGCGAACGGTCCGGAGATCAGCGTGCCGACCTCGATCACCCGGATGCCGTCCAGCGGGCCGGTGACACTCATTGCGAGAACCCGTGCCTGTGCAGCCAGTCCGTGCAGATGCCGACGGCCTGTCGCAGCGTGCCGCGCTGGTCCGGCCCGGAGTAGTAGTGGTTGGCGCCGGGAATCTCATGCATCTCCTTGTCAGGATGCCCGATCGCGCTGAACAGCCGCTGTGTGTGGCTGGGCGTGCACGCGTCGTCGGCCAGGTTTCCGATGACCAGTGCGGGCACGGCGATGTCAGGCCCGCACTGCACCGCGTCTCCGTTGGCGTCGTCGTAGCTCCACTGCGACAGCCAGCTGCGCAAGGTGCAGAACCGGGCCAGGCCGACTGGGCTGTTGTTCACCACTTCAGGATCGCCCAGATAGCAGGTGCCCGGTTTGCGTTCGTTCGGATCGACCGCAGGGTCCAGCCACCGCGGATCCGCCATGGTGCCGTGCACGACGAACGCGAACTCGTCCTCGGGCCTGCCTGCGGCCTTGAGCTCGGCGAGTTTTTCCTTGACCCACTTGGTGATTCGCCGGTTGCGGGCGATCTGAGCTTCGCGGTAGCGCTCCAGGAACTCCGCCGAGTACGGCGGTTGGTTCGGATTCTCGGGGTTGTACAGGTCCAACTCCGGGTCGCGCTTGGACGGGTCGGCCTCGTCGAGGATCGACGCGTCAAGCCATTCGGTCATCGTGCCGTGGCGGCTGATGTGCGCGGCAAGCAGCATGATCCCGTCGGCGGGGATCAGCCCGAGCTTGGTGAGGTCAGGACCGTCGCCGGACGGGCTGGCCGTGACGGTGGGATGCTGGGCCTGCTGTTGGTAGAACACCGACAGCGAGCCCCCGCCGCTCCAGCCGGCCAGCACAACTTTCGTGTAGCCCAGCCGATTCTTGGCGTCCTTGATGCACTCGCCGAGGTCCTCGACCACCTTCTCCATCAGCAGAGCGGAGTCGGTGCCGCGGAAGCGGCTGTTGCAGTAGATGACGTGATGCCCCGCACGCGCCAGCGCGTTCATCATCGGCAGGTAGGCCCCGCCGCCGATCGGATGCATGAACACCAGCACGGTGTCTGATGTCGCCGCCGGGGCGGCTCCGGCGGCGGACGGCTCTGGGTCCTTCGGTCGCAGCAGGTGGCTTTCGAGCACCACCAGTTCGGCGACCCCTCCGTACACGTCGCGCACCCCTGAAGTGTTCTGGTAGGCAACCAGATACGGGATCCGCTCGTACTCGTGACGCGGCGGCGCCGCGATAGTCCCAGTTGTCGTCATCTCAGTGCTGCCCCAGATCGTTGGCCAGAACTTCGGCCGACGGCGTCAGCCTGCGTCGTGTGTCGATGGCGATAACCTGCCAGTCGACCTTGTCGTAGTCGTCGAACTTGCGCCTGGCCCGCTCCCGCGCCTTCTCCGGCGCACCGTGGTGAACCCCTTGCGGCGCATGGGAAACCAACCCTGGCGGCATCGGGATGCCATACAACGACCCGCCGTGGAAGAAGGCGATCTCGTCGTAGTCGACGTTGCGGTGGTACCACGGGGTGCGCTCGGTGCCCGCCACGGTCTCGGCGGGCTTGGGCAGGAAGTTCATCACGTACACCCCCGTCGCCTCCATGAACAGGTGCACGGTCGGAGGCAGGTGGACGCTGTCGGAAGTGATGACGTTGTAGTCGGAGATGTTGAACGTGAATGCGAAGTTGTCCCCGCGCCACCCTTCGACATCGAGCGGATGATGTTGGTAGAAAAGCGATGTCGGGCCGCCCTCATGGATGAGCCGGACCTCGTACTCGTCGCGGCCGTCATCGTCGATTGGGGCCGGCTCCGGGATCACGGCTTGCGACGGGTCGAACGGGAAGTGGCGTCCCAGATATCCGGGCGACGGCACCCGGAACTCGTCGGTGGCCTGGACCATCAGCAGTGTGGACTCTTCGTCGGGGACCTGGCGGAACGTGCAGGCCTTCGGGATGTAGATCCAGTCGCCCTCGCGGTAGCGCAGCGGGCCGAACTCCGTCTCCAGAAGTCCGGCGCCCTTGTGGACGAAGGACAACAGGTCGCCGTCGACGTAGCGGACGAAGAACGGCATCGGTTCGCTGCGCCGCGACAGCAGCACCTGGCAGTCGGCGTTGGAGAACATCAGCAGCGGGCCGCCCGCGGCGTCGGTCGCGTCGCTGGGTTTGAGCTCGCTGGAGAGCAGGTCGAGCGGCCGCAGGGGACCCACCGAGCGGTATGCCGTCGGGTCGTTGCGGCGATAGATGTTGGCGGTGCGGCCGGTGAAGCCGCCGCGCCCGAGTTCGTCGTCCTTCAGGCCGTCCAGGTCGGCGTGCAGGCGCCGGGGTGTTCGGCCTTTTCGCAGGTGAACAAAGGATTCCATAGCGTCTCCATCGACAATGGCGGATCCAAACTAAAACTGACTTTAGTTTTACTTCGAGGGTGGAGTCAATCCTGGAGATCGACCCGGATGGTCAGCAGGTTGGTCCCGAACGCCCGCACGCCGAGACTGTTGAACTGCGGCAGGGAGCGCAGTCTCGCATGCGGATCGTCGTCGGGCACCAGTTGGGCCGTGCCGGTATGCCATTTGCCGTTGAGCCTGACGCGGACCCGGGGATTGGCCTTGATGTTCTTGACGTACTGCGATTTGTCGCCGAACTCGGAGACGAACCAGAACTGGTCGCCCTCCCGGCTCCCGCCCAACGGTGTGCGACGCGGCTCGCCCGACTTGCGTCCCGTCGTCTCGAGCAGCGTCTGGAACGGCATCAGCCGCATCAGCGGGTTCGCGACGTTCTTCTGAAGGGCGGTGGCGATGCGGTCGCGGAGGTCGTTGGCCATTGGTGACTCCTCTTCGGCTGGCTCTTGTAGGGCGACGGTCACACCATTGCGGTGCGCGAGACCTTCATACCCAGTGTGAGCGCCCCGGCAAGCTCGCGACTGGTGTCGTAGTCGAACACCACGTGACCGGCAAGGACATCGACGTCGCGCTTCATGCGCTGCAGCGGATTGTGGGCGAAGTGAGCGCTGGCGCCCGATGCCTCGAGCAGGCCGGCGATCACCGCCTGCGATTCGTGCACGATGTGTGCGGCCGCCAGCCGCGCCTCTGCCCGCACCGGCCGCGGTACGGGATCGCCTGAGGCGACGACGGTTTCGACGCCGGCGACTGTGTCCGCGAGCAGCCCGCGCAATGCACGCAACCGCACCCGCGCCTCGCCGAGGCGCGCCTGGGCGATGGGCTTGTCCTTCTGCGTGACGCCCTCGTAGGCCAGGATGCGCTCGCCGAGCCGGTCGGCGTAGATCTCGGCGACGCGTTCGGCGCTACCGAGTGCGGGCATCGCGGCCAACAGGGCCAATGCGGGCACCATCGGCCATCGATAGGTGTCGGCGTCGTGCAGCCCGGCGCCAGGCGCGGTGCCGGAGTAGATGTCGACGATCCGGACGAGCCGGTAGTGGGGGACGAACGCGTCGGTGATGACGACGTCGTTGGACCCGGTGGCGCGCATGCCGTCGGTGTGCCAGACGTCCTCGATCCGGACGTCATCGATGGGAAGCAGTGCCAACGCCGGGTAGATCGCGTCGTCCGGCCCGCACAGCGCGCCGACGATGATCCAGTTGCCGTCCATCACGCCCGTCGCCCACGACCACCGGCCGGTCAGCCGGATGCCGTCGCCGGACGGGACCCCTCGACCCGTCGGCGCAAGGGGAGCGGGCGCGAGGAACGGACGCGTCGCGAACGCCTCCTCCTGGGCACGCTCGTCGAACAGGGCCAACATCCAGTTGTGCAGCGCGTAGAAGCCGATGGTCCACGCACTGGACGCGCAACCGTGCGCCATCCGCCGAACGGGATCCAAGATCGCCGGGAATTCGGCTTGTCGGCCGCCGAACCGGGCAGGCACCAGCAGTTCGGTGAAACCGGACTCGACGAGATCGGCGACCGTCTCGGCCGGCAGCCGGCGTATCTGCTCGGCTTCCTGCGCGCGTTCTGCCAGCCGGGCGACGAACTCGGCGGATATGGCCGGGCTGGCCGAGACCGCGGTCATGTCGGCGACGCTACCATACTTTTTAGTACGGAAGTCAGGCGTCGAAAGCCCCTCGAGCCGCCGAGGGCTGCGCACAGATCGCGATTCGGACTTCCACGATCTCCCCCAGTTTCGACGGACGTGCGGTGTCAGGGCGTCAGCATGATGTCGAGAAAGCGTTCCCGCTGGGCAGCGGCTCGAGTGCTGGGCTGCGGTCCGGAAAGGTGCAGGAAGCCGATTCCGGCCGCGAACGTTGCGCTTGCGCGCAGGTCGGCCTCTTGCGCCTCGAACCCGTAGTCGAGAAACGCCTGGCGGACGGCGACCAGTACCCGTCGGTCCGCCGCGCGCACGCTGGCGGCGACTTCCTCATCGGTTCGCGCCCACTCCCGCATCGCCCGTTCCAGCGTCCAATGGCGTGCGCCCACCAGAGTCGACATCATTTGCGAGAGCCGTTCACGGGGAGGTGTGTCGGTTGACGCGGCGAAGTGGCGCCTCTCCTCGTCGCGCGAGGCACCCCACGCGTCCACGACCGCGATGCGATAGCTCGCGATGTCGGTGAAATGCCAGTAGAAGCTGCCCTTGGTCACTCCGAGACGACTGCACAGCCGGTCGACCTTGAGCGATTTGACGCCCTCCTCGGCAATGATCGCGTAGCCCGCCTGGATCCAGTCGTCCACAGACAGGCGATTGGCGCGAGCCTTTGCCATATGCGGCAGCCTACGACCTGACAGGCCCCATACACTGACGCGGACGTCATTTGTGACGTTCAAAGGAAACGCGCCATCGACGCCGGTCTGGCTTTCTCCCGTGCTGGTCACATGTTTTACTGCACACGCGACAACTGAAATTTTCTCGGTCCGCTCAATGCCCTCCGGGCTCAATCGAGCGGACGCGACAACGCAGTGAAGACAATGCTGCGCTGGCGATGGCGATCTCTTGATCGTGGGAAAACCAGACGGCAACCGGAAGATGGATGGTTTTGCAGTATGAGGCTCATTGACAAGTTTCGTGGCCCCTGGGCACGCCGATTGGCGATGGCTGCCGTAGCGGCCGCTCTGCTACCTGGCGTGGTCGGTCTCACCGGACAGTCACCCACCGCCGAGGCGTTCTCTCGGCCTGGCCTGCCCGTGGAGTACCTCATGGTGCCGTCGCCGTCGATGGGCCGCGACATCAAGGTCCAGTTCCAGAAGGGCACCGGCTCGCACGCGGTGTACCTGCTCGACGGTCTGCGCGCTCGCGAGGACTTCAACGGCTGGGATCTGGAAACTCAGGCCTTCGAGTGGTACTTCGACTCGCCGCTGTCGTTGGTCCTGCCCGTCGGTGGCCAGTCCAGCTTCTACACGGACTGGTATCAGCCGGCCTGCGGCAAGGCCGGCTGCCAGACCTACAAGTGGGAGACCTTCCTGACCAGCGAGCTGCCGGGGTGGCTGGCGTCCGAAAGGGGCGTCTCCAGCACCGGCAACGCCGCAGTGGGTCTGTCGATGTCGGGCAACTCCGCGATGATCCTGTCGGTGTTCCACCCCGACCAGTTCGTATACGCCGGGGCCTTATCGGCGTTCCTCAACCCCTCCGAGGGGCAATGGCCGTTCCTGATCAACATGGCGATGGGTGACGCGGGCGGCTTCTCGACGGGCCCGATGTGGGGTCCCGCCGAGACCGACCCGGCCTGGAAGCGCAACGACCCGATGGTGCAGATTCCTGCCCTTGTCGCGAACAACACGCGCCTGTGGGTCTACTGCGGCAACGGCACGCCCAATGAACTGGGCGGCGCAAACATGCCCGCGCAGTTCCTCGAAGGTCTGACGATCCGCACCAACGAGACGTTCCGCGACAACTACATCGCCGCGGGCGGCAACAACGCCGTGTTCAACTTCCCGGCCTACGGCACCCACAGCTGGGAGTACTGGGGTGCGCAGGTGCAGGCGATGAAGCCTGATCTGATCTCGACGCTCGGCTGACAAGCAGAGTCGCAAGGGTCCCTGATACACCCAGCCGGGGTGGTCAGGGATTCTTGCGTTTGGTGGCTAGTCGGCAGCTGTGATGCCTAACGGCCGACATGTGTGCGCGAACAGACCTACTTCAGTTCGGACGACGACAGGCCCAGCAGGCGGCGCGCCACCACGAGCTGCTGAATCTGCTGCGTGCCCTCGAAGATGTCCAGGATCTTGCTGTCGCGGGCCCACTTCTCCAACAGCGTCTGCTCGGAATAGCCGCCGGTGCCTGCCAATTCGACGGACTTGAGCGTGATGTCGCTGGCGACGCGGGCGGCCTTGGCCTTACCCATCGACGCTTCCTTGGAGTTGGGAATGTCGTTGTCGGCCTGCCAGGCGGAGCGCACCATCAGCAGGTAGGCGGCCTCCCAGTCGGATTCCATCCGCAGGAACTCCGCGGCCGGCGCGCTCTGCGCGTGCGACGGCTTGTCGTAGGAGATCTCCACGCCGGCCTCGGTGAGGGTCTTGCGCAGCTCCTCGAGTGCGGCGCGGGCGATGCCCACCGCCATCGCCGCCACCACCGGGCGGGTGTTGTCGAAGGTCTCCATGACCCCGGCAAAACCCTTGTCCACCTGGATATCCGGGCTGCCCAGCAGGTTGTGCCTTGGGGATGCGGACGTTGTCGAACCGGATGACCGCGGTGTCGGAAGCCCTGATGCCCAGCTTGTCCTCGAGGCGCTCGACGGTGACCCCGGGATGTTCGCGGGGCACGATGAACGACTTGATCGCCGCGCGGCCGAGCGACTTGTCCAGCGTCGCCCAGACCACGATGTGGGTGGCGCGGGATCCGGCGGTGACGAAGATCTTCTCGCCGTTGATGACGTACTCGTCGCCGTCGACCTTGGCCGTCGTCGCGACCGCCGCCGAGTCGGAGCCGAAGCCCGGCTCGGTGATCGCCATCGCAGCCCACACGTCCTTGCCGAGCCGTTCCAACTGTTCGTCGGTGGCCACACCGGAGATCGCAGCGTTACCCAGTCCCTGGCGCGGCACCGACAGCATCAATGCCACGTCGCCCCAACTGATCTCCATTACGTTCAGGACGGCGGACATGTTGCCGCCGTTGTGGTTGGTTTCCTTGGCCTCTGCGGCGTCGCGGAACGCCTCGGCGCCGGCGAAGGCGATGGCGTTGGCCTGTGAGATGCCCTCGAAGAGGCTCGACAGCGTGTCCAGCTCGACGGGGTATTCGTGCTCTCGAAGGTCCCATTTGCGCGAGATCGGCCGCAGCATCTCGGCGGCGCCCTGATGCGCCTTCTCGATCACCGCTTCGAGTTTCTTCGGCAGTTCCAGATTGATTGCCATGGTTCGACTTTCGGTCGCAGGAATGAAGGCTGGTTTTAAGGAATGACGACTCGGTTAAATAACTACAACGCCCTCGGCGACGCCGATCGCGCGCAGATCGCGGTACCAGCGTTCGACGGGATGTTCCTTGGTGTAGCCGTGGCCGCCGAGCAGCTGCACACCGTCCAGGCCGATCTGCATGCCCTTGTCGGTGCCGAGCCGCTTGGCCAGCGCCGCTTCCCGGGCGAACGGCAGGCCCTGATCGGCGCGCGACGCACCGCGCCAGGTGATCAGACGCAGGCCGTCGAATTCAATCGCGATGTTCGCGCACATGAACGCCACCGCCTGCCGGTGGGCGATCGGCTCACCGAATGCGTGCCGCTCCTTCACATATGGCACCACGTAGTCGAGCACGGCGTGCGACGTGCCGACCGCCAGCGCCGCCCAGCCGAGGCGCGACAGCGCGATGGCCTCCGAGTAATCGCCGTCGGTGGCGCCGTCCTCGCCGAGCCGAGCGGACAGCGGCACGGTCACGCGGTCGAGTTCGACCTGCCCGAGCGCCGCGGCGCGGATGCCCATGCTCGGGTCCGCGGTCACGGAGACGCCCTTCGATGACGACTCGACGATGAACATCGCCGGCTTGCCGTTGAGTTGTGCTGCCACGATGAACAATTCGGCGTTCACGGCGGCGGGCACCAATGACTTCACGCCCTCGAGGCGGTAGCCGCTGGGCGTGCGCACGGCCGTCGTCTTCAGCGCGGTCGGATCGAACAGGGGCTGCGGTTCAGAGATCGCCACGCACGCCTGGGGCACGTTCTCGCCGGCGAACTCCCTCAGGTAGGTCGCCTGCTGTTCGGCGCTGCCCCAATGGGTGAGCGCCGACGCGACGCCTGCGGGCGCCAGGATCGGCAGCGCGAGTCCCATGTCGCCGTAGGCCAACGCCTCGGCCACCAACACGTTGGTGACCGCCGCCCGCTGCGCCGCGATGCCTTCGAAGTCCTCGGGGACGTTGATGGCGGTGATGCCGAGTTCGGAAGCCTTCGCGACAAGGTCCTCGGGGTAGGTCGCGGACGCGTCGGCGTCGTGTGCGGCCGGGCGAATCACTTCCTCGGCGAACTCACTGACCGTCTCGACGATCATCTTCTGCTCTTCGTCGGGGGTGAGGTCGAAGTAGTCGGCGCCGCTCTTCTTCAGCCGCGTCGGCCCACTCTGGGCGCCGGACACCCGCTTGAACTGCCGGGTGGCCGCACCCGCGACCGAGAACGCCTGCTTGACGCCGTACTTGAGCCCGCGATTCAGCGGATCGCGCAGGTTGTAGCGGTCGAGGAACTCCTGGCCGACCAGCGGCGTGACGATGGCCAGGCCCAGGTCGATCGCGGTGCGCTTGTGCTTGCGAAGGCCGACGGCACTTTCCTTGCCTGTCCGCTTGGGCCGTGGTGTGGATCCGTTTTTCGACGGCAGGGTGTTGGTCATTTCAACTGCCTCGCTCTGTGAATTGACGTTCGTAAGCTCCGAACTGACTCCAGAGTAAGGTATGGGAACTGACTTTTGAGTAAGGTACCGGGCCTGTTACCCAACTCACAGGTCGACTGGCTCTCCAGGCGACGTGATTCCCGGCGGCGTCAACAAGTGATGACGCCTACGGAGATCTCATCGACGGCCCCCGGACGAGCGCCACGGTGCGGGCAATCGGACTGTTCCTGAAACACATTCATCGCAGCCGGACGCACAGGCTGTCGACGCAGTCGGATGAGCAACGTCAGTCGGCCGTTGCCAGCAGCTCGTCGAACGCGTCCTGCATGCAGTCGGCGTAGTGCGCGGGGTCGGGTAGCGCGTCGCGGTCTGCGGTGACCCCCATCGACACGGTTCCGTTGTAGCTCGCGATGACGTGGAACAGGTTCATCCCCGCGATCAAGGGGCCCAGCCCGGTGACTCGGAGAAGGCGTGCGCCGGTGAAGTAGATCGGCTCTGCAGGGCCGGGCACGTTACTCACCGTGGTGTTCGCGATCGTCGGACCGCTGAACGGGATCGCGGATGCCGCCTTGACCGTCAGGCCCAGCAGTGTGGTGGGCACCAGTCCCACGAGTTCCATGATTCGGCTGGTGTTCGACGTATCGGAGCTGTCGCGGAACGTGGATGCTTCGGCGACGATCGATACCAGCCGTTCGTGTGGATCCGGCAAAACCGTTTCCAGCGACTGCAATCTGCCGAACAGCCGGTTGCCACCGGCCCCCTTCTCACTGGAATCTCGAATCGACGCCGGGCATGCGGCCACGAGTGTCTCGTCGGGCAATTCATCGTGGTCGATCAGGTAGCGACGAAGGGCCCCGCCGACGTAGGCCACCGCAACGTCGTTGATCGTCGCACCCGGCACGGTCGCCTTGATGCGCTGGAAGTCAGCGAGGTCGTGGAAGCGGGCTTCGAAAACCCGGTGTGGGGAGGCCGACTCGTTGAACCTGGTGGTCGGCGCGAACAAGGAACCGGACCCCGGCGCCAGCGCAGAGGCGACACCACCGGCGAGTTTGGCAGGTAGCCCGGCCAATTGGCGCACCGCGTTCAGCGCGCTGGGAACCATCACACTGCCCGCGCGCAACGGGTAACGCGCAATATTGACCGCGGTCTTTGACACCAGATTCGCCGTCGACGGCAATGCGCCTGGCTCCCAAGGGGTTTCCGGCGGTGCGGGACGCGGACTGTCGGCTGCGAGATCGTGTAATGCGGCCAGCAATTCGACGCTTTCCATCCCGTCGGCCGCACAGTGGTGCAACTTGACGCCGACCGCGAACGCTCCCGGTGGTACGCCAGGCACCGAATTCAGCCCCTCGATGACCGTCATCTCCCACGGCGGGCGTCGCAAGTCGATCTGCCGCGCATGGATGCGCGCGATCTGGATGCACAGCTGACGCCAGTCTCCCGGCTGCGGGAGCGCGATGTGACGGACGTGGTACTCGAGATCGAAATCGGGGTCGTCCACCCAGTACGGCATGTGCATGCCGCCGGGAAGTTCGGTCAGCCGCCGCCGAAACGTCGGCGCCAGATGCAACCGGCTTTCGACTGCTTCGAGAATGCCCTTGAAGGTGACCTTGCCGCCGGGCGCCGTCGACGGGTCGTAGATCAGCAGCATCTGAATCTGCATCGGTGTCTCGGGCCGCTCGGCCCGCAACATCATGTCGTCTGTCCAGCTCAACTGCTGCACGAAAAGCTTCCCTCCGTAGACCCCGCACGCCAGGCTAGGCGCGTCGTATGGCGCTAAGTGGCGGATCGCGACGTTTGGCGGAAGACCGTCGGCGACCACTCCGGGAGCACCACTCTTCCCGCGGCGTCAACAAATGATGACGGCTCCCGTAGTCACATATCGACCTGTCCGAGTCGCGCCAGCACGGCGTCGTGCAGCAGGCCGTTGGTCGCGACCGCGCTGCCGCCGTGCGGACCCGCCCGCCCCGCGAGATCTGTGAACGTGCCGCCCGCCTCGCGCACCAGAATGTCCAGCGGCGCAAGGTCCCACAGCTTGACCTCGGGCTCGACGGCGATGTCGACGGCGCCCTCGGCGACCAGGCAATACGACCAGAAGTCGCCGTAGCCGCGCACCCGCCACACCTCGTCGGTCAGCTGCAGGAACCGGGGCCGCAGGTCATCCCAGCCGGTGGTGAGGTCGGAATGTGTCAGGCTCGCCGACGCGACATCGTCGACACCTGACACCGAGATGCGCCGGGTCTGGCCGCCGAAGGACGTGAACGCGCCCTCGCCGCGTCCCGCCCACCACCGCCGGTGCAATGCGGGAGCGCTGATCACGCCGACGACGGGAACACCGTCGTCGAGGAGCGCGATGAGCGTGGCCCACACCGGGACGCCGCGGACGAAATTCTTGGTTCCGTCGATGGGGTCGACGACCCACTGGCGGCCGGCGAAAACCGCTGTGCCACCGAACTCTTCGCCGAGTACGACATCGTCGGGCCGCTGCGTCGACAGGGCCTCACGGATCAATTCCTCGACCGAGCGGTCGGCGTCGGTCACGGGGGTGAGGTCGGGTTTGGTCTCCACGCGCAGATCGAGGGCGCCGAAGCGATCCAGCGTCTGCACGTCGGCCGCCTCAGCCAATTGCAGCGCAAAGGCCATGTCATCGCGGACGTGTCTCATGCCTCGGCTCCCACTCGTCCCCTGCCCTGCGGGCGTGGGCCCACCGGTCCTCGCTCGTGCCTCGCTGCGATCCTCACTCGTGTTCGCCTTCGGGGACTCATGCGCTTCGTCCTACCATGTCGGTGTGTGGGAAATCGCGATGGTCCTGGTGATGCTCGGGGTGCTCGCCGTCATCGCGGGCCCCTGGATCATGCGACGGCGCGGCGCAGGCAGCGACTGGATGCAAGGCCAGCTGCTGGTCACCGGCGTCAGCCCGCGGCCCGACGACGTCACCGGTGAGCAGTTCGTCACGATCACCGGTGTCATCAACGGGCCCACCGTGAACGAACACGTGGTCTATCAGCGCTTGGCGGTCGACGTCGACCAGTGGCCGACGATGTCTCAGCTCTTCCCGGTCGTCTACTCGCCGAAGAACCCCGACAACTGGCGCTTCGCACCGCCGGACGGTCCTCCGCCGCCGCGGAACGCCGACTACCGCAGCTTCGGGTAGGGACTTAGGGTTCGGTCGGCTCATCGCCGGCTGCGGCGTGCCGGTCCATGACCGCCTGTCGCACCGTGTCTTGCTGCACTCCGAGTGCGGCGAGCAGCTCAGCGGCGTCTGCCGGGGTGTCTCTGAGAAGCCCGAGAAGAATGTGTCCGGTGCCGATGTAGTTGTGTCCCGAATCCAACGACTCGCGGAACGCATGCTCGAAGACCTTCTTGCCGTCCGCGGAGAACGGGATGTGGCCCGACGTTTCATCGTCGTCACGTCCGTACTTCGCAATGACCTGATCCCGCAGGGCTTCTAGTTGAATCCCGAGCGACGCGAGCACTGCGCCTGCCGTCGTATCCTCGGCGGCCGCTGCGCCGAGCAGGAGGTGGCCCGGTCCGACGTGGTCGTGGTTGAGTGCCTGGGCCTCGCCTTGCGAGAGGACGACCGCGCGGCGTGCTGACACGGTGAAGCGCTCGAACATCAGCCGTGGCCGATGCGCAGCAACTCCGCGACGCTGGTCAGCTTCACCCGTGGCCGGCCGTGAGGCTCACCGGACGTGCGCTCGTGTTCGTCGATCAGCTTCCAGTGGTCGTCGGTCACCACTTTCGGCTGCCGCTCGACGAACCATTCCGCCAGGTGCTCGGCGTGACCGTCGTCGAAGTCGGACAGCGAAGCCTCGGCGAGATCGGCGATCAGGCTGTCGACGGTCTCCTGCGAGTCGCTCTTGTTGCTGCCGATGACGCCGGTGGGTCCGCGCTTGATCCAGCCGACGACGTACTCGTTGCGGCGGTCCTCGATGCGGCCGTTGGTGTGCGGAATCGTGCCGTTGCGATCGTCGAACGGCAGACCCGCCAACTCCACGCCGCGGTAGCCGACCGCGCGCACCACCAGTTGAGCCGGTACCTCCTCACGCTCGCCGGTGTCCTTGGCGACGACGCGCCCGTTCTCGTCGACCAGCTCGTTGCGGCCGAGCACGATGGACTCGACCTTGTCGCCGCCCTTGATTTCGATCGGTGACGTGCGGAACCGGAACACGATGCGGCGCTTGGCGCCCTTCGGCGACTGTTCGGAGTACCCGCGCAGCACCTTGATGTTGTTGCGCACGGTCTTGCCCGCGGCCTCGAGATCCTCCTCGGTGATGTCGGCGAAATCGGCGGGGTCGACGATCACGTCGACGTCGCCGAGGCCCTCGAGGTGGCCGAGCTCGCGCAGTTCCAGCGTGGTGAACGGGGCCTGAAGCGGGCCGCGCCGCCCGACGATGAGAACCTCTTCGACGCCGCGGTCGTGCAAAGACTGCAGCGCGTGGTCGGCGATGTCGGTGGCGGCCAGCACGTCGGGGTCGGTGACCAGGATCCGCGCCACATCGAGCGCGACGTTGCCATTGCCAACGACCACGGCCCGGCCGGTCGACAGGTTCGGTGCCATCTCCTCGAAGTGGGGGTGGGCGTTGTACCAGCCGACGAAGTCGACGGCGGGCACGCTGCCGTCCAGATCCTCGCCCGGGATGCCCAGCGACCGGTCTGACTGCGCGCCGACGGCGTAGATCACGGCGTCGTAGCGTTCGGCCAGCTCAGCGGCCTGCACATGGTCGCCGACCACGATGTTGCCGAAGAACCGGAACCGTGGGTCCAGCGCCGTCTTCTCGAACTGGGCGCTGATCGACTTGATCTTCGGATGGTCCGGCGCGACGCCGGAGCGCACGAGACCCCACGGTGTGGGCAGCATCTCCAGCATGTCGACGCGGACATCCCGTTTCTGCTCGACGTCGTCTTGAGCGTCTGCGAACTTCAGAAGTGAGGCCGCCGCAAAGTAGCCCGAGGGGCCTGAGCCGACGATCGCCACGTGGTAGGGGCGCATGGATACCTTGTTGAAGCTTTCTGTCGCTGCCCGGCCACGCGCAGGGGGCTGTCGCGTCGTGGCAGGGCTGGTTGCCAACCCCGATGCTAAACGCGCACCCGCCTTCATTGCCGCTAGTCAGGGATAACTGTGTCTGGATCTCGCACAGGTACCCTGAACTCCCGTGGATCCAGACCGTCAAGCCGACCTCGCTGCCCTCGACTCCACCCTGACCACGGTGGAGCGGGTGCTCGACGTCGAAGGGCTGCGCGGTCGGATCGAGAAGCTCGAGCACGAGGCCTCGGACCCGAACCTGTGGGACGACCAGGCGAGGGCCCAGAGGGTCACCAGTGAGCTGTCTCACACTCAGGGCGAGCTGCGGCGCGTCGAGGAACTTCGGCAGCGCCTCGAGGACCTCCCGGTGCTCTACGAAATGGCCGCAGAAGAGGGTGGCGCAAGCGGCGACGACGCGCTCGCCGAGGCCGACACCGAGTACAAGAAGCTGCACGAAGACATCGACGCAATGGAGGTCCGCACGCTTCTCGGCCGGTGAGTACGACCAGCGCGAGGCACTGCTGAACATCCGTTCCGGCGCGGGCGGCGTGGATGCCGCGGACTGGGCCGAGATGCTGATGCGGATGTACATCCGCTGGGCCGAGCAGCACAAGTATCCGGTCGAGGTGTTCGACACGTCCTACGCCGAAGAGGCGGGCATCAAGAGCGCGACCTTCGCGGTGCATGCGCCGTTCGCCTACGGCACGTTGTCGGTAGAGCAGGGCACGCACCGGCTGGTGCGCATCAGCCCGTTCGACAACCAGGGCAGGCGCCAGACGTCCTTCGCCGAAGTGGAAGTGTTACCCGTCACTGAAACCACCGACCACATCGACATTCCCGAGAACGATGTGCGCGTCGACGTGTACCGATCCAGCGGACCGGGCGGTCAGTCGGTGAACACCACGGACTCGGCGGTTCGACTCACGCACATCCCGACCGGTATTGTCGTCACTTGCCAGAACGAGAAGTCGCAGCTGCAGAACAAGGTCTCGGCGATGCGGGTTCTTCAGGCAAAGTTGTTGGAACGCAAGCGTTTAGAGGAGCGCGCCGAGATGGACGCCTTGAAGGGCGACGGCGGAAGCTCCTGGGGAAACCAGATGCGTTCCTACGTGTTACACCCGTACCAAATGGTGAAGGACCTGCGCACTGAGTACGAGGTCGGAAATCCAACCGCAGTACTGGACGGAGACATCGACGGATTCCTGGAGGCCGGAATTCGTTGGCGCAATAGACGAGATGACGAATAACTACGTGAACACACTCGCCCTCGTAGACCGGTGGACCGGCTTCTGGGATGGCAACATCGGCGCCTGGATTCTCGAGCGGGGCGTACCGATCGCGCTGTACTGATCGGCGGCCTGCTGGCGGCCCGGTTCATCAACTGGGGTGCACGCCGCATCGTGCGCCGCATCGACGCCGAGTACCAGGAGACCGACCAGCTGGTGCGCACGGAGAGCGCCAAGCATCGCCAGGCGGTCGCGTCGGTGATCTCCTGGGTGTCGGTCGCGCTGCTGTTCGTCGTTGTGGCGATGCAGATCACCGACCTCCTCGCCATCCCGGTGGGGTCGCTGGTCGCGCCGGCCGCTGTGCTGGGTGCAGCCCTCGGTTTCGGCGCTCAGCGCATCGTCCAGGACCTGCTTTCGGGCTTCTTCATCATCACCGAGAAGCAGTACGGGTTCGGTGACCTGGTCTCTCTCACGGTCGCAGGTATCAACGCCCCGGCCGAGGGCACGGTGGAGGACGTCACGCTTCGTGTCACCAAGCTGCGGTCCACCGAGGGCGAGATGTTCACCATCCCCAACGGCCAGATCGTCAAGACGGTGAACCTGTCCAAGGACTGGGCGCGTTCCGTCATCGATATCCCGGTGCCCACATCGGCCGACCTCAACGCCGTCAATGACCTGCTCCACGGGGTTGCCGAAAAGGCGATGGAGGATCCCGAGCTGAGCGCGCTCCTCCTGGACGAGCCTCAGCTGATGGGTGTGGAAAGCATCGAACTGGACACCGTCAATCTGCGGATGGTGGCGCGCACGCTGCCGGGCAAACAGTTCGAGGTCGGCCGACGGATACGTGTGTCTCGTGGTCCGCGCGCTGCGCCGCGCCGGCATCGTCGTCGCCCACCGACGGCTCCGTGCCGATGGTCGGGGCCATCGTCCATCCGGCGACGACCGGCGGCGCAGAGGAAGAGACCCAGGGTCCTGACGGAGCAGAAGAAATGACCTCCTGGTTGAAGCTCAAGCTCGGCCAGATGCGGGTCTCGACGGCGGTGCTCCTCGTCGCGTTCATCGCACTGTTCTGGGTGTACCAGCAATTTCGAACCCACTCCCGCCGCCACCGAGGCGCCCGCGCCCGCGGTCGTCCCGCCGGGATTCGTGCCCGACCCGAACTACACGTGGGTGCCCCGAACGAACGTGCGGCGGCCAAAGGAGCCCGAGACCACCACGACGACGACCACGACCAGCCCGACGGACACCACGAGTCCAACCTCGCCGACGGAAACCACCCCGACGACGACCGTGGTGGATCCCGACGGTTTCGGGCCGCAGCCGCCGACGACGCAGACGGTTGTCACGCCGACTACGGTGACCACCACGCCGACGTCGCCCGGCCCGACACCGACGACCACGACTCCGCCCAACTAGGGCTTCCGAGTTCCCCCGCTACACTGGCGCTCCGTGATGATCACCCTCGACCATGTCTCCAAGCAGTACAAGACGTCGGCGCGACCCGCGCTCGACAACGTGTCGGTCAAGATCGACAAGGGTGAGTTCGTCTTCCTCATCGGACCGTCGGGTTCGGGCAAGTCGACCTTCATGCGGCTACTGCTCGCCGAGGAGACACCGTCGGCCGGTGACATCCGCGTGTCGAAGTTCCACGTGAACAAGTTGGCCGGCCGCCACATCCCGGGCCTGCGGCAGGTGCTGGGCTGCGTGTTCCAGGACTTCCGGCTGCTGCAGCAGAAGTCGGTGTTCGACAACGTCGCGTTCGCCCTGGAGGTCATCGGGAAGCGCTCGGAGGTGATCAACCGGGTGGTGCCCGATGTGCTGGAGATGGTCGGACTGTCGGGCAAGGCCAACCGGCTGCCCAACGAACTCTCCGGCGGTGAGCAGCAGCGGGTGGCCATCGCGCGGGCGTTCGTCAACCGGCCGCTGGTGCTGCTGGCCGACGAGCCCACCGGCAACCTGGACCCCGAGACCAGCAAGGACATCATGGAATTACTCGAGCGCATCAACCGCACCGGGACGACGGTGGTGATGGCCACCCACGACCATCACATCGTCGACTCGATGCGCCAGCGCGTCGTCGAACTGGAACTGGGCAGGCTCGTACGTGATGAGCAGCGCGGCGTCTACGGAATGGATCGCTAGTGCGCTTCGGCTTCCTCATCAATGAGGTACTCACCGGGTTCCGTCGCAATGTGACGATGACGATCGCGATGATCCTGACCACCGCGATCTCCATCGGCCTGTTCGGCGGCGGCCTGCTGGTGGTGCGGTTGGCCGACCAGTCGCGCGAGATCTATCTGGATCGCGTGGAGAGCCAGGTCTTTCTGACCAACGACGTCTCCGCCAACGACCCGACGTGCGACGCGGATCCGTGCAAGGCGCTGCGGCAGGAGATCGAGAACCGCGACGACGTGCGTTCGGTGCGGTTCCTGAACCGCGAAGAGGCCTACGACGACGCGGTGAAGAAGTTCCCCGAGTTCAAGGAGTTCGCGGGCCAGGACGCCTTCCCGTCGTCGTTCATCGTCAAGCTCGACGATCCCGAACAGCACCAGAAGTTCGACGAGGCGATGGCCGGCCAGCCGGGAGTGCAGCAGGTCCTGAATCAGAAGGTGTTGATCGACCGGCTCTTCGCCGTGCTCGACGGCATCAGAAACGTCGCGTTCGCGGTGGCCTTCGTACAGGCCATCGGTGCAATTCTGCTGATAGCCAACATGGTTCAGGTCGCCGCGTATACCCGCCGCACAGAGATCGGCATCATGCGACTGGTCGGCGCCAGCCGCTGGTACACCCAGCTGCCGTTCCTGGTCGAGGCGATGCTGGCGGCATTCATCGGTGTGGTCATCGCGATCGGCGGGCTCGTCCTGGTGCGCGCGTTGTTCCTGGAGAGCGCGCTTGACCAGTTCTATCGCGCCAATCTCATCGCCAAGGTGGACTACGCCGACGTGGTGTACTTCAGTGCGCCGTTCATGCTGTTCCTGGGTCTGGCTATGTCCGGCGTCACCGCGTATGCCACCCTGCGGCTCTACGTCCGAAGATAGCCGTGGCCAAGAAAGCCGACCCGACAAGGTCGCCCAACAACAAGGTCGTCGCGACCAATCGCAAAGCGCGGCACAATTATTCGATCCTCGAGACTTTCGAGGCCGGCGTGCAGCTGGTGGGCACCGAGGTGAAGAGCCTGCGTGACGGGCAGGCGTCGCTGGCCGATGCGTTCGCGACGGTCGACGACGGCGAGGTCTGGCTGCGAAACCTGCACATCCCCGAATATCACCACGGCAGCTGGACGAATCACCCACCGCGGCGCAACCGCAAACTGTTGTTGCACCGCAGTCAGATCGACATGCTGATCGGCAAGATCCGCGACGGCAACCTGACCCTGGTCCCGCTGTCGCTGTACTTCTCCGACGGCAAGGTGAAGGTGGAGTTGGCGCTGGCGCGCGGTAAGGAAGCCCGAGACAAGCGGCAGGACATGGCCCGTCGCGACGCGGATCGTGAGATCACCCGCGAACTCGGGCGCCGCGCCAAGGGCATGCCCTCCTGATCGGCTTCGTCACCGCGCTGATCGCGGCGCTTGGCTACGGAGTAAGCGATTTCGTCGGCGGTATCGCCTCGCGCCGGGTTGCCGCGTTGCGGGTGGTGGTCGTCTCCTATCCGGTGGCGCTGATCCTGTTGACGGTGATCGCGGTGCCCGTCGGGGGCGAGATCTCGACGCCGGCGGTGGTGTGGGGGCTGCTGTCCGGCGTCGCGCAGGCATTCGGCGTGTGGTGGTTCTACGCCGCGCTGGGCGCAGGACCGATCTCGGTCGTATCGCCGCTGACGGCGATCCTCGTCGCAGGTATCCCTGTCGGTGTGGGCCTGTCGCTGGGGGAGCGACCGGGTGCGGTGGCGATCGTCGGAGTCGCGCTGGCGCTGGTGGCGGTGGTGCTGGTGAGTCGGGATGCCTCCGATGAGGACGTCACTCCACACAGGTTCACTGCGAAGGTCGCGTGGCTGACGGTCGGCTCCGGTGTGGCGTTCGGGTCGAACTTCGTGCTCCTCGACCAGGTGCCCGTCGAGGCCAAGCTGTGGCCGCTGGTGTTCGGCCGGTTGGCGGCGACCGCGATCGTGCTGGTGGCGGCGGCGATCACGGCCAACCTGGTCGTGGAACGGGGTGTGCCGTTGCGGCTCGCGCTCACCGCAGCGGTGCTCGACTCGGTGGCCAACGTCGCGACCCTGCTCGCACTGCAGTCCGGGATGCTGTCGCTGGCGGGCGTGCTGATCGCGCTGTACCCGGCGGCGACGGTGCTGCTGGCTATCGCTGTGCTGCGTGAGCGCGTGACGCGCTGGCAGGCCGTTGGCATGGTGCTGGCCCTGTTCGCAGTGGCGATGATCGCCGCAGGCTAGTTCACCCTCCGCGAGCGACCGTGTCTGCCCGTCGACACGCCGCCTTTGCCCGGCATTTCGGGGACGCTCGCGGCCCGTGAGCGTTACCGTCGCCCCGTGAGCAGCCCCTCGCGCCCAGTGACAGTGCTCGACAAGCCGGCGGTCCTCTCAGGACTCTTCGCGGTGTGGAGGGACCTCGACGAGCTCGTCGGTGAGTTCGGCGACGCCGAGTGGCAGGCCGCGACGTCGCTGCCGGCGTGGAATGTGCACGACGTGATCTCGCACCTGATCGGCGTCGAGTCGATGCTGCAGGGTGTCGACACCCCGGAGGCCGACATCGATGTGTCGACGCTCAAACACGTCCGCAACGACATCGGCGTGATGAACGAGCGTTGGGTGCGCAAGCTGCGGGGGGCCAGCGCCGCGGAGCTGCTCGACAACTTCCGCGCGACGACGGCCGAGCGGCGAAAGGCGTTGTCGGATCTGTCCAATTCGCAGTGGAACGACCTGACCGCGACGCCGGCGGGCCCGGACAGCTACGGGCGGTTCATGCGGGTGCGCATCTTCGACTGCTGGATGCACGAGCACGACATCCGCGACGCCGTCGGGCAGCCCGCCAGCGCCGGCGATCTCGTCGGGCCCGCGGCCGATCTGGCACTGGAAGAGATGGCGGCCAGCATGGGTTTCGTCGTCGGCAAGCTGGGCGGCGCGCCCGACGGGTCGCGCGTCTCGCTCGAGCTGACGGGGCCGCTGGGCCGCACCATCAACGTGGCCGTCGAAGGCAGGGGCAAGGTGGTCGACGACTTCGGCGACGACGATCCCACGTCGACGATCCGGCTCGACGGCCTGCTCTTCACCCGGCTCGCAGGCGGACGCACCCCGGTGGCCGAACACGCCGATGCGATCGCCTACGGCGGCGACGAGGCCGTCGGCAGGCGCGTCGTCGAGCACCTCAACTACGTGATCTAGAAGCGAAGATTCACGACGGCGCCGGGCCGACGAGGAGCTGCTGAAAGACGGGCCCGGCCCAGGCGCTGAGCTCTTCGCGACTCAGGTTGGTGATCGGCGGGTTGGCGAGTATCGATCGCGTCATCGCCATGCCGATGACGAATGCGTCGGTCAACGCGATCCGCTCGCGGTGATTGTCCGGGGTGATCGCGCGCAACGTCGGCGCCACGTGCGTGGCGAGCGTCTGATTGATCGTCTCCGCAGCAACTGTGCTCGACCCCGCCGCCCGTAGCAGCGCCAGGAACGTGTGGTCGTCCTCCCACACGGCGAAATACCGCGGCAACAACATGCCCGGAATGTCGTCCGGGTTCGCGTGAGCCAGGTCCGGCAGATCAATCCGGAACTCGGTGGCGGTCGCGAACAGGTCCTGCTTGCTGCCGAAGTAGCGGCTGACCAGCGCCGCATCGACACCGACGTCCGCCGCGATGGTGCGTAGGGTGGTGCGTTCGTAGCCGTCCGTCGCGAAGCGGCGGCGCGCCGCCTCCAGGATGTCGGCACGGGTCTGGGCGGCATTGCGTGGTCGTTCGGTAGCCATCCCCAAACTTTATGTCAGCAGCTGTTGACTTCGCGGCTGAGCGGTCATATTGTGCTAAGTCATCGACGGATGACAAAAGTCCTCGGGTGTTGATTTACCGGATGAGAGCGGGTGGTCCCGTGACTATCGACATCGAGCGGCCGAGCGCGCAGGCTACGTTGCCTGCAGTCGGCGCGGTGGCCTCCGTTTCGGACGGCGGAGTCCTGAACCACATCGCAAGACTCGCGATCGCCGCTCCTCGGCGGATGCTCGCGATCGCGGCACTCGTGGCGGTCGCAGCGGGAATCTTCGGCGTGCCGGTGGCAAAAAGCTTGTGCGCCTGCGGGTTCGAGGACCCCTCATCGGAGTCCGCCCAGGCGAAGGCATTGCTGACCAACAAGTTCGGCGTCGGCGATGTCCAGATGGTGATCACCGTGACCGCACCGGACGGTGCCGACGGGGCTGCGGCGCGCACCGCGGGTACTGAACTGGTCGACGATCTGCTGCGCTCGTCGCACGTCGCGTCGGCGACGTCCTTGTGGACCGCCCCCGCTCCCGAACGAGGGGCGTTGGTCAGCAGGGACGGGAAGTCCGGCCTAATCGTGGCCGGGATCGCCGGCGATGAGAGCAAGACTCAGGAGTACGCGAAGGAACTGTCGGACAAGCTCGTCCACGACAGGGACGGCGTGACGGTACGCGCGGGCGGCGACGCCATGGTGAACGTCGAGATCACCGAGCAGTCGCAACGCGACCTGCTGCTCATGGAGTCTCTGGCGATTCCGATCAGCTTCGTTGTCCTCGTCTGGGTGTTCGGCGGAGTCCTCGCGGCGGCAGTACCGCTCGCCGTCGGCGGCATGGCGATCCTGGGTTCACTCGCCGTACTTCGCGGTGTCACCGCCTTCGCGGACGTGTCGATCTTCGCGCTGAACCTCAGCGCAGCAATGGGTTTGGCCCTTGCCATCGACTACACGCTGCTGATCATCAGCCGATACCGCGACGAGCTGGCGGACGGCGCCGGGCGCGACGCTGCACTGGTTACCGCCATGGCGACAGCGGGGCGTACCGTCGTGTTCTCGGCCACGATCGTGGCCCTGTCGATGGCCGTGATGGCCATCTTCCCCATGGCATTCCTCAAGTCGTTCGCCTACGCGGGTGTCGCCACCGTCGGCTTCGCGGCACTCGCCGCGCTGTTCGTCACGCCCGCGGCTCTCGTGCTGATCGACGATCGGTTGCAGTCCTTGGACATTCGCAGACTGGTCCGTCGGGTTCTGAACCGGCCGGAACCGGCCGCTCGCTCCGTCGAACAGCAGCCCCTCTACCGCTGGACGAATGCGGTGATGCGGCGTGCACTGCCCGCCGGACTGGCGGTCATCGCCCTGCTCGTCCTGCTCGGTGCTCCGTTCCTAGGGGTGAAGTGGGGGTTTCCCGACGATCGGGTGCTGCCGGAATCCGCGTCGGCGCACCAGGTCGGCGATGAGTTGCGCACCGATTTCCCCGACGATTCCGCAACCGCCGTCATCATCGCGGTGCCTGACGCCAACGGGCTGTCCAAGGTGGAGTTCGACCGGTACGCAATGGATCTGGCGAAGGTCCCCGATGTAGCGGGGGTCTCGCCCGTCCGCGTGGCCGACGGCAGCGCGTACCTGACAGTGCGCAGCACCGCGCCGCTGTTCTCCGACGCCTCCGAAACTCAACTCGACTCGCTGCATGCCGTGGCGGGTCCCGGCGGTCGCGACGTCCAGTTCGCCGGCACCGCGCAGGTCAAACGCGACAGCGTCGACGCCATCACGTCGCGGCTGCCCGTGGTGCTCGGACTCATCGCCGTGATCATGTTCGCCGTTCTGTTCCTGCTCACCGGCAGCGTGATGATCCCGCTGAAGGCATTGGTGCTCAACGTACTTTCGCTGACGGCGGCCTTCGGCGCGATGGTGTGGATCTTCCAGGACGGACACCTCGGCGGGCTCGGGACGACGGCCACCGGAGTCCTCGTCGCGAATATCCCGGTGCTGTTGTTCTGCATCGCGTTCGGCCTGTCCATGGATTACGAGGTCTTCCTCGTCTCACGCATCCGCGAGTTCTGGGTGACGTCGTCGCGTACGCGCGCCGATGGGACAATCGTCGATCCTCGCGAGCACAGCGACGAGAGCGTCGCGCTTGGGAATCGCGCGACCGGCCGCGTCGTCACGGCGGCGCCGTGGTCATGTCCATCTCGTTCGCCGCGCTGATCGCCGCGCAGGTGTCGTTCATGCGGATGTCGGCCTCGGCCTGACGCTGGCGATCCTGGTCGATGCCACCCTGGTCCGGATGGTGCTGCTGCCGGCGTTCATGCACGCCATGGGCGAGTGGAACTGGTGGGCGCCCAAGTGGATGTCCAAGATTCACGACCGCTTCGGCATCGAAGACGGTCTGACCTCGAAGCAGACGACGTAGCCCGCTTCGATCACCCATCCGCAGTGAACCAGCGGGCCTTCAAACCCGTGTCCAGAAAGAGGAGGAGTGCGTCATGAGTGTGATTGCAGCTGTTCGTGGAGAACTACCGGAACACCGTTATACGCAGGCAGAGGTGACCGAAGCATTGCTGGCGCTGCCCGGCTTCTCCGAACACGCGGACTTCGATCCACGCCGTGCACCGGAGTGCGAAGGTCGACAGCCGCCACATGGTGCTCCCGCTGGAGGCCTACAGCGAGCTCACGACTTCGTGCGGCAGACGACGTGTTCATCGAGCACGCAGTCGAACTCGGGTGTGCCGCGATCCTCGGCGCGCTCGAGGATGCGGGCCTGGAACCGTCCGACGTCGACATGCATCATGACGACCACAGTCACCGGACTCGCGGTACCGACGCGTGGACGCGCGGATCGCCGGCCGGATCGGTCTGCGACCCGATTAAGGCGGGTGCCGATGTTCGGACTGGGTTGCGTGGCCGGAGCGGCGGGCATTGCTCGCTTGCATGACTACCTGCGCGGTGCCCCCGACGGTGTCGCGGTGCTGCTCGCGGTGGAAATGTGCTCGCTGACACCCGAAGACCGACCCGTCGATGGCGACACTGGTGGGCAGTGCACTGTTCGGCGACGGCGCCGCGGCGGTGGTCGCGGTGGGCGATCGCACGCGCCGAGGAGATCGGGGCGTCGGGGCCCGAGGTGCTCGACTCACGAAGCCACCTGTATCCGGACTCGCTGCGCACGATGGGATGGGACGTGGGCGCGACCGGCTTCCGGCTGGTGCTCTCGCCGGACGTGCCGGAGGTGGTCGAGCAGCTATCTGGCCGACGATGTGACGGAATTCCTTGCGTCCCATGACCTCACGGTCGACGACATCGGCGCGTGGGTGAGCCACCCGGGCGGCCCGAAGGTCATCGAGGCGATCACCGAGACTCTCGGTCTGCCCGACGATGCGCTGGAGCTGACCTGGCGGTCGCTCGCCGAGGTCGGCAATCTGTCCTCGGCGTCCGTGCTGCACGTCTTGCGCGACACAATGGCCAAGCGCCCACCTGCGGGCAGTCCCGGTGTGCTGATGGCGATGGGCCCGGGCTTCTGCTCCGAACTCGTGCTCTTGCGGTGGCGGTGACCGTGTTCTGGTACGTCCTGCTGATCGCGGCCGTCGGCATCGAGCGGCTGGTCGAACTGGTTGTCTCCAAACGTAATTGGGCGTGGAGCCGGAAACGTGGCGGCACTGAATTCGGTGCCGGCCATTACCCGGTGATGGTCGTGCTGCACGTCGGCCTGCTGGCCGGGTGTCTGATCGAGGTGATCGCGCTGCACCGGCCGTTCGTGCCCTCGCTGGGCTGGCCCATGCTGGTCGTGGTCCTCGCCGCACAGGTGCTGCGCTGGTGGTGCATCACCACACTGGGGCATCAGTGGAACACCCGCGTCATCGTCGTCCCCGGCGCGCCGCGGGTGACCGGCGGCCCGTACCGGCTGATACTGCACCCAACTACGTCGCTGTCTCGTCGAGGGAATCGCTCTGCCGCTGGTGCATCGGCATGGATCACCGCGCTCGTCTTCACGGTGCTGAATGCCGCGCTGCTGCGCACGCGGCTCAAGGTCGAGAACAATGCGCTCGCGAGCCTGACGTGATCGACCTGCTGGTGGCGGGCGCCGGCCCCGCGGGCCTGGCCACCGCGCTGTACGGCGCGCAGGCCGGACTCGACGTCGCCGTCGTCGAACGGCGATCCGGGGTGCTGGATAAGGCGTGCGGCGAGGGCATGATGCCCCACACCGTCGCGCACCTCGACCGGCTGGGCGTGACGGCGGAGGGCAGGCCGCTGCGGGGGATCAGCTATATCGACGGCGGCCGCCGGGTCAACGCGGCGTTCAGAAACGGCGCGGGCGCGAGGTGTGCGTAGGACCGTACTGCACGCCGCGTTGTGGCGGGCAGCCGAAGCGGCCGGGGTGAAGCTCGTGCACGGCGAGTTCGGCGAGATCACCCAGGACGCGGAATCGGTGTGCGCCGCGGGGTTTCAGGCCAGATACCTGGCGGCGGCCGACGGACTGCATTCGCCGATCCGCAAGTCTCTCGGATTGTCGGCTCCGGCGGCGGGGCCGCGCCGGTGGGGGATCCGCAGGCATTACGAGATCACCCCGTGGACGGACTCGGTCGAGGTGCACTGGTCGAAGGGTGCCGAGGCATACGTGACGCCGGTGGCCGACGACTGCGTCGGGGTCGCGATTCTCAGCTCGACCCGCGGTGGCTTCGACCGCCACTTCGAGTCCTTCGGCGAACTCAGCGACCGGGTCGCGGGCCACGCGCACGGTCAGGACCGGGCTGCGGGACCGCTGCGCCAGAAGGTCAGTAACCGGACGGCGGGAAGGGTGCTGTTGGTGGGCGACGCGGCCGGCTACATCGACGCGCTCACCGGCGAGGGGATGGGGTTGGCGTTCGGCGCAGCCGAATTGCTCGTGAACTGTGTGGTGGGGGACCGGCCCGAGGACTACGACCGACAGTGGCGCCAGGCTGACGCGTCGCTACCGGATGCTGACGGCTGCTTTGGTGCAGGCGAGCGCCCACCCGCCACTTCGCGCGAGCATCGTTCCGGCGGCGCAGGCGCTGCCCGGCGTCTTCGCCAGGAATCGTCAACCTGCTCGGCCACTGAACACGCTGATTACGTGATCTAGCTGGGACTATTTAATGGCTGGCGTGTGTTGGGGTGAGCGGTAGAATGGAATGTTCCTGCCGAAGGTCGGCGGGGGTGCGAGGGGCTGAACGGTTTCGACTTCGCGCATCGAATCAAGGGAAGCGTGCCGGTGCAGGCAAGAGACCACCGTAAGCGTCGTTGCAACCAATTAAGCGCCGATTCCAATCAGCGCGACTTCGCCCTCGCTGCCTAAGCGACGGTGAGTCTGTCAGACCGGGAGACGCCCTCGACCCGGACCCTGGCATCAGCTAGAGGGATAAACCGATGAGTTCGGTCGCGGGACTCATCGGGACACCAAACAGCGACTGGGATCGTCATCCTGACTTGTTCGCGTGATCAGGAGATCCGAGTAGAGGCATAGCGGACTGCGCACGGAGAAGCCTCGAGGGAATGCCGTAGGACCCGGGTTCGATTCCCGGCAGCTCCACCGATGGAAGGCCAGGTTCAGGGACCCGATCCCGAGCCTGGGCCTTCTGCGTCCGCCACCATGTGGTGGCCTCCCCGCAGGTGGGCTCGGCGTCGGATCGCGGCTGTGGACGCCTGAGGAGCTGCTCGACAAGTTTCGCCGTGAGGTCGTGCCGAGTCGAAGCGGTATGACGCATCACCTGTTCTGGCGGCGATGACAGCGGGCACCGGTTACTTCACATTGACGACGACCTTGCCTTTGGCCCGTCCCCTCTCGACGAAATCCAAAGCGTCATGGATCGATTCGAACGGAAACACCCTCTCTACAACTGGGCGGATGACGCCCTGATCGATGAGGGAAGTGATCTGGCTTAACTGATCGCCGTTCGCCCTCATGAACAAGAACGAGAAGATCACGTTGAGCCGCTTGGCTTTTCTCCTTGCGCCGAAGCTTAAGACGCGCATGATCGACTTGACGTACCAAGGCACGCCGATTTCGTCCGCGAAGGCCGGGTCGGGTGGTCCCGATATGGAGATGAGCGTCCCGCCTGGCTTCAGCACCCGCAGGGATTTGTCCAGAGTCTTCGAGTCCTGACTGTGTAGAACGACGTCGTAGCCATGCAGCACGGTCTCGAAGTCCTCTGTCTTGTAGTCGATCAAGACATCCGCGCCGAGGGCATTTGACCATGTTCGAAGTTGGCGGCGCTTGCCGTGGTAGCCACCGTCGCGCCCAAGATGTTTCGCCAGCTGAATGGCGAACGTCCCGACACCGCCGGTGCCCGCCTGGATGAAGACCTTCTGCCCGGGCTTCAGGTTCGGCCATTTCGACGAGCGCCTGCCAAGCGGTCAGGCCGACCAGCGGAATGGAAGCCGCTTCTTCCATGCTGAGGTGCGTCGGCTTGATTGCCACGTCGGCTTCATTCATTGAGATGAATTCCGCGAAGGTGCCGATCCGGTCCTTGTCCGGTCGCGCATAGACCTCGTCACCGGGCTTGAAGCGCCGCACCCGTGCTCCCACCTCGACCACAACGCCGGCGACGTCGTTGCCGAGAACAAGCGGGAAGCGGTAGGGCAGGAAGATCTTGAATTCTCCGTTCGCGATCTTTGCGTCGAGGAGATTGACGCCGGCGGCGTGGATCTGGACGAGTACGTCGTCGTCCCCGACTTCTGGCTGCGGCAGGTCGACGATGCGGCCGCGGTCCTTGCTCTTGTAGCGATCGATCGCGAAGGCTTTCATGACAAGCGCTCCCGGATCGGCTTGTTCAGTCGAGCACGAACGACGCGAGTCATCTCGTCGGCCAGAACCTCGTCGGCACCGGACTCGATCCCGTCGAGAACCTGACGGACCACCTCGGCTGGGTCGGACTTGGGATAGTCGGTGAACTTCGCCATGTCGGTATCGACCAGCCCCACGTAAACGCCCATTACCTGCACGCCACGGGGCCCGAGTTCGGTGCGCATCGAGTCTGTGGCGCTCCACATCGCCGCCTTTGACACCCCGTAACTCGCCCCGCCCGGCATCCACGCGAGGACCGACGCGACATTGACGATGGCGCCGGACCTCTCGGCTATCCGATCAGCGAATGTGGACGCCATTGCGAGCGGGCCGAACAGGTTCGTCTCCAACTCTTCGCGAAGACTGGACATGTCCGGATCGAGGACCGAGGTCGCGCGATAGATGCCGGCGTTGTTGATCAGAACACTGACATCAGATGCAACCGCAGCCGACTTCGGCCACGGACGTCGCGTCAGTGACATCGAGCTGAAGCGGAACGACGCGCGGGTCTTCGACGTCGATTGTCCGCGGATCGCGAGCAGCCGCATAGACTTTCGTCACTCCCGATCGAGAAGCTGCGCGACGTATTCGCGGCCCATGCCGCGGTTGGCTCCCGTGACCAGCACTGTCTGATCGGCGAGCGAAGTCATGAAGTCGTCGATCCCAGGAAGGCGAGCGCTTCCGGTACGAACCGCTCGTGGGCCTGGAAGATGCCGCCGTGTCCAGCGTCCGGATAGATCCGCAGCGTCGCATTCGGGAGGCGCTGAGCCAGGTCATAGGAGTTACTGGACGGCACCATACGATCGGCATCGCCGTTGGCCACCAGGACAGGCTGTTGGATGCGTGACAGGTCGGCTGGCTTCTCGAGGCCAAAGGCGTGAATCGCCTTGAGCTGCGTGCGGAATGCTCCGATCGCCATCGCCTTATCCCGATCGATCGTGCGCTCCTTCAACCGCTTGATGAATGCGCGCGCCTCCGACTTGCCGTGGGCCGTTCTGGTGAAGAAGAGAAGTTCCTTGGGATCCTTGAAGGTGGCGTACGCGTGGAACGTGTCGAGGTACGTCAGTTTCGTCACGTCGACGATGCCTTCGCCTCCGGCGGGTCCCGTCCCCGCGAGGATGATCTTGCGCACCAGCGCCGGCTCCTGCTGCGCGATCACTTGCGAGACCATTCCGCCGAGCGAAAACCCGAGAAGGTCAACCCGGTCGAATCCCAACGCGCGGATGAACGCCACGGCGTCGTGTGCCATTGCCTCGACGGTGTCCGGCGTCTTGCCCTCGGAACCGCCGACGCCGCGATTGTCGAAGGTGATCACGCGGTGTTTTGCCGCGATGCCGTCGACGACCCTGGGGTCCCAGTTGTCGAGGTTGGCGGCCAGGTGATTGAGGAAGATCACCGGTACGCCGCTATCGATCCCCAGCTCACGGTAGACGAATCGGGTTCCGCCCACGGACACGGATTTCGTCGGCGCGTTCTTGTACAACGTGCCGCCCCGGCGGGCGCTCGCTGCACGCAGATGACTTGCGGGATCGTGCCGGGTGGTTCGTTTGCCTGCCATGACTTCCTCCTGTGGTAAACCGATTGGTGTACTTCCTGATATGACAGTATCAGCTTGCTTGGCCGTTGTACACCGATCGGTATACCTCGAAATATGACGTCGCTCACCGGTAGGCCGAGCGGCGCTCAGGCCGGTGCTCACGGCAACCGTCGAGGCCCTCATTTCGATGTGGTTGCCGCTGCCAGAACCGCGTCGTTGACCGCGGTCGGCGTGATTGCGACGACGGTTTTCTGGGCCCGACTGACGAAATCTAGCAGGTAGCGACGCTTAGGACGCCTCGATGTCAGTGCGTGATCGACGGCCTTCGTGACCCTCTTGGGATCGGCAGCAAGTTTTTGCAGGCGTCCCATCAACTTCCGACTCCCAGCGAGGTGCGACGCATACAGTCGGCGATGCTCGTCACTGAGTTTCTTGGTCATATGGTCGTAGTCGTCGAGCGCGTCAGCCCACATATCGGTACGGATCGGCCCTGGCTCGATGAGTGACACGGGAATGCGCCACGGACGCAACTCCATACGGAGTGCATCGGCCAAGGACTCGATCGCGTACTTCGATGCGTTGTAGGCGCCGGTGCCCGGTGTGGTGAACAATCCACTGACCGACGACATGAATACCACCCGCCCCCGGGCGTTACGGATCTTCGGCAGCACCGCCTGCGTCACTGCGATCTGCGAGATGACGTTGATGTCGAGTTGCTGTGTCAGATCATCGAGGGATAGACCCTCGACCGGCCCGTTGACGATGATGCCGGCGTTGTTGACGACGCCGTTCAGCTCAGCGGGAAGCTGATCGGGAAGTGCTGCAATCGCGGACCGGTCGGTGATGTCGAGCGCGATCGCGTGAACATTGGGCAAGCGGTCGAGGCTGTTGAGGGCGGCGTCGGATCGAGCGGTGGCGTAGACGTTCCAGCCTCGCCGGCTCATGTGCTCGGTGATCGCCAGACCGATTCCTCTGCCTGCGCCGGTAACCAGTACGGAAGGCATGTCAAACCGCCTTCGCAGAAAGGCGCCGCTGCCAGGCGAGCAAGATCGGCACGCCGATGGTCTCGAGGGCGATCGCCCCCACGGTGATGGGGTGCGGTCGCCCGCGTTGTTGCCATGACCTCAGCCGCGCGAGGCCGCCAAACGCGATGGTTGCCGCCGCGAAAGACACGGCCGGTGACTGCTCGATATGTCGGAGTTGAGACCAGATCACAGGCCCGACCGCGAATTTGAACACGTTGGCATAGCGGAGAGAACTGTCCACGGTCGGAATCACATCGGGTGAGCCGCCCGGCACCCCCTGCGGGCCTCGAACAATCTCACCCGTTGCGCTCGCCACGGGTATCGCCGCGAGCACCCCGAGCGTCCATTGCAATCTTCGCCGGCTGCCGCTACTTTGCTGACTCACGTTCACTCCTTGTATACCGATCGGTGTACTTTCTCGCGGCCGACGCTACACGCCTTTGCGGGCGATGTAAACCCATCGGTATGCTTGGGCTATGACCACCCAGCGTGAGGCACGCTCCACCGATGGACGCGGCGGCCGCGGCGCCCGACAGCGCATCCTCAATACGGCCACCGACCTGTTCTACCGCGAGGGCATCAACGCCACCGGTGTCGAGCGACTCGCCAGCGAAGCGTCGGTATCCAAACGGACCCTCTATCAACACTTTCCGAGTAAAGCCGCCGTCGTCGAGGAGTACCTGCGTTGCATTCAGCAAGGCGTCGGTGACCCCATCCGGCCCGGCCCGGACGCCGCCAACCGCACACCTCGCGAGCGCATACTCGCCCTGTTCGAGACCCCTTCACCGGACGGGCAGATGCGCGGCTGTCCCTTCCACAATGCCGCCGTCGAGGCGTCCGAGGTCATGCCGGAAATTCAAGACATCGTCCACGAACACAAGCGCGCCTACATCAAGGGCCTGATCAAGCTGGCCCGGCAGGCCGGAGCGGCCAACCCCACACTGCTGGGCAACCAACTCGGCCTTCTCTACGAAGGTGCCGCCGCGTTGTCGACCTCGCTCGACGACCCCGCTCCCTGGACACACGCACGTAAGGCGGCGGCGACGCTCATCGACCAAGCGGTGGGCTAATCAGCTGGGGCGGTGCTGGGAGATGAGTTCGTTGAGGTGACGGGTGACCTGCGTCAGCGGCTTGGTCGACCGCGCGGCGCGGGAAAGTATGACCGCCCCTTCGAGTGCGGCGACGACTGTCGTCGACAACGATTGGGCTGCAGCGCGATTGATGCCGTCTTCACGGAGCCTGTCCGCTAGCAGCTGTCCCCACTCGGCGAAAACATCGGCGGCGGTGCTGGCGGCCTCGGGGGCCTCAGCGCGACTGAATGCGGCCGCCACGATGGGGCAGCCACCCTCGAAGTCCGTGCTGATCAGCATCTCGCTCCACACACGAGTGAACGCCGCGATCGGATCCCGCTGCTCGATACAGTCACGCAACGTAGTTGACAGCTCGTCTCCCGCAGCACGCGTCGCCGCGGCGACCAGTTCGGCCTTGCCGCCAGGAAAGTTCAGATAGATCGATCGTCGCGTCACGCCGCTGGTGGACAAGATCTCCGCAATGCCAGTGCCGGCCACACCTTGTCTTTGCATCAGCGTGGCCGTGGCTGCGGTGAGCCGCTCCCGTACTCGCATGACTTGCACTATACCAGTCGGTGTACTACGGTGGCCATCTAGCCAGTAGACTGATCGGTATACTCAGTGTTCACTGGCCATCTTCACCAGTAGAAAGAGATGACTGTGTCCTCCTTGGCCCCAGACGATTTCGCTTGGCTACCGGCGACTGAACAACTTGCGGCGCTAGACGCCAAGGACGTGTCCAGCGCCGAATTGGTCGAGCTGTACCTGTCGCGCATCGGCACGCATAACCCATCGCTGAACGCGATCGTCACCGTCGACCCTGACGCTGCGCGGCGCGCGGCAACAGAAGCCGATGCCGCACGCTCGCGCGGAGATGACCTCGGCCCGCTGCACGGCCTGCCCATCACCGTCAAGGACAGCTACGAGACGGCTGGTATGCGCACAGTCTGCGGTCGACCCGACCTGGCCGACTACGTGCCGACGCAGGACGCCGAGGCCGTCGCCCGATTGCGTCGCTCGGGGGCCATCATCGTCGGCAAGACCAACATGCCGACCGGCAACGCCGACGTGCAGGCCAGCAATCCGGTGTTCGGCCGGACGAACAACCCCTGGGATCGGTCGCGCACATCCGGCGGCTCCGCCGGTGGCGGCGCCGCCGCTACCGCTGCCGGGCTGACGAGTTTCGACTTCGGGTCCGAAATCGGTGGCTCCACCCGGATTCCGGCTCACTTCTGTGGCCTCTACGGCCACAAGTCGACCTGGCAGTCCGTGCCACTGGCCGGCCACATCCCGGGCGGGCCGGGAAACCCTGGACGATGGGCTGAACCCGATATGGCCTGTGCTGGCGTGCAGGCGCGTGGTGCCCGCGACATCATCCCCGCACTGGAAGCCACCGTCGGCCCGCTGAACCCCGACGGCGGATTCTCGTACACCCTTGCCCCGCCGCGCGCGACAGCGCTCAAGGATTTCCGTGTCGCGGTATGGGCTGACGATCCCGCCTGCCCAATCGACAAAGACACCCACCGAGCCATCGACGACGCCGTCACCGCGTTGCGCGACGCCGGCGCACGGGTAGTAGAGCAACCCGCAAGCATCCCGGTGGATCTGACTACCTCACACGACCTGTTCCTGAGCTTGGTGATGGCCGCGTTCTCGGTTGACCGTTCCACGATGAGTCCGCAATTCGGCGGTGCCCTTGCCCTGCGCTCCCTCAGGATCCCCGCGGCGACGCTGCCGCCGCGCTGCGGGGAACGATCCAGAGCCACCGCGCGTGGTTGTTCCGCGACGCGGCTCGCCGTGAGATCGCGCAGCGCTGGGTCGGATTCTTCAAAGAATTCGACGTGCTGCTGCTGCCCGTCACACCCACCGCTGCACCCCCTCACCACAACAAGGACCATGACCGCTTCGGTCGCACCATCGACGTCGACGGCGTCACCCGCTCCTATTGGGACCAAACCAAATGGAGCGCATTGGCCAACATCGCCGGAGCGCCGGCCACGACGATGCCCATCACCACCAACGCGGCGGGCCTTCCCATCGGCATCCAGGCGATGGGACCGCCAGGGGGAGACCGCACGACGGTGGAATTCGCCGCGTTGCTCACCGAGGCTCTCGGCGGCTACCGCGTCCCGCCGCAGTACCGCTCATCCGTCACGAGTATCGCCTGATGCGCCGCAGCTTGTCGGGTCGAAAGCTGGTAATCACCGGAGCTGCAAGGGGAATCGGGGAGACAGTGGCACGTCTTGCCGCCGCCCGCGGTGCTCATGTGGCTCTCATCGGCCTCGAGCCCGATCGGTTGCGTGTCCTCGCCGACGATCTCGGGCCCACCGCGTCATGGAGGGAAGCCGATGTGCGCGACGGCATCGCGTTGCGTTCGGCGATTGATGATTGCGCGAAGGCAATGGGTGGCATCGACATCGTCGTCGCGAACGCGGGCGTTGCCGCCTACGGCACCGTGCGGCAGACCGACGAGGCCTCGTTCGAGCGAGTCCTGGACATCAACCTGAACGGCGTCTTCCGCACACTCAAGTACGCGACACCTCACCTGGAACGCAGTCGAGGCCACGCGATGGTGGTGGCGTCGGCGATATCCTTCACACCGGTCGCCGGCCTCGCCTCCTACGCCGCAAGCAAGGCCGGAGTCGAAATGCTCGCCCTGGCCTACCGGCAAGAGGTGGCTCACCTTGGCATCACCGTCGGACTTGTCCATCCCTCGTGGATCGACACGGACCTCGTCCGAGGCGCCGAGGCGGATCTCCCTTCGTTTCAGGAGCTACGTGGACGGCTGCCGTATCCAGGCAATGTCACCACGAGTGTCGACCGGGCGGCCGCTGCGATCGTGCGCGGCCTCGTGCGTAGGCGCAGCCGCGTATACGTGCCGCGCGCTGTTGTCGTCGCCAACTGGGCGAAGGCTGCGCTGAACTCGCCAGCCGCGTGGCCGTGGATGAGGCGATTCGCGGCCGAAGTGACACCGGCGCTCGAGCGTGAGGTGGCGGCTTTGGGAAGACATGACCAACTCGTGCCGAGCTCCGAAAACCACTCGCGCTCAGAGTTTTCGACCAATGCAGGAACGATTGAAAGTAGATCGACATGACACAGAAAGACAATGGTCACCTCGAGGTCGAGGACCGTGGAGCCACCCTGATCGTGCGGGTCGACGGCGGGCCGCACAGCTTATTCGGCCTCGACACCGCCAACGAATTAGACGAGTTTGTGGACCGCGTCAACCACGATCCCAGCGTGCACGCCGTCGTGTTCACCGGCGCGCGTCCCGGCCGCTTCGTCAGCCATGCCGACGTGCGGTGGCTCCAGGCAGAGGGCGCCGCGGTGCCGGACTTGAACCGACGCGGCGCGTCTGTCGCTCTACGCCTGGCCAGAGGCGTAGACCGGGCCCGCGTGCCCGAGCCGGTTCTGCGCAGGACGCCGCTGCGGGGAGCCGCCCAGCTCGACCGCCTGCACGCGACGTTCCTGCGCATGAACGCCAGCGGCGTGATCTTCGTTGCCGCCCTCAACGGTTCGGCGCTGGGCCTGGGCGCGGAATTCGCCTGGGCCTGCGATCTGCGCGTCATGGCCGATGGCGAATTCTTCATCGGCCAGCCGGAAGTCCTCCTCGGGATCATGCCGGGCGGCGGCGGCAGCCAGCGGCTGACGCGGCTCATCGGCACCCACAAGTCACTGGTCGCGATCCTCGACGGCAAGCCGTTCACGCCCGCGCAGGCTCTGGCCAATGGCGCGGTTGACGACGTCGTGGCGCCCGACGAGGTCGTCACGCGGGCGACCGAACTTGCCGACTACTTCGGCAAGCGGACCAAAGGGTCAGTCGAAGCCATCAAAAGGTCGGTGTACTTCGGCGGCTCGATGTCGCTGTCGGAAGGGCCTACACGTCGAGCGCACCGAGTTTCTCCAGACCGATCAGTCCGAGGTCGGCCAGGAACTGATGCTCCAATACCTCTCGGATACGGACTCCACCGGCGAGCTGCCTCTCTACCGCCCGGACACCTACGCGCAAGCCCTCGAATCGGGCCGGGTGCCCGGGGTCGGCTCGACCAACGGGGCGGTGAGCCGGTGATGAGCACTGCGCAGCCGTTCACCCGGCACGACGTCTCGTTCACTTCCGGCAAGAACACCTGTGCCGCATGGCTTTACCTGCCCGACGGTGTTACCCCGCCACCGGTGGTCATCCTCGGGCACGGCCTCGGTGCCACACGTGAGATGCGCTTGGACGCCTTCGCCGAGCGGTTCGCACAGGCCGGAATCGCCGCGTTGGCCTTCACCTACCGCCACTTCGGTGACAGCGGCGGCCAACCCCGCCAGCTGCTGTCGATCAGGCGACAGCTCGCCGACTGGGATGCCGCCATCGCATGGGTGAAGAATCGTCCCGGCCTCGACGGCACCCGAATTGCCGTCTGGGGAAGCTCCTTTGGTGGCGGGCACTCGATCACCGTCGCCTCACGCCATCCAGAACTGAGAGCCGCGGTGGCGCAATGCCCATTCACCGACGGCCTAGCCTCAGCACTCGCGCTGGGCCCGACGGAGTCCATGAAGGTATTGCCGACGGTCGCACGAGATTTTGCATCCATGGTCTTCCGTAGGCCGCCAGCGATGATTCCGCTCGCGGGACCTCCCGGTTCGCTCGCCCTGATGAACGCCCCAGATGCGCTGCCCGGCTACGAGGCGCTGCTGCCACCCGAAACGACCTTCCGCAACGAGGTAGCGGCGCGGGTTGCTCCGGCCATCGCTACCTACCGGCCGGGGCGTGCGGCCAAGAAGATCACGTTCCCAATCCTGTTCTGCGTCAGCAACACCGACAGTGTCACACCACCCGCACAAACTCTGCGATATGCGCACACCGCACCGCGGGGCGAGATCAAGCGCTACGACGCCGGCCATTTCGACTTCTACCTCGGCGAGCCTTTCGAGGCACTGGTACGCGACCAGGTCGAGTTTCTCTCCCGCCAACTGAAGCCGGCCGGCCACAAGGGTCCGCTGCGAGCGGCCCACACGAAAGGAACATCCGTATGACTTCCCTGCGCGACCCGCTGCCACTGCCCTGTGGCCAGGTGCTGCCCAATCGGATCATGAAGGCCGCGTTGAGCGAAGGGCTCGGCGACAAGCAGAACTCTCCCGACGAGCGACTAGAACGCCTTTACACGAGCTGGAGCCAAGGCGGGTACGGTCTGATCGTCACCGGCAATGTGATGGTCGATCGCACGCAGCTCGGCGAACCGGGCAACGTCGTCATCGAGGACGAGCGCAACCTGGACGCACTGTCGCGTTGGGCAAAGGCCACCAAGGACGCCGGCGTCCCCATCTGGGTGCAACTCAATCATCCAGGGCGCCAATCCAACCCGCTGGCACTCGGTCACACCCCGGTAGCGCCCAGCCCGGTGGCCCTCAATTTGCCCGGCGCAACCAAGCCGCGTGAGCTGACATCCGTTGAGATCGAAGACATCATTGAGCGTTTTGCGGCCGCCGCGGTGGTATGCGAGACGGCGGGTTTCGACGGTGTGCAGATACACGGTGCGCACGGATACCTGGTCGCGCAGTTCCTCTCGCCGCTCTCAAACCAGCGCGACGATGAGTGGGGCGGCGACCCCGAACGGCGGATGCGCTTTGTGCTCGAAGTCGTCCGGCGCATCCGCGCGCGAGTCTCGCCAGGCTTCGCAGTGGGCATCAAACTGAACTCGGCCGACTTCCAGCGCGGCGGCTTCACCGAAGATGAATCCCGCTCCGTGGTGGCGGCATTGGCGAGTGAGGGCATCGATCTGATCGAGGTCAGCGGCGGCAGCTACGAGCAGCCCGCCATGATGGGCAAGACCGCCGATAGCACCCGAGCGCGCGAGGCTTACTTCTTGGAGTACGCCCGAACGGTGCGCAGCCTCGCCGGCGACATCCCGCTGGCGGTCACGGGTGGCTTCCGTTCCCGTGCCGCGATGCACGAAGCGGTGAATGCCGGTGAATGTGACGTGATCGGACTTGGCCGTCCCACCGCAACAACCACGGACGCAGCAAATGTGGTACTCGCGGGACGCATCGAAACTCTCGCCTCACACCAGGTGCGGACCGGAATGCGCGGTTTCCTAGGCAAGTTCGTCGACCTCAAATCACTCGACGGGATTCTCGAACTCTCCTGGCACACGGACCAATTGCACCGGATCGGCGCGGGGCTATCACCCGACCTCAATCGCGGTCGCATCGCCACCACGCTCGCGATGCTCCGCCGCAACGGCACCGTGTCATTCGCGCGCAAGCGTGGTCTTTGAGGTGAAGCGGTATTCACTGTCGGGCAAGGTCGCCTTCATCACCGGGGCGGGTCGCGGGCTGGGTGCGGCCACCGCCAGTGCACTGACTCGGCGCGGGGCACGGGTGGTGATCGCTGATATTGACTTGTGTACAGCGCAGTCGGTTGCGGAGACCCTCCCGAGGGGCCATTGTCTGGCGCTGCAATGCGACGTCACCGACCTCGCGTCGGTCCAAAAATCCGTTCGTTTGACGCTCGAGCGGTTCGGGCGCATCGATGTCGTGATCGCCAACGCGGGCGTGCTTGGTCGTGGGGGCACCATTCGCGCCCTACACCCCGATCAGGTGGCTCAGGTTCTGGCCGTCAACGTGGACGGAGTCGTCAACACCGTGTCGGCCACGATGGAGTCGGTGATCGGTAGCCGCGGACAGATCGTCGTGGTGAGTTCGGTGTTTGCGTATATCAACGGGGCGGGCGCCATCCCGTATGCGATGAGCAAGGCCGCAGTGGAGCAGCTCGGCCGGGGCCTCGGCGTCGAGTTGGCGAGTCATGGAGCGTCGGCGATGACGGCGTACTTCTCGCTCATCGAGACCGACATGATCCGTCAGGGTGTGGACGCGGATCCCCACGTACTGGCCCTGCTCTCAGCGATGCCCAAATTCATACTCAAGCGCATTCAGCCGCAGACTGCAGCCGCCGCGATCGCCGACGGGCTGGAACGGAGGCGGCCTTCCGTTACCGTCCCCGGCCGCTGGCGACCCGTCGCGGCGCTTCGAGGAGTGGCGGGCCCGATCGTCGACGCCAGACTCGCGCGCGATAGCGGTGTGCGGCGAGCCCTAGCCGAATTCGAACGCCCCTAGTCGTCGTGACCTTGTTGATGCCATCAACACCTGTCGCGTATCCGCAGGTCGTTTCGCGTGCTTTCGCGTCGTTTCGCGTCGTAGGTGACAGCATTTCTCCAGGTCAGCGCGATTTCTGCGCTGGGTTCGATTCCCGGCAGCTCCACAACAGAACAAGCAGGTCAGGGTGTATTTTCGCCCTGGCCTGCTTCCCTTTTGGGCACATTTTGGGCACACCCTAAACAAGGTCATCCATCTTGTCGGCCACGTCGTCAAGGTCATCGGGGAACAGGTGCCCGTACTGATCGAGGGTCATAGTGGCCGTCTTGTGGCCTAGCTGGGACTGCACCGTCTTGACGTGATGGCGGCGTCACCGTAATTAATTGGTACTCAAGCAGATACGCAAAGACCGAGTCAATCCGATCGTCAGTTCGGCGTGGCCGAGCATAACGCCCACCAGCGTGACGAGGACGAAGCACAACGTCGCACGCAGTTTCATAGCACGGGCCTTCCTCGCCGTTAATCCCAGCACTAAGATTGGAGAGGCCATCCTCCGATCCTTGACAGGTCGCCTGCCGCCTAATCGCGTCCCAGATCGGGGTCCGATCTCGACCAGCGGAAACTCAGGCGGGACGGCGGGTGAGCTTGCGCCAGACCCAACTCGAGGGCACGTGCCGTCCGTGCACGACGTACTCGCGGGTGGCGTCGACCAGGAGCGTGGCGTCAAGCAGGCGACGCGCGGACGGCCAGCCGACGAGCAGCAGCTCATCGTCCGGGGCCAGCACGACGTCGTCGTCAGGGGCGACCTCGACGTCAGCGCCATTGTCACCCCCGGCGGCACGGGCGAGCAGCAGCGGGACCGCGTGCAGGGGCTCGTCGCGGTCGTCCGGGTTGCGCAGCAGGTCCCCCAGGCGCGCCCCGCCCTCGGCGAGCCACGCCTGCAGCGCCGGGGCCTCCGTCGCCGTCAGCCGCACCTTCCACACCGCCTGCAGGTGCTCGCCGCACAGCTGCGTCAGACGGCCGACGACGGCGGCGGCCCAGGCGTCTTCGCGCCGGGGCACCGCCTGCAGGAACCGCCACATCAGCGGCGTGGACAGCTGCGCGTACACCTCATGTGCGACGACGTCCGCGGGGACGAGCATCGAGTCCACCTCGACAGCTTCGAACAGCGGCGCACTGGCCGCCTTGTTCTGCCGGGCGGCGACGAACAGCGTCGGGTTGGCCCGCCGGGCCGCCGCGATCAGCGAGAGGTTGGTGGTGTCGTTGTCCGTGCCGGCGACGAAGCCGGCCGCGCGTTCGATCCCGGCGCGGGCCAGCACCCCCGGTTCGTAGCCGTAGCCGACGATGGCGTCCGGGTGGTGCTCGGCCACGTCCGAGGGCTCCACCACGGTAACGTCGAGACCCTCCGCCCGCAGGTCCTGAGTGACCTCCCGCCCGAAGCGGCCGTACCCGCAGATCACCCAGTGCCCGTGCGACGGCGGGGATCCCCGGGGCGGCAACGGAGCGCCGGGCCCGCTCTCCAGCCAGGTCATGAGCTGGTAGGACGCGGGGGCGCGCAGCGCGATGCGGAGGTGGTCGCCAAACCGGTCGAACGGGTTGACGACCGTGGGCGTGCCGAAGGCGCGCATCCGCTCGGCCGTGGTCGGCGAGACCGCCCGGGTGATCACGGGGAGATCCGGCCGCAGCAGCGCGGCCGCCTGCACGACGGCGAGGTTGGCCTCGTCGTCGTCGGTCAGCGCGAGCACCCCCTCGCAGGAATGGAGGTCCAGGCCCGCGACGGCGAGGTGCCCCGGGTCGCCAGCGTCTGCGACCAGGCCGGGCACGTCCGCGTGGTAGGAGTCGAGGTCGAGGTCGTCGATGCGCCCGTCGTCCCGGTCGATCACCACGAAGCGCCGGCCCAGCGCATCCAGTGAGCGGGCAAGGAGCTCGCCGGTGCGCCCGTAGCCGACGATGAGCAGGAACGGTTCGCGCATCCGCTCGACCTTGCGCGTGAAGTGCTGCAGGGCCAGCGCCTGCCGGAAGCCGCTTTCCTGCAGCAGGGCCAGAAGCGACCCGATCGCGTACGCCCAGCCCACCACCGTGAGGTAGATCGAGATCGTCAACCACATCCGCTGGTTGTAGGTGAACGGGTACGGAATCTCCCCGAAGCCGATCGTGGAGGCGGTAAAGCTCATGACATAGAAGGCGTCGAAGAAGCCCATGCGCCACGGGCGACCCTCGGCATCCTGGCCGGGGATCAGCGTGAGACCCAGGGTGCTGATTGCGAAGATCACGATCAGGACGATCAGCGGCACCCGCATCCGGCGCATGACCAAAAAGATTGTGGCCGACGCCTTCCTGGCGGTGGACATCGGCACCCGCCAGCGCGGCGGGCGGCGCACCGGCTCGGTGGCGAACAGGCGGTACCAGAACAGCAGCAGCGGATTGCTCACGGCTGATTCCCCTAACGGCGCTGAAACGACACGGTCTCGACCACCAGCAGGACCACCGACACGATGTTCGCCATCAGCGCGCCGCCGGACAGGGAGACCACGCTGGCGGTCGCCTCCCGGGTCAGCCCCTCGGCGGCGACGTAGGAGGCGAATCCCCAGACGAGCGCTGCGGCAATCAGCTGGAGGTCGGCGACCAGGCTCGTGGCCAGGTGCACGGCCCCGATCTGCGTGCGGTCACCGAACTTGAGCACGGTCGCGATGAGGTTGACGACCACCGCCGCGTAGAGCTCGTAACTGTTGTGCAGCGCGGGGTCGCCGATGTCGCCGATGAAGAAGCCGAAGTTCAGCGTGGCGGCGAACAGCACAAAGAATCCGAAGACGACCTTCTCGAGGTTCATTCGCCCTCCCCTCCCATCACCCCAAACGATCTTCTACACCCCGCCGCGCCAAACGTAACGAATGCAACGTCACAGCGCGCATGTTCGGGCAAGCCGCCAAAGCCGAGCTTATTTACGCACAGGGGGAGGGCGACCCCGTTTGGTGGACACAGGGTCAGGCGGCTTGTGCGGTCTGAGTGAGTCTGTCTTCGAAGTCGACCGGGCTGATGATACCGATGGTCGAGTGGCGTCTGCGTCGGTTGTAGACTCGGTCGATCCAGTCGCCGACTGCGGGGCTTGGCGGCTGCCTGGTCGGCCATAGGTATCTGTCGTAGAACTCGACTTTGAGTGTGGCCCAGAATCATTCGGCCTGAGCGTTGTCCCACACCGCCGTGCGGCCAACGGAGCGGACCAGGTTGTGCTCGCGGGCGAACCGGCGAGCTGCGCCGAGGTGTACGGGGTGAATTCAAGTGGTCGTCGCAACACCTCGATCAGGAGGTGTGTGGATGGGGCGGCCAAGAGGTGGGCGGCAGCAGCGACGGGAAGGCCGCGATGCGCGGGGCGCGCCGGAGCGGGCGCGAGCATCGGCAACGCTTCTGGCAGGCGGTCGCTGACGGGTTTTCCAGCGAGGACGCCGGGGTGGTGGCCGGTGTATCGCCAGCAGTGGGAACGCGGTGGTTCCGTGAGGGTGGCGGCATGCGTCAGTCAGTCACGAGCCCTTATCGGGGCGCTACTTGTCGTTCGCGGAGCGGGAAGAATTGCGATCCTGTGCGCCCAAGGGTGCGGTGTGCGGGAGGTCGCGCGGCGCATCGGCCGTGCGCCGTCGACGATTTCACGGGAGTTGCACCGTAACGCCGCGACCCGAGCACCGCGTCACTGGAATTGCCCATGAACTCACCTCGGATTCGACGAGCGTTGTCAGCGACGACAGCAGGCCGCGCGCCCAAGATCGTGCCTCGACACAACGCCGCCAGCCGACGCATCAACGACATTCGCATCGCCCGCGAATGACGACCCCACGAGGAGTTACCGACCCGGCACTGGTCGCTGTCGTCTGGGACGTGCTGAGCAGAGCCGGTTCATCTGGCGGCCGAGTTCTCGAACCGGGTTGCGGCAGTGGCACATTCATTGGCCACGCGTCCCACACGCGGTGACGGTTCCTATGGAGAACGACGCCAGCACCGCGGCATCGCCGCGGCCTCTACCGGTCGGCCCCAACCAGAAACGAGGGCTTTGAGACCACTCGTGTTCCTGTTCAAGCTCGGCGGCCGATCCGAGCCCCTAAGCCCATCCCCAATCCTGGGTCGTCCGGCGTCGGCGATGACGACGAGTGCGGCCGGGGTGAAATGTTCATTGGCGACCCACCGGCTCCGGCGCCACACGAGCGGCTAAGAGCCTCCCAGGAACGCGACGTCGCCGAAGATGCGGTGTAGGTGCGGAATCCAGACGGGCCGGGGTCGATCCTCATCGTCGACGGCGCACATAGGCGGCCCCGTGAATGATCGGTGCCGCGGGAAAATGTCGCGCAGCTCCTCGGCCTAGTCGCGTCCGTACACCCGTGTCGAGCCGGCTGGCCCGAATCGAACCCCGCCGTCGCATCCGACCGGTTGATTCGACGACGGCGCAATCGTGCACCGCGTTCGCCGGGTCAACCCCGTGAAGTTAGCCCTTTCGGTAGCGCGCGGTATCCCAGGTGTGGGCTAATCCAATTTGGTGAAACCATGTAGCACCGCCCAGCGTCGAGAGCCGGGAATCGACACCGAATCGGCATTAGTTGGCACGCACCGACAACAGCGTCTGCCGTCCCAGACGTAGGGCCAAGATTCGTGCCGATCAGAGGCGTCGAAGGACTCGACGAAACTAAGCCCCAAAACCCTACTGCCGGTGCGAGCCCGCTGGTGCTCGACGGACACTCAGTGCGGCCGACGCGCTCATGTCCGTCAACGGAAGCCGAACCAAAACTGCGCTCTATGCGTCGATGTCATCAACACGTTCGGTGTTTGTGCAGGTCGCGCCGCGTCGTGTTACATCGTTTCGCGTACTCCGAATCGGCATTTATGCAGCTCAGCGCTCATTCTGTAGCGGGTTCGATTCCCGGCAGCTCCACAAGAGACGGGCCGCAGAGATGCGGCCCTTCCTCTTTGACGGCGCCGATGAGTTGCAGAGCGCCGCTAGCCGCTGGTGCCGATCGCTAAGCGGCGCCGTGGGGAGGGTGGAGCGCGCCGTGCGGCATAGCCCAGGGCTGCGCTGCTTTCTCAACGTCAGAGTTGCACCCTGGGCTGGCCTGGCGGGGACGACAGCGCAACCAAACGTCGACGCCCGCTCGGGTGGTGGTGCCCGATGTGTACCTTCTGCAAACCCGAGTGTTGCTCGAGTCCGTGAGCGGGTTCGGTGGGAGATCTCGCACGGTCGCCGGCGCCTCAAGCGGCGATTCACATGGTGTGCGCCGAAGGTTTTCTGGTCTGCCGGTCATTCAGGAAGTGCGAGAACCATTCCGGAATGGGATCAGCGTCCGCGGTATCTGGAGCGTCGCCGGCGAGTTGGGGGGCGCGAGCGATGAGTCAAGACCGGGAACATCGGGCACACCTCAACGTTCGCATGATTAAGAATGGATAATCAATCTTATCCATCAACTGGACGTAAACCGATGCCGGACAGTGTCTTTCCCGTTGCGCAACCCCAGGGGAAGCGTCACAGTGACGACTAGATCGTCAGCCCGGGCCACCTCACTCGACCAGGCATCGAGTTGGTGTTGTGAGTGAACCTTTTAGCCTCTCGGGGCGGCAAGCGGAAGGTGATTGATTCTCGGCACTGCACAAAAGCCGAGCGGTCCCGCCGCTGTTCCGCCACCGGCACTGCTCTACTGCGTGTTCCGAACTCATTACTGTCCCGGAGCGTCAGGTGGCGGCTCGGTCGGTGTCGCGTCCGAGTAGATCGTGATGGTGCTCCACTCAGGCTGTACGTAGTGAGTGCCGTCGATCACCAGGGCGTCGCCGTCCCACTGCGGGACACCAGGTTGAGGGCCTGGGCCGTCGACCCGTGCCGTCCATTTCACCGTGAAGTACATACCTCGGAGTGTTGCATGAAGGCTGGTCCGAAACGGCCGGTTGACGATTCACCGTTGCCGTTTTCTTCGGCCGCCCTGCCGTCGCAGCAGTTCGCCCGGCTCTGCGGCGGTGAAGGGTCCTGATCCCTGTATTTCCGTGAGGGATTCACGCACTTCACGCTCGCCGAGAAGTTCGGGTCATCGCACTCGCACTCCCGCGGCGGACGCCGCGATGATGGAACGCGCCCCTCCATAATGATTGGGCGACCGGGCCGGGCTCAAGACTCCGACGACGGTCGACGTGGAAGTGACGGCCACGCCGTGGGAGCTGGTCGCCACCGAGGGCTTCGCCGCCCATATGACCGGCGGCCCCGCGCCGTATGTGCAGTGATGGTCGGCGAGATGCCCGTTGGACGCTCGGCCCAAACTCATTTGTTGCTTTACCTGGATAAACGGGTAGACCTAAGGTACGGATCCATGGCAGACCAAGGTCGGACCGGAAGAGAAGATTCCTCCTCTCCGCTGTGGCGCCCAGCACGAGCACTAGGTACCCACGCGAAGTAAGGCCCATCAACTGGGCACAGCGCGGTGGGCTTGCGTCAGGCGGGGAAAATGTCTCCTGACGCCGAGGCCACATTTCACCGCGCCATCATGCACGCCTGGTAACCAGGTGGTTCGTGCTTCGGACGGCTCTCCTTTTCATCAGGAGCGCCGTCCGACTCGTCTATGCCGAACTCCCCGGAGCCGGTAGCGGTCTGCTCGCCGAAGCAAGCACACTGCGAGCTGGGTGATCGTGTTGGGTAGCGACCGCATCATTGAGCACCGTCGAGTCCCGCGCGCATCGGCGCCCCCACCGCTCCATGCCCATAAGGCCACCCCCGCCACCGCCTACGGCGCCCGACCCAAAGCCGACCCGCAAACCCGCACCGACATCCACACCCGGGTCCGCACCGACCGCGTCGACCGAGCCGGCTCCCTCAGCCTGCGCGTGCGCGGGGCGCCTACATCACATCGGCGTCGGCCAAACCTAATGGGGATCGATCTGCGCGGCGGTGACGGGGTTTGGGGTCTTGAGGAGACGACCGCCGTCAGGCAGCCGTGCGCTAATTGTCCTCCACGGAGACGACGAATCCCGCGCCGCCCAAGGCGGCCAACACCTGCTCCCGGTGTGCCGGACTCCGGGTCTCGACGGTAAGCATCACCTCAACTTCGTCCAGCGCCAGCTTGGGTGCTGTGCGGGAGTGCACCACGTCGAGCACGCTGGCCCCGCTTTCGCTGACCACGCCCAGCAGCATGCGGAGCCCGCCGGGGCGGTCCGGGATGGTGACCTTGACTGCGAGATACCGCCCGGCAGCGCGCAGGCCGTGGGTGATCACGTGGGTCAACACCAGCGGGTCGATATTGCCACCCGATAAGACCGCGCAAACCGGGCCGTGCAGAGCGAGTTCGGGTGCCGATGTCATCAGCGCTGCCACCGCTGCCGCCCCGGCCGGTTCGACGATGAGTTTCGCACGCTCCATGCACAGCAACAACGCGCGCGACAGCGCGTCTTCGCTGACCGTCCGAACCGAATCGGCGAATGCCCGTACATGGGCAAACGGGATCTCCCCGGGCAATGCTACGGCGATGCCGTCAGCCATCGTCGACATCGACTCCGCACGCACGGGCTGTCCGGCGGCCAACGAACCCGGCCAGGCCGCCGCGTTCGCGGCCTGCACTCCGATCACCCGGACCTGCGGCGCCAGAAAGTGCACCGCCGCGGCAATTCCGGCGACCAGACCTCCACCGCCGGTCGGCACCACGATGGTTGCGACATTCCGAATCTGGTTCAGGATCTCCAGCCCGACGGTGGCCTGGCCGGCGACGATGTCGGCGTGATCGAACGGGTGGATCAACACCGCGCCGTGCTGCTCCGAATATTCACGCGCCGCGACCAGCGCGTCGTCGATCGTCTCGCCGATCAGGTGAACTTGCGCGCCATACGCCTTGGTGGCCATCAGCTTTGGGAGCGGGACGTTGACCGGCATGAACACCGTCGACGCGATCCCTAGCTCGGTCGCGGCCCACGCAACTCCCTGCGCATGGTTGCCTGCGCTGGCCGCGACCACACCGCGAGCCCGGTCCTCGACGCTCAGATTGGCGATCCGGTTGTAGGCGCCGCGGGGCTTGAACGACCCAGTGCGTTGCAGGTTCTCGCACTTGAGCCACACCTGTTCTCCCGTGCGATCCGACAGCACCCGCGACGCGATGACCGGGGTTAGTCGCATCACCGGCCTCAGCCGATCCGCCGCCGCGTTGATCTGATCGAGGGTGAGCAGCTCCACAGCTAGACCCGCAGCTCGCGACCCGCCGCCGGATCCCCCACGGGGTCAGCCGGATAAGCGACGCCCCGCCGCGTGAATGCGGTGGTGGACAGCGGGAGCGCATCACGGTGGGCGTCATTGGCGATGTCATCGGCGTTCATGTTTGGCCTCGCTTACCCACCCGTCGAAGATGCTGTTCCAAGCTGATAGGTCATCGGGATGGAGCTAACCCTAGACCTGTCGACCGTCGCGATAGCGGAACACGCTCACGACGGCCACCTCGATTTCGATCAGCTCGGCCGCCTTGTGTTTGACTGGGAGGATCGGCCCACGTGGGCATGCGGTCCGACCGCGATGCTGGACGCCGTCGAGAAGGTGTGGGACGACGCCGGGTTGCGAGACGACCTGCACATGGAGCGGTTCACCATCGCCCGTATCGACAAGGGCGGCGAGGGTGGCACGGTCACCTTTTCGATTTCCGACAAGCGCATCGAAATAGACGGAGCCACTTCGCTTTTAGAGGCCGGCGAGAAGGTCGGCATTCAGATGCCGTTCGGCTGCCGGATGGGCATCTGCCAGACGTGCGTTCTGCCGCTGGAATCAGGGCACGTGCGAGATTTCCGGTCCGGAGAAGAACACGGCGAAGGCGATCGAATCAACACGTGCATCTCCACGGCATCCGGCGATTGCACGATCAAAGTTTAGGGGGAGACATGGCTATTACCGACATCAAGCAGTATGCACATCTGACCGCCGAGGACGTCGAGGAACTCGCGCGGGAACTGGACGCGATCCGAACCGACATCGAGGAGTCTCGCGGCGAGCAGCGGGACGCCCGCTACGTCCGCCGCACGATTCAACTGCAGCGGGCACTGGCCGCCGGCGGCCGGATCGCGCTGTTCGCAAGCAAGAACAAGGTGGCCTGGCTCGCGGGCACTGCCATGCTCGCGACGGCAAAAATCATCGAGAACATGGAACTCGGCCACAACATCACTCACGGGCAATGGGACTGGATGAACGATCCGGAGATCCACTCCACCGAATGGGAGTGGGACACCACGTCCCCGAGCGTGCACTGGAAGAAGTCGCACAACTTCATCCACCACAAGTACACCAACGTCGTCGGCCTCGACGACGACATCGGCTACGGCATCATGCGCCTCACCCGCGATCAACGCTGGGAGGGGTGGATGATCGGCAACCTGTGTACAACATGCTGCTCGGAACGCTTTTCGAGTGGGGCGTAGCGCTGCACGGGGTAGAGACGACGAAATACCGCAAAGGCGAGAAGTCGATGGCCGAGGTCCGCAAGGACCTGCGAATCATCGGGAAAAAGATCGGCAAGCAGGTCGGCAAGGACTACGTCGTTTTCCCCGCGCTCACCGGAAAGAACTGGAAGCACACGTTGAGCGCCAACGCGACGGCAAACCTGATCCGCAACTACTGGTCTTACATGGTGATCTTCTGCGGTCACTTCCCTGACGGCGCCGAGAAATTCACCCGCGAAGAGTACGAGAACGAGACTCAACCCGAGTGGTATCTCAGGCAGATGTTGGGGTCGGCGAACTTTCATGCTGGGCCGTTGATGGCTTTCATGAGCGGCAACCTCTGCTATCAGATCGAACACCATCTGTTCCCCGATTTGCCGAGCAACAGATACGCCGAAATCAGCGAACGCGTTCGGGCACTCTGCGAGAAGTACGACCTGCCGTACACCACCGGCCCCCTTGCGCGGCAGTACTGGCAGTCCTTCTGGACCATCTTCAAACTCGCTCTGCCTGACAAGCTTCTCAAGGCCACTTCCGATGACGCGCCCGAGACGAACTCGGAACTGAAGTTCCGCATCCGCGAGGGAGTGCGGGAGAGTTTCGGCGTCGACCCCGCCACGGGTAAACGCAGAGGACTGCGTACCGCGGTGCGCGAGCTCCAGACTGCAGCCATGGTCACCGCGTAGCCGTCGATCCCCGGTCACCTCCAAAGAATCGTCGGCGTCCTGCCGCATCATGGGGTGGTGCACCTGGGACGATCCGGGCGGCCGACACCGTCCGCCGCCGATCTTCGGCGTTGGCGTCAGCACTTGGCGGACGAGCGAGCCGAAGCCGCCGTGTACCGGGACCTGGCCGGTCGACGCACCGGTGAGGAGCGCCAGATCCTGCTGGCACTGGCCGCCGCGGAGGCCCGCCACGAGCAACACTGGCTGACCCTGCTCGGTGACGATGTGGGAAAGCCCCGGCGCGGCGATGTACGCTCGCGCATCCTGGGGTTCCTGGCGCGGCACTTCGGATCGGTCTTTGTGCTCGCCCTGGCCCAGCGTGCTGAGGCGAGGTCCACCTACGACGTCGATGTCGATGCAACTGCCACCATGGCCGCTGACGAGCGGATCCATGGCGAGGTGGTTCGGGCGCTGGCTGCTCGGGGCCGCAGTCGCCTCTCCGGGAGTTTTCGCGCCGCGGTCTTCGGCGCCAACGACGGGCTGGTCAGCAATCTTGCGCTGGTGTTGGGGATCAGCGCCAGCGGAGTGTCGAACCACACTGTCCTCGTCACAGGTGCTGCCGGCCTGCTCGCCGGCGCGTTGTCCATGGGCGCGGGCGAGTACGTCTCGGTGCGCTCGCAACGGGAGCTGCTGCAGGCGTCGACTCCGGATCCCCATGCCGGCGCCGCCGTCCCCGCGCTGGACGTCGACGCCAACGAGCTGGCGTTGGTCTACCGGGCACGCGGTATGAGTGAGGCGGAAGCCGCGAAGCATGCCGACGAGATTCTCGGCAAGCACATGTCGGCGACGACCGGGCAATTCGGATTCACCGCAACCGATTCCGCTGAGCACGAGGCGATCGGCACCGGCCTGAGCGCCGGTGTTTCGAGTTTCTGCTTCTTCGCGTCAGGGGCTCTCATACCGGTGCTCCCCTACTTGTTCGGGCTGCAAGGGGTCGTCGCGCTCGTCGTAGCGGCGGTGCTAGTCGGCATCGCGCTCATCGGCACCGGTGTGATCGTGGGGCTGCTGTCTGGCGGGCCTCCCCTGCGGCGGGCGCTGCGCCAACTTCTCATCGGATACGGCGCCGCCGCAGTCACATATCTGCTGGGTCTACTGCTGGGCACGGGATTCAGTTAGGGATACCCCGTGTTCTCAGCTGCGGCATTTCGCGACTTTTCGCAGCCCAGCAACAGGCTGCATAGGCCTGCGGCATGTTGATGCCATCAACACCTTTCGCGTCACCGCAGGTCCTTTCGCGTTGTTTCGCGTACCCAAATTCCGGCGACAACGCAGGTCAGCGCGATTTCTGTAGCGGGTTCGATTCCCGGCAGCTCCACCAAGAAGGCCCAGGTCAGAGAAACGATCTCGAGCCTGGGCCTTGTTGTTTCAACAGATACGTCAACAATCAGGACTCCGATCACCGGTCATGGCGTTGCTGCGCGCCCGCGGCTGCAAGGACGGAACCACGTCCAGCGCCAAACGTCGGACGGATCAGTCGTTGGAGATGGCGTTCTCCTTGTCAAGGAGGAACCGCCAGGTGATGTGCCGGCCACAGGAGCAGGCGATAGAGCCGACCAGTATCCGACCTGGCTTCGGCCGGTGCCGCTGGGGCAGTGCAGCGGTGGTCAGACCATCCAGTCGCCATGGTGGAGCGGACCACATCGCCGACCGCGGGCACGGCCTCTACTTTAAGAGCGTAGACTCGCTGGTGAGTGGGGTTGATCGGCGAACCTGATTTGGTGGCTCCTAATGGAAGCCTTGCCGCAACCCCACCCTCTAGTTTTCCCTCGCTTCCGGTACTTGACCCTCCGCCCGGTTGGCAACCCATGCTGGCCGAGATGTTCACCAGCGCCGAGTTGCCGCGAACCAAACTCACCAACACCAGCAGCCACAAGCCACTAGGGCCGCCCGCCCCAATAGTCACCAGAGTCGTAGCCAGCTCGAGCCGCAGTGCCTATCCGGAGTCGGGTCGCCGCCCGGC
>CAVTSZ010000054.1:0-38447 GCA_963737385.1 uncultured Actinomycetota bacterium
AACATGATTTTGCCTAATAACTGGGCTGGGATTTCTATCCTTGGCAGGACACGCATACGTGCTGACAAGAGGAGACCATGCGGAAAGCGCTAATCGTAGGAGTCGATTACTACGCCAGACTCCCGCGCCTCAGTGGGTGTGTCAACGACGCGAATGCGGTGAGGTCGGTCATCGAACGTCACGCTGACGGAACCCTGAACTTCGTGAATCCTGACGTTCTGGTCGGTACAAGCGCGGCTGAACCCGTTACCAAACGCAGGTTGAAGGAATCGGTCGAGGAGCTTTTTGCGGACGACTCTGAGATAGCGCTGTTCTATTTCGCCGGCCACGGCCACGCCGAAGCGACGGGAGGCTATCTTTGCGGAGCGACGCTGAAGCCGCTGACGACGGTCTTGCGTTGTCGGAGGTGATGACGTTGGCGAACAAGTCTGAGGCACAGACAAAGTCATCATTCTCGACAGCTGCCATAGCGGAGAAGCCGGCAATGATCCGACCGATGGAAACATGGCCGAACTAGCCCAAGGTGTGACGATATTGACTGCGTCCACCTCGAGTCAGTCCGCGCTGGAAGTGCCGAGCGGCGGAGCCGGCGTTTTCACTACGCTATTGGTTGACGCGCTGAACGGAGCGGCGGCCAATCTCATGGGCGACGTCACGCCCGGCAGTGTGTACGCGCATATCGATCAGTCGCTCGGACCCTGGACGCAGCGGCCGGTTTTCAAGACGAACGTCAAGAAGTTCATCTCGTTGAGAAGGGCCGAACCCCCAATTTCGTTCGCGACTCTACGAGCTTTGACTGCACACTTCCCGAAGCCAGACCACAGATTTCGGCTGGACCCGTCGTATGAGCCCGAGCGCACGCCGGAACAAGCGGCCGATCCCGCCATTCCCGCTCCAGACCCTGCGCACACCAAGGTTTTCGCCATCCTGCAGGAATATGCCAGAGTGAACCTGGTCCGCCCCGTGAATGAAAAACACATGTTTCATGCCGCTTGGCACAGTGAGTCGTGCGAGTTGACTGTGGTCGGCCAGCACTATTGGAACCTTGTCGACAAGCGATTGATCTAGAAGCGACGTCGCCAGTTCGGCTGAGTTGGATCTCAACCGGGCGCCGCAGGCAATCCCGGGCACAGCTCTCCCTGGTACTCGATGTCCGGCGAGATCCAGTCGCGCCACTGGTCGCGGCTCATGTTGGTGATCAGTTTGTCGCACAACACTTCTGGTGTGGCGAAGACTGGCCAGAACCGCACGGTATTGTCGCGGCCGCCGGTGGCCAGGTAATTCCCGTCGGGGCTGAAATCGACATCCCTGAGCGCATTGGTGTGACCGACTAGAGGACCGCCGATGGGTTGACCGGTGGCGGCGTCCCACAATCGGACGGTGCTGTCCTCTCCGGCGCTGGCCAAGCGGTGCCCATCGGGACTGAAGGCGACAGCGTTCACCATGGCGGTATGCCCGGTCAGCGGGGCACCGATGGGTTGACCGGTATCGGCGTTCCACAATCGGATTCTGGTGTCGTCCCCGGCGGTGGCCAGGCGGTGCCCGTCGGGACTGAAAGCCACGTCGAGCACTTGGTTGGAGTCGCCGACGGCAGTGAGCGGGGCGCCAACAGGCTCACCGGTATCGGCGTTCCACAACCGGATCGTGCCGTCTAGGCCACCTGCAGAAGCGAGTAGGTGTCCGTCCGGGCTGAAAGCGACAGCCGACACTGTATCGGTGTGGCCGGTCAGCGGCGCGCCGATGGGTTGGCCGCTATCGGCGTCCCACAACCGCACTGTCCGATCGGCCCCGCCGGTGGCCAACCGGTGTCCGTCCGGACTGAACTCCACCGAGGTCAGCCAATCGGTGTGCCCGGTCAACGGGGCACCCACAGGCTGGCCGGTGTCGGCGTTCCACAGCCGCACCGTGTTGTCGTCTCCGGCGCTGGCCAACCGGTGCCCGTCCGGGCTCCACGCCACATCTGCTAGCGCATCGGTGTGGCCGGTGAGCGGGGCACCGTCGGGTTCGCCGGTGTCGACGTTCCACAACCGCACCGTGTTGTCTGTGAGCGCACTTGCCAGCCGCCGACCGTCGGGACTGAAGGCCGTACCGACCACCACGTCGGGAGCCGAGATCGTTTGGTTGGCATGCAGATCCCACACCCGCACCGTGCCGTCTTCGCTCCCGCTGGCCAACCGTGTTCCATCGGGGCTGAAGGAAACTACGCCGACGACGTCGGTGTGGCCGATCAATGGTGCGCCGACGCGTTGGCCGCTGAAGGCGTCCCACAGCCGCACCCTGTTGTCGTAACCGGCGGTGGCCAGCCGCTGCCCGTCGGGACTGTAAACCACATCCATTACGGCGCCGGTGTGGTCGGTCAACGGCTCGCCGACCGGCCGAAGGGTGTCGACATTCCACAGCCGAACCGAGCCGTCGAAGTCGCCTTCGCGACCAGCGCTGGCCAGCCGGTGCCCGTCGGGGCTGAAGGCTATTCCCATCACCCAACCGGTATGCCCCAGCGTGCCGAGGGGTCGACCGGTGTCGGGGTTCCACAACCGCACCGTGCCGTCGTAACCGCCAGTGGCCAGTCGGCGGCCATCCGGGCTGAACGCGACGGCGACGATCTGATCGGTATGGCCGGTCAGTGGGGGACTGCGAGGGCGGCCGGTATTGGCGTCCCACAGTCGGACCGTCCTATCGGCGCCGACGCTGGCCAGCTGCCGCCCATCGGGACTGAAGGCGGTTTCGATCACGGCATCGGTGTGCCCGGTCAGCGTGCCAGAGCGTTGGCCGGTGTGGGCGTCCCACAGTTGCACGGTCCCGCCGGAGCCGCTGGCAGTTGCCAGTCGGTGCCCGTCCGGACTGAACGCAACCCTGCCGACGTGGCCGGCAGGGTCCTCGAAGCCGGTGACTTGTCGGCCGGTCGCGGCATCCCACACGCGCACCGTCCCAGTGCCCGTTGCGGCTGCCAATCGACGACCATCCGGGCTGAAGACGACGCCGCGAGTCGGGCCGTCCGCGTCGATGACCTTGTCGGTGGACTGCCGCTGAACGACCGCGTCAAGAATTCCACCCTCGGCGGCATCGCCGACCAGAGCATGCGCGGCGATCAGCTTCTGAAACGCGGTGATGTCGCCGAGACCCCGGCTTTGGGAGAGTATGTCCCTCGATTCGGCCAGCAGGCGGGAAGCGATCGCCTGCCGAGCGCTGGCCTGCGCGCGATCACGTTCGACGTTGGCTCGGAAAAAGCCGACCACCGCGGTAGCCGCAACAATCGCGAGGACTAGGACCACGCTGGCCACCTGAACCACTCGGCGGAGCCGTCGGCGCCGGTCCGAGCGCATGCTGGCCTCGAGGAAATCGCGCCCGGTGTCATTGAGCTCCACTCGGGTGACGAGCTGACGCGCCGGCCGCAGCTTCGCCTTCTGACGCGGCGCAGATTCGAGGTTCGCGCCGATGTCAACCGTCGCCTTGGTGAGCTGTTTGCCTTGCAGCAGCGCGCTGTCGTCACGGCCGGTTGCCGACCAGTCGTTGGCGGCGTTCTCCACCACGCGGCGCGCGCGCAGGGCGATCACTTGTGCGTCGATCTCGTCAGTCAGCGGGGCCCAGTTGTTCAGAAACGCGTCGTGGGCGACGGTCACGAAGGTGCGCTCGGCGCCCGCTTCGGTGGATAGGAGTCGTCGTTCGATGAACGGCTGCAGCACGTCGGCCACCTTGGCCGGCAATTCGTCAAGCGCCGCACGTCTTTTCGTCGGTCTACCTTGCTCGTTGATGGTGGCCAGGTTCAGCAGCGCCGCGATCACCTCGTCGCGGCCGACCGCGGCCTGACGGCACGCGTCCTGCAGTGAACGTGCCAAATATCGGCTCAAGGGGCGTTGCGCCACCAAGCCGGGATCGCTGCTCAAAAGTCAGATTCCGGTGCGCACCTGGGCCGACTGGGACGACGCCCGACCCGGGTTCGTTGAGATCGACCTCGTCTCCCACGACGGCGGCAACCCGGCCGGCCAGTTCGCGTTCACGTTGACGGTCACCGACATCGCCACCGGCTGGACCGAGAACCGGTCGGTGCCCAGCAAGGCCGGCACGTGCGTCTTTCGCGCACTCAAGGACATCGTCCACAGGATGCCGTTTCCAATCCTCGGGGTGGACTCCGACAACGGATCCGAATTCATCAATATCCACTTGCTGCAATGGTGCCAAGACCACGAGATCACCTTCACCCGGGCGCGGCCGGCCAACAAGAACGACGGATGTCACGTCGAACAGAAGAACTGGGCGGTGGTCCGCGCCGTCGTCGGTTACCACCGCTACGACACCGCAGCAGAAATGTTGTTACTCAACGAGATCTGGCAGCTGCAGTCCAAGCTGACCAACTACTTCCACCCGCAGCAGAAACTGATATCTAAAGTCCGTACCGGCGCCAAGGTCACCAAGAAATACGACGAAGCGGCCACCCCGTTTCACCGTGTGGTCAAACACCCGTCCACGACCGATGAAGACCGCATAGCTGCCCTGGCCCTAGCCCACGGCCGGATCAACCCCGCCGCCGTCCAGCGCCGGATTCAGGCCTTAACCGGCCAGCTCCTCACCCTGACCACCAGCAAAGCCGGAGCTCGCGCCAACAAACGCGCACCCTCACACGAGGCAACCAAAAGCCCTACGCGCGCATCTTGACATGAGGCAACACGCCCCAACCTGTGGATGAATCGCCCATTGGGGATAAGTTGCTTCGGATGATTCAAAAGGTTGCGGGATCTGCTCGCCACCCTGTTCGGTGGATCGACGAGACGGGGAAGGACGCCGCGTGACCGAGCCGAAACGAGACAACCTGCTGATCGTGCATTGGCACGACCTCGGCCGCTACCTCGGCGCGTACGGGCACGACGACGTCTCCAGCCCTCGGCTCGACCAGCTCGCCGCGGAAGGAATTCTGTTCACCCACGCCCACGCCACGGCGCCGCTGTGCTCGCCGTCGCGCGGCTCGCTGTTCACCGGGCGCTATCCGCAGAGCAACGGCCTGCTCGGCCTCGCCCACCACGGTTGGGAGTATCGGGCCGGAATCCGGACGCTTCCCCACATCCTCTCGGAATCCGGTTGGCACACCGCATTGTTCGGCATGCAACACGAAACGTCCTACCCGTCCAAACTGGGTTTCGACGAGTTCGACGTGTCGAACTCGTATTGCGAATACGTGGTCGAGCAGGCCACAAACTGGCTCGCAGACCCTCCCACGCAACCATTTCTCCTCACCGCCGGGTTCTTCGAAACCCACCGTCCCTATCCACGCGATCGCTATGAACCGGCAGACGCCACAGGCGTCGACCTACCCGACTATCTGCCCGATACTGCAGACATCCGGCAGGATCTCGCCGAGTTCTACGGGGCGATCACGGTGGCCGACGAAGCTGTCGGCAGACTGCTGGACACGCTTGCCGCCACCGGCCTGGATCGCAGCACGTGGGTGGTGTTCATGACCGACCACGGGCCTGCATTGCCTCGCGCCAAGTCCACGCTGTACGACGCCGGTACGGGCATAGCGATGATCGTCCGGCCACCACGCGATGCCGCCATCGCCCCACAGGTCTACGACGAACTGTTCAGCGGCGTCGACCTGGTGCCAACAGTGCTCGATCTGCTCGGCGTTGATGTCCCCGCCGAGGTCGACGGCCTCTCACACGCCGACAATCTGGCTCACGCGCACACTGCTCCGGCGCGCACCGAGGTCTATACGTCGAAGACCTACCACGATTCGTTCGACCCGATCCGCGCCGTGCGGACAAAGGAATACAGCTACATCGAGAACTACGCGGCGCGACCTCTCCTGGACCTGCCGTGGGACATCGCCGAAAGCGCTCCCGGTCAGACCGTGGCGCCACTGGTAGAGACGCCACGACCCGGTCGCGAACTCTACGACCTGCACGAGGACCCCACCGAGACGCACAACCTGCTCGGTCCCGACGCGTCGGACAAGGCCGAGGCCATCGCGAGCGACCTCGCCCTGCTGCTCAACGACTGGCGCGTGAAGACCAATGACGTCATCCCGTCGGAGTTCGCAGGCACGCGAATTGCGGAGCGCTTCACCGAGACTTACCTACGAATCCACGGACCGAAGATCACCAGCCGCTCGGCCATCGCATCCGAACGCGGCGTCGAAGACGAGCAAGTATCAGGGCAATAGTTATCGTCACAGTGATTGTTAAAGCCCTCATATGCCAGGCACTTTGAATGGGGTTAGGCTCACGCGCATGTCAGCCCATCCGACGGCTTATGTGGTGCTCGCGTCGCAACGCAGCGGCAGCACGCTGCTCGTCGAATCGCTCCGGGCAACAGGCGTAGCGGGTGAACCGCAGGAGTTCTTCCAGTACCTGCCCACCACCAGCATGTCGCCGCAGCCACGGCAGTGGTTCGCAGACGTCGAGGACGAATCGATCCTGCGACTGCTCGACCCCCTGGACGAAGGCAAACCGGATCTCGCGCCGGCCGAGATCTGGCGTGACTACATCCGGACCGTCGGCCGCACCCCCAACGGGATATGGGGCGGCAAGTTGATGTGGAATCAGACGCCGCTTCTGCTGCAGCGCGCGGCGGGACTGCCTGAGCGATCCGGCGACGGCCTTCTCGCCGCAATCCGCGACGTCATCGGCAGCGATCCGGTTTTGGTATACGTCCACCGGCCCGACGCTGTCTCCCAAGCGGTTTCGTTCTGGCGTGCCGTGCAGACCCGGGTTTGGCGTGGGCGGCCCGATCCGCGACGGGACTCCCGGGCCGAGTACCACGCCGGCGCGATCGCCCACGTCGTGACGATGCTGCGCGAGCAGGACAAAGGCTGGCGGGCCTGGTTCGACGAAGAGGATGTCGACCCGATCGAGGTCGCGTATCCGGTGTTGTGGCGCAACCTCACTCAGATCGTGGGCGACGTGCTCGAAGCGATCGGACAGGATCGCCGGCTGGCGCCCGCCCCGGTGCTGGAGCGACAGTCGGATCAGCGCTCCGACGAATGGGTGGATCGGTACCGCGAAGACGCGGAAAAGGAGGGTCTGCCGACATGACGGTCGACACGCTGCACGTCGACGAGCTGCGGGTGCTCGAAGCCGAGGCGGTGCATATCATCCGCGAGGTCGTTGCCGAATTGGAACGGCCCGTACTGCTGTTCTCGGCAGGCAAGGACTCCATAGTGCTCCTGCGATTGGCGGAGAAGGCGTTTCGGCCGAGCCCGCTGCCGTTTCCTGTCATGCATGTCGACACCGGCCACAACTTCGACGAAGTCATCGAGTTCCGCGACCGCCGCGTCACCGGAGAGGGCCACAAGCTGATCGTCGCCTCGGTGCAGGAGTCGATCGACAGCGGAAGGGTTCCCGATCCGGGTCCCGGGGCATCCCGCAACCGACAGCAGACCCGCACGCTGCTGGATGCCTTGGAAGCAGGCGGCTTCGACGCCGCGTTCGGCGGTGCGCGTCGCGACGAGGAGCGGGCCCGCGCCAAGGAGCGCATCCTGAGCTTTCGCGACGAGTTCGGTCAGTGGGATCCGCGCGCGCAACGGCCCGAGCCGTGGTCGCTGTACAACGGCCGGATCAAGCGGGGTGAACAGGTCCGGGTCTTCCCGTTGAGTAATTGGACCGAGCTAGACGTCTGGCGCTATATCGAGCTGGAAACCCTTGAGCTGCCGTCGATCTACTTCGCACACGAGCGGGAGGTCTTCGAGCGTGACGGCATTCTCTTGGCCGTGTCGGAGTATACCGGCCCTGCCGATGGTGAATCGGCATCGGCGGAATGGGTGCGCTACCGCACCGTCGGTGACCTCACGATCACTGGAGCGGTGCGCTCTCAAGCGACCGATATCGAGCGGGTGATCGCGGAGATCTCGGCGGCCACCGTCTCCGAACGTGGTGAGACCCGCGCCGATGACCGCACGTCCGCCGCTGCCATGGAGGACCGCAAGCGCGAGGGATACTTCTGATGACGCGCCAACTTCTCAGGATCACCACCGCCGGATCGGTCGATGACGGTAAGAGCACACTTATCGGGCGGCTCATGCATGACACCGACAGCCTGCCGCTCGACCACCTCGACGCCGTCACCGACGAAGAGGGCATCGCCGACCTGGCCGCGTTGTCCGACGGGCTGCGTGCCGAGCGTGAGCAGGGCATCACCATCGATGTGGCATACCGGTTCTTCTCGACCGACACCCGCAGTTACATCCTGGCCGACACACCCGGCCATGAGCGCTACACCCGCAATATGTTCACCGGTGCGTCCAACGCCCACGTCGCAGTTCTGCTGGTCGATGCGCGCGCCGGCGTGTTGCGGCAGACCAACCGGCATGCCCGCATCGCAAAACTGTTGGGCATCAAGCACTTCGTCGCGGCCGTCAACAAGATCGATCTGGTCGACTTCGACCAACAGCGGTTCACCGAGGTTGAGAGCGAGTTGCACCAGGTCGCTGCGCGACTCGGCAATGTCGACGTTACGGTGATCCCGCTCGCCGCGAAGCTCGGCGACAACGTCGTGCACCGGTCGGACAACACCTCGTGGTACGACGGTCCCACCCTTCTGGAGTACCTGGAGCGCGTCGAACTGTCCGCTCCGCATCCGGAGACCGATAGGTTGCGGCTGCCGGTGCAGTGGGTGTCCCGTCCCACCACCGAGCAGCGGCGCCGCTACACCGGCCGACTCTCGGCCGGGACATTGAGCGTCGGCGACACCGTGCTAAGCCTGCCCGCGGGTACCCGCTCGAAGGTCACCGTCGTTGATACCCTCGATGACGATCGTCCGATAGGTGTTGCACCGCTGTCGGTTTCGATCGAACTGGAAGACGACATCGACGTTGGCCGTGGCGATGTGTTCGTTAGCGGCGAAGAGGATGCCACGTTGCCGGTGCTGGCGCGTGAACTCGACGCCACGGTGTGCTGGTTCCGCGATACCCCGCTGCGCGCCGGTGACCGACTCGCGCTCAAGCAGGGCGCCAGAACCGTGCGCGCCACGGTGCAGGGGCTGCATACCCGCCTGGACCCGGAGACGCTCGAGGAACTCGACCAGCCAGTAGAACTGGTACTCAACGACATCGGTGAAGTCACATTGCGGACCAGCTCGATCGTCGTCGCCGACAGCTACACCGACAACCGCGACAGCGGCGCCTTCATCCTGATCGATGAGACAAGCAACGACACTGTGGGCGCCGGCGTCATCCTCGAACCTCGCGAGGTCAAGCCCGGTGAGCAGAAACGCAACGACATCCGCTGGCATCCGTCGTCGCTGGACCGCGACTACCGCTATTCCTCCACGAAGCAGAGTGGCGCCACGATCTGGTTCACCGGTCTTCCGGCATCCGGCAAGTCGACCATCGCCGTCGCTGTGGAGCGCGCCCTGGTGGAGTCCGGCGACGTGGCCTACCTCCTCGACGGCGACAACATCAGACACGGCCTGTCCGACGACCTCGGCTTCTCGGCCGGCGACCGCGCCGAGAACATCCGCCGAGTCGGCCACCTCACCCGCCTGTTCGCCGATGCGGGCGTGGTGGCGTTGGCGTCATTGGTTTCTCCGCTGAACTCCGACCGGGAGATCGCCCGAGCGCTCAATGACGCCGCCAAACTCCCCTTCATCGAGGTGTACGTGTCGACCCCTGTCGAGGAATGCGCGAGGCGCGACCCCAAGGGGCTCTACGCGCGGGCACGCGCCGGAGAACTCAAGGGGCTCACCGGGTTCGATGCACCGTATGAGGCGCCGGAGAATCCTGACCTGGTTCTTGACACCACCGGCGCCGACATCGACGAACTCGTCGCACAGGTTGTCGAGCTGCTGAAACAGCGGCGAGCCGGCTAATTCACCTGTGCGACAACGAATATCCGGCGGAACGGGAAGAACGTCATGCCCCCCGAACGCGCGGGGTATGCCTCATCGAGAATCGGGATCAGTTCCCGGCGGAACTCCTGCCACTGCGCGTCGGTGAGTCGGCTCTTCACCGGGCGCAGCGCCGTTCCGCTGATCCATTCCAGCACCGGATTCTCACCGGTGAGTTCGTGGATGTAGGTGGTCTCCCACGCGTCGACCCGGCAGCCCGCGTCCGTGAGTAGTTCGGCGTATCCCGACGGCCCGTCGACCTGACCTTCGCGGAACGGGAAGTCCCGCAGAGGCTCTGACCATCGGTCCTCACGGGCGAGCCTGCGAACGGCCTCGTGCGATGGGGCATCGAAGTTTCCCGGGACCTGCATCGCGATCCACGACCCGGAGGACAGCTGACCCGCCCATCGGGTCAGTAGTTCGGAGTGCTCGGGCACCCACTGCAGAACGGCGTTGCTCAGCACGATGTCGGTGTCGGGCGCAGGCGTCCAGGTATGCACATCGCCGACATGTGCGTCGACACCGCGTTCGCGGGCTGCCTCGACCATTTCCGGTGAGCTGTCCCATGCCTCGATAGCGGCGTCGGGCCAGCGTTGGGCCAGGCTGACGGTGAGGTTGCCCGGTCCGCATCCCAGGTCGACGACGCGCCGCGGAGATTCGGCACCGACCCGCGACATCAGATCGAAGAACGGGCGCCCACGGTGATCAGCGAAGGCCAGATAGACGTCGGGGTTCCACATACGGCCAGTCTGGCACCGACAGGACTCACAGCGTTCGCAGCACCGACCCGGTTCCCGAACTGCAGCAGTTCATCGACGACGTTCACCGATTCATCTGGCCTGGCGGTTACCATGCGGACGTGACCGGTTCGGACACGACTCCCGTGGATCCACCCATTCCCGTTCCCGACGTTGCCGGCGCCGACGCGACCACCCGTGGCCTGCCCCGCCGTGTCGACCTCACACTGCGACAGCGGCTCATCGTGGACGCATCGGCCGCCGCCGACATCGGCCTGCGCACCGCGATCGCCTCCCTATTGGCGGCAACGATGCTTCCGACCATGCTCGGCGGCCTGCGCCGCGGACAGTCGCAAGCAGAGCAGGAACAGCTGAGGTTCTACACGGAGCTGGCCGCCGCGAAGGATCCCGCGTTGTCTTTCCCGGCGCCGACCTCGGTGCCGCGCGTCTCGTCGCGCCCCGCCAGCCCGATCGCCGAATGGATCGCGAAGGGCAACGTGCACAACATCCGGTTCAACAGCAGCTTCGAATCCGTCAACCCGGTGCTGCGCCAACAATGCCGAGGCTTCGAACGCAACAACATCGTGCATGCCCAGCACTGGCGCCATGACGACGGCCCCCACCCGACGTTGTGCGTGATCCACGGCTTCATGGGATCGCCATATCTGTTCAACGGCTTGTTCTTCTCGCTGCCGTGGTTCTACCGGTCCGGCTACGACGTGCTGCTCTACACGCTGCCGTTCCACGGCAGTCGGGCCGAAAAAGGCTCTCTCTTCAGCGGCTACGGGTTCTTCGCCAACGGGTTCGCAGGTTTCGCCGAGGCGATGGCACAGGCCGTGCACGACTTCCGTTCGGTCATCGACTACCTGGAGTTCACCGGTGTTGACCGCATCGCACTGACGGGCATGTCGCTGGGCGGGTACACGTCGGCGCTGATCGCCAGTGTGGACGACCGGATCCAGGCGGTCATCCCGAACGTCCCCGTCGTCGCACCCGACCAGACCGTCGACGAGTGGTTTCCAGCGAACAAGGTCGTGCAGTTGCGGAATCGACTGTCCAAGACGGAATCCGAGGTCGCCAGCGCCGCGGCGCAGTACTCGTCACCGCTGAACTATCCACCGTTGGTCCCGAAGGACCGCAGGCTCATCATCACCGGCCTCGGCGACCGGCTCGCTCCGCCGGAGCAGGCCGAAATGCTCTGGGAGCACTGGGACCGCTGTGCGTTTCACTGGTTTCCGGGGAACCACATCCTGCACGTCAGCCAGCCGGACTACCTACGCCGGATGACTCGCTTCATGCGCGACTTCATGTTTGCGTAGCGAACACGCTACCCACCGGCCAGTCGACACGCTCCAGCAGTCCCGCAGGCAGTGGGCTGCTCGGCACCCCGAGACACCCCGCGGTGCGCGGATCCAGGGCGGTGAGCAGCGGGCGCTGAATGCCGGGATGCGCGATCAGGCCGGGTATCTCCACGGACCGGACGATCTCCGGCGTCCGGAAGGCGCATTCCGCTGCGATGTTGGGATGTCTTGAGGTACCGGTGAATTCCACCGCGGTCCACTTCTCTGTCGGGTGCGTCCACACCTCGGTGAGCCGTTCGGCGAATCGTTCGTCGACCCGGATTCCGTACGCCGAAACAACCCCACGGTCATCCTGGACTCCGCGCCACTTCTCGCTACCGAGGCCGGCGGGCGGGTCGACATCGTCCACGATGACCGCCGTCACGCCGGTCTCGCGAAGATGATCGGCCAGCCTGCGGCCGACCGTCTCAGTCGTGGCGAGCAACGGGAGCTCCGGTGAACGCGCTCGGAGCGCGACGAGGTTCTCCGCGGCGTCCAACGTCATGCTGATCCATGTCGTGCGGGCACCACCCTGGTCTCGGCTCGTGATGCGCACCTTCTGGCACCGGACGCCGAAGCGATCCACGTAGCCGGCGACGAGCGGTAACGACAGTCCGACCCCGGCAGGATCGTCGACCCGCAGCAGAACCGTCGCTTCGTTGGAAGCCAACGGCTTCGGCGTCGAGTGGTTGCGCCGCCAGACCGCGAGCCGGCGACCGATCATATTCGTGACGAACAGTCCACGCCACCAGGCGAACAGCACCAGCACGACGGCTATCGCGATACCGAGTGTCCAACGTTCGATGTCCGAATCCCACGGATAAGCCATTGCGGCGGGGACAATAAACAGCAGCGCAAGCGCCAATCGGATGGTCATGCTTTCTCCTTACGTCGGTGCGCGGCGACAGCAGCCGTGACCGCGGCGACCAGGACCAGCGCGCCGGTCCCCGCGAACGCGATCGTGCGTGGTGTGGTGTCCGGCGGGGCGGACTGTGCCGGTGCCGCAACCGGTTTGGACTCTGGAGCCGCATCACCGTCACCCGAGCCGGTGACATCCCACGTCAACGCGGCGACCGGATCGACGAGCCCGGCGCCTGTGAGGTTGGATGGAGCCCGGGCGGCCCCCTGCGCGCCCGCGGTCAGGCGGTCGATCACGTCTTCGGCGGACAGTTCGGGAAATCGGCTGCGCACCAACGCAGCAACCCCTGACACGTACGCGGCGGCGAAGCTGGAACTGTTGAGTCCGAACAGCTGTCCCTGGTCGTTGGGTAGTGCGTTGGCCAGGCCGCCGCCATCGGCGTTGCCGACCGACGCGATGTTCTCGCCGGGCGCGGCGATTCCCACCCACGGCCCCGCCATCGTGAACTCGGACGGCCGTCCGCCGGGCGTGAGCGAACCGACGGACAACACGTACGGCTGCCACGCCGACGGAATCGATACCGAAGTCACCCCTGACCAGTTCCGCGGGTCTTCGGGTCGGCCGGGGTCCGACAGCGGGTTCGACGGGCAAGCGGAACCCGGGTTCAAGCCGGCCCGGTTGTTGCCTGCGGTCGCGACGATCACGGCGTCCTTCTCGACGGCGGCGTAACGCAGGGCCGCGCCGAGTTCGGTCTGATCGACCGTCTTGTCCGCGGGTAGGCACGTGACCGCGGTGACGTTGATGACGCGCGCCCCCAGATCCGCGGCACGAACGATGGCCCTGGCGAGCGTCGCGACGTCGAGAGCGACCCGCGCCGTGGCCGGGTCCTCACCCTGTTCGCGCGGCGAGAACTTCGCCGACGTCGAGCGGATGGAGAGCACCCGAGCGCCCGGCGCGACACCGGAGAAGCCGTCGGGTCCGGGCTGGCCGGCGATGAGTCCCGCCACCAGCGTTCCGTGTCCGTCGCAGTCGGACAGGCCGTCGGTCGACTCGACGAAGTCGCCGCCGGGATCGACGTTCGGCAACCGCGGGCCCGGCCGCACACCCGTGTCGATCACTGCGACGAGTTGTCCGTCACCGCGGCTGTACCGCCACGCGCCGTCGAGGTTGAGCATCGTCTGGTTCGGGCTGGCCGCAGCCGGATCGAAGCCTGGCAGAACGCCGGTGGTGACGCACGGACTGCGCTGCGCCATCGGCTGCACGGGACGCGCATCGCCCGACGGAGGCGCCACTGACAGATCGACCTGCGGCGGGGTGATCGCCTGTGCCGCAGGGCCGCTCACGACCGCGACGGCAAGAGACGCCGTCGCGGCCGCGAGGAAGGTCCGCAGCTTCGGGTGCGTCACCGATTCAGCACCCAGGCGAACAGTCCGACCAGATAGGCCAGCACCGGGATCAGCGACGCGTCAACGGCGGAGGCCAGGAACCCGACCAGGCGGCGCATCGGCAGCGAGTACGTGTCGGGCGAAGCGACCTGCGGGAAGAGCGCGGCGATCACCCAGACGACGGTCAACCCCGCCAGCGCGGCCAGCGCCCACCACGCCGCGGTGTAGCGGCCGTCGGCGGCGAACGCGGCCAGGAACGAGGCAGCCAGAAGGAACGGTTGGCCGAGCAGCCATGCCTTGCACGGCGCGGAGTCCCACACCCTGGCCCGCAGCGCAGCACCGAGCGCGACGGCGCCGACCACGTACCACGCCCAGTTCGAAACGCCCGCAGGCACAGCCAGTGTCAGCGTTCCCACGGTCACCAGCAGAACGCCGCCGGCGATGAAACCGGTCTGATGGGAGTCGCTGACCCGCACGCGACGCGGCAGATCCTGGAGCACCTTGATGCGCCGGTGCGGACGGGGTCGGGTCACCCGGCGCGGGGATCACCGGCACCGGCAGGCGCGACCACAGGGCGGAGAACTGGGCGGCCTGGACGGTGACCAGAAGTGCCAGCACGACCAGCACAGATCCGACGATCACTGAGTTCAGTTCCCAGATCGCGGCGGCCGCCGCGGTGAGCAGGGCGCCCGACCCGACAACGGTTGCCGCGGTGAAAACGGCGATCGCCCGTTCGGCGAGAGTGATGCTGACGATCGACCACGCCGTCACACCGGCGGCGGCGAGCAGTACCTGCAGAGGCGCCGAATTCTCCGGGAACCGCCAGTCCGAGCGCCGCGGCGATGGGCACGAGTGCCGTCACCGACAACGCCGTCGCCAGCCGTGGCGAACGGGTGCGAGTGAGCATGGCGGCCAGCACCGTGAGCACTGCGATGCCGCTGGCCGCGAAGAGCCCGGCGTTGCCGCCGACGGTGGCGCGGTGCACCGCCGACAACGCGGTGGCGATCAGGATGAGACCGACGACCGCGATACCGGCACCGCGTTCGATGTGGGATGCGCCCCAGGGCTTTTCCCGTGCGGCCGAGAAGATGACCGCCGCGTCGCCGATGTCCTCGACGATCCGCGGCGCCGGCGGTCCCGCCGGAACCGGCTGCAGCGCAAGCAGATCGCCGTCGACGACGCCGACGGTGTCCAGCGTGGCGTCCAGGCTGAACGGCGCGCCGCCGACGGGAGCGAGGGACAGCGCCACCGGCGAGGTGTGTTCGGCGTCGTCGGCGACAGGCAACGCCATCCGTCGCACCGCGGGCAGGATCTCGCGCAGCGGCAGTTCGGTCGGCAGCGCCATATCCGTGACTCGACCCCCGTTGCCGCCCGCGGCGAGCACGGCGACGCGAACGATCGGCATCGCCGCCAAGGATGTGGTGCCGGTCAATTGACTGTCTGACGACATTGCTGGTCTTCCGTTCTCTGGTCGAGGTCGAAGTCTCGGGTCAGTTGCGACTGCGGGAACCACGCGCCGTCGGGCAGCGTGGCGGTGAGCCTTTCGATCGCGGTGGCGATCGCCAGTGGGGTGCCTGAGGTGAATGTCGAGACCCACTCGCCGTCGAAGGCCTTCGACGGAGTAGACGAGGACGCGGCCCGCCTGAGTGTCGACGATGCTGACGCCGACATCGGTGGTGACGCGGTGCCCGTCGCGGTGGTCGCCCGCGACGATCTCCACGTACGTCCGCCCCGGCGAGTAGGCGGCCTCGACCACGGCTCGTGCCGTCGGCGGGATGCCGAGGAAGTCGATGACGTCGGCGAGCGCAGCGCCGTTGCGCAATTGCTCGTCGGCGCGCGCGCCGATCCGGGCGGGAATGGTGAACTCCTCGAATTGGGCCGGGGACCGTCGGGACAGCCCGGCGGTCAGGATGGGGACCAGTGCCTGGGGGTGGTCGACGTCCAAGGCCGTGAAGGTGACCAGTCCGCCGCTGCGCAGCGCGACAGTGCGCTCGTCGGTGTGCACGTCCTGACGCGCGACGTGTCCGCGCAGCATGTTGCCCGACCCGCTGACGAACCTGAGTTCGAGCCAGCGCCGTGGCCGGCACGTCGTCGTGACCCATTGGCGGACAGCGGGATCGATGACCCCGTCCTCGGTCATCACCCCCAGTCTCCGCCAGCTCCGCAGACAGCCTGGCCTGCGACCGCCGACGCGCTGCGCATGCTCGCTGTAGGGCGGCGTGATGGCGAGCACCCAGGGAAAGCTCCCGGCGCCCAACGCATCGGCGACGAACCAGGCCTGCTCTGCGGTCAGCTCGACTGCGTTAGCGGCCACCGCCCGTCAGCCACCCCATTTGGCGCCTTCGGCCGCATCGCGGGCGCTCATCGACATGGTGTTCGTCTCGTGGGTGGCGGCCATCGCGCGGTAGGCCCGCACCAGCTCCTCGAGGCTGGCGTTCCACTGCGCCTGCCACGCCTGGTAGGTCATGCCGGTGTCGCCCTGCCAGGCGCCGGCCAACGCCGCCTGCTCGCTGGCGATGTCAGCGCCGACGGCGTGCATCGCACCTGCGTAGCCGGCCATCTCGCCTGCGTGCGCGAGCATCGCCGGGTAGTTGTACATGATCTGAGACATCGGATTCTCCTTCTCGTCAGTTCGTGGTTCAGATGCCGGTGTAGGTGCTCGCCGCGGCGGCGTCCTCGGCAACGTAGGTGCCTGCGGCGTCGCCGAGGTTGACCTGCGCGATGTCGAGCAGCGAGTTGATCTTCGCGGAGACCTCGATGAAGCGGGCGTGCGCGGCCTGGAAAGCGGCCGAGGACTCGCCCATGTGGAAGGCCTGCGACGACTGCGCGGCCTGCTCGGCCTGGGCCATGGTGCTGCGCATCAGCGCCGCCTTGGCGGAGAACGCCGCCTCTGAGGCGACCAGTTGCGGGATGTGAGCGTCGAGCATGCTCATGACATTTCCTTTCGGATCGTGGTCGGACGTGGACGGTGTTCGGTCAGGTTGATCTGTTCAGTTGCGCGATCCCCCCTCCGGATCCCAGTCGCTGGGCAACAGGGGCTCTTTGGGTCCGCCGCCGAACGAGTCGCCGGCGAGCTCGGTCAGTCCGGCCGCCTGCTCGGTCTCGGACTTCGGTCGCCGCGCCGGTGAAACCGACTGCGCCCGCGCCCTCGTTCGGATGCGCGTCATGCTGCGGCCGTCGCACCGGCTCTGGCGGAGCTTCGTCGGGGTCGGGCTCGTAGTCCATGTACGCGTCGGCGTATTGGCGCTGGTGGATCGGCTGCGCCCGCTTGCGGCGCCGCGCCTTGCGCTTGGCCAGCGACGACGCCGCAGCAGCAGCGGCCGCGGACGCCGCGATGTCGGACGCGGGCGCCTTGGCGCCGGTGCCCTCCCGCAGCGTCGGCGTGAAACCGCCGCCGGGATCGCCGCCGCTGATCGCGTAGGGCACCGCAGCGCCCACGCCGGGGGCGGGCGGGGCACCGGCGGGCGCAGAGCCTGCGCTCACCGACGCGGTCGGCGCCGCCGGTGCAGGTCGGCACGGTCGGCGCAACCGAGGTGAGCGGCGGAGTGGTCTCGGCGCGCGCGACGGCGCCGGCTGGGCGGGCGCAGGTGCGGGCGCGGGGGCAGGCGCGGGTGCGGGCGGCTGCAGCTTGTTGAGGTACTCGTTGCAGGAAGTATCCGCCGACCACGCCAGCGTGATCGCCAGCAACGGCTGCAGCAGCAGCTGCGGATAGGTCAGCGACGCACCGACCCACGAGACCGCCTGGTAGGCAACGGCGAACAGGAACGGACCCGAACGTGACCAGCGTCGGACCGGGATTGGTCAGGAAGTCGATGATCAGCTGGAAGGTGTTGCCGACCGGGTCCTGCAAGAAGTTGAGGATCGGCTCGAACAGCTGGTAAACGAAGTCCGTGTACAGCTGGAAGATCTGGCCGACCACCCGTAGCAGCTCGGAGAGGATGTCCGCGACGTTCAGTGCCGAGCCGGCATCCGCGGCCGTCAGCTGCGCAAAGGTCTGCTGCGCGGTCGCCGCCGCCGAGCCCGCCTCACCGACGCCGGGCGTGAGCAGGAACGGCGCGGGCGCCGTCATCGGCGTCGCCGCCACCGCGGCACCCGAACCGCCTGATAGGTGCTCATCGTCGTCGCGGCCTGAATCCACATCCGCACGTAGTCGGCTTCGTTCAGCGCGATCGGAATCGTGTTGATACCGAGGAAGTTCGTGCCCATCAGCACCGCGTGCGTCGCGTGGTTGAGCGCCAGCTCCGGCAAGCGTCGGCATGGTCGCCAGCGCCGTGGTGTAGGCCGCTGCCGCCGTCTCGTGCTGCAACGGCGGTCGCCGCACTGTTCGCACTCGCCTGCGCCAGCCACGCCAGGTACGGCGCGTGCGCGGCCACGTACTGCTCGGCGCTCGGCCCCTCCCACGCGCCTGCCTGCACCGCACCGAGCAGCGCCGGTCAATTCCGCTGCGGCCGAGGAGTATTCGGTGGCCAAGCGACTGCCACGCCCCCGCGGCGGCCAGCAGCGACCCCGGGCCGGGTCCGCTGCTGAGCAGTCGCCGAATGCACCTCCGGAGGAAGTGCCATCCAGATGGGGGCGGTCACGATCAGCTACCGGCGACCAGGTACGACGCGGCGGCCATGGCGTCGCCGGTGGCATAGCTGGTGCCGGACTCGCCGACACCGACGCCGGAGCGTCCCAGTTCCTCCACGCCGTGGGCGGCCATCGCGTTGTGCTGCACGCCGTGTGCGCTCAGGCCCGCGGCGGTCTGCAGCGACACCGCGTCGGCGGCGGGCGGCATGACAGCGGTGACCAGCGGTGCGGCCGCGGCGTGCGCGGCGGCCAGTCGCGCGGTCAGAGCCTCGACGGCGGCACTGGCCGCGGCAAGGCCTTCGGGAACGACACGCAGGGTCATCAGTTGAACTCCTTTCCTCTGTTGCTCGGTGTGCGCGCGCCTCGTCTGCGAAGCGGATTGACGAGTTGCAGAAACGTCGCGGCGTCGCCGTCGTCGAGCAACATTGCGCGACCTGCGGGCAGCCGGCGGAACCGGTGACCCCTGATCTTGCCGCTGTCCTGCGGGTTGCCGGACAGCATCATGATGGTGGCCTGAAGCTCGTTGAGGCGGCGCAACAGCGGCGCGGTCATCACCGCGTGCGCCGAACCGGTCGCCCGCGCAGTGACGATCACCCGCAGGCCGAGTTCGCTGGCCTGCGAGAGCAACCCGATGCAATGCGGTCCACGGCCGTTGCCCGACGAAGGGCCCGCTGACGGCGGGTGCGTCCGGGATCTGGTCGACGTCGTCGATGATCAGATAGTGGGTGTGGCCCGTCGATAGGTCCAGCCGCTCAGCTGCTGCGGCGAGAGTCCGGCAGGCGGGCGCCGCTTCTCGAGGAGCGCCGACAGGCCGAGCATCGCCGGCGTGATCCGGTCGATGTTCGGGGTGTACTCGTTGTCCGGGAACAGCGGTTCGTCGACAAGGTGCAGGCGGCGGTCGATCACGGTGAACGCCACCCGATCCGGCGTCGAGTTCTCGCGGATCGTGCGGATGAGGTGCCGCAGCAGCGTGGTCTTGCCGGACTTTGCGTCGCCGAACACCATCAGCAGCGGGTTGTCGGCGAAGTCGCACGCGACACCGACGCCAGATCCTCCTCGCGCTGGCCGATGACGACCCGCTCCGGCGCCGGGTACAGCGGGGCAACGGCGGCCGGGGACAGGTCGTGCGGCAGCAGCCGGACCGGTGGCGCCGCCACCCCCGGGTAGCGGGCGTTGATGACCGCGATATCGCTGCAGCGGACGGCTGCGCGAACAGGAAGTGCTCGGCGGCCATCGTCAGGCCGCGGCCCGGCTGGTCGGCGGGCACCGCGTCGGCGGGCCGGCGCAGCGCCCCGATGACGCGCACATTGCTGTCGCGCGCGTCGGTGCAGCTTGAGCTCGAGCCGCAGCCCGAGACCGTCGCGCATGGCCAGCGGCACCTCGAGCCAGTTCGGCGTGGTGATGACGACGTGGATGCCGTAGGACATGCCCGTGTTGACCAGCTCGGTGACCTTGGCCAGCAACGGGTTCCGGGTGTTGAACGTGTCGGTGTTGTCGCGGCTGAACGCGTAGAGGTTGTCGATGACCAGGAAGACCTCGCCGTACCGTCCCGCTCGCCGCCGCCGTTGCCGGCGCCGTTGCCGTTGTGGCCGCGCGCCTGCCGCGCCCGCAGGAGCTGTTCGAGCTCGCCGAAGGTGCGCCGGATGCGCTCGGGTTCCAGCGGCGACGCGACGCTGCCGACGTGGGCGAGGTCTTCCAGCGGCGCGCAGCTGTCCGCCGCCGTAGTCCAGGCAGTAGAAGGTGACGTCGCGCGGCGAGTGCAGCGCGGCCGCCGACAGGATGAACGTCTGCAGCGCCGTCGATCTTACCCGACTTCGGCCCGCCGTGGATGAGCACGTTGGCCGCCGCGGACGTCGCGTCGAAGACCAGCGGGTCGCGGCGCATCGTCGAACGGCCGGTCGATCTCGCCGAGCGGCCAGCGCCACTGACGCTCGGCGACATCCGGCGCGCGCCAGCAGCTCGTCCAGCGGAATCGGCTCGTCCAGCGGCGGCAGCCACAGTCGCGGCGCCTGCGGGCCGTAATGGGCCAGCTGGTCGCCGATGGTGGCGATGAGCTTGCGCGGCGGCCGGTCCTCGATGGGCCGCCGGTTCGATCGACGGTCGACGGTGTCGGCTGCGGCCTCCACATGCGCCGGCGGTGAACAGCTGCGGCGCCGGAACCGATTGCACGACAACCGACTTCTCGACGCGTGGCGGGTCGTAGATGCCGTCGACGTAGGTGCTGCGGAACTTGATCGGCATCGCGCCGGGGGCGGGCACCAGGAAGCCCTCGCCCTTGTGCTCCGGGCCCGGCCTCGATGTGGAACGCGTCCTCGACGCCGATGATCTGGCGGCTGACCGCCGGGCTGGCCACCTTGAGTCCGATGCGGTACGAGGTGTTCTTGTCGATGTCCTTGATCCGGCCGACGTCCAGGGTCTGCGATGCGAACAGGATGTGGATCCGGAACGACCGGCCCTTGCGCGCAACGTAGTCGAACAGGTCGGCGTACTCGGGATGGTCGGCCAGCATCAGCGAGAACTCGTCGGCGACCACGAGCAGCGTCGGCATCGGCGGCAGATCGTGGCCCGCCGCGATCGCGGCCTCGTACTCGAGCACCGAGTTGAACGCGCTGCCCTGCACCCGGCGGCCGGCCTCCATGAGCAGTTGTTCGCGCCGCGCCACCTCGCCGCGCAGGGTGTCGGCGAAACGGTCGGCCAGCGAGCGCTTCTCGGCCATGTTGGAGATGACGGCGACGACCTGCGGGAAGTTGCGGAAGATGTCGGCGCCGGCCTCGCCCTTGAAGTCGGCGTAGATGACGATCAGCCGCTCGGCCGAGTGGGTGGTCAACAGCGACAACAGGATCGACATCAGGGTCTGCGACTTGCCCGAGCCGGTCATGCCGATCATCAGGCCGTGCGGACCCATGCCGCCCTCGGCCTCGTCCTTGAGGTCGAAGAACAGCGGTTCGCCGGTGGCGGTCACGCCGATGGGCACCCGCAGCTCGTCGTCACGCGTGCGCGGCGCCCACAGGCTGGCGACGTCCAGCGCCGCGGCGTCGGGGATGCCGAGCAGCGTGGTGAACGTGGCCACCCCGGTAGCTGCCGATGCGGGCGTGGTTGGGGTTGGAATCCCACCGCGACAGCCGGCGCGCGACGTGGCGGGCGGTCGGCGACGTCGAGGTGGTCGGCCGCATCGACGTAGGGCTGCCAGCCGCCGCGTCTGCCAGCGCTCGAGCCTGCCCGTCGGCGATGCGCAGGATCGGCCGCTCGGGGTCGGCATACTGTTCGCGGTGCGGCGCTTCGGCGGATCGGTGCACCACCGTCACCCCGGCCAGACCTCGCTCGAGGCACCAGGACGTCGGGGTCGGCGTCGGGATCGTCGAGGACGATCAGCAGATGCTTGGCGCCCGGGTCGGCGCTCTGAGCCGAACCGCGGCACGATCGTCGAGCGCCGGAGCCAGCAGAGCGCGCAGTTCGCCTGCGTCGTCGCCAGGTAGCGTGCCGGGCCGACCCCGTCGACCTGACCGGGAACGTCGATGTGCGGCAGCCACTTCAGCCACGACCAGTCGTCGCCCTCGAGGTCCGGTGACAGCAGGGCCACACCGAGCACGGCCGGGTCGTGCCAGGTGACGGCCTGCGCGATCCAGGCGCGCAACGCTCCGCGGACGTCGTCCGGATCACCGAGCACCGTGATGCGCGACACCTTGGCCAGGTCGATGCCCGTCGGCACCGCGCGCACCGTGCGCTGGACGTCGAGCAGCCCGCGCAAGCGTGCTGTGCGACACCGGTTCGAGGTCGATCTCGTCGGCGGTGTCCTTGACCCGCAGCGCGGCGTTCAGCGGCGCGTCGTGCAGTCCGGCGCGCACCACCAGGAAGTCGCTGTCGTGCGGATCGCGCTCCCACTGCCTGCGGGTGCCCGGGATGTCGGCGAGCAGCGCGGGGTCGGGATGCGACCACTCCAGTGCCGCGCGCTGCTCGGCGGCGTGGGCGCGCACGTTGTCCCGCACCACCGACAGGTAGCGCAGGTAGTCGGCGCGCTCGGCGTCGACCTCCTCGGTGCGCATCTTGTTGTCCGATCCCGCGGTACAGCGCGGTGGCGGCCAGCAGCAGGACGAACGGGAAGAACAGCGTCGTCGGCGAGATCAGCCGCATGCCGGTGGCGACGAGCGCGACGATCATGCCGACGATCAGGATGACGATCAGGTAGGGCAGCACCCGGCGCAGCAGCGACGGCGGCACCATCCGCGGCAGCTCCGGCGGCGGCTCGATGGTGATGGTGCCCTTGCGCGTCGCCGGCGCGCGGGATCCGGCGACGCGCTTCGAAGATCAGCCTGCTCACGGGTTCTCCCTCACGACGGCGGGTCGGGGGTCGGCTGCGAGCGCGTCGTGGGCCAGCAGCGCATCGGCGCGCGACAGCGTCGGGCCCGGCGCGAACTGGGTCAGCATCGACCACGGAATGGGCAGCGGCGGCGGGGTCAGGCCGAGGGCGGCGATCGCCTTCTGGTCGACGTCCGTCGTCGATGCCGTACCGGACGCCGGTGTCGCTGACCCAGAAGCAGGCTCCGCCGGCGGTGTGTCGACGCCCGCCGCCGTCCTGGCCGACGGTCTGGACGAGGTAGCCGCTGACCCGGTGTCAGCGCGACGCGATCGGCGGTGGTGCCCGATCCGCACCGACCAGAGTCGACCGTGCGGAGCCGTCGGACACCGGCAGCGTCACACCCGAGCAGCAGTTCAGCGTGCTGCCGGTCGCGTCGGCGGGCCTGCGTCCACTGGGCGCACGTCAACGGCGCGTCGCGGCGTCGACGAGCGTGACCGGCTCGCTCGGGTAGGCGCTGGTGTCGATGGCGCCGGCCACCGGCATCCGGGCGACCTCGTCGGCACCGAGCCGGGGCGGCTGATCCAGCCCATAGGAGTTGGTGTTGCGCAGGATCGCGGCCAGCACCGGCGAGATCGGCTGCAGGCCGTCGGCGAGCACCGCGTAGTGGCGCAGCGTGTTGTCGGCCTCGAACGAGGCGACGACGGCCCCGACCGGCGCGGGCACCGGCAGCGCGATAGCGCGGCGGCTCACCCGCGCCGGGGATCACCGGCGCGCAGCGCGGCGCCTCCGGGACTGCGTTGAACAGACCCGCGCGATCGGCCGGGTGCGCGGGACATCCGCACCAAGGCCCAGCGCGTCGGTGACCGCGCGGTCGTTCGAGGTCGATCGGGCTGCGGCGGCCGTCCCACAGCAGCCAGGTACCGGCGTTCGTCCGCCGTCGTTGGCGACCAGGACCGCCTCGTTGCGGGCAGCGCGGCGGCGCGTTCACCGCCGTCGGCGAGTCGGCCGGCGATCACGGTCACCCCGGTCGCCGGCCCCGACACGCCGTCGCACACGGTCCAGTCGGCATCGCGAGACGTGTTCTGCACCATGCGTTCCGGCGCACCGGGGATACCGATCAGGTTGCCGCGCGGCGAACTGGTCGAGCTCGCTGGTCTTCACCATGGTCGGGTTGTCGGGCCGGCCGGCGATCAGCCGGGCCGAGGTCAGGTTCAACACCGGGTGCAGCTGGTCGCCGAGCCGGACGTAGAGCGCCGACGGTCGTCGCGGTCGGCCAGGATCGCGTCGTTACCCGCGACCCCGCCGGGCCGGATCAGCGAGAACACGAAGCAGCCGGCGAGCCCGGTGATCGAGCACCAGCGCGCCGACGAGCACCGCGCGCGACTGGGTGCGCAGCGGGTCGACGAGCATCCGGGTGTCGTGCAGCGCGACGCCGGATGCGATGCGCCGCATGACGAATCGCCAGCCCGACACCTGATGGCGCGTGACGAACCCGCGCCGGTAGACGACGCGTCGGGGTTCTCGTTGGCCGGCGTGCGGGAGGTGAACGTCGCGGCGGTCCTCGATTCTCGGGCGCGCTCATTCGGGCACCGTCAGGCCGAGGCCGCGCAGCAGCGGGATGGCGGATTTGGTGACGTCTTCGTCGGTGATCGTCATCAGCTCGTCGTCGGTGAAGTCCTCGGCGTCGGAATGGTCGAGCCGGTACTCGCGCTCCTCCTCGGAGCGCTCGACGAGGTTGCGGACGAACCGGCCGTTGCCCGCGATGTCGAGGCTGCGCCGTCTCGACCCCGTTGGCGTCCGGCGTGGTGGCCGACGGCGAGCTGACCGAACAGCGACTCCATGTGCGTCGAGGGCGGCCGGCTCGAAGACGCTGTCCCGCTTCTCCGCCATCCGCGTCGCGATCTCGACGAGTTCCTGCGGTGAGTACGAAGGGAAGTCGATGCTGCGGGTGAAGCGCGACCGCAGGCCCTCGTTGGTGTCGAGGAACGTGTCCAGGTCCTTGCGGTAGCCCGCGACGATGACGACCAGGCGGTCGCGGTCGTTCTCCATGCGGGCCAGCAGCGTGTCGATCGCGACGAGGCCGAAGTCGTTCTTGGCGCCGGTGGACACCAGCGCGTAGGCCTCGTCGAGGAACAGCACGCCGTCCAGCGCGCTGTCGATGATGGCGTTGGTCTTGGCCTCGGTCTCGCCGATGTGCTGGCCGATCAGGTCGGCGCGGTGCACCTCGCGCACGGTCTCCTTCTTGAGAATGCCCAGGCCGCAGTAGATCTTGGCGACGACGCGGGCGATCGTCGTCTTACCGGTGCCGGGCGGGCCCGCGAACACCAGGTGGTTGGTGCGGTTGGCGACGGTCAGCCCGCGCTCCTGGCGCCGGATCGCCATGGCCACCGAGCTTTTCAGCCGGGCCACCTGATACTTGACCTCTTCGAGGCCGATGAACTCGGCGAGCTCCGCCTCGGCCTCGATCAGCAGGTGGGCCTTGCGTTCCTTGGCGCCCGGGATCGACGAAGTCCGTCTCGCTCGGCTCGGTTGTCGGGATCCCACGGGTCGGTGCGGGCCTCGATCCGCGCGGCGGTGGTGGGCACGATCCCGAACGACGTATCCGAGAGCGCGCTCTCGACGTGCTCGTTCTCCGGGTTGGCGGCGTAGAGCTCCGGCGAGCACGTCGGCGGCGTCCAGGTCCTCGCCCTGCGCCCGCAGGGACAGCGCCTTGACCAGCGCCCCGTCGACGGCGGCGACGGCGACGGGACCGCTCGGGTCCTCCAGGTAGGACAGCGCCGGGGCGAACATGCCCAACCGGGCCAGCGCGGTGCCGAGCGTGATCCGCGCGGCGTGGGCATACGCCTCGTCGAGCGTCGAATCGTTGACGATCGGGGTGAGCAGCCGCACGACGTCCGACCAGCGCTCGGTCCGGTAGTACATCGCCACCCGCACCCAGCGCGCCTCGAGCCAGCTCGGGCCGCCGGTCGATGAGCGCGATCGACCAGGTCGTCCGCCGCCGACGTAGTCGCCGGAGTCGCAAAGCGTTGACGGCATAGGCCAGTTGGAAGTCGTCGGGGTCGGCGGCGCGGAACTGCAGGTACAGCCCGGTGTCGTAGGTGAAGCCAGGTCGCTGTCGGCGAGCTCGATCTGGCGCTGCAGCACACCGGCGGTGCTTGACGTCTGCCACACCGCTTCGATGACCGTGGCGACTCGTATCGCCCGCGGCGGCCAGGCCCGTCCACGCGTCGCACTGGTCGCGGGCGATGCGCGTCAGCGCGGCGAACCCGGACCGCGCTGCGGCCAGGTCCGGCGGGCGTCGCCGGTCGTGCACCGACAAGCCCAGCGCCCGGCAGCACGTGGCAAACCGGCTGACGACGTCGCTGGTCGACGCGCGAAGTCGCAAGCAAAATCGCGTTCGATAGCGGCACGCGCCGTCGTCTCCCCTTAGTTATGGCAAGGCTAACCTTCGCCGAAGTTAGCATTGCATAAGCTAACTGTCGAGACGCACGGGTGCGCGGCGCGCGTGACTTCCGATTACCTCTTGATGGCGCTGACCAGGCTGATCGTCCTGTCATGAGCCGGCGTCGGAATCGGGCCCGGGCACCGGCCGCCCGTGGGCCCGCAGATAGTCCGGCAGCGACGTGGCGTCCGCGCGCCATCCCCGAGCGCCGAACCAGTGCGCGGCCGGTTCGTGCTGCTCGTTGTAGACGAGCTGGAAGAACGGCCACCTCGCCGGCACGTCGCGTTCCTCGTCCTGCTGCTTGGCCTCGAAGGCGGCGGCGTCCATCGGGACCGCCTCCTCGACCGCGACGTGGCTGCCCGGCGCCGACAGCGCGTCGATGCCGGTGAACAGTTGCCCCTGCGCGGTGGCGGGCAGGTAGATCAGCAGGCCTTCGGCGATCCAGGCCGACGGCGCGGACGGGTCGAACCGTGGTCCCGCAGCGCCTGCGGCCAGTCATTCCGAAGATCGACGGCGATTTCGCGACGATCTGGCGGTAGGCGTCGTAGCCGGCGAGGACGTCGCGCTTGAACTCCAGCACCTGCGGCTGGTCCAGTTCGAAGACGACCGTCTCGGCCGGCCAGTCGAGCCGGTACGCGCGCGAGTCCAGCCCGGCGGCCAGCAGCACGATCTGGCGGACGCCTGCGGCGGCGGCGTTACCGAAGTACGTGTCGAAATACCTGGTCCGCGACGCCCTGGAAGTTCACGAAGTGATCGCCGAACTCGGACTTCAGCGCGTGCTCTGGGGCCTTGCCGTCAAGCAGGTCGGCCCACTCGCCGCCCACCGCGCGGCAGAACACCTCGGCGAACGGATCGACGGCCACAGGGTCGGGTTTCTGTGCCTCCAGCGCCCGCGCGGCGGCGACGAACAACGCCGTCGAACCGACGCTCGTCGTGATATCCCAGGTGTCGTTATCGGTACGCATGAACGCGTTTATACGCCGACAATCTGACAACATCCTGACCGCCGAGGTCAGGCTGCGGCCAGCCACTGCATAGTCTTGCCGATGCCCGCTTCGCCCTCGAGGATCATGCCGGCAGGCTGCAAGTTCGGCCGCTGCGAGAAAGTCGGCAATCGACTTGTTCTCGGTCGAACGGCTCACCTGGCCAACGGGCATGGCTCCAATGATCGCAGCGAGCAAACCGCCGCGGGTGATCAACCGGCAAATAGCCGCGGATCGGCTACACCAGCGGGCGCCCCGTCCGGATCCGCCAGTCGAGGTCCTTGAGCATCCAGTTGAACGGGAACCGCCGGACGAATCTCGGCAACAAATCGTTGACCCGGCCGACCGCCGCCATCAGCCGGTTGAAGCGACGCTGACGGGCCGCGTCCCACGGCAACCTCATCTCGTCGCGGAACCGTTGCGGCAGAAAGCCGGTCGTGATGAACAGGTTGGCGGCATCCAGCCGCCGTTCCAGCCCGCGGGGGAGCTTCACACCGGCAATCCGGCCGGCGGCGATCGGAAACAGGTATTCGCGCACGGCATCGTCGATATGGACCTGCTCCAGCGACTGCTGCCAGTACTCGTCGAAGGCCTTGCGGTCGGCGGGCCACATCTCCGCGGGCACCTGCAAAGTGGTTCCGAGCGCCATGCCCTCGCGATAGTGGCGGTCCGCGGTTTCGTCATCCATCTCCCCGACGAAGATGCGATACACGTCGACAAAGCCCTTGTAGAGACACGCCGCCACCCACAGCTGCAGATTCTTGTCGAACGCGTTGTACTCGACTGGGCTGTCGGGGGTCGAGTACACCTGAGCGTGCGATTTGTTGACCGCTCGCCGGTATGCCTTCTTCTGTGTCTCCGTCCCCGAGAGCGCCACCGCAAGATAGGTGAACGTGGTTCTCGCCCGCTTGATCGGATGCCGGTCTGCCCGTCCGCTCTCGACCCGACTGTCCTTCACGCCGTAGCCGACACCGGGTCGGGCGAGCTCCATGATGACGTTCGCCGCCCCGGACAGCAGCCCGACGCCCGCAGCGTCGTCCGCGGACGCCATCCATCGCGTTGGCCGCCGTCCACCCGGCAGCACTGGATCGTTGATCGGACGCTCGACGTGGTCGATCGGCTCACTGACCGTCATTGGCCACCCCTTATCGGCAAATGTGAGAACGCGTGTTTCCTGATCTTGCCCGAGCGCAGGCTGACGGGTGTCAAGATGGCCTTATGGCACAGGTCCGGCCGTACCGCGGCGTCGAAGCCGCCGAGCGCCTCGCCGGGCGTCGGCGCCGGTTGCTGGACGCCGGTCTGGAACTGCTCGGCGACCGGCAGACCGGGATCCCGCCGAACTGACGGTGCGCGCCATCTGCGCGCAGGCGGGCTTGGGCGTGCGGTACTTCTACGAGAGCTTCACCGACAAGGACGACTTCGTCGGGGCGGTTTTCGACTCGGTGATCGCCGACATCGCCGCCACCACGCAGGCCGCGGTCGCCTCGGCACCTCCGGACGAACAGGCCCGGGCCGGCATGGCGAACGTCGTCCGCGCCATCTCCGCCGATCCCCGGGTGGGCCGGCTGCTGTTCAGCGTCGAGTTGTCCAACACGGTGATCGTGCGCAAACGCGCGGAGTCGACGGCCCTGTTCGCCGCGCTGCTCTTTGCAGCACGCCGGGGCGCATGGGGCGCTGGAGAACGACCACGTCAAGGCCGCATCACATTTCGCGGTCGGCGGGGTGGGCCAGACGATCAGTGCGTGGCTGTCCGGCGAAGTCAGCCTCGACCACGACGAACTGGTTGATGTGCTGGCCGCGTTGATCGATCAGCTGGCCGCCCTGCCGCCACAGACCTAGGCACGGGGTTCGATCCGAACCGCCGAACGTGCGGCTGCTGCGAAGATCTGGCCGACTTTTCGCAGTACGTGCACGTTCGGTGTGGTGATGACCGCGTTGACGACTAGCGACTCATAACGCTAGGCGTTTACCCGCGGCCGGCGGTCAGCCTCGGTCTTGGCTGTGGCCTTGGCATCATTTTCGGTGAATTCCTTTGTCCAGCACGCAAACTCAAGAGTGATGCCGTTGGGGTCGAAAAAGTAGAACGAGCGCACGTAGACGCCGGGATGCAGCGTCGCGGAGACCTGCGCCTTACTTTCGTCATGGTTGAGCACAGGGCCGACACGCACGCCCTTGTCCTTGAGTCGCTGCCGGTACTCGTCGAATTTCTCGGCGGGCACGTGAAACGCCAGGTGATTCATCGTGCTCACCGCACTCACGATGTCCCCGATGCCCGGAATCGCCTCGGGTGACGAGATTCCCGGAACGCGGTCCGGGGCGTCGGCGAACCAGAAGAACGCGACACAGTCACCGTTGCCCGCGTCGAAGAAGAAGTGTTGCCCCATGCCGCCGGGCAGGTCGAGTGACTTGATCAACGGCATACCAAGCACATTGCTGTAGAAGTCGACGGTCTTTTCCATGTCCGCGCACACCAGTGCGACGTGGTTGATACCGCCGAGTTCGAACTCGGAATTGGGATTGTTCGGCTTGATCATCTCTGGCCGCTCCTCTGGTCAAGCTCGAATTCTGAATCTAACATCAGGTTCAGTTTCGATCAATGGTCGAGGAGAGGCCGTGACCGCCAGCTCGCGCGTGCAGCTACCGACTCTGCGGGGTCGGCAGACACAGGCGGCGATCGACGCAGCGGCCCGGTCTGTGATCGCCCGCAAAGGCATTCTTGCAACGACGATTTCGGATATCGCCGCCGAGGCGGGCAAGTCCACGGCGTCGTTCTACAACTACTACGACTCCAAGGAAGCGATGGTCCGCGAGTGGGCCCTGCGCTTCCGTGACGAGGCCAGGCAGCGGTCCCGCGCGGCGGCGGAACCCGGTCTGTCCGACTGGGACCGTTCATACAAGGCGGTGGCCGCGCACTGGTACACATATCGCCACCAGTTGGCCGAGATCATCAGCGTGTCCCAGCTGGCCACCGTTAGCGACGACTTCGCACAGTACTGGAGCGACATCTGCTCGCTGCCGATCGAACTGATCACTCACATGGTGAAAAGTGCTCAGCAGCAAGGTTTCTGCGTGGATGACGACCCACACCTCGTCGCCGTCGCGATGGTGTCGCTACTCAACCAGTTCTGCTACACACAGCTGTCCGGGAACAAGGCCGACTGCGGGCGGGGCGGTGGGAAGGGCACCGTCGACGACCAAGCATGCATCACCACGTTGGCCAACATCTTCTACCGGACGATCTATCACAGGGGGACCGCATGACCAGAGCACCGACGAGCGGAGGAACACCGGGCGTAACCCGCGAGTTCGTCGGCCTGCAGTCGCCCACCGCACGTCGGGCGGGCGCAGGGGGACACCCCTGCCAAGGCCTCTACCACCGCGGTGTGGGGCGCAAACCGAAGGTCGCGATCGTCGCCACGCACTATCAGATCGACTTCTCCGAGCACTATCTCGCCGACTACATGGCGACCCGTGGCGTCGGATTCCTCGGCTGGAACACGCGCTACCGCGGCTTCGAGAGCAGCTTTCTGCTCGACCACGCGCTGGTCGACATCGGAGTCGGCATTCGCTGGCTGCACGAGGTTCAGGGTGTTGAAACTGTTGTACTGCTGGGTAACTCCGGTGGAGGTTCGCTGATGGCGGCATACCAGGCTCAGGCCGTCGATCCGCATGTGACACCGCTGGAGGGCATGCGGCCCGCGGTGGGGCTCACCGATCTACCGCCGGCCGACGGCTACATCGCCAGCGCGGCACACCCGGGTCGGCCCGACGTGCTCACCGCGTGGATGGACGCGTCCGTCGTCGACGAAAACGACGCTGTCGCCAGCGATCCCGACCTCGATCTGTTCGACGAGGACAACGGGCCGCCGTACTCCGCGGAGTTCATCGAGCGCTACCGGTCAGCGCAGATCGCACGCAACAACGCGATCACCGACTGGGCGGAGACCGAACTCAAGCGCGTTCACGCCGCAGGCTTCTCTGACCGCCCGTTCACAGTGCTGCGGACCTGGGCAGACCCGCGCATGGTCGACCCCACTCTCGAACCGACCAAGCGCCCCGCCAACATGTGTTACGCGGGCGTCCCGGTCAAGGCCAACCGATCGGCGCACGGAATCGCCACGGCTTGCACGCTGCGCAACTGGATCGGGATGTGGAGCCTGCGGCACGCCCAGACCCGCGCTGAACCCCATCTGGCGCGGCTCACCTGCCCCGCGCTGGTCATCAACGCCGAGCAGGACACCGGCGTGTACCCGTCGGACGCGCAGCGCATCTACGACGCGCTGGCCACGACCGACAAGACGCAGTGCTCGATCGACACCGACCACTACTTCACGACCCCGGGCGCGCGCAGCGAGAAGGCCGATACCATCGCCAAGTGGATCGCGAAGCGGTGGCGCTAGACGTCGACTCTTCGCGCGAGCGCTCACCGCTGAGAGTCCTCGCACATTTCGTTGCCGGCGACAAGGTTCTGCAATTCCTTGCACCAGAATCGGATTGGCTCGATATCCGCTACTGCGCCGAGGACGACGATGACACGTTCTATCGCGAGCTCGCCGACGCCGAGGTGATCTGGCACGTGCTGCGGCCGATCACCGGCGAGGACCTCGAGAGGGCCGCCCGCGTGCTGCTGGTGCACAAGTTGGGCGCAGGGGTCAACACCGTCGATGTCGAGACCGCGACTCGACTGGGTATCGCGGTGGCCAACATGCCGGGCGCGAACGCTCCCTCGGTCGCCGAAGGCACACTGCTGCTGATGCTCGCAGCGCTGCGCCGGCTGACTGAGCTGGACCGCGCCACCCGCGAGGGCACGGGCTGGCCCTCCGACCCGAGCCTCGGCGAGACCGTGCGTGACATCGGCGGCTGCACCGTCGGACTGGTCGGCTATGGCAACATCGCCAAGCGGGTGGAGGCCATCGTGCGGGCCATGGGCACCCCGGCTTCTCACGTGCTGCACACCAGCACGCGCGACGATGGCCATCCCGGCTGGCGTCCACTGCCCGAGTTGCTTTCCGCTTGCGACATCGTGTCGCTGCACCTGCCGCTGACCGAGCAGACCCGAGGCATGCTGAACGGTGCCGCGCTGGCCCGGATGAAGCCCGATGCGGTGTTGGTGAACACCTCCCGCGGTGCGGTCGTCGACGAGGAGGCGCTCATCGATGCGCTGCGCTCCGGCGGACTGGCCGCCGCGGGCCTGGACGTCTTCGCCGTCGAACCGATTCCGGCCGACAACCCGCTGCTCACACTCCCCAACGTGGTGCTCACGCCACACGTCACGTGGTACACCGCCGACACCATGCGGCGCTATCTGAACGAGGCCGTCACCAACTGCCGCCGCATTCGGGACGGCCGGGATCTGGCCGACGTGGTGAACGGTATCGTGGGTCCCAACCGACCGGTTAATAGGGAAACCCCGCCACATTGAGGTGCAACTATGCCCATCGCGATCACGACTGAGCACAACGACCTGGCCGATTCCGTCCGGTCCCTGGTGGCGCGAGTGGCGCCGGCAGAGGTGCTGCACGAGGCGCTGGAAACGCCGATCCCGAACCCCCCGCCGTACTGGAAGGTCGCGGCCGAACAGGGCCTGCAGGGTCTGCATCTGGCGGAATCTGTTGGTGGACAAGGGTTCGGCATCCTCGAGCTGGCGATTGTCGTCGCTGAGTTCGGCTACGGCGCGGTTCCAGGACCGTTCGTCCCCTCGGCGATAGCCAGTGCGCTCGTCGCCGCAAACGACCCCGCCGCCAAGGTGCTCAACGACCTCGCCTCCGGCGCGGTGATCGCGGCCTATGCCATCGACTCCGGGCTGACCGCTACCCGGCACGGAGATCGCCTGATCATCCGCGGTGAGGTGCGTGCCGTCCCCGCGGCCGGGCAGTCGTCGGTGCTGGTGCTGCCCGTGGCGATCGACAGCGGCGAGGAATGGGTGGTACTCGACGCCGAGGCGCTGGAGATCGAGCCGGTCACCAGCGTGGATCCGCTGCGGCCGTTGGCCGATGTGCGCGCCAACGCCGTCGAGGTCGGCGACGACCGCGTGCTGAGCAATCTGAGCCGAACGCACGCGCGTGCGCTGATAACCACGCTGTTGTCCGCGGAATGCATCGGCGTCGCGCGCTGGGCGACGGACACCGCAACGGCGTACGCGAAGATCCGCGAGCAGTTCGGCAGGCCGATCGGTCAATTCCAGGCCATCAAGCACAAGTGCGCCGAGATGATCGCCGACACCGAACGTGCCACCGCCGCAGTGTGGGACGCGGCGCGCGCCATCGACGAGCACAGCCAAAACCCCTCGGATGAAACCGCTTTCGAGTTCGCCGCGGCCGTTGCCGCCACGTTGGCGCCCGCTGCGGTGCGGCGTACCACCCAGGACTGCATCCAGGTGCACGGCGGCATCGGCTTCACATGGGAGCACGACACCAACGTCTACTACCGTCGCGCCCTCGTGCTGTCCGCCTGCTTCGGCCGCACCAGCGACTACCCGCAGCAGGTGGTCGACATCGCGACGAGCACCGGAATGCGCAGGGTCGACATCGATCTGGATCCCGAGACTGAAAAGCTCCGCAACGAGATCCGTGCGGAAGTCGCCGGGCTGAAGGAGATTCCAAGCGAACAGCGCACCCCCGCGATCGCCGAGGGCGGTTGGGTGGTGCCCCATCTGCCCAAGCCGTGGGGACGCGCCGCCAGTCCCGTCGAGCAGATCATCATCGCCCAGGAGTTCAGCAGCGGCCGGGTCCGCCGCCCGACGATGGGCATCGCGGCGTGGCTGATCCCGTCGGTCGTCGCATTCGGTACCGACGAGCAGAAGCAGCGATTCCTACCACCGACGCTTCGCGGCGAGATGATCTGGTGCCAGCTGTTTTCCGAGCCCGGCGCCGGATCCGACCTCGCCAGCCTGACCACGAAGGCCACCAGGGTCGACGGCGGTTGGCGGATCACCGGCCAGAAGATCTGGACCACCGCTGCACAGCACTCGCAGTGGGGCATGCTGCTGGCTCGCACGGACCCGAGCGCGCCGAAGCACAGCGGCATCACCTACTTCCTGCTGGATATGAACAGCGCCGGTGTGGAGGTGAAGCCGCTTCGGGAGTTGACCGGCAACGCCATGTTCAACACCGTGTTCATCGACGACGTCTTCGTTCCTGACGACATGGTGCTCGGCGAGGTGAACCGCGGCTGGGAGGTCAGCCGCACCACCCTGACCGCCGAGCGGGTATCGATCGGCAGCAGCGAAGCGCCGTTCCTGCCGAACCTCAATGGCTTCGTCGATTTCGTCCGTGACGGTCAGTTCGATCAGGTTGGACAGAACCACGCCGGACATCTCATTGCCGAAGGGCACGCCGCGAAGGTGCTGAACCTGCGCTCGACGCTGCTGACGTTGGCCGGCGCCGACCCCATGCCGGCGGCGGCCATCTCCAAGCTGTTGTCGATGCGCACCGGCCAGCACTACGCCGAATTCGCGGTGTCATCGTTCGGCACCGACGGCGCCGTCGGCGACCCCGAGAGCACGCAGGGCAAGTGGGCCGAGTTCCTGCTGGCCAGCCGTGCCACCACGATCTACGGCGGCACGTCGGAGGTGCAGCTCAACATCATCGCCGAGCGGTTGCTCGGCCTGCCGCGAGATCCGTAAATCCGCTGGCAGTGCGGCGTACCATCGAAATTAGTCTCTTGCGTAAGAGCGTTTGGTGGCAGTGATGAGCAATCTCGAACACCGGATCGTGCGCCTCGCCGTCCTGACGACGGCCGCGCTGAGCTTCCTGATCGCGCCGACGGTGCTGCTGTCGCAGTCGCCAGGCCAGCCAGAAGCTCGGCCTTGCTACAACGGCTTCGTTCCCGGCAACCCCTACATTCCGTCGTGCAACGTCGGACCGCGGATTCCCAGGGTCCGCGGCGGACCGCCCGACCAGGCTGCGGTCATCGCTTGCCGCGGCTTCCCCGGATGCCTGTCCTGGTACATCAACAACCCGCACTGAGCGCCATGACCCACGACGTCGAGAAGCGCTACGACCGTCCCGGCACGTTTCACGCGGCGGCGGTCTACGTCGGCGCCGTCGTCGCGGTCGCGGGCATCGTCTTCGCGATCTATGCGCTCACCGCACGCGAATCGGTGGTTGCGGCGTCGCTGGTGCCTGCCATCTTGTTCGGCGGCGGGGTCGGCGCTTTCGTAAGGACTTACCGGGAGTGGAAGGCCGAGGGGGCGTGGCCGGCCTGGCAGGGCGCCGGCTGGTTCCTTCTGGTTCTGATGCTGGTGTGCCTGTCGATTCCCGGCGCCGCCATCCAGGCGACCTAGGAATCCGGCGAGAAGACGCAAAAGCCCCTACTTCGGGCCTTTTCAGGGACTTTTGCGTCTGTTCGCGCAGCTAGTCGAGTTCCATTTCGCGGAGTTCGCGCTTGAGGATCTTGCCGGTCGGGTTGCGCGGCAGCTCGTCGAGGAAGACGACCTCGCGGGGCACCTTGTAGCGGGCCAGGTTCTCTCGCACGTAGGTCTTGATGGCGTCCTCGTCGATCGAGGCGCCTTCGGTCTTGACCACGAAGCACCGCAACCGGTGCCCCCACTCCTCGTCCTCCACGCCGAGCGCGGTGGCCTCGACGACCTCGGGGTGGCCACTCACCAGATCTTCGATCTCGGCGGGGAACACATTCTCGCCGCCGGACACGATCATCTCGTCGTCACGGCCACTGACGTACAGCAGGTCGTGCTCATCGAAGTAGCCGACGTCGCCGGAGGACATCAGGCCGTCGATGATCTGCTTGTGCCCGCCGCCGGTGTAACCCTCGAAGGGGAAGGTGTTTCCGACGAAGATGCGGCCCACCTCGCCCTGCGGCAGCTCTTTGCCATCTTCGTCGAGGATCTTGACCTTGACACCTTTGACAACCGGACCGACGGTCCCGGGGTTGATCGACAGATCCTTGGGCCGGGCGATCGTCGCGAACGCGATCTCGGTCGACCCGTAGAGGTTGTAGATGACCGGACCCAGATCCTTCAGCGCCCGAGTGGCCAGTTCGGCTCCGAGCTGCGACCCCGACACGAACACGATGCGTAGTGAAGACAGGTCGGGTTTGGGCTGTGTCTTCTCGAGTTCATCGAGGATGCGCGACAGCATCACCGGCACGACGACTATCGCGGTGGCCTTGTTCTTCTCGATGTCCGACAGCACGGTCGCCGGTTTGAAGCGTCGACGCAACACGAGCGTGGAGCCCAGCATCATCGCGATGGTGGCATGCAGGAAACCCAGCGCATGGAACATCGGCGCCGGAAGTGAGGTGATCTCGTTGGCCTTGAACGGCACGTGCGACAGCACGCCGCCGATCGGAGCCAGCGACGGCGGGGTGCTCCGGTTGGCACCTTTGGGCGTACCGGTGGTGCCGCTCGTCAGGATGATGATCGACGAATGCTTGGTCACCTTGGGCGCCTGCTCCGAGCTGCTGCGCGCAATCAGGTCGGCGATGGTCTCGTCGGTGCTGCCGGACGGCTCCTCCTTGTCGGGGTTGGTGGCCAGCGCGCGCAGCTTGCCGAACTCGGGGTCGGCCTGCGAGACGGCGGCGGTGTACTCGTCGTCGTAGATGATGACTTTCGCGCCCTCGCGTTCGGAGACCTCTTTGATCTGCGGGCCGGAGAACTCGCTGTTCAGCAGGATGATGCGGGCGCCGGTGCGGGCGGCCCCGTACACCGAGGCCAGGAACCACCGGTGGTTGCGAGCGAGGATCGCGACCCCGTCGCCGCCCTTGACGCCCATCGCGCGTAGGCCGTTGGCGACCGAGTGCGCCGCGTCGTCGAGTTCTTTGAACGTGAACTCGCCCTCGTCGTCGATGACCGCGGCCCGATTCGGGGTGCGCCGAGCGTTGAGCGCCGGGATCATGCCGAATTCGCCCCAGCGCCGGATGTCTGCGAGGAAGGCGGCGATGTTCTGCGGCGCCTCGAGCTTGAGCGCACCCGCCTCGAACATCTTGCGGGCGTAGTGCAGTTCGGCCGATCCCCGCTCTAGGTATTTCTGGGTGGACTGCTGGATCTTGGCTACTGCCTGCAACGGAAGATCGGTCAGCTTAGGCATGCGCCCACAATATGTGACGACGGTCATGCGGCGGCCCGGAAACTACCATGAGGCTATGCCCGCTCCGCTCCACCTGGAGGTCGACGGTCAGCAGGTACCCATCACGAATCCGGACAAGGTGGTGTTCCCGGATATCGGGGTCACCAAGATGGATCTGATGCGCTATTACATGCGTGTCGCCGACGGAGCGTTGCGCGGTGTGGCCGACCGGCCGATGATCCTCAAGCGGTTCGTCAAGGGGATCGCCGAGGAGGCCGTGTTCCAGAAGCGTGCCCCGGCGAAGCGGCCCGACTTCGTCGACGTCGCCGAGTTGAAGTACGCATCCGGAACGTCGGCCAAAGAAGCGGTGATCCGCGATGCCGGCGGCCTGGTCTGGGCGGCCAATCTCGGCTGCGTCGACCTCAATCCCCACCCGGTGCGCGCCGACGACCTCGCCCACCCCGACGAGCTGCGTGTGGACCTGGACCCCATGCCCGGGGTCGACTGGCGACAGATCGTGGAGGTGGCGTTGGTCGCCCGCGGTGTACTCGAGGACCACGGGCTGACGGCGTGGCCGAAGACCTCCGGCTCGCGGGGCTTCCATATCTATGCGCGCATCGAACGACGGTGGCCGTTCAAGCAGGTGCGGCTGGCCGCACAGACGATCGCGAGAGAAGTTGAACGGCGAGCTCCTGACCTGGCGACCAGCCGGTGGTGGAAGGAAGAGCGCGAGGGTGTGTTCGTCGACTTCAACCAGAACGCGTTCGACCGCACCGTGGCGTCGGCCTACTCGGTGCGCGCCACACCCGACGCGCGGGTGTCGACACCGCTGCTGTGGGACGAGGTTCGCGACTGTCGGCCCGAGGCGTTCACCATCGCCACCGTTCCCGACCGATTCTCCGATTGCGGCGACCCGTGGGAGGGAATGGACGACTCAGCGGGTGCACTCGATGCGCTGCTCGACCTCGCCGACAAGCTCGGCCCACCGGAGAAG
>CAVTSZ010000055.1:0-20024 GCA_963737385.1 uncultured Actinomycetota bacterium
CGGCGGGCGCGGCTTTCTAGTGCCGGACTTGGCCCGCGTGCAGCCGTTCACCGGCGTGGCACTGGTCTCTGGGCTGATCTGGGCGTCGTGGCACAACCCGATCACAGCGGTGGTCTGCCCCGATGCCGGGTTGCCGTCCTGATTCTGGTTGTTGACGTTCACCTTCGTCACGGTCGCGATCAGCTTCGCGCAGGCGTGTCTGCGGCTGAGGTCGAAGGTCTGTGGCCGCCGTCTTCCTGCACGCGAGCCCACAACCTCTGATACAGTGGATCTTCACGCCGCTGACGACGGACAAGGACTACGCCGAGTCGGTCGCAGGCGATCTCGGCTTGGCGTTCGTCGTCGTGGCCGCCGCCGTCGCCGTGACTTTCTGGGCCAGCGCCGCGACGTCACCGCCCCTGTGGATAACTCGAGCGCCCTGCCCGCTGATCTGTCGAGCATGAGGTGAGAGTGGGGGGCGGCTGTGGACAACGCCGCCACCCGCGACTACCAACGTCGCACCCCGCAGCGGCAGGCCACACGCCAGAAGCGGTGGCGGGACGCCCATCTCGACCGGTCGCGCCCATCGCCAAGACCTACCGCGACACTCACCGTCTAGAGGAGCGGTTGCGGTGGGCCGGTACCGCGCCGAACAGGCCGGGTTGCCAGCGGAGGACATGCCGCCGTCGGGTGATCGCCGATTGGCAGCGCCGGGGCATCGACCCCGACCGCTGCGTGTACACCGCAGAACCGTTGCAGGCCGGTTGGCATATCGATCACGCCTATCCTCTGAGCTTGCAGGATCACCTGAGCATGTGGTGACCGACCTGGTGCCGGCGAACCGAACCGTGGACGGCAGAAAGCGAAATCGGCACTGGATCGCGTATCTGGCCGACCGATCAGAGCGGCAGGAGATTGTAGACGCCTCGACAGACGTCGCTGTAGGGTGCATCTACATGCACCTAGATCACTACACCGCCGCTGAACAAACCGCGCACGGCAAGAAGCTGAAGAAGGCCAAGGAAGCGGTGACCGAGGCGTTGCGGGTGGCCCAGGTGATGGCGCAGTCGGCTGCCTCTGAGGGGGTGCCCGAGACGCACATCGCCGCCGAGCTTGGGGTGGACCGGATAGAGCGTGCGGAAGTGGGTCGGCAAGCCGGGGAGTTGGAACAAGCGGTGGCGAGCGCCTGCTCCGCGGCCGCGAGTTGGGCACGCCACCCGTCGATCAGCGCCGCGTCGTATGCGGTGCACGGCTGGCCAGGCTGGCCAGCGCATCTTGAAGCCTACGACCGAGCGCACGACCGCGGCTCCGGGTCTGGGACCGCCCAACAGCAACACGGGTAGTTCGCTACTCGTGTGTTCAGCCGCCCAGCGAAGGATCATTGGTAGATATCCGGCATGTCATCGCCGTTAATCTGAAGCCGCGGAACGGGAGGCGGGCCGATATGGGTGGAATCTTCATCAGCTATCGGAGGGAGGACAGTGGGCCATCCGCGGGCCGCCTACGGGACACGCTAAGCCGCCATTTCGGCGCGGAGCAGGTCTTTCGGGACATCGACACAATCAACCCGGGTGAACGGTTCCCCCGCATGAGTCGAGCGGGAGATCAGCTCGTGCGATGCCTTGCTGGCCGTGATCGGACCTATGTGGCTGACGATCAGAGACGACGGAGGGCCGGCGTCGGCTGGATGACCCCGATGACTACGTTCTCCACTGGAGATCGCGACCGCTCTCCGCCGGTGCGACGACGTGCTGGTGATCCCCGTCCTTGTCGGCCCCACGTCAATGCCCGCCGCCGCCGACCTGCCGACGCCGTTGGCTGCCCTCGCGGAATGCACGCCCTGCGTATCACCGACGAGAGCTGGGACGACCAGGTGGCGCGCCTGACGAGGGCCCTCGACAAGGTGGTACAGCGACCCGTCGCGCGGTCAACGCCCCAGGTCGCCGCGCCTGAAGCTGCGGTGCGTGCGGCTTATCCGTCCCGCCCCCCGAATGCAGGGGCCGTGCCTAAGCGAAAGCGGAGCCGACCGGTGACGACCAGGGCGAACCGGCACGTCCCATCAACGAGCCATGGCGCCGAGTCCACCGACAAGAGGCGGAAAGATCAGCGAGATGTACATGGCCGCCGCCGCGATAACCGCCGTTGTCGGGGGCATTGTCACGATCGCGGTGACAACGCAAGAGCAAAGCCTGACGCGGGGATCGATCGCCGGTCGCAGCCAGGGGTTCGGTCGGCGTAACGGTCTCAGGGCGAGCCGAACCCGGGATTGGCTCGGTATTGCTCTTCGTCGGCCCGCGCTTCGGAAGGGGCCCCTGACAATTTTGGTCTGCGTTTAAGCCTCGTCGGACCGAACGGAACGTGGACGATCGGCATCGATACCCCGCCACTGCTGCCGTCTCATTACGAAGTTCAAGCCGTCTTCGCCGCTGAGGATGATCTCCTCGCCTCGCCCCGCCAGAGGCATCGCCCGGGACAGCCAGAGCTGAACCGGCCCAAGGAGTGCCCACTTTGCCACCGCCTACTTGGGCACTGCCCATCGGCGCTGCAGTTCGGCACTGCCCAGTTCGGCACCGCCCAGTTCGGCACCGCCAGTTCGGCACCGCCCAGTTCGGCCGGCCGTTGTGCCGAGACCCTCGGCCCTTCCTGCTTCGGCGATCTCGGTCCACCAGCGACGTACAGCGGATCAGCACCGAGTTCAAAACCAACAGCTAACGCATGAGGACGACGGCCATGTGGGGTGCGGTTGACTGTGTCGACGCCATCGGCACCATAGCGGCGAGCGCATCCGGAGCCGTCCTTTACAGCGTGGTTGCCGGCGGCTCCATCACCGAGGCGCAGGAGTCCTTCGGCCTCACTCATCGAACTCAACGGGGATCTGAGCGCCGCCAGGAGCGTCGCGGTGCTGATCCCCGGGATGAACACCACGATGGAGGGGTCACCCGCCAACACCGCAACCGCCCGGCGGTTCGTCTCCGCCACCCGCGGCGACGTCGCGGTCATCACCTACTTGGACGGCCCGTTTCCCCGCGGCAACCCCGTTCGGGCGTGGTCGATGCCGCGAGCCCGCATTATGCACTGGATATGGCGCCGCGACTGGTCGCCTTCGCCGAGGATGTCGACCGGACGGTCGATGCGGAGGCCGCGGGCGGCCCGCCCGTTGCGGTCACCTACATCGGCCACTCCTACGGTGGTTCGATACTCGGCACCGCCGAGGCGCAGGGCCTGACCGCCGACCGGACGATGTACGTGGCAGCGGCGGGCGCGGGAGTCGGTGTCGACGATCCGAGCGATTGGCACAACCGCAATCCGCATGTCATGCGGTTCTCGATGACCGCGCCCGGCGACTTCATCCAGGCGGTGCAGGGAGTCGCCTGCGGCCCACACGGCGCGGACCCAGACGAGATGCCCGGTGTAATCCCTTTGGCGACAGGCTATTACGATGACGGCCGGTTGATGGCCGGTTGGCAGGCGCACACCGACGTGCTCAATTCGCCGTCGGACTCGTGGCGCAACATCCTGGCGGTGATTACCGGGGACCTGACAGGATCTGCACCGGGAGGGCGACGAAGGAGCCATATGCCTCGGCGCCAGAATGGGCCGATGTGGTCACGCAGCGCACCCGTGGACGGGTTCCGGCTGGCCTATGACCGGTCCGGGACCACTGGCGCGCCGCCGGTGGTTTTGCTCCACGGTTGGCCGGGCAACCGCCATGACTATCGCCACGTCGTCCCACTGCTCAATGGCGCCGCCGACGTGGTGGTTCCCGACCTGCGCGGATTCGGCGGGTCCGACAAGCACGCGGTCGCCGTTCGCCACTTCTATAGCGCCACCGCACAAGCAAGCAGCGTCATCGGGCTCATCAAGGAACTCGGCCTGTCCCAAGTCGTGCTCGCGGGCTACGACGTCGGGAGCCGGGTCGCGCAGAGCGTCGCCAGAATGCAAGCGGACCTGGTCTCAGCGCTGGTGCTCTCGCCTCCTCTACCCGGTGCGGGCGACCGGGTCCTGACCGCGCACGCACAGGGCGAATTCTGGTATCAGGCCTTTCACCAGCTGCCCCTCTCCGTCCAACTGATCGACGGCAACCCCGATGCGGTACGAGAGTATCTGCGGCACTTCTGGACCCACTGGTCCGGACCCAATTTCACTTTCTCCGAAGATGATCTGGACAGACTGGTGGCCGACTATGCGCTACCGGGGGCGTTCACGGCGTCGATAGCCTGGTACCGAGCCGGCGCGGGAATGATCGCCCAGTCACTCACCGAACTGCCACCCGATCGGGCCATCAAGATTCACGTCCCACCGATGTGCTGTGGCCACAACATGATCCGCTGTTTCCTCACGCGTGGTCTGACCGTCTCGAGTATTACTTCACCGATGTGGCGCTGCATTTCGCCTTCGATGCCGGCCATTTCACTCCGCTGGAATGTCCGGAGCAGTTCACGGAACTCATCCTCGTCCGGGCTCGCCCAGCGAAGGCCCGCTGAGCGACGTAACGGGCGCGCAGACCGTCGAGCACGAAACCCAGGTGGCGCCGCCACAACGCGTCGTCGCCGCCAGACATCGCGATGACCTTCGACATCGCCCACACCAAGGTCGTCGAGGTCTTCGGCGCGAAAGTCCGCGCGCAGCACGCCCGCGTCCTTGGCGCGGCGCAGCACCGAATCCAGCACCCCCCCTGCATGCCCGCACTCGGCCGGCACGTCGACCGGAGCCGACCGGGGTGCGGGCGATGGCCTCATTCATCGAACGGTCGCGGGCCTGGATGACGAACAGGCCGTCGAGAAAATCGGCGAACCCGTGCCACGGATCGGGATCCGCCATCGCCGTTGGCCGCCAACCGATCGAGTTCGGCCAGCCGCTCCGGGCAGCACGGCGTCGAGCAGCGCCCCGCGATTCGGGAAGTGGTTGTAGAGCGTGCCGATGCTCACGCCGCGCCCGGCGCGCGATCTCATCCAGCGGCACGTCGACCCGCGCTCGGCGAACAGCTCGGCGGCCGCCGCCATCAAGCGGTCGCGATTGCGCAGCAGCGTCCGCCCGAATCGTCCCGTCACCAGGCGATTCTAACTAAGTTGAGGGCAATCTCAACTTCTGGTATTAAGTTGAGTATGACCTCAACTTCTGCCCGTCCAGTCCTGTCGTCCTCGGTGCAGGTCCCGGCCTCGGCATGTCGGTGGCACACCGGTTCGGCGCGCGACGGCTATGCGGTCGCATTGATCTCCCGCAGCGCCGATCGGCACGCCGAATACCTGCGCTCGCTCGCCGATGCCGGCGTCGATGCCGCGGCGTTCACCGCCGACGCGATGGACCCGCAAGCCTGCGCCACGCCGTCGACGGACCCGCGCCAGGTTCGGCCGCATCGACGTCGGCTACTACGGTCCCGCGCGTTCGGCCACGCTGTACGGCTGACATCACCACACTCGACGCCGCCGGCGCCGAAGCGGCCCTGCGCGGCGTCGTGCCCGCAGTCGAATTCGCGTCCCTGCTGATCCCCGAGATGACCGAACGTGGCGTCGGCGGATTGCGTATTCGCCGGCGGCCTGAGCAGCATCGTGCCGATGCCCCCGCTCGGCGGGCTTGCGTTGGCGTCGGCGGCGCTGCGCAATTACGCGGTCACCCTTCACGCCGCGCTGGCGCCGTCGGGCATCTACGCGGGCACCATCACCATCGGCGGGCTGATCGAACGCGGCGACATCCACGAGCGCTGACGGCCGGCAACCACGGCATCCTGCGGCCTGACGGCAGGCACCCTCGACCCGGACGAACTCGCCGAGACGGTGTGGCAGCTGTACCTCGACGGCACAGAACCCGAAGCCGTCGTCAACGCGCTGGCGTCGTGAGGGCTATCGTCCTCAGACGGTCGACCCGGAGGCCGAATCCTCTTCGGGCAGCAGCGCTTCCAGCGCTGAGCCGGTGATCCGCCGGAACGCGCGGCGCGGCCGGTTGGCGTCGAGGATCGCCACCTCCAACGTCGACGGTCCGAGCGTGCGCTGCTCCGACCGCCGCCGCCGGCGCCCGCTTTCAACGCGTCGATCGCGATCTTGGCGGCCGCCGACAGCTCGGCGTTCTCCGTGTAGGACTCGTTGAGCTTCTCGGCGATCGGCTCCGTGGTGCCGCCCATCACCACGAAATGGGGCTCGTCGGCGATCGACCCGTCGTAGGTGATCCGGTAGAGCTCCGGCGGTTTCGTCTCGCCGTAGTGCGCGACCTCGGCCACACACAGCTCGACCTCGTACGGCTTGGCCTGTTCGGTGAAGATCGTGCCCAGCGCCTCGCGTACACGTTGGCCAGCTGGCGGCCGGTGACGTCGCGACGGGCATAGGCGTAGCCGCGGGTGTCGGCGAACTGGATGCCGCCGCGGCGCAGGCTGTCGAACTCGTTGAACCTGCCGACGGCGGCGAACCCCACCCGGTCGTAGAGCTCGCTGACCTTCTGCAGCGAGCGCGACGGGTTCTCGGCGACGAACAGCACCCCGTCGGCGTACGCGAGCGCCACGACGCTTCTGCCGCGGGCGATGCCCTTGCGCGCAAGCTCCGAACGCTCGCGCATCGCCTGCTCGGGCGAGATGAAATATGGAAAACTCACGAGTCTCCCCGCGCGTCGGTGGATCGGTGTGCGGCATCCGGACCGAAAGTGTCTGCCCGGGAACGGCTTTCGATGACCTGTCGCGCGAAGTCCGCGATGCGCTGCTCGGGCACCTCCTCGGCGCCGTCGGCACTGAGGACCACCGCGGTCGGATAGATGCCGCGCACCAGATCCGGGCCACCGGTCGCCGAGTCGTCGTCGGCGGCGTCGTAGAGCGCCTCGATGGCCACCCGCAGCGCGGAATCCGCGTCCGCCACTTGCGAATACAGCTTCTTCATCGACGACTTGGCGAAAATCGAGCCCGACCCCACCGACTGGTAGCCCTCATCCTCGAAGTTCCAGCCGCCCGCCGCGTCGAAGGACACGATGCGGCCCGCGGCCTGCGGGTCGGGGTCATCGAGGTCGTAGCCGGCCAGCAGCGGCAGGGCGACGAAGCCCTGCAGCGCGGCGCCGAGGTTGCCCCGAACCATCGTCGCCAGCCGGTTGACCTTGCCCGCGAACGTCAGCGCAACGCCCTCGAGCTTCTCGTAGTGCTCGAGTTCGACCGCGTACAAGCCGGGCGAACTCGACCGCGATCGCCGCGGTGCCCGCGATGCCGGTCACCGTGTAGTCGTCGGTGATGTAGACCTTCTGCACGTCGCGGCCGGCGATCATGTTGCCCTGCGTGGACCGGCGGTCGCCCGCCATCACGACGCCGCCGGGATACTTCAGCGCCACGATCGTGGTGCCGTGCGGCAGCGCATCCGACGGGGCGGCGGCTTGCCGGTTCACCGGCAAGAAGTTCAGGCGCCTGACGGCGCAGCAGTTCAGAAAAGGACGACAAATCCACGGGAAGGGGCGGTGCTCCTGGTAGAGGTGACGGAAAGGCCGGCTGTTCGCGGTGCGGCCAGGTCACTGGCCGCCCTTCTGGACATACGCGCGCACGAAGTCCTCGGCGTTCTCTTCCAGAACGTCGTCGATCTCGTCCAGCAGGTCGTCGGTCTCCTCGGCGAGCTTCTCGCGACGCTCCTGGCCGGCGCCCGCGTTGCCGGTGACGTCGTCGTCGTCGCCGCCACCACCGCCACGCTTGGTCTGCTCCTGCGCCATCGCCGCCTCCTGCGTATGTCTTCGGCGGGCTTACTGCTGCCCGCCGTAACTCCACCCTACCGTTCGACGAGCGAATTGCCCGGGATAGCGCGCCACGGGGAGGTGGGCGGGACGTCAAGCCTTACGTAGTGAGCTGTTCGACCAGTTCGACGGCGCTGTCCACGGAGTCCAGCAGGGCGCCGACGTGGGCTTTACTGCCGCGCAGCGGCTCGAGGGTTGGAATCCGGACGAGCGAATCGCCGCCGAGATCGAAGATCACCGAGTCCCAGCTGGCCGCGGCGATGTCCGCCCCGAACCGCCGGAGGCACTCGCCACGGAAGTACGCCCGGGTGTCGGTCGGCGGGCTGTCCACGGCGTCGATCACCTGCTGCTCGGTGACCAGTCGCTTCATCGATCCGCGCGCGACCAGGCGGTTGTACAGGCCCTTGTCCAGCCGGACGTCGGAGTACTGCAGGTCGACCAGGTGCAGGCGGGGTGCCGACCAGCCGAGGTTCTCCCGGTTGCGGAAGCCCTCCAACAGCCGCAGCTTGGCGGGCCAGTCGAGGATCTCCGCGCACTGCATCGGATCGCGCTCGAGCAGGTCGAGGATGTTGGCCCAGGTCTCCACGACATCGGAGGCGCGCGGATCGGGGTCGCGGCTGTCCACCAGCTTGGCCACCCGGTCCAGGTAAATCCGTTGCAGCGCAAGGGCGGTCAGCTCACGGCCGTCGGCGAGCGCGACGGTGGCGCGCAGCGACGGGTCACGGCTGACGACGTGAACGGCGTGCACCGGCCGGGCCAGCGCCAGGTCGGTGAGGTCCATGCCCTCTTCGATCAGGTCCAGCACCAGCGCCGTGGTGCCGAGCTTGAGATACGTCGACGTCTCCGCCAGGTTCGCGTCACCGATGATGACGTGCAGCCGCCGGTACTTGTCCGCGTCGGCGTGCGGCTCGTCGCGGGTGTTGATGATGCCGCGCTTGAGCGTCGTCTCCAGGCCGACCTCGACCTCGATGTAGTCGGAGCGCTGCGACAGCTGGAATCCGGGCTCGTCGCCGCGACGGGCCGACGCCGACGCGGCCCGAGCCGGTGATCACCTGGCGGGACACCAGGAACGGCGTCAACCCCTGGATCACCGCCGAGAACGGCGTCTGGCGCGACATCAGGTAGTTCTCGTGCGACCCGTAGGAGGCGCCCTTGCCGTCCACGTTGTTCTTGTAGAGCTGCAGCTTGGCGGCCCCGGGGACGCTGGCGACGTGGCGCGCGGCGGCCTCCATCACCCGCTCACCGGCCTTGTCCCAGATCACCGCGTCCAGCGGATCGGTGCACTCGGGCGCCGAGTACTCGGGGTGGGCGTGGTCGACGTACAGCCGGGCGCCGTTGGTCAGGATCATGTTGGCCGCGCCGACCTCATCGGCGTCCACCACCGGCGGCGGGCCCGCCGAGCGGCTCAGATCGAAGCCGCGGGCGTCGCGCAGGGGCGATTCCACCTCGTAATCCCAGCGCGTGCGCTTGGCCCGCTGGATCCCGGCGGCCGCCGCGTACGCCAGCACCGCCTGGGTGGAGGTCAGTATCGGATTCGCGGTGGGATCGGACGGCGAGGAGATGCCGTACTCGACCTCGGTTCCGATAATCCGCTGCATGTGGCCCAGCCTAGGCGACGACCCGCAGTAGCCTGCGACCGTGCCGTCTGACCGGGACGACCCCACTGTCGACCGCAACGCCGCCGCGAGCCAGTTCGTGATTGACGTCGAACAGCGCCGGGCGGCGGACAAGTGGTTCCTCGAGCGCGGGCTGCCCGCCGTGCTGCGGCCCGGTCGGCTGGTCCGGCGACTCTGGCCGCGATCGGCGCCTGCGCTGGCGGCATTCGCCGTGTTCATGCTCAATTCCGCCGTGGTGGTGCTGGTCACCGGCAAGCACACGATCAACATCGAGGGCGGACCGACACGTGCCGAGTGGTTCGTGCTGGGGTTGGTCGTCCTCGTCCTGCCCATCGCGTCGCTGGTCGGCTGGCTGGTGTCCAGAATCTCCACCGTGCGCGGCCGCACCCTCGCGGCGACCGTTGCGGTGGTGGTGGCGATCGCCGGTGGCATCGTCGGCGGGCCGAGCCCACGGGTGCTGGTTGATCTGCTGTTCGAGGCGATCGTTATCGCGATCGTGTTGGCACTGACCGCGTCCGGTCTGGGATCGATCATGGCCTGGACCGCGCAGACGACGTTCTCTCATCTCGCCGCGGCGGGGTCGTTGATGATCCGCGCGCTGCCGGTGCTGCTTCTGACGTTCCTGGTGTTCTTCAACTCGCCGGTGTGGCTGATGGCGGCCACCGTCTCGCGCGCGCGACTGTGGCTCGCGCTGGTGTTCCTCGCCCTGATCGCCGCGGCGTTCGTGGTCACCGTCACCATCGACCGATTCAGGCCGGCCATCGATGCACCTGAACCCGTGGCCGGCCAGGTTGCGCAACTGGCCGACACACCGTTCGCCGCAATGCCCGATCCGTCGCGGACGCAGGCCTTCAACCGCGCTGAACGGCTCAATGTGCTTTTCGTGCTTGTCGTTTCGCAACTCGCACACATTCTGGTGGTGGCCGTGGTCACCGCGATGATCTTCCTCATCCTCGGCTTGATCATCCTTTCGCCGGAACTGCTGGCGGCCTGGACACGCAACGGGTCGAGCGACGGGACGTTCCTCGGCATGACGATCCCGGTACCGCAGGCGCTGATTCAGGTCACGATGTTCCTCGGCGCCCTGACGTTCATGTACGTGAGCGCGAAGTCGGCAGGCGACGCCACGTACCGAACGCAGTTTCTCGAACCGCTGAGCGACGACCTGCGGCTCACCTTGGTCGCCCGCAACCGTTACCGGGCCGCCGTTCCGGCGCGCTGACGCATGCCGCCTCGCGGTTTCACGCACAATATGCGCGTGTCCGACATGCGGCGTGTCCACGAATGGTTTCTCCATCGCGGGCTGCCGCTGGTTCTGACACGGCGGGTCCGGTCCCGAGCGCTGACCGAACGGTCGGCGCCGATGGTCAGCGGTATCGGCGCGGTGATCTCGCTGACGATGGTGCTGGCCGAGCTGACCGACGGCGACCCCGGACTACGGCAACGCGATCCGGCTCGGCGTTCTCACGCTGCTGCTCGTCGCCGCGCCGTTTGCGCTCTATCTGCTGCACCGCACCGGCACGACGCTCGGCGAGGCCGGCCGGAGATCGGCCGCGCTCCTGGTGATGGGTCTCTTCGTGTTCGGGCTGCCGTTCGCAGACAGCGGTTTCTCCGGCATCGCCGCGGCTGAGATCGTCGGCTTCGCGTTTGTCGCGGTGCTGGCGATCTGGTTGACCTACGTCGGCATCGGATCAATCGCCTTGTGGGCCTTTCGATTCGCATGGGTGCAGCTCGGCGCGCTCGGCACCCTGATGAGCCGTGCGCTGCCGCTGTTGATGCTCACCGTGGTGGTCTACTTCACCGCTGAGCTGTGGCAGTTGGCGGCGCGCATGACACGTCAAAGGCTCTGGCAGACAATCGGATTCCTCGCCGCCGTCGCGATCATCTTCGTGGTGACCACCATTCGCGACGAGGTGCGGGCGCTGCGGGACGATCGGGCCGAGCAGACCGACCCGGCCAAACTCCTCGAAGGCACACCGCTGGCCACCTCCGACGGCCACCCGCCCACGCGCACCCCACTGTCACTCGCCGAACAGCTCAACGTCGTCGCGGTGATGGTGGTTTCGCAGGCCATCCAGGTCGTGCTCTTCACCGCGGGCCTCTTCGCCTTCTTCCTGGCGCTCGGCATCGTCGCGGTGCCCGACGATGTGGCCGTCCTGTGGTCCTCGGAGGAGACCTGCCCGGTCGGTGAGCCACCCTGCCCCGGAACGTGGTTCGGCATCCACGTGCCCGTCCCGCAGACCATCGTGCAGGTGTCGCTGTTCGTGGCGGTGCTGTCGGGTCTGTACTTCACCGTCAGCACCAGCGTCGACCCCCTGTATCGGGAGCGGTTCTTCGATCCGCTCATTGCCGACGTCGCGGTCAGCCTGGCCGGACGTGATGCCTACCTGGAACTCGAGACCAAGCACTAGTCCGGCGAGTGTGCGTGTCAGAGGGCAATACACCGTGATTTGCCGATACTTTGCGCACGCTCGCGTACTGGTGGGGCGCCGCGATAGGCGTCGGGGCAGCAATGGATCGCAGCGCGCGGCGGCGACCAAGCCTGCACGAGCGTGCGCAAACTCTCGATTTTGGGCGGCGTGTCGCCCTCAGACACGCACGCTCGCGCTGGTTTCTACAGGTACTGGCCCAGGTTCGACTCGGTGTCGATCGCTCGCGAGGCACTCGACGACTTGCCGGTGACCAGCGTGCGGATGTAGACGATCCGCTCGCCCTTCTTGCCCGAAATCCGGGCCCAGTCATCGGGATTCGTCGTGTTGGGCAGGTCTTCGTTCTCGGCGAATTCGTCGACGATCGAGTCGAGCAGGTGCTGGATACGCAGACCTCGCTGACCCGTCTCCAGCACCGACTTGATCGCGTTCTTCTTCGCCCGGTCGACCACGTTCTGGATCATCGCGCCGGAGTTGAAGTCCTTGAAGTACATGACTTCCTTGTCCCCGTTGGCGTAGGTGACCTCCAGGAACCGGTTGTCGTCGATCTCGGCGTACATGCGGTCGACGACCTTCACGATCATCGCCTCGATGCAGGCCGTTCGGTCACCGCCGAACTCGCCGAGGTCGTCGGCGTGCACCGGCAGTTCCTCGGTGAGGTACTTGCTGAAGATGTCCTGTGCCGCTTCGGCATCCGGCCGCTCGATCTTGATCTTCACGTCCAGGCGGCCGGGCCGCAGGATCGCCGGGTCGATCATGTCCTCGCGGTTGGAGGCGCCGATCACGATGACGTTCTCCAGCCCCTCCACACCGTCGATCTCCGACAGCAGCTGCGGCACAACGGTCGTCTCCACATCCGAGCTGACGCCCGTGCCGCGGGTCCGGAAGATCGAGTCCATCTCGTCGAAGAACACGATCACCGGAGTGCCTTCGGACGCCTTCTCACGGGCGCGCTGGAAGATCAGGCGGATGTGGCGCTCGGTCTCGCCGACGAACTTGTTGAGCAGCTCGGGACCTTTGATGTTGAGAAAGTACGACTTGGCCTCGCGGGCGTCGTCGCCTCGGACCTCGGCCATCTTCTTCGCCAGCGAGTTGGCGACCGCCTTGGCGATCAGCGTCTTGCCGCAGCCCGGCGGACCGTAGAGCAACACACCCTTGGGCGGGCGCAAGGAGTACTCGCGGTAGAGCTCCTTGTGCAGGAACGGCAGCTCGACGGCGTCTCGAATCTGTTCGATTTGCCGGCCCAGACCGCCGATGTCGTTGTAGCTGACGTCGGGAACCTCTTCGAGGACGAGATCCTCCACCTCGGCCTTGGGAATGCGCTCGAACGCGTATCCCGCCTTCGTGTCGACGAGCAGGGAGTCGCCGGGGCGCAGCTTGCGCGGACGATCGTCGTTGTCGTCGTCGAGTTCCTCGGCATCGTCGGGCAGGAACTCAGCCGACACCAGCGGCTCGGCCAGCCAGACGATGCGCTCCTCGTCGGCGTGCCCCACGACGAGCGCGCGGTGGCCGTCGGAGAGGATCTCGCGCAAAGTGCTGATCTCGCCGACCGCTTCGAACGTGCTCGCCTCGACGACGGTCAGCGCCTCGTTGAGCCGGACGGTCTGGCCCTGCTTCAGCGACTCGGTGTCGATGTTCGGTGAGCACGTCAGCCGCATCTTGCGGCCGGAGGTGAATACGTCGACGGTCTCGTCGTCCTGAACGGCCAGCAGCACGCCGTAACCGCTCGGCGGCTGACCCAGGCGGTCGACCTCCTCACGCAGCGCCAGCAACTGCTGACGGGCCTCCTTGAGGGTTTCCATCAGTTTCGCGTTTCGGGCGGCCAGCGAGTCGATCCGGGCCTCGAGTTGGTGCACGTCTCGGGCGCTACGCAGACCGCTCTGCGGGCCTACGGCGTTCTCCAGCTGCTCGCGCAGAAGGGCGGCCTCGCGGCGCAGCTCTTCGAGTTCTGCGGCATCGTCGCTGGACATGCCGGATTCGTGGGGGGTCTCAAACCCTTCAGAACGCTCTGACTCACTCATGTTGCGCTCCTCCCCGCACCCGAAGTTGGTGCAGTAACAACTTCAACGCTACCGGCGATTCAGCCAATGTGTGCGCTCTAGGAATTCGACACACCAGCAACACTTGTTAACCTCTCTGGTGAGGTGCGCCGATCGAAAGGACAATCGTGACCCTGAAAGCCCTCGTTAGCGGCGCGGCAGCAGCCGTCGTCATCGCCGGCGCCGCGGCAGGTGTGACTTCCATTGCATCCCCCGCATTGTCGGCGGGACCGGCAGTCGCTCCGGTCGTCTGGGACGTCCCGATGCCGGAGGCGCCCGCGCCGGACCTGCAGGGCCCGCTGCTTCAGACGCTTCAGGCACTCGGCGCGCCGGGCATGTCCGCCAGCAAGGCGCCGTTCATCCAGGGCGGCATCGGCCGGATCGAAGGCCGCGTCGCCGACTCGAAGTTGAGCGAGGCGCAGGCCGACGGCAAGTTCCCGCTGTCCTTCAGCGTGGGGAACATCGACCAGAATGGTCCGGTCGTCACCGCCGACGTCACCGCCACAGCTGCGAACGGCGGCGTCGCGAGCCAGAACATCGCGTTCGTTCCCGGTCCCAGCCCCACGGGCTGGCAGATGTCGAAGCAGTCGCTCATGGCGTTGATGTCGGCTGTCGGCTAGGCAGCCAGGGCACCGCACCACACGTGCCGCAATTCTGAGCGCCGTCGCTATCGCGGCGGCGCTCGGGGTTGGCGGATGTAGTGCGGACACCGAAGACAAGCAGACGCAGGCGGCGATACAAGCGCTGCCTCCGATCAGCAAGTCGCCCACGACGCCCGACCCAGAGGCGGCCGGAACGTCTGTCGCCCCGTTGCCGCCGCCGACTGCGCTCATCGATGTGATGAACCGGATTTCCGACCCGAATGTGCCCGGCGCGGACAAGATCAATCTGGTCGAGTCGGCGACACCCGGCGACGCCGAGTCGATGGACGGGTTCGGCAAGGCTCTCAGTCAAACCGGCTACACCCCGGTGACCTGGGAGGCCACGGATCTGCGGTGGGCAGAGACGCCAGGCAATGTGCGGGCACTGGTCACGCTCAGGGCCGTCAACCCGCAGGCCGGCGACTTCACATTTCCGATGGAGTTCATCTCCGTCGACAACTTCTGGCAGCTGACGCGACACACCGCCGACGCGCTGCTGCATCCGGGCGAGGATGCGCCACCGGTACCCACGCCGACCCCCACGCCTTAGGGCACGCATTCGCATGTGGATCGGCTGGCTGGAGTTCGATCTGCTGCTCGGGGATGTGCACTCGCTGAAGCAGAAACGGTCCGTCATCCGACCGGTCATCGCCGAGTTGCACCGCCGATTCGCCGTGTCGGCGGCCGAGACCGGCGCCCAGGAACTGCATCGCCGCGCCTGCGTCGGCATAGCCGTGGTGTCGGCCGACCGCGGTCACGTCGTCGACGTGCTCGACGCCGCCGAACGACTCGTGGCGGCTCGGCCTGAGCTGGAGCTGTTGTCCGTTCGGCGCGATCTGCGGCGCAGCACCGACGATTAGACACGTCGGCCGAGCTGACAAATCAAACACGTCAGCCGAGCTGACAAATCAAACACGTCGGCCGAGCTGACAAATTAAACACTGCCGCCGAGTTGGCGCTTGCGCCGCAGCGGCATGGGCGCAATCGCACCCGGCGCCAATTTGCGCACGTTGATCAGAAATGCGGTGTGCCCACGCATCGTGTGTTGCGGGCGCACGGCCAAGCCGACGACGTGCCACCCGCGCTGCATGCTCTCCCATGCCCGCGGCTCGGTCCAGCACTGCTTCTCGCGCAATGCCTCCACCGCACGCGAGAGTTGAGTCACGGTCGCGACATAGATCATCAGCACGCCGCCGGCGACGAGCGCGTTGCCGACGGCGTCCAGCACTTCCCACGGGGCCAGCATGTCGAGCACGACGCGGTCCACCTCCGGACCCGCATAGTCGCCGACGTTCGCGATCACCAACTCCCAGTTGTCCGGGCGTTCCCCGAAGAACGTCGTGACGTTGCGCGCCGCATGCTCGCCGTGATCTTCCCGCACGTCGTAGGAGGTGACCCGCCCCTCGGGCCCGACCGCGCGCAGCAGCGAGCACGTCAGCGCACCGGAGCCTGCGCCGGCCTCCAGAACGCGTGCGCCCGGGAAGATGTCGCCCTCGTGCACGATCTGCGCGGCGTCTTTCGGATACACGACCTGTGCGCCGCGGGGCATCGACATCACGTAGTCGACCAGCAGTGGCCGCAATACCAGGAACTGGTCGCCGTTGGTGGACTTGACCACGCTGCCCTCGGGCAGGCCGATCACGGTGTCCAGGGCGATGATCCCACGATGGGTATGGAACTCCTTGCCGGGTGCCAGAAGCATCGTGTAGTGCCTGCCCTTCGCGTCGGTGAGCTGTACTCGATCACCGACGGCGAACGGCCCGGTCCTGTTCACAGCAGTTCAGCCTGCCAGTCGACGCGCCGTGACGGGTGCGCGGGGTTGTCTGCCGTTGCGTGATCCGTGGTCGATGGTTGTCGGTGGTGTGCTGTAGGAACTGGATTATGAATCTCGCGGGGTGGGCTGAACGCAACGGTGTTTCGCGGGTGACTGCGTGCCGCTGCTTCGAGCCGGGTTTTAGCCGGTATTGGCGCAACGAGTTGGCCGGCTGATTCTCGTCGATGAGCCGACTGTCAAAGCTGGCGTGCATGATCACGCAGCGGTGTATGCGCGGGTGTCATCAGCTGACCAGAAATCCGATCTGGATCGGCAGGTGGCACGGGTGACCGCGTGGGCCACTGCCGAACGGATCCCGGTCGACAAAGTCCTCACCGAGGTTGGTTCTGCCTTGAACGGGTATCGCGGAATACTTCTTGTGCTACTGCGTGATCCGTCGGTGCGCCGGATCGTGGTGGAACACCGAGACCGGTTCTGCCGGTTCGGCTCTGAGTACGTCGAAGCCGCGCTACCCGCCCAAGGCCGTGAGCTGGTCGTGATTGACCCGGCCGAGGTCGATGACGACCTGGTACGAGACATGACCCACATCCTGACTTCGATGTGCGCCCGCCTATACGGCGAGCGCCCTGCGCAGAACCGGGCCAAGCGCGCAGTGGCGGCCGCCGCCGAAGAGTCGCAGGCAGCCTGATGGCGAAGTTCGAGATTCCTGATGGGTGGACGGCTCAGGCGTACCGGTTCACTCTCGACCCGACCGAGGACCAGGCCCGAGCGTTGGCGCGGCATTTCGGCGCCCGGCGGAAGGCATACAACTGGACCGTCGCGGCCCTGAAAGCCGACATCCACGAGTGGCGCGCCACCGGGATCCAGACAGCGAAACCGTCGCTTCGCATACTGCGCAAGCGCTGGAACACCGTCAAGAACGAGGTGTGCGTGAACCCCGACACCGGCACGGTGTGGTGGCCAGAATGCTCGAAGGAGGCCTACGCCGACGGCATCGACGGCGCGGTCGAGGCGTACTGGAATTGGCAGAACTCCCGATCCGGCAAACGCGACGGCAAAACGATGGGCTTCCCCCGGTTCAAAAAGAAGGGACGTGACCAGGATCGCGTGACATTCACAACCGGAGCGATTCGCGTCGAACCTGATCGCCGCCACCTCACGCTTCCCGTCATTGGGACCGTCCGTACGCACGAGAACACCCGCCGGGTTGAGCGGCTCATCGCCAAAGGCCGGGGGCGGGTGCTGGCGATCTCGGTGCGCCGTAACGGCACCCGACTGGACGCGAGTGTAAGAGTCCTCGTGCAGCGCCCGCAGCAACCAAAGGTGACGCACCCGGGTTCACGGGTTGGCGTTGATGTCGGCGTGCGGCATCTGGCCACCGTCGCCCACGCCGACGGCACAGTGCTCGAACAAGTGCCGAATCCACGGCCACTGGACGCGGCACTCAAAGAGCTGCGCCACGCAAGTCGTGCCCGCTCGCGCACCACGAAAGGCTCGCGGCGCTACCGGGAGCGCAGTACCGAGATTTCCCGGCTGTATCGCCGGGTCAACGACGTCCGTACCCACCACCTTCACGTCCTGACAACTCGGCTGGCTAAAACTCACGGCCGCATCGTTGTCGAAGGCCTTGATGCTGCGGGGATGTTGCGCCAGAAGGGATTGCCCGGTGCCCGCGCACGTAGGCGGGGTTTGTCGGATGCGGCCTTGGGCACACCGCGGCGGCATCTGGCCTACAAGACGCGCTGGTATGGGTCGGTATTGGTTGTCGCCGACCGGTGGTTCCCGTCGTCGAAAACCTGCCACGCCTGCGGGCACGTGGAGGACATCGGCTGGGACGAACACTGGCAATGCGTCGGCTGTTCGGCCATCCACCAGCGTGATGACAACGCCGCGATCAACCTCGCACGCTACGAGGAATCGATTAGCGTCGTCGGCCCAGTTGGGGCCGCCGTCAAGCGTGGAGCCGACCGTAAGACCGGGCCTCGCCCGGCGGGTGGCGATGAAGCGCGGAAGGGACGCAGCCCCAAGGCTGCCGAACAACCCCGAGACGGGGTGCAAGTCGCGTGACCATCAAAGATCACTCACTTGCAACGGTTGTCGGAGTGTCGCCATAGTCTGGCCTCATGACCGACGAGCCCGAGCCGACCGCCGCACGGCGTCCGGCCCTGTCGCCGTCGCGGGCCGCCGACTTCAAGCAGTGCCCGTTGCTCTACCGGTTCCGCGCCATCGACCGGCTACAGGAGCCATCCTCGACCGCGCAGGTGCGCGGTTCGGTCGTGCATGCGGCGCTGGAACAGCTCTACGCGTTGCCTGCCGCAGAGCGCGTCCCCGACACCGCGATGACGCTCGTTCAACCCGCTTGGGAGCGTGTCGTCGCGGCGCAGCCGGAGCTGGCCGAGGACTTCGAGCCGGGCCTGCGTGCCGCGCTCCTCGATGAAGCCCGCGCGCTGCTTTCGGGCTACTACCGGCTGGAGGATCCGACCCGGTTCGACCCGCAGAGCTGCGAGCAGCGCGTCGAGGTCGAGCTCGAGGACGGCACACTGCTACGAGGCTTCGTCGACCGCATCGATGTCGCGCCCACCGGCGAGCTGCGGGTGGTCGACTACAAGACCGGCAAGGCTCCCCCGGAAGCGCGGGCACTGGCCGAATTCAAAGCCATGTTCCAGATGAAGTTCTATGCCGTGGCGCTGTTGCGCTCCCGCGGCGTGCTGCCCGCGCGGCTTCGGCTGCTCTATCTGGCCGACGGCCAGGTGCTGGACTACACCCCCGATCTCGATGAGCTCGTCCGCTTCGAGAAGACCTTGATGGCGATCTGGCGCGCCATCCAATCTGCCGGGGCCACAGGCGATTTCCGCCCGAGTCCATCCCGCATGTGCGACTGGTGCGCACATCACTCCCGCTGTCCGGTGTTCGGCGGTACTCCTCCGCCCTATCCGGGGTGGCCGGCAGCGCCGGACGAGGGCTCCGCCGCCGAGGACGACGTCGTCCTGCGTACCTCGGAGCCTGCTGCGTGATCGACTGCCACTACCGGCGAGTGGGGGCTGACGGCGAGTCGCTGATCTTCGACTCCACAGACGGAACCCGCAGCAACTGGGATCCCGAAATCCAGCACGGCTCACCGCCGCTCGCGTTGATGACCAAGTTGATCGAGGAACAATCGGCAGGCTCGGGACTGCGTATCGGCCGGATGACGCTGGACATACTGGGCGCCATCCCGGTGACCCGCGTTCGGGTACGGGCATGGAACCAACGGCCGGGAAGGCGGATCTCGTTGATGGCCGCCGACATGTCGGCGACCGGGCCCGACGGCGCCGAACGTACGGTCGCGCACGTTACGGCGTGGCTGTTGGCGACCAGTGACACCGCCGATGCGGCGACCGACCGTTATCCCGCATTGACCGAGGGCGATGCGGTCCCGGTGCCGCACGACTGGGTGGGTGCCGAGGGTTACCTCGAGACCGTGAGCTGGCGGCGTCAGCCCGACACCGGCGAGACGGGAAACGTGGTCTGGCTCAGTCCCCTTGTCCCCCTGGTGGATTCGGAGCCCACGACGGACCTGCAGCGGCTGGCGATGGTCGTCGACTCGGCCAACGGTGCTGGTGCGGCACTGGACCCCGAGCAGTTCATATTCATGAACACCGACACCTCGGTGCACCTGCACCGGCTACCCATGGGCAATGACTTCGCGCTCCGGGCCCGCGGTTCCATCGGCCCCGACGGGATCGGCGTGACCACCGCCGAACTCTTCGACCGCCGGGGGTTCATCGGAACCTCCGCGCAGACACTGCTGGTGCAGCGTCGCATATGAACGCCGAATTGTTGTGGCAGTTCGACCTCGCATGGGTGCTCGCGGACCT
>CAVTSZ010000056.1:0-176002 GCA_963737385.1 uncultured Actinomycetota bacterium
CGCCTTGCGACCGATTTTCCCTTTTTTCAGCTGGCTAACACGTGGCTCGACACTCGCAAGCGGGGGTTATGGCGAAGACAAAATCTACGTCGTTCAAACCAACGCTAAAGTCGTAGAGCGCTGCATGCTCATGTGCACCGACCCTGGCGACCTGGTCCTCGATCCAACATGCGGTTCGGGCACAACGGCTTTCGTCGCTGAGCAGCGGGGACGTCGCTGGATCACCATCGATACCTCTCGTGTCGCGCTGGCGCTCGCCAGACAGCGAATCATGGGTGCGAAGTACCCGTATTATTACCTCGCCGACTCCGTCGACGGCAAAGCAAAGGAAGCCGAGGTCAGCGGCAAGCCTTCGCCGGCGGGCAATACCACTGACGACATTGGACGGGTTCGTCTACGAGCGTGTCCAACACATCACGCTCAAGTCCATCGCGAATAACCCGGATATCAAGGAGGGTATGAGCCGCAAGGAGATCGACGGGCCATCAAACGGCACGCCGACTTCGAGCAGCTCTACGACCGCCCGTACGAGGATAGGAAGAAGGTCCGGGTAAGCGGGCCGTTCACCGTCGAGAGCCTTTCCCCGCACCGCGCCGTCGCGTTCACTCCGACCGTCGATCAGGCCAGCCGCGAGTCGATCAGCGAAACCGCTGGCGCTGCAGATGCTTCCGCGCCAAACTTCGAGCAGACCATCCTCGATAACCTCGCCAAGGCCGGCAACCAGAACGGTAAGCGCAACGAGCGCATCACGTTCGTGTCCGTCGACCCGCACGCCGGTACCTATATCCAGGCCATCGGCGCCCGCACGGTGGACAGTGATGATGGTGCACGCCGGGTAGCCGTCGCCATCGGGCCGCAGTATGGCACCGTCAGCCCATCGTTAGTCAGACGCTGCACGCGAAGCGATTGCGGCACCCGACGTCGACCTGCTTGCAATCCTCGCCTTCGCCTACGACCCGCAGGCCACCGGTGTCACCGAATCCGACGGCGTCACCGTCGAAGCCAGCGGCGATGGCTTTGCGAACGTCGCCGCCGAGCGCAAACTTGGCCGCATCAAGGTGCTGCTCGTGCGCATGAACGCCGACCTGCTCATGGGCGAGGACCTCAAGAAGACCGCGTCGGGCAACCTCTTCACGGTTTTCGGCGAACCCGACATCGACCTACGCCGACACGGAATCGGGTGGCGTCATCGTCGACCTCAACGGTGTCGACGTTACGACCCCACAGAGGCGACATCCGCAGCGACGACACTGGCCAGATCGCGTTGTGGATGATCGACACCAACTACAACGAAGAGTCGTTCTTCGTCCGGTACTGTTATTTTACTGGTGGCAACGACCCATCGGCCGTGTCTAGCAGACTGGCGAATGTGAAGGGACGACACGACAGCGTAGATACGTGGGCGTGGTAGACCCCTGGGCCGTTACCGGCGCGGTCGCATCAGTCGTCGCTGCCGGCGGCGTTATCTGGGAGCGCGCTCACTATTGGCGCACCAGGCCGCACGCCGACGTCCGGATATGGGTGAGGAAGGGCCGGGATTTGTTGGCGTCGCTGCAGCGCGACGGCAGCTGGCTAGGACGTATCAAGAACTGGGGTACCGAGGATGCTCGGTACTGAGCTGAACGGATTCAACCGCGAAGTCATCATGAATCGCGGGACGACCGACAGACTCGAACCACAGTCTGAGGTACCGTTTTACGTACATTTCGACGATGATGATAAAGACCCCGATCGCGCATGGATTCTGGTGAGCTGGTCGACGCCTACATCAAGGGACTACCGGCTAGCGGCGTGGTTTCCAATCATTGGCGATGGTGATCTCGCAGCCGTACGGGGCCGTCAGATCGATCAGCCGGCCGTGAGGCGGATGATCGCCCGCTGGCTTCTTCCTAGATTGCCTGCGCCATTGTCGGTACCACCGGCCGTCTGCCGGCCCGACCGCCACAATCACCAAAGCAAATATCCGCGTACGATCCGGGCGGCGTGCCCCGCTGGTGGCGACGATTGCTCATTAGGTCACTACTCGCGTCGGCTGAGCCGATCGCTCTAGGGGCGTGCGCTCGCCCGGTACTCCTTCGCGGTCACAAAGACGAAGACGACTAGCTATCAAGCGCCGCCGGGACCAGCGCAGGCGATGACACGGTCGGCCCGCGCCGCCACGTCAGCTTGGTTGGCGGCGTAGATGTGGACCGCCGGCCCGAGCAGCTAGGCGGCCGTGTCAGCGGCCACGTTGGCGTCGCTGGAGAGCGGGACGGAGCCCGCGCGATCTGCTTGGGCTCCGAGATCCAGCTAGGCGAAATGAGAGTACGAGCCGCGCGTGATGCCGTGACAACCGACGGTGGAATAGTGCACGAAAGCTGCGGACGTGGAACGGACGCGTTGTGTGGGGAGTTTGAGGGGATCGCCTCGCTGCCGTCACCTTCTCGCGCGACCCCAAATTATGTAGTTATGTCCCTACACATTTTCGTCATCCATTATTCATCGGTTATGAATGGGATACGACGGGAATCCGCACTCTATCGTTGGGAACCGACTGCCATCGGAATCCCTTGTGGCACTGGGAAATAACGGGGATCAGGAAGAGTCTATGAGAACCACCAAAACCGAATCCGTTGGTCGTGGGCTCGAGCCGGCTGTGGATGACGGCGTAGTCGCTCACCTCGGCGGCTCCGTTCCCGCCTGTTCCGACACCATGTACTCGGCGTACCAGTCCGGCCAGTTCGCGTCACGCTGACCGGTGCGCTTTTCGTGCTCGCCGTGGGCGGCCTCCGCACGCCGAAATGCGCTCGCCAGGTCGGTGGCGGACCCGAACGACGTCGCGCCGGCCGCGATGCGCCCGGGCAGCCGGGTCGTCACCTCTTGCAGCACCCAGACGTTGCCGTCCGGATCGGTGAACGTGGCGTTCGAGAAGTAGCTGCGATGCTCGGGATCCGGACCACTGATCGGCCCGTCCTCGCCGAGGTGGAAGACCTCGCTCACTTCGACGTCAGCGGCGATCAGGGCGTTCCTGGCGTCCTCGATGTCGGAGACGACCAGATACGCCTGGGAGGAACCGGGGGTGGCCGAGGTGAGGTTCGCGCCGAACAGGACCGAGGCTGGGGAGCCGTGCGGCGTGAACTGAACAAAGCCGGGCGGCGTGACGTCCTGCCTCCACCCGAGCCTGCCGTAGAACTTCGTCGCTCGGTCGACATCCGAGACCGGGATAACGACCACCTCCAGCTTCATGTCGACTTCCGCAACGCTCTGATTATTGGTCGCGTCGGTCCTACGGACTTCGGTCGTGCTCATGGCTGCCTCCTGGGTAGTGCGGGGATTGATCGCTTTGGCTATTTGCGCCAACGCGTGTTTCGTACCGTTCATTCCATAACGGCGGAAGCGTACGTAGAACTTGTCCCGCGCCTCCTCCGCACTGGACGGCGGACGGTGATCCTGCCACCTTGGGAGATGATTACGACTCCGGAGATGACGACGAGTCCTCCGGCAAGTTCTGCAGCAACGGGGACTTCGCCGAGCCAAAGCCAGGCGATGAGCACGGCGACCGGCGGTACGAGGTAGAGCAGCGACGTCGACGCGGCGATGGGCAGGCGTGCCGTGACGTAGCCCCACAGTACGAAGCCGAGTGCGGACGGCAGCAGGCCGAGGTAGATGGCGGCGATCCATCCCGCTGTCGATGAATCGACGAGCTCCGACCACCCGTAAGGGACGAACGGGAGTGTCATGATCGTTCCGGCGAGCATCGAGTATGTGGCGACCTCGAGGCCGTTGTAAGTCGTCAGCAGCGGCCGCTGAAGCGGGTGGTAGATGCCCTGCACCACCATTGCCGCGATGACGATCCCCACCGATGCGGACAGTGACATCCCGGCGCGGGCCAGGCACACGATGGCGACACCGCTGAGAGCGACGGCGCTGCCAACCATGGTCAACGGTGTGATCGACTCGTTAAAGAGGGCGCGTGCGACAGCGACCGACACCAGCGGCGCGGCAGCAACGATGATGCTGGCCGTGCCGGCCGGCACGTACAGTTCGCTCTCGTTGAGCAGCAACTGATACGCGGTCATCCCGAAGAATCCACACGCGAGGATCCAGCCGAGATCACGCGTCTTCGGAACGCGCACGCGACAAGCAATGGCGATCACGAGCAATGCGATGGCGGCGACGGCCAACCGTATGAAAGTCAACCCGATCACGCCCAGATCCGGTGCCGCGACGCGGATAGCCGGAAACGCGCTTGCCCAGAGAGCGACTACGCCGAGCCCCGCGCACATTGCCGTATTAATCCTCACCTCGACAACGATCAGGCATTGCGAAGCATCAGCACAAGTGAATTGTTCTTAGCTAACTGCTAAAGTTCATTTATGCTTGATGTCCGGAAGCTGCGGATGCTCTCCGCGCTGGAGCGCCTCGGGACGATCGCCGCCGTCGCCGAGGAATTGCACCTCACCGCGCCGGGAATCTCGATGCAGCTCAGCGCGCTTGAGCGCGAACTCGGTGTGGCGCTCACCGAACGGCACGGGCGGCGACTTGCGCTCACGCCCGCCGGGCGTGTTCTTGCCGCCCACGGCCGTGACATCCTCGACCGACTCGCGTTGGCGGAGATGGAAGTCGACGCGATCCGCGGCGGAAGGGTCGGGAAGTACCGAGTGGCGGCCTTTCCTTCCGCCGCCCGGACACTCGTCTCCGACGCATGGAGCGCTATCCGGGCCGACCCGGCCGGCGTCGAGCTCACCCTCACCACCCCGGAGCCGGAGACAGCGCTGGCACTGCTCGTCGCGGGAGAAACCGACTTGGCATTGGTGCACAGCTACTCAAATGTTCCGCGTGATCTGCCCAACGGGGTTGAGGCGGAATTACTTGCAACCGAGCCGATCTGGCTGGCGATCCGATCCGACGACCCGCATGCCGGCGAGGAGGTCGACCTGGCCGACGTGGCTGGCCACCCGTGGATCACGCCGGAGCGAAACCTAACCTGCTTCGAGATGACCGACCGTGCCTGTGGCCTCGCGGGCTTTCGCCCAGCGATCGTCGCCGAGACCATGGACTTCGCTGCACAACTCGAACTCGTCTGTGCCGGCGCAGGCGTGGCGCTCGTTCCACAACTCACCGTTGGTGCGTTACCACCGGAAGTGATGCTCGCGAGGCCACGGCAAGAAATTGAACGGCACATCGCCGCAGCCCGACGCAGCGCGATGCACGCTGACCCGGGACTCGATACGCTCGTTCGCGCGTTCCGCCGGGCCGCCGACGCGAGACTGCGGGTCGGGATGGCGTGAACGCATTTGTGAACGGAACGCGGCGCAACTTCCCCGACGGGGGTGAGACGCGGCGCGATCGCTGGGACGGGCGATTAAGCTCCGCAGATGAGACGGACAGGGCGGCGCGGAGACGGGGACCGGTTAGGTCATAACTCAGAGGTCGCAGGGTCTCCTTCGGCGGCAAGGCCCGAAGCGCCAGCAGCGTGGCAAGAACGAGAGAATGCGCACCAGTCCCGCTGTTCGCGGCTGTGGACCGGGCGACGGACTGAATCCGTCGGAACACCGCGTCGCCGGAGCTCACCCCAGCATCTCCAATGCTTGCAGGACCGGGGACTTCGCCCGCGGCAGGCGAGACGCGATGTCTATCAGCCGGGCCGGTTTTCCGCCTCGGCGCAGCCACTCGCGCAGCGCGTCGCGCGCCAGTTCGTATCCGACCTCGCCGCGCAGTCGAAACGCGTCGGCGATCGCACGCTCGGCACCGTAGATCTTGATCGTCTGATTTGATCCCGGGATAGTGATGTGCTCGCGTCCGATCTCAAATGTGGCCCGGTCGAATTGATGCCACGCGATCGCACCGGTGCTCGCCGGCGTCCTCGCCCCCCTGGGGATCGCGACGTCCAGCGCAGCGGGGATCATGTCGGTCAGGTCGTGATGGGCGAGTGCGGAGGTGAGGCAGATCGTGGCATCGGGGCGCCGTGTGGCGGCCTCGATCTGATCCCAGTCGGCTGCCGACGCCTCGGCGGGCAGGTAGATACCGCGGGCGATGCGGTCCAACTGACCGGCCCGTGCGCTGCGGTAGAGGCCGATGCGCGACAGGCCGGCCTGTCCCGCCGTGCTTGGCGTCAGGGCATCCATGAACGCCACCTCTCCTCGAGGGATGATACGAAACGTATACAGCTAACGCTATCTGTAGACGTTTCGTATCGGGCGAAAAGGAGCCAGCGGATCGCGTCAGGCGGACGCACGCGCCTATTGCCCGGGACCGGCCACCGTCGCAGTTCTATAGGGCCAAAATAGGGCCAAAGTTTCAGACCAGGTGCTCTGACGGGTCCAATTCAAGCGGTTCGCAGGGTCCTGACCAGCGCAAACGAAATCTTCTCAATGGCTAAACCGCCTCACACGCGGAAGGTCACTGGTTCGATCCCAGTCGGGACCACAGGTAAAGGCCCAGTTCAGAGCGTATTTTCCTCGCAATCAACGCAGACCGTGCCAAATACATGCCAACCGGGTGCAGGCGTGGCAGCGTTCAGGCAAATGACGAGACGTTGGATCAGATCCACCGTCGGCGCGCATGTCTGAATGGAACAATTGCCACCATGCCCGACAACTGGAAAGTCCGCTGGACGGAAAGCGCCGATAAGTCTGCCCGCTCCGTGGAAGGCATATGGGCGTCGAACCCCTCTACGTCCGAGGCGGCGGCGAGAGATCAGTTCATCAGCATGAAGAATGTTGCGACCGGCCTGGGCTACCGATGCGTTCAACTCATGAACGGCGATACCACTGTCGATCAATGGGAGGCGGAGTCGGGTACCGGCACCGACTAGTGCCAGGGCATCCGGGCCGAACCTTTTGGTTCCGGCATCGGGCAGGTGCGCGGCGATGCGGCGCCTGCCATTGGTCGGCAAGCGGCCACGTGGTTGCTCACCGCCGTACTGATGGCCAAGCTCACCCGACGCCGTCAGCCGGCGGATGCCGCCGATAGCGGACGTCGAGTTCAGCGCATGGCGTGAGTCCGATCAGAGCTTGTGCTCACACCGGAACCGGTTCGCTGCCTTCGACGCGGCCCAGCCGCCACTCTCCTTCGCCGAGCAGTTCCAGGTGTTTCTCATGGTGCCGGTTGACGGTGCTGCGATGGGTGACACTGACGAACACGGTGTCGGGCAGTTCGCGGCGCACCAGGCTGTAGATCATGAACTCCAGCGGTTCGTCGAGTGCGGAGGTCGCTTCGTCGAGGAACACTGCCTTGGGCTTGGTCAACAGCACCCGGGCGAACGCGATGCGTTGCTGCTCGCCGGGGGAGAGCACCTTGGCCCAGTCGGCCTCGTCGTCGAGCCGGTCGGTGTAGCGCGGCAACGCCACCGCCTCCAGCGCCGCCCGCACGACACCATCGGGAAGCTCGCCGGGCTCGAGCGGATAGGACACCACCGTCCGAAGGTCGCCGAGCGGAACGTAGGGCAGCTGGGACAGGAACATCGTCTCGTGGTCGCCGCCCGGGCAGTGCATCGTGCCCGAGGCGTACGGCCAGAGCTCGGCGAGGCTGCGCAACAGCGTGGACTTACCAGTGCCCGACTTCCCGGTGATGATCAGCGACTCGCCCGGATCCAGCCGCAGGTGCAGGTCACTGATCAGCTGCTCACCGTGCGGGTCGCGGACCTCGACGGCGTCGAGCTCGATCGCGCCGTCCGCGTCGGTGTCAACCGCCACTTTCGGCAACGCTCGGCTCTGTTCGTTGGCGGTCACCAGCCCGTGCAACCGCAGGATGGAAGCGCGGTAGCCGGCGAACACGTCGTAAGAGTTGCGGAAGAACGACAGCGCGTCCTGGATGGCACCGAACGCCGCCACCGACTGGATGACCGTGCCGAGTTGAATCTGGGCGGTGAACAGCCGCGGTGCCTGCAACAGCCACGGCAGCGGCATGATGACGTGGCTCATCGACAGATTCCACCCAGTGAACACCATGGTCCTGTTGATGAAGCGCTTGTAGTTGGACAGCACCGGCTCGAACCGCGCGCGCAGCTGGCGCTGCTCCGATCTCTCGCCGCGGTAGAGGGCGACGGCTTCCGCGGCATCCCGCAGCCGCACCAACGCGTAGCGGAACGCGGCGTTGAATTTCTCGTTGTTGAAGGACAGCCGGATCAGAGGACGGCCGAGCCAGAACGCGATCACGGTAGCGAACGCGACGTAGACGAACACCGACCAGAACAGGGCGCGCTGCAGCTCGACACCGAAGAGCGATACGGGCCCGGAGAGGTGCCACAGGATCTGGGTGAACGAGACGACCGACACGACCGCGGAGATTGCCCCGAACGGCAGCGTGCCGTTGCTGGTCTGATGCGGAGTGTTTGGTTGCGGACCGGAGATGGCAGTGAAGACGTCGATGTCGGACTGGATGCGCTGATCCGGGTTGTCGATGGTCTGGTCGATGAACCGGCTCCGGTAGTAGGCGCGCTCGTCCAGCCAGTCGCCGGTGAGCCGATCGGTCAGCCACGCTCGCCAGGCCAGCATGAAGCGCTGCGTGATGAACAGATCGACCAAGAGGCGGGTGACGAGGATCGCCGCCAACAACGCGAAGAGCATCAGCGAAAGCCAAAAGCCCCAGACCCCAGAGTTTTTCACCGCTTGGTTACCGGAAAGGTGACCTTGCACCGCGATCGACGCGGCGGAGTACAGGTCGTTGCTCTGGTAGCTGAACAACACGTTCAGCCGCACCCCGACGATCACCGACAACAGCATGGCGCCCAAGGAAACCCAGGGTCGCATGCTGTGCCGCCCCGTGAAGTACGCGCCGGTGACGGCCCAGAACTGCCGGCCCCAGATGGTGAACCGGGCGATGAGAATGAGCACAACCAGTGTGCCGAGCGCCGTGATCGCCCAGGCCTCGCCGATCCAGATCAGCGAATCGACAAGACCATTGCTCCAGTCGATCGACGGCGAGAACGGTTTGAACTCGTCCATTGGAACCCCACTCCTGCGTCTGGCGACATGGTTGCGCGAAAGCTACCGCAGGTTCATGCGGGTCAGGGGCTGCAGTACTCGATGCGGCAAGAGCCAACGGCCCACAACGCCGCAGTGGACGTTGTCATTGACGGCGACTGAATCGCGTTGGTTCTTCCGGAGACTCGGGCTATTGGATTTCGACCAGGGGCTGTCCCCGATGCTGCCGATGGGACGGCACCGCGCCGATCTCGGCTAGGCGCTCGCCGTATCGGATGGAGGTGAACTGGGACCCGGCATCGGAGTGACAAGTCAAGCCCGGCAAGGTTTTTCCTCGTACCACCGGGCCATCTCGATCGCGTCGAGCACCATGGCAGTGCGCATAATGCCCGCGATCCGCCACCCGACGATCATCCGGGAGTAGGCGTCGTCGACGAGGAAGCAGACGTAGGTCACCCCGGCCAAGGTCGACACGTACGTGCAGACCGGCTACGTAGCTGGCTGGGGACGGTGGCGGTGAAGTTGCGCTCGACGAGTTCCGGATGCGATGCCACGGCCGGGTCGGGCCTTGGCTCGATCCCAGTCGTGCCCGCGTGGGTATCGAGCCGCGAATCTCAGCGGCGCCTCCGCCACACCACGATCCCCACCGCCAGCGCGCCGATCAGTACGACCGCCGCCACCGGGACTGTTCGCTTCGGGTTGTCGGTGGCCGTATGCCTCAGGGTGTCGGCCTTCTCGACGACCCGGTCCTTGGTCTCGGTGGCCTTATCTTTGGCGCGCGCCTTGACATCGAGCTTGTCGGACAGGGCTTCGACCGTTTGGCCGAGCTCGTTGCGTGTCTGCGCGATGTCGGCCTGGATGTCCTCGATGCCTGCGTCCGGGCCAGGTTCCGGACGATTGGGGTTAGGTGCGGCCATGACGAGCGTCCTTCACTTCCTGGATGTCTGCTTTCACGGTTTCGACCGTTTTCGGCGCCGCCGGAGTGACTTCGCCTGCCTGATTTCGACCGATCAGGCCCGCGATACCCGCGCCAAGGAGCAGAACCGCCGCGACGATGACCGCTGCAGCCCACACCGGCAGCACCAACGACAGTGCCGCCACTGCCGCGCCGATCAGCGTCACCAGACCCAGGAAGGCCAGTAATCCCGCGACACTGAACAGCCCGGCACCGATGCCCGCGTGCTTGGCCGATTGTTGAAACTCCTTCTGCGCCAACCGCAATTCGTCGCGGACCAGCCGCGATGTCTGCGCCGACAACTGACTCATCAACTCGCCGAGCGACGCATCCGTGGCGGGTTTGGATTCAACAGTCATATTTACCAACCCTTGACTCGATTGCTCTGTCCTCACAGTGATGCCCTCGCTCGCGGGATTGAAACGCACATCGACCCTGCGGGCGCTCGGCAGACTCTTGGACACAGTCGGTGACGGACGCGTCTCGTTTGCACGCCGCCGGACGTCGAGCGGCGCCGAACGTCACCATTTGGAAACGGTGCGGTGTGGCGTGTCCTGTCGTCGACGTTGCTAACGATAATTAACGAGGTCGTCTAAAGGCGACTTTGGTGCGGCATGCGGTTGGCTGTACCACTTGAATGCAGATGTCTGAGCGCGAATGAAGGAGTCGATGGCGATGGCGATCTTTGATCGATTCAACATCAGAGTAGTTGCTGCCGGTGCTGGGTTGTGCGGGGTCGCTATAGCGTTGAGCCCGACCGTTGCGGCAGTTCCGCTGAAAACTGGAGGCTACGAGTGCCTCCAGACGTCGGTGGGCGGGGCCGGTGTTGTAGATACCGCAGCGGGCGCGGCTGGTGGTGCACCGACCGCAGCGGGCGCGGCTGGTGGTGCACCGACCGCGGCGGGCGCGGCTGGTGGTGCACCGACCGCGGCGGGCGCGTGCGTTCCTAGCGCACCAGTCTCTGAAATGGCGGGTGTTCCGTTGGCCCTGCCTGGGCCGGTTCCGGTGGCTGCGCCGGTTCCCGTGGGCGCTCCGGTTCCGGTGGCTGCGCCGGTTCCGGTGGGCGCTCCGGTTCCGGTGGGCGCTCCGGTTCCGGTGGGTGCGCCGGTTCCGGTGGGTGCTCCGGTTCCGGTGGGTGCGCCGGTTCCGGTGGGTGCTCCGGTTCCGGTGGGTGCGCCGGTTCCCGTTGGGTGCTCCGGTTCCGGTGGGTGCGCCGGTTCCCGTTGGCGCTCCGGTTCCGTTGGGTGCGCCGGTTCCCGTTGGCGCTCCTGTTCCCGTGGGTGCTCCGGTACTCGCTGGCGCTCCTGTTCCCGCGGGTCCGGTACTGGCTGGCGCTCCGTTGATTGAAATGTCCGGTGCCTACGCCGGTAAGGGGGACCCCACCGGTCCGCTGCCGGCTGGAGCGCCGGTGCCCGGTCAGCCAATTTCGCCTGGCCCTAACGGCTGACGGCGCGCTGAAGCTGATCTTCCTCCGGCCGCCCACGATCAGATATCGACATCGTTCTAAATCGAAGGAGTCGGAAGCCATGCGTGGGGTTGTTCAGGGTGTTCTTGCAGCGATCGTGCTGACTGCGAGCGTGGTCGCGGCGCCGGCCGGCCCCAGCATGGCGGCGAACCAGTCGTATCGGCTCGCCATCGCGTCGGTTCTACCGACGCGGGGCGAGGTGGTGGGTGTGGCGCACCCGGTGGTGGTGACGTTCAACGCGGATGTCTCCAACCGGCGCGCAGCCGAGCGCGCCGTTGCCGTCAAATCGACACCCGCGATGACAGGCAAGTTCGAATGGCTCGACAACAACGTTGTGCAGTGGGTTCCCGACCGATTCTGGCCGGCGCACAGCACCGTGGCGCTTTCGGTGGGCGGCCTGTCAACGAACCTCCAAACGGGTCCCGCCGTCGTCGGTGTCGCCAATATCTCGGAGCACACGTTCACCGTGAGCATCGACGGTGTCGACGCCGGACCGCCGCCCCCGCTGCCTTCGCCGCACCACCGGCCCCACTGGGGGAAGGAGGGGGTCATGCCGGCCTCGATGGGTCGACCGGAGTATCCGACTCCGGTCGGCACCTACACCGTCCTGGCCAAGGAGCGCGATGTGGTCATGGATTCGAGCACCGTCGGCATCCCCGTCGACGAACCTGACGGCTACCAGCTCACGGTGGATTACGCCGTCCGTATCACCAGCCGCGGCCTCTTCGTCCATTCGGCTCCGTGGGCCGAGAATTCGCTCGGGTATGAAAACGTCAGCCACGGCTGCATCAACCTGAGCCCCACGGACGCGGAGTGGTACTTCAATACGGTCAACGTTGGCGACCCGGTGATTGTGCAGGAAAACAGCATCGAAGTTCCCCGAGCGGTGTCGCCTTCTCAAGGCTCCGCACCCAGGTGATGTGTGGGTGCACGCGTCTCGTGCCCGTAGTTGACGCGTAGAACAGACGCGCGTGAGCATCTCGGACGTGACCTGTCCAATTCTGAACGTCAGCGGCGGTTCTGATAACACTGTCGCACAATGGATCTCACGTCGCATCGCGGCAAGATGCAACGCGGAGCACAGGGTCCATCCCGGACTGCCTCACTGGATCGTCGCCGAATCCGCGTTGGCCGAGGTTGCGCCGCCGGTGTTGCGCTGGCTGAAAAAGACGCCCAACCTCATGCTTGAGCCGGTCTAATACATGTAACACCGTGGCTGTCAACAGGTTTCAGCGCTAGTGACGATCTGACGTCTCCGTCTTCGCGAGGAGTTCACTGGCGATCCGGATTAGCGGCACATTAGAATCCTGGGACAGCTTGCGCAACAGATCGAATGCCTGCACCGCGTCAACGCCGTAGCGTTCCATGACCATGCCCTTGGCCTGGCCGATGACGTCTCGGCTGGCCAACGCCTGTTTGAACTGCTCCTCGCGACGTGCCGAGTTCCACGCCACCGACGAGTGCGCGGCGAAGACCAGGCCGATGTTTCTCGACTCCTCGGTGAACGAGTTCGGCTGCTCGGAATAGACGTTGAGGGCACCCATCGTCTCGCCCGGCGATGAACAACTGGAACGCCATGATCGACCGGATCGGCGTCTCCGCCAGCGCGTCCTCGCGGTAGAGCGGGAAGCGGTCGTCGTTCTCGAGATCAGCGACGTGGATGGTCTTCTCTTCCCACGCCGCCGTGAGACAGGGGCCCTCCTGATGCCGCTGCTGGATCTTGTCGAGCAGCATCGGATAGATATGCGTCGCGGCCGGAGTGTCGATGTGCTTGGCGTTGCGGGTGACCGTGATCCCGGCGTACTGGGCTCCTGGCACTTCGACGGCGGCATGCTCTGCCAGCTCGGCGATCACCGTCTCCGAGTCGGTGTCCGGTCGGCTGTGCAGCTCCTGTACCAGCTCGGCAATGCGCAGATGGGTGGCTTGCACCCCACTAGGCTCGTTCACCATCACCATCCGAATGTCCTTCGCTAGGTTCCCAAGGCTACCGCTGGAGAACTGCGGAGGACCTGCGGACGAACAGTCAGAGCGCCCGCAGGTAGCGATCGGTGACGATCTGCTGGACCAGCGAGGTCACCGGGGACGCCAGCCGGCTCCACCACGTCGCATGCCGGGAGAACGCCGTGACGTCGGCGTACACGTTCTCGGTGGCCGGGTCGTAGCGGACGAGGAACAGCTCCTCACCGGATTCGGCGTGGCCGGGCAGCGTGCCGTAGGCGAATCCACGCCGGTCGGGCTCGTCGACGACGTAGACCACGCGGCAGGGCGCCCTGACCGGGCCCAGATGGACGAGCACTTCCGAGCCGACGTCGGCTATCTCCGTCGTCGCCTCGACCTTGACCCCGGCGCCGCGCAGCATGCCCCACCGCATGCCCTCGGCGGCGGCGTTCTCGAACCGCTGACGACCCCGGCCGATCACCGCTGACTTCTGCACATGGTGATACCCGGTGGGCAACGGGCCCGCGGTGGCGCCCACCTCGGAGTAGGTCAACGGCAGCGCCGCGAGGTCGCTCAGCTTCACCAGGCCACCCTGTCACCCGCGGCGTACGGTCGGGACATGACCTCCTTCTCCCTCGGCGGGGACCTCACCGTGAACCGCCTCGGATTCGGCGCGATGAGGCTCACGGGTCAAGGCGTGTGGGGCCCGCCGGCCGACCGCGACGAATGTATTCGCGTGCTACGCCGTCTCGTCGAGCTCGGGGTGAACTTCATCGACACCGCCAACTCCTACGGTCCCTATGTCTCCGAGGAACTGATCAAAGAGGCGTTGCACCCCTATCCGGACGGCGTCGTCGTCGCGACCAAGGCCGGCCTGCTGCGCACGGGACCCGACGCGTGGCCCGTGCTCGGCTACCCGGCCTACCTGCGTCAGGAATGCGAGATGAGTCTGCGCCGTCTCGGCGTGGACACCATCGACCTGTTCCAGCTGCACCGCATCGACGACAAGTTTCCCGCCGAGGACCAGGTCGGCGAACTCCTGAAGCTGCAGCAGGAGGGCAAGATCCGACACATCGGGCTGTCGGAAGTCAATGTGGACCAGCTCGAGGCCGCCCAGAAGGTCGCGACGATCGTGTCGGTGCAGAACATGTACAACCTCTCGGTCCGCACGGCCGAACCGGTGCTCGAAGCGTGCGAAGGCCAGAACATCGGCTTCATTCCCTGGTTCCCGTTGGCCGCCGGGCCGCTCGCTGCTGCCGACGGCCCGCTGCAGCGGATCGCGACCGACCACGACGCGTCCCCGTCACAGCTGGCGCTGGCCTGGCTGCTCAAGCGATCGCCGGTGATGCTGCCGATCCCCGGCACGTCGAAAGTCGCGCACCTCGAGGAGAACGTCGCGGCCGCAGGCATCGAGTTGTCCGACGACGAGTTCGAGACACTGAGCAAAGCCGGCTCGGCTTCCGCCTGAGCCAGGCAGTCCGACCTGAGCCTGAGCCAGGCAATACGGTGGTGCAGTGACCACCGACCAACCTTCGGGTGAGCATCCCGGCGGGGGATTCAACCCGCCGGTCCCGACCACCCAGGGTGGACCCGACTACGGCCGGTTCATCGACGCCGTCCGCACACTGCAGGACCACGCCCGCGCCGCCGACGCGCCCGACGACGTGATCACCGAGGCCGCAGACCTGGTCGAGAAGGTGACGCAGCTGCTGGGGCCCTACTACGCCGACGAGTGGGCGTCACCGTCGGGACGGCGGATGGACCTGCCCAACCGCGGCAACATCCTGGCCGTCCCGTTGGACCTGCACAAGACGGACGACGGTCGCATCGAAGGCACGGCGCAGTTCCGCCGCTTCCACCTCGGCCGCAACGGCGCTGCTCACGGTGGCGCGGTGGCGCAGCTGTTCGACGGGCTGCTGGGCTACGCCGCGTTCACGCTCAGCGGCAGCCGAGCCCAGCGCACCGCGTTCCTACACGTCGACTACCGCAAGATCGCGCTCGTCGAGAAGGAGCTGCAGGTCGACGCCCGCATCGACGGCATCGAGGACCGCAAGATCTTCGTCTCCGGACGGCTGTTGGACGGGGATGCCGTCGTGGCCGAGGCCCATGCGCTGTTCGTGAAACTCCGGCCAGGGCAGCCGTGAAACCGGACGAGGACGAGCGACCAAGCATCCGGCGCCGGTGGGCACGCTGGCGAGACCGTCTGCGCGAGCGTCGCAAAGCGGAGTTCGTATACCGCATCGTGGTCGGCGTCGTCGGTCTGGTGGTCTTCGCCGTCGGCATCCTCGCCATCCCGTATCCGGGTCCGGGCTGGGCAATCGTGTTCATCGGCCTCGGGATCCTGGCCACCGAATTCGACTGGGCACGGCGACTGCTGGCCTACGCGAAGGAGCGCTACGACAAGGCGATGGACTGGTTCCGCCAACAGCACATCGCCATCCAGGTGCTCGGCGGCATCTTCACGGCGCTGATTGTCGTGGCCACGCTGTGGCTGCTCGGCGCGGTCGACTGGACCGCCGAGTTGGTCGGCATCGATTGGCCATGGCTGAACAGCCCCATTGGCTTGGGGTCGTGAGTCGTCGCACGGATAGCATGGTCGCGTTCGATACCAGTCCCAACGCAATGGAGAGTCACCGATGAGCGCCGCCGTCAGCCCCGCCCCAGCAGCCCCTATCCGGGTCGCTGCCGGGACGACCGCGGGGGCGGCGGTCCGAGACGCCGGTCTTCCGGGTCGCGGTGAACCCGCGGCGATCGTCGTGGTGCGGGACACCGAGGGGCGGTTGCGCGACCTCTCGTGGGCGCCCGACGCCGACGTCGACGTCATCCCGGTCGCCGCCGACACCGACGACGGCCGCAGCGTCATTCGCCACTCGGCCGCGCATGTGTTGGCCCAGGCGGTGCAGGACATGTTCCCCGAGGCCAAGCTCGGCATCGGACCGCCCATCACCGATGGCTTCTACTACGACTTCGACGTGATGCGCGCTTTCACCCCGGAGGATCTCGAGGCGCTGGAGAAGCGCATGCGCCAGATCGTCAAAGAGGGCCAGCTGTTCTCGAGGCGTGTCTACGACTCCAAAGAACAAGCGCGCGAAGAGCTTGCGAATGAGCCGTACAAGCTCGAGCTCGTCGACGACAAATCCGGCGACCCCGACGTGATGGAGGTCGGCGGCGACGAGCTGACCGCCTATGACAACCTCAATCCCCGCACCCGCGAACGGGAATGGGGAGATCTGTGCCGTGGGCCGCATATCCCCACGACGAAATACATCCCGGCGTTCAAGCTCACCCGCAGCTCGGCCGCATACTGGCGCGGCAACCAGGACAACGCCAGCCTGCAGCGCATCTACGGCACCGCGTGGGAGTCGCAGGAGGCGCTCGACAAGCATCTCGAGTTCATCGAGGAGGCGCAGCGGCGCGACCACCGCAAGCTCGGCGCCGAGCTTGACCTGTTCAGCTTCCCCGACGAAATCGGTTCGGGCCTGGCGGTTTTCCACCCCAAGGGCGGCATCATCCGGCGCGAGCTCGAGGACTACTCGCGCGCGCAAGCACAGCGAGGCCGGCTACGAATTCGTCAACAGCCCGCACATCACCAAGGCGGAGCTCTTCAAGATCTCGGGCCACCTGGACTGGTACTCCGACGGCATGTTCCCGCCGATGCACCTCGACGCCGAGTACAACGAGGACGGCACGGTGCGCAAGCCCGGCCAGGACTACTACCTCAAGCCGATGAACTGCCCGATGCACTGCCTGATCTTCCGGTCCCGCGGGCGGTCGTACCGCGAACTTCCGTTGCGGCTCTTCGAATTCGGCACGGTGTACCGCTACGAGCTCTCCGGCGTCGTGCACGGCCTGACCCGGGTGCGCGGCCTGACGATGGACGACTCGCACATCTACTGCACCCGCGATCAGATGCGCGACGAGCTGACGTCGCTGCTGCGCTTCGTGCTCGACCTGCTCGGCGACTACGGTCTGACCGACTTCTACCTCGAGCTGTCGACGAAGGATCCGGAGAAGTTCGTCGGCTCCGACGAGTTGTGGGAGGAAGCCACCAGCGTGCTGGCCGAGGTGGGCGCCGCCTCCGGCCTCGACCTGGTGCCCGACCCGGGCGGCGCCGCGTTCTACGGCCCCAAGATCTCGGTTCAGGTCAAGGACGCGCTGGGACGCAGCTGGCAGATGTCGACGATTCAGCTGGACTTCAACTTTCCGGATCGCTTCGAACTGGAGTACACCGCCGCCGACGGCACCCGCCAGCGTCCGGTGATGATTCACCGCGCGCTGTTCGGATCGATCGAGCGGTTCTTCGGCATCCTCACCGAGCACTACGCCGGCGCGTTCCCGGCGTGGCTGGCGCCGGTGCAGGTGGTCGGCATTCCCGTTGCCGACGTCCACATCCCGTACCTCAATGGCCTTGCCACGCAACTGAAGACGCACGGCATCCGGGCCGAGGTCGATTCCAGCGACGACCGGATGGCCAAGAAGATCGTGAACCACACGAACCAGAAGGTGCCGTTCATGCTCGTGGCAGGGGACCGCGACGTCGAAGCCGGGGCGGTCAGCTTCCGCTTCGCCGACCGCACCCAGATCAACGGTGTGCCGCGCGACGCGGCCGTCGCAGCGATCGCCGACTGGATCGCCGCCCGGCAGAACGCCACGCCGACAGCCGAACTGGTCAAGGTAGGCAATCAGCCGTGACCCGCGATGAGCGCCTGCGCGAAGAGCCGACGGATGACGAGGACGACAACACGATCGTCGACAAGGGCGCCGGTGAGCCCGACCACCTGCAACGGCTGTGGACACCGCACCGAATGAGCTACATCGCCGAATCCCCGCTGCGGCGCAGCAATTTGGAACCCTCGCGCCCGTTCACCGACATTCCGAAGCTGTCCGACGAGGACGGTCTGATGGTGGCGCGCGGCGAGTTGGTCTACGTCGTGCTGAACCTCTACCCGTACAACCCGGGACACCTGATGGTCGTCCCGTACCGACGGGTGTCCGAGCTCGAGGACCTCACCGACGCCGAGAGCGCCGAGCTGATGGCGTGCACCCAGAAGGCGATTCGCGTCATCAAGAGTGTGTCCAATCCGATGGGCTTCAACGTCGGGCTGAACCTGGGCACGGTGTCGGGCGGGTCGCTCGCCGAACATCTGCACATGCATGTCGTGCCGCGATGGATCGGTGACGCGAACTTCATCACCATCATCGGCGGCGCGAAGATCGTCCCGCAGCTTCTGCGCGAGACACGTGAATTGCTGGCGACGGAGTGGGCGAAGCAGCAGTGAGCAATCTCTACCTGATGACCCGCGCGGCGTACGAGAAGTTGTCTCGGCCGGTGGCCAAGGCGGCGCTGCGGGCGGGCTTAACCCCCGACAGCATCACCATCCTGGGTACGGCGGGGTCGGTTCTCGGCGCACTCACGCTGTTCCCGATCGGCCAGTTGTGGTGGGGCTGGGTCGTCGTGTCGTTCTTCGTTCTCGCCGACATGCTCGACGGCGCGATGGCCCGCCAGCGCGGCGGCGGCACACGCTTCGGCGCGGTCCTGGACGCCACGTGCGACCGGATCGGCGACGGCGCGATCTTCTGCGGCCTGCTGTGGTGGGCCGCCTTCGGCATGCGGAGCACGTCGCTGGTGGTGGCCACGCTGATCTGCCTGGTCACCTCGCAGGTGATCTCCTACATCAAGGCCCGCGCCGAGGCCAGCGGGCTGTCCGCCGAGGGCGGCATGATCGAGCGGCCCGAGCGACTGATAATCGTGCTGGCCGGCGCGGGGCTGTCGGGCCTGTTCGGCGTGCCGTGGCTGCTGCATGTGGCGATGTGGCTGCTGGCGGTGACCAGCCTCATCACCCTGGGCCAGCGCGTGCACAGCGTGCGGACCTCGCCGGGAGCGATGGATCGACTGACGAAGCCCGACACCGCCTCCGCCGACGGCGAGAAACCGGAGACCTCGGGGCACTCCCCACGCGAGCGGGGGGCCCACCCGCCCGGAGGGCAGGGGGACGAGCCGTGACGACAACCCCGCCGGAGCCGACACCGGGCACCTCGTTGGGTCACAGGTTCACGGACTGGGGGTACGCGGCAGGCTGGCGGCTCGTCCGCGCCATGCCGGAAGTCGTGGCGCGCAACGCTTTCGGTGCCGGGGCGCACTATGCGGCCCGCGGCGGCGGGCCCGACCAACTACGCAAGAACCTGGCCCGGGTCATCGGCGTTCCGCCCGCCCGCGTGCCGGACGGGCTGATTCGTGCTTCGCTTGCCTCATACGCCCGATATTGGCGGGAGGCATTCCGATTGCCGTCGATGGATCTTGACGCGCTGGGCCGCCAGCTTGACGACAGTGACGGTGGGCAACGAGAACGTTGTCGCCGGCCGTGCCGCGGGTCGGGGCGTGGTGATGGCATTGCCGCACAGCGGAAACTGGGATATGGCCGGAGTGTGGCTGGTGTACAAACACGGCACCTTCGCCACCGTCGCCGAGCGGCTCAAACCCGAGTCGCTGTATCGCCGGTTCATCGACTACCGGGAAACTCTAGGCTTCGAGATGCTTCCCCTTACCGGTGGTGACCGGCCACCGTTCGAGGTCTTGACCGATCGACTGCGGGATAACGGGCTGGTGTGTCTGATGGCCGACCGCGACCTCACCCGCAGCGGCGTGCAGGTCGATTTCTTCGGTGAGCCCACCCGGATGCCTGCCGGGCCGGCGAAGCTGGCGATCGCGACCGGAGCCGCGTTGCTGCCCGTGCACTGCTGGTACGAAGGCGGCCGGATGGTCACCAGGTTTCACCCGCCGCTGGACACGTCGTCGGGAGACGTCGGTGCCATCACGCAGGCGCTTGCAGACCGGTTCGCGCGAAACATCGCCGCGCATCCGGCCGACTGGCACATGATGCAGCCCCAGTGGCTGGCCGACCTGTCCGACGAGCGGCGCGCCAAGCTCGGGGCGACCTGATGCGCATCGGCATGGTGTGCCCCTACTCGTTCGACGTTCCCGGCGGGGTGCAGTCACACGTACTGCAACTGGCCGAGGTGATGCACGGCCGCGGCCACCAGGTCAGCGTGCTGGCGCCGACGTCTTCAGATGGGCACGCATCCCTGCCCGACTACGTGGTGTCGGGCGGCAAGGCCGTGCCCATCCCGTACAACGGGTCGGTGGCTCGGCTGCGGTTCGGGCCTGCCACGCACCGGATGGTGAAGCGCTGGCTCGCCGACGGCGATTTCGATGTGCTGCATCTGCACGAGCCCAATGCACCGAGCCTGTCGATGCTGGCGCTGAACATCGCCGAGGGTCCGATCGTCGCGACGTTTCACACCTCGACGACGAAGTCGTTGACGCTCAGCGTGTTCGAACCGTTCCTTCGACCGATGCACGAGAAGATCGTCGGCCGCATCGCGGTGTCGGATCTGGCACGGCGCTGGCAGATGGAGGCCCTCGGCAGCGACGCGGTCGAGATACCCAACGGGGTCGACGTGGCGTCGTTCGCGTCGGCATCGCCGATGGACGGCTATCCGCGGCCGGGTAAATCGATCCTGTTTCTCGGACGCTATGACGAGTCCCGCAAGGGCATGGCCGTTCTGTTGGGTGCGTTGCCGAGGCTCGTCGAGCGCTTCGAAGAGATCGAGATCCTGATCGTCGGCCGCGGCGACGAGGACGAGCTGCGCGAGTCCGCCGGGACACTCGCCGGGCATCTGCGCTTCCTGGGCCAGGTGGACGACGCCGAGAAGGCCTCGGCGCTGCGCAGTGCGGACGTGTACTGCGCGCCCAACACCGGGGGAGAGAGCTTCGGCATCGTGCTCGTCGAGGCGATGGCCGCGGGAACCGCGGTGGTGGCCAGCGACCTGGACGCGTTCCGGCGCGTGCTGGTGGACGGCACCGCGGGCCGACTGGTGCCGGTCGATGATCCCGAAGGCCTGGCGGACGGGCTGATCGAGGTGCTGGAGAACGACGTCGCCCGGGAGCGCTTCATCGACGCCGCGGCGGACGCGGTACATCGCTACGACTGGTCGGTGGTGGCCGGCCAGATCATGCGCGTCTACGAGACCGTCGCAAGTGCGGGGGCAAAGGTGCAGGTAGCCGGGACGGCGGGCTGGGGTCCCCGCGCAGCAGGGGAGAGCGCTGGGGGCACTCCCCACGCAAGCGGGGGGCCCACCCGGCCGAAGGCCAGGGGGACGGCCGGGGGATTTAGTTGATCACCTGGATCGTCATCATCGCGCTGGCGGTGTTGTTCGTGGTCCTGCTACTGGTCGGGGCGTGGGCGTTTCAGACCGCCAACCGGCTCGACCGGTTGCACGTGCGCTACGACCTGTCCTGGCAGGCGCTCGACGGCGTACTCGCCCGACGCGCCGTCGTCGCCCGCGCGGTGGCTGTCGATTCCTACGGCGGCGGGCCTGCGGGCAAGCGACTGGCGGCGTTGGCCGACGCCGCTGAACGCGCTCCGCGGGCGGGGCGGGAGGCCGCGGAGAACGAGCTGTCCGCGGCACTGACCCTGGTCGACCCGTCGTCCCTGCCGACCGCATTGGTCGCTGAACTGGCCGACGCCGAGGCGCGGGTGTTGCTGGCCCGTCGCTTCCACAACGACGCCGTCCGCGACACCCTGGCGCTGCGAGAGCGCCCCGCGGTGCGGATGCTGCGGCTCGGCGGAACCGCCGCGCTTCCAACCTATTTCGAGATCGCCGAGCGATCCGAAGTTGCACCCACGGTCAGCAGGCGGGTGTCGGCGCGCGTCGTTCTGCTCGATCGCACCGGCGCGGTGCTGCTGTTCTGCGGGTCGGATCCGGCACTCCCGGACGGCTCGGACGGCCCCGCGCCGCGCTGGTGGTTCACCGTCGGAGGCGCGGCGCAGCGGGGAGAGACGCTGGTCGAGGCCGCGGTGCGCGAGTTAGAGGAGGAAACGGGGCTTCGGGTCAACCCCGCCGACATGTTCGGCCCGGTGTGGCAGCGCAACGCGGTGATCGACTTCAACGGGTCGGTGATCCGCAGCGAGGAGATGTTCTTCATCCACCGCACCGACCGGTTCGAGCCCTCGGAGGCCGGGCGCACCGGTCTGGAGCGGGCCTACATTCATGGGCACCGCTGGTGCGATGCGACAATGATCAGTGAGCTGGTCGCCATGGGAGAGACCGTGTACCCCCTGCAGCTCGGCGAGCTGCTGACCGAAGCGAACGCGCTTGCCGATGTGCGAGGCGGCGTCCCTCGGCGGCAGTTGCAATCGATCCGCTGATGTGCGGATTCAATGGATTTGCGACCGGCTTTAGACTGGATCAGTAGCGATTCGGAGGAGATAGAAGTGGATACCGCAGCGGAGAACGGGGTCCAGGGGGCTAGGGGACCCCGCCCGCGGGCAGGCGAGTCCCAGACCGGCACCGCCCGGGTCAAGCGCGGCATGGCAGAGATGCTCAAGGGCGGCGTCATCATGGACGTCGTCACTCCCGAGCAGGCCCGTATCGCCGAGGGCGCCGGCGCGGTGGCCGTCATGGCACTGGAGCGTGTCCCCGCCGACATCCGCGCCCAGGGTGGGGTCGCCCGGATGAGTGATCCCGATCTCATCGAGGGCATCATCTCCGCGGTAACCATCCCGGTGATGGCCAAGGCCCGCATCGGCCACTTCGTCGAGGCACAGATCCTTCAGAGTCTCGGGGTCGACTACATCGACGAGTCCGAGGTGCTCACGCCGGCCGACTACACCCACCACATCGACAAGTGGAAGTTCACCGTGCCGTTCGTGTGCGGCGCGACCAATCTGGGCGAGGCGCTGCGGCGTATCACCGAGGGCGCCGCGATGATCCGCTCCAAGGGGGAGGCGGGCACCGGTGACGTGTCCAACGCGACCACGCACATGCGGGCGATCGGTGGCGAGATTCGTCGGCTCACCTCGCTGTCCAAGGACGAGTTGTTCGTTGCCGCAAAGGAATTGCAGGCGCCCTACGATCTGGTCGTCGAGGTGGCACGGGCAGGCAAGCTGCCGCTGACGTTGTTCACCGCCGGCGGCATCGCCACCCCGGCCGACGCGGCGATGATGATGCAGCTCGGCGCCGAGGGCGTGTTCGTCGGCTCGGGCATCTTCAAGGCCGGCGATCCCGCCGCCCGCGCCGCCGCGATCGTGAAGGCCACCACCTTCTACGACGACCCCGACGTGCTGGCGAAGGTGTCGCGCGGGCTGGGGGAGGCCATGGTCGGAATCAACGTGGAGGACGTCGCCGCCCCGCACCGGCTCGCCGAGCGCGGCTGGTAAGAACATCTGGTGGCGATCGAAGAGATCCTTGATCTCGAGCAGCTCGAGGTCAACATCTATCGCGGCAGTGTCTTCAGCCCGGAATCGGGAAACTGGCAGCGCACGTTCGGTGGTCACGTCGCCGGCCAGTCGCTGGTTTCGGCGGTGCGCACGGTCGAACCGAAGTATCAGGTGCACTCGCTGCACGGCTACTTCCTGCGGCCGGGAGATGCCAAGGCGCCCACGGTGTTCACCGTCGAGCGGCTGCGCGACGGCGGATCGTTCGCCACCCGTCGGGTCAACGCGATTCAGCACGGCGAGACCATCTTCTCCATGTCGGCGTCCTTCCAGACCGACCAGAGCGGCATCCACCACCAGGACGCGATGCCGTCTGCGCCGCCGCCGGAGGATCTGCCGGGCCTGACGGAGATCAAGGCCTTCGACGACGCCGGCTTCAAGCAGTTCGCGGAGTGGGAGATCCGGATCGTCCCGCAGGAGAAGCTGGAGCGTCTGCCCGGCAAGGCTTCGCAGCAGAAGGTGTGGTTCCGCCACCACGACCCGTTGCCCGATGACTTCGTGCTGCACATCTGCGCGCTGGCGTACATGAGCGACCTCACCTTGCTGGGTTCGGCGCAGGTTCACCACTTGGAGGAACGCAGGCATCTGCAGATCGCGTCGCTGGATCACGCGATGTGGTTCATGCGGCCGTTCCGGGCCGACGAGTGGCTGCTGTACGACCAGTCGTCGCCGTCGGCGTGCGGCGGTCGCGCGCTCACACAGGGCAAGATCTACACGCGGTCAGGCGAGATGGTCGCGGCGGTGATGCAGGAAGGGCTGACCCGCTACAAGCGCGACTTCACGCCGTGAGCGCTCCGCACGTCGGCGTACTGGCGCTGCAGGGCGACACCCGCGAACATCTGGCGGCACTGCGCGAGGCGGGCGCCGAGGCGTCGACCGTGCGGCGGCTGCGTGAACTCGAAGCCGTCGACGCGCTGGTCATCCCCGGCGGGGAGTCCACCACGATGAGCCATCTGCTGCGTGAGCTCGAACTGCTCGAGCCGCTGCGGTCACGGCTGGCCGACGGCATGCCGGCCTACGGGTCGTGTGCGGGCATGATCCTGCTGGCCACCGAGATCCTGGACGCCGGCTCGGCCGGGCGCGATGCCACACCGCTCAAGGCGATCGACATGACGGTGCGGCGCAACGCCTTTGGCCGCCAAGTGGATTCGTTCGAGGAAGATATCGTCTTCACGGGGCTCGACAGTCCTGTGCATGCCGTGTTCATCCGGGCGCCGTGGGTCGAGCGTGTCGGGGCGGACGTCGAGGTGCTGGGGCAGGCCGCCGGACACATCGTCGCGGTGCGACAGGGGCAGATGCTCGCGACGTCGTTCCATCCGGAGATGACCGGCGACCGCCGCATCCACAAACTCTTCGTCGACCTTCTCTAAGCTGGCGATTTGTGTGCGTTAGGAGCGCTCACCGCTCCGAATTGCACACAAATCGCGCAACTAGCGGAGGGGTAGGCCCGTGACGGCGCGGCCGATGACCAGCCGCTGAATCTCGCTGGTGCCCTCGAAGATGGTGAAGATCTTGGCGTCTCGGTGCATCCGCTCGACCGGATAGTCACGCGTGTAGCCGTTGCCGCCGAGGATCTGGATCGCCTCATCGGTGACGTACACGGCGGTCTCACTGGCGACGAGCTTGGCCATCGACCCCTCCGCGTTGTCAAACACCTTGCCGTTGCGCGCCATCCAGCCCGCTCGCCAGACCAGCAGACGTGCGGCGTCCACCCTGGCCTTCATGTCCGCCAATTTGAATGCTATGGCCTGGAATTCGCCGATCTTGCGGCCGAACTGCTCCCGCTGCAGCGCGTACTCGAGGGCGTACTCGTACGCCGCGCGCGCGACTCCGACCGCCATCGCGCCGACGGAGGGGCGGGTCCTCTCGAACGTGGCCATGGCCGCCTGACCCGCGCCCTTCTTGCCCTCGCGAACCCGTGCGATCCGCTCCTCGAACTTCTCCCGCCCGCCGACGATCAGGCGGCCGGGGAGTCGGACGTCCTCCAACACCACCTCGGCGGTGTGCGACGCCCGGATGCCGTGCTTGAGGAACTTCTGGCCCTGCCGGAAGCCCGGTGTGTTCGGCGGGATGATGAACGTCGCCTGCCCCCGCGTGCCGAGTTCGGGGTACACCGACGCGACGACGATGTGCACCTCGGCGATGCCGCCGTTGGTCGCCCAGGTCTTCGTGCCGTTGAGCACCCATTCGTCGGTGGCCTCTTCGTAGCGGGCGCGGGTCAGGATCGCGCCGACGTCGGAGCCGGCGCCCGGTTCCGACGAGCAGAACGACGCCACCTTCGGGTCATCGACCGTGCCGAACATCTGCGGGAGCCATTCGCCCATCTGTTCCGGTGTGCCGTTGCCGGCAAGTGAGGCCGCCGCCAGGCCGGTACCGAGGATCGACAACGCGATACCGGCGTCGCCCCAGAACATCTCCTCGAACGCGACGAGCATGCCCAGCCCCGAAGGCTCAGAGGACTGCTCTGCGAAGAACTCCATGGAGTAAAGACCGACTTTCGAGGCCTCCTGGATGATCGGCCACGGCGTCTCCTCGCGTTCGTCCCACTCCGCCGCGGCCGGCCGGATCACGTCGGCGGCAAACTCATGGACCCAGTCGCGGACATGGATCAAGTCAGGGGAGAGATCTAGTGAAAACGACATGGCCAGATGATCTTACTCCTGAGTAAGATTCCTGGAGAAGATTCTGCGGGTAGACGCTAACAGCCGTCCGTCAGGCCTGAACCGGCAACAGCAGCCGGGATGACGACTGCATGGGGAACTGGGTGCTCATCGCGGCTATATTCGCAGACCGATGACGATGATCGAAGTTGAGCCGCAACCGCGAATCGACACGGTGGTGCGGCTACCCGGCGGTGATGAGGCGCGGCGCACCGAGTACGTCGGCACGGTGTGGTTCGACGGCAAGCCGCAGGTGTCCGGGCTGATGCTGCGTCGGGCCCCGAACGCGCCGCGCGGCATCCGAACGCCGAACTTCTCGACGTCGTTCTTCCTCCCCGACAGCCTGGCCTACAACCGGGCGGCGCTCGGTGACGCGACGTTGTCCGTCTCGGTTGTGCTGCAGGCCGCCGGCGACACGAGTGCGATCGTCGGGGCCGCCGCGACGTTCACCGACGACCCGTCCGGTACGCCGACGTGGATCCAGGTGCACCTACAGGGCCACCTGGGCTGGCCCGCCGGCGTGGGCTACCGCATCATCGCTCTCACGCCCCCCGACGCGGTTCGGTAGTGGACAAACCTCCACGTAGACTCGTCGCTCAGACGTAGCGCACGAAAGAGGTATACCTGCATGAGCGGCCATTCCAAGTGGGCCACCACCAAGCACAAGAAGGCCGTCATCGACGCCCGGCGGGGCAAGAACTTCGCCAAGCTGATCAAGAACGTCGAGGTCGCCGCGCGCGTCGGCGGCGGTGACCCCGCGGGCAACCCCACGCTCTACGACGCGATTCAAAAGGCCAAGAAGTCGTCGGTACCCAACGACAACATCGAGCGCGCCCGCAAGCGTGGCGCCGGTGAGGAAGCCGGCGGCGCCGACTACCAGAACATCACCTACGAGGGTTACGGCCCCAACGGTGTCGCGGTTCTGATCGAATGTCTCACCGACAACCGCAACCGCGCGGCCGGCGAGGTGCGCGTGGCGATGACGCGCAACGGCGGCAACATGGCCGATCCGGGCTCGGTGGCCTACCTGTTCTCGCGCAAGGGCCTCGTCACCCTGGAGAAGAACGGGCAGACCGAGGACGATGTGCTGACCGCGGTGCTCGAAGCAGGCGCAGAGGAGATCAACGATCTCGACAACACCTTCGAGATCATCTGCGAGCCTGGCGATCTCGTCGCAGTCCGGACCGCCTTGCAGGACGCGGGTATCGACTACGAGTCCGCGGAGGCCAGCTTCGAGCCGTCGGTGTCCGTGCCTGTCGATCTCGACGGCGCGCGCAAGGTGCTCAAGCTGGTCGACGCACTCGAGGACCTCGACGACGTCCAGGACGTCTACACCAACCTCGACATCCCCGACGATGTCGCCGCGGTACTCGACGAAGAGGAATAGCTCGACCCGAGGAGGCGCCGTCTGTCCACGGCCGAGGAGACACGGAACACCACGGCGTTCAAGCGCTTCCATGACGCGGTGAACGCGGGCGACGTCGAATCCCTCGCGCGGACCATCGACGAATTCGTCTTGCCGGATGCGCAGATTCGCACCCCCTTGCCGATCGACGCGACGGGCGCGGAGAAACTCAAGCAGGTGTGGTCGGTGCTCTTTTCGGTCTATCCCGACATCCATCTCACCGTCGACGATCTGATCGCGGCAGGAGACAAGATCGTCGCCAGGAACACCGTCACCGGTACCCACAGGGGCGAATTCATGGGCACCCCGCCCACCGGAAATCGGGTGACGTACAACGAGATCTTCATCTTCCGGTTCGTCGACGGCCGGGTGGCCGAGACGTGGGGCGTAGTCGACGTCGTTGCGCAGCTGCGACAAATCGGCGTGCTCAGCCCTTGAGGAACTCGCCGATCGCCCGCGCGGTTGCCTCCGGCTGATCGAGCATGATCAGCACCTTGGCGTCATCAACGTAACGTAGTGTGCCGCCGGTCAATTCGGACAGAGCCTCTGCGTGTGCGACCGGCATCACGCGGTTGTGGCTCCACAGCACCAGCACGTCCCCGGGGAAGTCGGCAAGCCGGTTGGTGGCGCGCACCAGATTGGGTTTGTCGATCCTGGTGCGCGCATACTTCAGCAGATCACGACGGATCCGCACGTCGGTGAGACCCGGATCCGTCCACGCCTCGACGATGTCCTGGGGAATGGGCTTGGCGGTCATCATGCCGAACAAGAAGAACCGTTTGCGTAACCAGCCGACGCGCAGCTGCTGCATCGCCATCTTGACCGTGCCGGTGGTGCGGGTGCCCACCCAAGTGACCTTGCCGGGGAACCCGGGCGGAAAGTTGTCGAAGGCCTCCGACGGGCAGACCACCAGCCGCGCAACGCGCTTGTCTCGTCCGATGTCGGTGAGGAACAGCGGACCGCCCCAGTCGCTCACGACGAGCGTGACATCGGTCAGTTCCAGTGCGTCGAGGAAATCGCCGACGATGTTGACCATGCCGGGCATGGTCAGGTCGGCGTCGTCGCGCATCGGGATGCGATGGCCGCCGATCGGCAGCACCGGCAGCAGGTAACGGAACTCCGGCGGCAAGTGGGGCAGCGCCAGGTTCCACTGCGCGTCGTTCATCAGCAGTCCGTGTAGGAGCACGACGGGTGGGCCGGCCGGATCGCCCTCCTCGCGGTATTCGATGGTCCCGGCGGTGACGTCGACGGATTTCATGGCGACCTTTCGGCATTAGAACGTTGATTCTAGAACGTATGCTCTAGTCTGTCTGCAGGAGGCGAGAATGGCAAGAACCACCCGGGAATCGATCCTCACCGCCGCCGCCGAGCTGATGCGGCGTAAGGGCTACGCGGCCGTCGGGATGAAGGACATCGCGCAGGCCTCCGGCGCGCCGATCGGCTCGCTGTATCACCACTTCCGCGGCGGCAAGGTACAGATCGCGCGCGAGGCGCTGATCAACGCCGGGGCCGCCTATGGCCTGCTCATCCCGTCACTCGTCGACGAGTACACCGACCTCGGCGAGGCGATCGAGGGCGTCTTCGCCCAGGCCGCTGAGGACATGGCAGGAACCGGATTCGCGAACATGTGCCCGGTTGCCAGCGTCGCCGCCGAAATCGCCGACACCGTCGAGGAACTCCGCGAGACGTCGGCCTCGGTGTTTCGCGGCTGGGTCGACGGTGGCGCCGCCTACTTCACCGCGCGCGGGCTCGACCCGCACCACGCGCGCGACGTCACGTTGTCGATAGTCGGTGCACTCGAGGGTGCGTTCGTGTTGGCCCGCACGCTGCGCAACACCGAGCCGTTGCTGGCGGCGGGCCGGACGTTGGGCCCGCAGTACCGCGGTGTCGCGCTGACCGACCCCGCTCAGCTGCTCCCGTTGGACGAGCGGGCGAGTTCGTCCTCGTAGTCGGCGCGCTGATCGGTCGGGCGTGTCGGGACCCTGAGGTGTCGGGTGTCGGCGTTAAGCTCTCGAACAGGTGTTCACAGAAGGAGCTGGCCCGTGCGGGTGATGGGTGTCGACCCCGGGTTGACGCGGTGCGGGCTGTCGGTCATCGAGGGCGGCACGGGGCGCAAGGTCATCGCGCTGGACGTCGACGTGGTCCGCACCCCCTCCGACCAATCCCTTCAGCGCCGGTTGCTGACCATCAGCGACACCGTCGAACACTGGATGGACACCCACCACCCCGACGTCATCGCGATCGAGCGGGTGTTCGCCCAGCAGAACGTGTCGACGGTGATGGGCACCGCGCAGGCGGGCGGGGTCATCGCACTCGCTGCCGCCAAGCGTGACATCGACGTGCACTTCCACACCCCCAGCGAGGTCAAGGCCGCCGTCACGGGAAACGGCAACGCCGATAAGGCTCAGGTCACCGCAATGGTCACCAGAATCCTTGCATTGCAGACGAAACCGACACCGGCGGACGCCGCCGATGCGCTGGCGCTGGCGATCTGCCACTGCTGGCGCGCCCCGATGATCGCTCGCATGGCGGCGGCCGAGGCCTTGGCCGCCGAACAGCAACGCAAGTACAAAGCGACGATAAAGGCGAAAGCGAAGGCGGCACGATGATCGCATCCGTTCGTGGCGAGGTTCTCGACATCGCCCTCGACCACGTCGTGATCGAGGCGGCCGGCGTCGGCTACAAGGTCATGGCGACCCCGTCCACCCTGGCGACACTGCACCGCGGCGGGGAGGCCCGGCTGATAACGGCGATGATCGTGCGCGAGGATTCGATGACGCTGTACGGCTTTTCGGACGCCGACGCCCGCAACCTCTTCCTGACACTGCTCGCGGTGTCGGGCATCGGACCGAGCATCGCCCTGGGTGCGTTGGCGATGTACGACGGGCCCACGCTGCGGCGCGCGATCGCCGACGGCGACATCACCGCGTTGACCCGAATTCCGAAGGTCGGCAAGAAGACCGCGGAGCTGCTGGCGTTGAGCCTGCGTGACAAGATGGGGGCCATCACACCGTCGGGTGCCGTCGTGGTGAACGACCATTCTGTGCGTGGCCCCGTCGTGGAAGCGCTTGTCGGCCTTGGGTTTGCGGTCAAGCAGGCCGAGGAGGCCACCGACAAGGTGCTCGCCAACGACCCAGAAGCCAACACCACCAGTGCGCTGCGCTTGGCGCTGTCGATGTTGGGTAAGAAGTGACCGGCCGCTTCGAGGACGCGGAATCCGAAGACACCTCCGACAGGGAGGTTTCGGCCGCTCTGACCGTCGGCGAGGGGGACATCGACGCCAGCCTGCGGCCGCGCTCGCTTGGGGAGTTCATCGGCCAGCCCCGGGTTCGCGAGCAGCTGCAGTTGGTCCTCGAGGGAGCCAAGAACCGTGGTGGCACACCGGATCACATCCTGTTGTCCGGGCCCCCGGGCCTGGGCAAGACCTCGCTGGCGATGATCATCGCGGCAGAGCTGGGCACCTCGCTGCGGGTCACCTCCGGGCCCGCGCTGGAACGCGCGGGTGATCTGGCCGCGATGCTGTCGAACCTCGTCGAGCACGACGTGCTGTTCATCGACGAGATCCACCGCATCGCAAGGCCCGCCGAGGAGATGCTCTATCTCGCGATGGAGGACTTCCGCGTCGATGTCGTCGTCGGAAAGGGTCCGGGCGCCACGTCCATTCCGCTCGAGGTCGCGCCGTTCACTCTGGTCGGCGCCACCACCCGCTCCGGGGCGCTGACGGGCCCGTTGCGCGACAGGTTCGGCTTCACCGCCCACATGGACTTCTACGAACCGGCAGAGCTCGAGCGGGTGCTGACCCGCTCGGCCGGCATCCTCGGCATCGAGCTACGCGACGACGCCGGCGCCGAAGTCGCTCGGCGCTCACGCGGCACGCCGCGTATCGCCAACCGGCTGCTGCGGCGGGTTCGCGACTTCGCCGAGGTGCGTGCCGACGGTGTCATCACCCGCGATATCGCCAAGTCCGCGCTGGCGGTGTACGACGTCGACGAGCTCGGGCTGGATCGGCTCGACCGCGCCGTATTGTCGGCGCTCACACGCAGTTTCGGCGGGGGACCGGTCGGGGTGTCCACGCTCGCGGTTGCGGTGGGGGAGGAAGCCACCACAGTCGAGGAGGTGTGCGAGCCGTTCCTGGTGCGCGCGGGCATGATCGCCCGCACGCCGCGCGGCCGCGTCGCCACCGCCCAAGCCTGGACCCACCTCGGCATGACCCCGCCTGCCGGCGCCGTCGGCTTCGGGCAAGCAGGCCTGTTCGAATAGCGAGAAGCCGATGGGAGCGGAACGATCGCGCCGGTGGTCCGAGTCGAAAGCATAGGTGCCTGAATGGTTTACGCAGGGTTGAGCTTCGCGGGTCTTGCGGCGCTGCTGCATGTGTACATCTGGGTGATGGAGTCGTTGACCTGGACGTCGGCCCGGACCAGGGCGACGTTCGGGACCAGCGAGGAAGAGGCGCTGGCCACCAAGGAACTCGCGTTCAATCAGGGTTTCTACAACCTGTTTCTGGCGATCGTGACAATCGTGGGCATCGTCATCGGCGGGTTCGAGTACTACGGCATCGGACTCGCACTCATCTTCGCCGGCACCGGGTCCATGCTCGCGGCGGCGCTGGTGCTGCTGGTGTCGTCGCCGGACAAGGCGCGCGCGGCGATCACCCAGGGCATCCTGCCGCTGATCGCGATTGTGCTGCTGGGGGTCGGGCTGGCGATGTAGCGTCGCGGCGCCGGCGCCCAGCGTGAAGCCACGGCGAAAATTCGTGGAGTTTTTCGCAGTGGATTCACACTCGCCGAACTGCTTACAGCAGGCGGAGCAATTGCAGGTCGGTGATGTACTTGACGATGATCTCCGCCGTCACATGCGGGATGTCTTTGTCCGGGCCGACTTTCGCTTCCTGCACCGCTGCGCGGAAACGGTCGGTCGTGGCGAACGAGCCGCGGAGCGGCTTTGCAGGGTGCGCGTAGCTGTGCAGCAGTGGCAGCAGTGAGGCCCGGCGCTGCCTGTCCGGAAGGGTCCGCATACTCGTCTCGAACCGCTCCAGCCATTCCCCGTAGTCCGCGACGCGGTCGATGCGATAGCCGGCACCGACCAGCCAGTTGACGTACTCGTCGAGTCCGATGCCGTCGTCGTACGGGTTCATCACGTGGTAGGTCTCGAACCCATATGCCTGATATGCGCCAAGAGTGGAGATGGCCTCGGCGATGAAATCCACTGGTAGGCCGTCATAGTGGGCGCGCTGCCGATTGCCCGCCGCATCCAGTTCGTAGAACGAACGGGGCGCGATTCCAGTGGCGACCAGGCTCAGCAGGAGCCGGGTGAACATGTCGGGGACGTTGAGCTGTCCGGCATACCTCGGCTCCGCCAGGATCATGTCGCACCGGAACACCGATACGGGCAGGCCGCTGAGATCGTGGGCTTCGCGCAGCAACACCTCGCCGGCCCACTTGCTGTTGCCGTAGCCGTTGGCGTAGTTGTCATTGACCGTGCGCGTCGCGCTCATCTGACGGACGTCTGCGTCCTCGATGAAGCTTGCCGGCTCGATCTGATCGCCGACGCCGACCGTCGACAGATAGACGAACGGCTTCAGCTTCGTGGTGAGCGCGAGCCGGATCAGCTCAGCGGTGCCAACGACGTTCGGTCCGAACAACTGGTCATACGGCAGGACATGGTTGACCAGTGCGGCCGCATCCACGATCAGGTCGACGGTGTCCGCCAGCCGCTGCCATGTCTTGCGATCGAGTCCGAGATCGGAGTCGCCCTTGTCTCCGGCGAGCACCTCCAAGTGCTCGGCGGCGAGTTGCCGGTAATGGCTCAGCAGATTGGCATCACCGCTGTCGAACGTTTCGTCCAGCCGCAGCCGCGCGCTGGCGTCGTCCTTGGCGCGAACAAGGCAGATCACCGTGCCGCCGACGAGATGCATTCTTTCCAGCCATTCCAGGGCCAGGTAGCGGCCGAGGAAACCGGTCGTTCCGGTCAGCAGGACGGTGCGCACCTCCTGGCTCGGGTACGGCAGTCCCGGTGCGGTTGTGAGGGTTTGTGCATCGAGGAACTTGTCGAGCGTCAGATCGCCGGCGTGAACCTCTGTGGCCCCGCGGCCGTGCACCGACGCGAACGTGGGGCGGGTGCTGCCGCTGCGTTCTGCTTCGATGTATTCGGCAAGTGCCTGAAGGTCATTGGCAGGGCTGACGATCACACCGACGGGGACGTCGATGTCGAAGACCTCGCGCAGCAGATTGGCGAAGGTCAACGCCGACAACGAGTCCCCGCCCAGATCGGTGAAGTGGGCATCGGGCGACAAGTCGGCGGCCGCGGTGCCGAGAAGCGCTGCGGCCCCGCGACTGATGGTCTCGAGGACGGGGCGGGCTGGCACCGCTTTGGCGCAGCTCCTGCAACTCGGTCGCCTGTCCTTGCGCCAGATCGGTGTACAGCGCCTCCAACCGTGGGCTGTAGAGCTCCTTCAACTTGGGTCGCGCCAGCTTTCGGATACCGGTCAGCAGACCGTTCTCCAGCGTGAATTCCGTTGTCTCCACTATGAAGTCACGCGGTAGCTCGAACGATTGCAGATCGGCGACCTTGGCGATGTCGGCTAGCGACTCGCCGATCAGCGCTCGGAGCTCGTGGGTGTCATGGCGTGCCAGTGCCTCGGCGGTCGGCACGATCACAGCCAGCAGATAGGAGCGTGCGCTGTTGCCGTAAATGTAGATCTGCCGCACCAGGGGGCTGGTCTCGAACACGGCTTCGAGCTTGGACGCGGTGACGAATTCGCCCTGCGACAGCTTGAGCACGAAATTGCGTCGATCCACATACTGCAACTGATCCGGGCCGAGTTCGGCCACGATGTCGCCGGTCCGGTAGAAGCCGTCCTCGTCGAACACCTCGGCGGTGACTTCCGGGCGCTTGTAGTAGCCGGGGAACATGTTGGCGGTCTTGATCAGCAGTTCACCTCTGGGGTGAGGGCGGTCGGTGTGGAAGTAGCCCAGGTCAGGCACATCGACGAGCTTGTAGTCGATGACCGGTGGGCGGCGCACCTGCCCGTCGAGAAAGACCCCGCCGGCTTCGGTCGAGCCGTAACCGTCGACCAGGTGCAGGTCCAAGAACGACTCAACCCACGCCTTGAGGTCGGACGACAGCGGAGCAGACCCGGTGACCGCCGTCAGGTAGCGGTTGCCGAGCAGACGCGTCCGCACGTCGCTGATGACCTCGGCGTCCGACACGGGGTCGGTCCCGTGGGACGAACGGCGGTCCACTTCGGAGTGCACCTCTGCGGACAGCATGTCCCAGACGCGTGGGACGAATGATAGGTGGGTCGGTCGAACCAACGCGAGGTCGTCGAGGAAAGTCGACAGGTCGCTCTTGGCCGCGAAATAGGCGGTGCCGCCGTGGGAAAGCGCCCCGTACAGGCCGCTTCTGCCCATGACGTGGCTCATCGGCATGAAGCTCAGCACGATCGACGGTTCGACACTGTCGGACCAGCCCCAGCTTGCCGGGCGCCACAACTTGGTGGCCAGGTACTGGGTGTAGATCGCGCCCTTCGGAGCGCCGGTGCTGCCGGATGTGTAGATCAGCAGCGCGAGGTCGTCGGCGTCACGAGCGGCAACGGGCTTCGCGGGCAACGCCTTTCCGCGCTCAAGCACGTCCTGCAACGTTTCCACCACCACCAAGCTGCCGGCTTCCGCGAGCTGTGCGCGGGCGGCGTCGTAGGCCTCGCGATGGTCGGTGATCTCCGGGTGGTAGTCGAAGACGATCAGGGAGTTGGGACTGTGGCCGGTCAACACGAGTTCGACGGCGTCGTCGACGTAGTCGATGCTCGAGGCGAGGACCGCGGGTTCGGTTTCAGCGACGATCGGTCGCAGTGCCGTGATCGGCGCGCTCGTTTGCAGTGGCACCGAGATCGCGCCGAGTGGAATGGTTGCCATATCGATAACCGTGTAGTCGACGCTGGCGAAGCCGAGGATGGCCACGCGGTCACCGGGGCGTACGCGGCGGTCGCGCTCGTCAGTGCGTTAACGCGGTCCCACAGCTCGCGATACGTGATCGTGTCGAAATGGGGGAGAAGCCTTGACGTGGTGCGGCCCTGCGGGTCGCTGATGAATTCAACGGCGCGCTCACCGAGCGCGGTGCGGTCTGCGTAGCCCTCCATCACCGTGCGCACGATCTCGGCCAGCGGCAGTCCGGGCTGTTCGATCGCTTCGGACGATGGCCGGGTCGGGTTTGGCCGCCGCGAACTGCGGGTCGGTGGCGTGTAGATCTGCGATGCGGCGCGCGAGGCGCTCTTCACGGGTGTCAGTGGTCATCGAGGAATCCTTAGATAACGCAAGAGATTTGAACGGGCGCCTCATCGAGCCCACCTAATGGAAATATCGTTAGCGAAGCTAAAGCTATTCCGTTTGGTGGCTGTCAGTTCGCTGTGAAGTCAGCGAATGGCGGGCACGGCGACGGCCGGCGCAGCCCGACCTGCGAGCACTTCGACAGCCGCGGTTGGATCGGGAACGGCGATGAGCAGGCCCCTTGTTGCACGAGGGCTCCGGGGCGACGGCTCACCGGCGCCGACGGCATCGGCGAGATCGAGCAGGTGCACAGTGGCCTCCATCACAGCCGTCTCCACGAGAACGGCCTGACCGAGCATGTCGAACATCGCCGGATCGGGATACACGTGCGCGACCAGCGCGCGCACATCCCAGGGCGCGCCCAGCGTTTCCACGCCTCGGCCGGGACTTCCCGCGCGTCGTCGCTGTCGAGCCGCATAACGCCACGCTAACGATGTCAGCCTGCGGGTTACACCGGCGTTGATTGGGGGTATGCGGTGCGCCATGAAGACTGACACGCGTATTCGTACCCGCGGCGGGCGGCTGGGAATGCCGCGCAGCCGAGGGGCTATGAGCGGCTTTCTGCTGATTGTGCTGGGCGTGTGGGGTGCACTTATTCCGTTCGTCGGAACGTTTTTCGACTTCGCGTCCACCCCGGAGGCGGCATGGACATGGACTGACGCGCGCGGCTGGTTGCAGGTGTTGCCCGGTGCCGCGACGGCAGTGGGTGGTCTGTTGCTGCTGATGTCGCGAAATCGTGCAACCGCGATGCTGGGCGGGTGGATGAGCGTTCTCGGTGGTGCGTGGTTCGTCGTCGGGCGTGCGTCTGCCGGACTGTGGGGCATCGGCGATGTCGGCGCTCCCGTCGCGGCGACGGAGGCCAAGTCGGTGGTGATCGAACTGGCGTACTTCTACGGCCTCGGCGCGCTCATCATCTTCCTGGGCGCGACTGCGCTGGGCCGTATCTCGGTTCGCAGCGTGCGTGACGTCGAGATCGTCGACCGCCCGATGGCGACGGCAGTTGCGCCGCAGGAGCCGGCACCGTCGGACGAGGTGACGGAGATCCAGCCGACGCCGACGACCGAGAGGCGCCGCGGCTGGCGGGGCATGTTCGGTGGCGGCCGCAGGTTGGTCCACCGCTAGTCACGATGGCGAGCAGACGCAAAGATCCCCCGACACGCCGATGAAAAGGGTGACTTTGCGTCTGCTCGCGCGTTAATGGCGCGCTGCCTCTTGAGCGAGTTGTACGCGGGACGTCAGTCCGAGCTTGTTGTAGACGTGGCGCAAGTGTGACTGCACGGTCCGTGGGGAGATGAACAGCCTGGTGGCGATGTCCTTGTTGGGAATGCCCTCGGCAACGAGTCTGACGACGTCTAGTTCGGTCGGCGTGAGCGAGCCCCAGCCGGTCGACGGCCGCTTGCGTTCACCGCGCCCGCGTTGCGCGTAGGCGACGGCCTCCTCGGTCGACAACGCGGTGCCCTCGGCCCAGGCTGCGTCGAAGTCGCTGTCGCCTAGCGCATTACGGACAGTAGAACCAGTGCGTCGTAGTCGGCGTCGAAGACCTTCAGGCGAACCGCGCCCATCCGCTGCCGCAAGGCGTGCGCCGCACCGAGAAGGCGGGCGGCTTCTGAGTGACTGTCGGTGTCACAAGCCAGATGGGCGAGGCATTCCAGGGCATCGGGGATGCACAAGTATGGCATCACTCTCGGCGGCGGCGACGAGCGCCTCATGCAGATCGTCTTCTGCTGATCGTGGACTCGCCGCAGTGCGATTTTCACTCGGGCACGTGAAGTCAGTCCGAGCGCGACCCAGCAGCCTCTTGCCATCGAAACGGCGACGTCCGCCATGTGAGGCTGCCGTCGCCAACTCGCCGGCGGCCAATGCCGCGCTGGACCACCCAGTTGATGTTCACAGCGTTGAATACGGTCATGCGAGATGGTCGGGAGCGCACGTTCGCATGCCTCCCACGCAGCCGAGACGTCACCGGCGGCCAAGTGAACCAAGGCGAGATTGGGGTAGCAGGCGCTCTCGAAGTAGCTGCCGATCTCGGGTGCTCCGTCGAGCGCCGTACGAATCGCGCTTTGAGCGTCGCTCGAGTTGCCTTGCAGCGCTAGGCAAATCGATTCTGACATCAGGCCCGTCATCGCGGAGAGGAGATCGTGCGCGGCTCTGGCCTCGATCGTGACGCTTCGGGCCTGAGCAGCAGCCTGTCGAAGGTCACCGTGTGCGTACAGCGCGCCGGCGATGTATATGCCGCATTGATGGGAGGTCAGACTGTCGCCGATCTTTTGTGCGAGCTCACGTCCTTCGTTCGCTGCCGACACGGTGCCGTGCAGGTCGCCGGCCACGAACATCGCCACATACGACTGCCGCTCGAGTATCTGGCTCAGTCGCCACGAATCTCCTACGTCACGCGCGAGGTGAGCGGCCTCCGCGAAGTACGGCCTTGCCGCGTCGGCCTCATAGATAACGACGCAGCCGCGCGCCACGAGCGCGCGAATCAGCAGCGACTTGTCGTTGGTTTCGCGCGCGGTGGCCAGTGCCGCGTCCACATCTTCAGATCAGGCGGGTCCAATGAGCCGTACCACGAATCGAGCAGGGCCTTATCAGAGAGCGTCCTCACGCGTGCTATGGCGACGTCCGGGTCCGCAGACGTGTTGTCAGCGAGAGCGGCCTCGATCCAGGCCAGCCCTTCGCGGATGCGGCCCTGCCCGACCCACACTGACTGCAGGAACGAGGCAAGCTCTAAAGCCTTTGTGGTCTCGCCGTTCTCAAGGCTCCATACGAACGCGGCGCGCAGGTTATCCATTTCTGCCAAAGCCTGCGCCACGCGTTGCTCATGGCCGCTGGTCGCCGGAGCATCGAGTTCGGCAGCCATTGACCAGTAATGATCGCGGTGCCTTGCGCGCACACTGTCGGCCTCGCCCGATTCGCCGAGTTTTTCCAGGGCATACTGGCGCACGGTTTCGAGGAGCCGGTATCGTGGTTCGGCCGACGGTGTTTTCGGCGACGACCAGTGACTTGTCAACGAGCAGGCTGAGCTGGTCGAGTACCTGGAAGCGTTCCACCTCGGTGGTGCCTGCCACAGCTTGGGCAGCGTCCAGGTCGAAGCCGCCCATGAACGCGGCCAAGCGGCGAAAGAGGATTCGTTCGGGTTCGGTCAGCAGTGCGTGCGACCAGTCGACCGAGGCACGAAGAGTCTGCTGTCGCCGCACCGCGGTGCGAGCACCGCCGGTGAGTAGTCGGAACCGGTCGTGCAGGCTGCCGACGATCTCATCGAGTGAGAGCGCGCGCACCCGCGCAGCGGCCAGTTCGATGGCGAGCGGCATGCCGTCGAGACGGCGGCAGATCTCGGTGACCGTTTCAGCGTTGTCGTCCGTGACGGTGAAATCGGGCCGGGCGCGGCGAGCGCGGTCGGTGAACAGGTCGACTGCCTCGTCGGCAAGAGACAGCGAGGGCACCTGCCAATTCACCTCGCCGGAAACCAGAAGTGGCTCGCGGCTCGTCGCCAGAATCGTCACCCGCGAGCAGCCGGCAAGTACTTCGTTGACCAGTTCGGCGCTGGCCTCCAGCAGATGCTCGCAGTTGTCCAACACCACCAGCAGCCGACGGTCGCGGACAGACCGCAGCAGCGTCTCGGTGATCGAGCGGCCCGGTTGGTCCGGCAGTCCGAGCGCGCGAGCGACCGTGAGAGGCACCACCTCTGGATGCGTGATCGGCGCCAGATCCGCATAGAAAATGCCGTCTGGGAAGTTACTGCCCATCTGGCCGGCGACCTCGATCGCCAGCCGGGTCTTGCCCGCGCCGCCTGCGCCGGTCAAGGTCACGAGCCGGTCGTCGGCCAAGGAGCGGCTGATCTCGATGATCTGTGTTGCGCGGCCGACGAAGCTCGTCAGTTGCGTCGGGAGATTATGACGCGGCAACGGCATCGGTTGTCCGCAGCGGCGGGAAGTCGTTGCGCAGATCGGGATGGCACAACTGCGATACCCGGACGGGACGGGGGAGGTCGCGCAACCCGTGGCGGCCCAGATCGATCAGCCACGCGTCGTCGGGAAGCTGGTCTTCGACCATCTCCTCGGTTGCGGCCGAAATGACGGTCTGGCCGCCGTGTGCGAGGTCGCGCAGCCGCGCGGTCTTGTTGATCGTCGTGCCCGCGTAGTTGCCTTCGTCGCGCAACTGCACGTCGCCGGTGTGAACTCCGATACGAAGCTTGATCGGGGTGAGTTCGGCGCGCTGCAAGGTCCAGCGCGCATCTCACCGCGTCGCCGGCGCGCGCGAACGCGGCAACGAAGCTGTCGCCCTCACCCTGCTCGACAGGGCGTACCCCGCCGTGCTCGGCGATGAGCGCCGAGGCGGTCCTGTTCAGAAGAGCGACGGCGGCCGTCATCGCCTCCGGCCGGTTATCCCACAACTGTGTCGAGCCCTCTACATCGGCAAGCAGCAGCGTCACCGTGCCGGTAGGCAGCAGCTCGGCCATGTCAACATCGCTCCACTCAGTCGCGCTCATGCTGTCAGAATGCGGCGCAGACCATGGGCAAAACATCAGCCCAAAGGCGCATTTTCTTTGCCGTGACGTGCGGCTTCTTGAGCGAGCTGCACCCGCGAGGTCAGCCCGAGCTTGTTGTAGACGTGTCGGAGATGTGTCTGCACGGTTCGCGGTGAGACGAACATCCGAGTCGCGATGTCCTTATTGGGCAGCCCATCGTGGACCAAACGGACGACGTCGAGCTCGGTCGGAGTCAGCGAACCCCAGCCGCTCGACGGCCGCTTGCGTTCGCCGCGGCCGCGCAGCGCGTAGGCGATGGCTTCCGTGGTCGACAGCGCCGCACCCTCGGCCCACGCCGCGTCGAAGTCCTCGCCGCCCATCGCGTCACGCAACGCCGATACCAGCGCGTCGTGTTCGTCATCGAAAACTTTGAAACGGACGAGACCCATACGCTGCCTGGTTGATTCCGCGGCTCCAAGTAGGCGGGTCGGCTTCGGAATGACTTTCGGCATCGAACGCCATACGGGCGAGGCATTCCAGCGTGTCGGCGGTGGAGAGATGTGTACCCGATTCATTCGCGATCATCAGTGACTCGTAGGCATCGGCCGCTGCCAGTTCATATTCTCTTTGTGCAACCCAGACGCACGCGCGTGTCGAGAGCGCCGTCGCCAACCAGAACCTCCTGGATGCGGACACCGCGATGTCTGCTCTGCAGTGGGCGAATGGCCAGGTCGCCACATGCCAAGGCGACTTGGGCCGCCCAGACCATGTGCAGGTCGTCCACTCCGGGAATGACGATGTCGGTCCGCTCTGTGGCCAACGCCGCCTCCCGCGCCGCCGCAGTATCGCCATCGGCGAGGCATGCCACGCCGACGGCCGAATGGATCTGCCGCTCAAAAAGCCCCGGACACTCGCTGCCGGCTTCGATCGTGGCTATCCCCGACGCACGGGCGCCAGGGCCGTCACCACGGAACGCCAGGGCGAAGGTCAGTTCGAACAACCCGATGATCTTGGACATCGAGATCGTTTGCGCCGCTGGCTCGCACGATGAGATCGCGCGTCATGTCGATGGCGGCGTTCGCCTCGCCGCGGAAGACGAGAACACAGACCAGGGCATACACGGCACTGTGCGGAACCGAAGCGGTCTCCAAGCGCGTCGGCGAGTTCAATCCCTTCCCGGGCGATCGACTCCGCCTCGACGAATTCCCCGGACGCGAACGCGCCGTTGGATTGCCTGCTGAAGATCTGGCAAAGCCGCCAATCATCGCCTATTGTGCGGGCAAGTGCGGTTGCTTCGGTGAAGTACGGCCGGGCCGACTCGTAGTCTTGAGTGTGCGCGGTGCCGCAAGCGGTGAGCACTCGTGACAGCAGGGCGGGATCGTCGATCTCGCGGGCGATCGCGAGGGCCTCCTCGGCTTGCTTCACGGCGTCGGCGCCTTGTGCCCACAAGGCCAACAACGCCCGGTCGGCCAGTGCTTTCGCGTGGACCCGCGGCGCCACTTCGTGACTGCCCTCACGCAGACCTGTCAGGGCGGCGTCGAGCCATGCCGCTCCCTCCGCCACGCGCCCTCGCGCTACCCAAAGGGGATGGAGCGATGACGCAAGCTCCAAAGCACCTGCGAATTCGTTGTTTTCGCGACTCCAGACGAACGCGGCTCTCAGGTTGTCGATGTCGAGATCGGCCTGCTCGACGAGGTGCTCCTTTGAGCCCCGCGCCGGCGCGTCAAGTCGCTCCGCCACCGCCGTGTAGTGGTCGCGGTGACGGTCCCGAATGTCATCCGCTTCGCCGGATTCACCGAGCTTCTCCAGCGCGTACTGGCGCACCGTCTCCAGTAGCCGGTATCGCGTTCGGCCGCTTGCATTTTCAGCGATGACAAGCGACTTGTCGACCAGCAGGCTGAGCTGGTCGAGGACCTGGTACCGCTCGACCTCCGTGGTGCCTGCGACGGATTGGGCGGCGTCGAGGTCGAACCCGCCCATGAACACCGATAATCGACGTAGCAGCGCGCGTTCCGGTTCGGTCAACAGAGCGTGCGACCAATCCACTGAAGCGCGGAGTGTCTGCTGGCGGCGCACCGCGGTGCGGGCGCCGCCGGTGAGCAGTCGGAACCGGTCGTGAAGGCTGTCGACGATCTCCTCGAGTGTTAGAGCCCGTACTCGCGCGGCTGCCAGTTCGATCGCCAGCGGCATGCCGTCGAGACGATGACAAATCTCGGTCACCGTTTTCAGATTGTGGTCGTCCACAGCGAAATTGGGCCGGGCACGGCGCGCTCGGTCGGCGAACAAATCGATTGCCTCATCGGTCAGCGACAAAGACGGCACCTGCCAGTTCACTTCGCCGGTGACCATGAGGGGTTCGCGACTCGTCGCGAGGATCGTCACATTTGCGCAGTACCCCAGGATGTCGTTGACTAGCGCGGCGCTCGCCTCCAGCACGTGTTCGCAGTTGTCGAGCACGAACAGCATCTGGCGGCCGCGGACGAACCGCAGCAGAGTTTCGGCGATGGAGCTGCCGGGCTGATCGGGGAGTCCCAACGCCCGGGCGACTGCGAGGGGCACCACGCCGGGATGGGTGATCGGGGCAAGGTCGACATACCAGATCCCATCGGCGAATTGGTCCGCAATCCCACTGGCGACTTCGATCGCAAGGCGCGTCTTGCCGGCCCCGCCCGCGCCGGTCAACGTGACAAGGCGGTTGTCAGCCAGGACGTCGCGAATCTCAGCCATCTGCGTATGGCGGCCGACAAAGGTGGTCAGCTGTGTCGGGAGATGTTGAGTGACAGCAGCATTCGATGTCCGTAAAGGAGGGAAGTCGTTGCAGACGTTGGGATGGCACAGCTGCGCCACCCGAACCGGCCGCGGCAGATCGCGTAGTGAATGGCGGCCCAGATCGGTCAGCCATGCGCCGTCAGGCAGTCGGTCTTCGACCAATTCCTCAGTGATGCTCGACATCACGGTTTGACCGCCGTGCGCCAGATCCCTGATTCGCGCCGTCTTGTTTATCGTGGGACCTGCGTAGTTTCCTTCGTCGCGCAACTGCACATCGCCGGTGTGCACGCCGATGCGCAGCTTGATCGGGGCGAGGTCGGCACGCTGCAGATCGAGCGCACATGCCACTGCGTCGCCGGCGCGTGCGAATGCGGCGACGAAGCTGTCGCCTTCGCCCTGCTCAACCGGCCGTACGCCACCGTGCTCAGCAATGAGCTTGCGGCCGTCCGGTTCAGAACGGCCAGCGCGGCCGTCATCGCGTCCGGCTGGGTCTCCCAGAGCTGAGTCGAGCCCTCGACGTCGGCAAGCAGCAGCGTCACCGTGCCGGTCGGCAGCAGCTCAGCCATGTCAACATCGCTCCACTCAGTCGCGCTCATGCTAGCCAGCATGCGCCCCCATTAGTCGGCAAAACATCAGCTCAAAGGCGTATCTACGCCCCCTCGTCCAGCGCATTTACGCCCCAGGGCGGATGGTCCGGCGGCTGCGCGGACCGGATAGTCGATTCGACAGCACCTAGACAGGAGGCCGATATGACCACAAACCTTGGCACTAGTCCCGACTCACCACCGACACCCGCCAGAACTCGATCGCCGCCGTCTGCGAGGCACTCGGCGTGCCCCGTCAGGACTGGCAGCTGTTCGCGCGCTGGGCGGCCGGACCCTTGACGCCCAAGAAGCTGGATGAGCTGCACCACTACGTCGACGTGATGATCGCCGATCGATGCCGGCGGTCCACCGACGATCTGCTGGCCAAGCTGATCGAGCTCGAGGTCGATGGTGAGGAGCTCACGGTCGAGGACATCCGCAGGTTCGTCGCGGCTCTCGTGGCGGGCGCGAGCTAGCTCCGTGCATCCTTGGGGTCGAGCTCGTCGAGTAGGCGCTGCATCGTCCGCGTCATCTGGGCGAAGTTTCGCTCGCCGACGATCTGCGACCACCGGTGTTCGATGTCGGCGACGCGTCCTCCGGCATCGGCCATCAGTGCCTGCCCCCGCTTCGTCAGGTCGATGAGCTTCGCGCGGCCGTCGGCAGGATCGGGTCGACGGGTCAGGTATCCCAAATCGACGAGGTCGTTCACCAACTCCGAGGCGGCAGCCAGGCTCAGCTGCGCCCGGTCGGCCAGCTCGGTGAGCCGAATGCCGCCCATCCGGATGTTGCCGAAGATCTGGAAGTGCGTCTCCCGGACATCGCCGTATCCGGCATCGGCACGTGGCGCGGCGAGGTCGTCACGAAACTCTCGCAACAACCTGACCAGAAGTTGCCCGATCGCCAGGCGGTCGGGCGCCGGATCTCTTGACGCGGCCATGGCATGTGAGGATACTACGGATACCGAAGTTTCGGTTCCCGAAGTAAATGGAGGCCAGCGATGATCACCCCGAGTCCGGATTTCGTCAGCACCGACCTCGGCCGGCTCCACGTTCGCCGCAGCGGGACCGGACCGCCGGTTGTGTTGTGGCACAGCCTGTTCTTCGACTCGCGGTCGTGGGGTCCGCTCGTCGACGCCCTGGCCCGAGACCGCACGGTGTACACCATCGACGGGCCGTCGCACGGCAAGAGCGAAGCCATGCGACGTGACTTCACCTTCGAGGAAGTCGCGGCCGCCGCGGAGCAGGCCCTCGATCGTCTCGGCCTGACCGAACCCGTGGATTGGATCGGAAGCGCATGGGGCGGCCATGTCGGTATTCGCCTCGCAACGGGCACGCGACTGCGAACCTTGACGACTATCGGTACGCCGGTGCGGGGGGACACCCCCTGGGAGAAGCTCACCCGAGGCTGGCCGCTCGTCGAGATCTACCGGTTCGCCGGGCCCAACGGCTTCATCATGAAACAGCTCCTCAATGCGCTGCTGGGTGCGGAAGCGATTGCCGCTGAACCAGAGCATGCCGAAACGATCAAGGCGTCGTTCCGCGAAGCCGATCGCAAGGGCATGCTGCACGCCGTGAGGTCGATGATGTTGCACCGCACCGGCGTCGAGCATCTGCTTCCCGACATCAAGGTGCCCACGCTCGTCATGGCTGTTCGCGGCGACGTGATCTGCTGGCGCCCCGATGAGGCGCGCCGCACGTGTGCCGCCATCCCGGACTGCCGCGTCGAGGAGGTCGCGGGCACCGGCCACATCTCGCCGCTGCTGATCGACCGCGACCGAATCCTGCGGCTGACTCAATGACTTCTGGACCACCACCCGCCGCGAAACTGAATTCCGGCAGGAGAAGTGCGAGTAGAGGTCTGCTGGAATTCAGTTTCGGCGCAAACCTAGCCGACGCGGATGAGCTTCTTGTTCACGAACTCGTCGATGCCGAACCTGCCGAGCTCGCGACCGAAGCCCGACCGCTTCACGCCGCCGAACGGCAACTCGGCGCTGTCGGCGCCGACCAAGTTCACGTAGACCATGCCTGCCTCGATCCGGTCGGCGACCCGCTTGGCCTGTTCCTTGTCGGTGGTGAACACATAGGACCCCAGCCCGAACGGTGTGTCGTTGGCCAGTTCGATGGCCTCCTCCTCGGAGGCCACCTTGTAGACGGTGGCGACCGGGCCGAACAGCTCCTCCTTGTACGAGGGTGAGTCGGGTGAAACATTTGTGAGCACACCGGGCGGGAAGAACGCACCCTTGCGCTGCCCTTCGGATGCCAGGTTCGCGCCGTTCTCGACGGCCTGGTTCACCTGTTCGTCGAGCCGTTCGGCCGCGGCGACCGATGACAACGGCGCCAGGTCGCCCGCGGTCTCGAGCACCTTCTTGGTGAACTTGTCGACGAACTCGTCGTAGACGTCCTGGGCGACGATGAAGCGCTTCGCCGCGTTGCAGGCCTGACCGGTGTTCTCCATGCGGCCCGCGATTGCTGCCTCAACTGTGCCGTCGAGATCGTCGGTACTGAGCACGATGAACGGGTCCGACCCACCGAGCTCGAGCACCACCTTCTTGAGGTTGCGGCCGGCGACCTCGGCGACAGCGGCGCCCGCGCGCTCCGAACCGGTGAGCGAAACCCCTTGCACCCGGGGGTCGGCGATGGCCGTGGCGATCTGTTCATTCGTGGCGTAGACGTTGACGTAGGCGCCCTCGGGGAAGCCGGCGTCGGTGAAGATCTGCTGAATCGCGGCGGCCGACTCGGGGCACTGCGGTGCGTGCTTGAGGATGATTGTGTTGCCCAGCGTCAGGTTCGGGCCCGCGAACCGCGCGACCTGATAGTAGGGATAGTTCCACGGCATGATCCCGATCAGGGGGCCGACCGAGCTGCGACGGATCAGCGCGCTGCCCTCACTATCATCCGCCAGTTCGATGGGCTCGTCCGCGAGGAACTTCTCGGCGTTGTCGGCGTAGTACTCGTAGATCGCCGCACTGAAGTCGACTTCACCGAGCGACTGGTCGAGTGGTTTGCCCATCTCGCGTTGGATGATCTTGGCGAGCTCGTCGCGCCGCTCGGTGTGCAGCTTGGCGACCTGCTTGATCAATGCGGCCCGATCGGCCACCGTCGATGTGCGTCCCCATTCGCGGTGCGCCTTGGACGTCGCGGCCAGCGCTTGCTCCATTTGTTCGTCGGTCGTAGGCGGGTACTCCTGCACCACGTCCCCGGTCGCGGGGTCGACCACTGCGTACAGACTCATGTCACGCCCCTTACCCATGGTTCGGATCTCGGTGTGGAGGTGGTGGCGGTGCCGAAGGCATAACGTTGTGTCCACCTCGCGCAGTATCCGTCTTACTCCATATTTGTAGTTCTCTGCATCTATTTGTGTAGTCGGAATAGGACACAGCATTACCGCCACCTTGCGCAGGGACGGGGGAAGTACTCGAGGATGCCGAGTCGTTCGGCAAATCGGCAACCGTAAAGGTGGCCGTGACGGTCCAGATCGGCGACAGCAGCGTGTTGCGAACCGTTGTCGTATTCAATCAGTCCTGTCCGTTAAACGTCTTTGAGGACGAGGGCGAGTACGTCGAGGCCTTCGACCAGAAGGTCGTCGCTGATGGTCAGCGGCGGCAGGAACCGCAGCACGTTGCCAAATGTGCCGCAGGACAACACGATCACGCCCGCGGCGTGGCTGCCCGCGCACAGTGCCTTGGTCAGGTCGGCGTCGGGTTCGGTGGTGCCCGACTTGACCAACTCCATCGCGATCATCGCGCCGCGACCGCGTACGTCGCCGATGCGGTCGTCTTCGGCCTGCAACCGGCCCAGCCGGTCTTTGATCAGCGTTTCGATCTGGCGCGCGCGCTCGACCAGACCGTCGGACTCGATCGTCTCGATGGTGGCCAGTGCCGCCGCACATGCGACCGGGTTGCCTCCGTAGGTGCCGCCAAGCCCGCTGACGTGCGGCGCGTCCATGATTTCGGCGCGGCCGGTGACAGCGGACAGCGGCATACCGTCGGCGATGCCCTTGGCCGTGCAGATCAAATCCGGCTCGATGCCTTCGTGTTCGCACGCGAACATCGCGCCGGTGCGGGCGAACCCGGTCTGGACCTCGTCGGCGATGAAGACCACGTTGTTTTTCCGGCACCAGTCGAGCAGCGCAGGCAGGAAGCCGTCGGCCGGGACGATGAAGCCGCCCTCACCCTGAATCGGCTCGATGATCACCGCCGCCAGGTTGTCGGCACCGACCTGCTTGTCCATCACGGTGATCGCGCGCTTGGCCGCCAGTTCACCGTCGGTGGCCATCTCCTTGCCGAACTCGGCGTCGCGGAACGGGTACGAGAGCGGCGCGCGGTAGATCTCCGGTGCGAAGGGGCCGAACCCGTGTTTGTAGGGCATCGACTTCGCGGTCAGCGCCATGGCCAGGTTGGTGCGCCCGTGATATGCGTGATCGAACGCCACGACGGCTGGTTTACGTGTGTAGGTCCGGGCGATCTTGATGGCGTTCTCGACGGCCTCCGACCCCGAGTTGAACAACGCCGAGCGCTTCTCGCCGCTGCCGGGCGTGAGGCGGTTGAGTTGTTCGGCGACCGCGACGTAGCCCTCGTACGGCGTGATCATGAAGCAGGTGTGGGTGAAGTTGGCGGCCTGCTCGGCCACGGCCGAGACCACCCGGGGCGACGAGTTACCGATCGTGGTGACCGCGATGCCGGAACCCAGGTCGATGAGCCGGTTGCCGTCGACGTCCTCGACGACGCCGCCGAACGCCCTGGCCGCGTAGACCGGCATGGTGTTGCCGACTGCCCGCGACACGGCGGCGCTCTTGCGGTCGATCAGCGCCTGCGAGCGGGGCCCGGGTATCGGCGTGGCGAGGTAGCGGCTCTGCTCGAGGGTGCTCAATTCCGCCTCCTGACAACCTGGGTTCGACGCACGACGCGCCGCGGTTCGAGCCTAGTCGGCGGCGCACCGATCCGATCGAAAACTCGGCAGCCCCGGTGCGGCGGTGATGCAGGCGTATCGCCAACGGATATCGTCGCGCCGAGCCAAACAATCGGAGGCACAAGGGTTTCCGGGGGCACCGACGACTGCAACGTGTCTCTGACCGCCCGCCGGTAATGTTCTCGGGCGTTTACGATTGGCGGCGCCGTGCGCGCCATGCGAGTGCGATCACCTGTAGCGGTCTTCTGAAAGATCGCCAGCGCGGCTTGATCCAAGGCACTGCCGTGACGATCAGTGTCAAATGACTGGCCCGAGCTATGGCGTGCGGAACTGGATGCGATCTCATCGACCGTGTTTCCGACACGAATGGCTACATAAGGGCCTCACCTCGGCTATCGAGGCCGAACTGGCGGCCGTCGGCCTGTGCAAAGCCCGCGACTGTCGGGCAGTCGTGAACTTCACCAACGCATGCGGCGCGGTCGCCCAAGCATTCAACACGGCCTGGGGATGGGGCTTGGACCGCAGCAGCACCGGCGCGCAGAACAGGGCACTAATCTCATGCACTCACCACGGCGCCGGCTGCCGGGTCGCCGGCTGGGTCCCGGGCTTGCCGCCCGCCGGCCGATAGGCGAACTCGTCCTCGGCGGTGAGGAACTCGTCGAATCCGAGAAGTGGCATGACCGCGTCGTAGTAGGTCTTGGCCGCTCGGAGGTCGGGGACGTTGAGGCCGAGGTGCCCGAGCATTTACCGAAGCTAACAGTCGGCCATGGCGACGGGGGCACTCGGTGATCCCGGGGCGCAATGGCACACTGGTCACAGACGAGGCGCCTGACCTGCCGGTCCGCGCGCTCTCACAACGAAACCAATACGAAAGACAGTTACTGACATGGATCTGGTCATCTTCCTGCCCCTCATCATCATCATGGGGCTCTTCATGTTCTTCGCGTCGCGCCGTCAGAAGAAGGCGATGCAGGCGACGATCGACCTGCACGATTCGCTGCAGGTCGGCGACCGCATCCACACCACGTCGGGCATGGAAGGCACGATCGCCGGGATCGACGACGACTCCATCGAGCTGGAGATCGCCCCCGGCGTGATCACCACCTGGATGAAGCTCGCCGTGCGCGACAAGATCGGGCCCGACACCGATGACGACGACGATCTCGAGGACGGCTACGACGAGGAATCGACGGCCACCGAAATCGGCGAAAGCCCGAACACCAAGACTGACGGCTGAGCACTCAGGCCCAGCACGTACCCTTTGCGGTGCTGACGAACTGATCTCGAGGAGACCCTAGAAACGTGGCATCGTCTTCGACGCCGGTGCACCCAGCCCGCTACCTTGTGCTCTTCCTGGTACTGCTGATCGGTGCTTATCTACTCGTGTACCTCACGGGGGACAAGGGAACCGAACCCAAGCTCGGCATCGACCTGCAGGGCGGCACCCGGGTCACGCTCATCGCCCGCACGCCGGACGGATCCCGTCCCACCCGCGACGCGCTCATCCAGGCGCAAACGATCATCAACGACCGCGTGAACGGCCTTGGCGTGTCGGGTTCCGAGGTGATCATCGACGGCGACAACCTTGTCATCACCGTGCCGGGCGACGAGGGCAGCGAGGCCCGCAACCTCGGTCAGACGGCGCGGCTGTACATCCGGCCGGTCATCCACGTGATGCCTGCCGCCGGCGAGCAGCAGCCGCCCACCGAAGGTCCTGCGGGCGCATTGCCCGGGGCTCCGCCCGGTGCACCGGGTGCGCCGCCCGGGGCTCCACCGGGGGTGCCCGGCATGCCGCCGATCGCTCCGCTGGAGCCGGGTGCGCCCGTAGCCCCGCCAGGAGGCGCCGAACAGCCACCCGCGGCGCCCACACAGGCTCCGGCGCCGCAGCCGCGCCCCTTTCCTTCCGAGCCCCCGGACCAGCCCGCACCGGCGCCGCCACCGGCACCACCAGGGCCGAACCCGCCGCCGGGGCAGGAGCCGCCACCGGCTCCGGGAACACCGGCACCTCCGCCCGGCGCGCCGGGCACGTCGCCGCCCGCCGGTGAGGCCCCACGTGCGCAGCGCATCGCCGACGAGAAGGAACTGCGCCAGAGTTCCGATCAGCAGATCCAGATCCTGGCGCTGCAGTTCCAGGCGACCCGGTGCGGTGAGGACGACGTGCTGGCCGGCAACGACGACCCGAACCTGCCGCTGATCACGTGCTCGCAGGACGGCAAAGAGGTGTACCTCCTCGACAAGTCGATCATCAGCGGTGAACAGATCGAGAACGCCAACTCGGGACTGGATCAGCAGCAGGGCTTGTACGTCGTCGATCTGCAGTTCAAGGGCGACGCCACCAAGATATGGGCCGACTTCACCGCCGCGAATGTCGGCACCCAAACCGCGTTCGTGCTGGACTCCGAGGTGGTCAGCGCGCCCGAGATCCGCGAGCCCATCCCGGGCGGACGCACACAAATAACCGGGCAGTTCAACGAGACGAGCGCCCGTGAACTGGCCAACGTGCTGAAGTACGGCTCGCTGCCGCTGTCCTTCGAGTCGTTGGAGGCCGAAACCGTCTCGGCGACACTGGGTTTGACATCGCTGAAGGCCGGTTTGATCGCGGGTGCGGTCGGCCTCGCGTTGGTGCTGCTCTACTCACTGCTCTACTACCGGGTGCTTGGCGTACTGATTGCACTGTCGCTGGTCGGTTCCGGCGCAATGGTTTACGCGTTATTGGTGCTCCTGGGCAGATGGATCGGCTACACGCTCGACCTGGCGGGTATCGCGGGCCTGATCATCGGCATCGGTATGACCGCCGACTCGTTCGTGGTGTTCTTCGAGCGCATCAAAGACGAGATACGCGACGGTCGTTCGTTCCGCTCGGCTGTGCCCCGCGGCTGGAACAGGGCGCGCAAGACGATCCTGTCCGGCAACGGGGTCACCTTCCTGGCGGCTGCTGTGCTTTATGTCCTGGCCGTCGGCCAGGTGAAGGGCTTTGCGTTCACGCTGGGTCTGACCACGATCCTCGACGTGGTGGTGGTGTTCCTGGTGACCTGGCCGCTGGTCTACATGGCGTCGAAGTCGCCGACGTTCGCCAAGCCGGGCCTGAACGGGCTAGGTGCGGTGCAGCAGATCGCCCGCGAACGACGAGCGGCCGCACACCTGACGGGATGGGGAGTAGCGAGATGGCCGCCAAGGACTCAGACGACCTCACAACAGAAGCGGTCGAGGCGCCGGACCTCGAGGCCACCGCTGCGCCGCGACACGGATTCTTCGTCCGGCTCTACACCGGAACCGGCGCCTTCGAGGTCATCGGTAAACGCAAGCTCTGGTTCACGATCAGTGGGTTGATCGTCGCAGTGGCCCTCGCGAGCATCCTGCTCCGCGGTTTCACCTTCGGCATCGACTTCGAGGGCGGCACCAAGGTGTCGATGCCTGCGGCGACCAACTCCGGCAACCGCAAGCGTCGAGCAGGTCGAAACGGTGTTCAGCCAGGCGCTCGGCGCGGCGCCCGACTCGGTGGTGATTGTCGGCAGCGGAGACTCGGCCACCGTCCAGATCCGTTCGGAGAAACTGAACAACGATGAGATCCAAGCGCTTCGCACCGGCCTCTTCGACGCATTTCAGCCCAGAGGCGCCGACGGCCAGCCCAGCAAGCAGGCCATCAGCGATTCGGAGGTTTCCGAGACGTGGGGCGGTCAGATCACCGAGAAGGCGCTCATCGCCCTGGTGGTGTTCCTGGCGCTGGCCGCCATCTACATCACCGTGCGCTACGAGCGCTACATGGCCATCGCCGCGTTGGCGACGTTGGTCTTCGACCTGGTCGTCACTGCCGGTGTGTACTCCCTCGTCGGTTTCGAGGTCAGCCCAGCCACAGTGATCGGCCTGCTGACGATCCTCGGCTTCTCGCTATACGACACCGTGATCGTGTTCGACAAGGTCGAGGAGAACACCCAAGGCTTCGAGCACACCACTCGCCGCACCTTCGCCGAGCATGCCAACCTCGCGGTCAACCAGACCTTCATGCGGTCGATCAACACCAGCCTGATCTCGGTGCTGCCGATCCTCGCGCTGATGGTGATCGCGGTCTGGCTGCTGGGTGTCGGCACGCTGATGGACTTGGCGCTCGTGCAGTTGGTCGGCGTAGATCGTCGGGACGTATTCGTCGATCTACTTCGCCACGCCACTGCTGGTGACGCTGCGTGAGCGCACCGAGGTCGTGCGCACGCACACCCGCCGAGTGTTGAACCGGCGCAAGGGCAGCGCTGCGAAGATCGCGGACGCAGACGTCGTCGAGCGCTCTTCGGCAGCCACGGCGGCGGTCAGAACCACCCCGCCGCCCGACAAGCCCGCACCGGGTGCGCGGCCCGTACGGCCGACCACCAGCCGGACCGGACGACCGTCGGGTAAGCGCGACACCCGGCGGAGGTAGGCCGGCATGTTCGTGCCCCCAGCCTGGAGTCGGCGCGGTGGCGTCCTGGCAGCCGCACTGCTGGTCAGCGCCGCAGGGCTGTCATCGTGCTCGACGAGTCCCGCCGACAACATCGACTACGCCGTCGACGGGATGCTGACGACCTACAACATCAACACCGTGGCCGGCGCAGCGTCGGGCGGTCCGCAGGCGTTCGCGCGGGTGCTCACCGGCTTCAACTACCACGGTCCGGACGGCCAGATCGTCGGCGACCACGACTTCGGCAAGATCTCCATCGTCGGCAGGGCGCCACTGGTCCTCGACTACGAGATCAACGCCGACGCTGTGTACTCCGACGGCAAGCCGATCACCTGCGACGACATGGTGCTGGCCTGGGCATCGCAGTCCGGTCGGTTCCCCGGGTTCGACGCGGCCAGCCGTGCGGGTTACAGCGACATCGCATCCGTCGACTGCGCCCCGGGGCAGAAGAAGGCGCGGGTGTCCTTCGCGCTGGATCGGGCTTTCGTCGACTACGGCCAATTGTTCGCCGCCACGTCGATGATGCCCTCGCACGTCATCGCCGACGTGCTGGGCATCGACGTCACGTCGGCCATCACCAACAACGACGGACCGACGGTCGAACGCATCGCCCAGGTGTGGAACACCACCTGGAATTTGACTGCGGACCTCGACATCAAGAAGTTCCCGTCGTCGGGGCCCTACAAGCTCGACTCCGTGACCGAGGACGGCGCGGTCGAACTCGTCGCCAACGACAAATGGTGGGGAGCACCACCCGTCACCTCCAAGATCACGGTGTGGCCCAGGGGCGCCGACATCCAGGATCGCATCAACCAGAGCGCCTACGACATCGTCGATGTCGCGGCCGGATCGTCGGGCACCTTGAACCTGCCGGACGACTACGTCCTGACCGACTCGCCGTCCGCGGGCATCGAGCAGCTCATCTTCGCCTCCCAGGGCGCGATGTCCCAGCCGCCGGAGCGGCGCGCACTGGCCCACTGCACGCCGCGTGATCTGATCGCGCGCAACGCTGGGGTGCCGATCGCCAACACCCGGCTCAACCCGGTGACCGAGGACGCCTACAGCGCGGCCGAAGGCGCGGTCGAAGCGGGCCGGTTCAGCCTCGCCAATCCCGATGCCGCGCGCGCCGCCATCAACGGGCGACCGCTGACCGTGCGGATCGGCTATCAGAGCCCCAACGCCCGGCTGGCCTCGATCGTGGGTGCGATCGCCAAGGCGTGCGCGCCTGCCGGTATCACCGTCCAGGACGCCGCGACCAACGACACCGGCCCGCTGACTCTGCGTGACAACAAGATCGACGTTCTGCTCGCCAGCACCGGCGGCGCCGCGGGCAGCGGGTCGACCGGATCGAACGCGATGGACGCCTACGACCTGCATTCCGGCAACGGCAACAATCTGCCCCGCTACACCAACGAGCGCGTCGACGGCATCATCTCGACGTTGGCGGTGACCTCCGATCCCAAGGAGCTGTCTCGGCTGCTCGGTGAAGGCGGCTCGATTCTGTGGACCGACATGCCGACGGTTCCCCTCTATCGTCAACAGCGAACCATGTTGACCTCGAAGCAGATGTACGCGGTGAGGAGCAGCCCGACTCGATGGGGCGCGGGGTGGAACATGGATCGCTGGGTCCTGGGGCAGTGAGTACCGACGTCGCCGCGGTCGTCTCGTCGCTGATGCGCGAAGTGCCCGATTTTCCCGAGCCGGGTATCCAGTTCAAGGACCTGACGCCGCTGCTGGCCGATCGCGCACGGCCTGGCCACCGTCACCGATGCGCTCGCCGAGACGGCGCGGGGCGCGGACCTCGTGGCGGGCATCGATGCCCGCGGCTTCCTGCTGGGCGCGGCGGTCGCGATCCGGCTCGGGACCGGTGTGCTGGCGGTGCGCAAGGGCGGCAAGCTGCCGCCGCCGGTGCACAGCGAGACCTACCAGCTCGAGTACGGCTCGGCCACGCTGGAGATACCGGCCGACGGCATCGACCTGACCGGACTCTCGATCGTCATCATCGACGACGTCCTCGCGACCGGCGGGACCGTCGCGGCCACCGAGAAGCTGCTGCAGCATTGCGGCGCGACGGTCAGGAATGCCGCGGTGGTGCTCGAACTGACCGCTCTGGGCGGCCGCAACCTGCTGCAACCGCTACCGGTCACGTCCTTGCTCACCATCTGAGCCGTATCCTCGAAGTCTGACCGATTTCCGCAGGAGGTGACCATGGCTGAGGATCCCGGCACGGGACAGGCTGTGCAGTCACCGCCGGCGACGGAGATGGCGGAAACGCAGCCCCTGGAGGTCCCCAAGGCGCCGACTAGCGCATCGCGGAGGGTCAGAGCCCGGCTGGCCCGCCGGATGACCGCCCAGCGCAGCACCGTCAACCCGGTACTCGAGCCGCTGGTCGCGGTCCACAAGCAGTTCTATCCCAAGGCCAACCTGGCGTTGCTGCAGCGCGCGTACGACGTGGCCGAGGAGCGTCACGCCGACCAGTTGCGCCGATCCGGGGATCCGTACATCACGCATCCGCTGGCGGTCGCGAACATCCTGGCCGAACTCGAGATGGACACCACGACGCTGATCGCCGCCCTGCTGCATGACACCGTCGAGGACACCGGTTACACCCTGGAGGCGCTGACCGAGGAGTTCGGCACGGAGGTCGGCCACCTCGTCGACGGCGTGACCAAGCTGGACAAGGTCGCATTGGGCACCGCTGCCGAAGGCGAGACCATCCGCAAGATGATCCTCGCGATGGCGCGCGATCCGAGGGTGCTGGTGATCAAGGTCGCCGACCGGCTGCACAACATGCGCACCATGCGTTTCCTGCCGCCGGAGAAGCAGGCCAGCAAGTCCCGCGAGACGCTGGAAGTCATTGCGCCGCTGGCACATCGGCTGGGTATGGCGACCGTGAAGTGGGAGCTCGAGGATCTGTCGTTCGCGATCCTGCACCCCAAGAAGTACGAGGAGATCGTGCGACTGGTCGCCGATCGGGCGCCGTCGCGTGACATCTACCTGGCGAAGGTGCGCGCAGAGATCAACGCCATGCTGAACGCGTCGAAGATCAGCGCAGTGGTGGAGGGCCGGCCGAAGCACTACTGGTCGATCTACCAGAAGATGATCGTCAAAGGCCGCGACTTCGACGACATCCACGACCTGGTCGGCGTGCGCATACTCTGCGACGACGTTCGCGACTGCTACGCCGCTGTGGGCGTAGTGCATTCGCTCTGGCAGCCGATCGCCGGCCGGTTCAAGGACTACATCGCCCAGCCACGGTTCGGCGTGTACCAGTCGCTGCACACCACGGTCGTCGGGCCCGAGGGCAAGCCGCTGGAAGTGCAGATCCGCACGGTGGACATGCACAAGACCGCGGAGTACGGCATCGCCGCGCACTGGCGTTACAAAGAGGCCAAGGGCCGCAACGGACTTCCGGCCGGCCACGCCACCGCCGAGATCGACGACATGGCCTGGATGCGTCAGTTGCTCGACTGGCAGCGGGAGGCCGCCGACCCCGGCGAGTTCCTCGAGTCGCTGCGCTACGACCTTGCGGTGCAGGAGATCTTCGTCTTCACGCCGAAGGGTGACCTGATCACGCTGCCCGCAGGTTCCACTCCTGTTGACTTCGCCTACGCCGTGCACACCGAAGTCGGTCACCGCTGCATCGGCTCGCGCGTGAACGGCCGACTGGTCGCGCTGGAGCGCAAGCTCGAAAACGGCGACCAAGTCGAGGTTTTCACGTCCAAGGCGCCCAACGCCGGTCCGTCGCGCGACTGGCAGACGTTCGTGGTGTCTCCCAGGGCCAAGGCCAAGATCCGCCAGTGGTTCGCCAAGGAACGGCGCGAAGAGGCACTGGAGTCGGGCAAGGACGCGATCGCCCGCGAAGTGCGCCGTGGCGGACTTCCGTTGCAGCGCTTGATGAACGCCGAACAGATGGCGGCGCTGGCCCGTGAACTGCGCTACGTCGACGTGTCCGCCCTCTACACCGCTGTCGGCGAGGGCCACGTGTCGGCGCGACATGTGGTGCAGCGGCTGGTTGCCCAGCTCGGTGGCGACGACGATGCCGCCGATGAGCTCGCCGAGCGCTCGACACCGGCGAACATGCCGGTGCGTCAGCGCAACAACGACGACGTCGGCGTGGCTGTGCCGGGGGCGCCGGGGGTGCTGACGAAGCTGGCCAAGTGCTGCACCCCGGTGCCCGGGGACATCATCATGGGCTTCGTCACCCGCGGTGGCGGAGTCAGCGTGCACCGCACCGACTGCACCAATGCCGGCTCGCTGCAGGACCAGTCGGAGCGGATCATCGACGTGCACTGGGCGCCGTCGCCGTCATCGGTGTTCCTGGTCGCCATCCAGGTCGAGGCGCTCGACCGGCACCGGCTGCTGTCGGACGTGACCCGTGTGCTGGCCGACGAGAAGGTCAACATCCTGTCGGCGTCGGTGACGACGTCCGACGACCGCGTGGCGATCAGCCGGTTCACCTTCGAAATGGGCGATCCGAAGCATCTCGGGCATCTGCTCAACGTGGTGCGCAACGTGGAGGGCGTCTACGACGTCTACCGCGTCACATCCGCCGCGTGAACGCCTCCGTCAATTTCTGACATACTTCGGCGATGCGCACTGCAGTACTGGTTACTTCAACAGCCCTTGCCGTGTTGATTGCCGGTTGCGGCTCCACCATCCGGCCCGAGGGCGCCGCGAGATCGGTCACGGACCTTGTAAAGGAGCAAACAGATTTCGTGCCCAACGACGTGAAGTGTCCCGACGGCGTCGAAGCCGAGGAGGGCACCAAGTTCGAATGCACGTTCACCGGCCCCGACGGCGCGGAGTACACCGCAGACCTGCGGGTCACCAAGGTCGAAGGCGACGACGTGCAGTTCTACATCGAGACCAAGCCGAGCAGCTAGGCGGCCACAGGCCTCAGTCCAGTCGCACCGACTCGATCGTCACGTTCTGCGTGGGCTTGCCGTCCTCGGTGCCGTCGGCGACGCCGGCTTCCGCGATCTTGTCCAGCGTGGCCAGGCCGGTCTTGTCGATCGTGCCGAACACCGTGTAGGTCGGCGGCAGCATCGAGTCCTCGTACACCAGGAAGAACTGGCTGCCGTTGGTTCCCAGACCGGCGTTGGCCATCGCGAGCGTGCCCCGCGGGTAGAGCACCGGCGTTTTCAGCTTCGGGTCGGACAACCGGAATTGATTCGTCGGGTATTCGTTGGGGAATCGGTACCCCGGACCGCCTGTCCCGGTTGAGGTCGGATCGCCGCACTGCAGCACCCCGAGCGTGGCGCTGGTGGTCAACCGGTGACACGTCGTGTCGTCGAAGAAGCGCTGCTCGGCCAGGCTGACGAAGTTGTTCACCGTGCAGGGCGCCTTGGCGTTGTCCAACTGCAGCCCGATGTCGCCGCGGTTGGTCGTGACGCCGGCGTTCACCAACGCGGGGTCGGTCGGCACCTGTCCGGTGCGCGGCGGCTTGGCGGGCTTGCTTGGCGGCTCTGTGGTGGCCGGATATTGGCAGTTGGAGCCGAGCGTCGCAGGTGGCTTGAACTCAGGGAGCGCCGCGGGCGCGGGCGACCGCGCCGTGGTGCCGGGGATGCCCGGGCTGCCCGGGCTGAAGCCGTCCAGGTTTTCGAGGCTGCGACCCACCACGACGATGAACAACACGCTCAGCACGATCACCAGGATGGTGAGCGCCGTGATCACGTAGCCGATGACAAGGCCGGCCACCGCGAGCCCGCGGCCCTCTTCGCCGGTCTTCTTGATCTGCGACAGCGAGATGTGCCCGAACACGATGCCAAGGGGTGCGAACACGAAGGCACACACCAGCGCCACGATGGCCATCGTGTTCGTGGGCCCGGGCTGCGGATAGCCGCCGTAGGGCGCCGGATAGCCGCCGTACGGCGATGGTGGATAGGCGCCGTACGGCGGCGGTGGGGTCGTCACGGATCGAGCAGGAGCGAGGTGATCTGAACGTCGTTCTTCGGCTTGCCGTCCTCGCCACCGTCGGCAGTGCCGGCCGCGCCGATCTTGTCGAGCGTGGCGAGGCCGGTTTCGTCGATCGTGCCGAACACCGTGTAGTTCGGCGGCAGTTGCGAGTCCTTGTACACCAGGAAGAACTGGCTGCCGTTCGTGCCCGGCCCGGCATTGGCCATGGCCAGCGTGCCGCGCGGGTAGGTCACCGGCTCCGTCAGCTTGGGGTCGTCGGGCTGGAACTGGTTGGTGGGGAATTCGTTGGGGAACTGGTAGCCCGGGCCACCGGTGCCCGCGCCGGTCGGATCACCGCACTGCAGCACCGACAGCGCTTCGGCGGTGGTCAACCGGTGGCATTTGGTGTCCTTGAAGAACCCCTGGTTGGCCAGGCTGGCGAAGCTGTTGACCGTGCACGGCGACTTGCCGTTGTCCAGCGTCAGGCCGATGTCGCCCTGGTTGGTCTCCATGCTGGCGCTGACCTGCGCAGGCTCGGTGGGCACCTTCCCGGTGCGCGGCGGCTTGACCGGCTTGCTGGCCTTGTCCGCCGACGCCGGGTACTGGCAGTCCTGTCCGAGACCCGCAGGCGCCGCGAACGCGGGCAGGGCGCCGGGGGCGGCCGGCTCGCTCGACGTGGTCGGTGTGCTGGTGGAGGCGGCGTTCTGGCTGTCGGAGTCGTCCCTGGTGATGACGACGGTGGCCACTACCGCGGCGACGACGAGGACGCCCGCCACGGCTCCGACGATCATGTAAATGCGACGCTTGCGCTCCTTGGCCGCCCGGCGTTCCAGCTGCCGCTCGAGTTTGCGCTTCGCTGTCGCACGCCGTTGTTCGTTGGTCGGCACCGCCGGTGTCCTCCTCGTGTTGATCGGTCGGCAACGAGTGTGCCAGGCGTTGCTGAGTGTTTCGTTGCCACCCACGCCATCGGAGGATGGGAAACTGGACGTCGTGTTGGTCACCGGATTCCCGGCGGGCATGTTGGCGTGCAACTGCTACGTGCTGGCCCAGCGCGCCGGGACGGACGCGATCATCGTCGATCCGGGCCAGCGCGCGATGGGCCGACTTCAGCAGATTCTGGACGAGAACCACCTCACACCTGCGGCGGTGCTGCTGACGCACGGACACATCGACCACATCTGGTCGGCGCAGAAGGTGGCCGACATGTACGGCTGCCCGGCCTACATCCACCCCGAGGACCGGTTTATGCTGACCGACCCGATCAAGGATTTCGGGCCGCGGCTGGCTCAGATCGCCTTCGGCGCGATGTTCCGGGAACCCCGGCAGGTCGTCGAGTTGGACAAGGACGGCGACAAAGTGGAACTTGGGGGTGTCACGGTGGCGGTCGACCACACCCCGGGCCACACCCGCGGCTCCGTCGTGTTCCGGGTCGACTCAGGAATCGGGGCGGGCACCGACGAAGTGGTCTTCACCGGCGACACCCTGTTCCGCCAGTCGGTCGGCCGCACCGATCTGCCGGGTGCCAGCGGACGCGATCTCCTGGGCTCGATCGTCACAAAACTGTTGGTGCTCGACGACGACACCGTGGTACTACCGGGACACGGCGACAAGACCACGATCGGCATCGAACGTCGCACCAACCCGTTCCTCGAAGGCTTGAGCTAGTGAGTGACTTTCAGGCGCCCAAGGGCGTCCCGGATTATCTGCCGCCGGACTCGGCGCAGTTCGTCGGTGTCCGCGACGGCCTGCTCGACGCGGCCCGCCGCGCCGGCTACGGCGACGTCGAACTCCCGATATTCGAAGACACCGCGCTGTTCGCCCGCGGCGTGGGGGAGTCCACCGATGTGGTGTCCAAGGAGATGTACACGTTCGCCGACCGCGGCGACCGTTCGGTGACGCTGCGGCCGGAGGGCACCGCGGGAGTGGTGCGCGCGGTGATCGAGCACGGTCTGGACCGGGGGCCGCTGCCGGTCAAACTCTGCTACGCCGGGCCGTTCTTCCGCTACGAGCGTCCGCAGGCCGGGCGCTACCGCCAGTTGCAGCAGGTGGGCGTGGAGGCGATCGGCGTCGACGACCCCGCACTGGACGCCGAGGTGATCGCGATCGCCGACACCGGCTTCCGGTGGCTCGGACTCGACGGGTTCCGACTCGAGATCACCTCGCTGGGTGACGACACCTGCCGTCCGCAGTACCGGGAACTGTTGCAGGACTTCCTGTTCAAGCTCGACCTCGACGAGGACACCCGGCGACGCGCCGAGATCAACCCGCTGCGGGTGCTCGACGACAAGCGCCCGCACATCCGCGCGATGACGGCGGACGCGCCCGTCATGCTGGATCACCTCTCCGACGTCGCCAAGCAGCACTTCGAAACCGTCCTGGCGCATCTGGATGCGCTCGACGTGCCGTACGTCATCAACCCGCGGATGGTGCGCGGGCTGGACTACTACACGAAGACGACGTTCGAGTTCGTCCACGACGGGCTTGGCGCGCAGTCGGGCATCGGCGGTGGCGGACGCTACGACGGCCTGATGCAGCGGCTCGGTGGAAAAGACTTGTCCGGCATCGGTTTCGGGCTCGGTGTGGACCGGACGGTGCTCGCGCTCAAGGCGGAGGGAAAGTCGGTCGGCGGCACGGCGCGTGTGGACGTGTTCGGCGTGCCGTTGGGCGAGCAGGCCAAGACCAAGTTGGCGGTGCTGGCCGCGCGCCTGCGCGCCGCCGGCGTGCGCGTCGATCTGGCGTACGGCGACCGCGGGATGAAGGGCGCGATGCGCGCCGCCGACCGGTCCGGCGCGTCGATCGCATTGGTGGCCGGTGACCGCGACATCGAGGCGGGCACCATCGGGGTGAAGAATCTCGCGACGGGTGAGCAGGTCGATGTACCCGTCGACGATGTGCTGGCTCAGGTACTCACCCGACTGGGCCGCGGCTAGCGCCTTCCCGCGTGGGCCCACACGTGCGTAGGGACGACCGTGTCTGTACACCGACACGCCGTCAAACCGTGTACAAACGCGGTCGCTCGCGAAAGAGTTCGGGAAATCAGCCGCCGCGCACGACGGCGCTGAGCACCTCGTCGACGTTGCCGAGCCCGCCGTCGAATGGATTGCCGCGCTTGAGAACCTTTGTGCCCCCGGGGGTTAGGGCGACGAGTTTGGGTGAGCTCGAACCGATTTGCATCCTGCGCGCGAAGCTCACCTGGTCCAGCGGCACGATCGCGCCGCCACCGTAGCTGAACAACCCGAGCTTGCGGTCGATCACCGCGACCGAGCGGCATTCATGCAGGGGCTGGCTGCGGCGCTGCCGGATCTTGCGGACCACCGCGAACAGCACCGCCGCGAGGACGACTCCGACGGCGACGAATATCGCGCCCAGCGCCGTCGAGGGAACTCCTGCGATGAGCGCCACCACACCGAACCCGCCGACGACGAGCGTCAATATCCCAAGCACGAATGCCAGCACGGCCAGCGCACCCGTGCAGCGGTCGAAGACGTTGACCCGGCGGCCGTCGTCAATGACGACGAGTCCACCCGTATCGACGAGTACCTGGGTCTGTGCTGGTGCGCTCACGCATTGCAGAGTGCCATCTCCGGGCGTCCGCGAGCGTGCGCAAACTGCAAAGATTCGTGGCGTGTCGGCTGCAAACACGCACGCTCGCGCGGAGCGGAGCCCCAGTGCGGCTGCTAGATCGCCATGGCGGCGCGGACATCGGCCTCGGAGGCCGAGCCGCCGGTTCCGCTGGACGTGACCCGGCCCGACTCGAGGATGTAATAGCGCTGGGCCGATTCCAGCGCGAAGCCGATGTGCTGTTCGACCAGCAGCACACCGAGGTCGCCCCGCTGCGTCAACGCGGTGATCGCGGCCTCGATCTCGGCGACCACCGACGGCTGGATGCCTTCGGTCGGCTCGTCGAGGATCAGGCACCGCGGGGTGGTGATCAGCGCGCGTGCGATCGCCAACTGTTGGCGCTGACCTCCCGACAGCAGGCCCGCCCGCCGCGTGAGAAGTTCCTTCAACGCGGGGAACAGGTCGAGTTGCTCATCGATGAGCTGCTTGCCGTTCTTGCGGCCGTCGGCGACGACCTGAAGGTTCTCGGCCGTCGTCAGCTGGCCGAACGACTGCTGCCCCTGCGGCACGTAGGCCAGGCCGCGCGCCACCCGTGCGCTCGGCCGGAGCTTGGTGATTTCCTCGCCGTCGAATAGCACCTTGCCCGAACTGCATTTCAACAGGCCGACGGCGGCGCGCAGCAGCGTGGTCTTGCCGGCCCCGTTGTGGCCCATGACCGCGGCCACCCCGTCGGACGGCACCTCGATGCTGACACCGTGGATGACCTCGGAGCGTCCATATCCGGCGTGGACTTCCAGAAGCTGCAGCATCAGGAGCTCTCCTCGATCAGTTCCTCGGGGATACCGTCCGCGCCTGCGGCGGCGGTACCCAGATAGACCTCCTGCACCTTCGGGTTGGCCTGTACCTCGGCCACCGAGCCCTCGGCGATCACCTGTCCACGCGCCAGCACGGTCACCGACGTCGCGAATGCGCGCATGAAATCCATGTCGTGTTCGACGACGACCACCGTGCGTTCACCGCCGATGCGGCGCAACAGGTTTCCGGTCTCCTCGCGTTCCTCGTGACTCATGCCCGCGACAGGTTCGTCGAGCAGCAGCACGTCGGCGTTCTGCACCAGCAGCATGCCGATCTCGAGCCACTGCTTCTGTCCGTGCGCCAGGACGCCTGCCGGTTTGTCGGCGAGGTCGGTCAGCCCGGTGATCTCCAGCGCCTCCTCGATCGACGGCAGCACCGAGGACCGCCGACGCAGCAGCGTCCACGCTGAACGACCGGCGCCGGCGGCGATGTCGAGGTTCTGCAGCACGCGTCAGCTGCTCGAACACGCTGGCGGTCTGGAACGTTCGGCCCACTCCGCGCCGGGCGATCTGGTGCACCTTCTTGCCCAGCAGTTCCACACCCGACTTGCTGACCGACCCGGTGGCCGACACCAGTCCGGTGATCGCGTCGATCACCGTGGTCTTTCCTGCGCCGTTCGGTCCGATGAGGAACCGAAGGTCACCCTGGAACAGGGTCAGGTCGACGTCGCTGACTGCCTTGAAGCCGTCGAAATCGACTGTCAATCCGCGGACTTCGAGGTACTCGGTGCCCATGCCGACGTTGCCGCCCGCAACAGGCTCCACCTTGGCGCTTGTGGTTTCGGAACCGGTCATGTCGATGGCCCCCACTTTCTCCGAGTCCGGGTCGGGATCGCTCGCGGTTGCCGGCTCCTTTTCCGGGGGTGGTTTGGGCTTACGCGCGCGCCACCGTTTGAACAGCACGCTCAACCCGGCCAGGCCCGCGGGGAAGAAGCCGACGACGACGATGAACAGCAGGCCCTGCGCGTAGGTCCACTCCGACGGAAAGCGTTCGGAGAACAGCGTCTGCGCCCATGCCACGCCGATCGCGCCCAGTACCGGTCCGAGCAGCGTCGTGCGACCGCCGATCGCCACACCGATCAGGAACGCGATCGACGGGAGGATGCCGACCTGTGACGGCGCGATGAACCCGACGATCGGGGCGAACAGCGCCCCCGCGATGCTCGCGAACAGCGCGGCGACGGTATAGGCGACGACCTTGATGTTGGCCGGGTCGTAGCCCAGGAAACGCACCCGCTCCTCGCCGTCGCGCACGGCCACCAGCAGCTCGCCGTAGCGGCTCTGCATGAGCTGCCGGACCACGGCGACGACGAGGAGCAGCACACCGGCGGCGATGAAGTACAGCATCTGCCGGTTGGCCGGGATCGTTCAGCGTGAACCCGAAGAACGTACGAAACCTGTTGAGCCCGTTGCTGCCACCGATGCTGGTCTGCCCGACGAGCAGGATCGCCAGTGCGGCGGCCAGCGCCTGCGACAGGATCGCGAAGTAGGCGCCCTTGACGCGGCGTTTGAACACGCCGAGGCCCAGTGTCGCGGCGAGGGCCGTCGGCAGCATCACGATCGCCAGCAGCGTGAAGGCGGGGGAGGCGAACGGCTCCCAGTATGCGGGCAGTTCCCGCACTCCGGCGATCTGCATGAAGTCGGGCACGTCGTCGCCGCGAATCTGCGCGTCGGCGATCTTGAGGTGCATGCCCATCATGTAGCCGCCGAGGCCGAAGAAGACGCCCTGGCCCAGCACCAGCATTCCGCCCCGGCCCCAGGCCAACCCGATGCCGACGGCGACGATCGCGAAGCACAGGAACTTGCCCAGCAGGGACAGCCGGAAGTCCGACAGCACAACCGGCGCCACTCCGAACAACACCACTGCCGCGATCGCCGAACCCTGCCCAGGTCTGCCAACGGCCGATGAGGCTTCTCATCACACGAGACTCCTTGTGCGAACGGTGAACAGGCCCTGCGGGCGGACCTGCAGGAAGATCACGATGATCACGAACACGATCACCTTGGCCAGCGACGCTGTGGTGTTGTACTCGATGAACGAGTTCAGGAAGCCCAGCGAGAACGCCGCGATGACGGTGCCCTTGATCTGGCCGAGCCCGCCGACCACGACGACGAGGAATGCGTCGATCAGGTAGCTCTGCCCGATCGTCGGACTGGTCGACCCGATCAGCGTCAACGCCACACCCGCGACCGCCGCAAGGCCCGAACCGATGAAGAACGTGGTGATGTCGGTCTTGCGCGACGAGATGCCGCTGGTCTCGGCCAGGTCGCGGTTCTGCACCACCGCCCGGATGCGACGGCCCATCGGGCTGACCTTCAGCGCCGTGGCCAGCGCCGCCACGCACGCCACCGCAAGCACGAGGATGAAGATGCGGGTCTTGGGGACCACCGCGCCGAGGATCTCGACACCACCCGACAGCCACACCGGGGCGATGACGTTGACGGCAGGTGCGCCGAAGACGTCGCGGGCGATCTGTTGCAGGATCAGGCCGACACCGAACGTCACCAGCAGCGTGTCCAGCGGCCGGTCGTACATCCGCTGAATCAAGGTGACTTCCAGCAGCGCGCCCATCGCACCGCCGACGACGAACCCGATCGACCAGCGAGATCAACAGGGAGGCACCGGCGCTGGAGATGATCTGCTGCACCACGTAGGCGGTGTAGCAGCCGGCCATGATGAACTCGCCGTGCGCCATGTTGATGACGCCCATCTGGCCGAAGGTCAGGGACAACCCCAGAGCGGCCAGCAACAGGATCGAGCCGAGGCTCAATCCCGTTGCCAGCTGCCCGATCAGAACATCCATACCTCTCTAGCTTCCCGTCGCTTCGCTCGCCTGGCGATCAGCCGGAGAGACCCGCGGCCCACGGGTACGTCTTGAGGTACGGGTCCGGCTCGATCGGGCCCTTGGACTCCCAGATCGTGTAGATCAGGCCGTCGGGGCGGATCTCGCCGATGCGTGCGGTCTTGGTGATGTGGTGGTTCTCGCCGTCGATGGTGACCAGGCCCTCCGGGGCGTCGAAGGTGACGCCACCCGCATTGTCCTGAATTGCCTTGACGTCGAACGACTTCGCCTTCTCGACGGTGTTCTTCCACAGGTACACCGAGACGTAGGCCGCCTCCATCGGATCCGACGTCGGCTTGTTGGCGCCGTACTTGTCCTTGTAGGCCTTGACGAACGCCTTGTTCACCGGGGTGTCGATGGTCTGGTAGTAGTTCCACGCCGTCAGCTGGCCGGTGATGTTCTGCACACCGATGCCGCCGACCTCCTCCTCGGCGATCGACACCGACACCACCGGCATCGCCTGCGGGGTCAGGCCGACGTTCTTGTACTCCCGGAAGAACGCCACGTTGGAGTCGCCGTTGAGCGTGTTGAACACCGCGTCGGCATCGGCCGTGCGGACCTTGTTGACGATGGTGGAGAAGTCCGTCGATCCCAGCGGGGTGTAGTCCTCGCCCTTGATCTCGATGCCGTTGGCGCCGGCGTAGGCCTTGATGATCCGGTTCGCGGTCTGCGGGAAGACGTAGTCACTGCCGACGAGATAGAGCGACTTGACGCCCTTCTCCTTCAGGTAGTCCAGTGCGGGCACGATCTGCTGGTTGGTCGTCGCACCGGTGTAGAAGATGTTCTTCGACGACTCCAGGCCCTCGTACTGCACCGGGTAGTACAGCAGCGAGTTGGCGCTTTCGAACACCGGCAGCATCGCCTTGCGACTCGACGAGGTCCAACCGCCGAACACCGCGGCCACACAGTCGCTGCTGATCAGCTTCTCGGCCTTCTCGGCGAACACGGTGGGCTCTGACGCGCCGTCTTCGCCCACGACCTGGATCTGCTTGCCCATCACGCCGCCGCCGGCGTTGATCTCGTCGACCGCCAACGTGATGGCGTCGCGCACCGTCACCTCGGAGATCGCCATCGTGCCCGACAGCGAGTTCAGTGAGCCCACTTTGATGGTCGAACCCGAGGTGTCCACGCACGACTCCGCGTTTGCCGCGTTATCTTCGGTAGCCTTGCTTCCGCAGCCCGCCAATAACAGGCTAGCGGCGGCGACAACGCTTCCCGTGGCTAGCGCAGACCTTCTCAACGAGGAGCGTCGTGGTAGTCGCATTGACAGCCTTTCCCTATGTCAGCAGCGCACATCGGATGATGAGCGTCGACTGGAGCGCAGAAGTTGTGACACCGCGTGGGTGTCGAATCGGGACGTTAGAACGGCGGTGTTTCTGGGAAATGACTGGGTGTGACGAACAAATTAACCTGTAGCTGCGCTGGTATTGGTTTGCCGTTTAGTGGGTACCGGCGTCGCTGGTCTGCCGAGTGTGTAACGGTCTCCTACGGTGCGGCGATGTGACGAACATGCGAACAGCGACAACCATGGTCGGGGCAGCGCTCGTGCTGGCAGCAGCGTCAATCGCGGTGAGCCAGGGAACAGCGGACGCTCAGGCGGGGCCAAACGTCAGATACGTTGTCAGCGCGGATGCCCCGCTGAGCTTCGACATCAACTATGTGATCAGTTCGCCCGCGGACTTGCGGGCATTCAACGCCGACGCGTCTGCCTACTCGACCAGAGGCAGCTTCGTTACACCGTGGGAGGCCACCGCGACGCTCGCCGACCCGCAATGGGCGTACATCAGCGTGGCTCGGGCCGGCCATGCCATGGAGGCCCCGCCGAACGCGCATTGCGAGATCTGGGTCGACGGACAACTGGCCGTCCAGAACACCGGTCCCACCACGGCCTTCTGCCAGCTGAGTCGCTGGTGACTCACCCGCTCGCGAACACGTAGACCCAGGCTTGACCACCTGAACGCAGCGGGACCGCGATCCGCGTGTAGTCGTCGACCTCGTATTCGTCGGCTGCTCCCAGTTCGCCGTCGCTGACGGCGTACACCGTGCCCTCGACGGCGGCGTCGGCCCGATCCGTCGGCTTCAGAATCGGATGGCGGTCACTGCCGCTGGCCGCGATGACGCGCGGATCGGTGATCGTGACGTATTCCAGGTCATACCCGACGATGGCGTCCGCTCGGCCGTCGAGTTCACGGCCGAAGATGCTGCGCTGAACGCCCGGCTGTCGCAGCGTGCCGTAGGAGAACAACAGTTCCGTCACGAGCGACACCATAAGGGGGACAAGGAAAGAGGGGGAGAAAAAGGGGGAGTGCACACCCCTTCCACTTTCAACATATATCGCACCGGGGGGCTTGCCGCAAGACCCCGGTCATGCCGCACAATCATCCGCCGTACCAAATAACCAGCGGAATTGGGGTGGCGAGAATGCGGGTGTTGTTGTCGACGTGGGGGTCACGCGGGGACGTCGAGCCGATGTTGGGGTTGGCGCTGGAGTTGCGCGCGCAGGGCGTCGATGTGCGGATGTGCGCACCACCGGACTTCGCGGAACAGTGCGCCCGTCTTGATGTGCCGATGGTCGCGGCCGGGAAGTCGGTGAGAGATCTGGTCCACGGCGCGAAGGCTTCCGGCCTAAAACCGTCGACGCCGGCAGACGCGCCCCGGGTCGCGGCCGAGTTGGTGGCCAGTCAGTTCGAGACGGTGGCCCCGGCAGCGAAGGGCTGTGACGCATTGGTGGCGACGGGCCTGATGCCCGCCGGCCAGCGGACGATAGCCGAGACACTCGGCATCCCTTACAGGTGCGTGGCGTTCATGCCGGGCGTCCTGCCGTCGCCGCATCAGACGCCACTGTCGCGGCCGGGCAAGCCGTTTCCGCCGGACGCAGACAACCGCACGATGTGGGACGTGGATGCCGAGCGGGTGCAGGCGCTTTACGGTGTCCCGCTCAACGCGCACCGGGCGTCGCTCGGACTGCCACCGGTGGACAACGTTCGCGACCACGTCCACGGCGACCAACCGTGGCTGGCGTGCGACCCCACGCTGGGCCCGTGGCCCGGTTCGCCGGACTTCGACGTCGTGCAGACCGGCGCGTGGATCCTGCCTGACGAGCGGCCACTGCCACCAGATCTGGAGGCATTCCTGGATGCCGGCACACCACCGGTGTACGCGGGCTTCAGCAGCGTCCGCGCCCCGGAGGACGCCGCCCGAGTCGCCATCGAGGCCATCCGCGCCCATGGGCACCGCGTTCTGTTGAGCCGTGGTTGGGCCGACCTGGACTTGATCGACGAGCGCGACGACTGCTTCGTCGTCGGCGAGGTCAACCTGCAGAAACTGTTCGGCCGGGTGGCCGCGGTCGTGCATCACGGCGGCGCGGGCACCACGACGACGGCAGCCCGCGCAGGCGCACCACAGGTGGTGGTGCCGCAGATCGCAGATCAGCCGTACTGGGCCGGCCGGGTGGCCGACCTCGGCATCGGCGCCGCACACGACGGCCCGAACCCGACCAGCGAATCCCTGGCGGCCGCGCTCGAGACCGCGTTGGCCGCCGATGTCCGCGCGCGGGCGGCCGATGTGGCGGGCACCATCCGCACCGATGGGGCGGCTGTGGCTGCGAAACTGCTGATCGACGTGGTCAGCCGGTAGCCCGAACCGCGCGGACGAAAGAGGCGAGGGCAGCGCCGATCTCATCGGCGCTGTCCTCCTGGATGAAATGTGTTCCAGCAACGGTGACTTCGGTCTGGTTCGGCCATGTGCGGACGAAATCGCGCACGCGACCGCGGGTGATCGCGCCGGGCTCGGCGTTCACGAACAGCTTGGGCACATCGCATTGTGCGAGCCACGCTCCGTATTCCTCGACGATCGCCACGACGTCGGCGGGCTCACCCTCGATCGGGATGTTGCGCGGCCACGACAGCGTCGGCCGACGATCCTCGCCGGGGGTGCGGAACGGTTCGCGGTAGTGGTCCATCTCCTCGTCGGTGAGCTTGCGATTGATCGCACCGGGCAGCACCGCTTCGACGAAGAGGTTCTGCTCCAACACCATCGACTCGCCCTTCGGGGAGCGGAAACCCTGGAAGACGCCGCTCACGGGTCCCGGGAAGTCGGCCCAATCGATGGGCATCGCAATGGCTTCCATGTACGCGATACCGGCGACGCGGTCGCGGTGTTGATTGGCCCAGTCGAAACCGAGTGCCGAACCCCAGTCGTGCAGAACGAGTATGACGCGGTCGCCGAGTTCGAGCGCGTCCCACAGTGCGAACAGGTAGTCACGCTGTTCGGTGTAGTGGTAGCGGTCGGGTCCGGAGTCGTCGAGTTTGTCGGAGTGCCCCATGCCGATCAGGTCGCAGGCGACCAGGCGCCCTAGCCCTTCGAGGTGCGGCATGATGTTGCGCCACAAGTAGGAGGACGTCGGATTGCCGTGCTGAAACACGATGGTGTCACCCTGGCCCTCGTCGACGTAGGCCATCCGCTTGCCGTTGATCTCCCGGTACTGCAGCTGGCCGTAGGGCTTGGCTCCTGCCATGACGCTCTCCTTAATTCGGTTGGGTGTCGGCAAGTTTGGCCGCGGCGTCTCGGGCCACCCGCAGGATCCGCGCCGACAGTTTGGGGTCGACGACCGCCCGCGCCAGCGACATTCCGCCGACGCAGATCGTCATCAGCGCTATCGCGTCGTCGAGTCTGTCGTCGTCGCTCTCGCAGATCGCGGCCAGCGACTTGCGCAGTTCGTGCTCGTAACTGGCGCGGAACGAGGGTGACGCATGGGCGGCGTCGGAGCTAAGGGTGGCGAATCCGCAACTGGTGGAAAGGTCGTCGCGATGTGCGGTGGTGAGATACCGCTTGGCGAGGCCGGCCAGTCGCGCTCCCCACGACTCGCGTCGCGACGGTTTGATCCAATGCGCGCGGCCGGTGGTGATCGCGTGCCCGAACGCGGCGGCGGCGAGATCGTCCTTGCTGGCGAAGTGCGAGTAGAACGCGCCGTGTGTCAGGCCGGCGTCACGCATCACCGGAACGATCGCCGCGCCCTCCAGACCCTCTTCGCGCAGCCGCCGCGCGGCGGCGTCCAGAATCTTGTCCAGCGATTCACGCTTGTTCTCGGCACGTATGCCTGTGGCCTTTCGCATGATGTGCATCATGCTAACCGCAGGACGGTCATCATGTGAATACCGAAGTAGTTCGACGGGCCGGCGTAATGACCTTGACATTGTATCGAACATAAGTTCGAATAGATGTATGCGATGGGACGCTCAGGGCGTCAGCGTCGATGACGGCGCACTGCCCGGCCTGCAGCGGATCGGCTTCATCCGCAGTGTGCGCACGCCACAGTTCGAGGGCATCACGTTCCACGAGGTCCTCTGCAAGTCGGCGCTGAACAAGGTGCCCAATGCGGCGATGCTGCCGTTTCGATTACACCGTCAACGGCTACCGCGGCTGCTCGCACGCCTGCCGGTACTGTTTCGCCCGGCCCACCCACGAGTACCTGGATCTGGATTCAGGCACGGACTTCGACACCCAGGTTGTGGTGAAGACGAATGTCGCCGACGTGCTGCGACGCGAGCTGTCCCGGCCGTCGTGGCAGCGGGAGACGGTGGCGCTCGGTACCAACACCGACCCGTATCAGCGGGCAGAGGGACGCTACGCGCTCATGCCGGGAATCATTGCGGCGCTGACAGATTCCGGTACGCCTTTCTCGATCCTGACCAAGGGCACGCTGTTGCGTCGCGATCTGCCGTTGATCACCGAGGCCGCCGCACACGTCGACGTCAGCGTGGCGGTGTCGCTGGCCGTCGGCGATCCCGAACTGCACAAGGACGTCGAGCCGGGCACGCCGACACCCCAGGCCCGACTCGGGCTCATCTCCGCCATCCGCGAGGCGGGCCTGGACTGTCACGTCATGGTCGCCCCGGTACTACCGCATCTGACGGATTCAGCGGAGCATCTCGACATGTTGTTGGGCCAGATCGCCGCGGCGGGCGCAACAGGCGTGACGGCGTTCGGGCTGCACCTGAGGGGTTCGACGCGCGGATGGTTCATGGGATGGCTCGCGCGGTCCCGTCCCGAACTGGTGTCGGTGTACCGCGAGTTATACCGGCGCGGAGCGTATCTGCCGTCGGATTACAAGAAGACGTTGCACGACAGGGTGACTCCGTTGATCGCCAAGCACGGCCTGGCTCCGGACCGCCGGTCGTTTCGCGCGGTCGCCGCACCGGCGGCTGACTGCGCCGAGGCGTTGCAGCCAACACTTTTCTAGGAAGTGTCAACAATTGATGACGCCGCGCGGTGAGCGGATTGTCGAGACTGCGGGGAGATCGCACATTTCACTACGCCCAGGCGATATGCGCAGGGGTTGTTTGATGCTGGCGTACGCCGCCGCAGGAAACCGCGAAGGTGTCGGCGCCGTATTGGACGAAGCCAAGGAAACTGATCGTACGACCGAGCTGACGGCCTGCTCGCCCTCGTGGTCAACGGGTCCGCAGGATTTCAGGCACCGGCGAACGCCAAGAAATACATCGATACCGCGGCGCCATGGGCCGCCCACGAATTCGCAATTGGAGACGCCCAATGATCGAACCCATTGAAGACACCACATCGAGCTCAAGTACCAGGACTGGATCTCGAGAGTCGCAGGCAGCCGAAACCGACAGGCCGACCTCGGAGGACAAGGAGGCAGCCAAGTACCGTCGCCGCCTCCGGGACACTGAGGCTGAACGAGACGCCGTCGCCGCCCGACGCGAGGTGATGCAGCGCAGCGAAGCTCAGCGACAGGCAGCGGCGAAATTAGCGGATCCGCAAGACCTGTGGCGCGACTTTGCCAACGGTCCGATGTCGTAAACGAAGCCGGCCACATCGACTCGACAAACTCGACGGCCTAATCGGCAACGTCCTGTCGGCGCACCGACACTGGGCGAGGGCAGCCGTATCCTGCCGCAGCTCCCGCATCGACAGTCACACCGAACGGCAAAAATTACCGGAGGAAAGCAACCAAAGACGTTGGCGCAGGTACTCAACCCTGACACCGATCAGCAGTAGAATGGACCACGCAGTCCAGAGTTCGGCCGGGTGCCGACCGGACTGCACCGTCGCCCCTGGTGGGCAACCCAAACAGCCCGTGGCTGTAGGGAATCCCAAAAACAACAGCGCATGGTTGTCAATCATGCGCTGAACCACTAGGAGCACACATGTCTCTATTAACTGCAACCGCTGGCGGAATTCTCCGCACGGAGGAAGTCGGGCAACTCGTCGTCCGACCGTCGAAAAAGCGTCCGTCGCCATGCAGGTTTCGACGGTCGTCACAACTGAGTCTCACGACTTCCGAATCCCAGTCATCTCGTCGGACGCTTCGGCGGCCTGGACCGCTGAGGGCGAGGATATAACCCCTTCGGATGCCGGTGTCACAGAAATCGCTGTGACGCCGAAAAAGCTTGCTGCACTGAGTATTATCTAGAACGAGTTGGCGAACGATTCGTCGCCGACCGCCGCCGACGTGGTTGGTGAGTCCATCGCCCGCGACCTCGCGCGCAAGCTCGACGCCGCGTTCTTCGGCTCAACCGTCTCCAACGGCCCGTCCGGGCTGGAATCGTTGGCGACTATCAGTTCGTCGACACCGACACCGTCCCCCTCACATCCGTGTCAAGTGGCCGCAGGTTCAAATCCTGTCAGCCCGACTCGGCATTTCCCCAGGTCAAAGGGCCATAATGGTGAACCGCGACAACCCCGATGGGAATCCATCGGGGTATGTACCGCAACCGGTACAGCTTCCTAGCGCCTAGCCGTTCCAGCGCCGAGAAGGTGGCCCGGGCGTCGCTGGCTTCCTCCTCGATGGCCCCGGGCACAGACCACTGCGGAGGTTGTGTGAGGTTAGCGTTCGGCGTCCAAGTTGCCTTCAGGTGACTGACCAGCCAAACCACTCGGGCGGCTCCTCATCCCACATACTTACTGTTTCGCGGATGCGTTCGGCGACAGCGTCAACGGACGCTCGAGCGCTGTCGCCGGAACCGCCGGCCTCTTGTGGAATCGGGAAAATGAATCGGCCGCTTTTCCCCCATTGCCAGACCGCTGAGAAGTCTTCGCGGCTGAGGGGCCGAAACATGACTTCGGTTCGTGAACCGTTGAGCACGACTTCGAGCCACGTTTCGTACTCGACCCGATTGCCGGCCATCAGGCGCGGCTCATTGTTGACGTGCACCTGCACTGCATCACCAAGAGTCGTGCGAAGAGCCTTTGCGAGCGGCTGCAACAGTTCCTGTTCAAATTCGTCTGCTTGGTCTTTTTTCATTCCGCTCCTTGGTCGGCGGTTGCGCTCCGGGGTCATCCGGCTTGGCGAGCTTCGCTCGCGTTCGTCGAGGTCGGCTTGTCGCTGCGCGGGCTCTGCAGCTTTATGCTCTGCGTTGCCGAGCCGCCGAGTCCCCAGGCATTACGTCGGCCTCGTAGTTGTCGATCACTTTCACGACGCGCTCGAGGTCTTCCGAGGCGGCGAATCAGGTGATCCCATCGCGGTCAACCCTTTTTACGCGGCTTAGACCCCCGAACTCCTTCACCTTCTTATTGAAGTAGCCCTGCCAGCCCCTCAGGCTTTTGCGGGGCAGTATTGACTTCAATTTGGATCTCGTTCGGCTGCCATGTCGCCTTCACCTTGGGCGTGCCGACCCGCGCGATTCTTTCGGCATAGACGAGTCGGACGGCTCTCCTGACGAAAAGGAGGGCCGTCCGAAGTACGAACCACCTGGTTACCAAGCGTGCATGGTGGCGCGGTGAAATGTGGCCTCGGCGTCAGGAGACATTTCCCCGCCTGACGCAAGCCCACCGCGCTGTGCCCAGTTGATGGGCCTTGCTTCGCGTGGGTGCCTAGTGCTCGTGCTGGGCGCCACAGCGGAGAGGAGGAATCTTCTCTTCCGGTCCGACCTTGGTCTGCCGTGGATCCGTACCTTAGGTCTACCCCGTTTATCCAGGTAAAGCAACAAAATGAGTTGGGCCGAGCGTTCAACGGGTATCTCGCCGATCATCACCAATTCTGTTCGCGCACCCCTAAACGAATCAGGTATTGCAGCGACCACTTGAGCCTGCCCGCATAAATCGCGATCTGTCCGCAGTTTCGGCGCAGCGGCGTTTCAGCCCTTGTTGCGCTTGACCTGATTGAACGGCACGCCACGGTCGGCGGCGTGCTCGCGCGGGAAGCCGAGCACGCGTTCGCCGATGATGTTGCGTGCGATCTCGGTGGTGCCGCCGCCGAGTGCCGCTGCCTGCCGCCCGAGGTATCGCTCGCCATAGCGCATCATGTCGTCACCGACATCCACGACCCCGGAACTCCCCGTGAGGGACAGCACGGTGTCGAATTCCAGGTGGTGCACATCGGCGTGGGTGACCCGGATGATCGAGCCGGCGGCCGGTGGCAGCGAGCCGTCGAGAACGCCGTGATAGACGTGGTCGATGAGCTGCTCGCGCACCGCACGGTGTACCAGCGCGCGGCCTGCTGCCTCCTGTGCCCGCTCGCTGTCGGCCTGTCCGGTTGCCTCCAGCAGCGCGACGTAGTCGATCGGCACGTCGGACTTGCCCTCGGCGCCGATCCCGCTGGCGAACTCCGAACCACCGCCGACGGCTCGGCGCTCGTGGTAGAGCTGGCGCGAGGCCACGTGCCAGCCGCCGTTGACCTCGCCCACCACGGCGTCGTCGCCGAGTTCGAGGTTGTCGAAGAACTCCTCGCAGAACTCGACCGAGCCGTTGACCTGCTTGATGCGGCGCAGGGTGATGCCGGGACTGTTGATGGGCACCATGAACATCGTGAGGCCCTCGTGCTTGGGCGCATCCCAGTCGGTGCGCGCGAGCATCAGGCCGTAGTCGGCGGCGAACGCGCTCGTACTCCATGTCTTCGCGCCGTTGATCACCCACTTGTCGCCCTTGCGGTCGGCGCGGGTGATGACGCCGGCAAGATCCGACCCGCCGCTGGGCTCCGACAGCAGCTGCACGAGCACCTCGTCACCGCGCAGCGCGGCCGAGATGTGTTGTTGCTTCTGCTCTTCGGACCCGGTGTCGAGGATGGTCGCGGCGCAGATCGTGAAGGTCGGCGTGTTCAGGATGACCGGCAGTTCGTAGCAGCGGGATTCGTTGTTGAACGCCTTCTGGTAGGCGATCGGAAGGCCGAGGCCGCCGTATTCGCGGGGAAAGCAGATACCCGCGAACCCGCCGTCGTAGAGCTTTTTCTGCAACTCGCGGGCGCGTTGCCACGGCTCCTCTTCGCCACGGTCGTGCTCGGGCGGGTCGACCGGATCGATCGGCGGCATGTTCTCGGCGAGCCACGCTCGGGCACGCGTCGCGAAATCTTCTACCGACTCGGTCGTCTCGGTCAGTGCCGATGCGGTTTCGGTCATGATGCGGCCTCCAGTCCCCGGCTTGCGCGTGGGCCCAGCTTGGTGAGCGCATAGACGCGAAGGTTGTGGTCCTCGGGTGTGCCGAACAGCGAGCGGTACAACGTGACCCGCCGCAGAAACAGATGCAGATCGTGTTCCCAGGTCACGCCGATGCCGCCGTGCAGCTGAACGCAGTCCTGCAGCATCCCCGGAGCATGTTCGCCGACATAGGATTTCGCGACACTGACCGCCATCTCGGCGCCGGCCGAACGCGAAGCGACCTCGGCCACCGCGGCGTTGGTCGTCGCTCTGCACGACTCGAACCAGATCTTCAGATCGGCGTACTTGTGTTTCAGCGCCTGGTACGAGCCGATCGGTCTGCCGAACGAATGCCTGTCGAAGCCCCACTGGATGGTGAAGTCCAGGACGGTCTCGAGGATGCCGACGATCTCGGCGCACTGAAGGATCGTGGCGATCTGGCTCTGCCTCGCGATGAGCGCTGCGGTCTGCTCGGCAGTACCGACGACTGCGGAGGCGTCCACGTCCACACCGTCGAAATGCACACGGGCGTAGGTCTTCACCATGTCAATCGAGGTTTGGTGTTCCACTCGGACGCCGGATGCATCCGTCGGAACCAGGAACTGACGCACCGCACCGTCGCAGTTGGCCACCACCAGCAGAACCGAACTCTGGGCGCCGGCCTCGACACGATCCTTCACCCCGTCGATGCGGTAACCGCTGTCGGTGCGCGTCGCCGTGACCGCCACATCCAGCGGCGACCACTGTTTACCCGGTTCGTAGACCGCCCACGAGGCGACAAGCTCACCCGAGATCAAGGATTCGATTGTCTCCTCGTGGTTCTCGGGCGCTTCGGCCAGACCCGCCAGCACGACGCTGACCGGATGCAGCGGCCCGGGAGCGACGGTTCGGCCCGACAACTCCGCAACAAGAGCAAGATCGGCCACGCCATCACCGGACACGCTGCCGCCACCGAGTTCCTCGGGCACCAGCAGGCTAGTCCAGCCGAGTTCGGCCGCGCGCCGCCACCAGTCGGCTTCGAACGATGTTCCGGCGCTGTGGAGTTCACGCAGTCGGCCCAGTGAGGCTTCCTTTTCGAGGAAGGACTGGGTGGTCGAGGCGAACAACAGCCGTTCTGGATTTGCGACGTCGGTCACGGCGCGATCTCACTTTCAATAGCGCGCGAACGTGCGTGCCGGAGTACCGACACGCACGTCCAGGATTGATGCCCTTTGGGTCAGGCGAATTCCATGGTCGGCACGCCGGGCTTATGGACAACCTCGTTGGGGATCTTGAACAGGTCGATCATGTTGCCACCCATGACCTTTCGCTGTCCCTCTTCGTCGAGACCCTGGAGATCATCGATGAGATGCGTCGGTTGCGCCAAGCCCTCGGGGTGGGGCCAGTCGGATCCGAAGATCACGCGCTCGACGCCGCACAGCTCGGCCATCTGGGTGAAGTCGTCCTCCCAGAACGGCGCGACATAGACGCCACGCCGGAACGCCTGGATCGGATCCTCCAGGAACCCATGCGGCATCTTTGCGTAGACGCTCTTGAACTGCTTGAACAGATAAGGCACCCAATCCGCGCCGTTCTCGATCGACAGGATGCGCAGATCCGGGTTGCGGGTCAGCGCACCGTGGCAGACCATCGCTGCCATGGTGTCCTCGATGGGGCGCTTGCCCATCGCGACCATGCGGAACGACGTCGGCGCGAACGGCTTGTACTCGTCGCCGGGTTCCCAGTCGTTGAGGTACTCGGAGTATCCGCTGTCCGAGGCGTGCATCGACACCGGGATGCCGGCCTTGACGCAGGCGTCCCAGAACGGGTCGAACTCTTCCAGTCCCAGCGAGCGGGTCCCCCGATACCCGGGCACCGGGGCGGGCCGGACCAAGACGGTCTTGGCGCCGCGCTCCAGGCACCAATCGAGTTCCTCGAGTGCGCGGTCGACATTGCCCAGGTTGATGACCGGAGTGGAGAAGATGCGGTCCTCGTAGTTGAACTGCCAGGTTTCGTACATCCACTGGTTCAGCGCGTGGACGATGTCGAGGATCAGGTCGGGATCGTCCTTGAGCCTCTCCTCGACAAGGCTGGCCAGCGTCGGGAACATCAGGGTGTAGTCCAAAGCGAGGCTGTCCATCACCTCGAGGCGGGCCTCGGGATTGCGGAAGGCGGGAATCGCCTTCATGGGCTTGCCCATGACCTCGCGGAAGCTCTTGCCGCCGCTGCCGTGCCGGAAGTACTCCTCCTGGGCGCCGGGCCGGGCGACCACCTCGAAGGTCGGGTTGGGGATGTAGTCGCTGACGACGTTGCGCACCATGATCTTGGTGCGGCCGCGGACGTCGATGTAGTCGATGACGCCCTTGCGGTGGTCCGGCAGGAACTGGGTCAGCGCCTCTTTGGGCTCGTAGAAGTGGTTGTCGGCATCGAACACCGGATAGGGGAGCTTGCGGGTCATGTTCCGCCTCCTGGAAGTCTTGTGTGGCTGTGGTGGTAATGACATTACCACGTCTGGACCAGCGAAAACACCACCCCCGAATTGGCGGCTCGCCGCCGTCCCTGGTTGAGGGGTTTTTCACACCGGTACGGCGCAGGTCAGGCGGGGTCGCGGCGGCCGGTGAGGGCGCTGACGCAGAAGTCGTAGATGTGATCGGCGTCGACGGGGACACCGCTCAGCTCGGCGCCCAACACCCGCAGTCGCATCGCTCCGAGCGCCGACTGCATGATCAGCGCGGCGGTGGCGTCGATGTCGAGGCCGGTTCGGAAGGTTCCCTCGTCGATACCTCGGTGGATGATGTCTTTGATCAGTTCGTGCACCGGGGAGAGCACCCGCGCGTACTCGCTGGGCAGCGCCTCGGCCAGGCGGTCGTTGTAGAACGTCAGGCCGCGGTTGACCTTGTCCTGTGTGGTCGATTCGGCGGGCGTGCAGATGCGGTTGATGAGTATTCGCAGGGCATCGGAGGCGGGCAGGCCGGTGGTGTCCTCGCGCCATTTGCGCGTCGACTCCGACATGATCTTGTCGACCAACGCGAGCAGCAACTCGTCCTTGGTGGAGAAGTGCTGGTAGAAGGATCGCAGCGAGGTCTTGGACCGTTCCACGACCTCCAGCACGGTGAAGTCGGTGCGGCCGGTCTCGCCGAGAATCGCCAACGCCGACTTCATGAATCGCTTCGGGCGGGACTCTGGATCGAGGTCGACCACTGCGTCGGATGACGCACGCGCGGATCCGGCCGGCGACCGACCGCTGGGCTTCGCCATGGGCTACACCTTCCGGGGTTGTGCGCGAATGTTGGTAATGACGTTACCGCTTTTGTGCAGGCTCGGTTACTGTTCCCTCCCATGACCACAGACTCAGCGCAGTCGGCCTGGACCGTTCAGAGCCTGCTCGACCTCTTCGACGTGAAGCCCGACGGAGAGAACCGATTCATCGCCGAGACCGGCCCCGCGGGCGAGGACGATCGCCAGGTGGTCGAGGGCACGCAAGTGGTCGCACAAGCGATTGTCGCTGTGGCCAAACGCTTCCCGGAGAAATCGGTGCGCTCGGTGTCCGCGGTGTTCGCGCGTGCGGTCATGGTGGGGGCGGGCCCGGTCGAGTTGGAACTCGACGTCGTCAACGAGGGGCGGTCGACGGCGACGGCGATCGTCGCGGCGAAGCAGAACGGAAAGCGATGCATCACCGCGACCGTGCTCACCGATGTGCCTACCCCGGACGTCATCCGCCATCACCTGCCGCGACCCGATGTCACCGGTCCCGCGGACGCCAACGAGTCACCCATGCCGATGGTGGGGCGGCAACTGCGACTGGTCGACGTCGTCGATGTGAACAGCCCCGACGAAGTAGGGCCGCCGGAGTTGTATGCGTGGCTGCACTACGACCCGATCCCGGCCGACGATGGTCTGGCCAAGGCGTTGATTGCGTATTTCACCGGGCATCTTGGTATTTCGACGACGATGCGCGCACACGAAGGCATCGGTACGGCGCAGTCGCACCTGACCGTGTCGACGGCTCCGATGACGGTGACGGTGAGTTTCCACGAACCGTTCTCATGGGACGGCTGGCTGCTCTACACCCACGAGAGCACGCAGGTCGGCGGCGGAATGTCGTATGTGCGCGGTGCTGTGCACACCGAGGGCGGCGAGCTCATCGCGTCCTTCGCCCAGGACGCCCTGATCCGACCGCTGCGGACCACCGACACCACGATCAAGGAACAGTCGCGGTCTCTAGCGCGAGCAGACGCAAAATTGCCCTTCTTGGCGGCGTGTCGGGCGACTTTACGTCTGCTCGCGGAGGCCCAGCTCGCGATGGGATCTAGATCTTGAGATAGCCCTTGTCCGCCGGGATCTGGGCCGCCGTCACCAGCGACGACGCGTCACTGGCCAGCCACACGACGATGTCGGACACCAGATCCGGGGCGGCCAGCGAGTCGGTGGGCAGCGCGCCGGGGGAGAAGCTGTGTATGAAGTTCTGGTGGTCGGCGAACATCTGCCACATCGACGCGTCGTTGCCCATCGGGGTGTCGGTGCCGTACGGGTGCACCGAGTTGACCCGAATCCCGAACTCGCCCAACTCGACCGCCAGCGAGTTCGTCAGCCCGACGACACCGAACTTGCTCGCGCAGTAGTGGCCGCAGCCCGGCACCGCCTTGATTCCCGCCGCCGAACTGATGGTGATGATCGACCCGCCGTTGCCCGCCTCGATCATCGGCGGGACGACAGCCTTGATCGTGTTCCACAGGCCGGTGAGGTTGGTATCGATCACCTCCTGCCACTGCTGTGCCGAAATCTCCCACAGCCGGCCCCAATTCAGCACACCGGCATTGGCGACGACGATGTCCAGGCGGCCGAACTGTTCCAGCGCCTCGGACACCACCCGTTGTTGTCCGGCCGCGTCGCGGACGTCGACACGGTCGGCGAGGATCTTGCGTCCCTCGCCCTCGACCAGGCTCACCGTCTCGGCGAGATCCTCGGGCAGCGCGGGCGGGTAACCGTTGTGCTCGGCGACGGGGCCGCAGGCGTCGATCGCGACGATGTCGGCGCCGGCACGGGCCAGCCGAATGCAGTGTGAGCGGCCCTGTCCGCGCGCGGCGCCCGTCACGTAGGCGACCTTGCCCGCCAGTGGGGCGTCTGTACTTGTCATTCCGGTATCTCCTTGGGCGTCAGCCGTGTCGTACGTCGTGGGCGTGGTGGACGATGTCGTGCAGGTGATAGATCGCGATCGATGCAACGGTGAACTCGCTGCCGTTGCTGCGCAGGCCGCGCCGAGACCATGCGTCAGGGGGCACAGCGATGTAGGTGTCGGCGACGATGTTCGCGGCATCGAACAGCTCGGTGGCGACGGTGGAGGGATCCTGGGAGCCGTAGTCGTCGGCCAGCGCGGTTTCGTCCTGATCCCAGTTGGGGAACAACGGTGCTTCCTCGTCGAGCATCAGCCTGACGCGGTGATTGAAGATGCGGTGCACATCGCGGATGTGGCAGCCGTATTCGAGCGTCGACCACACACTCGGTTGGGGTCGATCCCTGACCCCCGGCTCGGCCAGTCGCGGCACCCAGTCGGCGGCGTCGGCGCGGATGTGGGCGGCGACGTCGGTGGGATGCACGGCTGTGGGCTCGAATCCGCACTCCGGGCATGGGCGGGCGAGCACCCAGGTCCAGTCCTTGGTGTCGGGCCTGATCGGATCGAGCTCGGGTGTCACTCGATCAGTGTGGCAGCCACGTCGCGGATCTGAGCCCCGGCTCCCGACGTGATCGGCTCGCCGTGGCCGAAGCAGGCCGTCTCGACGTCGAGGGCGGCCAGCCGCTTGAACGACGCGACAGTCTGTGCCCGGTCCTGGTTGAACACGCCGAGCATGACGGTCCCGACATTGGCGATGGTGTCGCCGGTGAACAGCACGCCGTGGCGCGGCAGGTGAATCGCGATACTGCCGTCGGTGTGGCCAGGCACCGACAGGATCTCCGCGCCGCCGCCGAAGTCGAGTACATCGCCGTCGTGCAGATCGTGGAGGACGGACACGGGTGGCGCGGACTCGGGCAGGCCGGCCGAAACACGTTGGTGGATCGGGATTTCCCAGTCTTCGAACACCGGGGGCGGCATCGCGGCGCCGGCCCGGATGACATCGGCATCACCTGCGCCGGCGGACACGTTCGCACCCGTGACCGCTTGCAGTTCGCCGGCGGAGCCGCAGTGGTCGACATGGCCGTGGGTCAACACCATGCGGTCGATTCGTGGCACGGCCGTGAGCATCTCGGTGCCCGAGCCGGGCGCACCGGTGTCGATGACGGTCACCGAATCGTCGTCCGCCAGACGTAGACCTGCCAGCCGTTGATGCGCAGCATGGTGAGATTCGGCGTGACGGTGACCGTGTCCATGCCTCGACGCTAGATCGCGCGGAACAGCGATCACACCGGATCAGCTAGCGGCGTGGGTCAGTAATCCCAATCGTGGGTTCCGCAGGTGAAACTTCGAACGCGCCTCAATATATGGCCGCACCGAAACCAAGTCCCCAATGGTGCATTTCTCGTTGGTCGACGTCGCTGGCGGAGGAAGGTTCGATCCGCCATGACGACGACGGACGTCGCGCCCGTTGCGGATCGCCGCCCCGTACGAGGCGGGAAGACCTCGACGGCGAGCCCGGTTGCTATCGAGGGATCGGTCTCGCTGGCCGCGAGGGAGGGTGTCGTCGTTTGACTCGTGCGGACTGTTTCCACGAAGGGGTTGACGATGAAGTGGTCGAATTCAGCTGTGGATCAACGTCTACGTCGAAGAACTAAGCGGCGCGGCTGGTGACTGGATGTATGGACTTGCGGCCAGGTGCTGTGAGTTCACGGGCCGAGGAACGTGATTCTTTGCTAAGTACACGTCAGCCCTTGACGTCGCTCAGCAGCCGCGGGGCGATGAGATACGTCCGAGTTTTCAGCACGGACGAAATCCGTTGCACCGCCAACCAAATAAGACTGAAATGTAATTCAAACTGTATTAAAGCGTTACGGCAGGTGTTTCGTAGTGCTAGCGTAGCCGCTCTTCCTGAGACTCACCTTTAATGCACGTGGAGTTCGCCAGCGGTGGCGGCTCATTCAGACGTTAGGGTTTGCTGTGGCGGGTTATGGACGGTTCGCGGGTCGCGTCGGCGCGCTTGCCGTTGCGGTGGGCATCGGCACGGTGTTGCTCGATGGCTGCCCGGTAACTCTGGCATCACCGGACACCGCGAGCGATGCCGGCAACGCAGGCACCACCAGCGCGAGTGACGCTGGCACGCGGGCACCACAGCGCGAGCGACGCTGGCAAAGAGAGAAAAAAAGGAGAGAGAAAAGAAGGAAAACGCGGGCACCACCGGCGCGAAGACGACGCCGCGCCAAAAACCACGCCTCAACTTGCCGCAGGCCGCGCACGACGTGCAACAACACCTGCGCGAGCGGGCCGCAGAGGTCAAGAAGACCCTGGACGAGAAGGCGCCGGGCTCAAACCCCCCGCCACCAGTTCCGACGAGCGCCGGGCTCAAACACCCCCGCCACCAGTTCCGACGACGCCGGGCTCAAACCCGCTCAGCCACCAGTTCCGACGACGCCGGGCTCACAACCCCTCGCCACCAGTTCCGACAACGGCCAGCCCCGGCCCGCTGTGACGCCCACTGAGCGAACAGAAGCAAACATTCCCTAAGTCCAAGCCGGTCAGCGTGCCATCCCCCGCCGCAACGCACGGACTCACCCCACTGCGGCTGGGGCACGGACCCTCCGGTGTGGCTGCCCAGCCCTGGCGCACTGGCCGGACAGGTCGCAGACGCGTTGACCAATTCCACGTCATCTACCGGCCAACAGCGACCGATCGCCGCGATCACCGCGCTCACACCCGACCCGGCACCGGCAGCCGCTCTGCGGACCACCTCGATCACCGCGCTGCTGTCAGCGTTCGGCCTGGGCAACTTCCTGGCCCCCAACTTCCTGGCCCCCAACGGGCCGGCGGCACCACCCGAGGCGCCCGGGGTCTGGGTGCTGCTGGGCTGGGTGCGCCGCCAATCCGCGTACACCCTGGACAACACGACCCTCTCCCCGAAGCGGGCTGGATCGTCCCCACCGAACCGAGCGGGCTGATCGTCCCCACTCGAACTGGCAGCCCCCGCCGCTGCCGCCATCGGTCCTGAAACGCCTGGCGCGACCGGGATCTTCGACCTGACCGCGATCTACAACGCGTTCGTCTATCAGCCTTTGAACGGCCTCGTCCAGTTTTGGATCACCAGCCCGCTCGGCGAGCTTGTCGACGGTGTCATCAACGGCATTTTTGGGCGTGGGCGGATCCTGATCGGCAATGGCGCCGACGGAACCGCGCTAAGCCCTGACGGCGAAGATGGCGGGTTGTTGTTCGGCAACGGCGGCGACGGCTTCGACGGTGTCTCCATCGGTGTGGCCGGCGGCGACGGCGGCAATGCCGGCTGGTGGGGCGACGGCGGCGACGGCGGGGCGGGCTTTGCCGGCCTCGACGGCGGCGACGGCGGCGACGCCGGCGACTTGGCCGGTATCGGTGGCAACGGCGGTGACGGCGGCGCGGCCGCTGTCGGCCTCGAAACCCCCGCCGGTAACGGCGGCGACGGTGGCTACGCATCCGGCTGGCTGTTCGGTCTCGGCGGTGACGGCGGCCGGGGCGGCAACGGCATCGCCGGTGCTGACGGAGCAGCCGGCGACTGGAACATCGACTACGGCAACGGTTTCGGCAACGGCGAGGACGGCGGGGTCGGCGGCGGCGCCGCCGGTAACGGTGGCAAGGGCGGTGACGCCGAGGGAATCTTCTTCGCCAGCGGCGGCAGCGGCGGTGACGGCGGCAGCGGCGGCGGCGGCGGAAATGGTGGGGCGGGCGCGGCCGGCGACGCCGACCACCCTGACGGCGGCAGCGGCGGTGACGGCGCTGACGCCTCCAGTGCTGGCGGCGGCGGTGTCGGCGGCGCGGCCGGGCTCAGGACGGGGACCGTCGGCTTCCTCAACTTCCTCGGCCACGACGGCCTCGCCGGTACAGACGGCACGGGCGAGGCCAACGTGGCTGGTAACGGTGGCCGCGGTGGTGACGGTGTGGACGGCGCCAACGGCGTCGCGGCCGGTGATGCCGGCACCAACGGCGGCGCCGGCGGGGCCGGCGGCACGGGCGGCAGCGCGGGTGCCGGCGGCACCAACGGCAACGGCGGGGCCGGCGGTAACGGCGGCCTCGGCGGTAATGGTGCTGATGGCGCCGCCGGTCAGGCCGGCGGTAACGGTGGTAACGGCGGTACCGCCGGGGCCGGTGGCGCGGCTGGTACCGGTTTGGGTGCGGCGGGCATCGCGGGCGCCGACGGCACCGCGGGCAACGGTGGTAACGCGGGTAACGGCGGTGACGGTGTGGACGGCGCCGACGGCACGGCGCTCGTCCCGGACGGCACGGCCGGCGGGCAGGGCGGTAACGGCGGCACCGGCGGTAACGCCGGCGGCGCGGGTGCGACCAATGGCAGCGGCGGTACGGGCGGCACCGGCGGGCAGGGTGGCGCGGGTTATGACCCGTTCACCGACCCCCTCGCCCTAGCCAGCGCGTCCGGCGGTAACGGCGGCCTGGGCGGTAACGGCGGTAACGGCGGGGCGGTCGGCACCGGCGGCACCGGCGGCACCAGCGGTAACGGCGGCGACGCCGGTGACGGCGGGGTCGGCGGGACCGGTGTGGACGGCGCCGTGGGCACCTCTACCACCGCGGGCGGTAACGGCGGTAACGGCGGTGACGGTGGCGGCGCCGGTTCCGGTGGTGCCGCCGGTGGTACGGGCGCCACCGCGGGCACCAACGGCACCGGTGGTGCCGGGGGTAACGCCGGCAGCGGCGGCAACGGGTTCACCGGCGCCGACGGCACCGGCAGCGGCGGCAACGGCGTAAGCGGCACTAACGGCGGCAACGGCGGCACGGGCGGCGCGGGCGGCGCCGGCATCGACGGTGTGGGCGGCGGTGACGGCGGCCAGGGCGGTAACGGCGGTGTCGGCGGCATAGGCGGTAGCGGCGGCGCGGGCGTCAGCACCGACGAAACCGACGGCGGCGCCGGCGGAAACGGCGGCGACGGCGGGGCCGCCGGGGCCGGCGGTAGCGCCACCGACGGCGGCAACGGCGGTCTAGGTGGTAACGGCGGGGCCGCCGGCGCCGGCGGAACCGGCGGGAGCGGCCCCGGCGACGGCTTCATCGGCGGGCAAGGTGGTGATGGCGGCAACGGTGGCGTCGGCGGCAACGGCGGTAACGCCGACGGCAGCGGAACCAACGGCGCCGGCGGCAGCGGCGGCGCTGGCGGCTTCGCCGGCGACGGCGGCTTCAACAGCGGCGGCGCCACCCCAGGCGGCGCAGCCTTCGCCGGCGGCGGCGGCGGTGGCGGCGCCGGCGGCCATGGCGGCGACGCAGGCAGCGGCATCGGCGGCATCGCCGCTGGCGGTATCGGCGGCGGCGGCGGCGAAGGCGGCACCGGCGGCGATGCCCTCACCGCCGCCCTCCCCGCCGCCACCGCTATAGGCGGTACCGGCGGGGCTGGAGGCAGCGGCGGCGATGCGGCTGGCGCTACCGGCGGCATCGGCGGCGGTGGCGGCGGCGGTGGCTCGGGCGCTGTCGCTGGCGGCGCACCCGTGATCGGTATCGGCGGTAGTGGCGGTGGTGGCGGTGGGGCCGGTAGCGCCACCGGCAACGCCGGCACCGGCGGCGCCGGCGGCAGCGTCTTCGCCACTCCCCCCGCGGTGGGCGTAGGCGGCCCAGGCGGCAGTGGTGGCGCCGGCAACGGCGGTGGTGGCGGCGCCGGCGGGGCTGCCTCCGGGCCCAACTCCGCCAACGGTGGCGCCGGCGACCCGGGCACCGGCGCCGGGCCAGGCAATGGCGGCACCCGCCTTGGGGTCAGCGGAGGCGTCGGCGGTGCCGTCGGCGGGAAGGGCGGCGCCGGCGCCCCCGGCTTCGTCGGCGTCGGCGCCGGCACGCCCGGCCATTCCGCCGCCTGACACGGACTAACGCCGGCGACGGCCGGGGTGGCTACGACGGCGGCAGGGTCGTAGCCAGCCTCAACGGTGGAACCAACGGCAGCGGAGGTCGCGGCGGGTTCCTGACCCACCGGCCACCTGCGGTACGGGTAGCGCCGCCACGGCGGTTGGCGCCGGCAGCAGCCCCGGCAGCAGCCCCGGCAGCGGTGCTGTACGCCGCGTCGTGGCTGCTGAGTAAGCCCGAGACCGTCACCGTTGCTGGCTGATGCACCAAACCTGGCAGCAGATAACGTCGGCGGCTTGGCGCCGCGGGTGCCGGGGCGAACAGCGGTTGCGGTCCTGACCGGCCGGCTGGTTACCCGGTGCGCGCCGTGGCCGGCCGAACTGTCGATGGCCGCATCGCCCGGTCGGGGTAGTGCTGGGCAGGCCCGTTGACCGCCTGCTCGGTACGCTAAACGCGCCCCACGCGCGACTCCGGTGTTCGCTTCAAGACAGAAGAAACCTCACACGACGTGCAGCCCCGGCGGGAATCCTCTGCGGATCGCGCCAGAACGCGTCGCGGATAAGCCGATTGAACAGATCCGGCGGCAGCAGCGTGTCGCGCGGTTCGGCCTTGACCGTAGGGCGCACGGTGTGCAGCCCCGGGGTACCGGCGCGCTCGTCGAACCCGGTGACGTCGTAATCGACATGGCCGAAATCGTGCGAGAACACCGGCTCACCGATGAACGTGTAGATGGCCTGCATCGCCTTGGCCGGGTCGGTGGTCAAGGTTTCGTACTGCACCAACAACAGCCGATCCCGTTGCGCGCCATTGCACACGCCTGCTTCAGGGCATCGTGGGGACCGCCGACCATGCCATCGGGCGCCACCACCTGTTGGGCGTGGGCATAGACCGTGCCGCCGGCGCTGTAGTTGAAAATCGACGACGGGCTAAAGACGTTGCGCTGAACCAACCGCTCGATGCTGTCGACCACCCACGGCAGTTCCCGCCCGCAGGCAATTACTTTCGCATCGGGAAAGAGCCGCGCCAGCGCCGGCATCCAGGGCGCACCAGCCGCGGCGGGCTTCCACCTCATTGCCCATCGTGCCTTACCTCGGCCGGTGGGGTCGAGGGATCGGGTCAACAGATAGAGGCACTTGAGCGCGGTCTGTTCGGTCGGGAAGTGCCCGCGGGCCCGAATTGCCCGCCGGTAGCGGGCATTTAGTGATTCCGCCGCGTTCGTGGAACAGATGACACGGCGGATCTCGACGTTGTAGTCCGGGAACGGCACGAACTCGCTTCAGGCGTTCTCCCACAGCCGGATGACCGCCGGATACCGCTGGCCCCATTTCGCGGCGAACTCCACGAACCGTTCCTTGGCCGCTGTTTCGGAGGGTGCGGTGTAGACCGGGCGGATGCTCTTGGCGATCTGATCCCAGTACTAGCGGGATGCGTAGCGAAAGGTATTGCGCAACAGGTGAATCACACAGGTCTGAATCACCGCCTGCGACCACACGGTGTTGATCCACGCGACTGCGGCTCGTTGGTGATGGCTCGCGTGTCCGGGTGGTGACAGATCACCCTCAGTGCGCTGTCGGTGTATGCGCGACGCCACCTGTTGCCGAGGAGTCTGACGACCTGTGCATCGATACGGTCGTTGTCGGGTGTCCACACCCAGCCCCCATACACAAAGAAAGTCCGCTCATTGCCGTCGAATCCGCAGTTTGACCCACCGCACTACCTCGTCGGCTAGCGGCGAAACCTATCCGAGATTGTTGGTGGAGAAGGTGTCGCAGCTGTTGATGTCGCCGGTGCGATATCCCTGGGTGAACCATTTCTGCCGTTGCTCAGAGGAGCCGTGCGTCCACGCCTCGGGATTGACCGTTCCGGTGGCGGACCTCTGGATGCGATCGTCACCCACCGATGCCGCGGCCGACAGCGCGTCGGCGATGTCCTGGTCGCTCAGCGGTTCCAGGTACGGCACGCCGGTGCTCTCCTGCTTGGTGATGGCGGCGTAGTGCGCCCAGATGCCGGCGTAGCAGTCGGCCTGAAGTTCGGTGCGCACGCCGCCGCCCGTCGCGCCCTGCGGATCCTGCTGTGCGCGGACCAGCGAGCCCTCGTAGGTTCTGTACGTGATGGCCGAATTCGTGCGCCACCACATACTCCTGCGCCAACGGCCCACCGCTGGAACCGAACTGGTCGCGCAGGACATCGAAGAAGTCGGTGTCGAAGTACGCGGTCTGGTCTCCGGGGCAGTAGAACGGCCCGACATCACTGGTCGCCGGCCCGCATGCGGTGTCGACGGAGCCCGTGAACAGGCGAACGTTCGGCCGCTGATAGCCCTGGAGCAGCTGCTGAAACACCCCGTCGACCGAATTGCCGGTCGCCACCACCCGGCACTGGACGATGTTGTTGGCGTCCTCGCCGGTTTTGCACTGACTCAGGTCGAAGCCCGGCGCCTCGACGCCGCCGGTGTCGTACTGCTGTTGCGGCGGTATCACCGAACTGGGATCGACACCGAGGAACAGCGCCACAACGAGTATCAGCAGGCCGACGCCACCACCGCCGATCGCCATTCCGCGGCCCAGGACCGCGCCCGCCGCCGCTGGTGGACGTGGTGCTCGTGTCGATCTGCATGCCTTCGCTGAACGTCATCGCGCCCCTCTTTTCGTCGAACCGAAGCACTCGCCGCACGGGTCTGGCACCCAGGTGCATCCAGCTTTGCACACTACGATTCAGGCGTGTCAGTCGTTGTCGGACATTCCACCGTCGCGCATACCGATCTGGGAGATTTGCGCGGCACGACCGAGGGTGGAGTCGGGGTCTGGCGCGGCGTGCCCTACGCCGAGCAGCCGGTGGGCGAGCGCCGATTCCTGGCACCCGCCCCACCGCAGCGGTGGACCGGTGTGCGCGACGCGCTCGAGCATGGACCGCTGCCACCGCAGAGCAAGTCCTTCGTCGGCGGCGGGCGCGACGATCCCAAGGTTCGCGACGAGGCCTGCCTGACGCTGACGGTGTGGTCGCCGGACACCAGCGCATCGCTGCCGGTGATGGTGTGGATTCCCGGCGGTGCATTCGTGTACGGGGCCGGGCAGTTTCAGCTCTACAACGGCTCGCGGCTGGCCTCCAACGGAAACGTGGTGGTGGTCAACGTCACCTACCGGATCGGGGTGTTCGGCGGGTTCGAGCTCAGCGATCTCGGTGACGGGTTCGACGACAACCTCGCGCTGCGCGACCAGATGGCGGCACTGCGCTGGATCCGCGACCACATCGCCGCCTTCGGCGGTGATCCCACCCGGGTGACCGTTTTCGGTGAGTCGGCCGGCGCCACCTCAGTGCTGGCGCTGCTGGCCAGCCCCGCGGCCAATGGACTTTTCAGCCGGGCGATCGCTCAGAGTCCGGCGCTGCCCTTGGTCGCCGACCGTGAGGTGCGGGCCAGGCAGGCACATGAGTTCCTGAAGCGGTTGGGCGTGGACGCCGCGGAGGTCAAGCGGCTGCCGCAGCGACAACTGCGCCGGGCGGCCGGGATGCTTCAGCTCAAGAGCGCATCGAGAACGCCGACGTTGGCCTACGGACTGACCTACGGCGTCGACCTGCTGCCGCGGCATCCGGTGGACGCCGCCCGTGACGGCGCGATCGAGCGGGTGCCGCTGATCATCGGCACCAACAGCCACGAGGCGTCGATGTTCGCGTGGACGAAGCCGCCGATGCTGCCGACCACCACGGCGTCCGTCGGCGCCTACCTCGACCGCGTCGCACCGGATGCCAGGGACGAGGTGCTGGCGGCGTATCCGGACTACCCGCGGCGGAGGGCGCTGATCGCGTTCGGCTCGGACGTGATGTTCGGCGGGCCCGCGTGGGCGTTCGCCGACGCGTACAGCGCGCACGCGCCCACCCACATGTACCGGTTCGACCATTTCGGCTGGAGCCTTCGGGTGCTGGGGCTGGGCGCGACCCATGGCAGCGAGATCGTGCACATCCAACACAGCTACGCCTCCTTCATCGGGCGCAAGCTCCATCCGCTCGGGCGACGACTGCAGCCGCCCGTCGGCAGACGCATGCAACGGGCATGGCTGGATTTCGGGGCCAAGGGGTGGGATACCGGCGAGATCCGGTGGTCCAACGGGCACGACTGGCCGATCTATGACACCGAGCATCGGTTCACGCGCATCATCATGACGGCCCGCGACATGGTGGTGGAGGATCCCGACGCCGAACGCCGCAAGGTGTGGGCCGGGCTGTACTGAGTCGAGGGATCAGGTGTACCGCTTGTCGGAGTAGTCGCGCAGCCTCAACTCGCTGTCCATGGTCTCGCAGTCCCAGGCACGACCAGCGGAATTCACGTCAGCCCCCGTCGTCCTTGCTAGTTCAGTCGTCGTCGGTAGTTGTTGTCACTTTCGCAGTGTCGGTAGGTGTTGTCACTTTCGCAGCTACCGCTGGAGCGGCTGCGGTAGAGGTCCGACGCGACCCCAGAACCTTTATGAATCCGGTTGTTGCAGTGATCAATCCAGTCACTGCGACTATTAGTGCCGAAATGAGTCCGATTGTGGCCGCCGTTCCATTGATGAGGCCGGCGGCCGCGGATGGTGCGGCAATCGCGGTAGGTGCAGGCTGCGCGGTGGCCACAGTGGGTACAGTGTGCGCCCCGGCCGGTGGAGGCACATCGCGGTTCACGCCTTCTTGCGACGCTTCGAGGGGTGGTGCTGGCGCAAACACTGTCACGGTCACCGTGGGCGGCGGTATGAAGTCCGGGGGCGGGGGCGGCGGAAGGAAGTCCGGCGGGTACTCGTCCAATTCTCTTGGCAGGCCGTCGCGGTCGGAGTCGCCCGAGAGATCCGGTGGGTTACCAGGATCGGTGTTCGTCGGTCCGCCGCCGAATATTGGCGGCCCCGCCGGGGCGGTGCTCGGTTGAATGGTCGCCGTCGCCCCGCTTTGATCGTCAGGCCGACCCGACGCAATAAGTGCGAACAAGATCGCAGACAGCGCAGCCAGGGAAAGCCCCACAATGATCCACAAGCGGCCCCGTCCGCGGTCTTCTGATTTGGTCCCCTCCATAAAACAAGCATGAACTCACCGAGTGCGCTCTGAGGCATGATCTTCGAAAGTTTGCGCTGAAACCTGCCAAATAGATGTGTTCGCGGTTACGTATACGCTGTGCGGCTTCGTGATCCGGTGCTCCCGGGCCGCAGTTGGTCACGTTGGGCCAGTTTGGGTCGGGGCGGGTTTGTTACGGGTACCGGCTGGTCAGGCCAATATTTCCCGCGCTGGCCAACGCTAACCCGATACCGCAAACCTCCTGTCTGAGTACTCCCGCAGGTTGTAGAGGAACTTCTGGAATGTCCGGCCCATCAGCGGGCGACCGAGAGTCATACCGATCCGTCCCGCAACACCTTTCGGCTTCATCGCCATCACCCAGGTCAGATGACAGCCACCGGGCGTCTGCACCACCCGGTAGTCCTCGGCGAATGCCGCGATGCTGCTGCTGGACGCGTCATTGAATCGAAAAGCCATGTGGGTGAAGGGCTCCCATGCCAGGAACTCCTCGTCGCCGACGATACCGCCGCGCATGTGCACCGTTCGGGTCGTCCCGACTCCACGCGGCTCGGGGCTGGTCCACGTCACCTTGGTGATCGCTGTCGCCCAGTGCGGCCACGACTCCGCATCGCCGAGCACTTCGAACAATTGCTCGGGGGTGATCGCCAGGTTCACGGTGCTGACGAACCGGAATGGTGCGCTGTCGATGAAGTCGAGGCCGACGCGTTCGCAAGCGTGCATGACCATACACGGTAGTCGACAGTGTCTACCCGGCTAGATCGTTGTGCCGAACTGCTGTTCGGTGTATCTGCGCAGTGAGGCCAGCGGCGCCGTTGCACATCTTGATGGTGCGGGTGCTGCCGACCCTGAGTGGCTGCGGGCTGGTGTCGATGAAGTCCAAGCCAACGGGCTCGCACGGGTACCAATCTGGCACGCGCTGAGATTATCCGGGTCCATCGCTCGCCGCGGCGAGCAGTGGCACGACGACGTCGCTGATCGGGGTGGCCAGCCCGTGCCCGGCGGCCTTCCGCGAGATGACGCCGTTGCGGATGTCCCACTCCAGCGGGCTTCCGTGTTCACGGTCGGTGAGGATCGATGTCGTCATGTCCTCGGGCACCTGGGTGAAGAGCCGAACCGTCTGATCGATCATCTCGTCGCCGAGGTCGGCCCCCTCCGCGCGGGCGACGGCGATGCACTCGGCGGCGTACGCGCGGGCCATCGCGGCGATGTCGTCCCGGCGGAACATCCCCGATTTGCGACCGGTCAGCACCATGAGTCCCGCGACGGCGTTGACCAGCAGCTTGTGCCAGGTCGCGGTGACGAAGTCGGGATCGGTGTCGACCGACAGCCGCGGACCGCGCAGCGCCTCGGCGAGTCGCGTCGCGGCAGGCGTTTCGGGCAGCACCAGCCGCACCGGAGTGCGTAGCCGCACCCACCCCTCGGGCTGTGTCTCGGCGGAGAACCACACCACGCACGGGACGACCGTCGCTTCGGGGCAGAACCTGCCGACACGCTCGACCTGTTCGACGCCGTTCTGCAGCGCGCACACCACCGTGTGTTCGTCGCACAATCGGGCCAGCCAGCCCGCTGCCTGCTCGTTCTGGGTGTCCTTGACGGCGAGCAGCACCACGTCGACCGACCCGTCGACCTCGGAAGGGTCGGTCCGGACGGGCTGGGGCACCACGATCGGATCGCCGTCGTCGGGGCGCAGTTCCAGTGACGGGCGCGCCGTGCGCCCGCACGCGATGACCTCGTGACCAGCGGCGTAGACCAGGGCGGCGACCGTCGTGCCGATGGCGCCGGGGCCGACCACATGCGATCCTCACGCTGGCCAAATTACCCGTGGAGGTGCACCTCTAGACTGTGCAGTCGGTCCACCCCCGTTTGCGAGGAGTATTTCGTGCTGCGCAGTCACGCCGCCGGTTCATTGCGGCCCACCGACGCCGGTCAGAAGGTGACGCTGGCCGGCTGGGTAGCGCGTCGTCGCGACCACGGCGGTGTCATCTTCATCGACCTTCGCGACTCGACCGGCGTCTCGCAGGTCGTGTTCCGCGAGGCGAACGTGCTCGCCGAGGCGCACCGGCTACGCGCGGAGTACTGCGTCGCTGTCGACGGTGTCGTCGAAATCCGCCCTGAGGGCAATGCGAACCCCGAAATCCCCACGGGTGAGATCGAAGTCAACGCGTCGTCGTTGACCGTGCTGGGGGAGAGCGCGCCACTTCCGTTCCAGCTCGACGAGCAGGCCGGCGAGGAAGCCCGGCTGAAGTACCGCTACCTCGATCTGCGCCGCGAGGGCCCGGGCGCCGCTATTCGCTTGCGTTCCAAGGTGAATGCGGCGGCGCGCGACGTGCTGGCGCGTCATGACTTCGTCGAGATCGAGACGCCGACGCTGACCCGCTCCACACCCGAGGGCGCGCGGGACTTCCTGGTGCCCGCCCGCCTGCAGCCGGGCAGCTTCTACGCCCTGCCCCAAAGCCCACAGCTGTTCAAGCAGCTGCTCATGGTGGCGGGCATGGAGCGTTACTACCAGATCGCCCGCTGCTATCGCGACGAGGACTTCCGCGCCGACCGTCAACCCGAATTCACCCAGCTCGACATGGAGATGAGCTTCGTCGACGCCGACGACGTCATCTCCGTGTCCGAAGAAGTCCTCAAGGCGCTGTGGGCGTTGATCGGCTACGACCTGCCGATACCGATCCCGCGGATCAGCTACGTCGACGCGATGCGCCGATTCGGCTCTGACAAGCCGGATCTGAGGTTCGGGCTCGAACTCGTCGAGTGCGCGGAGTACTTCTCCGACACCACTTTTCGGGTGTTCCAGGCACCGTACGTGGGCGCCGTCGTCATGCCGGGTGGGGCGTCGCAGCCCCGTCGCACACTGGACGGCTGGCAGGAATTCGCCAAGCAGCGCGGGCACAAGGGACTTGCGTACGTGCTCGTCGCCGAGGACGGCTCACTCGGAGGCCCGGTGGCGAAGAACCTCTCCGACGCCGAACGTGACGGGCTCGCCGCGCATGTCGGGGCGAAACCGGGGGACTGCGTCTTCTTCTCTGCGGGTCCGACGAAGTCGGCGCGCGCACTGCTCGGCGCGACCCGCATCGAGATCGCCAGGCGCCTCGACATGATCGATCCCGCCGCCTGGGCGTTTACGTGGGTGGTGGACTGGCCGCTGTTCGAGGTCGCCGACGAGGCCACTGCGGCCGGCGACGTGGTCGTCGGGTCCGGGGCGTGGACGGCCGTGCACCACGCGTTCACTTCGCCCAAACCGGAATCGGAGGCGACGTTCGACAGCGACCCCGGTTCCGCGTTGGCCAACGCCTACGACATCGTGTGCAACGGCAACGAAATCGGCGGCGGGTCCATCCGTATCAATCGTCGCGACGTCCAGGAGCGGGTGTTCGCGATGATGGGCATCGATCATGACGAGGCCCAGCAGAAGTTCGGATTCCTGTTGGATGCGTTCACTTTCGGCGCGCCGCCGCACGGCGGCATCGCGTTCGGCTGGGACCGCATCACCGCGCTGCTCGCCGGCTTGGATTCGATCCGCGAGGTCATCGCGTTCCCCAAGTCCGGTGGTGGCGTCGATCCGCTGACCGATGCGCCCGCGCCGATCACCGCGCAGCAGCGCAAGGAATCGGGCATCGACGCCAAGCCGCGCAAGGACGGCGACTGACCGGTCCCAGGCCGCGCTCGGACTAGGCGCTGTCGGCCAGTCGCATCCCGTCAGCTCCGCGGACAGGTCCCACAGGCGGCGGGCCATCACTGGGTCGACCGCCTTGCGCCGCAACTTGGTGACCTTCGGCGGGCCAAACTGATTGAAGCGCGGCGCCAGATAGGTACCGCTGGGCTCCTCGGTGGTCACCGCCTGGATGCTGGCTCGCGCCCCCTGGGCCGGGGTGTGCATGAGCCGACGTATCTGCCGGCGTTCGCCGATATCCATCGACCGGGTGATGTCGGTATCGGTCGCACCGGGATCGGACGCATAGGCGCGGATGCCGCGAGTGGCCAGCTCGTGCACGAACAACAGGTTGGCCAGCTTGGATTGCGGGTAGGCGCTCCACCTCGAGTACTTGCGGCTGTGGTAATTGAGATCGTCGAAGTCGATACGGCCGAACAGGTACATCGCGGAGGCGACCGAGATCACGCGGTCCTTGATCTTCTCGCCAAGCTGACAGGTCAACGCGAAATGGCCGAGGTGGTTGGTGCCGATGTGGGCTTCGAAGCCATCGGCGGTCCGGGTCAGCAGTGGCATGCCCATCACGCCAGCGTTGTTCACAAGCACGTCAACGGTTTCCACCGAATCGGCGAATGCCCGCACGCTGGCCAGGTCGCCGAGGTCCAGATGACGAACCTCGACGTCGCCGGACATGTCGGCCAGGACCCGCTTGCCCTTCTCGACGTCGCGGCACGCGATCAGCACGCTGTGTCCCTGTGCGGCGAGCGCCGTCGCCGTCGCCTTGCCCACGCCGCTGTTGCCGCCCGTGACGATGATCCGCATGACTGCTGATTATGCGGCCGTGGAATAGATGCGGCCGCGCAGGGGATAGTTCACAGCATGACCGAGATACCTGACGCAGAGACCATGAAGGCGTTCAACGCGAATATCGTCGACGAGTTCCGCACCAACGGCGGCAAGGTCGGCGGACCCTTCGAGGGCGCCACGCTACTTCTGCTCACGACCACGGGCGCCAAGTCCGGCCAACCGAGGCTCGCGCCGCTCGCGTACTTCACCATCGACGACAAGATCATCATCATCGGCTCGAAGGCCGGCGCCGACACCAACCCCGACTGGGTGCACAACCTGCGTGCCAACCCGCGGGCGCACATCGAAGTGGGAACTACCGACTACGACGTGATCGCTCGCGAGTTGCCGCCCGCCGAGCGCGACGACGCCTATCCGAAGGTCGTCGCGGTGGCACCGGGTTTCGGCGACTACCAGGCGAAGACCAGCCGGGTCATCCCACTCTTCGAGCTGACGCGGTCCTAGCGGCGTCGGCCGCGAAGAACCCGCGCAGCGCGTCGGCGAACTGTGCCCGGATCGGGGCTCCGGAGACCGCGAGGTCGACCATGCCCAGTGACAGATGGGTGTGTCCGCGGGCAACCACGTGCTGGGCGGGGGTACCGGCCGCGGCGAGCGCCTCGGCGTAGGCGGCACCTTCATCGCGCAACGGGTCGAACTCTGCAGTCACGATGATTGCCGGCGGCAGGGCCGATAGATCCGCCGCGCGCAGGGGGGCGATCCGCGGGTCATCCCGTAGGTCCGGATCGGCGTACTGGTCGAAGAACCATCCCATCAACGGGGCCGTGAGACCGTAACCGTCGGCATTCTCCAGGTAGGAGCCGCGCGTCTGGTCGGAATCCGTGACGGGAGTGAGCAAAGCCTGGCCGACGATCGTGGGCCCAGCCGCGTCCCTCGCGAGTTGGCAGATCACGGTGGCGATGCCGGCGCCCGCGCTCCATCCGCATACCACGAGCCCCCCGGGGCTCCCGCCGAGTTCTTCAGCGTGATCGGAGATCCACTGCACCGCCGCCCAGCCGTCGTCGACCGCGGCGGGAAAGCGGTGTTCGGGCGCGTGCCGGTAGTTCACCGACACGACGAGCGCATCGGTGCGCACGCACAGATCGCGGCACAACGGATCGTCTGAGGCGAGGTGGCCGATGACCCAACCGCCGCCGTGGAAGTAGACGATGACGGGGTGCGGACCCTGGCTGGCCGGTCGATACAGGCGATAGGACAGGGTCCCCGCGGCGCCGGGCAGGACGCCGTCGACGATCTCGCCGACGTCGGGGCCCGGCGGGCGCGCCGAGTTGAGCTCGTCCCAGAAGGCACGCGCCTGATCGGGCGGCATCGATTCCAGCGGAGGCAGGTTCAGCGCTGCCAGCTGCTCGAGGATCATCTGCACATCGGGTTGCAGGCGGCGCACCACACCGTCGTTGCATTGAGAAGCCTCACGGCCCGACAACCTGAATCCCAAGTAGTCCCGGGCCACCACCTCGTCACACGCCGCCCGGTAGAAGTCGACGCCGGCGGTGTAGGCCATGAAGGTGCGGGGCTTGCCCGGTATGTTGGCGCCCACATACCACGAATTCGCCTGTGGGAAAAGCGTTATCGATGCGGCATCGTCCACATGCTGCATCCAGCCGGCCTCCGCCACCTCGGTGGGCTCGATCTGGTCGAAGCCGTGCGCGCGCAGATATGTCAGGGCGTCGGCGACGAAGTCGACGTGCTGCTCGATCGACACAGCCATGTTCGACAGCACCGAGGGGCTGTTGGGACCCGCGATGAAAAAGAGGTTGGGAAACCCCTGAGCGGTCAGCCCAAGGTAGGTGGAGGGACCCTGCGACCACTTGTCTTTCAGCGCAAGCCCGTCACGGCCGACGATGTCGACCGCCGCGACGGCGCCCGTGATCGCGTCGAATCCGGTGGCGAATACGATCGCGTCGAACTCGAAAGATTCACCCGCCGTGTCGATTCCGGTTTCGGTAACGCTTACCAAGGGCTGGCTCTGCAGGTTCACCAGCCGCACATGCGGCAGATTGAACGTGGCGTGATAATCGGTATCCAGACACAGCCTCTTGGCGCCGATCGGATAGGTCGTGGGGCACAGTGCGTCCGCCGTCTGTGGATCGGCCACCGTGGCGCGAATCTTGCCGCGGACGAATTCGGCAAAGTCGTCGTTGGCCGCCGGATTGCTCATCACGTCGGTGTAGAGGTTGAGAACCTCCAGTAGTTCGCCGCGCTGCCAGGCACTTTCGTATCGCTGCTGACGTTCGCCGGCAGACACCGAGAAGGTGGAGATCATCGTGCGTTCCACCGGCACTCCGCCGAAGGAGTTTCTAGCCGCCTGACGGTAGGCAGTATGGTCGTCCAGTTGGGCGAGCTTGTCCGGCGAAATCGGACCGTTGTGAGCGGGGATCGAAAAGCACGGCGTGCGTTGGAAAACCACCAACTGCGCTGCCTGCGCGGCGATGAGCGGGATCGACTGGATGCCCGACGACCCGGTGCCGACGACAGCGACGCGTTTGCCGGTGAAGTCGACGCCTTGGTGAGGCCACCGGCTGGTGAAATACACCTCGCGGGTGAAGTTCTCGACGCCGTCGATGTCGAGCTGCTTGGGCATCGAAAGGCACCCCGTCGCCATGACGAGGTAGCGGCAGGCGATCTCGTCGCCGCGGTCGGTTCGCACGTGGTACGCAGACGAGTTGTCGTCCCAATGCGCATGCGTTACCTTGGCGCCGAACTGAATGTCGCGACGAAGGTCGTGCTTGTCGGCGACGTGGTTCAAGTACCGCAGGATCTCGGGCTGGGTGGCGTACTTCTCCGACCACTGCCAGTCGCGCGACCAGTCCGGGTCGAAGCTGAACATGTAGTCGACGCTCGGGATGTCGACGCGTGCGCCGGGGTAGCGGTTCCAGTACCAGGTGCCGCCTATGTCGTCGCCCGCCTCGATGATGCGCATCGAAAGGCCCGCGAGCCGAAAACGGTACGCCGCGTACAGACCCGCAAAGCCGGCGCCCACGACCACCACGTCTACATCGGTGCCATATCCATCAGCCATGTGCCCATCATGGTCACATGCAGGACGCTTCGGTTGAGCGGATCGACCACCTCACTTCTCCCCGAAACAGAAGACCAGGGTCGCGAAAGGCACCGGATCGCGATCCCCTGGCTTCTGTCTCGCGGCTACAGCCGCTCGATGATGGTGGCGTTGGCCATGCCGCCGCCCTCACACATCGTCTGCAACCCGTAGCGTCCGCCGCGCTGTTCGAGCGCGTTGACGAGGGTCGTCATGATGCGCGCCCCGCTCGCGCCGAGCGGGTGGCCGATCGCGATGGCGCCACCGTTGACGTTGGTCTTCGACAGGTCGGCCCCGGTGTCGTGTGCCCATGCCATCACCACCGGCGCGAAGGCCTCGTTGACCTCGAACAGATCGATGTCGGCCAGCGTCAGTCCGGCCCTCTGCAACACCTTCTCGGTCGCGGGGATGACGCCGGTCAGCATGTACAGCGGGTCGGATCCGACCACGGTCGTGGTGTGGATGCGGGCCAGCGGGCGCAGGCCCAGCCGCTTGGCGACCTCACTCGTGGTGATCAGCACCGCCGCGCTGCCGTCTGACAACGGCGACGAGTTGCCCGGCGTGATCTCCCAGTTGATCTGCGGGAACCGCGCTTCGTAGGCGGGGTTGTAGAACGCGGGCTTCAGCTGCGCCAGCGTCTCGACCGTCGTGCCCGGGCGGATGATCTCGTCGGTGGTGAGCCCGGCGATCGGGATCAGCTCGTTGTCGAACCGGCCCTCCTTGGTCGCCTGCGCGGCCTTCTCGTGGCTGCCTGCGGAGAACTCGTCGAGCTGTTGGCGCGAGAAGCCCCATTTCGCCGCGATCAGTTCGGCGCTGATGCCCTGCGGCACCAGTCCTTCCGGATAGCGCTGCGCCATCGCACCGAACGGGTCGCTGCCCGGCAGCACGCTCGATCCCATCGGCACTCGCGACATCGACTCCACGCCGCCGGCGACGACGATGTCGTACGCGCCCGCGATCACGCCCTGCGCCGCGAAGCTGATCGCCTGCTGGCTGCTGCCGCACTGACGATCGACGGTGGTGCCCGGCACGGTCTCGGGGAAGCCCGCAGCCAGAAGCGCGTTGCGTCCGATGTTGACCGCCTGGTCGCCCACCTGCGAAACGGCGCCGGTGATGACGTCGTCGATCTGTGCCGGGTCGATACCGGCGCGGGTGACCAGTTCGGTGAGGCTGTACGCCAGTAGATCGACGGGCAGCACGTCGTGCAGTGCGCCGCTGGCCTTGCCCTTTCCGATCGGTGTGCGTACCGCCTCGACGATGACCGCGTCCCGGCCCGCATATCCAGCCATTTCAGCCTCCTGAACTCGCCACTGAGTAATGCTTCCTATACCCAGCTATATCACCTGGGTATAGTTAGAACAACTCAGGGATGGGGTGAATTCCATGACAGTGCTGCAGGGCCGCCTGGCCGACCGCGACGCGTGGTCGGCGGTGGGCGAATGCCCGGTCGAGAAGACGATGGCGCTGCTGGGGACCAAATCGGCGATGCTGATCATGCGCGAGGCGTACTACGGCACGACCCGGTTCGACGACTTCTGGCGCCGCATCGGTGTGACCAAGGCCGCTGCCGCCGCACGCCTGTCGGATCTGGTGGCGGCCGGTCTGCTGGAGCGGCGGCCGTATCAGGAGCCGGGGCAGCGCAGCCGCGACGAGTACGTGCTGACCGACGCGGGCGTCGACTTCATGCCCGTGGTGTGGGCGATGTTCGAGTGGGGGCGCCGCCATCTGCCCAACCGCACGCCGTTGCGCCTCGCGCATGCCGACTGCGGGGCCGAGGCCAGCGTCGAGATCCGGTGCGCGAAGGGGCATCACGTGCCGGCCGATGAACTGATCGTCCGGACGGGCAATGGCTAGTCCGTGTCGCCGAGGAACTTGCGCGCCAACGTCTTCGGCGCCTGTGTCAGCCACGCCTCGGTGATGAGTTCGGTGAGCTCCGGCACAGCGATGTCGGCCAGCCGGACCAGGACCATCGGGTAGCCGTCGAAGTGTGGCGTGGTGAAGTACACGTCGGGCTCATCGGCGATGAGCGCGAACTTGACCCCTTCATCCGGGACGCGCGCACCGAGGATGTCGCCGTCGGGTGCGTCGTCGCCGAGCGCGGCGAAGTCGGCCTTGCGCAGCGGCCGTTCCCACACGATGAGCTTCTTGCGGACCCGCCAGTTTCGCGGTGAGGCTTCGGTTGTCTCCGGCAACTGGCCGACGATTCGCGCGACGTCCTTCCAGGTGGCCACGCCGACGATTGTGCGCGGATAGGGTTGCCCCGTGCTGCATTTGCGGGTGATAGCGCCTGAGGAGCTGCGCGACTCGATCATTGACGTGCTTCGCAGCGAAGTCGGCGTCGCGAACATCGTTCTGCATCCTGGGGCCGCACTGGACCCGCCGGGAGACGAGATCGCCGCCGACATCGCACGCGAATGCGCCAATGACGTCATCAAGCAGATGAAGGCGCTCGACGTGCACCACCGGGGCGCCATCACCCTGGAAGTCCTCGACACGGTGCTCTCCAGCAAGGCGCACGAGGCAGAGGACGAGGCCGAGGGCGACCCTGCCGACGCCGTCGTCTGGGACGAATTGATCGGCCGGACCCGCGAAGAGGCCACGCTGAGCGTCACATTCCTGACCTTCCTGACTCTGGCTTGTCTGCTGACCGCCATCGGCGTGGTGACCGATTCCACCGTCACGATCGTCGGCGCGATGGTGCTCGGTCCGGAGTTCGGCCCGCTGGCAGCGCTCTCGGTGGCCCTGGTGCAGCGCAGGCTGGAACTCGCGCGGCGCGCGGGCATGGCTCTACTCGTCGGCTTTCCCATCGCGATGGGTGTCACCGCGATCGCGACGATGGCCGCTGAGGCGGTGGGCTGGCTGACCGTCGACGTCGTTGCGCATGTCGACGAGGTGGACTTCATCTTCAAGGTCGGCCCTCTCTCGTTCGTGGTGGCACTGCTGGCCGGCGCGGCGGGGATGCTGTCACTCGTCTCGGCCAAGGCGACCGGGCTCGTCGGCGTGTTCATTTCGGTGTACACGATCACCGCGGCCGGTTTCGCTGTCGTGGCCGCGACCGTCGGACAATGGGATGTCGCCGCCAAATCGGTGCTCCAGCTGGCAGTGAACCTGGTCGGTATCGTGATCGCCGGGGTGCTTGTGCTGGTGCTACGCCCGAAGGGCACACTCATCCCGCGCGTGGCTCAGACATGAGATGAGGCACCACGCGAGTCGCGCACAATGCGCGCCGTCCTACCTTGTGATGGGATCTTGCGATGGGCATCAAAGTGGCGCTGGAGCATCGCACCAGCTACACGTTCGACCGGCTGGTCGAGGTGCACCCCCACGTCGTCCGGTTACGCCCGGCGCCACACTCGCGCACGCCGATCGAGGCCTACTCGCTGACCGTCGAGCCCGCAGACCACTTCGTCAACTGGCAGCAGGACGCGTTCGGCAACTTCATGGCCCGGCTCGTCTTTCCGACGCGGGCCCGCAACCTGACGATCACCGTCGGCCTGATCGCCGACATGAAGGTGATCAACCCGTTCGACTTCTTCATCGAGGAGTACGCCGAACAGGTCGGCTTCACCTACCCCAAGTCGCTCGCCGAGGACCTCAAGCCCTATCTGCGGCCGGTGGACGAGAACGGCGAGGACTCCGGGCCGGGCGACCTCGCCCAGGCGTGGGTGAAGAACTTCTTCGTCGCCCCGGGCACCCGCACCATCGACTTCCTGGTCGCACTGAACCGCGCGGTCAACGCCGACGTCGGCTACAGCGTGCGGATGGAACCCGGTGTGCAGACGCCGGATCACACGTTGGGAACCGGCATCGGGTCATGCCGGGACTCGGCGTGGCTGCTCGTGTCGATCCTGCGCCAGCTCGGCCTGGCCGCGCGGTTCGTCTCCGGCTATCTCGTCCAGCTCACTTCCGACGTCGAGGCGCTCGACGGGCCGTCGGGCCCCGCCGCCGACTTCACCGATCTGCACGCATGGGCCGAGGTGTACATCCCGGGTGCCGGCTGGATCGGCCTGGACCCGACGTCGGGGCTGTTCGCAGGCGAGGGCCACATCCCGCTGTCGGCCACGCCGCACCCCGAGTCCGCGGCCCCCATCACCGGCGCGACCGAGCAGTGTGAGACGACGCTGGACTTCACCAACATCGTCACCCGCGTGCACGAGGACCCCCGGGTCACGCTCCCGTACACCGACGCGGCCTGGGGCGCCATCTGTGAGCTCGGCGGCCGCGTCGACGAGCGGTTGGCCGCGGGTGACGTCCGCCTGACCGTGGGCGGCGAGCCGACGTTCGTCTCGATCGACAACCAGGTCGACCCCGAGTGGACCACCGACGCCGACGGCCCGCACAAACGCCTGCTGGCATCCGAGCTCGCGGCGCGGTTGAAGAAGGTGTGGGCGCCACAGGGTCTGGTCCATCGAAACCAGGGCAAGTGGTATCCGGGAGAACCGTTGCCGCGCTGGCAGATCGGACTGTTCTGGCGCACCGACGGCGAGCCGTTGTGGCGCGACGCCGCACTGCTCGCCGACCCGTGGCCGTCAACGCCGGAGACGATCGAGGTGGCGCCCGACGCCGGACTGCACGTGCTCGGCGCACTCGCCGACGGACTCGGGCTGCCCGCGTCCCAGGTTCGGCCCGCATATGAGGATGCGCTGAGCCGCCTCGCCGCTGCGGTGCGACTGCCGGAGGGCGAACCTGTCGCTGCCACAGACGATCTGGAGGCCGACGCCGCCGACGCCCGCGCCGCCCTGATAAACCGACTGGAGGAGACCGTCACCGAACCCGCCGCGTACGTTCTGCCGTTGCATCGAGCCGACGACGACTCCGGATGGGCCAGTGCCGACTGGCGGCTGCGCCGCGGGCGAATCGTGCTGCTCGACGGCGACTCACCGGCCGGGCTGAGGCTGCCACTGAAGTCGATCAGCTGGGAGCCGCCGGAGCCGACGCACGCCGCCGACCCCTCGGTGCGCCGCGGGGCGCTACCCGTCGAGCCCGACCAAGACGATGCGGAAGTGGTGGACGCCGACGCGATGCCGACCACCGCGATCGTGGCCGAGGTCAGACGAGAAAAAGACGGAGCCGGGTTTCTCTATATCTACCTGCCGCCGACGGACGAGGCTGAGCATTTCATCGACCTGGTCCGCCGGGTGGAGGCCGCGGCGGCCAAAGCCGACTGCCCGATCGTCCTCGAGGGTTACGGGCCTCCACCGGATCCGCGAATCTCTTCGATGACAGTCACCCCGGACCCCGGAGTCATCGAGGTCAACGTGGCGCCCACGGCCGGGTTCGCCGAGCAGAGGCAGCAGCTGGAAACCCTTTACAACGAGGCCCGGCTGGCCCGGCTGTCGACCGAGTCATTCGATGTCGACGGCACCCACGGCGGCACCGGCGGCGGCAACCACATCACCCTGGGCGGCATCACGCCCGCGGATTCGCCGCTGCTGCGCCGTCCCGACCTGCTGGTGTCGATGCTGACCTACTGGCAGCGTCACCCGGCGTTGTCCTACCTGTTCGCGGGGCGCTTCGTCGGCACGACGTCGCAGGCGCCACGGGCCGACGAAGGCCGCGCCGAGGCGTTGTACGAACTCGAGATCGCGTTCGCCGAGATCGCGCGGCTCTCGGCCGGCAAGGGTGGGCCCAGGCCGTGGATCATCGACCGGGCGTTGCGGCACCTGCTGACCGACATCACCGGAAACACCCACCGGGCCGAGTTCTGCATCGACAAGCTCTACAGCCCCGACGGCGCGCGCGGCCGGCTGGGCCTGCTGGAACTGCGTGGGTTCGAGATGCCGCCGCACTACCAGATGGCGATGGTGCAGTCGCTGTTGGTGCGCTCGCTGGTCGCATGGTTCTGGGATGAGCCGCTGCGGGCCCCGCTCATCCGCCACGGCGCCAACCTGCACGGGCGATACCTGTTGCCGCACTTCCTGATTCACGACATCGCGGACGTGGCCGCAGACCTGCGGGCACACGGCGTCAACTTCGACACCAGCTGGCTCGATCCGTTCACCGAGTTCCGGTTCCCGCGCATCGGCACGGCCGTGTTCGACGGCGTGGAGATCGAGCTGCGCGGGGCGATCGAGCCGTGGAACGTGCTGGGCGAGGAGTCGACCGCCGGCGGGATGGCCCGCTACGTCGACTCGTCGGTCGAACGCATCCAGGTGCGGCTGATCGGCGCCGACCGCCAGCGCTACGTCGTCACCGCCAACGGCTACCCCATACCGCTGCTGGCCACGGACAACCCGGACGTCCAGGTGGGCGGGCTGAGGTTCCGGGCCTGGCAACCGCCCAGCGCGCTGCACCCCACGATCACCGTCGACGGCCCGTTGCGCTTCGAACTCGTGGACACCGCGACCGGCACGTCACGTGGTGGCTGCACCTACCACGTGTCCCACCCGGGTGGCCGGTCCTACGACCGTCCACCCGTCAACGCGGTGGAGGCCGAGTCGCGACGCGGCCGCCGCTTCGAGACAACCGGCTTCACTCCCGGCAGGGTCGACATGTCCGACATCCGGGAGAAGCAGGCCCGCCAATCCACCGACGTGGGCGCGCCGGGGATCTTGGACCTGCGCCGAGTGCGTACCGTTCTGCACTGATGGTCCTACCCGCACCGAGTCCACACGACATCGACCACCTGCTCTCCCGGTACCGCACCGCGCGAGCCCAGCGGGCCCTGTTCGACGTCCGTGGCGTTGCGGGTACCGGCTACGACGAATTCGTCGACGCCGCAGGCAATATCCGGCCGGCCTGGCGTGAACTGGCCGACTGTGTGGGCGAACGCGGACGCACCGGCCTGGACCAGCTTCGGTCGGCGGTGCGCAGCTCGGTCGACAACGACGGCATCACCTACATCCAGGTCGACCGCAACGGTGACGCCGTCACGAACGGGAACGGGGCGGCGGAGCCCGGGCCATGGCGTCTGGACGCGTTGCCGTTGGTGATCTCGTCGTCCGACTGGGACGTCCTGGAATCCGGTCTGCTGCAGCGCTCCCGGCTGCTCGACGCGGTACTGACCGACCTGTACGGCCCGCGTATCTCGGTGACCAGCGGCGTGCTTCCGGCGCAGTTGTTGTTCGCGCACCCCGGCTACATCCGTGCCGCCCGCGGTATCGAGGTACCCGGCAGACACCAGTTGTTCATGCACGGCTGTGATCTCAGCCGCGCGCGTGACGGCAGCTTCCAGGTCAACGCCGACTGGACGCAGGCGCCGTCGGGCGCGGGCTACGCGCTGGCCGACCGTCGCGTGGTGGCGAACGCCATTCCCGAACTGTATGAGCGCATCGCGCCCCGTCCGGCCTCACCGTGGGCGCAGGCGCTGCGCCTCGCCCTGATCGACGCCGCGCCGGAGTCCGCGGAGGAACCGGTGGTGGTGGTGCTCAGCCCGGGCATCCACTCCGAGACGGCGTTCGACCAGGCCTACCTGGCCGGCGTGCTGGGCTTCCCGTTGGTGGAGAGCGCGGACCTGGTGGTGCGTGACGGCAAGCTGTGGATGCGATCGATGGGCACGCTCAAGCGTGTCGACGTCGTGCTGCGCCGTGTGGACGCCGACTACGCGGATCCGCTTGACCTGCGCGCGGATTCGCGACTCGGCGTCGTCGGGCTCGTCGAGGTGCTGCGCCGCGGCGCCGTGACCGTCGTCAACACCCTCGGCAGCGGCATCCTGGAAAGCCCTGGGCTGCTTCGCTTCCTGCCCGAACTCGCCGAGCGACTGCTGGGGGAGACCCCACTGTTGCGCACCGCGCCGCTGTACTGGGGCGGCATCAACACCGAACGCTCGCATCTGTTGTCCAATCTGTCGTCGCTGCTGATCCGGCCCGTCACGGGTGGGGAGGCGATCGTCGGACCGGCGTTGTCGTCCGAGCAGTGCAAGGCGCTCGGAGAGCGCATCGAGGCCACGCCGTGGCAGTGGGTGGGCCAGGAGTTGCCGCAGTTCTCGTCGGCGCCCACCGACTACTTCCCCGGTGGACTGTCGGCGGCCAACGTGGGCATGCGGTTGTTCACGGTGTCCCAACGCAGTGGGTACGCGCCGATGATCGGCGGGCTCGGTTATCTCGTCGCACCGGGGACCGCCGCATACAAGATGAACAGTGTTGCGGCCAAGGATATCTGGGTGCGGACGCCGACGCGGGTGACCGCTGAGCGCATCCCGACGGCGCCGGCCGTGGAGCTGTCGGCCATCACGCCCAGCCCGACATGGGCGGTCAGCTCACCGCGTGTGCTGTCCGACCTGTTCTGGATGGGGCGCTACGCCGAACGCGCGGAGAACATGGCCCGGTTGCTCACCGTGACCCGCGAGCGCTACCACGAGTTCCGCTACCGCAGGGAGTTGCCGGGCAGTGAATGTGTGCCGGTGCTGCTCACCGCACTCGGCTCGATCACCGGAACCGGCACCGGCGACGGCGACTACGCCGAGATGATCGCGACGGCGCCGACCACACTGTGGTCGCTGACGGCCGACCGGCACCGTTCCGGCTCCCTCGCGCAGTCCGTCGAACGCCTCGGGCTGTCCGCCCGCGCCGTGCGCGACCAGATGTCCAACGACACCTGGATGGTGTTGGCGGCCGTCGAGCGAGCCCTGCTGCACGCCCCGGACTCGCCGCCCGACTCGCAAGCCGAGGGCGACGCGTTCCTGTCCTCGACGAACAACCTCACCCTGGCGGGGATGCTGGCGCTCTCGGGCGTGGCCGCCGAGTCGATGGTCCACGACGTCGGTTGGACGATGATGGACATCGGCAAACGAATCGAGCGCGGCCTCGGTCTGACGGCATTGCTGCGTGAGACCCTGACAACGGTGCGTAGCCCGGTGCGGAGCAAACTCTGACAGAGTCCACTCTGGTGGTGTGTGAGTCGTCGGTCGTCTACCGGCGACGCAACCCCGGCACGGTTAGTGTTGCTGCCGTGGCCGAACTGGTGCTGTTCGACGCCGAGAACCCGCGATCGCTGGTGTTCCAGCTCGAGCGGCTTCGTGCCGGCCTGAAGGCGCTGCCGGGATCGTCGGGTTCGTCGAAGCCCGAGCGACTGGTCGACGAGATCGTCACCCGATTGCGGCGGATCGAGCCCGCCGACCTCGAAGAGGTGACCGACGGTAGCCGACCGTGCCGACCTCGCCGCGCTGCTCAAAGGGATGCACCGCGACCTGCGCGACCTGTCTGGCGTCCTCACCGCGACGCATCTGTCACTGCCCGGCGGCATGCAGCCGCTGTGGGGACCCGACGAGCGCCGGGTGATGCCGTGACGGCGTTCCCGGACGGGCCGACGGCCTCGGGATCGAGTCGGTGCTACCAGGTCGCGCACCGCACGGTGTACCAGTACTCCGATGTCGTCACAAGCAGTTACGGCCGCGGCTTCCTCACACCGCGCGACTCCGCGCGGCAGCGCTGCCTGTCGCACGAGTTGGTGATCGAGCCGGAGGCTGCGGACAGCTCGACCAGCCGCGACGCCTTCGGCAATGTCAGCTCGTATTTCCATGTCATCGAGCGGCACCAGACGCTGTCGATCACGAGTCGCTCGGTGGTCGAGGTGGATCCGCCGCCTGCCGACCTCTACAACGGTGGGTCGGCACGAGCGCCGTGGGAGATCGCCCGGCCGGTCGGTCCGGACGGCGCGCTGGCCACCGAATTCACCCTGGACCTGCAGCCCGCGGAGATCACCGACGAGGTACGCCGCTACGCCGCACCGAGTTTCGAGGCGGGCCGACCACTCATCGACGTGCTGCATGACCTGGTGTCACGGATTCACACCGACTTCACCTACCGCTCCGGCTCGACCACGGTGTCCACTCAGGTGAGTGAGGTTTTGACCGCGCGCGAGGGGGTATGTCAGGACTTCGCACGGTTGGCCATCGCCTGCCTGCGCGCAAATGGGTTGGCCGCCAGCTACGTTTCCGGGTACCTGGCGACCGACCCGCCGCCGGGAAAGGAACGTATGGTCGGCATCGACGCGACACACGCATGGGCATCGGTGTGGACGCCGCAGAACCAATGGCTGGGTCTGGATCCCACCAACGACCAGATGGTCGACGAGCGTTACATCACTGTCGGATTCGGCCGCGACTACGCCGACGTACCCCCGCTGCGCGGCATCATCTACACCGACTCCGAGAGCAGTGTGATCGACGTCGCCGTCGACGTGGCGCCCTACGAGGGAGGCGTTCTGCATGCGTGACTTCACCTGCCCCAACTGTGGCCAGCGGCTGTCATTTGAGAACTCGCTGTGCCTGTCATGCAAGAGTTCGTTGGGGTTCTCGTTAGAGGACATGGCGCTCTTGGTCATCGCACCCGGCGAGGAGAGCGAACACGCCGGCGCGGTCGACTCCAGCCAATATCAGTTGTGCGCGAATCTGTATCTTGCCCAATGCAACTGGCTGGTTGAGAAGGCGCCGACCCGACGACTGTGCACCTCGTGTGCCCTGACGCGGACTCGGCCGAACGAGTCCGACACAAAGGCCATGGCGGTTTTCGCTGTTGCAGAGAAGGCAAAACGGCGGCTGATCGTCGAACTGTACGAAATGAAGCTGCCGATCGTCGGGCGAGACGAAGACCCGGAATACGGACTCGCGTTCGACCTGCTGTCAAGCGAGTTCGAGCAGGTGTTCACCGGTCACGAGAACGGCGTGATCACGCTGGACCTCGCCGAGGGTGACGACGTGCACCGGGAGCAGCTGAGAGTGGCGATGGACGAGCCGTATCGGACGATGCTCGGCCACTTCCGGCACGAGATCGGGCATTACTACTACTACCGCCTGGTCGATCCATCGCAGGACTACACGAATCAGTTTCGTGAGCTGTTCGGCGACGCCGACGCCGACTACCAGGCAGCATTGGACCGCCACTACAACGAGGGCGCGCCACCGAACTGGGATAAGAATTTCGTCTCCTCCTACGCCACCATGCATCCGGCCGAGGACTGGGCGGAGACGTTCGCGCACTACCTGCACATCCGCGACACGTTGGACACCGCAGCGGCGTTCAGCTTTGCTCCTGCGTCCGCGACGTTCGAGCGAGGAGTGCTGGGGCCGAGCGGATTTCAGACGATCATCGATATGTGGCTTCCGTTGGCCTGGGCGCTGAACATGATCAACCGCTCGATGGGCAAAGCGGACCTCTATCCGTTCGTGCTGCCGCCTGCGGTGTTGGAGAAGATGCAATTCGTGCACACCGTGATCGACGAGATCACCTCGGAACCCGCCAAACTCGCCTCTAGCTCGTTCGGTTGACGACGCCGGTCGGGCTGACGACGAACAGTCCGGTGGCATGTGCATGGCACCGTCAGGCGCGATTCACTGCCAAAAAGGCGCGACCCCGCGGTGACAACCGGTAGCCCACGTCGAGGCTGATGGTCAGCCCCAGTCCCTTCAACTGGCGGACGCGTCGCTTGAACCGCGGCACGTCCATGCCGACGCAGTCCGCCAGATCGGGCGCGCGGACAGCCTCGTTGGCTGCGATCATCGCCAGGTACCGCCTCGTCCACGGCTCCGTGGCGGCATCCCACCGGTCCAGACGCGCAGCGATCAGTTCCACGTCGGCGGCCGTCAGGTGGTCGTCGGCGGCGAGGTCGGGTCGCTCGTCGGGCGCCAGGTAGGACACCGCGATCACGTAGGTGTGCCGCGCCGGCCTGCGGTCGAGGTCCTTCTGCGCGGTCGCGGCGTCCGGATAGCCGGCGGCGCGGGCCTGCGCGGCGGTGACACGGTAGCGACCGGAGTGTTCGGTGATGTCGTCGACGCGGATCGTCCCCGCGACGGTGCGCTGCGTCCCGCCGCGTTTGGCTCTCGGCGCATCCCACCGGCGCAGCACAAGTGTGATGCTGCCGTTAGCAATTCCTTCGGCCGTGTCGCGATTGAGCAGCACGGAGCCGACCCTACGATCACCCAGTGGCTGATCGCTATGGCTCCGACGTTCTCGCGAGCAACCCGCACCGGAAACCGCGTTCGACCGAGCTGCCGGTGGAGATCGGCATGGTCGTCGAGGACGCCGAAACCGGATTCGTCGGCGCGGTGGTTCGCATCGAATACGGCCGAATGGAACTCGAGGACCGCCGCGGCCGCATCAAACCGTTCCCGATCGGCCCCGGCTATCTGATCGACGGTCGACCGGTCATCCTCACCCCGCCGCGACGGCCCGCACCGAAACCGTCACGCACCGCCTCGGGCTCGGTGGCGGTGCCCGGCGCCCACGCGAAGGTGGCGTTGGCGAGCCGCATCTACGTCGAGGGCCGACACGATGCCGAACTCGTCGAACAGGTATGGGGTGCCGACTTGCGCGTCGAGGGTGTCGTCGTCGAATACCTCGGCGGCGTGGACGATCTGGTGGCGATCGTCGACGAGTTCCGGCCCGGCCCTGGACGGCGGTTGGGTGTGCTCGTCGACCATCTAATCGCCGGCTCGAAGGAAGCCCGAATCGCCGACGCGGTGCGCCGGGGGCCGAGTGGCGCGCACACACTCGTGGTCGGCCACCCGTTCATCGACATCTGGCAGGCGGTCAAACCCGGCCGGATCGGTGTCCCGGCGTGGCCCGTCATCCCCAAGGGCGTGGACTGGAAGAAAGGCGTGTGTAGCAAGTTGGGATGGCCGCACGCCCAGCAGGCCGACATCGCGAGGGCGTGGCAGCGCATCAGGAGCCGCGTGCGCGACTGGAACGATCTCGAGCCCGCCCTTATCGGGCGCGTCGAGGAACTGATCGATTTCGTCACGCAGCCGACGGGTTCGTGACGGCTCGGTCGTCGCGTCACAGCGGCGTGGTAAGCAGAGAACGTGTCCGACGGTCTGTTTGACGTCCCCGGCGAAGCGACCTCGTCAGGGGGTCCTCTCGTGGGGGCTTCGACCCCGTTGGCGGTACGGATGCGGCCCGCGACCCTCGATGAAGTCGTCGGGCAGGACCACCTGCTGCAGCCGGGCTCGCCGCTGCGGCGGATGGTCGAGGGCTCCGGGGCCGCGTCGGTCATCCTCTACGGTCCGCCCGGTACCGGCAAAACGACGCTCGCGTCGCTGATCTCACAAGCCACCGGCCGCCGGTTCGAGGCGCTGTCGGCGTTGTCGGCCGGTGTCAAGGAGGTTCGCGCCGTCATCGACGTGGCGCGCCGCGCGGCCGCGTACGGCGAGCAGACGGTGCTGTTCATCGACGAGGTGCACCGATTCTCCAAGACACAACAGGACGCACTGCTGTCCGCCGTCGAAAACCGCGTCGTGCTGCTTGTCGCGGCCACCACCGAGAACCCGTCGTTCTCCGTTGTCGCACCGCTCCTGTCCCGATCGCTGATCCTGCAGTTGCAGCCGCTGGACGTCGACGCCGTCCGGGCAGTGGTGCGCCGCGCGATCGATGATCCGCGCGGCCTCGGCGGCAAGGTCACGGTCGCCGACGAGGCCGTCGAGCTCCTCGTGCAGTTGTCGGCCGGCGACGCGCGCCGCGCGCTGACGGCGCTGGAGGTCGCCTCTGAAACAGGGCAGGAGGTGACCGTCGAGGTCATCGAGCAGTCGCTCGACAAGGCGGCCGTCCGCTACGACCGTGACGGCGACCAGCACTACGACGTCATCAGCGCGTTCATCAAGTCGGTTCGTGGCTCCGACGTCGACGCCGCGCTGCACTACCTGTCCCGGATGCTGGTCGCGGGGGAGGATCCGCGTTTCGTCGCCCGGCGCCTGATGATCCTGGCCAGTGAGGACATCGGCATGGCCGATCCGACCGCGTTGCAGACGGCCGTCGCCGCGGCGCAGACCGTGCAGTTGATCGGAATGCCCGAGGCGCAGCTCACGCTGGCCCACGCCACCGTCCACCTGGCGACCGCGCCGAAATCCAACGCGGTCACCACGGCGTTGGGCGCGGCGATGAGCGACATCCGGGCGGGCAAGGCCGGACTGGTCCCCACCCATCTGCGCGACGGCCACTACTCCGGGGCAGAGAAGCTGGGCAACGCCATCGGCTACAAATACGCGCACGACGACCCCGATGGTGTTGTGCCCCAGCAGTATCCACCCGATGAACTGGTCGGCGTCGACTACTACCGGCCGACCACGCACGGCGCCGAACGCGAGATCGCAGGGCGGCTGGACAAGCTGCGCGCGATCATCCGCAAGAAGCGCTGAGGCGCAGCCGCCGCACCGAGATCGACGTTTTGCAGGCCGCTACTCGCATTTTCCCTGCAAAACGTGGATCTCGTTGAAATCACCCCTTGACAGCCGCCGCGTCCCTCTCCTAGGTTTGTAGTCAACCAAGTGATTGATCAACGATAAGGTTGATAATTGGGGAGTGATGAAGATGCGAACACACGGCTGGACCGCGCCTTCCTGGCGCTGGCCGACCCGGTTCGGCGCGCGATCGTGGCGCGGCTGTCGCGGGGACCGGCCACGGTCAACGAGCTGGCCGCACCGTTCGACATCACCAAACAAGCGGTGTCCAAGCACATTCAGGTGCTCGAACAGGCGGGGCTGGTCACCCGGACCCGCGATGCACAGCGACGGCCCGTGCACCTGGACGCGGCCGCATTGGAGCGACTGACGGCATGGATCGACCGATATCGGCTTGACGCCGAACGCAGCTACCGCCGGCTGGACGCCCTGCTGGCGGCGACCACCGACACATCGGAGAAAGGGAACGAGCAATGACCAACGCACTGAACCTCAACGCCCCCGTCGACACCCTGGCCATGGAGTTCACCCGGGAGTTCGACGCACCCGTCGAGGCGCTTTTCCGGGCCCACGCCGAGCCCGAGCTGATGAAGCAGTGGCTCGGACCGCACGGCCTCGAGATGCAGATCACCGAGTGGGACTTCAAAAGCCATGGCGGCTACCGGTATACGCATTCCAACGAGCACGGGACGTTCGGCTTCAACGGCACATTCCACACCGTCCGGGACAACGAGTTCATCCTGCAGACCTTCGAGTTCGAGGGCGCGCCGGACATGGTCAACATCGAGTACATGTGGTTCGAGGATCTGGGCAACGGCCGCTCCCGGCTGCGTGGCCGTTCGATCTGCCCGAACACCGAGGCGCGTGACGCACTGCTGTCGTCGGGCATGGAAGGCGGCATGACCGAGGGCTACGAGAAGCTCGACGCGCTGCTGAAGAGCCTGTAGACGGACTGGACGCTGGAAGTGGTGTGCCCCCGCTGACTTTGGTGCGAAAGGGGCGATCCCGGCTGCAGGGGTCCAGCCGGGATCGCCTTAGGGGGTGGTGCGGTTGGTCAGCGGAGCAGACCCGAACGCCTGCGGCCCGTCAGTCCGGTGCGCCGGCGTCCCATCAGGGATGCCACCAGCGCGACGCCGATGGCGGCGACGATGACCTGGACCAGCAGTTCCAGCCAGTCCACGCCATTGGTCGCGGTGGGGATTCCGATTGCCCTGGCGATCGCCGTGCCGATGAAGGCGACCACGATGCCGACGAGGATCGTTACCAACATGCCGATCGGCTGCTTGCCCGGAAGTGCCAGGCGGCCGAGGATGCCGACCACGATGCCGATGAGAATTGCGGTGATGATGCTGGTGATGGTCATTGTTCCTCCGAAGTCTTTTGGTGAAGCTGGAGATACCCCGGCCATCGGCGTAATAAACGCTCGCGTAAATCAGGTCCTATCGGCTCAGGCCATCTCGGGTACCCGCAGATGGGCGAGGGCGAGCTCGAACTCGCCTACGTCGACGATGTCAGCGCCCAGTTCGCGCGTCCGCCTGTTCCTTAATTCGGTCGCCTTTTCGCTGTTGCGCTCCATCGCGTCCTGGCTGTCGAATGTCGCCGACGATACGGCGCGCCCGGTCGAACGGTTGATCAGGAAGCTGGCGCTGCAGAACCCCTCCAGATCCTCCAACGCAGGCAGGACCGATGTCCTGTAGAAATCGATCGCGCGGTCAGTCTGATCGGGCGGCAGCTTGATCCACGTGGCTCGCACGCATGCACCGTCGGTCGAGTGGTGGTCACGGTGCAGCACCCCGACCTCCCACTGATCGACCATCACGTCGCCGCCGAAGACCTCGCCGGCCCGTGCGCGAAGCGGCGCGGCCTGCTCAGTGCTCGCGCGCGTCGCCTCATCGGTTTCCCAGGCGCTGGTGGCGATGCAGCGGCCGGACTCCCGGTCAACCAGAAGCGACAGGCCGATGCACCCGTCCATTGCCTGCAGCGCCGGCATCACCTCGTCGCGAACGTAGGCAATCCCTTCGTCGATCGACGCGGGTTGCGCCTGGATAGTGGTAGAGCGTGCGTACACGGTCCACCCCCCTTTTGTTCGGGGCAGCGCCCCAGTGGCGCCACCGGTCCATCCATTACCTTCCGCTGTCGATCTGCCTGCGGTACCAAATCGGACAAACTCTCGGCGGGGACACGGCCTGACCCGTATCCCCGCTGACGCCGAAAAGAGCGTGGGCGTGAACATCTGAGCGCACTGTGGCGTGTGCGCCGGAATGATGCCGATCGTGGGGTCAGGTCAGCTCAGGCACCCGCAGGTGGGCGAGCGCGAGTTCGAACTCGCACTCGTCGAGTTCCTCAGCGCCCGCTTCCCGCATCGACGACGTTTTGAGGGCAACCGACTGCGCCCTGTTTCGCTCCATCGCTTCGCGGCTGTCGAACGACGAACACGACACGGCCCGCCCGGTGGCGCGGTCGACAAGCAGGCTGGCGCTGCAGAAGCCCTCGAGGTCCTCGATCTGGGGCAGGACGGACGTCTTGAAGTACTCGATGCCTTGGTCAACCTGGTTCGGCGCGACCTTCACCCAGGTCACCCGCGTACAGGCACCGTCACTCGTACGGTGGTCACGATGCAGAGCCCCGATCTCCCATTCTTCGATCTTCTCGACGGTGCCGTCGAACTTCTCGGCCGCCCGTGCGCGAAGCAGGCTCGCCTGCTCGGCGCTCGCGCGCATCGCCTCCTCGGTCTCCCAGGCGGTGGTGATAATGCAACGGCCGGACTCCCGGTCCACCATCGCCGACATGCCGATACACCCGTCTATCGCCTGGATCGCGGGCATGATCTCATTCTGAAATTGCGCAACGCCGGCGTCGATCGACGATGGTTGCGCGTGGACAGTGGTAGAGCGTGCGTACACGATCCACCCCCTTTTGTTCGGGGCAGCGCCCCGGTGGCGCCACCGGACCACCCACGAGTTTCCTCTTGCCGCGCAAGCGTTTCAATAGATAGTTCGCTTCGCAATCGGGTGGTCCGTACGCTCGGCGATCGTGGACTCCGATGAGCTCGAAATCGATACGGCCCGGCGCCGCATAGTCGACCTCACCGACGCGGTGCGCTCGTTCTGCGCCGGCCGCCGGGACGGCTTGTGCAACGTGTTCGTGCCGCACGCCACGGCCGGCGTCGCGATCATCGAAACCGGCGCGGGGTCCGATGACGACCTCGTCGACACGCTGGAACGGCTGCTGCCGCGCGACGACCGCTACCGCCACGCCCACGGCTCGCCGGGCCACGGGGCCGACCACGTCCTGCCGGCGCTGGTTTCGCCGTCGGTGACGCTGCCGGTACAGGGCGGCCAGCCGCTGCTGGGGACCTGGCAGAGCGTCGTGCTGGTGGACCTGAACAGCGACAACCCGCAGCGCAAGGTGCGGCTGAGCTTTATCTCCGCGTAGCCGGCACCGGACGCCGCGCCGGTTCGTTGGCCTTTCAGGCGCGGCAACTGCGACCGGTACTGTAGTGCGGTCGAATAGTCGCAGGTAATCGCAGAACCACACATAAGGACGAGGCAGACCGAACGTGCAGACCCACGAGATCAGGAAGCGTTTCCTCGATCACTTCGTGCAGGCGGGCCATACCGAGGTGCCGAGCGCCTCGGTGATCCTCGACGACCCCAATCTGCTGTTCGTCAACGCCGGCATGGTGCAGTTCGTGCCGTACTTCCTGGGCCAGCGCACGCCGCCGTGGAATCGCGCGGTGAGCGTCCAGAAGTGCATCCGCACCCCGGACATCGACGAGGTCGGCATCACCACCCGCCACAACACCTTCTTCCAGATGGCGGGCAACTTCAGCTTCGGCGACTACTTCAAGAAGGGCGCCATCGAGTTCGCATGGACCCTGTTGACCAACCCCGTCGAGCAGGGCGGTTACGGCTTCGACCCCGAAAGGCTCTGGGCGACCGTCTATCTCGATGATGACGAGGCGATAACCCTGTGGCAGGAGGTCGCCGGCTTGCCGCTCGAGCGCATCCAGCGCCGCGGCATGGCCGATAACTACTGGTCGATGGGCATTCCGGGGCCGTGCGGACCGTCGTCGGAGATCTACGTCGACCGGGGGCCGGAGTACGGCATCGAGGGCGGGCCCGAGGCCAACGAGGACCGCTACATCGAGATCTGGAACCTCGTGTTCATGCAGAACGAGCGGGGCGAGGGCACATCCAAGGAGAACTTCGAGATTCTCGGCCCGCTGCCACGCCAGAACATCGACACCGGCATGGGCATCGAACGGGTGGCCTGCCTGCTGCAGGATGTCGACAACGTCTATGAGACCGACCTGCTGCGTCCCGTCATCGATCTGGTCGCAGGCGTCGCCCCGCGGGGGTACGTGCAGGGCAACCACGATGACGACGTGCGCTACCGGATCATCGCCGACCACAGCCGTACTGCCGCGATCATCATCGGTGACGGGATCAGCCCCGGCAACGAAGGGCGCGGCTACGTCCTGCGCCGACTGCTGCGACGGATCATCCGCGCCGCGAAACTGTTGGGCGTCGAGCAACCGATCATGGCCGAGTTGATGGCCACGGTGCGCGACGCGATGGGCCCGTCGTACCCGGAACTGGTCACCGACTTCGACCGCATCCAGCGCATCGCGATCGCGGAGGAGACCGCATTCAACCGCACACTCGCGTCGGGTTCGCGGCTGTTCGAGGAGGCGGCGGGCGCGACGAGGGCGTCGGGTGCTTCTGTGCTGTCAGGAACCGACGCGTTCACCCTGCACGACACGTACGGCTTCCCCTTCGAACTGACCCTCGAGATGGCGGCCGAGGCCGGCCTGTCCGTGGATGAAGAGGGCTTCCGCGGCCTGATGGCCGAACAGCGCCAGCGCGCCAAGGCCGACGCCGCCGCCCGCAAGCAGGCGCACTCCGATCTGTCGGAATACCGCGAACTCGTTGACGCCGGTCCCACCGAGTTCACCGGTTTCGACGAATTGACTTCCGAGGCAAGGATTCTCGGCATCTTCGTCGACGGCAAGCGGGTACCTGTAGTCGGCCACGGGACGCAGGAAGCCGACCGCATCGAACTGATTCTCGACCGCAGCCCGTTCTACGCGGAGTCCGGCGGACAGATCGCAGACGAGGGCACCATCACCGGCGCAGGTGCGTCCGCGGCGGCAAAGGCCGCGGTGAACGACGTGCAGAAGATCGCCAAAACCCTGTGGGCACACCGCGTCAACGTCGAGTCGGGCGAGTTCGTGGAGGGTGACACGGTGGTGGCGACCGTCGATCCGAAATGGCGCCACGGCGCGACCCAGGGTCACTCCGGCACGCACATGGTGCACGCCGCGCTTCGGCAGGTGTTGGGCCCCAATGCTGTCCAGGCCGGATCGCTGAACCGCCCCGGGTACCTGCGGTTCGACTTCAACTGGCAGGGCGGCCTGTCGGAGGACCAGCGGACCCAGATCGAAGAAGTCACCAACGCGGCGGTCGAAGCCGACTTCGAGGTGCACAGCTTCACCACCGACCTGGAGAAGGCCAAGTCCATGGGCGCGATGGCGCTCTTCGGCGAGGCCTACCCCGACGAGGTGCGGGTCGTGGAGATCGGCGGACCGTTCTCGCTGGAGCTGTGCGGGGGTACCCATGTCCGCAGTTCCGCGCAGATCGGCCCGGTCACGATCCTCGGCGAGTCGTCGGTCGGGTCGGGCATCCGCCGCGTGGAGGCCTACGTCGGGCTGGACTCGTTCCGCCACCTGGCCAAGGAACGCGCCCTGATGGCCGGGCTGGCGTCATCGCTGAAGGTGCCGTCCGACGAGGTTCCGGCACGGGTGGCCAATCTCGTCGAACGGTTGCGGGCCGCCGAGAAGGAACTCGACCGGATGCGCCTGGCAAACGCGCGCGCCGCGGCAGCGAATGCCGCCGCAGGCGCCGAACAGGTCGGTAAGGTCCACCTCGTGGCGCAGCGGATGGCCGGCGGAATGTCGGCGGGAGACCTGCGCACGCTCGTCGGCGACATCAAGGGCAAGCTGGGCGGCGATCCCGCGGTCGTCGCATTGATCGCCGAAGGTGACGACGACTCCGTTCCGTACGTGGTGGCCGTCAACCCGGCTGCGCAGGATCTCGGCCTGAGTGCCAACGATCTGGTGAAGCTGCTGGGTGCGCCGGTCAACGGCCGTGGGGGCGGCAAGGCTGATCTGGCACAGGGTTCCGGTAAGGGGGCAGCGGGCATCGACGCGGCACTGGCCGCGCTGCGCGCAGAACTGGGCCGGAGCTGACTGCGTGGCCGACAACGACGACCGTATGCCGGATCGCCCGGGTCCCACGCTGCAGCCGCCTGACCCCGGACGCGGGCGACGGCTTGGCATCGACGCCGGCAGTGTCCGTATCGGTGTGGCGGTCAGCGACCCGGACGGCATCCTGGCGACTCCGGTGGAAACCGTCTCGCGGGACCGCCGCAAGGGTTCGGACAAACACGTGCGCCGGCTGGCGGCGTTGGTCGACGAACTCGAGGTGGTCGAGGCGGTGGTGGGGTTACCGCGCACACTGGCCGACCGCTCGGGTTCGGCTGCCCACGACGCCATCGGGCTCGCCGATCAATTGGCGGCCCGCATCGCGCCGGTGCCCGTGCGACTGGCCGACGAGAGATTCACTACCGTCGCTGCCCAGCGGTCGCTGCGAGAGGCCGGAGTCCGCGCCAAGGGGCAGCGATCGATGATCGACCAGGCCGCCGCAGTCGGCATCCTGCAGAACTGGCTGGACCAGCGGCGCGCGGCGTTGGCCGCGCACGGAGAGGTCGGGGATGTCTGACGACTGGGGCCGTGAACGGGCGGAACCCGTTGCGGTCGGCCCGCCACGGCGTCGAAGGACCCGCGCGGAGCGGATACGAGAGGCACGCGGCCGGCGCAGACGTAAACTGGTCAGCGGGTTGACGCTCGGCATGCTGGTCGTGGTGGTCATCGGAGTGGTGTTCCTCGGGTCGAAGCTGTGGCACAACGTATCCGGCACCGGAAGCGACTTCTCCGGCGACGGCGTCAATGACGTGGTCATTCAGGTTCACGACGGCGACTCCACGACCGCAATCGGAGAGACCCTGCAGGAACACAACGTAGTGGCCACCTCCACCGCGTTCGTCGACGCCGCGGACGGAAACGCCGCGATCTCGTCGATCCAGCCGGGCTTCTACAAAGTGCGCACCGAAATCCCGGCGTCCAATGCTGTTGAGCGGCTTACTGATCCGCAGAATCGGGTCGGCAAGTTGGTTATTCCGGAAGGACGCCAGCTCGACGACATCCGGGACGTCAAGACGAATGCGGTCACCGACGGCATTCTCAGCCTCATCTCCAAGGCGACATGTGTGGACCTCGACGGTGAGCGAAGCTGCATTGCCGCGGACACGCTCAAGGAGTCGGCGGGCACCGCCGACCCGTCGGCGTTGTCGGTTCCGGAATGGGCCGTACGACCCGGTTACCTCCATGGGCACGGACCACCGCAGGCTTGAGGGCCTCATTGCGCCCGGCTCCTGGAACATCGATCCGTCGGCGCAGCCACAGGACATTCTGTCGACGTTGATCGGCGCCAGTGCAACCCAATACGCAGCAGGGCGGACTGCTCGATACGGCGAAGGCGATGAACATGTCGCCGTATCAAATCCTGACAGTCGGCTCGCTGGTCCAGCGCGAAGCCACACCCGAGGACTTCGCCAAGGTCGCGCGGGTCATCTACAACCGGCTGGCAGAGAACCGCACGCTGGAGTTCGACTCCACGGTCAACTATCCGCTCGACCGGATCGAAGTGGCGACCACAGACGGTGACCGCGGCCATCACACGCCGTGGAACACCTATGTGCGGCCGGGGCTTCCGGCGACACCGATCTGTTCGCCCGGACAGCCGGCGCTCGCCGCGGCGGAGAAGCCCGAGCCGGGGGACTGGCTGTACTTCGTCACCGTCGACATGCAGGGCACCACGCTGTTCACTCGGGACTACCAGCAGCACCTGGCGAATATCGAACTGGCCAAGCGCAACGGTGTCCTCGACAGTGCGCGGTAGCGGTCCGCGCAAAGCGGCGGTTCTCGGGTCGCCGGTCGCGCATTCCCGTTCTCCGCAACTGCACCTTGCGGCCTACCGCGCGTTGGGCCTGGACGACTGGAGCTACGAGCGCATCGAGTGCACTGCCGAGCAATTGCCTACTCTCGTGGGCGGTTTCGGACCCGAGTGGATCGGCGTCTCGGTGACCATGCCCGGCAAGTTCGCCGCGTTGCGGTTCGCCGACGAACGCACCCCGCGTGCGGAGTTGGTGGGTTCGGCGAACACTCTGGTGCGGTCGGAGACGGGGTGGCGTGCCGACAACACCGACATCGACGGGATCACTGGCACGCTGGGAGCGGCCTCAGGCACCGAGTGGGGCCGGGCGGGCGGCGGCACAGCGATCGTGTTGGGGTCGGGCGGTACCGCGCCTGCTGTGGTCGTCGGCCTGGCAGAGCTTGGCGTGCAACGGATCACCGTGGTGGCCCGTAACGCGAACAGGGCAGCACCGCTGATCGAACTCGCGACGAGGTCAGGTGTCGAGGGCGGGTGGTGTGACATCGACGGTGCCGGGCTGACGGCGGCGCTCACCGACGTGGATGTCATGGTCAATACCGTGCCGGCCGATGCCGTCGCACCGTACGCCTCGACCCTGGCCCGGACCCCGCTGTTGCTCGACGCGATCTATGACCCGTGGCCGACGCCGCTGGCTTCGGCTGTCGAATCCGGTGGTGGGCGTGTGATCAGCGGCCTGCAGATGCTGCTGAATCAGGCGTTCGCCCAAGTCGAGCAGTTCACCGGCCTACCCGCACCAAAAGAAGCGATGAGGGCGGCAGTCCACGACCGCTAGCCTGCATTTATGGGGGCGGGGGTGGCGGGCGTCTGTGTGCTCGTCTGGCTGGTCGTGCTCAGTTGCGTCGACATCCGGGACCGACGGCTGCCCAACTGCCTGACGATTCCCGGCGCGATCGTCATCCTCGTCGCGGCGGCTGCGGCGGGCCGCGGTATGCCGGCGGTGATGGGCGCAGCGGCGTTGTTCGCCGTCTATCTGGTGGTGCACCTGCTCGCGCCTGCAGCCATGGGGGCCGGCGACGTGAAGCTGGCGATCGGCATCGGGGCATTGACCGGATCGTTCGGCGTCGACGTGTGGGCGCTGGCCGCACTTGGTGCACCTCTGATCACCGCGGCGTGGGCCATCGTCGCCGTCGTGAGGCATTCGAAATCGACCGTGCCGCACGGACCGTCGATGTGCCTGGCCGCGGCGGCCGCCTGCGTGCTGGCGGTCGGGTAGGACGCCGCGAGCTGGCGATGATCGTCGCCCGCGCCGACGACCAGAAGACCGCCCATCGTGAAGCGCTCGCCGAGATCGGCCACGTCCTGGACGGCCTCGCGAAGTAGCGGTTTTGTGTGCAAAAACGAGCGGTAAGCGCTCCGAAATGCACACAAATCGGTCGTGGATGGCCGACGTGCGAAAATGGGACGCGTGTTGCGATGGACCACTGCTGGTGAATCCCACGGCCGCGCGCTGGTGGCCATGGTCGAAGGCATGATCGCCGGCGTCCACGTCACCTCCGACGACATCGCGGGCCAGCTGGCCCGTCGTCGGCTGGGCTACGGCCGCGGCGCCCGGATGAAGTTCGAACAGGACCAGGTCACGGTGCTGGCCGGTGTCCGTCACGGCATCACGCTGGGCGGACCCATCGCCATCGAGGTCGGCAACACCGAATGGCCGAAGTGGGAGACGGTGATGGCCGCCGATCCCGTCGACCCGGCCGTGCTGGCGGAGAGCGCCCGCAACGCGCCGCTCACGCGGCCGCGGCCCGGCCACGCCGACTACGCAGGCATGCTCAAGTACGGCTTCGACGACGCCCGGCCGGTGCTCGAGCGTGCCAGCGCGCGCGAGACGGCCGCCAGGGTCGCGGCCGGAACCGTCGCCAGGGCGTTCCTGCGGGAGGCGCTCGGCGTCGAGGTGCTCTCGCATGTGATCTCCATCGGAGCGTCGGCGCCCTACGACGGCCCGCCGCCGCAGTTCTCCGATCTGTCCAGAATCGACGACAGCCCCGTGCGGGCGTTCGACGAGGCCGCCGAAGAGTCCATGATCGCCGAGATCGAGGCGGCCAAGAAGGACGGTGACACGTTGGGCGGCATCGTCGAGGTGGTGGTCCACGGCCTGCCTGTCGGGCTGGGCTCGTTCACCAGCGGCGACAACCGCCTCGACAGCCAACTGGCCGGCGCGGTGATGGGCATCCAGGCGATCAAGGGCGTGGAGATCGGCGACGGCTTCGAGACCGCGCGCCGCCGCGGCAGCGTCGCTCACGACGAGATGTATCCCGGCGCCGACGGTGTGATGCGCTCGACGAATCGGGCGGGCGGCCTGGAAGGCGGCATGACCAACGGTCAGCCGGTGCGGGTGCGGGCGGCGATGAAGCCGATCTCCACCGTGCCGCGGGCGCTGGCCACCGTCGACATGGCCACCGGCGACGAGGCGGTCGCGATCCATCAGCGCTCCGACGTCTGCGCGGTGCCCGCTGCGGGTGTCGTCGTCGAGACCATGGTGGCGCTGGTCCTGGCACGGGCGGCCTTGGAGAAGTTCGGCGGCGATTCGCTGACCGAGACGCGGGCCAACATCGACGGCTACCTGCGGGCGGTGTCGCAGCGCGAACCGTCCGGCGGGCAGGACCGGGGAATCAACCCGTCGCAGCCGGTACAGGCGTCGGGCTGATGGCACCGAAAGCAGTGCTGGTGGGGATGCCAGGCTCCGGAAAATCCACGATCGGGCGCAGGCTCGCCAAGGCCGTCCAACTGCCGCTCCTGGACACGGATGCCAAGATCGTCGAGACCACGGGCCGCAGCATCGCCGAATTGTTCGTAGACGGTGAGCAGGCGTTCCGCCGCATAGAAGAGCAAGTCGTGCGAACGGCACTCGCCGAGCACGACGGCATCCTTTCACTGGGTGGCGGTGCGGTCACGTCCGAAGGTGTGCGCGAGGCACTGACCGGCCACACGGTGATCTATCTCGAGATCAGCGCCGCCGAAGGCATTCGGCGTACCACCGGCGGCACCGTGCGACCGCTACTCGCCGGTGATGACCCCGCCAAGCGGTACCGCGAGCTCATGGCTGCGCGGGTTCCGCTATACCGGCGGGTCGCGACGATGCGGATCAACACCAACCGACACAATCCGGGTGCCGTGGTGCGTTCCATCGTCAGCAGACTCGAGAACCCAGACGCACCTAGTCCACAGCGGCGTCGGCGTCGGCCGCCGTGGCGCCGCGGACCGTCGTCGCTGACGCCTGCACCGACCACCGAGGCGCCGCCATCGCCGGCGACCGTCGCAGCCCGCAACCTGAAGGCCAACCGTGACTGAGCCAGTGACCGTTGAAGTCCTCGTCGATCCGCCGTACCCGGTGATCATCGGCATCGGACTGCTGGGACACCTGGAACAGCAACTGGACGGCCGACACAAGGTCGCCATCCTGCACCAGCCGGCACTGGCTCAGACCGCAGATGCGATTCGGAACACCCTGTCGGACAGAGGGATCGATGCGCATCGTATCGAGATCCCCGACGCGGAGGCCGGCAAGGATCTCCCGGTGGTCGGTTATGTCTGGGAGGTGTTGGGCCGGATCGGCGTCGGTCGTAAGGATGCGATCGTCAGCCTCGGCGGGGGGGCGGCCACCGATGTCGCCGGTTTCGTTGCCGCGACCTGGCTGCGGGGGATCGACGTCGTGCATGTGCCCACCACACTGCTCGGCATGGTCGACGCCGCAGTCGGCGGAAAGACGGGGATCAACACCGATGCCGGCAAGAACCTCGTTGGTGCGTTCCATCAACCGGCCGCGGTGCTCGTCGACATCGCGACGCTGGAGACCTTGCCGCGCAACGAACTCGTGGCGGGCATGGCCGAGATCGTCAAGGCCGGTTTCATCGCCGACCCGGTGATTCTGGATCTGATCGAGGCCGATCCGGAGGCCGCATTAGAGCCGACGGGCCCGTGCTGCCGGAGTTGATCCGGCGTGCGGTCGCGGTCAAGGCCGAGGTCGTCGCGGCCGACGAGAAGGAGTCTGCAGTTGCGCGAGATCCTCAACTACGGCCACACCCTCGCCCACGCGATCGAGCGGCGCGAGCGCTACGAATGGCGGCACGGCGCAGCGGTTTCCGTCGGACTGGTGTTCGCGGCCGAACTGGGACGGCTGGCCGGTCGTCTGGACGACGAGACCGCCGACCGTCACCGGACCATCCTCACCGCGTTGGGGCTGCCGGTGGCCTACGACGCCGATGCACTGCCGCAACTGCTGGAGTACATGGCAGGCGACAAGAAGACCCGTGCCGGGGTGCTGCGCTTCGTCGTGCTGGACGGACTGGGTAAGCCTGGACGCCTGGAGGGGCCAGATCCGTCGCTGCTGGCGGCGGCCTACTCGGTGATCGGAGAGGTGGCGCAGCGATGAGCGACTTGCGCGAAGAGCATCAACGTTCAACGACCGTGCTCGTGCTCAACGGGCCCAACCTGGGCAGGCTCGGCCGCCGGGAGCCGGAGATCTACGGCAGCACCACCCACGAGGAACTGGTGGCGCTGATCGAAGGCCAGGCCGACGAGCTGGGCCTGAAAGCAGTTGTGCGACAAAGCGACAGCGAAGCCGAGCTGCTGAACTGGATTCATGCCGCGGCGGACGCGGGCGATCCGGTGATCCTCAACGCAGGCGCACTGACCCACACATCGCTGGCGCTGCGCGATGCGTGCGCCGAACTGCGGGGGCCGCTCATCGAGCTGCACATCTCGAACGTGCACAAGCGCGAGGAGTTTCGGCACCACTCCTACATCAGCTCCGTGGCGACCGGCGTGATCGTCGGCCTCGGTGTGCAGGGGTACCTTTTGGCGCTGCGCTACCTGGCCGTCGACCAGATTTAGCGGGGGCGGCGTCCCTCGACCGTCTCGGCCTCGGAGGTCTCGTCGTCGCCTGGCTGGCGGACCGCGGCGAACACGTCCGTATCGGCCCGCTCGTCTTCATGGGCGCTTCCGTGGTGTGGCACCTCCGGCGCGTGGCGGTCGACGAGCCAGCGGCCGATCGTGACGCCCAAGATGGACATCAGGAACACCAGCAGTGCGGTGAACGCCGCGAAGGTGGTGAGCTCGTTGAGCAGTCCCTCGACGTACAGGCTCGAGTAGAAGAGGTGGATGAACCACGCGACGACCCCGCTGACGATGCCGGCGAACAGGCCGGCCAGCAGCCACGTCATCGCCAGGTCGCCGCGCCGGTCCGGGTCGGGGTTGTCGCGCGCGTCGGCGCGTCCGTCGACCAGGCCCCAGACGAACACCGCGACGGCGTAGAGAGCCACCAGAACGATGCTGATCAGTCCGGCCTTGGTCTCCCACGCGTTGATCATCGCTCCCTGCAGCAATCGCACGATCACCATCAGGGCCGCGAACACCAGTCCGCGCAGCAACCAGTTACTCATGGGGCCACACCTTAGCGAGTAGGTTCATCAACCGTGACTATTTCACAGCGCCGGGACCGGTTGCGCGAGCGGCTGGTCGCCGCCGACTTGGACGCGATGCTGGTATCGGACCTGGTCAACGTCCGTTATCTGTCCGGTTTCACCGGATCGAACGCCGCGCTGCTGATCCGTGCCGAAGACCCGACACCGGTGCTGGCCACCGACGGACGGTACCGCACGCAGGCGGCACAGCAGGCCCCCGACGCCGAGATCGTCATCGAGCGGGCATGTGGACCGCACCTGGTCGCGCGCGCGGCCGCCGACGGGGTGTCCCGTCTGGGTTTCGAGAGTCATGTCGTGACCGTCGACGGACACTCGATGCTCACCAAGGCGGCCGGTGAGCAGACCCGTCTGGTGCGGGCCTCCGGAACCGTGGAGGCCCTGCGCGAGGTCAAGGACGCCGGGGAGGTCGCGTTGTTGCGACTGGCCTGTGAAGCCGCCGACGCGGCGCTGCAGGATCTGGTCGAACGCGGAGGGCTGCGGCCGGGCCGGACAGAGAAAGAGGTGGGCCGCGAGCTCGAGGCGCTGATGCTCGATCACGGTGCCGACGGCGTGTCCTTCGAGACCATCGTGGCGGCCGGACCGAATTCGGCGATCCCGCACCATCGGCCGACCGATGCGGTGCTGTCCGCCGGGGACTTCGTGAAGATCGACTTCGGCGCCCTGGTGTGCGGCTACCACTCCGACATGACCCGCACGTTCGTGCTGTCTCCGGCCGCTCAGTGGCAGCTCGACATCTATGAACTCGTCGCGACCGCCCAGCGGGCGGGCCGGGACTTCCTCGCACCCGGGGTGTCGCTCAGGGACGTCGACGCGGCGTCGCGGCAGATCATCGCGGACGCCGGCTACGCCGAGAACTTCGGCCACGGGCTGGGACACGGCGTCGGCCTGCAGATTCACGAAGCGCCGGGGATCAGTGCGTCGGCCGCCGGTACACTGCTTGCTGGCTCTGCGGTGACCGTGGAGCCCGGTGTCTATCTGCCCGACCGCGGCGGCGTCCGAATCGAGGACACGCTGGTCGTCGGAGACGGGGCCTCGGAGCCGGCTGGCCGGCGACATCAGACCGCAGACTTACTCACCCGGTTCCCCAAGGAACTGGCGATCCTCTGAACAGGAGAACAACCGACCGTGGCATCGACCGCCGACTTCAAGAACGGGCTCGTCCTCCAGATCGACGGCCAGCTCTGGCAGATCACCGAATTCCAGCACGTCAAGCCCGGCAAGGGTCCCGCCTTCGTGCGCACCAAGCTCAAGAACGTGCTGTCGGGCAAGGTCGTCGACAAGACCTACAACGCCGGCGTCAAGGTCGAGACGGCCACCGTCGACCGCCGCGACGCCACCTATCTGTACCGGGACGGCTCCGACTTCGTGTTCATGGACTCGCAGGACTACGAGCAGCACCCCCTGCCCGAGTCGTTGGTCGGTGATGCCGCCAAATTCCTGCTCGAGAGCCTGCCCGTGCAGATCGCGTTCCACGACGGCGCCCCGCTGTACCTCGAACTGCCGGTGACCGTCGAACTCGCGGTCACCCATACCGAGCCAGGCCTGCAGGGCGACCGCTCCAGCGCGGGCACCAAGCCGGCCACCGTCGAGACCGGCGCAGAGATCCAGGTGCCGTTGTTCATCAACACCGGCGACAAGCTGAAGGTCGACTCTCGTGACGGCAGCTACCTGGGCCGGGTGAATGCCTGACCGTAAGGGTGATCGCGGCCGGCACCAGGCCCGCAAGCGCGCCGTCGATCTGCTCTTCGAAGCCGAAGCGCGCGGGATCACTCCAGCTGAGGTGGCAGAGCTCCGGAATGCGTTGGCGGAGAAACAATCCGACGTCTCGCCGCTCAACGCGTACACCGTGACGGTGGCGCGCGGAGTAACCGAACACGCCGCGCACGTCGACGACCTCATCTCGGCCCACCTGCAGGGCTGGACGTTGGACCGGCTGCCTGCCGTCGACCGTGCGATTCTGCGCGTCGCGGTGTGGGAGCTGCTGCACGCCGACGACGTCCCCGAGCCTGTCGCCGTTGACGAAGCCGTTGAACTGGCCAAGCGGTTATCCACCGATGACTCACCGGGTTTCGTCAACGGGGTCTTGGGCCAGGTGATGCTTGTGACGCCACAGATCCGCGCCGCCGCGGAAGCAGTTCGGGGGATTGGCGACGGAGGCGCTGGCACCTAATGAAAGCACCGCAGGACAACGGCGGCCCCAGCGTTGACGAGGCGGCCAAGGTGTACCTGCGTGATCCCGATCTGGCGCTGGACCAATTGCGTTCGGTCGTCGACCTTCCCGCGATCAAGTCGTTCATCATGTCGCGTGGCGTCACCCGAGGACTCGTGGGGCGACGACGACGAAAAGCCGCTGTGGCAGGAGGTCGTGCTCACCGACGGGCACCGGCTGATCATGTGGCGCGCCGACGACGAGATGTCGATCACCGACGATCGCGAGCGGCGGGTGCTCAACGCGTCCGTGCGCACGATTCTGCTGTCGACGATCACCGACCATGTGCTCACCACCGAGTACGAGGTGCCCGACGACGGGACTCGCCGCCTCTCCGAGGTCCGACTGCGGATGTACAGCCAACTGATCACGCGATCCCGACGGAAGTCGGTCACCGAGACTGACATCTATTGCGAGTCGTTCCGCTATTACAAATCCGTCGACAACGGCGGCCTGGCCCAGATGCAGCGCCTGCTGCAGTTCGGCCGCGTGCTGTCGCGCTGCATCGAGTAGCCGCCGTCAGGCCACGGAGACCTGATGCGAAACGGCTGTACGCTGCGAGCAAGGGCGGCACCGTGACGGTCATCAACACGGACAACAACCAGATCATGCGTGAAGTCCTTGTCGGCAGTCCGGTCTACATCGCGGTCGGTCCCGATGGGCTGAGCGGCTATGCGGCCAATTTCGACGACGGCACCGTGTCCGTGATCGATGCCGAGGACAAACAGGCCATCTTCGTCGGTGACGGGCCGTCAGATGTGGAGGTGAGCGCCGACGGCACCCAGGTGTATGTCCCAAACCTCGGCAGCAACACCGTGCCGGTGGCCACCGTTACGTCGAGCCAGTCGGTTTAGAGTTCGAGTGCCTGATAGGTCCGGCGAACGAATTTCGGTTGTGCGCTTTGCAGTTTCGCCAACGACGTATTGCCCGCGACGGCCGCAGCGGCGTCGACGTTCACCTCCGGAAGATTCTGAATCAGGTAGATGAGGATCAGATCGGCGCTCGGGTCGGCCTGCCACCAGGTGCCGTATGCGCCCGGCCAGCTGAAAGTACCGAGCCCGCCTGGGCCGAACAGCTGGCGCGATTTCGACGGGTCTGTCACGAGTGAGAGGTTGAGACCGAATCCGCGGCCGATCCAAAACGGCGCTCCGAGAAAGGGTTGCCGCTTCTGTTCGTCGGTCAGCCGGTCGGTGCGCATCTGTTGTACAGACTGCTCAGACAGTACCCGCGCACCGTCGAGCATGCCGTCTGCCAGCAGCATCCGGGCGAACCGCAGATAGTCGTCGACGGTGGACCACAGGCCTGCACCTCCGGTGCAGAACGGCGGATCTGTGATCGGCGCCGGACCCATCGCGTCGTGTTGAAGCGTCATGGTCTCGTCGAGCTTGTACATCGTCGCGGCGCGTCGCCGGCCGGCGGTGCCCACCGAGAAGCCGGTGTCAGCCATTCCGAGCGGCCCGAAGATCCGCTCGGCGAGGACGTCGGCAAGGGACTTGCCCTCGATCCGCGACAGCGCGATACCGAGCACATCGGTGGCGTGGCTGTAGGTGAGCCGGTCGCCGGGCTGGTGGACCAGGGGCAGCGTCGCCAGTTCCGCGAGCCAGCGGTCCTGATCCTGGCGAAACGACATCCTGCCGTACGCCTTACTCAGCGGTCCCGAGACGGAGAATGAGTAGGCGAGCCCGCTGCGATGCGTCATCAGATCGTCGACCGTGATGGGCCGACGGGCCGGTTCGGTCCTGTCGAGGGGCCCGCGCGGGTCGAGCAGTACCCGCATGTTCGCCAACTCCGGCAGCCACTTCGTCACCGGGTCGGTCAGCGAGAGCTTGCCTTCCTCGGCCAGGCTCATTACAGCGGCGACAGTGACGGGTTTGGTCATCGAGGCGATGCGGAAGATCGTGTCGCGTTGCATCGGCAGACCGGCGTCGACGTCCCGGTACCCGAGCGCGTTGACCTGCAGGACCTCGCCGGCCTGCCACACCAGAGTGACCGCGCCGGCGAGTAGTTTGGCGCCGATCGCGTCTTGAATGGACGCTTGATTGCCGTCGAGCTTCATCGGCGCCAGCGTACTGAAGCGCGCGGTGAGGGTTCAGCGCAGGTGCAGGTCATCGAGACCTTCAACAACCAGGTTTCCGGCACCGAAGTCGACCGGTGTCGCTGGCGCCCATCCGAATGGCTGGTGCTAAGCTCCCCGCAGTTCGACGTCCTTTAACGATCCGTCCCGAGAGGCGGAGAAGGAGGTCAGGGTCTCTTCATGGACTCGCCAGCCTCGCCGGGCACCGACCGGGAATTGATGTCCGCAGCGGACGTCAACCGCACCGTCTCCCGCATCGCCCATCAGATCATTGAGAAGACCGCACTCGACGGTCCCGACGCGTCACGCGTCATCCTCCTCGGCATCCCGACCAGGGGCGTCACCCTGGCCGCGCGCCTCGCTGACAAGATCAAGGAATTCGCCGACGTCACCGTTCCGCACGGTGCCCTCGACATCACGCTCTACCGCGACGACCTCGACAGCAAGCCCCCGCGACCGCTGGAGGACACGTCGATTCCCGAGGCCGGCATCGACGGCACCCTCGTGGTCCTGGTCGACGACGTCCTCTATACCGGTCGCTCCGTCCGCGCGGCCCTGGACGCGCTGCGCGACATCGGCCGGCCGCGCGCCGTGCAACTCGCCGTCCTCGTCGACCGTGGCCACCGCGAGCTGCCGCTGCGCGCCGATTATGTGGGCAAGAACGTGCCGACATCGCGCAGTGAGAACGTCAAGGTGCGCCTCATCGAAGACGATCAAGTCGACGGCATCTGGATCGCACCGCACGGAGGGCCCGAACGATGAAGCACCTGCTCTCGGCGGCCGACCTGTCCCGCGACGACGCGGTGGCGATCCTCGACAACGCCGACCGGTTCAGCCAGTCGCTGCTCGGCCGCGAGGTCAAGAAGCTGCCGACCTTGCGTGGCCGCACGATCATCACGATGTTCTACGAGAACTCCACCCGCACCCGGGTGTCGTTCGAGGTCGCAGGCAAGTGGATGAGCGCCGACGTCATCAACGTCAGCGCGTCGGGATCCTCTGTCTCCAAAGGTGAATCGCTGCGCGACACGGCCCTGACCCTGCGCGCGGCCGGCGCCGACGCCCTGATCATCCGGCACCCCGCCTCCGGAGCCGCCCAGCAGCTGGCCGAGTGGACCGCCACCGAGGATGGCGGCCCGACCGTGATCAACGCCGGCGACGGCACCCACGAACATCCCACCCAGGCGCTGCTCGACGCGCTGACCATCCGGCAGCGGCTGGGCGACATCGAGGGCAAGCGGGTGGTGATCGTCGGCGACGTCCTGCACAGCCGCGTCGCGCGCTCCAACGTTCTGCTCCTCGACACTCTCGGGGCTGAAGTGGTTCTCGTCGCGCCGCCCACGCTGCTGCCGGTCGGGGTCACCGGCTGGCCTGTCACCGTCTCGCACGACCTGGACGCCGAACTGCCTATCGCCGATGCGGTGCTGATGCTTCGCGTGCAGGCCGAGCGGATGAACGGCGGCTTCTTCCCATCCGCGCGGGAGTACTCGGTGCTGTACGGGCTCTCCGAGAAGCGCCAGGCGATGCTGCCCGGCAACGCGGTCGTGCTACATCCGGGCCCGATGGTCCGCGGCATGGAGATCGCCTTCTCGGTCGCCGATTCGACTCAATCGGCCGTGCTGCAACAGGTTTCCAACGGTGTGCATGTCCGGATGGCGGTGCTGTTCCACCTGCTGGTGGGTGCGGAGCAGGGGGCGATCAGCGCATGAGCGTGTTGATCCGCGGGGTGCGACTCTACGGCGAAGGCGACCGGCTTGACGTCCTTGTCGCCGACGGTCAGATGGCAGACATCGGCGCGGATCTGGCGATCCCCGACGATGCCGATGTCGTTGACGCCACCGGCCAGATCCTGCTGCCCGGCTTCGTCGACTTGCACACCCACCTGCGTGAGCCCGGCCGGGAATATGCCGAGGACATCGAAACCGGCTCGGCGGCAGCGGCTTTAGGTGGATACACCGCCGTGTTCGCGATGGCCAACACCAATCCGGTCGCCGACAGCCCGGTCGTCACCGATCACGTCTGGCACCGCGGCCAACAGGTCGGCCTCGTCGACGTGCATCCCGTCGGCGCCGTCACGATGGGGTTGGCGGGCGCTCAGCTCACCGAGATGGGCATGATGGCCGCCGGTGCCGGGCAGGTCCGGATGTTCTCCGACGACGGCATCTGCGTCCACGATCCACTGATCATGCGCCGTGCCCTCGAATACGCCACCGGTCTGGGCGTCCTGATCGCGCAGCACGCCGAAGAGCCTCGCCTCACCGTCGACGCCGTCGCCCACGAGGGACCCAATGCGGCGCGGCTGGGTCTGGCCGGCTGGCCCCGCGCCGCCGAGGAGTCCATCGTCGCCCGCGATGCGCTGCTGGCCCGCGACGCCGGCGCGCGTGTGCACATCTGTCACGCATCCACCGCGGGCACCGTGGAGATCATCAGATGGGCCAAGGAACAAGGCATTTCGATCACCGCCGAGGTGACACCCCACCACCTCCTGCTCGACGACACGCGACTGGCCACCTACGACGGTCGAAACCGGGTGAACCCACCGCTTCGTGAGGCCACGGACGCCGAGGCCCTGCGCCAGGCGCTCGCCGATGGTGTCATCGACTGCGTGGCCACCGATCACGCGCCGCACGCCGAACATGAGAAGTTCTGCGAGTTCTCCGTCGCGCGGCCCGGCATGCTCGGTCTGCAGACCGCGCTGTCCGTGGTCGTCGAAACCATGGTGCGCCCGGGCCTGCTGACATGGCGCGACGTCGCCCGGGTGATGAGCGAAAGTCCGGCCCGCATCGTCGGACTGCCCGACCAGGGCCGCCCCCTGGAGATCGGTGAGCCGGCCAACCTGACCGTCGTCGACCCCGACGCGACATGGACCGTCGAGGGATCGGCACTGGCCAGTCGCTCCGATAACACCCCGTACGAATCCATGGAATTGCCCGCCACGGTGACGCTGACGTTGTTGCGGGGCAAGGTCACCGCGCGCTACGGGAAGAGCCCGGCATGAACACCGGAACCCTGGTCGGGTCGCTGATTGTCGCCGCGGTTATGGTCGTGGTGATCGCGGTGGTCATCCAGGCGATGATGCGCGGCTGGCGCCGGCGCGTCGAGCGGCAGGCCGAACTTATCGGCACGCTGCCGCCGATGCCGGACACCGTCGGGCCTGCGCTCATCCCTGCCACGAAGGGTTTGTATGTCGGCAGCACGCTGGTGCCGCATTGGAACGACCGCGTGGCCGCCAGCGACCTCGGCTTCCGAAACAAGGCCGTCCTGACCCGCTATCCCGAAGGAATCATGCTGCAGCGCACCGGTGCAGGCCCGATCTGGATACCCGACGAGTCGATCACCGCGATCCGTACCGAACGCGGAATCGCGGGCAAGGCTCTCACCCACGACGGCATTCTGGCCATCAGGTGGCGACTGCCGTCTGGCGCCGAGATCGACACCGGGTTTCGTGCCGACAACCGCGCGGAGTACGCGCAGTGGCTGGAGCCCGCATGAGCACCCGAAGACGACCGCAGCGAGTGGGAGTCGAGGCATGAGCAGGGCAGTGCTGGTTCTGGAAGACGGGCGTATCTTCACCGGCACCACATTCGGGGCGACCGGTGAGACGCTCGGAGAGGCGGTGTTCTCGACCGGAATGTCCGGATACCAGGAGACATTGACCGATCCCAGCTACCACGGGCAGATCGTGGTGGCCACGGCCCCGCAGATCGGCAACACCGGCTGGAACCAGGAGGACGCCGAGAGTCGCGGCGACAAGATCTGGGTTGCGGGCTACGCCGTACGCGATCCGTCTCCACGCGCGTCGAACTGGCGCGCGACCGGCACCCTCGACGTTGAACTGGTGCGCCAGGGGATCGTCGGGATTGCGGGAATCGATACCCGCGCCGTGGTGCGGCACCTGCGCAGCCTGGGCTCGATGAAGGCCGGTGTCTTCTCCGGCGATGCGCTCGCCCATGCCGACGAGCTACTCACGCGCGTTCGCAACCAGCCCTCCATGCTGGGTGCGAACCTGGCCGGCGAGGTCAGCACCGACGTCACATATGTCGTGGAACCCGATGGGCCACAACGCTTCACTGTCGCGGCGATCGACCTCGGTATCAAGACCAACACCCCACGCAACTTTGCCGGCCGTGGTATCCGCAGCCATGTGCTGCCGTCGACGGTCGCCTTCGAACAGATCGCCGATCTGAAGCCCGACGGGGTGTTCCTGTCGAATGGACCCGGTGATCCCGCCACCGCCGACCACATCGTCGAGGTGACGCGCGAGGTCCTCGGCGCGGGGATCCCGCTGTTCGGTATCTGCTTCGGCAATCAGATCCTCGGCCGGGCGTTGGGCCGGTCGACGTACAAGATGGTGTTCGGGCACCGCGGCATCAACGTGCCCGTCATGGATCACGCGACCGGACGGATCGCGGTGACCGCGCAGAACCACGGTTTCGCGCTCGAGGGCGAAGCCGGCGAGACGTTCGATACCCCGTTCGGTACCGCGATCGTCAGCCATACCTGCGCCAACGACGGCGTCGTCGAGGGCATCAAACTCGTTGACGGGAGCGCGTTCTCGGTGCAGTACCACCCGGAGGCCGCAGCCGGCCCGCACGACGCGAACTACCTTTTCGACCAGTTCGTCGACCTGATGGCAGGGGAGAACCGCCCATGATTCCCGCGAGCGAGCGTGTCTGCGGCGCGACACGCGGCATATCTCCCGACTTCGCGCACGCTCGCGCTGGTAGGCGTGTCGCGTACGGAGTCGCACGCTCATCGACGAGCAGACAGTTCATGCCGGCGGGCCAACCGGCGAGCGTGCATGAACTTCGAAAAATTGTCGGCGTGTCGCGTGCAGACACGCATCCCGCTCGCGGGGCCAAGGGGGAAAGCGCTAATGCCGCGGCGGAGTGACCTCAACCACGTGCTGGTCATCGGTTCGGGGCCGATCGTCATCGGCCAGGCCTGCGAGTTCGACTACTCCGGCACCCAGGCATGCCGCGTGCTTCGCGCCGAAGGCCTGCAGGTGAGCCTGGTCAACTCGAATCCGGCCACCATCATGACCGACCCGGAATACGCCGACCACACCTACGTCGAACCGATCACCGCGGCGTTCGTCGAGAAGGTCATCGCCCAGCAGGCCGAGCGCGGCAACAAGATCGACGCGCTGCTGGCCACGCTGGGCGGGCAGACCGCACTGAACACCGCCGTCGCTCTCTACGAGAACGGGGCGCTGGAGCGTTGGGGTGTCGAGTTGATCGGCGCCGATTTCGAGGCGATCCAGCGCGGTGAGGACCGGCAGCGATTCAAGGACATCGTCGCCAAGGTCGGCGGCGAATCAGCCTGCTCCCGTGTGTGTTTCACCATGGACGAGGTCCGCGAAACCGTCGACGAGCTCGGACTGCCGGTGGTGGTGCGGCCCTCGTTCACCATGGGCGGACTGGGCTCGGGTATGGCGTACTCCGCCGAGGATGTCGACCGGATGGCCGGCGACGGGCTGGCCGCTTCCCCCAGTGCAAACGTGCTCATCGAGGAATCGATCTACGGCTGGAAGGAATTCGAGCTCGAGCTGATGCGCGACAGTCACGACAACGTGGTCGTGGTGTGTTCGATCGAGAACGTCGACCCCATGGGCGTGCACACCGGCGACTCGGTCACCGTCGCCCCGGCGATGACCCTCACCGACCGCGAATACCAGACGATGCGTGACCTCGGAATCGCCATCCTGCGTGAGGTCGGGGTGGACACCGGCGGCTGCAACATCCAGTTCGCCGTCAACCCGGTCGACGGCCGCCTCATCGTCATCGAGATGAACCCGCGGGTGTCGCGATCGAGTGCGTTGGCGTCCAAGGCCACCGGCTTCCCGATCGCCAAGATCGCCGCCAAGCTGGCCATCGGCTACACCCTCGACGAGATCGTCAACGACATCACCAAGGAGACCCCGGCCTGCTTCGAGCCGACTCTCGACTACGTCGTCGTCAAGGCGCCGCGCTTCGCCTTCGAGAAGTTCCCCGGCGCCGACGCCACCCTGACCACCACGATGAAGTCGGTCGGCGAGGCGATGTCGTTGGGCCGCAACTTCATCGAGGCACTCGGCAAGGTGATGCGCTCGCTGGAGACCACGTCGCGCGGGGTTCTGGACAGCGCCCGACCCCGATGTCTCCGTCGACGAGTTGCTCGAGGGTCTCAGGACGCCCACCGACGGGCGGCTCTACGACCTGGAACTGGCGCTGCGTAAAGGCGCCACCGTCGAGCAGGCGTCCGAGGCCTCAGGCGTCGACCCCTGGTTCGTCGAACAGGTCGCCGGACTCGTGACGCTGCGCGCCGAACTGCTGGACGCGCCGGTGCTCGATGAACACCTGCTCCGCCGCAGCAAGTACCACGGTCTGTCCGATCGGCAGATCGCCGCGCTGCGACCGGAATTGGCCGGTGAGGTCGGGGTGCGGGTCCTACGCACCCGTCTCGGCATACATCCGGTGTACAAGACCGTCGACACCTGTGCGGCCGAGTTCGAGGCCAAGACGCCGTACCACTACAGCAGCTACGAACTCGACCCCGCCGCGGAGACGGAGGTCGCGCCCCAGGTGGAGAAGCCCAAGGTTCTCATCCTGGGCTCCGGACCCAACCGCATCGGGCAGGGCATCGAGTTCGACTACAGCTGCGTGCACGCCGCCACGACGCTGAGCGAGGCCGGGTTCGAGACGGTCATGATCAACTGCAATCCGGAGACGGTGTCCACCGACTACGACACCGCCGACCGGCTGTATTTCGAACCGCTGACGTTCGAGGATGTGCTCGAGGTGTACCACGCGGAGTCCGCTTCCGGCGCAGGCGGTCCCGGCGTCGTCGGTGTCATCGTGCAGCTCGGTGGCCAGACCCCGCTCGGTCTCGCCGAACGTCTCGAGAAGGCAGGCGTGCCGATCGTCGGGACCAGCCCCAAGGCGATCGACCTGGCCGAGGACCGCGGCGCGTTCGGGGAGGTTCTCAACACGGCCGGCCTGCCTGCACCCCGGTTCGGCACCGCGATCAGCTTCGAGCAGGCCCGCCGGATCGCCGCCGACATCGGCTACCCCGTGCTCGTCCGGCCCTCCTATGTTCTGGGCGGCCGAGGTATGGAGATCGTCTACGACGATGAGAACCTGCAACGCTACATTCAGCGCGCCACCGAACTCTCGCCCGAACATCCGGTGCTCGTGGACCGGTTCCTCGAGGACGCGATCGAGATCGACGTCGACGCACTGTGCGACGGCAGCGAGGTGTACATCGGCGGAATCATGGAGCACATCGAAGAGGCTGGTATCCACTCCGGCGACTCGGCGTGCGCGCTGCCGCCGGTGACGCTGGGCCGCAGCGACATCGAGTCCGTGCGGCGCGCGACCGAGGCGATCGCGCACGGTATCGGTGTGGTCGGACTGCTCAATGTGCAGTACGCGCTGAAGGATGACGTGCTCTACGTGCTGGAGGCCAACCCGAGGGCCAGTCGCACGGTGCCGTTCGTGTCGAAGGCCACCGCAGTGCCCCTGGCCAAGGCGTGCGCGCGAGTGATGCTCGGCGCCACCATCGCCCAGTTGCGCGAAGAGGGCGTGTTGGTGGCCACCGGCGACGGCGCGACGACTGCGCGCAATGCGCCGGTGGCGGTGAAGGAAGCCGTGTTGCCCTTCAACCGCTTCCGCAAGTCCGACGGTGCGCAGGTCGACTCGCTGCTGGGCCCCGAGATGAAGTCGACCGGTGAGGTGATGGGCATCGATCACGACTTCGGCAGTGCCTTCGCCAAGAGCCAGACCGCGGCGTACGGATCGCTGCCCGCGGAGGGCACGGTGTTCGTCTCGGTGGCCAACCGCGACAAGCGCTCGCTGGTGTTCCCGGTGAAGCGACTCGCCGACCTGGGGTTCCGGGTGCTGGCCACCGAGGGCACGGCGGAGATGTTGCGGCGCAACGGCATCCCATGCGACGAGGTGCGCAAACACTTCGAGCAGCCAGGGGAGGGCAGGCCGGCATCCACGGCGGTCGACGTGATCAGGTCCGGTGAAGTGGACATGGTGATCAACACCCCGTACGGCAATTCGGGCCCACGCATCGACGGCTACGAGATCCGGTCGGCCGCAGTGTCGATGAACATCCCGTGCGTGACGACGGTGCAGGGCGCGTCAGCGGCGGTGCAGGGTATCGAGGCGGGAATCCGCGGGGACATCGGCGTGATGTCGCTGCAAGAGCTGCACAGCGCCCTGGAGCGCTGAGCGTGGCCGGATTCGGAGTCCGTCTCGCCGACGCCGTATCCCGCCGTGGCCCATTGTGCCCGGGCATCGATCCCCACACCGAACTGCTGCGGGCATGGGAGCTGTCGGTCGACGCCGACGGCTTACGAAGGTTCTGCGACATCTGCGTCGAGGCGTTCGCGGACTTCGCGATCGTCAAGCCCCAGGTGGCGTTCTTCGAGGCGTACGGCGCCGCCGGATACGCGGTACTGGAGTACACGATTGGTGCCCTGCGAGACGCGGGCGTGCTGGTGCTGGCCGACGCCAAGCGCGGTGACATCGGCTCGACGATGGCCGCCTACGCCGACGCATGGGCAGGCGATTCGCCGCTGGCGGCCGACGCGGTGACCGCGTCCCCGTATCTGGGCTTCGGGTCGCTGCGCCCACTGCTCGACACCGCCTACGCCAACGGCCGCGGCGTGTTCGTCCTGGCCGCCACGTCCAACCCCGAGGGTGCCTCTGTGCAGCGCGCCGACACCGACGGACGGACCGTTGCCCAGTCGATCGTCGACTCCGCTGCCGAGGTCAACCGCGACTCGTCGCCCGAACCCGGTTCCATCGGCGTCGTCGTCGGCGCCACCCTCTCCGAACCTCCCGATGTCAGTGCGCTGAACGGCCCGGTCCTGGTGCCCGGCGTCGGTGCGCAGGGGGGACGTCCCGACGCGCTGGGCGGCCTCGGTGGCGCCCGACGCGGCCAGTTGCTGCCCGCGGTGTCGCGGGATGTGTTGCGTGCCGGACCCGACGTCGCGTCGCTACGGGCCGCGGCGGAGAAGTTCCGCGACGCGGTCGCCTATCTGGTGTAACTGCTACCGTTGCAACGGTTTTCGCATCGCCAGACGCACCAGCACGACGAGTATCGCGACGGCGCCGACGCCGAGCACCCCGAGCAGGATCAGGCCGGTAAGGTCGCCGCGGTCGCGGGTGCGATAGATGACCTGCTGGTAGGCGCTGTCCGACGGCGCCTGTTCGAACACGTAGTCGCCGTCAATCGACACCGTGTCGAAAATGGTGTTCTTCCAACGGGTCAGAAACGCTGCGTCGCCGACGTACTCCGCCAGCGTGGGGGAGATGTCGGCGTTCCGGAGGGGCCCGGCGAACTCCAGAGACGGTTTCTCATCGGCGACGGGTACCGCTGTCGGATCCATTCGATGCTGGGCCAGCACGTAGAGGTCGACGTTCTGCGGGTTCGTCGCCGATCGCGACAGGCGCATGGGGTAGATGACGCTGTCGGATGCGAACGACAGTCGCAGCGGCTGAAGGTCTCCCGTCAGCGGCGCTCCGTCCTGGGCCGGAACGAGTTGGATCGCGACGACCTCCCAGCCGTCGGCGACGTACGGTGCGAGGTTCTGATCCAGGCCCTCGGGATGCGGAAACCCGTTGTCCGTCAACCAGGTAGCCAATGCGGTGGGATCGTCGGCCGCCAACCGAGTGACGTCGAACGGACCGAGACGTTGACGGCCGCGCACGTCGACCGCGCCACCTGGTGCGCCCGCCGTGTCCGGCGCCGCCCCGGCCCAGATCAGCCAGGGAAACGATGGCCACCACGAGTCGCGGTACTCGACGCGCGGCGCGGTGAGTCGGCCGAGTTCCTCGAACACCTCGGGGTCGCCGAGCGTGATGCGCGCGACCGACGGCACCGGCATCACCCACGCGGCCTTGTCCGAACTACCGGCGACCGACAGGGACATCAGGATGTTCTCGGTCGCGCCGTCCCACGCGATCAACGCGCGCTCGTCGGCGACCGATGCACCGGGGTGGTCCGGCACGTACGCGCCGCAACCGCATGCCCATGCCGGGCTCGCGACGCTGAACACCAGACCGCCGAGCAGGAGAACGAGCGCGACGCTGATCGACCGACACATCCGTGGCAACACGACGACCTCCTCCCGCGAATCCTAATTTCCGGACGGGCGCCCGCCCCGCGCTCTGGACCACTGATAACACCAGTAACGCCTGGCACATTTGCCTCACCAGTACCTCATATACCAGCTACTACGCGGTGTCATAGTGCGAAATCCGCGCCCTATCAGCCAATTTTTGAATTCATTCTTGCGCACGACGGCCGAAATCGTGGTCGCGCCGGGGAACCGAGGGCCTGCGACACGCCCGACGCGCCATGACCAGGCCAAATTTTCTTCCTCGCGCCCCCATGCGCCTCGGAACTGTGGCCCAGGCCACACACTGAGGCGACCAGGAGCCACCCGCGTGGGTCGAAAAGCCTTGATATGCAGGCAGATCCGGCCTCAAATGGGCCGAAATCGCCGCTTTGAAGCCATTTGGGGTGCTTCGGCGCCTGTCGTCGCTCCGCATTACACGCTGGGCTTTTGAGGCCGTAACCAGGGGGTGGGGTTCGCTTTCGTCAGGTTGCGTGGGTACGGTCGTCGTCGCTGGCTGTTCTGGAATTTTTCTATCAGCCAAGGCAGAAACAATTTGATGCTGACGAGACGGAGGAACCCGTGGCCCTTCCCCAGTTGACCGACGAACAGCGCGCGGCAGCGTTGGAGAAGGCTGCTGCCGCACGTCGCATACGTGCCGAGCTCAAAGATCGGCTCAAGCGTGGCGGCACCAACCTCAAGCAGGTACTGAAGGACGCCGAGACCGACGAGGTCTTGGGCAAGATGAAGGTTTCTGCCCTTCTGGAGGCGTTGCCCAAGGTGGGCAAGGTCAAGGCGCAGGAAATCATGACCGAACTCGAGATCGCTCCGACCCGCCGCCTGCGTGGCCTGGGCGATCGCCAGCGCAAGGCGCTGCTGGAAAAGTTCGACCAGTAACTCCGGGCGCATACGTTGAGCGCCGGCCGAGGGGCCGGGCGGGTAGTTGTTCTGTCCGGACCCTCTGCCGTCGGGAAGTCGACCGTCGTCCGCTGTCTGCGTGACCGCGTTCCCGACCTGCACTTCAGCGTGTCCGTGACCACCAGGGCACCACGCCCGGGTGAGGTCGACGGCGTTGATTATTCGTTCGTGACCGCCGAGCGGTTTCAGGACCTGATCGAGCACGGCGCCCTCCTCGAGTGGGCGGATATCCATGGCGGCCTGCACCGCTCCGGCACCCCTGCGGAGCCCGTTCGCGACGCCACCGCCGCTGGTCAGCCGGTTCTGATCGAGGTAGACCTCGCCGGGGCGCGCGCCGTCAAGAAAGCCATGCCGGAAGCCCTCACGGTCTTCCTCGCGCCCCCCAACTGGGAAGCGTTGGAGAGCCGGCTGTCGGGCCGCGGCACCGAAACCCCCGAGGCGATGGCCCGCCGCCTCGCCACTGCGCGCGACGAACTGGCCGCCCAAAACGACTTCGACGTCGTCGTCGTGAACAGCGAATTGGAGTCTGCCTGCGCTGAATTGGTATCCTTGCTGGTGGCCCACAGATAATTCCAGCGCCGGGCACGGCGTGATCAGGCCAGGATTTATAGAGCCACTCAAATTTCACGAAAAACGCCAGGAGATCTTCTACGTGAGCACCCCCCACGCCGACGCCCAGCTGACAGCGATCGACGAACTCGACCCGTCCGGCGCCGGCGCGTATGACACCCCCTTGGGCATCACCAACCCGCCCATCGACGAGCTGCTGGACCGTGCGTCGAGCAAGTACGCGCTGGTCATCTATGCCGCCAAGCGCGCGCGCCAGATCAACGACTACTACAACCAACTCGGTGACGGCATCCTCGAATACGTCGGCCCGCTGGTCGAGCCGGGCCTGCAGGAGAAGCCGTTGTCGATCGCGCTGCGCGAGATCCACGAAGACCTGCTCGAACACACCGAAGGCGAGTAGCGGAGGAGACCCGGGCGCGATGAGCCTCTTGGGCGAAGAGCTGAAGTGACCGAACGCAAGCGGATCATCGTCGGCGTCGCCGGTGGCATCGCCGCTTACAAGGCGGCCACGGTCGTCCGTCAGCTGACCGAGGCGGGGCACTCCGTCCGCGTGGTTCCGACCGAGTCCGCGCTGCGCTTCATCGGGGCGGCGACGTTCGAGGCATTGTCGGGCAACCCGGTCCACACCGGCGTCTGGGATGACGTGCACGAAGTCCCGCACGTCCGGATCGGGCAGGAGGCCGAACTCGTCGTGGTCGCTCCGGCCACCGCCGACCTGCTGGCGCGGGCCGTCGCGGGGCGCGCCGACGATCTGCTGACGGCCACACTGCTCACCGCACGATGTCCGGTGCTCTTCGCGCCCGCGATGCACACCGAGATGTGGTTCCACCCGGCCACCGTCGACAACGTCGCCGCGTTGCGTCGCCGCGGCGCGATTGTGCTGGAGCCGGCGTCCGGACGGCTCACCGGCGCCGACAGCGGTGCAGGACGGCTGCCCGAGGCCGAGGAGATCACCACGCTCGCCCAGCTGCTGCTGGATCGCGGCGACGCCCTGCCCTACGACATGGCCGGCGTGAAGGTCCTCGTCAGCGCCGGCGGCACCCGCGAGACCATCGACCCGGTGCGGTTCATCGGCAACCGCAGTTCCGGCAAGCAGGGCTATGCGATGGCCCGGGTGATGGCACAGCGCGGCGCCGACGTCACCTTGATCGCCGGCAACACCGCCGGCCTCATCAGACCCGGCGGGTGTCGATGTGGTCCACATCGGAACGGCCGCCCAACTCTCCGATGCCGTCTCCAAGCACGCGCCCGACGCCCACGTGCTGGTGATGGCCGCCGCGGTCGCCGACTTCCGCCCGACGCAGGTGCAGACCAGCAAGATCAAGAAGGCCGCCGATCCCAACGCCGCGGCGCCCGTCATCGAACTGACCCGAACTGACGACGTGCTCGCGGGGGCCGTGCGTGCCCGAACGGACGGTCAGTTGCCCAACATGAGGGCCATCGTCGGGTTCGCCGCGGAAACCGGCGACGCGAACGGAGACGTGCTCTTCCACGCCCGCGCCAAATTGCAGCGCAAGGGGTGCGATTTGCTCGTGGTCAATGCCGTCGGCGAGAATCGGGCGTTCGAAGTGGACAACAACGACGGATGGCTGCTCGCAGCCGACGGCGAAGAGTCCGCCTTGGAACACGGTTCGAAAACTCTGATGGCCAGCCGTATCGTTGACGCGATCGTGGCCTTCCTGCAGAGCGGCAGCGGGTAACTCGAATCACCTGCCTGGCTGCGCGTAAGGGTTGCGCGCCACCGGCGCACACGCTTGGGTGCAACAGAGCACGGAACCGCCCCAGCGGCGACATGGGGTGAAGATATAATTCGATCAACTAAGTTTCGGAAGGATCACACCGTGAGTGAAGCTCGGCTGTTTACCAGTGAGTCGGTGACCGAGGGCCACCCCGACAAGATCTGCGACGCCATTAGCGACTCGGTGCTGGATGCGTTGCTCGCGGACGATCCCAAATCTCGCGTCGCGGTGGAGACCTTGGTCACCACAGGGCAGGTGCACGTCGTCGGCGAGGTGACGACATCGGCCAGGTACGCCTTCGCAGACATCACCAACACCGTGCGGGCGCGCATCCTCGACATCGGCTACGACTCGTCGGACAAGGGCTTCGACGGCGCGACCTGCGGCGTCAACATCGGCATCGGCGCGCAGTCGCCCGATATCGCGCAGGGCGTCGACACCGCCCACGAGACACGCGTCGAGGGCGCCGGTGACCCGCTGGACGCCCAGGGCGCCGGCGACCAGGGCCTGATGTTCGGCTACGCCATCAAGGACACCCCCGAGCTGATGCCGCTGCCGATCGCGCTGGCCCACCGGCTGTCACGCAGGCTGACCGAGGTTCGAAAAAGCGGCGTGCTGGACTACCTGCGCCCGGACGGCAAGACCCAGGTCACTGTGCAGTACGACGGCACGACCCCGGTGCGTCTGGACACCGTCGTGCTCTCGACCCAGCACGCTGCGGGCATCGACCTGGACGCGACCCTGTCTCCGGACATCCGGGAGAAGGTCGTCAACACGGTGCTGACGGACCTGAACCACGACACGATGGACACCTCCGACTTCCGCCTGCTGGTCAACCCGACCGGCAAGTTCGTGCTCGGTGGACCGATGGGCGACGCCGGCCTGACCGGCCGCAAGATCATCGTCGACACCTACGGCGGATGGGCCCGCCACGGCGGCGGTGCGTTCTCGGGCAAGGATCCGTCAAAGGTGGACCGTTCCGCCGCGTACGCGATGCGCTGGGTGGCGAAGAACGTGGTCGCCGCCGGTCTGGCCGAGCGCGTCGAGGTGCAGGTGGCCTACGCGATCGGCAAGGCGGCCCCCGTCGGCCTGTTCGTCGAGACCTTCGGCAGCGAAACCGTCGACCCGGCCCGCATCGAGAAGGCCATCACCTCGGTGTTCGACCTGCGGCCCGGTGCGATCGTCCGCGACCTGGACCTGCTGCGGCCCATCTACGCGCAGACCGCCGCCTACGGCCACTTCGGCCGCACCGACGTCGAACTGCCCTGGGAGCAGCTCAACAAGGTCGAGGAGCTCAAGGCCGCCGTCTAGAACGCGGCCGAGCATCTCGGCCAGCAGACGCAAAAGTGCCCATTTCTACCCGGGAAATGGGCACTTTTGCGTTCCTGCCTTCGGCGTGCCAGCTGGCGCTAGGAACTGAACTCGTAATCGTCGAGGGGGAAGCGGCGACTGCGCCACATCGCCTCGACGGTGGTCGTCGGCCGTATCGGCGCATCGCCGTTCTTGTCGAAGTAGTAGCTATTGGCCAGCTGGCAGCTGTCCTGCCAGAAGATCTGCCGATGCCGCTTGCGCATCATCTCGGCGAAGTAGCGGTCATTCGCCTCCTGCGTGACCTCGACGCGGCACGCGCTCTTGCGGCGAGCCTCTTTGAGGCAGCGCATGATGTGGTGCGTCTGCGTCTCGATCAGGGCGAAGTATGACGATCCGACATAGCCGTAGGGGCCGAAGACGGTGAAGAAGTTCGGGAAGCCGGGCACGCTGACACCCTCGTAGGCCTGCAGTCGGTGTTGGTTCCAGTGCTCGCTCCACGACAGGCCGCCGGACCCGGTGAGGGGATATGTCGGCATGTCGTCGGCATCCATCACTCGGAATCCGGTCGCCAGGATCAGCGCGTCGATGTCACGGGTTTCGCCGTCGGCGGTCGCCACCCCCGACCCGGTGATCTTGTCGATCGGCTCGGTCACGAGCTCCACGTTGTCGCGGTTATACGTCGACAGATAGGTGTTGTGGAAACCGGGACGCTTGCAGCCGACGGCGTAGCGCGGCGTGAGCTTGTCCCGCACCTCGCTGTCCTCGACCTGCTTGCGCAGATACGCCTCACCGACCTTTGACATCTTCTTCGCCATCGGGTTGACGGTGAAGTACTGCGCGGGCAGCGTGAACGTCAGCTCAACGTACGCCTGACTGAGCAACCGCTGTACCGTGTTGCCGCCCGGCAGTCGCATCATCCGCTGAGCCATCGGAGAGAGCGGGACGTCCGGCTTGGGGAAACACCAGATCGGCGTGCGCTGAAAAACGGTGAGCTGCTCGACAATCGGCGCGATCTCCGGAATGACCTGAACCGCGGAGGCGCCCGTCCCGATGATCGCGACGCGCTTACCCGTCAGGTCCTGCTGGTGGTCCCACCGCGCGGTGTGCATCGTCACGCCGGCGAACGAATCGACACCGTCGATGTCGGGCAGATTCGGCGTGACCATCACCCCGCACGCGTTGACAAGGTAGCGCGCCGTCACCTCTCGACCGGTGTCGAGCTCGACGCGCCACAGGTTCTCGTCATCGTCGAACGCCGCCCCGAGCACCTTGGAGTTGAACCGGATCTTCGACCGCAGTCCGTACTTTTCGACGCAGTGCTCGGCGTAGGCCTTGAGTTCGCTGCCCGGCGCGTAGGTGCGCGTCCAGTCCGGGCTCTTCTCGAAGGAGAACTGGTAGGAGAACGACGGAATATCAACGGCGATACCGGGATACGTGTTCCAGTACCAGGTGCCGCCGGGGCCGTCGCCGGCCTCGATGACGACATAGTCGCCCAAGCCGGCCTTGTCGAGTTTGATCGCGGCGCCGATCCCGGAGAATCCGGCGCCGACGATGACGGTCTCGTAGTCGGGCCCCGTCACACGGTCTCCCGTCTCTGGGCGATGACGTGGAGACCATTCTTGGGCCTCAGCGTCAGCGTCGCTTCCAATTCCACCGGAAAACCCGGAGCGAGGTCGAATGTGAAGCGTTGGCTCATCGACGCCGCCATGAGGACCATCTCCATCAGCGCGAAGCTATGCCCGATGCAGATCCGCCGCCCGCCGCCGAAAGCCAGATATGCCGAGCGCGGCCGGTGCTTGCCGGCATCTCCCAGGAAGCGTGTCGGGTCGAAGACGTCGGGGTAGGGCCACCAGCGTTCGTCGTGGTGGATGTGGTGGATCGGGATCAGCACCGTCGTTCCGGTACGGATGTGGTGACCGTCGATGACGTCGTCCTCGACCGCCTCGCGTCCGATCATCCACACGGCCGAGTAGCAGCGCTGGGATTCCTGGATGCACGCTGTGGTCCAGGGCAGCCGGGTGAGGTCGGAAGAGGTCGGCCGTCGCCCTTCGAGTACCTCGTCGACCTCGGCGAGCATTCTCTGTCGCGCATCGGGGTTGCGCGCCATCAGATACCAGAACCAGGACATCGCGTTGGCGGTGGTCTCGTGGCCGGCGAGCATGAACGTCAACGCCTCGTCGCGCACCCGCTTGCGGGGCCAGGTCCCGTTGTCGGCGCCGAACAACACGTTGAGCAGATCGGCCGATTCGGTGGGGTGGGCCAGCCGGTCGTCGAGTACGTCGTTGACGGCTTCGTCGAGTGCCAGCGTGATCTGCTGCGATTCGCGGAACGGCGGCGGCAGCGGCACGCCCGAGAACGTGCACCACATCAGCGCCTCGTAGACCGGCCGCGGCATCAGCCCCCACAACCCGAGCCGGCCGAACTTCTCGGTGCGGCGCAACCCGCGGGTGGCCAGGTCGTTCATGCTGCCCACCAGGGGCCCGAAGTCTTGGCTGAACAGGGCGTTCGCGACGACTCTCAGCGTCGCCTCGACCATCGCCGCGTGCATGTCGAACGCCGGGCCCGCGACGATGTCGGCGGTGACGCGCTCGATCGGGTCGAGCATCAGGTCGACCATGCCGTTGAGGTGCCGCCGCGCGAACGTCGGATTCAGTGTGCTCCGGTGCGCGGCCCACGAGTCACCCTCGTCGGTCAACAGGCTGACCCCCGCTGCCGCCCGGATGGGCTCGTAGTCGTTTGACTTGACGTAACGCAGCCGTGCCCGGTGCAGGATGTGGTCGACGTAATCCGGGTGAGTGATGGATACAAAACGCCTTGCGGCACAACGGAATCGGGCGATATCGTGGTCGCATGTGCGGCCCAGGAAACCCCCGCCGGCATCGAAGCCGATGGTGATCGCCTCGCGTGACATCGCCCACGTGCCGAACCGCGTTGCCGGTGCCGCCATCCACCCAACGGTATGAGTGACAGCCCGCGGTCGGAATGGGACTATCGGACAAAGAGTTGGGAGTTTGGGACATGACTTCGACGACGTGGTCGCCCGACCTTCGTCGTCCCGTTTACACGATGCGGGTGTTGTGCGAGGTCGCCAACGAGCGCGGCATCGCGACGTCGGAGATCCTGGCCGGCACCGCGGTCACGAGGGCGGACCTCGACAATCCCGAGGCCGTGGTGGTCGCCGCCGACGAAATCGCAGCGGTGCGCCGAGTTCTGAGTGCGCTGCCCGAATCCACCGGCCTCGGGATCGATGTGGGCAGCAGGTTCCGGCTCACCCATCTGGGTTTGTTCGGGTTCGCGGTGATGTCGTGCGCCACGTTCCGCGAACTCTTCGACGTTGCGATGCGGTACTTCTCGCTGACCATGCTGAACATCGATGTGAAGTTATTCGAGGGCCCCGACACCTTCCTGCTCGACCTCGACGTCGATCACCTGCCGCCGGATGTCCAGGGCTTCTTCCTCGAGCGTGACGTCGCCGGAATCGTCATGACGATCAGCGAGTTCGCGCTTCCCGTCGTCGCCCGCTACGCCGAGCAGGTACTCGCCGACGTGATGCTCGACGAGCAAGTGCTCGGTCCGTTACTCCAGATGTTGCCGGTCGCGAACGTCGAGTTCGGCCGTGCGCACAACCGACTGCACGTTCCCCGGGCCATGTTCGACGAGCCGCTGCCGCAGGCGGACAGACACACCTTGGCGCTGTGCGTCGCTCAGTGTGACGTGCTGATGCAACGCAATGAGCAGCGCCGCGGCATCACCGCGATGGTGCGCACCAAGCTGTTTCGCGAATCCGGGCACTTTCCCTCGCTGCCCGAGGTCGCCGTCGAACTCGACGTTCATCCGCGCACCCTGCGGCGTCAGCTCGCCGACGAGGGGACGTCGTTTCGCGCGTTGCTCAACGAGGCGCGCTCCACGCTGGCGGTCGACCTCCTGTGCAACGTCGGCCTCACCGTGGACGAGGTGTCAAAGCGGTTGGGGTATACCGACACATCGACGTTCTGCCACGCGTTCAAACGCTGGTACGGTGTGCCGCCCAGCGCGTATCCGCAGGCCGGCTAGGAGCCGGGCCACCGACCGTCGGCCTTCGCGGCCTCGACCTCGCGTAGCCCCGCTTCGCGCATCCGTCCCGCATCGAGCAGGCGTTGTACCCGTTCGACATTCGACGCCGACCACGGGCTGCGGGGTTTACGCGGGCTGAACCGCTGAATGCGGGACACGTCGTCGTACTTGCGCGCCATGCTGTCGATCCACCCGAAACACAGTGCGATCTCCACCGCCTCGCCATACGATATTCCGGGCTCGGGTGCGTTCTTGTTGAGCAGCCGCAGCCAGATCGCCGACGCAGCAGCATGATTGGCATCCAGCCATTTCTCCCACTCACGCGGGGTGCGTGCATCGAGCACCTCTGGCTCGGTCACCTCGATGCCGTGAGCCGCTGCAGCTGTTCCAATGCGGCGCGCTCGACGTGGTTGCTGAGCAGTTTGCCGTCCTCGCGCACCGCCCAGACGGCCGTGCCGGTCATCTTGATCTCCTGCTGGTCGGGAGTCGTGCCGCCGAAGCCGTTATTGCTCCCCGTGAGCAGCCAGTGCGACGCGACCCGGCTGCCGTCGGCGTTCTGGAATGACTCGATCACCTCCAGATGCAGGTCGCTGATCTTCGATAGGAAGCCTTCGATCCAGTCCTTGAAGTTCTCCCTGCCGACGACTGCCTCGCCCCCGGTGACGATGACGAAATCGTCGACCACGAATCTGTCGACCGCCGAAGAGTCGTGCGCATTCCACACCTCATCCCAGAAGGCGTGCACGATATCCACCGAATTTCCGCTGCTCATGCAGGGTGTAACGCATCGCGGAGCGCGTTCATGCCCCGCCCGACCGCCTCTGTGGCCGCAGGCACCACCCCGTCGTAGCCGACATAGCCGTGGACGAGTGTCTCCGCGTTGTGCAGTTCGACAGGTACCCCCGCCGCGACGAGCAGTTCGGCGTAGCGCGCGCCGTCATCACGCAGCGGGTCGTGACCCGCTACCGCGATGTAGGCAGGCGGTAGACCCGACAGATCCTCGGCGCGGGCCGGTGCCAGCGTCGCGGGCATATCCGAAAGGTCGAGATCTCCGACGTACCAACGGGTGTAGCCCTTGCATCCGTCAAGGTCGAGGATCGGGGCGTGCGCGTTCTCGGTGAACGAGGGCAGCGAAGTATCAAATGTTGTCGACGGATACCACAACAGCTGGAACAGAATCTGCGGCCCACCGGCGTCGCGTGCCAGTTGCGACACCACGCGCCGCCAGATTGCCCCCGGCCGAATCGCCCGCCACCGCAAGCCGATCGGCGTCGGCGCCCATTTCACCGGCGTGCTCGGCCACCCATTGCGTCGCGGCCCAGGCGTCGTCGACCGCAGCGGGGTAGGGATGTTCGGGTGCCAGCCGGTAGTCGACCGACACCACCACCGCACCGGTGCCGGCGGCGTGGGCGCGTGCAATGCCGTCGTACGTGTCGAGGTCGCCGACCGACCAGCCACCGCCGTGGATGTACACCACCACCGGCGACGGGCCGTCAATCGTCGTTCGTGGGCCGGTATACCCGCAGCGGAATCGGTCCCGCAGGCCCTTCGATCCTGAGGTCTTCCGGACAAACTTCGGGGTGGACCTCGCGACGAGGCACGTCGCGGAACCGTTGCCGCGCCGCCTCTACGCCTCCGTCGGTTGTCAACTGAAACGGAGCGGCCTTGAGTAGTGCCTGGATTGTCGGGTCGACGCCCGGGCGTGTGGTGGCGCGCTTATTCACGTGGCCCCACGTTAGTCCGTGCTCACCGCGAGTGCGGGCGCCGTCCCGGTGGCACAGACGTTCCTGCGCCACCTCGACGCAGTCGGTTATCGACCGGAGCAGAATGGTCCAGTACCTTCTGCAGAGTGACTTCTCTGACGGTCGGAGTCGGCAACTTCGACTCCGACCGCAGACTCTTCTCGGCTGCTAGCCGCATGCATCGAAACAGGGCGCGATGATGGCGTCGACGGCCGGCTTCTCCTCAGCGGCGGACATGGGGACACGGTACGCACACCGGCGAACCAGCCTTCTGTGGGTGGCTGCCGCGGTCGTCGGCGCCTGCTACGGCATATTTCTCGTCGTGACGGCACTGCGGCTACCGTCGGGCGCCGAACTCACCGGCCAGTTCGCGCTGCAGCCCGCGGCCAAGGCGCTGGCGGCGGTGGTGCTCGCCGTCGCCGCGCTCACGCATCCGGTCGCGCGGGAACGTCGCTGGCTCGTCGCGGCGCTGCTGTTCTCGGCCGCAGGCGACTTTCTGTTGGCGATGCCGTGGTGGGAGCCCTCGTTCGTGTTGGGGTTGGGCGCCTTCCTCGTCGCGCATCTGTGCTTCCTGGCTGCGCTGCTCCCACTGGCCGCCCGATCGGCGGCCCGGCTTGCGGGCGCCGCGGTCACGGTTGTCGCGTGCGTGGGGCTGCTCGTGTGGTTCTGGCCGAGTCTGATCGCCGAGGGGATGGCGGTGCCGGTCACGCTCTACATCGCCGTGCTCGGCGCGATGGTGTGCACCGCGTTGATGGCGCGGCTGCCGACGCCATGGACGGCGCTGGGTGCGATCTGCTTCGCGGTGTCCGACGGCATGATCGGCATCGGCAAGTTCATCCTCGGTTCCGAGGCGCTGGCGGTGCCCATTTGGTGGGCATATGCGACGTCGTTGATGCTCATCACCGCGGGCTTCTTCTTCGGCCGGCCGCGAACGTTCCTTACCACTCGAATTTGGGCGGGGAAATGTCGAGCGGTAAGGAACGTTCGGCAGGCGCGTCTGAGCCGTCTGCTACATCTGCTTAGGTGACGACTACCCGGCAACAAGCCGAGCACGAGCCGATCGCGCGCGTGCTCCCGATGCTGTCGGTGCCGCATCTCGACCGCGAATTCGACTATCTGGTGTCATCGGACCAGTCCGACGACGCCCAGCCCGGTGTGCGGGTGCGGGTCCGGTTCCACGGTCGGCTCGTCGACGCGTTTGTACTCGAAAGGCGTTCGGACACAGACCATGTCGGAAAGCTGGGCTGGTTGGACCGCGTCGTGTCGGCGGAACCGGTGTTGACGCCGGACGTGCGCAGACTCGCCGACGCGGTCGCCGCTCGCTACGCGGGTAGCCGAGCCGACGTCTTGCGGCTCGCCGTCCCGCCTCGGCATGCCAACGTCGAGAAGCAGACGCCGCCGACGTCGCCACCGTTCACTCCCGCGTCCGTCGACACCACAGGGTGGGCGGTGTACGGCGGCGGCGAGCAGTACGTTGCCGCCCTGGGCGAGGGGCGCGCCGCCCGCGCGGTGTGGCAGGCGTTGCCGGGAGAGCGCTGGACCGACCGCCTCGCGGAAGCGGCCGCGGTGACGGCGAACTCCGGTCGCGGCGCCCTGATCATCGTGCCGGACCAGCGCGACGTCGACGCGATGCACGCCGCGGCCATCCGGTTCGTCGAGGAGTCACGGGTTGTGGCCTTGTCAGCGGGACTCGGCCCCGCACAGCGCTACCGCCGGTGGCTGTCCGTGCTGCGCGGAAGCGCTCGGATCGTCATCGGCACCCGCAGTGCCGTGTTCGCACCCGTCGCGAATCTCGGCCTGGTGATGGTGTGGGACGACGGCGACGACACGCTCGCCGAGTCCCGCGCGCCCTATCCGCACGCCCGGGAGGTCGCGATGCTGCGCGCCCATCAGTTGCGCTGTGCGTCGCTGATCGGCGGATACGCCCGCACCGCCGAGGCGCAGGCGCTGGTCCGCAGCCGCTGGGCACACGATCTGGTCGCCCCCAGGCAGGCGGTGCGGACACGCGCGCCGCGCGTCGTTGCGCTCGAAGACAGCGGTTTCGCGCAGGAGCGCGACCCGGCCTCCCGGACGGCCCGGCTGCCGTCGATGGCCCTGCAGGCCGCACGCACGGCGCTGGAGTCCGGATCACCGGTGCTGGTTCAGGTACCCCGCCGCGGCTACGTACCCGCGCTGGCATGCGGCCGTTGCCGCACGATCGCTCGCTGCCGGCATTGCACCGGCCCGTTGTCGCTGCCCGAAAGGGACACCGCGGGGGCGGTGTGTCGCTGGTGCGGCCGCCACGAACCGGCATTGAGGTGTACACGCTGCGGCTCCGACGCCGTGCGCGCGGTCGTCGTCGGCGCCCGCCGCACCGCGGAGGAACTCGGCCGCGCGTTTCCCGGCACGACCATCGTCACCTCGGGGGGCGACTCAATGGTCGCCGCCGTGCCCGCCGAACCGGCCGTCGTCGTCGCGACACCGGGCGCAGAGCCCGCGGCCGCCGGGGGATACGGCGCGGCCCTGCTCCTCGACACGTGGGCGTTGCTCGGCCGCCAAGACCTTCGCGCCTCCGAAGACTCCTTGCGTCGCTGGATGGCGGCCGCCGCGCTCGTCCGCTGCCGCGACGACGGCGGGGTGGTCGCGGTGGTCGCCGAGTCCGCGATCCCAACTGTGCAGGCGATGATCCGCTGGGACCCCGTCGGCCACGCCGAAGCCGAACTCGATTCCCGTGCCGAGGTCGAGCTGCCACCAGCGGTGCACATGGCGGCGGTCGACGGCGCCACCGAGGCGGTGCACGCTCTGCTCGACACCGCCGAGCTGCCCGCCTCCGCCGAGGTGCTCGGACCCGTCGACCTGCCGCCCGGCGCACGTCGACCACCCGGCATCCCGCCCGAAATCCCCGTCAATCGGATGCTGGTACGGGTGCCGCGCGACGCCGGACTGACGCTCGCGGCCGCACTCAGACGTGCCGCCGGGGTGCTCAGCGCCCGCCATGATCAACAGCCGGTTCGTGTGCAAATCGACCCCTTACACATAGGGTAGTGCGGGCAGCTTCGGCGGTTCGGACAGGAGGTCGGCGTGCGGCGAGTACTCCTCGCGCTGATTCCGTTGGCGCTCATCGCCGTTGGGGTGCTGTGGCCACTGGTGATCCGCCCGGGGGCAGAGGCGTCGGACGCCAGCGACCCTGTGGTGATCAGCAACTACGACGTCGACTTCATCGTCAGCGCGGGCGGCCGCCTCGACGCGGTCGAGACGATCACCGCGCAGTTCCCCAGCGGACGCCACGGCCTCTTCAAGTACTGGGCGGTCGACAACCAGAACAACTCCGGCGTGCGCCAGACGCCCGAGGTCACCTCGATCCTCCTCGACGGCGAGTGGGTGCCGTACCAGATGCTGTGGGAGGGCGCCGAGCGGTTCAGAGTGGCCAAGATCGGCGATCCGGACCAGTACCTCAGCCCCGGCACCCACGTGTTCGAGATCCGCTACACCATCGACGGCGTCCTGGACCCCGGGACCACCGGCGCGGACAAGACATTCGCCGACTCGACCGGCGACGCCGCCGCATCGCCGTCCGTCTTCTTCTGGAACGTCATCGGCCAGGCGTGGAACAACAGGATCCAACGCGCCGACATCTCGGTCTCGATGCCCGGCGAGATCGGCCAGGCGCAGTGTTCGGTCGGCTTCGGCGCCGGTACGGCCTGCGGCGACCTGACCGTCACCGGCAACAAGGTCGAGTTGTCGGCGTCGAACCTGCCACCGCGCACCCCGGTGACGCTGCGCGCCGGCGTCGACGTGCCCACCCCGCCCAGAACGGAGGTGCCGTGGCCTTACACATGGGACCGCATCCTCGGCCAGTCTCTGACCGGTGTGCTGTGGGTGGTCGCACTCACCGTGGCATTCGGGCTCGGCGCAATCCTCTGGTACCGCACCACCATTGAACCCTCACCCGGATTCCCGCTGCAGTACGGGCCGCCGCCGGGTCTCGGGCCCGTGCAGACCGAATACATCCGCACCGAGAGCGTGCCGAAGAACGGTCTGACGGCCACGCTGTTCTACCTCGCCGAACGCGGCCTGATCGACATGCGGCAGGTCAGCGAGAAGCAATGGAACCTGCGCGGCAAGGCCGACAAGGGAGCATGGGCTGACGTCGACCGCGTCAGCGTGGCGGTCGGGTCAGCGCTCAAGGTGATGGGCCCGGGCACCGAATTCGAGGCCAAACACACCGTCACGGCCGGCAAGAAGCTGAGCAAGGCCAAGACCGATCTGTCCGAGGCGGTGCAGAAGTGGGCGTTCGACAGCGGGCTGATGGTCAAGCGCTCGAAGGAACTGTGGGTCCGCACCGCCAACGCGGTCGCGTTCCTCATGATGTTGTTCGGTGTCTTTCGCTGGGGCTTCCCGACGACCATGTGGGCGCTGCCCTTCGCGGCGTTCTTCCTGTTCTCCGCGGCGTCCTGGAAGGACGGTGTGGGCAGCCGGCGCACCGACAGCGGACGCGAACTATGGTCGCGCGCAGGCGGATTCCACCGCATGCTGACCACCGATTCAGCCGAGACGCGTTTTGATTTCGGGGCCCGCAAGGATCTCTACATGGCCTATGTCCCGTTCGCGGTCGCCGCGGGCGCTGCCGCGTTGTGGGCGAAGAAGTACGAGACGACGACGGGCACGGCTGCGCCGCAGCCTGATTGGTACAACTCGTCATCGGCCACCAGTACAGGCTTCGTCGGTGGTGGCTCCGGTGGGCCGAACTTCGACAGCTTCGAGTCGGCGTTATCGTCATCGATCGGCGCCTACACCGCATCGCAGTCCTCGTCGTCCAGCAGCAGTGGCGGCGGTGGTTTCAGCAGCGGCGGTGGAGGCGGCGGCGGTGGTGGAGGAGGAGGCGGATCATGGTGAGGCTTCTGCTCATCATCGTGCTGGTGCTCGCGCTGCTGGCGCTGGTCATCTTCGTGGCGGGCTACAACAAGATCCGCTCGGCGGATGTGCGCGTCGCCGAGGCCCTCAGCGGCATCGACGTCGAGCTGACGCGGCGCGCATCGCTGATACCGAGCCTGGTGCACACGGTGCAGACGTTCGCCACGCACGAGAAGGGCATCCTCGACCACGCCACCAACGCGCGCGCCGCACTGACCTCGGCGACCGGCGGCAAGTCGGTCGCCCAGCGCAGCGCCGCCGAGAAGGATCTGGACACCGCGATAGCACCGCTGCTGGCGCTCGGCCAGAGCTATCCACAGCTCAACTCCTCGAACAACTTCCTGAATCTGCAGGACAACCTCGCCGACACCGAGAACAAGCTGGCCTTCGCGCGTCAGTACTACAACGACGCCGTGTCCACCCTCAACGGTCTGATCAGCACCATCCCGTGGATGTTCGTCGCGCCGCTGACCGGAGTGCCCGAGCGGGAGTACTACCAGACGCCGAGGTAGGCGGAGGTAGGTGTGGCGTGTTTTCCGCGAGCGACAACTATGAACGGTTCATGGGGCGGTGGAGCCGCCGCCTGGCCCCGCTGCTCGTGGCGTTCGCGGACGTCGTCCAGGGAGACGAGGTCTTGGACGTGGGATCCGGAACCGGCGCACTGACGTTCGCCGTCGCCGCGATCCCGTCTACGCGCGTGACCGGCGTCGACCCTTCCGATGCCTACGTAGCTTCCGCGTCCGGCGACGGCATCCGGTTCGAGGTGGGAGATGCCCAGTCGCTTCAATTCGCCGACGACAGCTTCGACAAGGCGCTGTCACTGCTTGCGCTGAATTTCGTGCCCGATCGGGACACCGCATTACGGGAAATGGCTCGTGTCACGCGACCAGGAGGTGTTGTCGCCGCCGCGGTTTGGGACTACGGCGACGGGATGGAGATGCTTCGGGCGTTCTGGGACGAAGCCGTCGCACTCGATCCTGACGCTCCCGACGAACGTCACATGCCGTTGAGTCGGCGGGGCGAACTGGTGACGGCATGGCGGGAACAGGGACTGCACGACGTCGCGGACACCTCACTGACCATCGCGCAGAGTTTCGCGTCGTTCGACGACTACTGGCAGCCGTTCCTGCTCGGCCAAGGCCCAGCCGGTGCCTACATGACTTCCCTGCCGGAGCCCCGCCGAGACACGCTGCGATCCCGGTTGTGCGCCCGACTTGGGAATGGCGAATTCACGCTGACGGCCCGCGCTTGGGCCGTCCGCGGGATCGTCCCGGCGGGCACTTCCTAGACTGACGCGGTGCGTCTCGTCTTTGCAGGCACTCCCGAGCCCGCCGTGCCCTCGCTGCAGAAGCTCGTCGAATCGCCACGCCACGAGGTCGCCGCCGTCCTCACCCGCCCAGACGCTGCGTCCGGCCGGCGCGGCAAACCGTCGCCGTCACCGGTGGCCCGGTTCGCGCTGGAGCACGACATCCCGGTGCTGCGGCCGGGCAGGCCGAACTCGGATGAGTTCATCGGCGAGCTGACCGAGCTGGCGCCCGAATGCTGTGCTGTCGTCGCATACGGCGCCCTGCTCAGCGAGCGACTGCTCGCGGTGCCCAAGCACGGCTGGGTCAATCTCCACTTCTCGCTGTTGCCAGCCTGGCGCGGTGCGGCCCCGGTCCAGGCGGCCATCGCCGCGGGCGACACCGTGACCGGTGCCACCACGTTCCAGATCGAACCCGCACTCGACTCCGGACCGGTATTCGGCGTGGTCACCGAGACCGTCCGGCCCACCGACACCACCGGGGAACTCCTTGAACGGCTGTCGATCTCGGGTGCGGCACTTCTCGCCACCACCATCGACGGCATCGCCGACGCGTCACTCACGCCGGTACCGCAGCCGTCCGACGGCGTCACCATCGCACCCAAGATCACCGTCGACGAGGCCAGGGTGCGGTGGGACCTGCCCGCCCATGTCGTCGAGCGACGCATCCGGGCCGTCACCCCCAACCCCGGCGCATGGACCATGATCGGCGAGTTGCGAGTCAAGCTCGGCGCCGTGACCGTCGACGAATCGGCAGACGTCATGCCGCCCGGTGCGATTCGGGTCCAACGCAACGGCGTGCGCATCGGCACCGGATCCCGGCCCGTCGTGCTCGGTGTCCTCCAGGCCCCCGGGAAGAAGCCGATGAACGCCGCCGACTGGGCGCGCGGCGCCCGACTCGACGAATCTGCGCACGCCGAATGACTAAGCCCCGCAACAACAAGCGTCCGCAACGGCGCAAGCCGCTCGACCCTGCCCGACGCGCCGCGTTCGACGTTCTGCGTGCAGTCTCGGGGAAGGACGCCTACGCCAACCTGGCGCTGCCGGCGTTGTTGCGCGACCGCGGAATCACCGGCCGCGACGCTGCGTTCGCGACCGAACTCACATACGGCACCTGCCGCACCCGTGGTCTGCTGGACGCGGTCATCGAAGCGGCCGCAGCACGCCCGCCGGACAGGATCGACCCCGTCCTGCTGGACCTGCTGCGGCTCGGTACCTACCAACTGCTGCGCACCCGAGTCGAACAACACGCCGCCGTGTCCACCACCGTCGAGCAGGCGGGTATCGAATTCGATTCTGCACGAGCCGGTTTCGTCAACGGCGTGTTGCGCACCATCGCGGGCCGTGACGAGAAGTCCTGGGTGGACGAGCTGGCGCCAGACGCGACCGCCGATCCCGTCGGCCACGCGGCGTTCGTGCATGCGCATCCCCGGTGGATCGCCCAGGCGTTCGCCGACGCACTCGGAGCAGGCGCCGGGCAGCTGGACGCGTTGCTGGCCAGCGACGACGAGCGACCTTTGGTGCACCTGGCCGCGCGACCCGGTGTACTGACCGCCGAGCAGCTGGCCGAACAGGTGGACGGCACCGTGGGCCGCTACTCGCCATACGCCGTGTACCTGGCCGGCGGCGACCCCGGTCGGCTCACCCCGATCCGTGACGGCGCCGCGCTGGTGCAGGACGAGGGCAGCCAGTTGGTGGCCCGCGCCCTGACACTGGCCGAGTTGGACGGCCCCGACGGCGGGCGCTGGCTCGACCTCTGCGCCGGGCCGGGCGGCAAGACGGCGCTTTTGGCGGCGCTCACCGCGGACGGGGCGCGCGTCACCGCGGTCGAACCCACCCCCCGGCGCGCCGAGTTCGTCGAGCAGAACACCCGCGGCCTGCCGGTCGACGTGCTGCGAGTCGACGGCCGAGATCCCGGGCTGGATCCCGGCTTCGACCGAGTTCTCGTCGATGCGCCGTGCACCGGGCTGGGTGCACTGCGGCGCAGGCCCGAGGCGCGCTGGCGCCGAGTGCCCGGTGACGTGCCGCAGCTGGCCAAGCTGCAACGCGAGCTGCTGGCATCGGCGATCCGGCTCACCCGGCCGGGCGGGGTGGTGCTGTACGCCACGTGTTCGCCGCATCTGGTCGAGACCGTCGGCGTCGTCGCCGACGCATTGCGTCGTCACCCCGTCACCGCGCTGGACACTCGGCCGTTGTTCGACCCGGTGGACGACCTCGGCGACGGGCCGTACGTGCAGTTGTGGCCCCACCGGCACGGCACCGATGCCATGTTCGCGGCCGCCCTCAAAGTGCGATGAGCCGCCCGCGTAGCGATGAGCCGCTGGCGCAGCGATGAGCGCTTGCGCGAAGAGCCACGTGCGAAGAGCCACGTGGAAAGAGCCAACAGTTAGGGTGAGGCACATGTCGAAGCCGTTGATCGCCCCGTCGATTCTGGCCGCGGACTTCGCCGAGTTGGGCGACGAGGCCGCCGCGGTGACCGGCGCCGACTGGCTGCACGTCGATGTGATGGACAACCACTTCGTACCCAACCTCACCATCGGCCTACCCGTCGTCGAAGCACTGCTCAAGCGGACCGACATCCCGATGGACTGCCACCTGATGATCGACAATCCCGAGCGCTGGGCGCCACCGTATGCGGAGGCCGGCGCCTACAACGTCACGTTCCACGCCGAGGCCACCGACAACCCGGTCGGTGTGGCGCGCGACATCCGGGCCGCAGGCGCCAAGGCGGGACTCTCCGTCAAGCCCGGCACGCCGATCGAGCCCTACCTGGAGATCCTGCCGGAGTTCGACACGGTGCTGATCATGTCGGTGGAACCGGGATTCGGCGGGCAGAAGTTCATCGCCGAGGTGCTGCCGAAGGTCGGTACTTTGCGCCGGCTGGTCGACGCCGGCGAACTGACCATCGTGGTCGAGATCGACGGCGGTATCAACGCCGACACCATCGAAGAGGCGGCGCTGGCCGGGGTGGACTGCTTCGTGGCGGGTTCGGCGGTCTACAGCGCCGAGGATCCTGCCGTCGCGGTGGAGTCGTTGCGCCGCCAGGCGGCCGCGGCGTCCAAGCATCTTCGGCTATGAACCTCGAGGCCGCGATGCGGCTGGCGATCGAACAGTCCGAGAAGGTCAAGGGCAGCACGTATCCGAATCCACCGGTGGGCGCGGTGATCCTGGACAGCGACAACGAGGTCGCCGGTGTCGGCGCGACCGAGCCACCGGGAGGCCCGCACGCCGAGGTGCTGGCCCTGCGCAGGGCAGGGGAGCGCGCCGTCGGCGGCACCGCGGTCGTGACGCTGGAACCGTGCAACCACCACGGCCGGACGCCGCCGTGCGTGGATGCGCTTGTCGCAGCTGGGGTTTCGGCAGTGGCCTACGCCGTGGCCGACCCGAATCCGGCCGCCGCGGGCGGCGCGTCGCGGCTGGCGGAAACGGGTCTCGAGTTGGTTGCCGGAGTGTTGGCCGATCGGGTCGCCGGCGGGCCGCTGCGGGAGTGGCTGCACAAGCAGCGCACCGGATTGCCGCATGTCACATGGAAATTCGCCACCAGTGTCGACGGTCGCAGTGCGGCCGCGGACGGCAGCAGCCAGTGGATCACCAGCGAGGCCGCGCGCGCCGACGTGCACCGCCGACGTGCGGTTGCCGATGCCATCCTGGTTGGCACGGGCACGGTCTTCGTCGACGACCCGTTGCTCACCGCCAGGCTGCCCGATGGTTCCCTGGCCGAACGCCAGCCGTTGCGCGTCGTGGTCGGTGAACGCGAGATCTCATCCGAGGCAAAGATTTTGAACGACGACTCGCGCACAATGGTGATTCGCACGCGAGACCCGCATGAGGTGATCAAGGCGCTGTCCGACCGCACCGACGTGCTGCTCGAGGGTGGGCCGACGCTGGCCGGTGCGTTTCTGCGGGCCGGCGTGATCGACCGCATTCTGGCGTATGTGGGGCCGATTCTGTTGGGTGGTCCGATCAGTGCGGTCGACGACGTCGGGGTCCTGTCGATCGCCCACGCACAGCGGTGGCGGTTCGACGGCGTCGAATCGATCGGACCCGACGTGCTGCTCAGTCTCGTTCCGGGTTAGTCAGCGCGAAATCGCCAGGCGCCAGCGCGCCGACCTGATAGAGCACGTCGAGTTCGTCGCGGATACCCCAGTGTTCGCACAGCAGGCCGTCACGGGAACGGAAGAAGTGGGCCGTCTTCATCGCGAACGGCAGGCCGGTGGGCTCGATGCCCTGCGGTGCCACCGCGTTGACGCCGTGGGCCGTGGCGCGGATCGCGACGACGTCTGTCGCGGCGACGACGTCGTGCACCTCGTAGCGGACCTGCAGCACGGTCGTGACGAAGGTCAGGATCGCGATGTAGCCGTCCGGGCCTGGCGGCAGCGGCACCGGTGAGCCGTGGTCGACGAAATCGTCGGTGACCAGGTCGCGGATTGTCTCCAGCTGCCTGGAGTTCATGGCCTCGATGACCGCGGTCGCGAGTGCGGCGATGGGTGTGTGCATGCCCCTACGACGGACTAGTGCCCTGAAGGGTTCAGTCCGGTGGTAGCGGCCGGTGTTCGATGAGGTCGCGGATACCGCCTGCGCCGAGGCGCTCACGGAAGGCCCGCACGGTATAGCCGATGACCGTCGCATCGGTGCGTGCTCGCACTGTCGCCGAACGCGGCAGGTGGAACACCGGGCCGATCTCGCCGAGGTAGTCTCCGCGCTTGGCGAGCTTCTGCAACTCTTCGCCGCCGCTGGCCAATTCGCGGATGATCTCCAGCTCGCCCTCGGCCACGACGTAGATCAGCTCGCCCATCGTTCCCTGTTCGAACAGCACCTCGCCGGACTCGAGCCGAACGGTGTCGGGGGGCCGGTCGGTGGACGCGAAGTCCGCGACGAGTTCGACGACACGGTCGGCAAGGGGCAGAATCCGGCTGTCGTGGGTCGCGACGACCACCATCCGGTCGCCGGTGGCGAGTTCGCGGATGAGCCGCAGTACTTCCTCGACCTGGATGAAGTCCAGGTGCGCGGTGGGCTCGTCGGCCAACACCAGGGGCGGATCGAGCGCGATCGCCCGCGCGACCGCGACGCGCTGCTGTTGACCACCGCTCAGATCTCCGGGCCGGTGAGACACCCGTTCCTCGAGCCCGACCCGGGAGAGCAGCTGCCCGGCGCGCTTGTGGGCGGCGCGACGCGGCAGGCCGGAGGCGAGCAGGGGCACCATCACGTTCTCCAGTGCGGTGAGGCTCGGTACGAGATTGAACGCCTGAAACACGATGCCGACGGTTTCGCGGCGGTAGTTCGACATCCCGCGGGCATCCAGCGATGTCACATCGACGTCGCCGAACTTGATGGCACCGCTGGTGGGCCGCAATATGCCGCCCAGGCAGGACAACAGTGTCGTCTTTCCGCAACCGCTGGGACCCAGCAGGATCACCAGTGAGCCGGCGGCCACGTCGAGGTTGAGGCCGTTGATGGGGCGGATGGTATCGGCGCCGCTGGAGTACTCGACCACGAGGTCCTGAATGCTGAGATCGCCCACGGCTCAAGGACCCCCGAACGCGATGGCGGGGTCGACCGACACCGCGCGGTGCAGTCCCGTTGCGCTGGCGATCAATCCGATGACGATGGCGACCAGGGGGAGCGCGATGAAGGCTTCGCCGGGAACGATGACCTGCATCGGGAACAGCGGCCCGAGCAGCATGGAAAGGCCCGCGCCGACGAGTGCGGCGAGCAGCGCCACGATGATCGACTGCATCGCGAGTCCGGCCCCGATGCTCGCGGTGGGAACGCCAATCGCCTTGAACACCGCGAAGTCTCGTAGGCGTTCGAGCGCGGACAGGTAGATCACCGACCCGACGACCAGTGCCGCGACAACCCAGAGCAACACCGCCACGATCGTGATCGAGTTGACGGCCACTTTCAGGGGCCGCAGCAGATCCTCGACCGCGCCGTTTCGGTCGATGGCGCGATATCCGGGTGGTGCCTGCTCGAGCGTTCCGCGGATGCCGATCGATGCGACCAACGGTTGGCCACCGTAGACGAGTTGCTGCGCGCCCTCAGTGGTGAGGAAGACGTTGGGCAGGTTCGCCAAGGCCGTGGAATTCTCCACGATGCCGACGATGCGTAGCTTGCGTGAGGCGATTTCGACTTCATCGCCGACGCCTCTGCCGAGCGTGCTCGAGACCGCGACCTCGTCCCGAGTTGACGGTGGGCGACCCTCGGACACTTCCGGCATGCCCGGTCCGTTCTCAGGCGCGCCGAAAATGTCCACATTGCGTGTCGAATCACCGAGTGTGGCCGTACCGCCGGCATACGCCAGTGGCGCCGCAGCGTCGACGCCGGGCGCCGCGGCGACCCGTCGCAGTTCCACCGGCGCAAACGGCGTCGCGCCGACGAACGGGCCGGATGCGCCTGCCTTGACCAGGAACAGATCGACGCCGAGAGAATCGACGGTCTTGTCAGCCTCGACCCGGAACCCGTTGGCGAGGCCGGTGAGAACGAGTGTCATCGCGAAGATGATGGAGGTGGACAGGATTGCGATGACGAAACGCCGTCGTCGCCACTGCATGTCGCGCAGTGCGGCCATCAGCATGGCGGCGACGTTACCGACGCTCGCCTGAACGCGGGTCGGGTTTGGCTACGATGTGACCTTCTCGACGACTCCGACCAAGGCCTTACAGAACGCAGGCAGGTCATCGGGCTTACGGCTGGACACCAATGTGTTTGGGCCGCGCGAGCATTCGACGACTTCGTCGTCGACCCAATTGGCGCCGGCGTTGACGAGGTCGGTTTTGATGCTGGGCCACGATGTCATCGTCCGACCGCGTACCACATCGGCCTCCACCAGCGTCCACGGTCCGTGGCAGATGACGGCGACAGGTTTGCCCGCGTCGAAGAAGCCTCTGGCGAACCCGACCGCACCGGCGTTGGTGCGCAGGAAATCGGGATTGGCGACGCCGCCGGGCAGAACCAGCGCCGCGTAATCGGACGCCGAAACGTCGTCGGCGGACTTGTCGGCCTCGAACGTGTCGGCAGGCGTCAGGTGGTTGAAACCTTGAACCTTGCCGACTTCTGTGGACACGAGTTCGGGTTTTCCGCCGGCCTCTTCGACGGCCTTCCACGGTTCGGTCAGTTCGACCTGCTCGACGCCTTCGGGTGCAACCAGGAACGCAACTTTCTTGCCGTTCAGTGAAGTTGCCATGAATTCTCTCCCTTCACATTGTTGTCTTCACCACGCATACCCGGCGCGCCGAGAGACCAACCCGGGGGCTTTCATCGGTACACTCGTACCAGAGTCGGGCCGCTGCGGCCTGACTGCGAAAATCGCGCTTTCACCGACGAGTTGCGCGTCGTGAGCACGAACGAAGGACGACGAGCATGACTGCACTGCAGGACTGGCTCAGCAATCGCCCAGTGGATCCCCGAAACATCAAGGCGCTGATCTGTGACGCGATTCGGGGCCTGTCCGCCGACGAGCGCGAGCCATTTCCCCAGCTGACGGTGATGGGTCCCGGCCTCGAGCGCTGCTGACCCCGGCTAAGTGGGTCGATGGCGGCTGCGCTGTGGCTGCTGAATCCGGGCTGTCTCGTCCGCATTCTGTACGGATAGCTTCTGTGTCGGCTTGTCGTCGGCCGGTGAGCCGACCCGCATGCGCTGCGGGCCGGAATCGTCGGGCTCGGCCGGCTCGTCGGCGTGTTCGGTGCGGCCGCTGATGAACAGGGCGAGCAGGGCGCCCACGATGCACACGATCCAGGTGATCTTGAAGATCTCGCCGTACTGCAGGACATAGGCATCGATGGATGCCTCAGTCAGGCGAGCGCCTGTAGCGATCAGCCGGGCGCCCGGGGTGTCGCCGCTGACCGGCGGCAGCGCCGCCAACCGCTCCTGCAGGTACTGGTTGAACTTGTACAGCCCCCATGCGGACAGCGCAGCGAGGCCGATGAGCATGCCGATCATCCGCGCGACCACCACGGCCGCCGAGGCGATGCCGTGCTGGGCGGCAGGCACCACCCGCAGGGTCGCCGACGTCAGCGGAGCGATCACCAGACCCAATCCAAAGCCCGCGATCGCGAGATCCGTGTGCAGCATCGGCAACGTGAAGAGGCCGAGGTCGTGGTGGGCCGCCAGCACGTCCTCGGGCCAACCCGAGACCAGGTAGTAGCCGCCCGCGGCGATCAACAGCCCGGCGCAGGCCACGATCCGGTCGCCGATCTTGGTGGCGAGCCAGCCGCCGAGCAGTGCGCCGATCGGTAGCGCTGCAAGGAACCACAACAGCAGGAACGCCGCCTCGGTCTGGTCCTTGCCGAGTACGCCCTGACCGAACAGTTCGACGTTGACCAGGGTCACCATCAGCGCCGCGCCCGCGACCAGGGAGGCGCCCAGGGCGGCGAGGAAGGGCCGGAAATGCACTCCGGCGGGTTCGATCAGCCGGGTGCGCGCGAACCGCTCCCAGACGAAGAACGCCACGGCCGCGACGAGCGCGCCGATGATCAGTGGCGGGCCGTAGCTCGGCAGCACCTGCTTGCCGTCCGGCGCGGGGTTGTAGAGGCCCCAGGTGGCCAGGCCCAGTGTGATCGCGAGAAGCACGCCGCCGACGACGTCGACCTTCTCCGGAGTCTCCGACTTCTGCCGCGACGGCAGGCTGAACTGGATCATCACCATCGCGATCACCGCGAGCGGCACGTTGACCCAGAACACCGACTGCCAGTGGTGGAACAGCCCGACAAGGGCGATGCCGTACATCGGCCCGAGCACACTGCCCAGTTCCTGGGCGGCGCCCACGCCACCGAGCACCGCCGCGCGGTTGCGGCTCGTCCACAGGTCGGCGGCGAGCGCCAGGGTGACCGGCAGCAGGGCGCCGCTGGCGATGCCCTGGATCAATCGCCCGACGACGAGCATGTCGAGATCGGTGGACATCGCGGTGACCACCGAGCCGATCGCGAAACCGGCAAGGCTGGCCTGCAGCAACAGTTTTCGGCCGAATCGGTCAGACGCCCGGCCCAACAGCGGCATCGCCGCGATGTAGCCGAGCAGGTAGACGGTGACGATCGGTGTGACCCGCTGGATCTGATTGATGCCGATGCCGACGTCCCGCATGATGTCGGTCATGATCGTGACCACGACATAGGTGTCGAGGGCGCCCAGCAGTACCGCGAGGCTGCCGGCGCTGATCGCGACGCGCCGACCCGATGTCACCGGAGCGCCGGCTTCGGGCGAAGGCTGCATCAGACGGCGGGCTTGGTGACCGTCACAGGCTTACCCCACTCCGACAGCGTCATCGTGACGCTGTTGCCCGGGGTCGGCTCCAGCTTGGCCTGCACCAGCTCGTGGTTGCCTTCCTCGGTGATCCACGCAGTGCCCGCTACGGGGCCGGTGGCGGCGATCTGGGGGGCGATCTTGTTCACGGCGTCGGCACTGACGGTTCCGGTCAGGCGAACGGTGTCGACATCGTTGATCGTCTCGCGGCCGTCGGCCTTGGGGTCGGAGAAGTTGGCCAGCACGTTGGCCAGCCCCTTGTCGGGCGACAGAATCGCCGAGACGTCGTAGATGTCGACCGCCGGTCCGAAGTCCTGGAAGGTGTCGCCGGCCGTGATGGCGCCGTACAAGTTGCCGTCGGCGACGACGAAGCTGACGTCCTGCAACCGCTGGCCCAGGAACAGGATGTTGGCCTTGCCCTGCGCGGCGACCGCGGGCGTATTGGTCAGGTCACCCTCGAGCGACTCGATCGGAAGTTCCTCGATCTTGCCCTGCACCGTCAGCATGAGATGCACGCTGCTCTGGCTCTTGGTGGTGTCGGCGGACTGCTGCAGCAGCGTCGCGGCATCCGGGAGGTCCTTGTTGTTCTCGGAGCCGGAGCAACCTGCGAGAAGCGCGATGGCGGTGAAAAGGGCGGCGAAGATCGCCAAGAGGCGGGTCTGCATGACTGCATCGTAGTGGGTGCACCCTGGTGGACACGGTGGCCGGGGCCGGGGTAGAAGTGGAAATATGGCTGCTGAGCTGGACTTTCGACGCGTCTCCGCGCACGACGGCGACGGCGCCGCGTTGCTGGTGGCGATGACCGACGAGATGCGGGAGCTCTACTGGGATGTGGGAGACGGACTCGATCTGAACTCCCCGGACATGCCCCCGGCAGGGCCGGCGGACCTCGGCCCGCCCGGTGGGGCGTTCCTCGTCGGCTACCGCGATGGCGATGCGGTGTGCGGGGGAGGCATCAAACGGCTCCCCGACGGCGCGTGCGAGATCAAGCGCATGTACGTGGTGCCCGCCGCTCGCGGGCAGGGAGTGGCCCGGGCGCTGCTGCGGGCGCTGGAGGACGCGGCGCGTGGGCTCGGCTACGACATCGTCCGTCTGGACACCGGACCGCGACAGCCGCACGCACAGGGCCTCTATCTGTCCGAGGGCTACCGCGAGATCCCGAACTTCAATGGCAACCCGGTCGCCACGTTCTTCGGCGAGAAGCGCCTGTCTGGATAGTCTGGCGACGTGTTCACCGGAATCGTCGAAGAAATGGGCGAAATCGTCGGCAAGGAAGACCTCGGCGATTCCGCGCGGCTGGCCATCCGAGGACCGGTCGTCACCTCCGACGCCGGCCATGGCGACTCGATCGCGGTGAACGGGGTGTGCCTGACCGTCGTCGAGGTGCGACCCGACGGCGCATTCACCGCCGACGTCATGGGCGAGACGCTGAACAGGTCCAGCCTGCGCGGTGTCGGGGTGGGCAGTCGGGTCAATCTGGAGCGCGCGGCCGCGGTCAACAGCCGCCTGGGCGGGCACATCGTGCAGGGCCATGTCGACGGCACCGGCCACGTCATCGCGCGCACCCAGGCAGAACACTGGGAAGTGGTGCGGATTGCGCTGCCCATGGCGCTGACGCGCTACGTCGTCGAAAAGGGGTCGATCACCGTCGACGGCGTGTCGCTGACCGTCTCCGCGGTGGGGCACGACTGGTTCGAGGTGTCGCTGATCCCGACCACCCTGGAGCTGACGACTCTCGGCGGCGCCCACGTCGGCGCCCAGGTCAACCTCGAGGTGGACATCATCGCCAAGTATGTCGAACGGTTGCTCGATAAGAAGAGTGGCTCTACCAGCGATGATGCCCCGTAATTGCCGGATTGGCCGTAGCGTACTCGGGCGTCTCGGCCCAGCAGGTCGAGGACGCGCTGACGAAGAATCCCAGGCCAATCGTTCTCGACGACTTTCACCACGTTGATCCAGACCTCCGCGCCGCCATTGCGAAGGCGATCAAGCCGTTGCTGCGGAAGACGTTCATCGTGCTCGTCGCGATTCCCTCCACTCGTTCGACCCCGCAAGAACGGTTGCAGACATCGGCGGCAGGATGACCCAGTTCAAGATCCCCGACTGGACGGTGGACGAATTGACTGCCATTGGGGAGAAAGGGGAGAGCTGGGACGACTGGGACGGCGGCCGTGACGCGCACGGCGACTGGACCGAGCAGGGCTAGCAGAGCGAGCGCTGACCCCAATGCCGAACTGGCTCCGGGATGGGCAAGGAGCAGTTCCGGACGACCTTGCGCCACGACGCCCAGGAGCGCCGAACGTGTGGCTATGGCAATCGCTGTAGCTAATGCAGTCGAATTAGTACAAATTTTCGTCCTAGCTGACTAAGCGATGCTAGTTTGCTAGTTAGCCACGGATCGGATAGCAAACTCCGCTAAGACCCGGCCACGGTGACCACTACGGCCCTTCCTCACGTTCGTGAGACAGGGTCGCCGACGACGCCGACGAGCTGGAGGCTGATGAGCCCTAACATCCGGCTGCCGAATTGGTCACGAGAGCGGCCCAGAGGTGAAGCAAGCAAGGATGAGCGCACGAGTGACAGCGGGCGTTCTTGCCTTGGCCGCTTTATTCGGTTTCCGGGGAAGCGCTTGACCCTATCGGCTTGATTGCGGGCCCGGACGGCAGTTGGCGGCGAACTCACTGCTGACCGGCCCGGCAGACGGGGAGTCTCAGTGGCGAGGCTCCCCGTCTTGCGTGGAATAGCTGCGGAAAGATCCCCGATCATCGCCGCGCGGGTGGGCCTCATCGTCTGATCCAACGACACCAACTTCAGCACATGACGCGTGCCCGCTGTGAGGAGTCGGTTCGGGACCTCGGTCCTATGCATGACACCGAACCTCAACGGCTCCTCGGCTTAGACTTCCGCAATGTTCTCGGAGACCCGCTACGCGATGAACGGGGACTTGCGGGTCGCCTATCGCGCGTCGGCTGAAGGTGAACGGGACATCGTGTTCGTCCCGAACTGGTTCACCTGCTGCGAACACCTGCCGGAGCTACCGTCCCTTCGAGGCTGGGTTGAGGCGATGACATCGCTCGGTCGGCTCATCTTCTTCGATCAGCCGGGTACGGGAGCGTCCGATCTTGTCACGCCAGGTGCGTTGCCGACGTTGGAGCAATGGGCCGACAGCCTCACCGCGGTTCTCGACGATCTAGGAAGTATCGAAGCGGCGCTCCTCGCCCCCGTCGGCGCGCTCCCGACAGCGGTGCTGTTCGCCGCGACACATCCGTCCCGCACAACGGCGCTCGTCGTGCTCGAGGGCCACGGCGATACGGCCGAACGCACTGATGGGCTCACTAACGAGGAATGGATCGCTGCCGCGGCCGCGATGTGGGGCACGGGCGAGTTCCACCATGTCTTGAGTCCGGACATGCCGTGGAATGAGGAGGTCCGGGCGACATGGGCGCGACATGACCGCCTGGCGGCGAGCCCAGGGACTTTCGAGCTTATGCAGCCGCTAGTAGCCGCGATGGACGTGCAGGCGGTGCTGCCGACCGTTCGCGTGCCGACTTTGGTCGTCCAGCACGCCGACGACCCGTTCATCCCGCCTGCTTATGGCAAGTACGTCGCCGATCACATCCCGGGCGCGAAATACGTTGAACTGCCAGGGCGCAACATGCTTCACTACGTGGAACCGTGGCGCGATTCGTTCCAGGAGATCGCCGAGTTCATCACCGGGCACCAGACAGAGGTGGCGGACGACCGTGTTCTCGCCACGGTGTTGTTCACCGACATCGTGGACTCGACGCATCGCGCGGCGGAGATCGGCGACCGTGACTGGCATGCCTTGCTCGATGCTCACGACGCCGTCGTGCGGTCGCAACTGGCTCGCTTTCGAGGCCGCGAAGTGAACACGTCGGGTGACGGTTTCCTCGCGATGTTCGACGGCCCTCAACGAGCGATCCGCTGCGCGATGGCAATCCGCGACGCGGTGCAGGCGCTCGGCATCCAGGTGCGTGCCGGGTTGCACACCGGCGAGTGCGAGGTCCGCGGCGATGACATCGGCGGGATCGCCGTGCATATCGGGGCGCGGGTGAGCGCGTTGGCTGGCGCGAACGACGTGCTGGTGTCCAGCACGCTGCGCGACCTCGTGATCGGATCAGGGCTTGAGTTTGACGAGCGCGGCACTCACCAGCTCAAGGGCGTGCCCGGTGAGTGGCACCTGTCCGCCGTCACCTCTACGTAGCAGGCCGGTTAGAAGGTGGCGGTTTGTTGCATTCGGCGACGTGGTCGTCGTTGAGTTTGCGTTCGGCGGCTTTGGCTTTGGCTTTGGCCGCGGCCTGGGCGCGGGTGTGTCGGCGAGTGGGCATCATCACTCCGCGGTACCCCTCGACTCCACAGCGGGTGGATCGCCGGTCCACAGCGTCGCGGTGGGTTCACTCAGCGGTGACTGCTGCCGGGATGAGTGGTGTAGGTGTGGCCCATCGGTGAGGTCCAGATGATGGTCCCGTCGGGCATTGACATAAGACACAGCATGGCGATGGTCTGTGGAGATGTCCCCCGCTCGTTGCCAATCGAAAGTCAGGGGCGTGTGAGCTGACCGTCCGGCTCGACGTGCACGTTGCCGTCTTCATGCGCTCCCGGCGTATCCGGCATTTCGTGCCGACCACCGGCGGACCGCTGCCGCAGGAACCACACCAGGCCGCCGACCGACGACACCCCGGCGGCGATCACTGTCGGCCACATCAGTACCTCAGCCAACCAAAGTCGCCGCTGGACTCTTACGATCCGCCGCTGCGCATGCCGAAGTCGGGTCAGTTTGTCCATGCGCTCAGGAATGCCCACGACCAGCTGGATGAAAACAGACGACGTGGCCCGCCCGCGACCCCGGTGCCGATAACCCACGCATCCCCCCGGGCTACGACTATGAGTACGACGAGGCACACGACGTGCCGCCCGGGCCGCTGCGTGAAACTCCAGCACCACATCGAGTCGATCCCCCATCGGGGGTACAGCTCGACGAAAGGGGCGGGGACTATGGCTACGACGAGGCCCACGATTTCTGCGCTCGACGATCAACCAAGACCTGAAAGCGCGTACATGTCCGAGCTTTTCCGCCTGGGACCCGGTCACCGGATACACGTGGATTGAGACGAACTTCCGCGAGTCGCGGATGTGCTCTCTTTTAAGACGCGGTCGGTTAGGTGTCAGCAGCGTCGAGGACCTGGCAGGCAGGCGAAGTGTGTGGGCCGCAGGCCCACCGTCGGGCACTTCGACGAAGGTCTCGACCACCCGCTGCCCGCCCAGCATGAATCTAGTCCGGCGCGACCGGCAATTCGGGGCAGCCCTTGATGTAGTCAATGTCGGTGCGACCCACTCGCGCCATTGTTTGTGGCTCATGTTGGTGGTGAGCTTGGCGCACATCGCCGACGCGGGGTCAGGGTATGTGGGCCAGAGGCGCAATGTCTTGTCGTAACTTCCGGAGACGATGTGTTGGCCGTCGGGGCTGAACGCCACGCTGTACACAAAGTCTGTATGGCCCGTGAGCGGGTCGCCAATCGGTTGGCCGGTGTCGGCGTTCCACAGCCGTACAGTCTTGTCGGCGCTGCCGGAGACGATGCGCTGTCCATCCGGGCTGAACGCCACACTGGTCACCTGGCTCGTGTGCCCCGTGAAAGGCTGGCCGATCGGTTGGCCGGTGTCGGCGTTCCACAGCCGTATGGTGTCGTCGTCGCTGCCGGACACGATGCGCGTGCCATCCGGTGAAAACGCCACGCTCAAGACAGATTTGGTGTGTCCGGTCAGGGGGTCGCCGATCGGTTGGCCGGTGTCCGCATCCCACACCCGCACCGTGTTGTCGGCACTCCCGGAGACGACTCGGTGGCCGTCGGGGCTGAAGGCCACTTCCCCCACCGCCTCCGTGTGGCCGGTCAGCGGCTCGCCGACGGGTTTCCCGGTATCCGCTTCCCACATCCGCACGGTGTTATCGGCACTGCTGGAGACGATCCGCGTGCCGTCGGGACTAAACGCCACGCTAAACACCGCGTCCGTGTGGCCGGTCAGCGGCTCGCCGACGGGTTTCCCGGTATCCGCTTCCCACATCCGCACGGTGTTGTCGGCACTGCCGGAGACGATGCGGTGGCCGTCGGGACTGAACGCCACGCTCAATACAGATTCTGTGTTGCCGGTCAGCGGCTTGCCGACGGGTTTCCCGGTGTCCGCGTCCCACATCCGCACGGTCTTATCGACGCTGCCGGAGACGACACGGTGGCCGTCGGCACTGAACCCCACACTGAACACCATGTCCGTGTGGCCGGTCAGCGGCTCGCCGACGGGTTTCCCGGTATCCGCTTCCCACATCCGCAGGGTCTCATCGGCACTGCCGGAGACGACACGGTGGCCGTCGGCACTGAACGCCACACTGGACACTATGTCGGTGTGGCCGGTCAGCGGCTCGCCGACGGGTTTCCCGGTATCCGCTTCCCACATCCGCACGGTCTCGTCCCAACTGCCGGAGACGATACGATGCCCGTCAGGACTGAACGCCACACTGGTCACCGTGGCCGTGTGCCCGGTCAGCGGCTCGCCGATGGGTTTCCCGGTGTCGGCGTCCCACACCCGCACAGTCTTATCGAGACCGCCGGAGACAACACGGTGGCCGTCGGGACTGAACGCCACACCGACCACAGAATCGGTGTGCCCGGTCAGCGGCTCGCCGATGGGTTTCCCGGTGTCGGCGTCCCACACCCGCAGCGTGTTGTCGGCACTGCCGGAGACGATGCGGTGGCCGTCGGGACTGAACGCCACGCTTCCCACCGTGGCCGTGTGCCCGGTCAGCGGCTCGCCGATGGGTTTCCCGGTGTCGGCGTCCCACACCCGCAGCGTGTTGTCGGCACTGCCGGACACGATGCGGTGGCCGTCGGGACTGAACACCCCGCTCCATACAGTGCCGGTGTGCCCGGTCAGCGGCTCGCCGATGGGCTTCCCGGTGTCGGCGTCCCACACCCGCAGCGTCTTGTCCTCGCCGCCGGACACGATCCGACGGCCGTCGGGACTGAATGCCACCCTCCACACCGTGTCCGTGTGCCCGGTCAGCGGCTCGCCGACGGGTTTCCCGGTGGCGCCGTCCCACACCCGCAGCGCGTTGTCGACGTTGCCGACGACGATCCGCGTGCCGTCGGGGCTGAACGCCATCCACCCCGGTGTCTCAATGATTTTGTGTAGGTTCCGTCGGGCGATGGCGGCGTCGAGGAGTGCGCCCTCGACTGGCTTCGGCGCGAGGGCGTGCGCAGCGAGGAGTTGTTGCAGCGCGCGGACGTAGCCACCGGCACGGGAAGCGGCGAACATGGGCTGGGCTTCGGTCACCAGCCGCAAGGCGGTGGCCTCGTTCCGTTGACGTACGGCTAGCTGCCGTGCGGTGTCGGCCTGCTTCCCTGCGTGGTCGGCCTGGATGCCCAGAGTCACAGCCACTATGGCGATGATTGCAGTGACCGCGAGCACGGTGATGAGGATCCGGGAACGTTTCCGTAGCGCTGCCGCATGTTTGCGTGCGGCTCGCAGTTCGGATTCCTGGCGCTGCTTTTCCGCTTGGATGCGGTCGTCTTCGCGGTTGCGGGATGCGTTCAGGAAGTCACGGGCCGGGTCGAGGCGGTCGCGGAAGCCGGGTTGGGCGGCCAGGGTTTCGGCGTCGGCCAGGCGAGTGCCTTCCAGCAGCCAGGATTCGTTGTCGCCGCTGGTGCGCCAGTCGGCGGCGGCGCGTTCGAGAGTGTCGGCGTCCTTGAGGTCCTGGGCCTCGTCACGCAGCCACGCCGCGAGTTCGCGCCATTGCCGCAGCAGGCTTTCCAGGGCCACCTCGACCACGGTCTGCCCGTCGCGGGTGTCTTTGACCAGCAGCCGCTTCTCGACCATCGCCTGGATCAGGGGATGGCTAGCGGCGGGCAGCTTCTCCCAGCGAGCCAGGCGGCGCATCGGCTGGTCGCTGTTGGGGTTGATGGTGGCCAGCCACGGGATGAACGCATCGTGGAGGGTGTCGAGGTCCGCTTGGCGTGCCTCGGGGTCGAGAGCTAGCAGGCTCTCGACCACGTTCTGCACCACCTGGGCCATCCCGCCCATCGCCTCGTACTCGGCCACCGTCAGG
>CAVTSZ010000057.1:0-560535 GCA_963737385.1 uncultured Actinomycetota bacterium
GGCGAAGCCGAAATCGTCCTAGGGCACCCGGACGGAAGGGACTGACTACTCAGGACGTTCCGAAATCGTGGGCCTCGTCGTACCCGTAGTCCCCGCCCGCGTCGCGGTTCATCTCAGGTGGTGACTCGACCCGATGAGGTTCCGCGGCTCGAGCCCTGATGTCGTCGGCGGACACGTCGTGGGCCTCGTCGTACTCGTAGTCCCCGCTCGATGTGATGCCGGGCCGGTCGCTGCCGGGACCGCCCGAGGTCGGATTCTGTTCCACGTCCAGCCCTCCGTCACTGTCGATCCGAGAGTAATCGTCCACGATGACGGACGTCGCTCGGATGTCCCAACAGACCGCGTGCCGGCTCCGAGCGTCTCGATGACGCCACAGAGGGCTGGCTGGCACCGATGCGTGCGTTGCAGAGTTGCCGCGGGCTGCTCGTCCGGATCAGCGAGACGCCCGTCCGACGCTGAGCGGATGGACAATCGCGGGCATGCCACGCCACACGACGTCGTCGGCCGCAACTGCAAACCCGCAGGCGCGCATCAGCTCGACGGTTGAGCGGTTGCAGCAGCATCCAGCGGCGAAGCGGCGCCACGGTTGAAACAGCTTGTCCTGTAACGCCGCGAGCAACCGGGACTTCGCGCGGACGTGTTCGATGAACAGCAGCTGCCCATCCGGGCGGAGCACGCGTGCGATCTCGCGCAGAGTGCGTTCGGGATCGGGGACGGTGCAGAGGACGAGCGTGGATACGACGGTGTCCACTGACGCATCGGCCAGCGGAAGGCGCTCCGCCGGTGCGTCAACAATCCGCGCGCTGCCGCGTCCGTGCCGCTGCAGGCGACGCGCGAGTCGCCGGCGCATCGCCGCATCGGGCTCGGTGAGCACAAGCTCGTCGATGTCGTCGGGGTAGAGCGCAGCGTTCAGCCCGGTGCCGGCGCCGATCTCAACAACCCGCCCGCCGGCGTTCCTCAGCAGCGCCCGTCGCCGGCGGCGCAGGCCTGCGATCTCACCGAGCCAGAGAAAGGGGTCGTATACCAGCGCGAAAATCCGCAGCCATGCCGCGGACGGTGGGCTCGCCGCCTTTGTGGTGGTCGCCGTGTCTGTCATGCCGAAACCGTAGAACCGGCCGCATCCTGCGCGCATCGCTCGGAGCGGCCATCTTGTGCAGGTGGCCCGTTCCGGCCAATTCAGAGCAGCCCGAGACGGGCAGCCTCGGCGACCGCGGCTGTCCGCGAGGTGCGGCCCAGCTTGCGGCGGATGTTCGCCACGTGGCGATGCACAGTGTGCGGGCTCAGTACCAGCTGCTCGGCGATCTCGCGGTCGCTCAACCCCCGCGCGACGCACACGATGATCTCCCGCTCACGATCTGATAGCAGGACCCGCTCCGGTTCGCTGATGTCGTGCGGCGTCGAATGCTCGGGTGCCAGCGCTTCGCGGCACGCGCGGACAACGGAGTCGACATCACCATGCCACGGGAAGTGTGCGCTGCCCTGCAGCGGAATGAATGTCGCGCCGGGAATCGCGGCCGCGACCTCACGCCCCAGCCGATATGGCACCGCACGGTCGTCGCGCCGATGCACGACGAGCGTCGGCCGGCGGACGAGGGGAAGGTGCGCGCGTACATCGAGGCGGTAGACGAGACCCAGTAGCGCGGCGGCGGTCGCGGCATCCGCCGCCTCCCGCTGCAACTTTGCGAAGCGCTCATGCTCGGCATGCTCGGCACTACCGAGGAAGAGGTCGCTGAGCACGCGCGAGCCGAGTCCCCAATGCGCACCCACAGTGGCGAGGATGGCATCCCTCACGCGCGGCTCGGCGATTGCCGAGCCATCGGCATACGACCCGTACAGCACCATGCGTTCGACGCGCTCCGGAAATGTTGCCGCAAAGGCTATTGCGGTGCAGCTTCCACATGAGCCGCCGACCAGCGACACCCGCTCAAGCCCGAGCTCGTCGAGGAGGGCGCGCAGCACCGCGACTTCTCCATCGATGGTCAGATCCGTCTCGTGCATCGTGCGGTCCGACATGCCGACGCCGAGCCGGTCGTATCGGATCAGTGTGTAGCCGACTGCGACGCCGTCCCAGAACCGCCGGAAGTCCGGGCTCTGCCAGTCAAGTTCGAGATGGCTCACCCACCACGCCGGAGCGACGAGCGGTGGACCATCCCCACGGATCTCGTAGGCCACGCGGCCGCCGTGGTGGGAAAGGAACCGGATCTCAGAACTCCCCGGCATCGGGCGAGCCTACGCCGGACTCCGGACCGGTGAGTAGAGCCAATGCTTAGCGCCGTCCCCTAGAGGGCGAGGGCCTTTCTCACCGGGTCCCAATCCCGACCATGCGTAACGTCGGTGATGGTCCTTCGACCCCCACGCAAGATATCGAGGCGCGATGACAGACAACCCGGCAGAAGTAGTCGAATCGATCGACCCGCCACGGCGGTCGCGGAATCTGCGCCGCATGGCCGTCGTGCTGGCCATCATGCTGCTGCTGTTCGGCGTGCCGTGGTGGATGCTGCTGGCGTCTGGGGCGGGCTGGCCGACGGGCGTGTTCGTCACCGGCACACTTGTCTTTGTCGCGGCCTTCATCGCGCTGCCGTTGTTGATGATGCTCGGCCACGGGCGCCGACATCTCGACTGGGCGGCCGCCGCAGGTGACGGACTGCTGGGTGCGGCCTGGGTCTTGTTCGTCTGGTCGGTGCTGGGCCAGGTGGTGCGGCTGGTCCTGCTCGCCGCGGGAGTCCAGGATCCGGCGCGGTCACGGTTGGTCACAGCAGCCGTCCTTGTCATGGTGGTGGTCCTTCTCGTCTGGGGTTACGCCGAAGCGATGCGAGTCCCACGCGTCAGGACAGTCGATGTCGCCATCGACCGACTCGGTAGCGGTCTGGATGGACTGCGCGTCGCCCTGATCACCGATACCCACTATGGACCGATCGATCGCGCACGATGGTCAGCCGCCGTCGTGGCGCGGGTCAACGAACTCGGCGCCGACGTCGTGTGCCACCTCGGCGACATCGCTGACGGGCCGGTCGACCTCCGCGAAAAACAGGCGAGTCCGTTGGCGTCGGTGGAGGCCACCTCGGCTCGTGTCTACGTCACCGGCAACCACGAGTATTTCAGCGAGGCGCAGGGATGGCTCGATTACATGGAGAGCATCGGCTGGGCTGCGTTGCACAACCGCCACGTCATCGTCGGACGCGACGGCGATCGGCTCATCGTCGCCGGGGTGGACGACGCCACCGCCAAGTCGTCCGGTATCCGCGGGCACGGCGCAAATCTCGAGGCTGCCCTCACAGGAGCCGACCGCACGCTGCCGGTCCTTCTTCTTGCGCATCAACCCAAGCAGGTCACGCACGCCGTGCGGGCGGGCGTCGATCTCCAGGTTTCGGGACACACTCACGGCGGCCAGATCTGGCCGTTCAACTACCTTGTCCGACTGGATCAACCGGTGGTGCACGGACTGAGTCGACACGGTGAGCGGACTCAGCTGTACACGAGCCGCGGGACCGGGTTCTGGGGTCCGCCCTTTCGGGTGTTCGCGCCCAGTGAGATCACCCTCCTGACCCTTCGTCGCTCGTAGTCCTCGACCCACCGGCTGTCAGCGGCCCCGCCATTGGGGTTTCCGCTTCTCCTGCCAGGCCCGGATTCCCTCGGCCACGTCTTCGGTCGCGCCGGCGACTTTGCGCATCGTCTCCCCGAACCGAACGGACTCGATCCAACCCATGTTGGCGCTGCGCCAGGCCACCTCTTTGGTTGCGCGTTGCGCCAGCGGCGCCGCCTCTGTGAGCGTTCGCGCCCACGAGCGCGCCTCCGCCTGCAAATCGTCGGGCTCGACCAGCCGCCACACCAGGCCGATCTCCTTGGCGCGCTCGGCCGCTATCGGTTTGCCGGTCAGCAGCAGTTCCATGGCATCGGCCCACCGGAGTCGCTCGGGAAGCCGGATCGCCCCGACGATCGTCGGGACCCCGATCGACACCTCTGGGTACGAGAACGTGGCCGCAGTGGATGCAATGACGAAGTCGCAGAACAGGACTCCGGTCAACCCGTAGCCGATGCATGGGCCGTGCACCGCAGCGATCGTCGGCTTGAACAGCTCCATCCCGCTTTCGAACGAGTTGATCGTCGGCTTCTCCCAGAAGGTCCCGCCGAACGTCCCCACCGAGCCCTCACCGTCCTTGAGATCCCCGCCGGCGCAGAACACGCTGCCGTTCGCGGTGAGGATCCCCACCCACGCGTCCTCGTCGTCGCGGAAGCGCTCCCAGGCCGCGTTCAAGTCACGGCGGAGCGCGCCGTTGATCGCATTGCGTGCATCGGGTCGGTTGAGGGTGATCGTCGCGACATGGTCGTCCAACTCGTAGGTGACGAGGCTCATGCCTGCAGACTATCGACGGCGTCGACTTGGGATCGGTAGGCGCCGGCCGGCGGAATGCTCTCCCTATGAACATCAACGAAGGACCGGCCGCGTCGCGCCAGTTCGTGGCCCGACCCCCGTTCTGGGGCTCCAAAGTGGCCTCGATAACGACGCCCGCCTGGCAGAACAACTTTGGCAAGTCATACGCCCTGATGGTTGTCGGGATTCTCGCGTTTTCAGCCGTGCTCGGCGGCCTGTTTTTAGGTGTGCAGTCGCTCGCCGAGAACGGTTCCGAGTGGCTCCAGAGGGCCGCAGGGTACGGCTTCCAAGCCGTACTTCTACTACTCCTTTTCGGGGGTGTCGCTGCATGGACCTGGTGGTCTCGACGGGAGAAGATCGTCGTTTCCGTCACGAGCGATGCCCTGACTGTCAATACGAGGCCGGGCGACGTCTACGCGTTCGGCGACGCGAAGTTGGGCACGTGGGGAGTCATCGGGGGCGCGACAATGGGTGCGGCGTTGCACCTGCATTGCGGCTCGCGCCGATTTGTTCTCGGCGGACGAGACCGTCGCATCGCTGCCGGAACGCGACTGGACGCACCAGACGCGGGCTACGGCCTGCCGGTGGACATCGACGCCTGGCTGTCGGCCCCGGAGTTCGAGCAGATACTCACCATGGTCGGCCGCACGAGTGGGCTGGATGTGAGTCCGCCTGCACCCGGCGGCCCGACTCGCTGCTTGCTGTTCCCCAACTCGCTGTTGATCCAGGAGATGGGGGCGCTTGCAGTAACCAAGAAACGAGAATTCCTGGAATCTGCCGGCCAACCGCGCCTGGCCATCGATGTGGGCGCAAATGCGATCCGGGTGATCGACCCGACAAGCAACGCGCTCATCGCCGCGGTTTCGCCTGCGCAGGTAACGGCGACACCGGTGACCTACAGTCCGACGTCCAGGCATTGGTTTCCGACCGTCGGAAATATCCTCAGCAATGCAGCGATGAACTACTGGTCCACGACGCCAGGCATGCGTGTGTCCGTTCCTGGAATGCCACCGCTTACCATCGGATGTCGCGACACCGCCATGGGCTTGGACTTCCGGTTCTCGTGGCCCGACAACGTAGGAACCGAAAAGGCGCGCGCTGACTATGAGGTCTCGGGGACGGATTGGCTCACGCTCGTTGAGACATTTGGCCTGGCCCCATATCTCGTGAGGCACGGGTAAGAGGGTGCCGGCCCGTTGTGAGGCCGGCCATACGTCCACGGCCCCGACGACATCATCGCCGCGTTGACGGAAGAAGTTTGATCGGCTCGGCAGTTGGAAATGAAAACACCGACAGCGACGCCGGTGGGCAGGGCCTGGACTTGTTCGGCGGTGAGTGGCACGTGCTGACCAAGGACGGGCAGCCGCTGGCGTAGCGGGGAGGGTCCAAAGCGGGGCAGCGGCGCATACGGTCGAGCGATGAAGTTCGACGAATACCGGACGCACGACGCCACCGGCCTCGCGAAGCTGATTGCAGACAAGGACGTGTCGGCCGCCGAGGTGCTCGCCGTGGCGCAAGAGCGGGCGGCGGAAGTGAACCCGCGTATCAACGCCATCGTGCGAGACATCCCCACCTCACCGACCGACGAGCGCACCGGTCCGTTCGCCGGCGTCCCGTTCCTCATCAAGGACCTCGCGCAGGACTACGCGGGCCTACCGACATCGGCGGGGTCGCGCGCGTTCATGTCGACGCCGGCCGCCGAGCACGCCGCGGTCGTCCAGCGCTGGATCGACGCCGGGCTGGTCATCTTCGGCAAGACCAACACACCGGAGTTCGGGGCGAAGGGGATCACCGAGCCGGAGGTGTGGGGTCCGGCGCACAATCCCTGGGACCTGCAAAGGACACCGGGAGGTTCGTCGGGCGGGTCTGCGGCCGCGGTCGCTGCGGGCATCGTGCCGTGCGCGGGTGCGAGCGACGGTGGAGGGTCAATCCGCATCCCTGCGGCGTGCTGCGGTCTGGTCGGCCTCAAACCGGGCCGAGGACTGACCCCCTCGGGGCCGGCGACCGGCGAGTCCATGCACGGCGCCGCCGTGCAGGGAGTCGTGTCCCGAACGGTGCGCGATACGGCGGCGATGCTCGACGTCATCAGCGGAGGCGAGCCCGGCGGACCCTACGTGCCCGGCCTTCCCGCTTCATCTTTCGCGTCGCATGTGGGAGCGGACCCCGGCAAGCTGCGGATCGGCGTGCGGGTGCCGTCAGCGATAACCCCGGTGCCGCACGCCGAGTCGTTCGCCGCCGTGAAGGCAACGGTGCAGGCGCTGACCGATCTGGGCCATCTCGTCGATGAACTGCCGCAGGCGCCGTTCGACGACGCCGCGCTCGCCCGGGAGTTTCTGCTGACGTGGTTCGTGTACGCCGCCTGGCAACTCGCCGAGGCCAAGCGGTTGACCGGCGCAGGCGACGAATCATTCGAGCGCGACACGCTCATCATGGCGGCACTCGGTCGGGCGACGAGCAGCGTCGACTACGTCAACGCCGTCCAGCGGCGCCACGAACACACACGCCGGCTGACCACCTTCTTCGAGTCCTACGACCTGCTGCTGACGCCGACGTTGGCGACCCCACCGCCCAAGATCGGTGAGTTCGACCTGCCCGTCGCGCTGCAGCACGCGTCCGATGTGTTGATCAAGACACGCACTGCCCGATTCCTTGGCTACACGAAGATCGTCGACGACATGGTGGACAAGAACCTCGGCTGGATTCCGTATACGCAGCTGGCCAATCTCACTGGGCGCCCGGCGATTTCGCTGCCGTTGCACTGGACCGCGGGCGGCCTTCCGCTCGGCGTTCAGTTCGTCGCGCCACTCGCCGGTGAGTCGTTGCTCATCAGGCTGGCTGCTCAACTCGAGCAGGCGATGCCGTGGGCTGATCGGGTCGCGCCGGTCTAGGCTTTCGCTGCACCGGCTCACCGAATGGCGCTGGCCAGTGCCGAAAGAGTTTGGGCTGCAGAGAATTTGGGCTGCCACCCGAGCTGGTTTCTGGCCTTGCTGGTGTCCATCACGACCGAGCTCCGACCCGCGTGCAACCACTCCAACGCCGACGGGACGAACGGGATTCTCGAGATGAGCTCCGATGTGGCTACCGCCGCGACGCGGGGCACCTTCACCGGCCTGGCGCCGAGCGCGACGCCGACCTCCGACAGCGACAGCACTCCGTCACCGGCGAGGTTATAGGCGCCCGACGGCGCGCTCGTGGTGGTGACGGCCAGCGCGATCGCAGCCGCGACGTCGTCGTGGTGAATCAACTGCATCGGAGTGCCCGGATCCGGAAACGGCGGTTTGAGTAGCGGCAGCGCCTCGATGATTCGACGGGCCGGGCCGGGCAGTCGGTTCCAAGGCATGGCATCTGCCAGTGCGGTTGCCTTCGGCCCTGCGACGATGCACGGCCGCAGCACGAACACCTCGAGCGCGGAACCCGATGTGATTTCGGTCAGGGCCGCTTCGCACGCGGCCTTTTGCTCGGAGTAGTAGTGCTCGGGTGAACCGCGCGTCGGAACATCCTCGGTGATCGGAACCGGGTTGTCGGAGTGGTAACCGTAGGCGGCCACCGACGAGGTGTACACGAGACGCGGACGTTGGGCCGCCACTGTCGCTTCGAACACGTTGCGGGTGCCCGCCAGGTTCACCCGGGCGCTTTCCTGGCGGGAGCCCATGACGATGAAGGCGAGGTGCACGACGACATCGGCGTCGGCGACCAGCGCGTCGACCGTCTCGCGGTCGAGGATGTCGCCCTGCCGGTAGACCGTCTTCGACCAGCCCCGTTCGGCCGGATCGAACGGGCGCCGCGCCATGCCGACGATCTGCGTCACCTCGGGATGGCTTTCGAGCGCTTCGATGGTCGATATGCCGATTTCCCCCGTCGGTCCGGTGACCGCGACACGCAATGGCATGACTGTTGTCGTTCCCCCTGTGCCTGGAGTGAAACGCCGCCGACGTATGCGCATCCCCGTGTCGGGGTACACCGGCGACACCTAGCTACTACGGAAGGCTTATATGAACGCGCCGCGACCGCGGCTCGACCAGCGGGATCTGGCTGAAGCCGAGCGCATCGTGGCAGCGGTGGCATCGGCTTTCTCGGCCAAGGTGGTCGGCCAGAATGAACTCCGCGAGTCGCTGCTCGCCAGCCTCCTGGCCGGCGGCCATCTGCTGATCGAGAGTGTTCCGGGCCTGGCCAAGACCACGGCCGCGCGCGTCATCGCCGAGTCGATCCAGGGCGGCTTCCGGCGTATTCAGTGCACGCCCGACCTGTTGCCCAGCGACATCGTCGGCACCCAGATCTATGAGGCGGCCACCAACTCCTTCGTCACCCAGCTCGGACCCGTGCACACCAATATCGTGCTGCTCGACGAGATCAACCGCTCGAGCGCAAAGACGCAGAGCGCGATGCTCGAGGCAATGGAGGAACGTCAGACCACCATCGCCGGCGTCGAGTATCCGATCCCCGATCCGTTCCTCGTCATCGCCACCCAGAACCCCGTCGAACAGGAGGGCACCTATCCGCTGTCGGAGGCGCAGACAGACCGCTTCATGTTGAAGGAGCTGGTCCAGTACCCCTCCGTCGATGACGAGGTCGAGGTCGTACTGCGGATGGATGCGGGGCTGTACGAGAAGAGCCACCGCACGGCGCCGGTAGTCGGGGTCGATGAGATCAGGCTCGTTCAGAATCTCGTCCAGACCGTGCACATGGACCGTCAACTGATCGAGTACGCCAGCCGACTGGTGAGCGTGACGCGAGCACCCGAGCGGTATCTATCGGCGAACATCGCCCGGCTGATCGAGTACGGCGCGAGCCCGCGGGCGACGATCGCGTTCTGCCGGACAGCGCGCGCTCTGGCCGTTCTCCAGGGCCGCAACCACGTCGTGCCCGACGACATCGCACGGCTCGCGCACCGCGTCCTGCGGCACCGCATGATCCTCGGCTTCGAGGCTGCCAGCCTGCAGATCACCCCCGATGTGATCGTCGACGCGGTGCTGGCCGCGGTGCGGGTGCCGTGAGGCCATGGGCAAGCATCTGGACAGCGCCAAGCAGTTCTTCGGCCGCGACACGACCGGACTGCTGGAAGGCGGCCGGTACGCGCTTGTGCACACCCGCAGCCTCGAATTCGATGACCTGCGTCCCTATGTACCGGGTGACGACGTTCGCGACATCGACTGGAAGGCCACCGCACGGTCGGGTCAGGTCCTGATCAAGCGCTTCGTCTCCGAGAAGCACCACAAGATCCTCGTGGTCGCCGACGCCGGTCGGAACACCACCGCGCAAACCCCGTCGGGGGAGCGCAAGCGTGATGTCGCCGCGCACTTCATCGGTGCCATCGGACTGGTCACACTGCGGCGATCCGACGAGATCGGCATGGTGTTCGGTGACGTCCGCGGATGTGTCGACATCCGACTGCGGCGAGGAGAGACGCACATCGAGAGCATGCTGCACCGCTTCCATCATCACACCACCACCGCCCCGGCATCGAGCAACGTTGCGACACAGCTGAACTGGGTGGCGCGGCACTATCGGCACCCACTGCTGATCTTTGTCGTGTCCGACGAGCCCGAGATCGACGACGGGCTGAGCGAGGTACTGTCCCGGCTCACCGCACGGCACGACGTGATGTGGGCGATGGTCGCCGATATGGCCGCCGTCGGGTCGGCTGAGGATGAGAACGACGGGTACGACGTCGCCGGTGGACGCGTCGTCCTGAGTGGCACTGAGCTCGGTAGCCACGTCGTCGAGGCGTACCGCCGCGCTGAACTCGAACGGCGGGAGCGCCTTTCGATGTTCATGACAACACACGGCGTCCCGCACGCAAGGATTACGGGCAGCACGCGCATCAGGGCCGGGTTGACGGCGATGACCGGAGTGTTCGCCCGTGTCGGATGAGCTACTGCGTTTCATCATCGGCCCGACGCCGTACTCGTCATGGTGGCTGTGGCTCGCGGCGCTCCTGCTGCTCATCGTGATCGGCTGGTACGCAGCGATATTCGTGTTCACGATGCCGGGCCGACGGATCCGTGCTCTGCCCGTCATCGGAGCGACCCGAAGCGAGCTGCTCAAACGCCGGTCCGCCCGCGCGGTGCGTGCCGTCGCGCAGCGCTACCGCGCCGGTGAGCTGGCCGCCGCTCCGGCCGCGGCGGCCGTCAGCCGGGAACTACGGACCTTTCTGCATCACGCGACCGGTGTTCGAGCCGAGTACATGCAAGTGAATGCCATCGCGGCCAGCGAACTGAGTTCGGCCGCACCGGTGTTGAGCGAGCTGAACGATGCGCAGTTCAATGCCGACTCGCACTCGGACGTCGGGGCCGTGACCGACATGGCCGAGGAGCTGATCCGAACGTGGAGTTGACGTGGTGGGCGGTGGCAATAGTCGGCTGTGTCGGTTTGGCGGTCTGTATCGCAACGGTGCTGCTGCGGCCGATGGACGAAGAGCGTCGGAGTCTTCGCTTGTTGGCGAACGTCGGGCGGCTGACCCGATTGCCGGAGTACCGGCGGGCGGCCCGGCTGCGAACATTGTCGGCTGTCGTTGCGATCGGTCTGCTGGTGGTGATCTTCGGGGCGTCGGTGGTCGCCGCCGCCCGCCCGACCGGATTGCCTGCGGTCGCCCGGCACTCCGGGAGTGCCCAGCCCGAGGACATCATGCTGTGCATGGGCGGGCCGGCGACCGATCCGGTCATCGGCGCAACGTTGCGGTACTTCGCTGACCGCGTGAAGGCCTTCACTACTCAGCGCATCGGATTGACCTCGCCCAATCGGCGCGTCGTACCGCTGACCCGGGACTACCAGTACGCGGCAGCCCAATTCAATGATTATGCCGGCGCGTCCGAGCGGTCGGCGGACGCCGTCAGGTGGGCGCCGGCGGTGTCCTACGTCGACTATGCCGGCGGTGTCGAAGACGTCTTGGCGACCTGTCTGACGGGCTTCCCGGCATTCGATCAGACACCGGCGCAACGACGCTCGCTGATTTACGTCGGACCCGGTTCGCTGCGCGCGCCCGGCGAAGCGCGACCCGCATTGTTCACCGCCGACGCGGTCCGCGATCTGGCGAGGACTGCGGGTGTTCAGGTCAACGTGGTGATCACCGGATCGGGGAGCGACGCGCTCGACGCGCTGGCCCGCGACACGGCTGGTCTCTCGTTCTCGGGAAACGAGAACACGACCGCCCACCTGTCCGAAATCAGGAACCACCCGCCACCGCAGACGGCCGATGAGGGCGCTGCCGTCCGATTGGGCGAAACACCGGATATCCCAATGATATTGGCTCTGACCGCACTGGCGGGTCTGGTGCTGTGGCCGCTGGTGGTGCGTCGATGACTTCGCATCCGGTGCTGCCGCCGCTGCTCATGGTCGCCGTGGCCATGCTGCTTTTCGCCGCGCGAGCGGTCGCACTGCGCCACTGGCGGGCGTCGGTGCGCAGCAGGGCGGCGCTATGGCGCTGGCTCGGCGTCACCTCGGCGGCACTGTTGCTTGTCGTCGCAGCAACTCGCATCGTGATCACGGCCGACGACGAATCCGCCACCCGCAGCGCCGGAGCCCTCGAACCGAACGTGTTCCTGCTCATCGACCGCTCACCGGACATGGCGGTCCGCGACCTGGGAGGTCGCACCCGAATGGAGTTGGCGCGCGATGACATTCAGGCGCTCATCGACCGCTATCCGCAGGCACGGTTCGCCGTCATCGGCTTCGCATCGGCCCCGTCGCTGGAGTGGCCGCTGTCGGCGGATACCTGGAGCCTGGGGCCGGTCATGGACACGGTCGCCCCTTACGCGTACGGATCCGACGCCGTCACGCAGACCAATGCAGGTGCGGCTAACACCGTGCTGCGCTACCAGTTGATCAGCGCCGTACAGCAGTATCCTCGCGCCACAACCCTGGTCTTCTACCTCGGAGCCGGCGCACCCGAGTCAAGGCTTCCAGCAAGGGAATTCGGGCCGCCGGCCGGATCGGTCGATGGCGGTGCGGTGCTGGGCTACGGCACCACGGCGGGGGGTTCCATCCCCGGCACCGACATCGAACGGTCCTTCGTCGATGATGCCACGCTGCGAACGGTCGCCGACCAGTTGGCCGTGCCCTATGTCGCGCGCTCCGATGACGCACCACTGGCCGCCGCGCTGCCTGACGGCGGCGTAGCGAGCAAGCCGACGACGACTGTCGGCACAGCCGGCGGACAGACCGAAACGTACTGGCTGCCCGCCCTGGTCGCCGCGTTCCTCATCCTGATCGAGCTCTACTTCGTGCTGCGCGACTTCCGCCGCAGCAGGCTCGTGGCCGTGGACATGGTGCCGTGAGCGCCCTGCGGTGGTGGCGAGGCGGGCCCGTGCGGCTCCGGCTGCGCCGTCGGTTGTTGGTGTTCTCGACGCCGGTCGCACTGCTTCTCGTCGTGGTGATCGTCAAGGCGCTCTCGGTCGTGATCGCGGGAAATTCCGCCGCGTCGGCGTATACCGAACGGGACAACGGCGGGTTGCGCACGGCGGTGGGCTCGCTCACCGTGCTCAACGTCGTGGAGCCGGAAAAGGCTTACTTCGCCGCCGGCGTGCTCGCGGTGCTCGACAACCGTATCGAGGAGGCGGACCGCCAATTCAGCGAAAGCCTGGCGCGCACAGAGCCTGCCGAGTCCTGCGAGGTCCGCGTCAACCTCGAACTCGTGCGGGAGACATTGGGGGACCGCGCGGCCGCAGCCTTCGATACTCGGACCGCCGTCGCCCAGTACCTCAGTGCGCGAACCATCGTCGAACAAGCGCCGCAGGGCTGCTTCGCCGGCAACAGCGATCCGGATCCGCAGCGGCGCGTGCTGCGCATCGACGCCGTGCCCCGACTCAATCAGAAGATCGACGCCGCGCAGGTCGCACCGCCACCAGCTCCGCCACCGCCCGACGCGACGGCGTCGCCGCCCGTGCCGGCGCAGTCCGGCGGGACACCCGTCGAGACGGACACGCTCTTGCGGCTGGAGCCCGGCGCAGGCACACCGTTGGACCGGTTGCAGCAGATACTCCGTGATGCTGCGGCGCGTGACGGTGGCTGACGCCCCAAGATCTTTCGCAGCCGATGTCGAGAATGCCGCCGCGGCTCCGTCCCAGGAGTGAGCGACCAACTAGGGTCGCCAATCTGAAGGGAGAAAGTCATGGCCAAGTACCTGTTTCTCAAGCACTACCGAGGCGCACCGGCAGCCGTCAACGACGTGGCGATGGACCAGTGGACCCCCGCCGAGATCGACGCGCACATGCAATACATGGACGACTTCGCGGACCGCCTGAAAGACAGCGGCGAGTACGTGGACAGCCAGGCGCTGAGGGCAGAGGGCGCGTGGGTCCGCTTCGACGGCGAGGGCAAGCCGCCTGTCACGGACGGTCCGTTCGCGGAAACCAAGGATCTGATCGCGGGCTTCATGATCGTCGACGTCGACTCCTATGAGCGCGCCGTCGAGCTGGCAGGCGAATTGTCCGCCGCGCCCGGCGCAGGCGGTAAGCCGATCCACGAGTGGCTCGAGGTGCGGCCCTTCATGAGTGCTCCGACGACCGTCACCGAGTAATGGGTGCCGGCGCGGTTGACGCCGCGGACGCGAGGAGCGGGATGACGGAGGCCCAGCTGCGGGAGCTGATCCCCGGCGTCTTGGCGGCCCTCGTCCACCGTGGGGCCGACTTCGCGACCGCCGAAGACGCCGTCCAGGAGTCGCTCATCCGGGCCGTCGAAGTGTGGCCGAACCAGTATCCCGACGACCCCAAGGGCTGGCTGATCACCACGGCGTGGCGCCGATTCGTCGACCTCACCCGATCCGACATCGCCCGGCACCGCCGCGAGGTCCTGGTGTCTGAGGAACCGCCACCCGGACCGGCCGCCTCCGCCGATGACACGCTGCAGCTCTACTTTCTGTGCGCGCACCCGAGTCTCACCTCGGCGTCGGCCGTCGCGCTGACGTTGCGGGCCGTCGGCGGTCTCACGACCCGCCAGATAGCGCAGGCGTACCTCGTGCCGGAAGCCACGATGGCACAACGGATCAGCCGCGCCAAACGCGCCGTCAGCGAAGTCCGACTGGATCGCCCCGGCGATCTGCGCACCGTGCTGCGGACGCTCTACCTGGTGTTCAACGAGGGCTACAGCGGCGACGTCGACCTCGCCGCGGAGGCGATCCGGCTGACGCGCCAGCTGTCCGCGACGATCGACGACCCGGAGGTCAGGGGACTGCTCGCGCTCTTCCTCCTCCACCACGCGAGGCGCCCCGCCCGCACTCGTGCCGACGGCAGCCTGGTGCCGCTGGCCGATCAGGACCGCGAGCTGTGGCGGCGCGACTTGATAGTCGAGGGCGTGGCCGTGCTGCAGGCCGCGCTCGCGCGCGATCGGCTCGGGGAGTATCAGGCGCAGGCCGCGATCGCCGCCCTGCACGCCGATGCACAGACCGCCGACGAGACCGACTGGGTGCAGATCGTCGAGTGGTACGACGAACTCGTCGCACTCACCGACAGTCCCGTCGTGCGGCTGAACCGCGCGGTCGCTGTTGGTGAAGCGGACGGACCTCATGCCGGACTCGTCGCGCTCGCCGAACTCGACCCGTCGTTGCCGCGGTACACGGCGTCCGCCGCTTATCTCCACGAGCGGGCCGGCGACATCGCCACGGCGGCAGAGCTTTACGTGGAGGCCGCCTCGAAGGCGCAGACCATTGCCGAGCGCAATCACCTCACGCTGCGCGCGGCTGCCCTCCGCCACCGCCTGTCAAGCGAAGGTGGATGAGCGTTCCGCGCAGCGACCTAGCCGCCGCCGGTGTTGATGTTGGACGACAGCGGAATGAAGCCGCCGTTGATCCACACGCCCCAGCGTCCGCCCCAACCCGAGTACCAGACGACGGGCTGCCCATTCCAGACCTCGGCGGGTTTCCGCGGTGCATTGGGCGGTGGCACTTCACCTAGGACGGGCGCCGGTGGCGGCGGAGGCGGTTGAGCGCTCGCCAGGGCGCCGCCCAGGCCGAGTGTCGCTGCGGTGAGCCCGCCCGCGACCGCGACGGCTGCCAGAGTGTTCTTGATCAAGGTCATGAGTTTGACTCCAGCGTTGAGTGTAGGCGCGTTACTTAGCAGGCATAACCACCTTACGCGATGGCGAAACCTGCGGAGCTCAAAGCCGCCCGAGCAGTTCGGCCTTCTTGGCGGCGAACTCCTCGTTGGAGAGAATGCCGCGCTGGTGCAGGCCGGCCAGCGACTCGATCGCCCCAATTATGGTTGCGGGATCCACCGACGGGCCGGACACGGCCGATGGTGCCTGTGCCCCCGCCTGTGGTGCGACGTGCGGGGTTGGGTCGAACTGCGGCTGCGACGCCGCTGTGGCGCGAGGAGTTTCGGCTTCCTGCTGCGGACCGACCTCACGCAGGCTCGACACGTCGAAGGTGCCGAACTGGCTGGTGAAGCTCACCGTTCCGTATCCGCCGCCCTGCTGCTGTTGGACGCCACCGATGTGGTGATCACCTGTGTCGAAAACCTTTGTAACGCCGCTGATCTGAATCGCCAACCGCCGAGTGCTCGGGAAGACCGCATAGCGCGCATCGTTCTGCCCGCCGGCCGCGCTCGGAACACCGAGGTCGGCCGGCCACCAGCTGGCCGATGAGAACCCGGCCGGGGAGCTCTTGCTCGAGGCGGGAAACACCGTGGTGGTAGCAAGCAGTTGGGCTAACTCGCTGCACAGCGCATCGACGCGCGCCTTGAGCGCGTTGTCGAACATACTGCCGCCAACCATCGTCATCCCGCCCCGCATCCATTGGCCGGACCCGCCGAGCTCGGGGATGGAGAACTGGGCCATAGTGCCACCACCGGCGTGCACAGCAAACAGCATCGCCAACACCGCCTCGCGGGAAAGCCCGTGGCGCTGGGCGATGTCTGCGATGGCGGTTTCGGCTTCGGGAGCTACCGTTGCCTCCATGTCGTAAACCCTCCGTTTTCGATTACGTACGAGACTACTGAGCAACGCAGCCGCCGACTGTCGTCGCTGAGCGACGAACATGGAGCCGTCGGAGCTGAGGTCAATACGCGTAGCGACGCACGGTCTCCGGGTGGATGACGAGGCGAACCTGGTCTTCGGCCAGAAGCTCAGCGAGATCCTTCGCCCGGGCCGGATCGTCGAGGTCCCAGTAGCGCGCGGCGAGGCGGGCTGCCAGATCCTTCCCGCCGTCAGATTCCACCGTCGTGCGGCCGGCAACGGACACCCAGCGCTCGCGTTCACCGACGGGGGCGGCGACGACGAGCGAGGCGCGGGGGTCCCTGCGGGCGCGCCGCACTTTCACCGTGCCCGGGCCGGTGAACAGTTGGATCGTGCCTTCGGCAGTGGCCTCGAACCACACCGGCCGAGGCTGGGGTGGGTGTGGCCCCATCATGGACAGGAAGCCGTGCAACGGGCGTGCGAGGAATTCGAGGTCCTCGGCGGTCAATGAACCGGCGTCAGTGCTCATCTATTTTCTGCGACGCCTGGTCGTCCTCGTCAGCCTCCGTCGGCAGAGCCTCTGCTCCCGGGGTCGCTGGTGTGGTCAAAATTTCCTCGGTTTCGCTCTTGGGCTCCGGAGATGTCATCGTCATTTCTTACCCGCGAAGTCACCGGCCGAACCGCTCGGCATTCGACAACTGCGGCATGATGCCCGGGTGACATACCGATCGCCGACTCTGGCCGACGTTATCGCCACCCTGAAAGTCGACCGCGTCGATGACCACCACTTCGTCGCCACGCAACTCGACAATCCAGCCCACCACATCGTCGGCGGTCACATCGCCGGCCAGGCGCTCATGGCGGCAAGCCTGACCGCACCTGGCCGAACACCGCACAGCGTTCACGTCTACTACGTTCGCGCCGGCGACGCCCGCGAACCGGTCGACCTCCACGTTGACGTGGTGCGCGACGGCGGCACACTGTCCACCCGTCAGATCACGGCTCACCAGAACGGCCAGATCCTGCTCGAGGTACTCGCTTCGTTCAGCGTGCCGTTCGAGTCGCACGACTATCACCAACCCATGCCCGAGGTGGCTGATCCCGACTCACTGCCTCCAGTTCAGGAGCAGTTGGCGCGCTATGCGGACGAACTCGGCGGTCACTGGGTCCGACCGCAGCCTTTTGACCTGCGTTACGTTGACGCGCCGCCGCGTCTGGCCATCGAAATGCCCGAGGCGCCTGATCGCATGAGAATGTGGTGGCGGCCCAACGGATCTGTTCCTGCCGACGACGTGCTCCACAGTTGTCTGCTGACGTATCTGTCGGGAACAACGATGGTCGAGGTCGCGCTCGCACAACGGCGGGCGACCCCCCTTGGCACGTTCAACGCGCTCATCGACCATGCGTTGTGGTTTCACCGACCCGTCGACCTGTCGGATTGGGTGCTCTCCGAACAGTTTTCGCCCAGTGGCATCGGGGGGCGGGGTCTGACGACGTCAACGATGTACAACCGCGCCGGTCAACTGGTCTGCATTGCGACCCAGGAACTGTACTTCGGGCGAGGCAGCAGCTGAGCGCTGCGGCGCCGCGCTGGCCTCAGTCGGCAGCATCAGGTATGCCAGATAACAGGCCGGATGCGTTCGTGCCAACCACTGTTCGAAGCGCCGCCGGCAGTCGCCAGGCAGACGATCTCAGGATCGGACACATCGCAGAAACGCGTCGCCTGCAGGAACGCGTGGCGACCGTCAAGTCCCGTACGTGCCGCGAGCGCCTGCCGCATGATCCCTCCCACACTGATCTCTTCCCCTGCGCAAAAAGTAGGGCCGCTCGCCCGAGGCCGTCGTGCGTAGTCCGCTACTCGACTTCGACGGCAGGCCACACGTGGGGGTGGCACCCAACCCGTGCGTGTATCGCACGAATCGGACGTATACGGTCCACTCATGAGTCGAGTAGCGGTGATCACAGGCGGCGCGGGCGGCATGGGCTTGGCCACGGCCAAGGTTGTCGGCAGAGACCACTCTGTCGTCCTGTGCGACGTCAGGCAGGACCGGCTCGATGCCGCAGCAACGACGCTGAAGGAACTCGGAATCACGGCGACAATCGTGAATTGCGATGTCACCGAACGAGATGCGGTCGGCCGGCTGTTCGAGACCGCAGCCGGCCTTGGAACCATCGGCGCAGTGATCCACACCGCGGGCGTTAGCCCCAGCATGGGTGATGCCGACTACGTCATGAGGACCAACGCGCTCGGCACGCTCAACGTCAACGAGATCTTCCACGCGACCGCCGTCGAGGGCTCCGCGATCGTCAACGTCGCGTCGATGGCTGCCCACATGCTGCCGGAGGAACTGATTCCGACAGCGCAGTTCCCGACGGCGCTCACGGACGAAAGCGCTTTCATGAAAGACATGCTCAAGGCGTGCGACATCGCCGGTGAGGAAGCGCGATCCGGTATCGCCTACGCGGTGAGCAAGAGCTTCGTCAGGTGGTACAGCACGTCGCAATGCGAGAGGTTCAACGGCCGCGGACTGCGCATCGTCTCGGTCTCACCGGGATCGATCGACACCGAGATGGGCAGGCTCGAGGAACAGGCCGGTGCCGGTGCGATGGTCGCTGACGCCGCCGTCCCGCGGTGGGGCACGCCCGAAGAGATGGCCGAACTCTTCGCCTTCTGTGCCAGTGACAAGGCCGGCTACCTCACCGGCACCGACATCCTCAACGACGGCGGTGTGGTCGCCTCGATGAAGGAGCGCGCGCGGGTCGCCGCCGAAAACGGCTGAACGGCAACGGCCTTCGCCTCAGTTCTAGCCGCGATACCGATCCACCAGGGCGGCGTATTCGTCGAGTAACCGCAGCGACTCGTCGAGCGGCTTGGTGGGCAGGAGCAGCGCCACCTGTCCGAACCCCAGGTCGTCAACGGCGCGCCAATAGTCGGGATCGGCGGGAGTGCCGAACTGCGCCAGCGGAACGTCGTGGCGTGCGCCGTCACGCATCTGCTCGATGCGTTTACTCAGACGATCCACGGGAAGGGGGTTGGAGATCCAGCCGGCCTCGTGCCGGATCACCCGCTTGACGGTGGCATCGGAATCGCCGCCGATGTAGACGGGCGGATGCGGTTTCCGGACCGGCTTGGGACGGATATACGACGAATCGAAGTCGACGTACTTACCGTGGTACTCGGCGGGTTCGGTCGTCCACAGCGCCTTGATGGCTTCGATCCGCTCGTCGAGCACTGCGCCCCGCGTCTTCGGATCCGTGCCGTGGTGGCGCAACTCCTCGAGATTCCACCCAGCGCCGACGCCGAACACGAACCGGCCGCCGGAGATCAGGTCGATGCTCGCCGCTTCCTTCGCGGTGATGATCGGATCACGCTGAATGAGCAGAGCGATCCCGGTGAACAGCTCGATCCTGGAGGTGACGGCGGCCGCGGCGGCGAGCGTGACGAACGGGTCCAGCGTCCGGTAGTAGATCGACGGCAACTCGCCACCCATCGGGTACGCAGACTCCCGGCTTGCGGGAATGTGCGTGTGCTCAGCGATTACCAGCGAGTCGAAGCCGCGGTCCTCGATCGCACGCGCCAGCGACACCGGGTCGATACCGTCGTCGGTGACGAACGTGGAGATCCCGAACTTCATACGCCCACTCCTATCGGTCGACATCGTCAGCTGCAGCCCCCTTTGACGCCAAAGTATTCCCTGAGCACGCGCTGACGAGTGTTTTGTTCAAGATGCGGCCGCAGCACGGGCGGAGACTGTGAGGATGACCGAGCCCACCTTCACCCCGGCGGCCGGGCGTTTCGCGCCGACCCGGTTCTACGATCCCGTCATCGCACTGACTCGTGAACGCCTGTGGCGGGCGTTGGCCGCCATGTACGTCGCACCACGGCCAGGTGACGTGATCGCCGACGTAGGGTGCGGCACCGGATCGTTGGCGTTGCTCTTGAGTCGGGTGGAACCCAGGGCAGACATCGTCGGACTGGACCCGGATCCCGAGGTTCTCGGGTTGGCGCGGCGCAAAGCCGATGCAGCTGGCGCGGCGGTGCAATGGCGCGTGTGCATGGGCGACGCGTTGGTGGACGCGTTGGGTGCGAACTCAGTGGACACCGTCGTATCGAGTCTGGTGTTCCACCAGTGCCCGCTGCTGATGAAGCGAGCGGTACTCGCCTCGATGCACTCGGTGCTGCGATCCGGCGGGAAGGTGGTGATCGCCGACTTCGGGCTGCAGCGCACGACGTTGATGCGCGTGGCGTTCCGTATCGTGCAGCTCGCCGACGGCAAGCAGGACACCCAGCCCAATGCTGACGGCGTACTTCCGGAACTACTGTCGGAGAGCGGGTTTCGTGAAGTGAGAGAGGCCGAGGTCGTGCCCACGCTCAGCGGTTCGATCTCGGTCTACGTTGCGCGCAAGGAGTGACGGCTCAGAATCGGCAGCAGGGCTGCGGGCGTGAGGCCCATCATCTCGCGCATCTGGCGGGTGAGGTGCGCCTGGTCGGCGAAGCCCGCCGTGATCGCCGCGTCAGCCAATGACTGACCGCCCTGGAGTGCCTCCGCGGCGCGTCGCAGTCGCGACCACACCCGACTTGGCAACGGAATACCGCTCTCTGCCAACGTATTCAGCGGCGGTACCAGACGTGGATCAAGTTCATCGGACCGACGACTACCAAGTGGGCGAACATCGTCCTCGCCCAGGTCGCGCAACCCACAACGGCCACCGCATGCGAGATTCCGATCACGATCTGAAAGGCCGCGTGACGGATGGAGAGTTCCCGCCGTCGTCGGGCGTCGATAGACCGCGTAGCCCTCGCCGATGGCGAAGCGGGTGTTACCAGACACGAACCCAGTCGACGAGCATCTCCGCCGGGTAGGTGCCCCCGCTGGGATCGCCGCCGCCGGAACCGGCAACCGCGAGATTCACGATCGGAAAGAGCGTGTAACCGGGGGTGTTGAACTGCCAATCGGGCAAGGCATTCGCCGGAACGTCGAAGTACGGTTGCGCGCCGTCGGCGTAGTCGAGCCAGAAGCGCATACCCGCGTCATCCCACTTGACTCGCCATGTGTGCCACCCACTGTCCGGCGCGATGGTGTGACTGACGTGCTCTCCGCCGTTCAGTTTTGCGTGGACGGTGGTTCCCGGAGCCCAACTGCCGTTGCCGTACCACTCGATGATGTCAACTTCGCCGCCGTTGACCGGGCTGTTGTTGGCCAGATACCAGGCCGGCCAGCAACCGGGAGTCAGGCAGTTCATCTTGATCCGGGCTTCCCAGGTGGTGTTGATGCCTCCCCTGTACTTGCCGAAGAGCTTGCCGCTGTAGTAGGTGTCGCCGTCCTTTGCGGCACGGATCACGAGATTGGACTTGCCGTCGAGGAAAAGGTTGCGCCGATCGTCGCGGTATTGGCCGACGTTCCCGGGCAGCTCCCAGAACGTCGGGTCCTCCATGTCCTCGCGGGCGTATGCCGGCTCCCATTTGGAGTAATCGGGGGCTGAGCCGGCGGGTCCGTCGAAGTTGTCCTCGAAGCGGTAGCTGGTCGGTGGCGCAGCGTTGGCGGTGGGCAGGGGCATAGAGGCGGCGAGTGCGCCGATACCGGCGATCTGCATCACGCGGCGACGATTCATCTCAGGCATCCCAATAGGTAAGCCGTTATGGCCGTCAGGTGCAAACCGCGCCTCATGCGGTGCGGCGACGCCTCAAAACGGATCAGCCAACGACGGCGGCAGATAGCCCTGGTCAGCGTGAGAAACCGTCGACCAGGGCGGCACGATCTGGTTGATTCAGTCTGTGTGCAGCCGACGCAGGCTGTTCTCGACCTCGGCGACGATCAAACGCCGACGATGATCTCCGATTCGCCTTGCGTGTAGGCGTCGGCGGTGTCGATGAAATCGACGTCTCGTGGTCGGATGCGCCCCAACCGCCGAACATCATCGCGCCTAGACACAGCGGGCTGACTTGGATTCCGGTTCGTCCGAGGCTGCGGTACCCCATGGCAGCGACTGTACGCCCGCATTAGATGAGCTAACGACCGCCGATCGTCAGCCCAAATTTAGCTGCGCCTGCCGGATTCGGTGTGCGTGCTCCAAGCGCCCGCGAATACACGAGACGATCGGCTACCGTCCGTGAAATGAGTGATGGGACGCCGCCTTCCAGCCAGTCCGGTCCGACTCGCGCCGAGACGAGCACCCGTCGGGCGGTGCTCAACACCATGAGGGGCTCGGCGGGAAACCTGGTCGAGTGGTACGACGTGTATGTCTACACGGTGTTCGCCTCCTACTTCGAGGCGCAGTTCTTCGACAAGGAAGACACCAACTCAACGGTCTACATCTACGCGATCTTCGCGGTCACCTTCGTGATGCGACCGGTGGGCTCGTGGTTCTTCGGGCGTTACGCCGATCGTCGAGGGCGCAAGGCCGCATTGATGTTCAGCATCACCGTCATGTCGGCGTGCTCGTTCGTCGTGGCGGTCATGCCCACCCGCGAGATCATCGGTTGGTGGGCGGCGGTCATTCTGATCATCGCCCGTCTCGTGCAGGGGTTCGCCACCGGCGGGGAGTACGGCACATCGGCGACGTACATGTCCGAAGCGGCCACCGCGAATAGGCGCGGCTTCCTGTCGTCGTTCCAATACGTCACTCTTATCGGCGGTCACGTTCTCGCGCAGTTCACGCTCCTCATCGCACTCCAATTCCTGGATACCGACGCACTGAGCGCCTGGGGATGGCGGATCGGGTTCTTCATCGGCGGTATCGCAGCCCTTGTGGTGCTGTGGATTCGCCGCTCGATGGACGAGTCGTTGAGCGAGTCCCACCTGGCGGACATCCGCGCGGGTAAGGACCCGGACGCGGGATCGATGAAGACGTTGTTCACCATTCACTGGCGACCCCTGCTGCTCGTCTTCCTCATCACGGCGGGCGGCACGATCGCGTTCTACACCTACAGTGTCAATGCGCCCGCAATCGTCAAGTCCACCTTCGGGTCTGACCGGGCAATGACCGCAACGTGGGTCAACCTCGTGGGGCTGATCTTCCTGATGCTGCTGCAGCCCGTCGGCGGCATCATCAGTGACCGGGTCGGACGCAAACCACTGCTGATCTTCTTCGGGGTCGGTGGCGTCATCTACACCTACGTCCTTCTCACGTTCCTGCCGAAGACGACGTCCGCGGTCATGGCCTTCCTCATACTGGCCGTCGGCTACGTCATCATCACCGGGTACACGTCGGTCAATGCCATCGTGAAGGCCGAGCTGTTCCCTGCCGAAATCCGTGCTCTGGGAGTGGGATTGGGGTATGCGCTCGCGAACTCTGTGTTCGGAGGTACGGCGCCGATGCTCTACCAGGCTGCCAAACCCGATCACATCACCTTGTTCATCGTCTACGTCACGGTGGTGATCGGCGTGAGTCTGCTGGTTTACATCTTCGCGTTGAAGAACAAGGGCGAGACGGTGCTCGACCGCGAGCAGGGCAGTGCCTGGGCTGTGCCCGTTCCTTCTCGATGATCAACAACCAAAGGTAGGAAAATGACACGCAACGGATATGGCCTGGCCGCTGGGCTCGTCGCGTCCGCGTGCGGAAATTCATCGGAATCGAGCCGACGGTGACCAAGACCGTCTCGGCGAGCACGACGTCCACGATGGCCGCCCCGACGGCCACTACGTCAGCGGCCGCTGTGCCCACAACCGCCAGCACGGATCTGCCATCTCTGATACCCACGCCTGCGAACAGTCAGCGGACCGATGGTCCCGGGCGATCCAGGAGGGCGCTGTCCATAAGCACTTCCTGGTCAGCGGATCGCCGACCGACGCGATGGACGGGTACAAGACCGCACTCGAAGGCTCATGCGCGTGGCCGTCGAAGCCGTCAAACACCAACTAGGGCAGCGACAACTGACAAGATCGTGCGATGACGACGCCGGAGGTCCTCCGAAGCTCTCCACTGGCCGAAGAGATCCTCGAATCGCATCGCCACCGCGCCCACGGTGACGACGCCGGCTACGACGGCTACAAGGCACACGTGTACCGCGTGATCAACTTCGCACGCGCGCTCACGCCAGACGAACCCGACCGCGACGACAAGCTCGCCATCGCGGCGGCGTTCCACGACTTGGCTGCGTTCGACACCATCGACTACCTCGTTCCCTCGATCGAGGCGCAGGACGCGTGGCTGCTGGAAACCGGCCGTCAAAGTTGGTCAGATGAGCTGGCGCTCATTGTCGCCGAGCATCATCGGCTATTTAGATACGGTCCGGCCCGTCCCCACGCACCTCTGGTGGAGGCGGTTCGCCGTGCCGACCTCATCGAGGTCAGCCAGGGCAGGATCCGCTTCGGTCTCCCGGGTTCGTACGTCAAGCAAGTGCATGCGACGTTCGACGCCAGCGTCTTCTTCAACCGCGTAGTCCCCTCGGGAGCATGGCGCGCAATCCGCAAGCTCCAGCAGCCCGGATTCCTGCGTCCCCGCAACGCATTGGTCCGCTCAGGTCACGACGGGATCGATCGCTAGTTCCCCTCGGCGATGTGGGCGTCGTTGAATGCGCGTGCGGCTGGACACGAGCCTGCCAAATGAAGGTGGCATGTTCGCTCCGCGACACAGTCGCTATTGGGTTGAGCTGTTTGCGTTCGATTTGAGTTGTAGCCCAAGACTTGTCATACCCGGGTGCGATGATGACGTCATGTCTTCGACCGCTTCGTCTGGCGCCACGGTAGTGAGTCCTGCCGAGCGTGTTGAGGTGTTGTTCGATGAGTTGGCGGAGTTGGCCGGTCAGCGCAACGGGATTGATGGGCGCATCGTGGAGATCGTGGCCGAGCTGGACCGCGACGAGCTGTGCGGCGCCACCGGCGCGCGGTCGATCGCGGCGCTGGTGGCCTGGAAGATGGGCTCCTCATCGGCGAACGCCAACACGATCGCCACCGTGGCGCACCGGCTGGCGGCGTTTCCGCGCTGCGCCCAAGGCATGCGCGAGGGCCGACTGTCGCTGGATCAGGTCGGCGTCATCGCGGGCCGCGCCGCCGACGGATCCGATGCCCACTATGCCGAGCTGGCCAAGGTCGCCACGGTCAACCAGCTGCGCACCGCGGTCAAGCTGGAACCGCGCCCCAACCCGAACCCGAACCCGATCCTCGGCCCGAGCCGCAGCGCTCGATCACCAAGACCACCGACGAGGCGTTCAGCTACTACCGGATCAAACTTGGTCACCCCGACGCCGCGACGTTCGACGCGGCGCTGCAGTCGCATCATGATGCGCTGATCGCCGAGTGGAAACACGATCACGACAATCCCGATCACGACAATGGCGATCACGACAATGGCGACCGCACCGCAGATCATTCACCCCCGTTGCCGAGCACCGGTGAGGCGTTCATGCGGCTGGTCGAGGCCGGGTGGGACGCCGAGGCCGCGCGCCGGCCACACGGGCATCACACCACGGTGGTGATGCATCTGGATGTGAAGGAGCGCGTCGCTGCGCTGCATCTGGGTCCGCTGCTCTCGGAGGCCGAGCGCCGATATCTGGACTGTGATGCCACCTGTGAAGTGTGGTTCGAACGTGACGGGCAGGTCATCGGCGCCGGGCGGTCGACCCGCCTGATCAACCGTCGGCTTCGCCGTGCGCTCGAGCACCGCCATCCCACGTGTGCGGTTCCCGGCTGCGGAGCCACCCGCGGTCTGCACGCTCACCACATCCGGCACTGGGAAGACGGCGGGGCCACCGAGCTGGACAACCTGGTGCTGCTATGCCCCTATCACCACCGGCTGCACCATCGCGGCGTCATCACCATCACCGGACCCGCACACCAGCTCGTCGTCACCGACAGCGCGGGCCGAGAACTCAGCCCAGGATCGCTGGCGCGCCCACCGAACCAGCCCCCGCCCGCGGTGCCACCGTGTCCCGGACCCACCGGCGAGCGCGCGGACTGGTGGTGGTATGAACCGTTCCAGCCCCAACCACCACCGACCAACAACTAGGTTGGTCACCGCAGGCCGGTCATGACCAGCACTACATCGAAGCTCAAACAGGTTGGAGCATCGAGAAATTCGATCGCTAGTGCCCCTCGGCGATGCGCAGCAACACGTCGGCTACCTCTGACGGTCGAGACAAGTACGGCGAATGGCTACCCGGGAGCTCGACGATATCGGCGCCGATCTCGCGAGCTGCCCGTTTCGACCAGACGGGGTTGACGACCAGATCCGCAGTGCACACCACGGAGGTACAACCCACCGAAGGGTGCTCGGTCAGCGAGCAAGGCACTGTCCACGGGTAACCCGACTGGGGCCGAAGATGATCAATGGCTGCGCCACGGTGGCCTCGTCGCAGTCGGCGTAGAAGATCTTTCGGGCGAAGTCATGGTCAACCCACGCCGTCCGCAATTGCTCGTCGGGCTCCCTCAATCCCTGCAGCCAACCGTCGGCGAATTCCGTGGCCACCATGTCGGGCCCAATTAGTCGAGGCGGCCCGCGTTGACGACGCGCAACACCGCCGCGCCCTCCTCGTCGGAGGCCTCCAGGTCCACTTCGACGTCGAAACCCCAGTCGTGGTCGCCTGCCGGGTCGTCGAGGATCTGCCGGACCCGCCACACGTCTGGTTGTCGGTCGATGATCAGCAGCGCCGGGCCGCGCGCGTCGGCACCGATGCCCACGTCATCGTGCTCGTCGAAGTATTCGCAGACGACGTCCTCCCAGCGCTCCGACGTCCAGCCGGAGTCGGCGTCGAGCTGCCCGAGGTCGTGCCACCGGCGCCGCGCGAACAGTTCCACCCGGCGGAAGAGCGCATTGCGGACCATCGCGGTGAACGCCCGCTCGTTCCCGGTCAGCGGGCGCGGTCGTTCCGGTACCGCTACGGGAGCGTCCAGCGGCTCGTCGGGGCTGGTGAGCTGCTCCCATTCATCGAGCAGACTCGAATCAACTTGGCGCACAAGCTCACCGAGCCACTCGACGATGTCGGTGACCTCCTCGGTCCGTGCGGCGGCGGGCACCGACGACCGCAGCGCCTTGAACGCGTCGGAGAGATAGCGCAGCACCGCACCCTCCGAGCGGGTCAGCCCGTAGACACTGACGAACTCCCGGAAGGTGAACGCCCGCTCCCACATCTCACGCACCACGGACTTCGGTGACAGATGCCCGTCAGCCGCCCACGGGTTGCTCTGCAGGTACACCTCGAAGGTGTGCCCGAGCAGCTCCTCGAGCGGCTTGGGGTAGGTGACGTCGTCCAGCAGTTCGATGCGCTCGTCGTACTCGATGCCCTCGGCCTTCATTGCCGCCACTGCCTCGCCCCTGGCCTTGTTCAGCTGCGCCGCCAGGATCTGGCGGGGATCCTCGAGCGTCGCCTCGATCACCGAAACCACATCCAGCGCATGGGTTTCCGATGCCGTGTCAAGCACGTCGACGGCGGCAAGCGCAAACGTCGACAGCGGTTGATTGAGGGCGAAGTCAGGTGGCAGGTCGACGGTGAGGCGGTAGCGCCGCCCGTCGGGCTCGGGTTCGGCGAGCCGCTCCAGGACACCGGCCTGCAGCAGAGAGCGCGCGATGCCGACCGCCTCGCGAATGTGCCGCAGCTGACGCTTGCGTGGTTCATGGTTGTCGGTGAGTAGCCGCCGCATCGCCACGAACGGATCACCGGGACGGTCGACGACGTCGAGGATCATCGCCGTAGACACCCGCATGTTGCTCGTCAACGGCTCGGGGGACGCATCGACCAGCCGAGTCATGGTCGACTCGCTCCACGGCACCATGCCCTCGGGTATCTTGCGGCGCACCAGCTTCCGCCGCTTCTTCGGGTCGTCGGCGACCTTGGCGAACTGCTTGAGGTTCTCCACCTCGTGGTCGGGCGCCTGGACGACGACCGTGCCCGCGGTGTCGTAGCCTGCGCGCCCGGCCCGCCCGGCGATCTGGTGGAACTCGCGGGCGTTGAGCAGTCGGGTGCGAGTGCCGTCGTACTTCGACAACGCCGAGAAGACGACGGTCCGGATCGGCACGTTGATGCCGACGCCCAGGGTGTCGGTGCCGCAGATGACCTTGAGCAGGCCGGCCTGGGCGAGCTGCTCGACCAGCCGCCGGTACTTGGGCAGCATCCCGGCGTGGTGCACGCCGATCCCGTGCCGCACGAGCCGCGACAGCGTCGTCCCGAACGCCGTTGAGAACCGGAACGCCCCGATCGCGTCGGCGATCGCGGCCTTCTCCTCCTTGGTGCTCACGTTGACGCTCATCAGCGCCTGCGCCCGCTCCAGCGCCGACGCCTGGGTGAAATGGACGACGTAGATCGGCGCCTGCTTCGTCTGCAGCAGGTCGCCGATCGTCTCGTGCATCGGCGTGGTCGCGTAGTAGTGGTGCAGCGGAACCGGGCGCTCGGCATGCGCGACCAGCGCCGTTGGCCTGCCGGTGCGGCGGGTGAGGTCCTCGCGCAGGAACGTGACGTCGCCGAGCGTGGCCGACATCAGCAGGAACTGGGCGTTCGGCAACTCCAGCAGCGGAACCTGCCAGGCCCAGCCGCGGTCGGGGTCGCCGTAGAAGTGGAATTCGTCCATGACCACCAGGCCGATGTCCGCGTCAGCACCCTCGCGCAGCGCGATGTTGGCCAGCACCTCCGCGGTGCAGGCGATGATCGGCGCCCCCGCATTGACCGCGGCGTCGCCGGTGAGCATGCCGACGTTGGCCGCCCCGAACACGTCGCACAGGGCAAAAAACTTCTCGCTTACCAGAGCCTTGATCGGCGCGGTGTAGTGGCTGCGCCGTCCGGCCGCCAGCGCCGCGTACAGCGCGCCTGTGGCCACCAGCGACTTGCCCGAACCCGTCGGCGTCGCCAGGACCACGTTGGCTCCGCTGACCAACTCGATCAGCGCTTCCTCCTGCGCGGGGTAGAGCACGGTGCCCTGCGCCTCGGCCCACGCAGCGAAGGAGCTGAACAGCTCGTCAGCGTCGAGCGAGGAGGGGGGAAGGAGGGACATCGTGGGGACAAGCGTGCCGCAACGATGCCGCCCCGCTGCAACGGGGAGTGAAACTCAGCCGACGACGGCTGCGCGCTTCTTCATCGGCGGGGTGTTTTGTGCGCCTGTGGTCTCGCGCCGCCGACGGCGTTCCGCACGAGCGATGCGACGACCGAGGACGCGGGCAGCACGATTGGTTAGCGAGTGGTTCTTTCGAGCGAGAAGGTCGAGTTGCGGCCAACTGAGCCCGTCGAGATCGCCATCTGCGTCGTGAGTGGCGATGACGACACAACCCGGGAGCAGCGGGACTGTTTTCGCAGTGAAACTTGAGGTTGCGAGCAGTAGTTCAGTGGCGATTGTGTTGGTGTGGCGCTGGCATCCAGCCGTCGACGGGGCGAACCAGAAGTCGAATTGCCGGTCTGCGCTGGTCAGGCAGACCAGCCCTTGATTGCTAACGAGCTGGTCGATATCGGCCTTGGTGTAGGCGCGGGTTTCATAAACGATTCCGTTGGAGCTGCAGTACAAAACTGTGTTCATTCGCCTGGTCCATTCATCTCTTTCGTCGCTCTATCCGGTGTGTGGAGGGATACACCATCCACTGTTACCAGAGTTACCCAAGTGACAGCTGAGACAAACCTGAATAACAATGATGAAACGACGCGTTTAGGAAGCCGATCGTCAGAGGCGCTCCGGCAGCGGCCCGACCAGATTCGACGGCCGGCACAACAGGGCCACCACCGCGCTCAGCGTCGCGGCCACGGCGAACGCGGCGTGCACGCTGACCAGATCCGCGGTGCCTCCGAGCAGTGCCGCGGCGATCGGCCGCGAACCGAGAAAGCCGACGAGCCACAACGCCATGATCCGGCCGCGCAACTCTTCCGGCGCTCGCTCTTGCACCACCGTGCTGAGCCCCGTCATGGCCCAGCCGAAGCCCAGACCCGCTATTGCGAATCCGGCTATGGCCACGGCGGGCGTAGTTCCGATCGCGAGGACGGCACACCCCGCGGCCAGACCGGCCATGCCGATCGCCGACACCCGCTCCGAGGCCATCCGGCCCCGCATCAATGCCAGCATGACCATCCCGACCGCCGCGCCGACGCCGAAGGCCGCTGACAGGATCCCGACCAGTCGGGTGCCGCCGCCGAGTTCGTCGGCCATCGACGGCGTCAGCGTGATCGACGGATCCGACGCGATACCGACCGTCGCCACCGCAATCAGCGCCAGCAACAGCGGGCGGTCCCCAAAGACGTACCGAATCGCGGTGCGGACGCGGTAGTCGGTTCCGGTGCGGCGCTGCGGCGGGGACGGGAAGCGCACCAGCACAAGGAAAATCACGAACACGAGGTGCAGTACTGCGCTGACGGCGAAGCCCGACGCGGAACCCAGGTGTGCGGCCAGATAGGCACCCGATGCGGGGCCGACGATGCGACCGACCGTCATCGGCATGCTGTTGAGCGCCATCGCGGTCGAGAGTTCGCCGTCGCGAATCAGGTTCGGCACGATCGACTGCATCGCCGGACCGCCCACCACGAACCCGAACCCGACAAGCAACGTGCCGATGAGAACGGGGATCGCCGCGGCCATGCCCTGCAGGCTCGGATCGACGAAGAGCCAGACCGCGGCCAAACCGGACCCGGCGACACACAGCACCCTGCCGAGCAGGATCTGCCGCGCCGGATCGCCGGTGTCGGCCCACTTTCCGCTCGTGGGGCTCAGAAGCAGCTGCGGTCCGAACTGCACGACACCGACCAGTCCGACCATCAGCGCCGACCGTGTCGCGTCGTACATCACGATGGCCGCGACGATGCCGTGCGTCCACACGGCGACGACCGCGAACATCTTGCCCCAGAACAGTGCCCCGAACACCGGGTCAAACATCAGCCCGAGGGCGCCGCGCGACTGCGGCGGGGCGGTGGTCTCGGCGGTCATCGGCCGGCCGATTGTTCGAATCGTTCGGTCAGCCGGTCCAACAGGGTCACCAGCGTGTCGACGTCCGCGTCGGGCCAGTCGGCGATCGTCTCGGCGACCACGTCGCGCCGACGGTCCGTCACCGTCGCGAGCGCCTTGCGGCCGACGTCGGTCAACACCAGCACGCATCTGCGTTGATCGTCGGTGGCGTTCGCCTTGGTCAGCATTCCGGCGGCGACGACGGAGGCCACGGTTCGGCTTGCAGTCGAATGCTCGACGGCCATGTACTCCGCGACATCGCTGATGGATGCGCCGCCGCCAGAATTCTCGACAGCGCGCAGCACCCGCAGCGTCGATACGTTCGCCACCGGATCGCCGCCGTCGAGCAGGCGGCGACGCCAGCTCGGACGCTGCCGCGCGACATGAAGGCGCGTCAGCAGTTCATCGAGGCGGTCGTAGCGCGAGTGCGGCACGTATATATGCATAGCACATACATATTTATCGAGCCAAGCCGGAGGTGCCGGTCAGATGTTGGAGTCGGCGGGAGACGTGTGTGGCAGCGCCGACGCCGCAGTGCCCTGTTCCCCGGCGGATTCGGGAACCGATGCGCCCAGCGTGTAGGACGTCATCGACAGCGACCCGTAGGTATATCCGTCGACGAGAACGTCGGCGGTTTCGTCCGCCGCTGCCGCCAACCCGGCGAAGTACACCGACGGCAGGAAATGGTCGGGTGTCGGCACTGCGGCGTCGAAGTCGGCATGGCCGGCGAGTCGACCGAAGCCGTCCGGCCCGTGCAGCATCTGGGTCCGTGCGGCCTCATCGAACCGCTGTGCCCAGTCGAACCCCTCGTCGGGCAACTCCGGATGCATACTCGCGAGATTGTGGACGATGTTGCCGCTGCCGAGGATCAGGATGTTCTCCGCGCGCAGCGGCGCCAGTCGCGCGCCGAGGTCCAGGTGGTAGTCGAGTGGCCGGTCTGCGTTGATCGACAGCTGCACCACCGGAATCGAGGCATCCGGGAAGGCATGCGTGAGCACCGACCACGTGCCGTGATCGATACCCCAACTGTCGACATCCGCACCGACCCACGTCGGTGCAACGACGTCGGCGATCTCTTCGGCCAGTTCCGGTAGTCCCGGTGCCGGGTAGTCGACGGCGAACAGTTCATCGGGGAAGCCGTAGAAGTCGTGAATCGTCCGAGGGCTCGTCATGGTCGTCACGGCCGTGGCGTTGATGTACCAGTGCGCGCTGATGGCGAGAACGGCGCGGGGACGCTGCACACTACGGCCGAAGCTCCGCCAGGCGGTCGTGAAGCGGTTGCGCTCCAGCGCGTTCATCGGGCTGCCGTGTCCGATGAACGCTGCCGGCATGACGTCGTCGATCCGGCTGGTCACCTCATCGAGTATGCAGTCAGATGGCCCAGGCAGTCGGCAGCTTATGGTCGAAGCCGTGACGATCACCTATGACGACGCGCTGCGGGAACGGATCCGCGCTCACCTGGCGGGCCACGATCGCCGCGCCGTGACCGATCCGACGAAGCGGCACGCGGCCGTCGCGGTGGTGCTCGTCGACTCGGTGGTCGGTGAAGACCGGGTCGATCCCGCGCCCGTCGACGACTGGATCGATGGCCGGCCGATGCCTGAGGCTCTCGACGGCCGCATGGTCGACGTCTCGGGCGGTGCGGCTTTCCTGCTGTGCCGACAGGGCGTCACGGCTGTCGTCACACGCCGCCCAGTGGGCACTGCCCGGCGGTCGCTTGGACCCGGGCGAGGATGCCGTCGACGCCGCGCTGCGGGAAATGGACGAGGAGGTGGGTGTCACCCTGCCGCACTCAGCCGTGCTGGGACTGCTCGACGACTACCCGACCCGATCCGGCTACGTGATCACCCCGGTGGTCATCTGGGGCGGCGGACGACTCGACCTTCGTCCCGCACCCGACGAGGTGGTGGCGGTCTACCGGGTCGGGCTGCATCAACTGTTGCGGGAGGATTCGCCGCGATACATCGCCATCCCGGAGAGCCCGCGCCCGGTCGTGCAGATCCCGCTCGGCAACGACCTCATCCACGCGCCGACTGGTGCTGTGCTGCTGCAACTGCGGTGGCTCTGCCTGGAGGGCCGTCATGACCCGGTCGACGAGCTCGAACAACCGGTGTTCGCCTGGAAGTAGGCGGCCTACTGGACGGACTGCGGCACGTGCCATGAACCCGCCGGTGCGTCTGTTGATTCCGCGAGTCCCGTCAACGACTCCGGCAACGGTGCCCGATGCAGAACGCCGAGGCGTTGGGTCGCTCGGGTGAGCGCGACGTAGAGCTCGGCCGCGCCGCGTGGTCCGCTGGCGAGGATCCGGTCCGGGTCGACGACAAGCACGGCGTCGAACTCCAGACCCTTACTCTCCGACGGCAACACCGCACCCGGCACACCCGGAGGTCCGATCACCACGCTGGTGCCCTCACGACCGCTCTCGTCGCGGACGAATTCCTCGATCGCAGTGGGCAATTCGTCCTCAGTGACCCGCCGGGACCACGGCAGCACCCCGCAGGCGCGGACCGACTCCGGTGGCCGGATCTCCGGCGCGAACTCGGCGAGCAACGCGGCGGCGACCGTCATGATCTCCGCCGGCGTGCGGTAGTTGACGGACAGCGACCGGTACACCCAGCGACCGGGCACGTACGGCTCCAACATCGTGTCCCATGACCTCGCCCCGGCCGCCGACCGACGCTGGGCCAGATCGCCGACCACGGTGAAGGATCTGCTCGGGCAGCGACGCATCAGCACCCGCCAGTCCATCTCGGACAGCTCCTGAGCTTCGTCGACCACCACGTGCCGGTACGTCCAGTCCCGGTCTGCGGCAGCGCGTTCGGTGAGCTCGCGGTTGTCGCGCTCGATGAAGCGCTCCGCCAGATCTTCGGCGTAGAGCATGTCCTGCGCGAGCAGATGGTCCTCGTCGTCCATCAGATCCTCGCGGCCGATCATGTTGTCCAGCACCCCCGCGGCGTACGCGGTCTCCGCCGCCCTCTGCCGCTCGGCGGTGTCGTCCGCCGGTTTGTCGCGGCCCAGCAGGTCGACGAGTTCGTCGAGCAGCGGTACGTCCGATACGGTCCAGGCCTCGCCGTCAGCGCGAAACAGCGCTTCGTCTGCGTGGGCGGCACGCAGTCGTTCGGCCGAGCTGTACAGCTCGGACAGCAGCGTCTGCGGCGTCAGTATCGGCCAGAGATCGTCGAGCGCGGCGGTGAATGCGGCGTTGTCCGCGAGCTCGTGCGGTCAGGCTCGTCCGCAGCTGCTCCCACGCTTGCCGGTTCTCCCGCGTGAGCCAGCCCTTGCCGATCCGCGCTATCGCCCGTTCGGTGAGGACGTACGTGACGATCTCGCGGAACACGTCGCGGGCCTCGTTGTGAGGCTTGCCGCTGGCGCGCGCCTCTTCGCGGGCCCACTCCGCGGTCTCGGCGTCGATCCGCACTGTGACGTCCGCCAGTTCGATCGGCAGCGGATCCTTCGGCAGCCGCTGCCGATCGGCGACCGCGGCCCCGAGCACGTCCAGGATCTTCAGGGAGCCCTTGAGGCGCGTGGTCTCCTCGGTGTCTTCGGTGGTGACACGCAGGCCGGGCACGAGGTCGCCGATGGTCATGAACACCACGTCGGACTCGCCCAGCGACGGCAGAACACGGCCGATGTGGTTCAGGAACGCCGCGTTGGGCCCGACGACCAGCACGCCGTGGCGTTCGATTCGCTTGCGCTGGGTGTAGAGCAGGTAGGCGACGCGGTGCAGCGCCACCACCGTCTTCCCGGTGCCCGGGCCACCTTCGATCACCAGAACCCCGGGGTGATCGAGCCGGATGATCTCGTCCTGCTCGGCCTGGATGGTCGCGACGATGTCGCGCATGCCGTCCCCGCGCGGTGCGTTGACCGCCGCCAGGAGCGCCGCATCCCCGCGCTCATCGGCACTGGGTCGGCCGAGGACCTCGTCGGTGAAATCGACGATCCGCCGTCCGAGGGTGTGGAACTGCCGACGCCGACGCATGTTCTCCGGGGTCGCGGCGGTGGCCACATAGAACGCGCGCGCCGCCGGTGCCCGCCAATCGAGCAGCAGTGGTTCGTACTCGTTGTCCGGATCGAGGATGCCGATGCGGCCGATGTACAAACGTTGGTCTGTCACGCTGTCCAGCCGGCCGAAACACAGTCCGCTGTCGGCGACGTCCAGCCGGGCGATCTGTTTGGCCAGTGCGCGCACCGCGACGTCGCGTGCCACGAGTGTGCCGCCGTCCGCACGGTCGATGGGACCGCGCATCGCGGCGCTGTACCTGTCCTTCACGCGCGCGCGTTCAGCGTCGAGCCGCATGTAGAGCCCATCCACGTAGCTCTGCTCGGATCGCAGTTCGTCGTCGTCCTGAGTTGACACATGCCCCCAAAAATCGCAGGTTAAAGCCTAGGCCTGGGATTCTGCGGCATGACCGGGGCCTTGCCGCAAGCCCCCATGTGCGTTATATGTTGTAGCTGGAAGGGACGGGTTCCCTTCCATTTTCTGTTTCCGGGGTAGGGCCGGACGGCCCGTGCACCCGTTACCGCGCTTCATAGCGGATGCACAGCAAGCGAAAAGTCGCCGCCCATCAACCGCTCATACCGTCGCGGGCACGTCAATCTATCGAGGAGACAACGTGTTCCCTTCAGAGTTCCGCGCTGCAGTCGTCGCCGCCGTCGGTGCCACGCTGATGGCGGCCGTCGTGGCGTGTGCGCCGGGCGCGTCGACGGCATCACCGTCCCAGCCCGGCGGTGACCACGACGCGTTCATGCAGTGCATGACCGACAACGGTGTTCCCGCACCATCCGAGGGCGGCCGGGGTGGTCCCGGTGGTCCCGGTGGTCATGGTGGTCCGGGGGGCCCCGGTGGCCCGGGAGGCCCGCCACCGGATGGTGCAGCCCCGCCTGACGGCGCCATGCCGCCCCCAGGGCCCGGCGGTCCGCAGGCCGACGGCAATACACCGCCCGCGCCGCCCGGTGTCGACCAGCAGACGTGGGACAACGCCACGCAGGCATGCGCATCGCTGGCGCCCGCGCCGCCTGCGCGGGCGTGACGATCCGGGACGCATGCGGTGGTTGGAGCGGCGGTCCGTTTTCAGACGACCGCCGGCTCCTCACCCGTCAGGCTCGGCTCAGCTGGAGTTCGGACACGGCCGCCTCGATCTCCGCGACACGGGTCTGATCGAGACCCCAGGGACGCTCGACACCGACGCGCTTGTCGAGGGTCCACAGGACGCATTCCTCACCCGAATCCGCGACGAGTGACCACGCGACGACCGTCCGGCGCAGCTGCTCGTCCATCGGGTCGGCGTTCGCCTCGATGTGGGCGGGGGCACCGCCTACCGGGTGGTGGTCCATGAACTTCCCGTAGGCCGTGTCGCAAAAATCGCGATACCGCGCTGTGCACAGGATCAGACCGTGCCAGGCCTCGTCGACCGCATGCGAGGGCATCCCGATCACCTGTCCATCCCGCAGGGCGGCGGCGCAGCAGCGCAGCCATTGCCGCAACCCGGTCTCGATGAGTTCACGCGGCTGCCATGGGCACGTCTTGAATACGGCTGGGGGAAGCTCGAGTTCGGCGACGGCGGTATGTGACCGCTTGAAGTCGCCCCGGTGTCGGCGTTTCACGTCTAACCGCCGCATCCGCAGCCACCGCAGCCGCCGCATCCGGAGATCAGTCCCGCCGAGAGCATGGCGCCGGCCTTCTTGGCGCGCGAGTGCTTGGACTTCGGCGTCGCCCCTGCGGACCAGAGTTCTTCGGTGCTGACATTCGCGGTCAGCGCCCGGCCGCGAGGCCGAAGTCCCTGAATGTCGCGGCGGTAGCGCTCTTCCGGGCTCGTTAGACGCGCGCGACGGGCCCGTCCGAGCCACACCAGTAGCGCGGCGATTGCGATCACTACAACGATGATCAGCAGTCCCATTGCCATTGCGGGCCTCCTTGTGCGGTGGGTAGGGCCAAGCATGTGAAAACCGCCACACGTCAGGGAAGAGGCAGCCGCCTCGGGGGGCCGTTTCCTTGCACGATTCATAGATTCAGTCACCGCAATTGCCGCAAACCTGTGGATCGTGCCAGGAATCGCGGCAATCAGTGCAGCTGCCATTCCCTCACCGCGGGCCGCCCTCACATGATCGGTGAGACCCACCGACAGAGGAGGTCCGCCGAAATGCACTCGACACAACAGGCCCGCCGACCAGATACTGCGAGCCACACGCTGATTCAGCGCTTCTGTGTGGGGCCTGCCGATATCGGCATGGTCGGAATCGTGGACGGCGCGACGCTTCTGGAATGGATACACAAGGCAGGCCGCGCCGTCGCCGCGCAGTGGAGTGGCAGACACTGTGTGGCCGCCCACATCGCCAACCTCCACCTCGACAGGCCCATCGGCGCCGGCGAACTCGTCGACCTGCACGCCAGCGTCGTCTACACGGGGCGCACCAGTATCCACGTACTCGTGACTGTCTATTCGCGCGATCCGGTGCGTCCCAGAACCCTTCAAACCGCCCAGTGCCCAATTGTTTTCGTTGCCGTCGACGACGAAGGCACCCCCGTGGACGTTGAGCCGTGGACGCCGGTCACCATCCTCGATCTGCAACGCCACCGGCAGGCGCGAGTGCGGATACAGATGCGCAAACGCATCGACGCCGCGATGGCCGCTCAGACCTACTCTGCGCAAGGCACCGCCCCTCGCGCCACCGGGCGGTTCCTCGCTGTCCGCACCAACGTCAGCCGACGGCGACAGAATCCACGGCGGTCGAGTCCTGCGGTGGATCGAGGAGGCGGCTTGCAAGTGTGGCGCCGAATGGATTGGTGGGAAGGCCATCACGTCCTACGTTGCCGGAGTCCGCTTTCATCGGCCGATCAAGGTGTCCGACGTCGTCGAAGTCACCGCCCGGGTCGTCCACACCGGACCGCGCAGCGTGCACATCAGCGTCCACGTCACCACGATCGACACCGTTGGAGGTCAGGTCCAGTCGGTCGCGCACGGGCTGGTCGTCGTCGTGTCCCTCGACGAGCGTGGCAATGCACGACCTGTCCCGGCGTGGAAGCCTCTCTCCGGCGAGGACCACCGACTCGATCAACACGCCAGGCACCTGATCGAGCTGCGGCAGTTCATCGAGCCATCGACGATGGCAGCCGAACTGCCGGCCTACACCGAACCGGCGCCACTACATCCCGACGCGATCGCCGTCTGACGGCGCCGCGGGCATCGGCCTGGGATACAGGTCTGGGCTAGCTAGCGCACGTCGCAGGCCAGGCCATTCTTGGCATCGAGACATGCACAGCACGGCGCAGCGCCATCAGACCCGGGATCGAGAATATGGCACACCTAAGCCTCGGGCCGCGCATCACCGGCTGGGTCGAAGATGCTCAGGTTGGCCCGCCCACCGGCTCGAAGACAAAGACCTGACGAAAGCCGCTTCGCTTTAGGTAAGTGTCATGCGCGGGCCACATCTCGGTAAGCCTCGGCATGTTTCGGGCCACCTCTTCCTCAGTCGCGGGCCGCGACAAATAGGTCGCATTAGTCCCTCAATCTCGATGCGTGCCTTCGGGTCGGCGAGCAGGTTCTTAGGCCAACTGGACGCTGCTTCTAGACCAAAGTTCTCGCAAACGGCCACGAGATTCTTGTCGTCGCGCACGTAGTAGACCGGCACCGTTCGCTCTTTGCCACTCTTTCTGCCTTTCGTCGTGAGCAGCATCGTCGGCATCTCGGGACCGCCGAGGGACAGTCGCCCTCGGCTCGCATGGATCAGCGCCCGATCTACCCGTGTGCCGACGTGCTTCACCGATAACGAGAACCAGCGGTAGTGACCTATCCGGCGCATCACGCGGAGGTAGATCTCGTACACGGGGTTCGGTCCTTCGTGAGGCATTGTTCGAGGATCCCATGTCGAACACCCGAGAGGTTCAGATCGCATACACACCGCGACGCGTGGTTTGCAATAGGTGAGATATGGCATGCTGCGTGCAGTAGGTGACGGCGCCGCCCATAAGCTGGGAAGGACCACAGACTTCGCGGGTCCAGGCGTCGCCAGAAGGGCGTGAATGTTCATCGTCTACCTCAGCGCGATCCTGGCGCTGATGAACGCCTACCTCTGGAAGCGGTTGGTCAAGGACACCACCGGCCCGGGGTGCACGAGGCGGATCCTCACCCTCGTGCTCGTCGCGCTCGCGTTGGTGCTCGTCGCGGCGCTCGTCGTGCCGCGCTTCGCCGACGTGACGGCAGCGGGGTGGTATGCGTGGCCGGGCTACCTCTGGTTCGGCCTCGTCGTCTACCTGTTCCTGACGCTGCTCGTCCTGGAGCCGGTGAGGCTCGCGCTGCGCGGCTGGGTCAAGCGGAAGTCGACAGCGGCGACGGTCTCCGCCGACCCTGCGTTGCCCGACCTGCCGGACAAGCCGCCCGCCCCGCCGGCGTTGAACCGGCGGATGTTCCTGGCGCGGGCCAGTGCGGTGGCCGCCGGCGCCGCGTCGGTCGGCCTGGTCGGCGTGGGCGCTGCGACTGCACTCGGGCCACCCGACCTGCTGCAGCTACCTGTGCGCCTGCGTCGGCTCGACCCCGCGTTTCGCGGGTTCCGCATCGCCGTCGTGTCGGACATCCACCTCGGCCCGCTGGCGGGACGGGCACACACCGAGCGGATCGTCGAGACCATCAACGAGGCGGCGCCGGACCTCGTCGCGATCGTGGGTGACCTGGTGGACGCAACCGTCGAGGAACTCGGCGCAGCGGCGGAACCCTTGCGGGACTTGGCTTCCCCGGAGGGGACGTTCTTCGTCACCGGCAACCACGAGTACTTCGTCGAGGACACCTCGTCCTGGCTGGCCGAACTCGAGCGGCTCGGCGTGCACCCGTTGCGCAACGAGAACACGGCGATCCGCCGTGGTGGCGCCGCCTTCGACCTCGTCGGCGTCAACGACATCGAGGGGGAAGATCGGGGCGACCCGCCGGACTTCGGCCGCGCCCTGACCGGCATCGACGCATCACGTCCGACGATCCTGCTCGCCCACCAACCGGTTCAGGTGTCCGAGGCCGCCGCCCGTGGTGTGGACCTGCAGTTGTCAGGGCACACCCACGGCGGCCAGATGTGGCCGTTCCACTACATCGTCCGGCTCGCCCAGCCGTCGCTGGCCGGACTGTCGACGGTGAACGACACCCAGCTCTACGTGACGCGGGGCGCGGGGTTCTGGGGTCCGCCGGTGCGGATCGGCGCGCAGCCAGACGTCACGGTGCTGTCACTCGAGCCGTAGCCGCCGGATCAGGGACGTTGACATGTTGACACAGAATGATAGTTTTTGTGTCATACCTCATCCCCGAGGAGGCCAGATGTCCGCGATCGCCGAGGCTTCTAAGCGAAACGCCGGGTCGGTACGGCCGAGGGTTATGGCCGAGTTCCGCAAACACAGTGGGAGCACGCTCGGTGGCCTCTTCGGCGCGGCAGCGTTCGACGAGGTCGCCCTCGTTCCGGTAGCGGCCGCCGTGGACAAGACCGGTCGCTTCGCCGCCAACTTCGCTGATCGCGGTGTGCGCAGTGGGTTTTCAGCATTCCTGGCCATCTGGGGCGACGCCGCGGATCGGGTTGCCGAGGCCGATCGGCTCAAGTCGATGCACCGGGAGGTCCGCGGCCGGGGTACCGGGGACTTCGCCGACGTGAGGTACAGCGCCCTGGATCCGCGACTGTGGAACTGGATCGCGGTCAGCGGAATGTTCATGGTGCTCAACTCCTTCACGCCATGTACGGGGATCGTGCTGTCCGACGCCGAACGTGAACTCGCCTACGCGCAACTCCTCGACTCCTTCGGAGCGCTCGAACTGCCCGGGAAGAACGCGAAGTTGCCCGCGACCTATGCCGAGGCCGCGGACTACTACGAGACGATGGTGCGGGATGAACTGCAGGCGAACACATTCCTGCAACGCGTCACCGTTGATCTGACCCGACTTCCACTGCCGACGGTGGTGCTGCCTCCGGCATTGCGCCGGATTCTGACACCGCCGTGGCTGGTGCTGCGACCGGTCGCGGGCCGTGTCGTCAAGGTGTGCTCCTTCGGCATCCTGCACCCCGGGATCCGAGAGATGACCGGCTTCCGATGGGAGTCGCGCCATGACCGCGAGTTCGCCCTGTACTGCCGGGCGCTGCAGCTGGCGTGGCGCGTACTGCCCGACAAACTGCTGCTGATCCCGTTGGCGCGCAATCGAATCGAGTACGAGAAGTTGGTGCGCGTGCACCGATCGGTTGCGCTCGATTCGTTTGCACCACCGAGCGGCTGTCCAGCAGGCTGACTTAGGCTGACCGGATGCGACGGCTACGGACCAACGCCACCCCCACCGAGCAGGAGGCGGCGATCCTCAAGGCGGCCGCCGAGGAGGTCGCACTCGTCGGCGTGGGCCGGCTGAATATGGAGATGGTGGCCCGGCAAGCTGGTGTCAGCCGGAGCACGCTGTACCGGCGCTTTCCCAGCCGCGACGAGTTGGTCACTGAATTAGGCCGTCAGACATTCGATTTCGCGATGGCACGTCTACAGACGGTGGCAATCGACAGCGGTCCACGGGAGGCCGCCGTGGCCGCGTTCCGCGAAGGCGTGCGACTGCTCACCGGTGAACCGGTGATGCGCAGGTTCCTGCAGTTGGACGGCGACTTCACGGCCACGACGGGGATGTTCGACGAAGCCAGAATCTTTCTGATCAGCGCATCCACGGCGATGGCCAACGCGCTGCGCGCAGCGGGCGCGACGATGTCGGACACAGACCTGCTCGCAGTTTCCGAGCTGCACATCCGGCTGGCCGCCTCGCTGGTACAGGTCAGCTCACCGGTGCTCGATGTCAACGACGACGACGCAGTGGCGACCTACGCGCGAGCTCATCTGGCGCCGTTGGTGCACTGAGCAACGCGTCCGCTCTGCCTAACCGGGGTTCCGACGAACTGCTCGCCCAGCCATTGAAATGCATGTCTGTCGGCTCGTCATGTCCGTGGTTCTCCTGGTGTTCGGGCTCGTCATGGGTGGGCTGCTCGGGCTGCGGCGGTTGGAGGTGTTCGGTTCCGGGGACGCCGCCGAGCGCCTCGATGAGCTCGCGCACCTTCGCCGCTTCCTCTTCGGTCGGGATCTCGCCGGCTTCGAGATCGTCGATCAGGTCCACGGAAGTCCGGACCCGTGGCCGCAAACGGCTTCGGTTCGCGTCGGCTCACCTGGCGCACGGTATCGCTGACGCCGTGGCACTAGAACCCGACATCGCTTAGCGCAGATCGCCACCGGACGGGCAACATTACCGGCATGACGTGCGACAAAGACATCACCGGACTTCTGGTGATAGACCCGTACAACGACTTCATCTCCGAAGGCGGCAAGGTGTGGGATCGGCTCAAGGGTGTTAACGAGGCCAATAACTGCATCCCCCACATGGCCGAGGTCCTCGACGCCGCCCGCAGCGCTGGTATCCGCGTGTTCTACGCACTGCACCACCGCTACCGCCCCGGATACTACGAGACGTGGAAGTACGTCGCTCCGATCCAGCGCGCGGCTTGGCAGCGCAGAACGTTCGAATTCGGAACGTGGGGAGGACAATTGCGTTCGGAGTTCGAGCTGCGCGAGGGCGATATAGTCGCTCAAGAACATTGGTGTTCAAGCGATTTCGCTAACACCGACCTGGATCTGCTGCTGAAGAAGCACGGCATCCACCGGCTCATCGTGATCGGCCTGATCACTCACACATGCGTAGAGGTCACTGTCCGTTATGGTGCAGAACTCGGTTATGACGTCACCGTGTTCAGGGACGCGACCGCGAGCTACTCGGATATGGAGATGCACGCAGCTCTGGACGTGAACATGCCCAACTACGCCGCGGTCGTCACCACCGGAGAGATCATCGACGCGATAGTTTAAACCGCTTTCGATTACACAAGGCTGAACGGTGACGCCGTCGGCACTACTCGAGTCATATGAAATCCGTCTTGGTGCAACAGATCTCGATATTCATCATGCGGTGCGTTCCCGACCGTATTGTCGACCAGCATCTCCAGATCCATCCATTTGGCGAGGAAGTCTCGGTCGTGTGACGGTATCACGCACTCGACTAGCAGCAGGATCGCGCCCTTGCGGGTCGCGGCGCGAACAGTCTTGAGAATCTGTTCGGCCTTGTCGTCGGGCCAGTCGTGGATGATGTTCTTCAGCACGTAGAGGTCACCGCCTTCGGGGATAGATTCGAAGAACGACCCTTCTGACGATACGCACGCGGTCGGCGACATAGTGTTTGCCGCAGCAGCGGTCTGCGCCCGCCACGACATGCGGCAGGTCGAAGAGGACTCCGTCGCGGTTGGGGTCGGCCGCAAGGATGCCGGCCAGCAGACGGCCGTGCCCGCCGGCGACATCGACGATGGTGCGATAATCGCTGAAGTCGTACGCGGCTGTCACCGCGTCGACGGCCAGCTCCGAGAAGTTGGTCATGGCCTGGTTGAAGACCTCGAAGAGTTCGGGCTGCACTTGCGAACCAATCGAAGCTCTCCATGCCGCGCAACTTCGGAACCACCGACTCGACCGGTTCGAACCGCATCGACGCAGTGACTCCAATGCTCGCGATCCTGCGGTGAGCCGATGAAGCGGCGAGCGCCGCCATCGAATCCGGCGCGTCCCAGCGCAGCGTCTGCGCAAGCGGCGTCAGGTCGTAGCGGCCATCACGCGAGTCGCTTGAAGATGCCACGACCGATCAACGCGCGCAGCAGTCGGCTCAGCGCATCTGGATCGCACCCGACCCTGCTCGCCAGCTCGTCGAACCCGAGAGGCTTCGTCAGCGAGCGCATCGGCGATGCGGAGATCGGCGGCGACGGTGATGCTCTGGGCCATCCACGCCGCGCTGATGAACTCGGCCATCACGGCGGGTGCGGGTGCCAGCGACTGGTGAAGCCGCAGCAGATGATGACGGATCCGCTGCACAGCGTGTGACGAACTGGACGGGTGGAACTTTGGTAGAGATCTTCATGGAGTTTACCTCTCGTTCGTCGTCGCTACGAGTCGACTATCCGGTGCGGCAACGCCAGAGACCATCGGCCAGAACGCGGAGAAAACAGCAGCGAAGGATCCGCAATCTGCGCGGTTTCGCGGATGTTATGGAGCCTGACGAGCATCGATGCTGGCTAACATGAGCGAGATTGACCCACGCGCGGACACGCAGCCGGTGAACAGAGAGCGATGTAGGCGTGAGCGAGCTACCGACTGGAACGGTGACGCTGCTGCTGGCCGACGTCGAAGGGTCGACGCGGCTCTGGGAAACGCAGCCAGAGGAGATGGCGGAAGCCGTCGCACGGTTCGACCGCGCACTCGCGGAGATCATTGCCGCACATGGAGGTGTGCGGCCGGTTGAGCAGGGCGAAGGCGACAGCCTTGTCGTGGCGTTCGACCGCGGCAGTGACGCGGTGGCGTGCGCCTGGACTTGCAGCTGGCACCGCTGGCGCCGATCCGGCTGCGGATCGGTGTGCACACCGGCGAGGTCCAATTGCGTGACGAAGGCAACTACATCGGGCCGACCATCAACCGAACCGCACGACTGCGCGACCTGGCCCACGGCGGTCAGACTGTGTTCTCCGGCGCCACCGAGGAGATCGTCGCCGACCATCTGCCGTCCGGCGCCTGGCTGCTTCCGCTGGGCAGCCACCAGCTGCGTGACCTTCGCAGCCCCGAGAGGGTCATCCAGCTGTGCCATCCCGACCTGCCACAACGAGTTTCCACCTCTGCGTCTGCCTGAACGCGTTGCCTCACAGGGACTTCCACTTCAGCTGACGAGCTTCGTCGGACGCACGGCGCAGATCAGTGATCTGCACGCGCATCCTCTCCGAGAACCGACTCGTCACCCTGACCGGCTCCGGCGGTGCGGGCAAGACCCGACTTGCCATCGAAGTCGCGGGCCGGATCGGCGCCGAATTCCCCGACGGCACAAAGTATGTCGACCTGGCGCCGATCACCGAGCCCGAGCTCGTATCGGTCACGACCGCCCGGTTGCTCGGATTGCCGGACCAGCCCGGCCGATCCGCGACCGAGGCGCTGCTGCGGTTCATCGCCGATCGGCAGATGCTGCTGGTGTTGGACAACTGCGAGCACCTTCTGGATGCGACGGCCGCACTCGTCATCGAGATACTCGGATCCTGCCCGGCAGTCACGGTGCTCGCGACCAGCCGTGAGCCGATCGGTATGACAGGCGAGGCGATCTGGCGGGTGTCGTCGCTGTCGATCGCCGACGAAGCGGTCGAGTTGTTCACCGACCGGGCTCGCTTGGTCAGCCCCGACTTCGCCGTCACCGACGACAACGCGGCGACCGTGGCGGAGATCTGCCAACGTCTTGACGGCATGCCACTCGCGATAGAACTCGCGGCCGCGCGGGTGCGCGCGCTGTCGCTTACCGACATCCTCACCGGCTTGCAGGACCGGTTCCGGATCCTGACGGGCGGCGTGCGCACCGCGGTGCGGCGCCAACAGACGCTTGCGTGCCTCGGTCGACTGGTCGTATGCGTTGCTCACGGACATCGAGCGCGTGCTCTTCCGCCGGCTGGCGGTGTTTCTCGGCGGATTCGACCTCGACGCCGCGCAGGCCGTCGTCGCCGACGAGCACCTGCAACGCCACCAAGTCTTCGATGAGCTCACCCTGCTCGTCGACAAGTCGCTCGTTGTCTGCCGAGAACACTAGCGGCCGAACGCGATACCGGCTGCTGGAGACGGTGCGGCAGTACGCATTGGAGAAGCTCGGCGAGTCGGGTGAAGCCGATGCGATACGCGCCCGCCACCGCGACCACTACACGGACCTGGCCGCCCTCCTCGACCAGCCGAGCTCTGCCGGCCGACGGCAACACGTCGAGCAGGCAGAAACCGACATCGACAATCTGCGAGCAGCGTTCACATGGAGCCGAGACAACGGCGATAGCGAGCGGGCATTGCAGCTCGCGTCGGCACTTCAGCCGTTCTGGCTCACCCGGGGCCGCGTCCCGGAGGGCCTGTCGTGGTTCGGTGCAGTCCTCCCGACCCATGCTCGTGCCCAGCCGATGTGACGCCGACGACATACGCCCGGGCCGTTGCCGACCTGGCGCTGATCGTGGCCGCGATGGGTGCACCGGGTGACTTGGAGGTCCCTGAGCGGGCGCTCGCGATCGCGCGCGAAGGGGAAGATCACGGGCCTGCTGCTCAGGGCCCTCATCGCGTGCGGTTACACCGCGGCATTCACCGCCGACGTCGCGCGCTCGTACCTCGACGAGGCGGCCGGGCTCGCCCGTGAATCCGGCGACAAATGGCGATTGAGCCAGATCCTGTGGTGGCAGGCCTACACCGCGATACACGACGGTGATCCTCGCGCGGCGATCGCTGCCGGGGAGGAAGGCCGTGATCTCGCCGACGAGCTCGGAGATCGGTTTGTCTCACGGTTATGTCGTTTCTGGGGGCTCGGCACGGCACACCTGTTTCGAGGTGATCTTGCCGAAGCGGCTGCGCAGTTCCGCGCAATCCTCACCGAGGCCGAGGCCGACCATGACGTGTTGATGCAGACCGCCTGCTCTCAGCCATTTGGGACACACATTGGCATGGCTGGGTGACACGGCAGGCGCTCGAGCCGCCGCGACAGCCGCGGTCGAAGCGGCAGCCGAGTTCGGAGGCGTATTCGAAGGGCTTGCGTACGCCCCGTTGGCGGTCGCCTCACTTGCGGCAGGCGATGTCGCGGCCGCGGCGGTGGCCACCGCGGTGGCCGCGGATCGGCTGAGCGCTGCAGCCCGCGCTGAACATGGTCAGCCTCGTCGGGACTGCCGACGTCGCATTGGCCCGAGGCGAGGTGACTGAGGCAAGGCGGAGGGCCGATGAGGCCGTAGCGGCGGCCGTCGGCAGCAGTATGGCAACGGCGCTCACGACGCGCGCCCGCGTCGCGATCGCCCAGGGTGAGACCGAGCAGGCCGAACGTGACGCCCGCGAAGCGCTCGCGGCCGCCGCCGCGGCCGATGCGCACCTGGCCACCCCTGACGCCCTGGAGTGCCTCGCCGGAGTATGCCGGTGCAGCAGGCAGTCACCGTGAAGCGGCGCGGCTCTACGGCGCAGCCGATGCCGTCCGGCAAGAAACCGGCATCGTCAGGTTCAAGGTCTGCGACGACGGCTATGCGGCCTCGGTCGACGCTGTTCGTGATGCGCTCGGCGACAACGACTTTGACAGTCGCTTGGGCGGAGGGCGCGGCCCTGTCGACCCTCGAGGCGATTGCGTACGCCCGGCGGGGCCACAGTGACCGCAAGCGGCCGACCACTGGATGGAGCGCGCTAACGCCGACCGAGCACGACGTCGTGCGTCTGGTCAGCGAGGGGCTGGCGAACAAGGACATCGCCACCCGGCTCTTCATTTCGCCGCGCACGGTGCAGAGCCACCTCACCCACGTCTACAACAAGCTCGGCGTCAGCTCTCGGGTACAACTCGTGCAGGAAGCGGCCCGACAAGACTGAGCTGATGACCTACGGTCGCGTCGCTTGTGGCGCCGCGATGGGCGTGCACAGCCCGGTGTTGGGGTCGAGGTATTTACCTTCGATGCAGAACGGCGCGCACCCGTAGATGACACCCGGCTGACCCGGCGGGCAGCAGCAGTTGCCGGGTTGGGCCGCGGCGACGGGGGCCGAAACCGGTGCGGCCGACAACGCCGCTGCGAAGAGCACCGCTGTCAGGGCCGTCGCAGTCTCATGATCGGCAGCCTAGGCCGCGGGTCAGGTTCCGCAGAAGGTTCTGTACCTACCGAAGTCCTCGGGTGCGGGGGCGGCGTATCGCTCGAGGCCGCGACGTTCGTCGTAGGGCGTGCTGACGGCTTCCAAGAGTCCTTCGAGCGGATCCAGGTCGCCTTCGGTCGCCGCGGCCAGCGCCTCCTCGACGAGGTGGTTCCTCGGGATGTAGACGGGGTTGACCCGGTCCATCGTGTCGGCATCCGGGGTCAGAGGACGCCACCGTGCCAGCCATTCGTCGAAGCCCGCGAGGTCGATGAACATGCCGCGGGCCGGTTCGGCCTCGCCCCGGGCGGCCTGGCCGAGATTCCGGAAGAAGGAGGTGAAGTCGACGTGGCTGGCCGCAAGCAGCGCAAGTAGATCGTTCATCAGCGGCGTCGCCACCTCCTCGGCGACCTTTTCGGAAAGACCGAGCTTGGACCGCATGCCGGTCGCCAGCGCGGTCTGGGACTGCGGGCCGAAGCCGCCCAGGCTCTCCTGCGCGAGGTCGACGGCCTGCTCCTGGTCTTCGGCGAGCAGTGGAAGCAGCGCCTCGGCGAACCGGGCGAGGTTCCAGCCGGCGATCGACGGTTGGTTGCCGTAGGCGTAGCGGCCCCACGAATCGATCGAACTGAACACCGTCTCCGGGTCGTAGGTGTCCATGAAGGCACACGGGCCGTAGTCGATTGTCTCGCCGGAGATCGTCATGTTGTCCGTGTTCATCACGCCGTGCACGAACCCGACGAGCATCCACTGCGCGACCAGCGCCACCTGCCGCGCCGCGACGGCCTCGAACAGCGCGAGGTAGGGGTTCGCGGCGTGCGCCGCGTCCGGGTAGTGCCGGGCGATGGCGTGATCGGCCAGCCGCTGCAACAGGGCAACGTCACCGGTGGCCGCCGCGTACTGGAAGGTGCCGACCCGCAGATGGCTGCTCGCGACGCGGGCGAGCACGGCGCCCGGCAGTGGCGTCTCGCGGTGTACGGGGCGCCCCGTTGCCAGCACGGCCAGCGCCCGGGTGGTCGGGATGCCCATCGCGTGCATCGCTTCGCTGACGATGTACTCGCGCAGCATCGGGCCGACCGCGGCGAGGCCGTCGCCGCCCCGGGCGAACGGCGTGGCCCCCGAGCCCTTGAGGTGGAGGTCGCGAAGACCGCCGCCGGTCGTCGAGAGTTCGCCCAGCAACAACGCCCGGCCGTCGCCCAGGCGGGGAACGTAGCCGCCGAACTGGTGTCCCGCGTATGCCTGGGCCACCGGCGCCGCCCCATCGGGGACCTGGTTGCCGACGAGCAGTCGCCGCCCGTCCGGCCCGCCCAGCCACGCGGGGTCGAGGCCGAGTTCGGTGGCCAGCGGCTTGTTGAGGACGAGCAGACGCGGGTCGGGGGCGGCGTCGGCCTGCCACCGGACGGCCAGCTCGGGCAAGTCGCGCGCAAAGTGGTCGCTCAGGGTGACGGCCGTATCGGGTGCAACGCTCACGCCACCCAGACTACGGAGGATCACAGGTCGGGTCTGTATGGTGAGGCTCCCGGCAAATGCGTCCGTGGTCACCGCCGACCCGCCACGCCGAGGCAAGTTCACGTCCGATTAGGAGCATTCCGGTGACGCTCAACACCATCGCGCTCGAGCTCGTTGCGCCGAACGTCGAAAATGGTCGTGAGCGGGCACTGGAGGAAGCGCACAAGGTGCTGCGGTGTTCCGCGGAGGCCGGCCTCGAGGGCCGGATCCGGCACGTGATGATCCCCGGGATGATCGAAGAGGACGACGACCGGCCGATCGAGATGAAGCCGAAGATGGACGTGCTGGAGTTCTGGACGGCCATCAGGCCCGAGCTGGCCGGCGTGAACGGGCTGTGCACCCAGGTGACCGCATTCTTGGACAAGCCGGCTCTGCGGCAGCGGCTGACCGACCTGAGCTCCGCCGGGTTCGACGGCATCGCCTTCGTGGGCGTGCCACGAACCATGAACGACGGCGAGGGGTCCGGCGTCGCACCGACCGATGCGTTGTCGATCTACGACGACCTGGTGCCCAACCGCGGCGTGATCCTGATCCCGACCCGCGACGGCGAGCACGGCCGGTTCAACTTCAAATGCGACCAGGGCGCGACGTACGGCATGACCCAACTGCTGTACTCCGACGCGATCGTCGGGTTCCTCCGCGAGTTCGCCGAGAAGACAGACCACCGGCCCGAGATCCTGCTGTCGTTCGGTTTCGTGCCGAAGATGGAGACCAACGTCGGTCTCATCAACTGGCTGATCCAGGATCCCGGCAACGCCGCGGTGGCCGATGAGCAGGAGTTCGTCAAACGGCTGGCCGTCACCGAGCCCGCCGAGAAGCGCAAGCTGATGGTCGACCTCTACAAGCGGGTCATCGACGGAGTCGGTGAACTCGGCTTCCCGTTGAGCGTGCACTTCGAGGCGACCTACGGGGTCTCCACGCCGGCGTTCCAGACGTTCGCCGAGATGCTCGCCTACTGGTCGCCTGACTCCTGATCTCGCCCAAACGGACAAATGGGCGGAAAAGTGCGAGTAGATCACGCCATTTCGTCGACTTCGACGCGTGATGCCTGACCCGTCCGTCGCCGAGCTGCGGGCGCGCCTCGACGGCCTGACGATCCGCGACGCCGCCCGCCTGGGCCGGCGACTGAAGAACATCCGCCGCACCGACCCCGCGCAGCTGCGCCAGATCGCCGAGCAGGTCGCCGCCGCAGAGGGCCTGGTGGCCACCCGTACCGCCGCCCTGCCCACGATCACGTATCCCGATCTGCCGGTCAGTGAGCGGCGCGACGACATCGCCAGGGCCATCAACGACCATCAGGTGGTCATCGTCGCCGGCGAAACCGGCTCAGGCAAAACCACTCAGCTGCCCAAGATCTGCCTCGAACTCGGCCGCGGCATCCGCGGCACCATCGGCCACACCCAGCCGCGCCGCCTCGCCGCGCGCACCGTGGCCCAGCGCATCGCCGACGAACTGGGCACCCCGCTCGGCGACGCGGTGGGCTACACCGTCCGCTTCACCGACCACGCCAGCGACCGCACCCTGGTGAAGCTGATGACCGACGGCATCCTGCTCGCCGAGATCCAGCGTGACCGCCGGCTCCTGCGCTACGACACACTCATCCTCGACGAGGCGCACGAGCGCAGCCTCAACATCGACTTCCTCCTCGGGTACCTCCGCGAGCTTCTGCCGCGACGGCCGGACCTGAAGGTGATCGTCACCTCCGCGACGATCGAGCCGGAACGCTTCGCCGCGCACTTCGGCGGAGCCGAACATGTATCCAGCGGCGGAGCCGAACATGTATCCAGCGGCGGAGCCGAACAGTATCCAGCGGAGCGCCGATCGTCGAGGTGTCGGGCCGGACATACCCGGTCGAGATCCGTTACCGGCCACTGGAAGTCGCGGTGCCGGCGGATGACAAAGACGACCCCGACGACCCCGACCACGAAGTGGTGCGGACCGAGATGCGGGATCAGACCGAGGCCATCGTCGACGCCATCGACGAGCTCGCTGCCGAACCGCCCGGCGATGTCCTGGTGTTCCTGTCGGGCGAGCGTGAGATCCGCGACACCAGTGAAGCACTGCGCGGCGCTGTCGATAAACACACCGAGGTGTTGCCGCTGTACGCGCGTCTGCCCACCGCCGAGCAGCAGCGCGTGTTCCAGCCGAGCCGCTTGACGCGCCGAATCGTGTTGGCCACCAACGTCGCCGAGACGTCACTGACCGTGCCCGGCATCCGCTACGTCGTCGACCCCGGAACGGCACGCATCTCCCGGTACAGCCGCCGCACGAAGGTGCAGCGCCTGCCGATCGAGCCGATCTCTCAGGCGTCCGCCGCTCAGCGGGCCGGCCGCTCGGGGCGCACCGCGCCCGGTGTGTGCATCCGTCTGTACTCCGAGGACGACTTCTCGTCGCGGCCCCGCTACACCGACCCGGAGATCCTGCGGACCAACCTGGCCGCGGTGATCCTTCAGATGGCGGCGCTAGGATTCGGCGGCCCGGAAAACATCGCGACGTTCGGGTTCCTCGACCCGCCCGACCGTCGCAGCATTCGCGACGGTGTCGTGCTGCTGCAGGAGCTCGGCGCCTTCGACGCCGACGGGGTGATCACCGACGTCGGTCGACGCCTGGCACGACTGCCCCTTGACCCGCGGCTGGGCCGCATGATCCTGCAGGCCGACGCGGAGGGCTGCGTGCGCGAGATCCTGGTGCTGGCCGCCGCGCTGTCGATCCCCGACCCGCGCGAACGGCCCGCCGACCGCGAGGAGGCCGCACGCCAGAAACACGCCCGGTTCGCCGACGAGCATTCCGACTTCACCTCGTACCTCAACCTCTGGCGTTATCTGCGCGAACAACGGAAGGAACGGTCCGGCAACGCGTTTCGCAGGATGTGCCGCGAAGAGTTCCTGCACTATCTGCGGATCCGCGAATGGCAGGACCTCACCGGACAGTTGCGCAGCATCGCCCGCGACCTCGGCATCACCGAGTCCGACGACCACGAGCCCGCCGACCAGACGCAGGTACACGCCGCGCTGCTGGCCGGTTTGCTCTCGCATATCGGCGTGCGCGAAGGCGATTCTCGGGACTACGCGGGCGCACGCAACTCGAAGTTCGTCCTCGCTCCGGGTTCGGTGCTCACCAAACGCCCGCCACGATGGGTCGTCGTCGCCGACCTCGTCGAGACGAGCAGGCTGTACGGACGCGTCGGCGCGCGCATCCAACCCGAAGTCGTGGAAAGGGTCGGCGCGCATCTCCTTCAGCGCTCGTACAGCGAGCCGCACTGGGACGCCGCGCGCGGCGCGGTGATGGCCTACGAACGGGTGACGCTCTACGGGCTGCCGCTGGTGCCGCGGCGGCGGGTGGGTTACGCGACCGTGGACCCGGAGGTGTCGCGGGAGCTGTTCATCCGGCACGCTCTGGTCGAGGGTGACTGGCAGACCCGCCACCACTTCTTCCGCGACAACGCAGCGCTTCGCGAGGAGGTGGCGGAACTCGAGGAGAAGGCCCGGCGCCGCGACCTGATCGTCGGCGACGACGAGATCTACGCGTTCTACGACGCCCGCATCCCCGCGGAGGCGGTGTCGGCGCGCCATTTCGACGCGTGGTGGAAGAAGAAGCGGCACACAGACTCCCGACCTTCTCACCATGACCCGCGACGACCTGCTGCGCACCGATGACGACGCCGCCGACCAGCCCGATGCGTGGCAGGCCGGCGAGCTGTCGCTGCCACTGACCTACCGATTCGAGCCGGGCACCGAGGACGACGGTGTCACCGTGCACGTGCCGGTCGAGGTGCTCGCACGCCTCGGCGGCTCGGAGTTCTCCTGGCAGGTACCCGCTCTGCGCGAGGAGCTCGTCACCGCGCTCATCAAATCGCTTCCAAAAGACTTGCGCCGCAACTTCGTTCCCGCACCGGACACCGCACGTGCCGTGCTCGCAGCGATCACCCCGGGAACCGAACCGCTACTGCAGGCCGTCCAGCGTGAACTGCACCGGCGTACCCGCGTGCTCGTGCCGATCGACGCCTTCGACCTCGACAAGCTGCCGTCGCACCTGCGGGTCACCTTCGCCGTGGAGTCCGCCGACGGCACCGAGGTGGCCCGCGGCAAGGATCTCGAGGCCCTGCAGACACGGCTCGCCGCGCCGATCCGTCGCGCCGTCGCCGAGGCGGTTGCCGGTGACCTGGAACGGACGGGATTGCGCATGTGGCCCGACGACCTGGACGAACTGCCCCGCACCGTCGAACGCAGTACCGGCGGGCACGCGGTGCGCGGCTTCCCCGCGCTGGTCGACGCGGGCTCCGCGGTGGATGTGCGCGTGTTCCCGACGGAAGCCGAGCAGGCGGCGGCGATGGGTTCCGGTACGCGCAGGCTGCTGCGCCTCGCCGTGCCGTCGCCGGTGAAAAACCTTGAGCGGCAGCTGGATCCGCGCGCCCGGTTGATGCTCGGCGCGAACCCGGACGGTTCGCTGCAGGCGCTGCTCGACGACTGCGCCGACGCGGCGACCGAAAGCCTGACACCGGCACCGGCGTGGACGCGCGACGAGTTCGCCGCCCTGCGGGACCGGGTCGCGCAGGACGTGGTGTCGACAACGCAAGCGATCCTCGGCCGGGTCGAGAAGGTGCTGGGCGCCGCCCACGAGGTGGACGTCGCACTGCCCGCCACGCCGCCGCCCGCACAGGCCGACGCGATCGCCGACATCCGAGACCAGCTCGACAGGCTCATGCCGAAGGGTTTCGTCACCGCCACCGGCGCCGCAGGGCTCGCGGACCTGACGCGCTACCTCACCGCCATCGGGCGGCGCCTGGACCGCCTGCCGCACTCGGTCGGCGCGGACCGTGAGCGGATGGACCGGGTGCACGCGGTGCAGGACGCACTCGACGACGTGACCGGCGCCTTGTCGCCGACGCGCGCGGCCGCCGACGACATCCGCGACATCGAGCGACAGATCGAGGAACTGCGCGTCAGCCTGTGGGCCCAGCAGCTGGGCACCGCCCGCCCGGTGAGCGAGCAACGCATCTACCGCGCGATCGACGCCATCACGCCATGATCCCACCTGCCACAGCGAGGCGGGCCGTACTCTGGCGGCAATGGTCCGCGAGAATCCCGATCGGCTGTCCGAGGACGACGCGCGCATCCTCGGTCTCGAATCGACGGTCGTCACCGGCCACACCCTCAAGCTCGTCATCCTCGAGCCGGGCGCCGGGCCGCTCGACATCGATGACCTGAGAACCGCTGTGGCGCAGCGTCTTCCGAGTCAGCCGCGTGCGATGCAGCGGGTCGACACCTCCGAGCCGGGTCCTCGCTGGGTCGCGGCCAGCGGATTCGACATTCGCGACCACGTACGCCTCCGGCCCAGTCTGGACTGCGGGTCGCAGCCCGACCTCTGGCGCGCCGTCAGCGCCTTGATGTCCGAACACCTCGACCGTGCGCGCCCACTGTGGACCTTCGACGTCATCGGCCCGCTCGCCGACGGTAGGGAGGCGATTGCGGCACGCATCCACCACGCTATGGCCGACGGAATCGCCGCGATTCGCTTCCTGAACGAGGTGCTGTGGGACCCACATCGGGAGGCGCCGGCCGGAAGTGCGCGAAGCGGTGTGCCTTCGGCAGCGCCACCCGGGCGCCTGGCCGAGGCGATGCGGATGCCCGGCGCGGTCATGCGTGAGCTCGGCCACCGTGGCTCCGACTCACCCTTCGACCGCCCGATCACCGGCTCGCGTGAGTTGGCCTTCACGGTCGCGCCGCTGGCGGAGGTCAGGTCTGTCGGCGCCGCGCGGCCCGCCCGCGCCACCGTCAACGACGTCCTGCTCGCCATCGTCGCAGGCGGCCTGTGCGACTGGCTCGGTTCACGGTGCGCCGGCGCCGCACCTGCGCGCGCAGGTACCGGTGAGTCTGCACCACCGCGAGGAGACCGCCGCTGACCTGGGCAACCGCGACTCGTTCATCAACGTCGACCTCCCACTCGACGAGGCCGACCCGCTCGTCCGGCTCGACAAGATCAGCGCGGAGACCCGGGAACGCAAGCAACTCGACGACGCGCAGGAGCTCTACGACCTGCTGCACGCCCTTGGTCGGATGCGTCACGTCGGCAGCGCCGTGCGCCGGTACGCCGAGAGTGCCCGCGAGTTCAGCGTCTCCATTTCCAATGTTCCTGGTCCTTCCGTGCCCGTCGGTGTCGCCGGGCGCAAGGTGGCGCACCTGTTCTCGTCGTCGGAGCCCGCCGATCACCACGCGCTGCGCATCTCGGCGATCTCGTGCGCCGGCGTCCTCGGAATCGGGCTGTGCACCGACCCGCAGGCCCTGCCCGATGTCGCGGCACTCGCGGACGCCATCGAACGTGCATATGTCGAATTGCGCAGTGCCGCACTCACATGACGGGGTGCCGCGATTTCTGCAGGAGGGTCGTGGTTCGAGTTCAGACCACAGCCCGGGTGCAGATCTCGGTGATCGCGCACCGGAGAAGGCGGCCAACTCGAACGCGATGGCCACGAGATCAGGTATCTATAGGGCTATGAGCAAGAGTGACCGGGGCCGGAGTCTGGTCGTCTGGGCCGGCGCGGTGGTGGCTCTGGTGGCGGGCTGCAGTGGCGGCCAGCCCGCGGCGAGCACGGAGACGGAGACCCCGAAGGGTCCCCCGGTCGTGACGCCCGTCGTTCTCAGCGAGATGCCCCACGACACGTCGGCCTGGATCGAGGGGCTCGAGTTCGACGGCCCGAACCTCTACGAGGGCACCGGGATCGCGGGCGAGTCGGAGGTGCGTCAACTCGACCCGGCCACAGGGGCCGTGCTGCGTGCGGCCGCGACTCCCAACAACTACTACGGCGAAGGGGTCGCTGTCGTCGGCGACCGTATCTGGGAACTCACGTGGCGGGACGGCGTCGCGGTCGAATGGGACAAAGCCACCCTGCGCCCGTTGCGGGATGTCCCGGTGGACGGCGAGGGCTGGGGCCTGTGCCACGACGGCGACCGAATGATCCGCAGCGACGGCACCGATCGGTTGAGGTTCCACGACCCGCAGAGTTTCGCCGAGACCGGCTCGGTCAACGTCACACGCGACGGTCAGCCGGTGCGGAACCTCAACGAACTGGAATGCGTGGACGGGCAGGTGTGGGGCAACGTCTGGCAGACCGACACGATCGTTCGCATCGACCCGGCGACTGGCGTGGTGAACGCCGTGGTGGATGCGACGGCACTCGCAGAGAGCCAGGGCCGGAACAGGGAGAAGGTGCTCAACGGCATCGCTCACATCGACGGCGACGAGTTCCTGATCACGGGCAAGTACTGGCCGAAGATGTTCCGGGTGCGTATCGACGCGCCGTCCTGACAGGGATGTGAGGAACTCCAGAAAATTGGGTAATCCCAGAGGGCCATCTCAATGTGGAGGTCGCCATGGCCGGGAGTACCGTGTCCGAACCTGTCACTGATTCCGAGAGCTATCCACTGGGCACTAGCCGTCCACCTCTCGGCGTCGGAGATCTGCCTGAGCCGGAGGAGGTGTTCAAGGTCTCCCGGCTCGGGCCGTTGCAGATCGTGCAGTTCGTCATCGGGCCGAGCCTGATCGCCCTCGGCATCTCGATCGGCAGCGGCGAGTGGTTGCTCGGCCCGCAGGCCATCGGGGCGTATGGCTTCGTCGGTGTCGGCTGGGTGATCACCGTCTCAGCCATCCTGCAGACCTTCTACAACGTCGAGGTCTCCAGGTACGTGGTCGCGACGGGAGAGGTGCCCGTCGTCGGGTGGGGCCGGGTTCCGCCCGGCTGGAAGTTCTGGATCCCGTTCTCGCTCATCGTTTTCTACTTCGCCTTCATCTTCGGCGGGTGGGCTGCGAGCGCCGGCCAGGGGCTGTTCGCGTTGATCGTCGGGCGGGTGCACGAGAAAGACGAACTCGAGTACACCAGGCTGCTGGCGATCGGTCTGCTGTTCGTGGTCTTCTTGATCTGTGTCTTTGCGCGCAAGATCTCGCGCGCGCTCGAACTGAGCAACTGGCTGATCGTCGGCCTGCTGCTGGCCATCTTGATCGTGGTCGACATCGCGATCGTGCCGCCCTCGGTGTGGTGGGAGGGAATCCGCGGCCTGCTCACCCCGGCGGCACCGCCCGAAGGCATCACCGCAACCACCCTCGGCGGGCTGGCGGGGTTCACCGCGCTCGCGTCCGGCCTGAATTGGTATGCGATGGCCCACTACCGCGACCACGGCTACGGGATGGGATATCGGGTGGGCTTCATCGCCGGGGTGCGCGGTGAGCGGGGGGAACTGCTGCCGGTGGGCGTGACCTTTCGGGACACACCGGAGAACGCCGCCCTGTGGAAGCGCTGGATGCGGCTGCTGCACATCGACCAGTGGCTGGTGTTCTTCACCGGCGCAATGCTGGGGATGCTGCTTCCCACGATCCTGATGGCCCACATCGTCGCTACCAGCGGCGAGGAGCCGACGGTGGCGAACGTGCCGACATTCGCCGCCGAAAAGCTCGGTGAACAGTACGGGCAGGGAATGTTCTACGTGATTCTCATCGCCGGGGTGCTTATCCTGTTCTCCACCCAGCTGGGCATCTTCGAGGCGCTGGTGCGCAACTTCACCGATGCGGCGCACGCGACGAGCCCGCGGCTGCGCCGGCTGCTGGAGGACGATCCACGCAAGTTCTACTACCCGTACATGTTGCTCGTGCTCGCGGTTATCGCCGTCATGATCCACCTGGCCACACCGGTGCGGCTGGTGCAGATCTCGGCGAACATGTCGAACCTCGGCGCGCTGATGTTCCCGTTCATGTTGATGTATCTGAACTCGAAGCTGCCCAAGCCGGCCCGACCGCGGTGGTGGCATTACGTGATCCTGGCGCTGAACTTCCTGTTCTTCGGGTTCTTCTTCGTGAACTTCGTCTACGAGTTGGCTACCGGCAGCGCACTCGTGAAGTTCTGACGTGCGCCGACTCTCGCGGATGCCCTGAGCGGGGCGCGAGTGTGACCGGATGCGATGCGCGTGGGCCGGCTGGTCAGGACCTTGAGCCGTAAACGCGTGGTCATCGCCGGACTGGGAGACAGCGGGGTGCTTACCGCGATCAAGCTTGCCCGGCACGCCGACGTCGTCGGCATCTCGGCCAAGCCGGGCCTTGTCAGCGGCCAGGAATTGGGCTGGCGCTGTCCCGCCCACGGGCCTGGGCCCGTCAGCCGACGGCATCCGCGGAGGCCGTACTGGGGGCGATCGGCCGCTGCGACCCAACACGGCCTGGTTGCCTGCAGAAGTGCTCGACGAACAGGGCTTCGTCAGGGTGACGCCGGAACTTCGCGTTCCGGACCACCCCGGCGTCTTCGCGATCGGAGACGTCGCCGCGACCGATCCGCTGCGCACGTCGGACGCTGCGCCCTTTTCGCCCTGCGCATCGGCGCTGGGGTTCGGTGCTCGGGATCCAGCCCGACGGGCTCGAGGTGTTCGCGCCGAATGGGAAGGCGTTCCGATTCCCCGCCTGGTCGTTCGAACGCGTGCTGATGTCGTGGATCGTGCGCCGCGCAATCTATCGAGGCGTGCGGGAAACCAGATGTTGTCGTAGCTGCCGGAATACCGGGTGCAGGGATACGGGTTCGCACAGATGTGACCGCCGCAACTTTTGACGCACGCACGCTTCTCGCGCAAGCCCGACTCGGAGTCCTCGCGACGATCAAGTCGAACGGACTGCCGCAGCTCTCTCCGGTTACGCCCTATTACGACCGGGACGCCGACGTCATCTACGTCTCGATGACAGAAGGACGCGCCAAGACCGCCAACTTGCGTCGAGACCCACGGGCCGCGCTCGAGGTCACCAGCTCCGACGGATGGGCGTGGGCCACCGCCGAGGGCCCGGTGACCCTCACCGGGCCGGGATCGGACCCCGACGGTCCCGAGGTCGAGGCGCTCGTGGACTACTACCGCAGCGCCGCGGGCGAGCACCCGGACTGGGACGAGTACCGGTCGGTGATGGTCTCCGACCGCAGGGTGCTGATGACGATGACCGTCGAGCGCGTCTACGGCGAGAAGATCCGCTGACCCGAGACGGGTTTACCAACGGCCGGTGGTGTCAACGGATCGTTCATGAGCCTCGTCGACCTGTATCGAAGAACCGGTGCCGACCTGCCCTTCGGCGACCCGTTGACCTCGCACGGGTGTGAGATGGAGGGCTGGTTCTGGCGCGTCACCGATGCGGCGTCGGGACGCGTGGTGGTGGCACTGTTCAGCATCAACCGGCATCCGGACGGTGACTGGTCGACGGTCGCCGTCGCAGCGCATCCGGGCGACCTCGTTCGCGCGGCGGCATTCGATGATGCGCGGGCAGGCGACGCGCCGTTCGAACTGAACGCCGGATCGGCTGGACGGGGCACCTTCACCGCGACGTACGACGCGCTGCACGTCGAACTCGACGACGTCGTGCTCGATCTGCGATTCGACGAGTCCTACGAGTGGCCCAAGGCACTGGCCGGCGGCGGAATCGCGTCGTCGATCCCGTTCCTCAACCAGTACTGGCATCCGTACCGGCTCGGCGGCACCGCCACCGGCGACATCCAATTCGGCACGGACCGTTGGCATCTGGATCAAGCCAAGCTCTACACCGAGCGAAACTGGGGCGCGGGCTTTCCCGAGCGCTGGTGGTGGGGCCAGGCACACGACTTCGGCGACGACGACGTCTCCGTCGCGTTCTCGGGCGGCCTTCTGGCGCTCGGCCCGCTACGCACCGACATCGCCGGTGTCGTTGTCCGGCTGGGTCAGCGGGTGATCCGCCTGACGCCGCCGACGGCATGGGTGCGGTCCGAGCTGGGCGATGGGCGCTGGACCCTGCGCGCGAGGTCGCTGCGCTATCACGTCGAGATAGACGGCGACGGTGTGCATCGCCAACCGCATGTGCTGCCGGTGCCGCTGCCCGGCGAACGCCGCAACGTCAACACCGACTACGAGCATCTGGCCGGGCGGCTGCGGTGCGTCGTCAAAGAATTCGGCAGGGTCGTCTTCGACGGGCAGACCGAGCTCGCCGGACTGGAAGTCGGGAGCCTGCCGGGCTGAGGCGCCCGCTATGGTGACCGGATGCGACGCGCGAGCAGGCCAGAACGTTGAGCCGCAAACGCGTGGTCATCGCCGGGCTCGGCGACAGCGGCGTGCTGACCGCCATCAAACTGGCCAAGCATGCCGATGTCGTCGGCATCTCGTCCAAGCCTGGCCTTGTCAGCGGGCAGGAGTTGGGCTGGCGGCTCAGCCGGCCGGGAGACTGGGCCCGGCACAACTGGATTTCCTTCGACAAGTTCCGGGGTCTCGATCGGGTGCGCACCGTTCAGGGGACGCTGACCGGCGTCGACCTGGCCGCGCGCAAGGTCTTTCTGGAGCGTCCCGACGGCACCGCCGATGCCGAACCGTATGACGCGCTGGTGATCTCAACAGGAGTCACGAACGGCTTCTGGCGCCGGCCGGACCTGCAATCAGCGGATGAGATCGGCAGCGGGTTGCGTGCCGCGCACGACCGCCTGGCCGCCGCCGAGTCGGTGGCTGTGATCGGCGGCGGCGCGGCAGCGGTGAGCAGCGCGGCCAACGTGGCCAGAACGTGGCCGGGAAAACGGGTCGGTCTGTACTTCCCCGGGGAGCGCGCGCTGGTGCACCACCACACCCGGGTCTGGGAGCGGGTGCGACGCCGCCTTGTCGAGTTCGGCGTCGAACTGCACCCCGGCCACCGCGCGGTGGTCCCCGACGGCTTCGAATGCGATGACATCACAAGCGCGCCCGTCGAATTCAGCACGGGACAGCCGACCGTGTCGGCGGACGCGGTGCTGTGGGCGACCGGCCGCGTCCGGCCGAACACGGACTGGCTGCCCGCGGAACTCCTCGACGAGCACGGTTTCGTCTGCGTCACACCGGAACTGAGGGTTCCCGACCAACGCGGTGTCTTCGCGATCGGCGATGTCGCGGCGACCGATCCGCTTCGCACCTCGGCACGCAACCGCGCGGACGGTCTGCTCGTGCACAACATCCTCGCCGAGTTCGCGGACCGCCCGCTGCGTTCCTTCCGCCCCGCGAGCCGGCGATGGGGTTCGGTCCTGGGGATCCAGCCCGACGGACTGGAGGTCTTCGCGCCGAACGGAAAGGCATTCCGATTCCCGGCCTGGTCGATCGAGAAGATCTTGATGTCGTTGGTCGTGCGGCGCGGCATCTACCGGGGTGTGCGGGAGAACCGGCCGCTGACCTGATCAGCCGGCGCGCGGTAGCTCCGCGGCAATGAGGTCCAACAGCGCGGGATATCGGTTGGCCTCCCGGTGATTACCGGGCTTGCCGCTGCTGATCAAACCGGCCGACAGCCCGCGCGCCGGATCGGCCCACACCGCGATGTTGGTCAGTCCGGTATTGCCGAATGCCGAAGGCGCATGCTTACCGAACGGCCCGAACCTGTTGGAGCCCAGCATGTATCCCATTCCCCAGCGTAGCGGCACGAGTCCCGTCGCGACGTCGGGCCGCAGCCGGCGGCACTCCTTGACCGCCCGGTTCAGAGTCTGGGGTGTGACCACCCGCACGCCATCGAGTTCACCTCCGCGGCGCAGGATCTCGGCGAACCGTGACAGTTCGTCCGCGGTCGACACGGTATTGGACGACGGCAGCACACTGGTGAGGAACTGCGGGGAGTTCGAGAACGGGATGATCTTCTGCAACGGCCCGCCAGTGGCCAACTGAAAGATCTTCTGCATCGGCGCGGGTAACGGCTTGCCGGTCGCGTGGCTGGGAGCGACCAGCGGAACATCCTGGGCCGCAACGCCGTAATTGGTCCACCGGAAGCCCAGCGGTTCAAGGATCTCGGTTGCGAGAATCTCGCGGATGTTCCTCCCGGTGGCGGCCGAGACGATCTCGCGAATCAGCGGACCCCATGTCAGCCCATGGTAGATGTGCACCAGGCCCGGCCGGTGCAGCGGCTTGATCGACCCGAGCATCTCCCGCGTGTACTCGCTGTCATCCATGCGTTTGAGGTCCGGCCGCGGACCGGTGTAGATGGGGATGCCCGCGCTGTGGGTCATCACATGCCGGATGGTCGTGCGGTCCTTGCCGTGGCTGGTGTAGCTCGGCAGGTAGTCACAAACACGGTCGTCGAGCGAGAAGTGGCCCCGTTCGATGAGCATGTGCACGACCGTCGTGGAGATCGTCTTGGCCGCGGAGTACACGCAGAACGGCGTTTCCGTTGTGACGCAGACCTTTTCGGCGTCGGGCGGATCATCCGGTGCGTTACCCCAGCCATGCCCGATGGCCCGGTTCAGGACGACCCTGCCGTTGTGCCGCAGGCAGAGTTGTATCGCGGGGTGCATGCCCGCCTCATACCAGTATCGCGCCGCCTGCCATATCCGCTCGACCGCCGCCGGGTCGATGCCCGAATGGTCCTCCTCGCCGACCGCGGTCACGGCATCGAGGTCGGCCGGTACGCGGATTCTGCCGTCGCCGGTCACGGCCGCCGCCGGTGCAGGGTCGCGGCGAGGTGGTGCTGGAGCGGCTGTCCGACGGCGCCCATGCTCAGGCGGTAGGTCAGTTCGTCCCCGTCGACACGGACCGAGCGACTCAGCGCGGTGACCTCTTTGGCCGACGCGGTCAGTCCGATCGTGGTCGCGGTCAGTTCCATCTCGATGACACCGGCCGACGATCAGAGTGCCCTCTTGGATCTCGGTGATGCCGTTGGGGTGGGCGAGCACCCATTCGACTCGGCCGGGCGACGGCGCGCGGACGAACCCGATCTCCGCGTGCAGCGGACGGCCGTCGGCGCTGGATGTGGTGCGCTGGCGATACGTGAGGAACGGCTTGCCGACGTGGTCGAAGACGATCTCCTCGGTGTAGCCGAACGACTCGATGGTCGGGTATTCGCCCGCGCCTTCACCCGCCCATGTGCCCAGCAGGGGAGCGAGCACGGCGATGTCCGGGTGCAGGTCGGCCACGACCGTCAGGGTACGGGCGGTGCGCCCTTCGGTCCGCTGAGAATCGCGGGTCCGAGGAATGTCCCGAGCTGGCCCAGAAGTTCCCCCGGACCGGGCTGCGGCGGAGGCGCCGCGTCGGTCAACTGCCACGGCTGACAGTCGTTCGTCGTGAACGCCGTGTCGCCCGGTTCGATCCGCACGACCTGCGGCTTCTTGGTCAGTGCGTTGTCGACGAGCTTGTCGCCGCTGACCCGCTTCCAGTAGCAGGCCCCGTCGGGGATGGGCCCCGCCGACGCGTAGGTGCCCGGTGCGATGTCGGTCCCGATCGCGTAGGTGCCGTCGGCGTCGATGGCCGTCTTCGGCGAAGGCGATGGTGCAGGCGCCGGCGACGGCTGGGCATGCACCTGACCAGCCGAAGCGCCCGCAGCGACAAGCAACGCCATGGCGAGCGCGGCTGTTCTCGTCGTCCTCATAGGAAGCCAGTCTAAGCGCGCTTCTCGAGTTACGAAAAAACCCGCCGCCACAGCAGGGCTGCAGCGGCGGGTCGATTCTGCGGAGTCAGCAGGCCATGAACGGGAGTCAGCCGGTCATGAACTCGCTGTAGGCCGACGCGAGGTCCGGCGGCAGCACCGATACGTTGCACTGGGTCTGCTTCTCACCGATCGGCGCCAAAATGCCGCGCAGGTCGTAGTACTCCTGCGGGTTGGCGGTGAAATACCCGCGCAAGGTGGCGGAGGCCTGCGGGCGCGGTTGGCTGAACGCCGTCGTGACAACCTGGTCCGCGGCCGGGTGGCTGGCGAGGTACGCGCGGGCAGCACCCGTCGCCGAGCTGACCACGCCCGACAGCTCGCTCGCGCTGCATGGGTCGGGTGCGGCCACAGCCGACGGCGCGGCGATGGTCGCCAGAGCCAAACCCCCCAGCAGGGAACCTGCGCACGCGCCGGCGATTCCCCGGCGCACATCAATGCGGCTGAACTTCTTCATATGCCTTTCGTCCTTCGTCTCGACTTTGTCTTGTGCTTCCCCGTCCCGAATCCACGGTAGCGAAACCCACAGCGGCCCAATCGGGCTCGACACGTGGCCCGCTGGCTGCGCCGACGCCGTTACACCGGGGCGGGGTGATTTCGGCCGCAATTTGCGCCGAATTCGGTAAGTCACCGAACAGATCGGCGCCGAGATCTTGAAAATCCTCATAATTCGGCGGCGGCCCTTAATTGATCGTGATGTCGATAGAGACCGAATCGTTACCGCTGCGGGCAGTAGGTTCGTCCGCGGACGGGTGTCCAGAAGGGAGCGCCGATGCCAGGAGCAAGCAGCGACGTCTGGGAGGTGATGTCGACCGCCAGGACGGTGCGGCGCTTCACCGACGACCCTGTGGACGACGCCATACTCACGCGATGCCTGCAGGCCGCGACGTGGGCGCCGTCGGGTGCCAACGCGCAGGCGTGGCGATTCGTCGTGCTGCGTTCGCCCGAGCAGCGCGCGGTCGTCGCCACGGCCGCGGCGCGCGCCTTGGAGGTGATCGAACCGGTCTACGGGATGAGCCGGCCCGCCGCCGACGACGACAGCAGGCGCGCCCGCGACAACCGGGCGACTTACGAGCTGCACGACCGGGCCGGCGAGTTCACCTCGGTGCTGTTCACCCAGAAGCGCTTCCCCACCGCATCCGAGCTGCTGCTGGGCGGCTCGATCTTTCCCGCGATGCAGAACTTCCTGCTCGCCGCGCGCGCCCAGGGGCTGGGCGCCTGCCTGACCAGCTGGGCGTCCTACGGGGGCGAGCGACTGCTCCGGGATGCGGTCGGCGTGCCCGACGAGTGGATGATGGCGGGACACATCGTCGTCGGCTGGCCCAAGGGCACGCACGGCCCGGTGCGCCGGCGACCCCTCGCCGCGGCGGTGAACATGGACCATTGGGATCAACCGGCCGCAGACCTGCTGGGGGACAACCATTCTCGAGGAATGAGGTGACCGTGAAGCTGGATCTGCTCACACCGGGTGTCGAGGTCGGTCTGGCGACGACGAATCTCGAGGCCATGATCGCGTTCTACGAGGGTTTCCTCGAGCTCGAGTTCCAGGGTGAGATCGACTTCCCCGGCGGCTCGCAGCGCCGCTACACCCTGGGTGGCAGCGTGCTCAAACTCGTCACGTACTCGCCGCCTCCGCCGCTGCCCGCCGCTGCGGGCGGTGGCCGCGCTCAGGCCGGCGTCCGGTACTTCACGATCGGCGTGAAGAACCTGCGCGCGCTGGCGGATGGATTCGCCGCTTCCGAGTACGAGGTGGTGGAATCGCTCACCGAGTTCGCACCGGTTCCGGGCATGGGCTGGATGTTCGTCGCCGATCCCGACGGCAACTGGATCGAACTGTTCGGCACGCTGTAGACATGACGACTCCGCAGCAGACGCCGACCTGCTATCGGCACCCCGACCGCGCGACGTACGTGCGGTGCACCCGCTGCAACCGCTTCATCTGCCCTGAGTGCATGCGCGACGCCGCCGTCGGGCATCAGTGCGCCGAGTGCGTGAGCACGGGCGCCGAAGACGGTCCGGCAGCCCCGAACACAGTTCGGCGGCGTGCCCGCGGCCATTCCGCTGGTCACCTATGTGCTGATCGCGATCAACGTCGTGATGTTCGTGCTGCAGACCATGTCGGCGGACCTGCAGAGCGAGCTCGTGCTGATCTCGCCCGCGGTGGCCGACGGGGACTGGTACCGGCTGTTGACGTCGGCATTCCTGCACTACGGCACGACACACATCCTGTTCAACATGTGGGCGCTGTACGTGGTGGGCCCGCCTCTGGAGACCGCGCTGGGCCGACTGCGGTTCACCAGTCTGTACGTGGTGAGCGCTCTCGGCGGGTCGGTTCTGGTGTACCTGCTGTCGCCTCTGGGCGCCCAGACCGCGGGCGCCTCGGGCGCGATTTTCGGGCTGTTCGGTGCGACGTTCGTGGTGGGCAAGCGGCTCAACATGGATGTCCGCTGGGTGGTCGGCCTCATCGCGCTGAACCTGGCGTTCACCTTCGTGATCCCGTTGATCAGTTCGCAGAACATCAGTTGGCAGGGACACATCGGCGGGCTCGTCACCGGCGCGGTGATCGCCGCGGCGTACGCCTACGCGCCGCGGAAATCGCGCACCGCCGTCCAGGTCGCCGCCACGGTCGCGATCCTCGTGGTGTTCGTGCTTCTCATCTGGTGGCGCACAGCCGATCTCCTCGCCATGTCCGGCGTGGCCTGACGGCGCGCGACACGCCTCCGGGAGTTTGCCCGCTGCTCAACCAGTGGTCACCCGTCCATGTCAGCGTGGACACGTGCCCGTCGAGTCGCCGACACCCGCCCGGGTGGGAGCAGTCGAGCGATTCCATCGATGCTTTGTGCGGGTCGTCGCACGCCTGCCGTTCGGACTGAGTTCCGTTGTCGCCCCGACGTTTCTCGGGTTCTGTCTGATCAACAGCTTCACCTTCGGCGTCGACCTGGTGTTGCTGACCGCGCTGCACGGTTGGCTCAACGTTCCGGTGCCGATCGCGGTGACCGTCGCCTACGGGTGCGCGTTCGCGCTGAGCTACGTCCTCAACCGAATCTTCAACTTCCGGAACCACGCCCCCGTCGGCCCCCAGTTCGCCGTGTACGTCGTGGTCGTCGTGGTGAATTACCTGGCGTTCATCCTCGGGGTGTCCAGCCTGCTGGTCGCCCTTGGCCTGGACTACCGCATCGCCCGCCTGGTGGCGGGAGCGTGCGAGGCGATTTACATGTACAGCATGATGCGCTGGGTGATTTTCCGCGGCTGAGCCGCGAATGGATGACAGCGGCTGAGCCGCGAATGATCACAGCTCGATCCGGGAGCCGACGATCACCGTCCGGCCCAGGGGCAGACCGAAATGCGCTGCGGCGTCGGCGGTGATGTGCGACGTCGCGATGAACAACCGCTTGCGCCACGGCGCCATCGTCGGTGCGTCACCCGCACAGATGTCGAGCTTGGACAGGAAGTAGGACGCATTGGCGAGATCGATCGGCCCCTCGGTGTCCTCGGGGTCGAGCAGCGAGAGCGCGCGCGGCACGTTCGGTCGCTCCATGTATCCGAAACGCGCCGCCACATGGACGATTCCGTCCCTGGCGAAACCGAGATCGTCGTGTGTCATCCGCTCGGCATCGGGCACCCGCGGCACCGTCTCCGTCTCGACGGACATGATGATGACGTGCTCAGCCAGCACATGGTTGTGCTCGACGTTGGCGCGCATCGCCAGCGGCGCGGTGTCCCTGCCGCGGTTGAGGAACACCGCGGTGCCCGGAATGCGGACCAGCGGCGGGTCGCGGTGCACGAGTTCGTCGACGAAGTCCCGCAGCGGTCCCTCGGCCTTTTCCCGTGCGCGCGTGACGATTCGACGGCCCCGCTGCCAGGTCGTCATCACGGTGAAGGCGACGACGGCGATGGTCAACGGCAACCATGCCCCGTGCACCAGTTTGGTGAGGTTCGCCGCAAAGAACATCAGGTCGACCACCAACAGCAGTCCGCCGCCGAGCAGCACTCCCCACAGCGGCCATCCCCACCGGGTGCGGGCGTAGTAGAAGAACAGCGTCGTGGTGATCGTGATGGTGCCGGTGACCGCCATGCCGAAGGCGTATGCCAGTGCCGCCGAACTACGGAACGCGAACACCAGGATCAGCACCGCAACCATCAGGGCTCCGTTGATCCACGGGACGTAGATCTGCCCGATGGTCGACGCCGAGGTGTGCTCGATGCGCAGCCGCGGCAGGTAACCGAGCCGGGCGGCCTGCGACGCCACGGAGAACGCGCCGGTGATCACCGCCTGCGACGCGATCACCGTCGCCGCGGTCGCCAGGAGCACCATGGGAATCCGCGCCCATTCCGGGGTGAGCAGGAAGAACGGCGCCGCCACTGTCGACTCGTCGCGCAGCACCAGCGCGCCCTGGCCGAAGTAGTTCAGCGTGCAGGCGGGCAGCACGAGGCACAGCCAGCCGTAGGTGATGGCGCGCCTGCCGAAGTGCCCCATGTCCGCGTACAGCGCCTCGGCGCCGGTGACGGCGAGGACGATCGCGGCGAGCGCGAAGAACGCGATGTGGAAGTGGTCTGCCATGAAGGCGAACGCGTACGTCGGCGACAGTGCGCGCAGGATCTCGGGGTTGTCGATGATGCCGTTGACTCCGCACGCGCCGATCGCCGTGAACCACACGATCATCACCGGCCCGAAGAACCGCCCGACGGCCGCGGTGCCGCGACTCTGCACGGAGAACAGCCCGACGATGATCACCGCGGTGATCGGCACGATGAAGTCCTTGAGGTCGGGGTCGATGACGTTGAGGCCCTCGACCGCCGACAGCACGGAGATCGCGGGCGTGATCATGCTGTCGCCGAAGAACAATGCCGCACCGAACAGTCCGGCCGCGGCCAGCACCGCCGTGGTGCGTCCCCTGGAGCCGGTGAACCGCCGCAGTAGCGTGATCAGTGCCATGATCCCGCCCTCGCCGTGGTTGTCCGCGCGCATCACCAGCGTGACGTAGGTGAGGGAGACGATGATCATCACCGACCAGAAGATCAGCGATACGGCGCCGTAGACGTGGGCGTCGGTGACCGGCACAGGATGCGGATCCCGCGGGTTGAACACCGTCTGGAGCGTGTAGATCGGGCTGGTGCCGATGTCGCCGAACACCACGCCCAATGCGGCGATGGTCACGCCCAACCGCAGTGCCTGGGTACCGGTTTCGGTGGATGTCTGCACGCGATGATCATCGCCGAGCGCACGCCTGTTTGCGGTGCATCTCGACGGATGTGTACATCAACCGTGCCGTCGGGGCGAAGATGGCGTGATGGCCGACGACGACCTCGATGTTCTGTATGCCGCGAAGCCGGAGGATTTCACCGCACTTCGAACGAAACTAGCCGCCGAGGCCAAGAAGAGGGGCGACGCCGACACCGCCAAACAGATCACGGCGGCGCGCAGACCCACCACCGCGGCCCACGTCGTCAACCTGCTCGTGCTCAACGACGCGTCGGCCAGGGGCCGCCTGACCGACCTCGGCGAGCGACTGCGCGCCGCCCATGCGGGCATGGACGGCAGCCAGATTCGCGAACTGACCGCCCAGCAGCGGCGCCTCATCGACGAATTGGCACGAGCCGCCTTCGAAGAAGCTGATCTCAGGCCGACGGCCGCGCTGCGTGACGACGTCACCGCCACGCTGCAGGCGGCGATCGCCGACCCGGAAGTCGCCGGCCGGCTGGGCCGGCTCGCCAAGGCTGAGCAGTGGTCGGGCTTCGGCGAGTTCGGCGACACCACAATCGTTTTCAAGCCCACCCGCGGCCGCAAGACCGCAGCCGAACCCGAGCCTGCGAAGCCCGCGAAGGACGATCCCGCAGACAAAAAGCCCCGCGACGACCGACAGGCCGAGGAACGTCGCAGGCGCCAAGAGGCGCGGGCGACGCTGGCCGCCGCCGAGCGCGCCAAGGCGGAGGCCGACGACGCGCTCAACGAACTGCAGGCCGACCTCGCGACCGCCCGGCTGCGGCGCGACGACGCCCGCAGGCGGTTGCAGGACGCCGAAAGTGCGCTCACGGCAGCCGAAGACGCCTACGAACAGGCGAAGCAGGCCGGCCGCGACGCCGCGGCCGTGGTGAAGGAAGCCAAAGCCCGGCTGAAATAACCGCCGCTCTCGAGGAGGTAGCCAATGGAAGTTGATTTGGTCGACGGTGTTTCGGTCGTGCGGCTCGACCGCCCGCCGGTGAACGCACTGGATCTCGACCTGGTCGACGACGTGGTCGCCACCATGAACAGCCTCGAGGGACCCGTCGTGGTGACCGGGGCGGGTAAGTGCTTCTCCGCCGGCGTCGACCTGCGGGCCGTCGTCGACGGTGGACGCGAGTACACCGAGCGCTTTCTCGACGCCATGCCTGCCGCGTTCACCTCCCTCTTCGACTACCCCGGGCCCGTCGTCGCGGCGATCAACGGGCACGCCATCGCGGGCGGTTGCGTCGTGGCGATGGCCGCCGACGTGCGCCTGATGTCCGGTGGGTCCATCGGCCTCACCGAGGTCGCGGTCGGCGTGCCCTTCCCGTCGGCCGCACTGGAGATCTGCCGCTACGCGATGGGCACCTCCGTGTCCGGCGCCACGCTGGGAGCAAAGACCGTCGACGCACGGACCGCATTGCAGCGCGGGTGGATCGACGCGGTGGTGCCGCCCGAGGACCTGCTGTCCGAGGCGATCGCTACCGCCCGTGCGCTCGGCGAGCACTCGCCGTTCGCCTATGCGGCGACCAAGGACCAACTGCACCGGCCTGCACGCGCGGCCATCGATGCCGCTGCGGAGATCGACCCGCGTGTGCGCGAGGGCTGGCTGTCCGACGAGACCTTCGCCCGCATCGCCACCTACATGGCCGGGCTCAAGTGATCGCGCGGCAGCTGATCTCCATGCTGTCGCTGTCCCGTGCCGGGAAGCTGACACTGACGTAGCCGTTCGCAGGATCCCGCACGTAGTCGAGGTAGGGCACCAGCTCGGCCATCGACGTGTTGTCGGCGACGACGAGCGTGCCGGGCGACAAGCGCGGCTCGAGCAGCTCGAGAACCGGTACGTAGAGCTCCTTCCATCCGTCGAGCACGACGAAATCCACAGTGCCATCGAGGTTTTGGAGCGTGGTCAGCGCGTCACCTTCCAGCACGGTGATGAGGTCGTCAAGGCCGACCTCGGTGAACGTCTTCTTCGCGGCGGTCACCTTCGCAGCGCTGAGCTCGGTGGTGACGACGCGGCCGCCGCCGTTGTCGCGCACCGCCGACGCGAGGTGGATCGCCGAGATTCCGAGGGACATCCCGAACTCGACGACCGTCGCCGGCCGGGCCGCGCGCACCAACGCGTACAGCAGCCGGCCCGCATCCTGCGTCACCGGCAGGTAGTACTCGCTGAATGCGTCCGCACGCTCCTGGGCACTGGCCGACTCGAGGCGCGAGAAGACTGTGCCACCCTCGCGCATCGAGGCGAACTGTTCGGCCGATTCGGCGTACATCCGCTCGAGGGCGCTGGCGACTTTCGGGTGCTGAAGTGTGTTGGTCACACCTCGAACCTATCCACTCGATCTGAACGGCTCCTGAGGGCCTGCGTGCCAGGATGAGCTCAGGATCATGGCCGCAATCGACAGGTCGACACAACGCGTGATCGCGGTGATCACGCTCATGATCGTTGCCGCCTGGGCACTACGCGGATACATCCCCGGTGGCGAGCGCGTCGCCGAGCGTGAGAAGCCGCCGAGCAACCCGGCCGCGCTGGCGGTCATCGTGGTGATGCTGTGCGCAGCGGTGGCGATCATCGGGTTCGCGATCATCGTCCGGATGCGAGATCGTCGGCCCAGACGCCCCCCGGCGGGCGCCCTGCCACGCAGCCCGGGCGCGGTGGGGCGGCCGAGCTGGCGCTTCGCCCTGATGCTGCTCGGCATGGTGATCGGTTGCCTGTTGCTCGTGCTGCTGTTGACGCGATTCGGCGGGCCGACCGAACAACCCGCGTCCGCTCCACCGGCTGCCCCCGAGACCAGTGCTCCGGATCCCGACACCGCACCGCGGCCGGCGCCCGCGGATTCCGAGCCGGAGTCGGAGACCAACGTGGTCGGCTATCTGGTCCCGCCGATGCTGGTGCTGATGGTCCTGGTGATCGTGGGCACGGCGATCGCGTCGCGGCGGCGGGGGAGCGTCGAGCTGCAGTACCCCGTCGACGACGACGCCGACGAGCATCCGACCCCGACAGCCGGGGTTTCCCTCGCCCGGGCGGCAGAAATCGGACTGGCCGAGATCGGCGACCTGACCCGTGAACCGCGGGAGGCGATCATCGCGTGCTACGCGGCGATGGAACGCGAGTTGACCCGGGTACCCGGCGCCGTCCCCCAAGACTGCGACACGCCATCGGAAGTGCTGGCCCGCGCCGTGGACAACCGCGCGCTGCGGGCCGACAGCGCGACCGAACTGGTCGAGTTGTTCGAGGAGGCGAGATTCTCCCCGCACGTGATGACAGAAGGACATCGCGACGCCGCCGTGCGCGTTCTGGAACGTGTGCTCGCCGAACTTCCGGACGGCGCAGCGAGGAGTGTCACGTGAAAAAGCTTGTCGTAGCAGGATTCTTACTGGTCGCAGGCATCGAACTGATGGCGCTCGTGTCGCCGGACCGACGGTGGGTTCTCGTCATGTCGGGCATCGCCGTCGCGTGTGTGCTGCTCGCGCTGCGCTGGTACCTGGTGCGCGAGTCGGACGTCGACCCCGAGGAGCCGCGTGACGACGATGCTGCAGAGTCGTTGCGCCGCTGGCTGTCTCGCACTGAGACCAGGATCAGCCGGGCGGAGGCCACGCGCACCGACTGGGACCGGCACCTGCGTCCCATGCTCGCCCGCCAGTTCGAGATGGCGACGGGGCAGAAGCGGATCAAGGACCGCGAGGCCTATCACGCCACCGGTCAGATGCTGTTCGGTGCGGACCTGTGGGTATGGGTTGACCCGGAGAACGTCGCGCGACGTGGCGCGGACGAGCCAGGGCCTGGCCGCGAAGCGCTCGACCAGATTCTGCAACGGCTGGAGCGGGTATGACCTGCGCACGCGTACACCCCTCGCATGGGTCCACGCGCGAGCCGGGGACTGGGCGCCCACCCGCGCGAAGGGCAGGGGGAGAGCAATGTGACTGAGCACGCGGGCCCGCCCGGCGCGACCACCGCCGCCAACTGCGAGTCGGTTCTCGACGAGATCGGGCGCGTGGTGGTCGGCAAGCGCGGCGCCCTCACCCTCATTCTCACCACCGTGCTGGCCGGCGGGCACGTGCTCATCGAAGACCTGCCCGGCCTGGGCAAGACGCTCATCGCGCGGTCGTTCGCCGCCGCGTTGGGGCTGGAGTTCAAGCGGGTGCAGTTCACCCCGGACCTGCTGCCCGCCGACCTGCTGGGGTCGACGGTGTACGACATGCAGTCGGGCCGGTTCGAGTTCCGGTCCGGGCCGATCTTCACGAATCTGCTGCTGGCCGACGAGATCAACCGGACCCCACCCAAGACTCAGGCGGCGCTGCTCGAGGCGATGGCCGAGCGGCAGGTGAGCATCGACGGTGTCACGCACAAGCTGCCCGCCCCGTTCATCGTGCTCGCCACCGACAACCCGATCGAGTACGAGGGCACCTACCCGCTGCCCGAGGCGCAGCTGGACAGGTTCACGATCCGGCTCGAACTCCGGTACCTGTCCGAGCAGGAGGAGGCCTCGATGCTGCGGCGGCGCATCGATCGCGGTTCCGCGGAGCCGGCGGTGCACCAGATCGTCGACGCGCATGAGCTGCTCGCGATGCGGGAATCGGTGGAGCAGGTCACCGTGCACGACGATGTGCTGCGCTACGTGGTGTCGCTGGCCGCGGCGACCCGTCAGCATCCGCAGGTCGCCGTCGGCGCAAGCCCCCGTGCGGAGCTCGACCTCGTCCAGCTCGCCCGCGCCCGCGCGCTGCTGCTGGGCCGCGACTACGTCATCCCCGAAGACGTCAAGTCGCTTGCGGTTCCGTCGATGGCGCACCGGATCAGCCTGCGCCCGGAGATGTGGGTGCGCCGCGTGCACGGCAGCGATGTGGTGGAGGAACTGCTGCGGCGGCTGCCCGTTCCGCGGACCAAGGCGTGAACGCTGCGTGTGATCGAGACCCGTAGCACGGAAGTGCAGTTGCGTTGGCGCCCTTCATCTCTCACGCTCGCGATCCTCACCTGTGCGGTGGTGGGGCTGGCGGTGGCGGTGATCGGTTCGCTGTGGCAACTGGTGGCCTTTGTGGCACCGCTGATCGGCGTGCTCTGTTCGATCGGCGGGCAGCGTCCGGTTCCCGCGGTCGAGGTACATGCCGAACCCGGGACGCACCGCTGCTTCGAGACCGAGCACGCACAGGTGACCGTGTGGGCGGTCACCGATGCGGACTTCGATTCCGTCGCGCTCGATCTCACGGTCTCGGTGGTTCCGGGAATGCGAATCGAGAACGCAGAGAGCGACTCTCGCGGCCGTCAGACCGTCGTCGTGGCCGCGGACCGGTGGGGCCGGTACCCGATCCAGGGCCGGATCACCGTCGGTGCACGGGGCGGACTGCTGCAGGGCACGGGTGTCGTCGACGCCGCCGACGTGTTCGTGTTCCCGACCGCGCCGCCGCAGTCCACGGAGATTCCGCGGACCGACCTGCTGGACCGTCTCGGCACCCACCTCACCCGGTACATCGGCCCGGGCGTCGAGTACGCCGACGTCCGCCGGTACGTGCCCGGCGATCTCCTGCGCACGGTGAACTGGCCGGTGAGCGCACGGCGGGGCAGCCTGCACGTCACGGAGCGGCTGACCGATCGCGCCGCCGATGTGGTGGTACTCGTCGACAAGTACCCGCAGCCGGCAGGCCCGGCGACCGAGGCCACCGACCGGACCGTACGGGGTGCCGTACAGGTGGTGCAGAGCGCGCTGCGCAGCGGTGACCGGGCAGGTGTGGTCGCGCTCGGAGACCGTCGCCCGCGCTGGTTGGACGCCGACATCGGCAGGCGGCAGTTCTATCGAGTACTCGACGCGGTGCTGGCCGTCGACGGCGGCTTCGAGACCACCCCGGGAACGCTGGCGCCCCGGGCGGCGGTTCCACCCGGCGCGATCGTGATCGCGTTCTCCACGCTGCTCGACACCGAGTTCGCCTTGGCGCTGATCGACCTGCGCAAGCGCGGGCACACCGTCGTCGCCGTCGACGTGCTCGAGGGTGCGCCGTTCGAGAACGACGTTGATCGCCTCGTCACCCGGATGTGGTCGCTGCAGCGCTCATTCATGTACCGGGACATGGGCACGATCGGCGTCGACGTGGTGGCGTGGCGCGAGGTCGACACGCTGGAGCAGGCCATGCAGCTGGTGCCCGATCACCGGCGTCAGGTGCGGAGGCGGCGATGAACCGTGCATTGTCGACCGCATTCGGGCTCGTGATGGTCGCCGCGGCCGCAATGCAGGCCGACGACGCCGCCCTGGTCGCGGCGGGACTGGCCGTGCTTGCGGTGTTGGTGGGCAATGTCTTTCGCCCAATCGCGACCCTGGCTGTTCTGATCGCCGCCGCCGTGCTCATCCTCAACGAGGCGCCGGCCATGCTTGCGGCGCTGTCCGGGCTCTGCGCGGCCTGCTATCTGGTGCTGCGACATACCGCCGCCATCACGGCACCGACAGTCATTGGCGCCCTGGGATTCACGGTTGCCGGCCTGGCGGCGGTGTCGCTGCCGATGCAGCTTCCGTGGGTGCCGCTGGTGGCGCCGCTCGCGGTGGTCGCACTCGTCGCGCTGGCCACGCGGCCGTTCTGGGCGGACAAGTCGGCCCGCTAGCACGTGGTACCGACATTGCGTGTCGGTTGTCCCCAATCGGGTGTTCATCCACAGGTGTGTGTGGGCATCTGAAGTTGGTACGTGTGTTCGATAGTGTTGTGGCATGGGCGAGTTCATCACCGGGGAGGCGGCGCGCGAGAAGTTTCGCGTGCTGCACGATCAGGTCGAAGACGCCTACGCCCAGATGCGGCGAGTTGTCCTCCGATGAGGTGGGTAACGAGTTTCGCGTCGAGATGGCTGAGCGGCTGGAACACCAGGAGCGCACTAACCGCGGGTTGATGTACCGGATGTTCGCCCAGATCGCCGATCCGCCCGATGAAGTGGGGTTGGTCGGCGCGCTGATCGACAGCCTGTGGGCGCGGCTGCATATCCCGCGCGCCGAGATCAAGCGCCGGATGAAGGTGGGCGCCCGGATCCGGCGAACGTCGCCAATCACCGGCCCACCGCTGCCCCCGCAACTGCCATTGGTGGCCGCGGCGGTGGAGGCGGGCACGATCGGGGAGGACCATCTGCGCGCCATCACCGGCGCAGTGGACCGATTGCCGTCGTGTGTGTCGGCAGATGATCGGATCGAGGTCGAAGCCAGTCTGGTGCGCGAGGCCGCCAAGAACGACGCCGACATCGTCAAGGCCGCCGGGCGCCGTATCGATGAGATCTTCAACCCCGACGGCGATTTCGATGAAGCCGACCGCGCCCGGCGCCGCGGCCTGGTGCTGGGCCCCCAAGGCCGCGACGGGATGTCGCGGCTAAACGGCTTCATCGACCCCGAGACCCGCGCCTATGTGGAGGCGAGCACCGCCGCGGTGCGCCCGGGCCGGCACCGACCCGACGGCACCGTCGAGGAGACACCCGATGACCGCTCCGCCTCCCAGCGTTGTCATGACGGAATCAAACTGGGGCTCAAGGCCGGTATCGCGTCGGGGGAGCTGGGCGCGCATCGCGGGCATGCGGTGACGGTGATCGCGCGCACCACCGTGGCCGAGCTCAATCAGGCCGCCCACGCCGTCACTAACCCTGACATTCCGATGCCCACCCCGGCGCGCACCGGCGGGGACACCGCGCTGCCGATGCGCGATCTGATCCGGATGGCCGCCGACGGTATCCACTATCTGGCGGTGTTCGCCGACCACAGCGACCGCCCGATCTACCTGGGCCGGCAGAAACGCCTGGCGACCGCCGATCAGCGGATCATCTGCTATTCGCGCGACGGCGGCTGCACCCGCCCCAACTGCCTGGCCCCCGGCTATCACAGCGAGGTGCACCACAGCCCGGACTGGGCCGCCGGCGGCGCCACCAACGCCGACATGCTGTTCTTCGCCTGCGGGCCCGACCACCAACGCGCCACCACAGGTCAATGGCAGACGACGGTCACCGACGACGGACGGCTGGCATGGACCAACGGCACCCGACCACCCAGAGATCAACCACGCCCACCACCCCGACGAACTCCTACACAACGCCCCCGACGCCAACGACCCCGATCCGAACGCCCCCGACCCGAACGACCCCGATACGAACGACCCCGACCCGCCAGAGGACGACACGAGTTGACCCAACCGCTACCTCGGGTATTCGTCGTGCCGGTGCCACCACTGATACGGGGCGGTCTGGGGGTATCCCTGCGGTGAGTCCTCCCAGTCCTCCTGACGGCCCAGCGCGGTGATGTCCAGATAGGCCCACGTCGTGCCCATACCCTCATCGCCCCGGTTGTCGATGAAGTACGTGCGGAAGATCTGGTCGTCAGCCCCGTCGGACACGCGCAGGAACGCATTGGTGCCGTGCCACTCGTCGACACCGAAGTCGGTATCGAAGCTGTCGGTGATCGAGTACCAGGGGATATCCCAGCCCATCCGTTTCTTCAACCGGGCGATGTTCTCCTGCTCGGCGCGGGAGACGAACACCAGCGTGGTGTCACGGGCGTTCAGGTGGGCGAGGTGGCCGACCTGGTCGGCCATCAGCGAGCAGCCGGGGCAGCCCTTGTCGGGCCAGCCGTCGACGTCGGGCTGGAAGAAGAACCGGTAGACGACCAGCTGGCGTCTGCCCTCGAACAGGTCGTGCAGGCTGGCCGGACCGTCGGGCCCGTCGAACAGGTAGTCCTTCTCGACGGCCATCCGCGGCATCCTGCGTCGCTGGGCGGCCAGCGCGTCGCGGGCGCGGGTCAACTCCTTCTCCTTGATCAGCAGTTCCTGGCGGGCGGCGTCCCACTCCTGCGGCGAGACGATAGGTGGCAGATCCATCGCGGTCCTCTCTAGGGCTTCTGCTGGATATTGACCGTGCGAAGCCCCGGAACTCATCGCCGCCGACCGGCCCGCCCGATATCTTGCATGGAACGCTTACGACCACGTAAGCGAAATGCTCAGCGGCACGCTTATATTCGGGAGAGTCGGCATGTCATCGGTCCGGGGCGAGCGACGCGACGGGAAGAGTGATGTGCGCAGGGCAGTCGCCGGTGCATCGATCGGAAACGCCGTCGAATGGTTCGACTTCGCCATCTACGGCTTCTTGGCGACGTTCATCGCCGCCAACTTCTTTCCTGCCGGCGATGAGACGGCGGCGCTGCTCAAGACGTTCGCGATCTTCGCGGCCGCCTTCTTCATGCGGCCACTCGGCGGCTTCGTGTTCGGGCCGCTCGGCGACCGGATCGGACGACAGCGCGTACTCGCGCTGGTGATCCTGCTGATGTCGGGCGCGACCATCGCCATCGGCCTGCTTCCGACGTATGCCTCGATCGGGGTCGCCGCACCGCTGCTGCTGTTCTTTCTGCGTTGTCTGCAGGGCTTCTCGGCCGGCGGCGAGTACGGCGGCGGCGCGGTCTACCTCGCGGAGTTCGCGTCCGAGAAGCGCCGCGGACTGACCATCACGTTCATGGCGTGGTCCGGTGTCCTCGGATTCCTGATCGGCTCGGTGACCGTCACACTGCTGCAGGCGCTGCTGCCGGCCGACGCGATGGACAGCTACGGCTGGCGCATCCCGTTCCTGATCGCCGGACCGTTGGGCCTCATCGGCCTCTATATCCGGCTGCGCCTGGACGACACCCCGCAGTTCGCCGAACTCAGCAAGACCGAGCAGGTGGTCAAGTCACCGTTGCGCGAGGCGGTGACCACGTCGTGGCGGCCGATCCTGCAGGTGATCGGACTGTTCATCGTGTTCAACGTCGGCTACTACATCGTGTTCACGTTCCTGCAGACCTACATGATCACGACGCTGAAGTACTCCAAGACCCAGGCGTTCGTCTCGATGACGGCGGCCACGTTCGTCGCGTTGGTGCTCATCCTCCCGCTGGCCGCGTTGTCGGATCGGATCGGGCGCAAGCCGTTGCTCATCGCCGGATCGGTGGCCTTCGCGGTCTTCGGCTATCCGTTGTTTCTCCTGCTGAACTCCGGATCGCTGGCCGCCGCGATCACGGCCCACTGCGCGTTGGCCGCCATCGAGTCGGTCTACGTGTCGACCGCGGTGTCGGCAGGTGTGGAAATGTTCGCCACCACCGTTCGCTACAGCGGGTTCTCCATCGGATACAACATCTGCGTCGCCGCGTTCGGCGGCACCACGCCGTACGTCGTCACCTGGCTCACCGCGCAGACGGGTAACACAGCGCCCGCCGTCTATCTGATCGTCGCGGCCGTCATATCTCTGGCCACCGTCCTGACGCTCAAAGAGACGGCGGCGCGGCCTCTTCCCCAGACCAGCGGCCAGCGGGTGGCGGCAGCGTTACAGTGAGTATGTGCCGCCACATTCCGACCCTGAGTCGCGGCCTCGGCTGACTTCGCGAGGCGCCGCGACGCGCAACCGGATCGTCCTTGCGGCCGCGGAACTGATGCACGTGCAGGGTGTCGCGGGGTCGACGATCGACGACGTACTGGCAGCCAGCTCGACGAGTAAATCCCAGTTCTACCAACACTTTGAGGACAAGGGCGAACTGGTCTACGAGGTCATCACCCTGCGCGCCGACGAGGTGTTGTCCTGGCAGCGTCTGCGCCTGGAGAAGGTGGACACGTTTCGCGGGCTGTACCAGTGGCGAGACGCGATGGTGCAGCGGTGCGCGTTGCGCCGCGGGCTGTGGGGGTGCGAACTCGGTTCTCTCGCAGCGGAATTGTCCGATACCGACGACAAGGCCAGGGCATCGCTGTCCGAGCACTTCGCCGAATGGCGGTCACTGCTGGGCGACGCGCTCGAGCGCATGCGCGACAACAGAGCACTTCGCCAGGATGCCGATATCCGTTCTCTCGCAATAGGTTTGCTCGCCGCGGTGGAGGGCGGCTACCTACTGTCGCAGACCGGACGCGATCCGCGGCTCATGCAGGCAGCGTTGAACATGGCGATCGGCCATGTGGCGTCGTTCGCGGTCGCCGCAGAATCAATGCTCTGACGGCGGCCGCGTTCGGCGACTGAAAAAAGAGCCGTGCTAGTTGTGACGACCCGGAGTCGCCGTCGGTGCGGGCGGTGCGATCACGGTCGGCGAGAAGGGGTTGGGCGCACCTGGCTCTAGGCGCGGTGCCTTCTCGGTCGGCTCGACGGGAGCCGCCGGCGGCGGGGCCGTGGTCGCGTGGTGGTTGTCGTCGTGGTGGTCTCCTCGGGCGCCTTTTCCTCTTCCTTGGCGCACGATGCGGTGAACACGACCATTGCGGTGATTGCGGTGCCGCCGGCGACAGCCGCGAGACGCCGACCCAAAATTGACCTCATAGTTAAATCCTATCTGTATAGTAACTGAACTATATCGTCCAAAAAAGGACTCCGTCAACGTCAGTTACCTGGTCAACAGCCTGACTGAGCCGAGATGGAGACGATCCAGTCCAGTATTTGGGGTTGGCGGGCAGTTCCAACCGCGTTTCCAGGCTCTTCGCAGCCCCCGTCCATAACGTCCCGTGTTCATGAAGAAGCTGGGCGTTCACCGCGCCGCCACCGTCGGCGCGATGGCCGTGGCGTTTTCCTCACTGGCATTCCTGTCCACCGGGGTCGCGGCCGCCGACGACTACGCGGGACAGACGTACGGCGACGCGGTGGGGGCCATCACGGATGCGGGAAAGAAGGTCGTCATCTCCAGTCGGTCCGGCAACGCGCCTGCCGGCGACAACTGCCTCGTCACCCATTCGGAGTCGGCGCCGTGGCGGAAGGGCACGTACTTCTCCGAGGTGACGAACACAGTGCTGCTCGACCTGAACTGCAACGCCAAGGTCGCGTCGGCGACCCAAGCGGGTAACTCCGCGGCCAGCCCGGAGGGCAGGGCGGCACTGGAGGAGCAGAAGAAAGAGGCGGCCAAGAAGTCGTCCGAGAAATCGTCCGCCGCACAGTCGTCGAACTGACGTGCAGCGGCCCACGCTCCCTGCCGATCGGGCGCTGACCAGGCTACTGTGAGCGCATGAAGCTTCGGGTGATGCCCTACGTCACGGTCGAGGTCGATGACCGGCTGCGACGTCGGCTGCGGAACAAGGGTGAGCGGTTGCGTCTCAACGTCAGGGCCTATCTGCGTAGCGCCGCTGACGATGTCGATGCGGCGAGCGACAAGGTCCGCGGGCTATGCGACCGCGCGGTGAACCGGCTCGACTCGATGGTCGCGACCGTCAACGACAAGATCGCGCCCACCGAGGCGCCGACTCGTCTGCACCTTGTCTCCGATCGCGAAGCCAGCTAGGCAGCCCGCACTCTGCCGGCCCGGCCACCGACGACGAATCCACCGGCGATCACCACCAGGCCGATGATCGCCACCGGAATGGACCACGTGCGCCGCGCCGACACCGCCGACGCGCACTGTGCGACGTAGTCCGTATGCGGAATGATCTCGTTGAGGATCGGCAGGTTGACGGGGTTGTTGTTGTCGGCCTCGCGGGCCGCGGAGTCATCGGCGGCGATCGCGTTGCCGCAGCCGATCTTCTGGCCCTCGGGACCGGCCACCGACACCGGCATGAGCAGACCGATGACGCCGACGACCAACACGACCGCCCCTGCCAGCAAAACCAACCGTCGCAGATTCATGCCCGGTTAATGCCCACTCGACCAGAGGCCAAAACTCCTTGATGATCGTTGGGGGCATCGACGGGGCGCAGTCGGCGTGCCGCGGCGCCGCCCAGTACGTTGTGCTTGTCAGGTGTGCCGACCGTGGTCCGAGAGGAGCTGATCCCCTTTGGTAGGCCATGGTCTGGTTGTGCTGCTCGCCTTCCTAGCCGCCCTCTTCCTCGCGATCGGCATCGTGGTTCGCCAACGCGCCACCATGGACGTCCCCGAGGAGGACGGTGTCAGCAGCGTCATGGTCCTGACGCTGCTGCGCCGACCGCTGTGGTGGGCGGGAACCGCGGCTGCGGTCGCCGGGTTCGTGTTCCAGGCGCTCGCGCTGGCCTACGGTTCGCTGCTGTTGGTCCAGCCGATACTCGTCTCCGCGCTGCTGTTCGCACTGCCGATAAGCGCCCGTCTGGCCAATCGCCGGGTCACACGGGGTGAGTGGCTGTGGGCGGTGGTGCTCACCGCGTCCCTGGCCGTGTTCGTGTTGTTGGCCAAGACGCGCCCCGGAGACTACGAGGCGTCGGTGACTCCGACGGCGATCGTCGCGTTGGTGTGTACGGCGGTGGTCACGGCCTGTGTGATCGTCGCGACCCGCACGGCGGGCTGGAAAAAGGCGGTCCTTCTCGCGGTCGCAGTGGGTGTGCTCTTCGGCGTCGTCGCGATGCTCACCAAGCTCCTGATGCACCTGCTGACCCACGACGGGGTTCGTGCCGTGCTGACCACCCCGTTGCCGTATCTGCTTGCGGTGCTCGGTGTTGTCGCGGTGGTGCTGCAGCAGTCCGCCTTCCATGCGGGGGCGCTTCAGACGTCGGTGCCGACGATGCTGGTGCTCGAACCGGTCGTCGCCGTTGTGCTCGGTGCGGTGGTGCTCGGTGAGCACATGACCGTCAATGGCTTCAATGCCGTTTCGATCACCGTCGCGGTCGTCGCGATGGCCGCCGCGACCATCGCCCTCGGCCGCGAGGAGGGCGCGTTGGAGGCCGAACTCGAGGCCGCTATTGCGAAGCGGGCTCCGGACCCGACTCACTAGGCGCCGGTTCCGCGACCTTCACCGGTCGGACCAGCGCCCACGTGATGAACACCGCCGACACCACAATCAGCGCCAGCCCCACCCACCAGTTGGCCTCGGTGCCGAAGTAGAGATCCACCGGATTGTTGTTGGCGCCCTTGTCGCGTTCACGCAGCAGCGCGGGGGCGAAGCCGGCGATGGTCAGCACCACGCCGTAGATCCCCAGCAGCGCGCCGATGACGTTCCGGATGTCGAACAGCTGGGTCAGCTTGTTGGTCATGGGGACTCCAAATACTCTAGTGGAAAACGATGTTGAGGATGATGGTCAGGATCAGCGCCACTGTCGCGAGCGGAACCGGCTTGTAGTACCAGGCTTTTCCGGCGCTGTCGGGATCGTGGAAAACGTCCTTCGGCGTCTCGGAGTACACCAGTCCGACCAGCTCGGCCGCCGGCCTCGGCGCGGTCACCATGGTCACCAGCACGCTGACGATGATGTCGACGACGAAGGCGGCCGAGGCCGCCACGAACGGCACTCCCTGGCCGGGCAGGTCGATCACACCGGTCTCGCCCAGGATGAAAATGCCTATCGCCGAGAGTGTTCCGGCCACCAGTCCCGTCCAGCCCGCAGTGGCGGTCATGCGCTTCCAGAACATGCCCAGGATGAACGTGGCGAACAGCGGCGCGTTGAAGAAGCCGAACAGAGTCTGCAGATAGTCCATCAGGTTCGAGTAACCGGCCGCGATCAACGCCGTGAAGATGGCCAGGATCGTCGCGACGACGGTGGCCAGCCGACCCACCAGCGTGTAGTAGTCGTCCGGCTTCTCCTTGACGATGTACTGCTGCCAGATGTCGTAGCTGAACACGGTGTTGAACGCCGAGATGTTGGCCGCCATGCCGGCCATGAACGAGGCCAGCAGACCGGCGACGGCGACGCCGAGCAGACCGTTGGGCAGGATGTCGCGGATCATCAACAGCATCGCGTCGTTGTACGTGATATCGCTGTCGCCACCAGTTTTCAGGTTGATCATGTCGCCGATCGCGGCCGCGGCGATCATGCCCGGCACGATCACGACGAACGGAATGAACATCTTCGGGAACGCCGCGATGATCGGCGAGCGGCGCGCCGAGGAGATCGAGTTCGACGCCATCGCGCGCTGCACCTCGACGAAATTGGTGGTCCAGTATCCGAACGACAGCACGAACCCCAGGCCGAACACGATGCCGATCACCGACCACACCGGGCTCTCGAAGCCGGACAGCGCATTACCCGGCCACGTCGTGATCTGTTCGGACACCGTCGCGCTCACCTTGCCGTCGGACACGGTGTCGATCATCTTGTCCTTCAGGCCGTCCCAGCCGCCGATGCGGATCAGGCCGAAGACGGTCAGCGGCACCAGCGCTGCCAGAATCACGAAGAACTGCAGCACCTCGTTGTAGATCGCGGCCGACAGTCCGCCGAGCGTGATGTAGCTGAGCACGACGATGGCCGCGATGATCAGTGAGACCCAGCGCGGCCAGCCGACCAGTGCGTTGATCACGGTGGCGAGCAGGAACAGGTTGACGCCCGCAATCAATACCTGCGCAGTGGCGAAGCTGATGGCATTCACCAGATGGGCGCCGGTGCCGAATCGCCTGCGCATGAATTCGGGAACGCTGCGCACCTTCGAGCCGTAGTAGAACGGCATCATCACCACGCCGAGGAACAGCATCGCCGGCACGGCGCCGATCCAGTAGTAGTGCATGGTCGACAGGCCCACCTCGGCGCCGTTGGCGGCCATGCCCATGATCTCGACCGCGCCGAGGTTCGCCGAGATGAACGCCAGGCCGGTGACCCAGGCCGGCAGTCGGCGGCCGGACAGGAAGAAGTCCAGGCTGCTCGAGATCTGACTTCGTGCGATGAAGCCGATGCCGAGCACGAACACGAAGTAGATCGCGACAAGCAGATAGTCGAGCCAGCCGAGATTGAGTCGCAGCACGGTCATCGTCAACTCCTTCGTTGGAGCAATCGCACGCTCGAAAAGAAGCAAGCCGAAAAGAAGCAAGCCGAACAGAAACAACCAGAAACTAACAGTGCTGTACCCAGAATTCAGAAAAACTGATCAGATCTGTTTGATATTGTGCGGTATTTGGGAAGTGGCCGGTCCGCGCAAGAGCCGGAGGGACGCCGATGCTCGCCGCCGAACGTCAGCAGGCAATCCTGCGGGCGCTGCACGCCGGCGGTGCGGTGCGCGTCGCCGATCTGGCCGCCGAACTCGACGTCTCGGAGATGACCGTGCGACGCGACCTGGATGCCTTGGACGCGATGAACCTCCTACGCAAGGTGCACGGCGGCGCGGTGAACCGACACAACCGCGGCGAGGAACCGTGGTCATCGGTCAAGGCCGCCCAGCAACGGGACGCGAAGGCGGCGATCGCGGCCCTCGCGGCTGACACCGTCGAGGACGGTATGACGATCGCGATCAGCGCGGGCACCACCACCACCGAACTGGGCCGCCGACTGCGCCACCGGCCGTCGATCACCGTGATCACCAACTCCGTCAGCGTCTTTCGGGTGCTGACCGACCCCGCCGCCGATGGCGCCGATGCGCCGCAGGTCTATCTGACCGGCGGCGTTCGCACCCCGTCCGACGCTCTCGTCGGGCCGATCGCCGACGCCGCGATCGCATCCTTCCGGGTGGACGCGACCTACCTGGGTGTGCACGGACTCGACCTCCAGGCCGGCCTGACCACACCGAACATCGCTGAGGCGCAGACGAATCGAACACTCATCGGGATCGGTGCGCGCCTGGTGGTGCTGGCCGATCACACGAAATTCGGCGAGGTCGGCGCGAACGTGTTCGCCAGTCTGTCGCAGGTGAACACGCTGATCACCGACGCGGGACTGGCCATCGAGGACCGCGCGGTGATCGCCGCTCAGGTCGGCGCGCTGACGATCGCGGATGTACCGGTGGTGGCGTGAACGGGCCAGTCGCGCCGACCCGGTGGACGCTTGCCGACGGCCGGGAGCTGTTGTTCTTCTCGCTGCCCGGGCACACGCCGGCGCCGGTGCCCGACCGGCGTCCGCTGCCACCGCGACGGGATCAGCAGTCCCAGTTGCGGTTCGACCGCCAGACCGGGCAGTGGGTGATCATCGCGGCGCTGCGGCAGGACCGCACGTACAAGCCTCCCGCCGAGGCGTGCCCGCTGTGCCCGGGCCCGTCGGGCGAGACCAGCGAGATACCCGCCCCCGACTACGACGTCGCCGTCTTCGAGAACCGCTTTCCCAGCCTGTCGGGCGCGGGCAGCGCGCCGCTGCGCCTGCCCGGTGTCGACGACGCGGACCTGTTCCTCGCCGCGCCGGGGCACGGACGGTGCGAGGTCATCTGCTTCTCGAGCGACCACACCGGTTCGTTCGCCGATCTGGCCCCCGCGCACGCCAGGCTCGTCGTCGAGGCCTGGCGCCACCGCACCGCCGACATGATGGCGCGGTCCGGCATCGAGCAGGTGTTCTGCTTCGAGAACCGTGGCGAGGAGATCGGCGTGACGTTGAGCCATCCGCACGGCCAGATCTACGGCTATCCGTACCTGGCCCCACGCGCGGCGCAGATACTTCGCGAGGCGCGCGCCCACGCGGACCGCACCGGCACGAATCTGTTCGCGGACATGGTGGCGCGGGAGGTGGCCGACGGTGACCGCATCGTCACGCGAACCGACTCGTTCACCGCGTTCGTACCGTTCGCGGCGCGCTGGCCCGTCGAGGTACACATCTATCCGAACCGATTGGTGCACAACGTCGTTGAGCTCACCGAGGCCGAGCTGGACGACTTCGCGCAGATCTACACCGACATCCTGGGCCGGTTCGACCGCATGTATGACACACCGCTGCCCTACATTTCGGCGCTGCATCAATACGCCGACACCGCCGATCAGCGCGAGGGCTACTTCCACGTCGAGTTGATGTCGATCCGGCGCAGCGCCACCAAGCTCAAGTTCCTCGCCGGATCCGAATCGGCGATGGACGCGTTCATCAGCGACGTCACGCCCGAAAGCGTCGCCGCACGGATACGGGAGCTCTAGGTGAGTTCGGTGGTCTACGCGGCGCCCGGCCGGATAAACCTGATCGGCGAGCACACCGACTACAACCTGGGCTTCGCACTGCCCATCGCCCTGCCGGAGCGCACGGTGGTGACCTACGGTGCCGGCGACACCGGGCACGTCGCCGTGCGAAGCGACCACGAGCGACGGCGAGGTGGTGATCCCCCTCGACACCGGTCCCGGTGACATCGACGGCTGGGCAGCCTATGTGGCGGGCGTTATCTGGGCGCTTCGCCAGTGCGGGCATGAGGTTCGCGGCGGGACGATGTCCATCAGCAGTCAGGTCGAGATGGGATCGGGGGTGGCGTCGTCGGCGGCACTGGAATGTGCGGTGCTCGGCGCGCTGGCCGTCGCAGCGGACCTGCGGATCGACCGCATCGAGCAGGCGCGCATCGCACAACGCGCCGAGAACGACTATGTCGGCGCGCCCACCGGGTTGATGGACCAACTCGCGTCGCTGTTCGGGGAGCCGAAGCGGGCGCTCTTGACGGACTTCGAGTCGACGACGGTTCAACCCGTCATGTTCGACCCCGACTCCTCGGGAGTGGCGCTGCTGCTGATCAATTCCCGCGCGCCACACCGGCATGCCGGCGGCGAGTACGCCTCCCGTCGTGCCTCGTGCGAGCGCGCCGCAGCGGCTCTTGGCGTCGCGTCACTGCGAGACGTCCAGGACCAGGGCACCTCGGCGCTCGACCGGCTGGCCGACCCGGTCGATGCCCGGCGTGCGCGCCATATCCTCACCGACAACCAGCGCGTGCTCGATGTCGTTGCCGCACTGCGACGTTCCGATTTCACCGAGGTCGGTCTGCTACTGACCGCCTCCCACGCATCCATGCGTGACGACTTCGAGATCACCACCGCCCACATCGACCTGATCGCCGACACCGCCACGCAGGCGGGCGCGCTCGGCGCCAGGATGACCGGCGGCGGGTTCGGGGGATGCGTCATCGCACTCGTCGTCGACGACAAGGTCGACACGGTCGTCGACGCCGTGCAACGGGCCGTCGCCGACGCCGGCTACAACGAACCCGCCATCACCCGCACCTACGCGGCCGCCGGTGCGGGCCCATCCACATAACGCCCTTCACGACCTCGGAAGCAAGAACGTCATCTCGACCGTGGTGCCCTCGTCGGTGCCCTCGACCTCGACGTGATTACTGACGCTGCGGATGAGCAGAAGGCCGCGGCCCCGCGTCCCCGGATCGGCGGGCGGCGTCTTCCACGAACCGGAGTCGGCGACGCAGATCCGCACGTGGTCGCCACGCACCCGGGCCTCGATGCGCATCCGTTCCGGGTGAGTTCCCCGGTAGGCGTGTTCGACGCAGTTCGAGCACGCCTCGTTGACGACGAGGACGATGTCGTCTGCGAGTGGTTCGGAGATACCGTTGGCGTGCAGCCACGCAGCGAGCCGGTGCCGCACATCGCTCAACCGGCGGGGGGTCGCCTCGTCATCGATGACCAGCGTCGACGGCGCCCGTCGATACACCACGATCGCGACATCGTCGTCGTATCCCGACTCCGGCGCCAGCCTGCGCAGGACCGCGTCCGCCACCTCTTCCACGGGCCACTCGGCGGTGTCGGTCACCACCTCGGCGACCCGGTTGATCTGGTCGTCGATGGTCTGGTCGCGCCGCTCGACCAGGCCGTCGGTGTACAGCAACAGCGTGGAACCCGACGGCAGCGGGCGTTGCGCCTGTGGTCGGGGTTGGTCCCGATGTACCGCCAGTGGCACCGAGTGGCCGTCGGTCAACAACTCCGGCTGCGGCAAACCGGTGGCGAGCACCGGCGGTACGTGCCCGGCGCTGCTGTAGTGCAGGGTATGTGAGTCCGTGTCGGCGATCGCGACGAATACCGTGGCGCAGAACGCATCTGGAATGAACTCGGCCACCGAGTCGAGTTGTTCGAGCAACCTGGCCGGTTCCGCACCCGTCAGCAGCAGGGCCCGCGTCGATGCGCGCAACTGGCCCATCACCGCCGCCGCGGGCAGGCCACGGCCCACGCAGTCGCCGACGATGATGCCGATCCGGTTCTCGCCGACGGGAAGCACGTCGTAGAAGTCGCCCCCGATCTCCAGCGGCGGCACCGCGGGCTCGTAGCGCACGGCGAAGCCGGCGGGCAGCGTGCTCGCAGGCAACAGCGAACGCTGCAGTGTCAGCGACGTCTCACGCGCGATCTCGAACTGCCTGACATTCTGCATGGCCAGGCTGAGATGCCCGACCAGAGCCGTGACCAGTTGGCGGTCCTCGGCGCTGATCCTGCGCGGAACGCGATGCTCGAGGCACACCACGACGTCGCGTGCGCCGGACAGCACCGCCACTAAGCCCCGCGTTGTGCCCGCGCTGGGAGCGGCCCCCACCGGGGTGACGGTCAGGGGTAACCAGTCGCGGGCGTCCTCGAACGTCCGCCGCCAATCCTCGTCAAGGTCATGCCAGTTCGACACCGCGGGGTCGCCGGCCACGTGGATCGTGGGGTCGCCCCCGCTCTGCGGCCACATCACCGCCATCAGTCGTTGTGCGTCGAGTTTCCGGCGGCACTGCGCGAGGGTGGCGGCAAGCACCTCGTCGACGTTCTTCGCCACACTCACCGCGGTGGCCAGCCGGGCCACCGCACGTTCGCGCTCCGCCACGGCCCGCGTCGCGGTGACGTCGCGGATGGTCCCCACGTAGGCACGGTGATCGGCACCTTCGGACGTGACGGCGTTGATACTGATCGCCACCCACCGAACGCGCCCGTCCCGATGCCGGATCGACGTCTCCGTCGTGATCGTGCCCTCGCGGGTGAGTGCCTTCAGTCGCTCGTTGGCCTCGGACTCGTCGCCCACCCATGGGTACGGCGGACGGTAGGGCAACTCGGCCGGCCCGTAGCCGGTGATGTCCACGAAGGCGTCGTTGATCTCGACGATGGCGCCGGTGTGGTCGGCGACGAAGAAGCCTTCCTGCAGCGAGTTCACCAGCGCGTTGCGGAACTCGTCGCGATCGGCGAGGTCGTCGGCCCGGGCCCGCTGCTGCTCGTAACGCCTTGTGCCGTCGAGGAATCCGCGGGTGGCCACATCCAGTGCCGCCAGCGTCTGCAACAGAAACTGCAGCGCGGCGGCGGGGTCGGTGGGCGCATCGTGCGCGTCGGCGGAGACGAGCCGGGAGTGGTTCTCGATGATGTCGAGCACGCTCATCCGGTCGCTCAGCGCCCGGCGGCCGAGTTCGTGACCGACGGCCAGGCTCGCCTCGTCCTTCGACTGCAGGTACGCGTTGAGCGCATCGGCGTAGCTGTCATAGAAATCGGCGGTCATGACACGCCCCGATGACGCGCCGCCAGCACCAGCGCGTCGTCGGTCTCCTTGCCGTAGCGGCCCACGAGATGCTCGGCGATCGTCGTTGCGTGCGCGGCGAAGTCGATGCTGTCGAGGTGATGTTCGGCGATACCGTCGCTCGAGATGATGAGCAGATCGCCATGCGTGAGCGACACCTGCTGCGTCATCAACGTCGTCGGCATCCGGTAGCCGACGATGCCGCCGGTCAACAGCGCCGACGACCGCACCTCGAGGCCGGTCGGGTGCTTGGCGACGAGCTCGGCGGTGACGTTGCCGATCCCGATCCAGCTCAGTGTGTCGGTGGCGAAGTTCACTCGCGCCAATGTCATTGCCACACCGCGTGTTTCCGTGAGCGCGCGGTGGCAGAGCTGCGATCACCACGTCCAGCGGCTCGGACCGGCCGTGCTCGACGACCTCCACCGCTCGAAGCGCAGCCGCGGCCGCCGCCTCTCCGTGCCCGAGGCCGTCGATCACCCCGAACAGCGCGGCACCACGGCCGACCTCGAGCGCGATCGGATGGTCGCCGCACACCTGTTCACCCGGCCGCGGGCGGCGCACCGCGGCCCATTCGATCGGTCCGAACCTGCCATGCCTAAACACCGTCGGGAGTCCACTTCCACATCTCGATGACGGTGCCGTTACCGGGTTCCGACTCGATCTGCAGCCGGTCCATCAGCCTGCGCGCGCCGGGCAGGCCGAGTCCGAGCCCGCGCCCCGTGGAATATCCGTCGTCCAGGGCGCGGTCCACATCGGCGATGCCGGGACCGTCGTCTTCGGCCCGCACCACCAGCGCCTGCCTGCCGTCGCGGAGTTGAACCCCCACGCGGACCTCGCCCCGGCCGGCGTAACTGGTTATGTTGCGGGCGATTTCGGAGATGGCCGTGGCGATCATCGTGACGTCGGTCAACGAGAAGCCGAGCCGGCGGGCGAGTTCGTGGCCGGCTTGGCGGGCGGTGACGATGTCGTCGGGATTGTTGATGTCGACGACGAAGTCAGTCGACACTGTCGCGTCCGATCGTCGGTTTGCGGCTGCCGAGTGAACGGTTCAGCAGCGCCAGACCCTCTTCCAGGTCCAGCGCGGTGTGCATGTCGTCGAACGCCAGACCCAGCTGGACCATCGCGAACGCCACCTCGGGCTGCAGGCCGACGATCACCGTGTCCGCGCCGCGCAGCCGGGTCATGTGCGCGATGGTGCGCAGCGACCGAGCCGCGAACGAATCCATCACGTCGATCGCGGTGACGTCGACGATGATGCCGTGGGCGCGGAACCTGCTCACCTTGTCCATCAGGTCGTGTTGCAGCCGTTCGGTGTCGGAGTCCGACAGCGCCGCCTGCACGGTGGCGATCAGGATCGTGCCCTGTTTCAGGATGGGTACTGGCATCAGCGTGTGAGGTGCGCTCGCGTAGTAACCCGGATCAGGCGTTCTGCTCGCCGGTGCGGGTCACTTCGTAGCCGAGCAGCCGTTCGGCCTCTTCGATGCCACCCTGCAGGTCGCCGACGGCGTTCATCTTCGACAGGTCGAGCCCGATCGTGACCAGGGTCAGTGCGATGTCCGACGACAGCCCGGTGATGATGACGTTCGCGCCCATCAGACCCGACGCGTCGACCGTCTGCACCAGGTGGTTGGCCACCGTCGAGTCGATGGTGGGCACACCGGTGATGTCGATGACGACGACCTTGGCGCGGTTGGCCCGGATGGCCCGCAACAGCTGCTCGGTCAGCTGTCTCGCGCGCTGGCTGTCCAGCACACCGATGATCGGCAGGATCAGCAGCTGCTCGCGAACCTGCAGAACGGGCGTGGACAGCTCGCGGATCGCCTCCTGCTGCTGGCGGATGATGCGCTCACGCTCCTGGACGAAGCTGACGCCCACGGTGTTGGCGATGCGGTTGGCCGCCGGTTCGTACGCGTCGAGCACGCGGTTCAGCAGCGTGAAGTCGGACTGGTACTTCTCGAACAGAGAGCGAGCCAGGACGTCGCGCAGGAGCAGCACGATACCGAGGACCTCGTCGGTTTCCACGCCCCGCGGAATGATGCGTTCGGAGAGGTCGCGGGCGTAGGCCTGCAGTGCCTCGACGCTGCCCGTCTCGAGCACCTCGACGTAGTTGTCGTAGACCGCGGTGGCCTCGCCGAAGAGTTCCTCCGGCGACATCGCCGTGAGCAACTGCGCCTCGTTGATTCTGCGTGCCCACTCCTCACGCAGGACAGTGCGGTTCTGTCTCAAGTGTTGCACCAGCTGCGGCAACAAGCCCTCGCTGGAAATACCCGCAGGCGCCGTGGCGACGCCCGCGCCGGCACTGACGAAGTCCGTCGGATCGGACATTGCACCCTCCCGGCTTCCACTGAAGTTTCGACCCTAGCTTGCAAGTCGACGGCTGCGGCCTCGAAGCGCGGATCTGTCGTTCAGCGACAACGGGTTAAGCTCGGCGCACCGTCGTGACCACTCGCGGCGCCGAAAGGACGGCCGTGCCCGCGAAGGATCCGCTCATCACCTCGGTCAGCCACGACGGCGGCGTCGCCGTGCTCTCGGTCAGCGGCGAGATCGACCTGGCGACGATCCCGGCATTCGAGGCGGCGATCGCCGACGCGTTGACGCAGCGGCCCACGGCGTTGATCGTCGACTTGTCAGGGGTGGACTTCCTGGCGTCGGCGGGCCTTCAGGCGTTGGTGGCGGCCCGCGAGAGCCTCACCGGGGCGGCGGAGTTCGCGGTGGTCGCGGACGGCCCCGCGACGAGCCGGCCGATCCAGTTGACCGGCCTGGACCAGATCCTCTCGCTGCACCCGACCGTCGCCGACGCCAGGTCGGCAGTGACCGGGCAGTCGCGACCACCGAAGTGAATTCGCTGCGCGGCCGTCAGGACGTTGGGCTAAAGTTCCGTTCGCCGGACTGATCTTGGAAGCAGCTGGCATTGGTCGGGATAGTTAGGACTGCATCATGAGGTCAGTTTTGGGTCGTCGCCTGGTGGCCATCGCCGGTGGCTCCGCAATCACCGCGATGGTCGTGCTCACCGCCTCGTGCGCCAAGGAGGAAGAGGCGCCCGAGACCACCACGACGACAACCACCACGACGACGGCTGAGCCCACGGAGAAGGCGCCGCGCCTCGAGCCCGGTGGTCCAAACCCGTTCTCGCCGTCGGTGATCGCGCCGCCTGCGCCCACGGCCACGCACCCCCGCTCCGGCTCCGGTTAGCGCCGGTCGGGCCTGTCCCCCTACGCTTCGCGTGGGTGGGGCCCCAGCTTGCGAGGGGAGTACCCCCACGCACGTAGGCTGATCTTGTGGGTGCGCGGTATATCGGCGTGTTGGCGCTGATCGCCGCCAGCGTGCTGATGCTCGTCTCCGATCTGCGCCCCTCGTTGTCGGGCGATGCGACGGACGGCGGTGAGACGATCGCCGGGCCGTATTCGTATCTGCTGGCCAGCTCGACCGACCTCGGGCCCTCGCACAACAGGAACACGCAGCTGACCGTCGCGCTGCACGAGGCGACGCGCCCCGGCTCCGTGTTCGAGTGGGCCGACCGCCAGGGCCTGGCGGTCAGGTGGGAAGCAGGACAGGACTGGGCCGTCGTGGAGGGCGCCGCGGAGAAGGTGGCCGACGCGTTCGACGTCGAGGTGCACGACTACCAGCGGACAGCGCGGGCAGGTGTTCTACGCGTCGCCGCAACAGCCGACGATCCCGGATGCACTGAGTTCCGAGGTCGCCGAGCTGGGCCGGATCCTCGGGTACGTACCGCATCACACGTCGCGGACTCCGATGCTGCCGCTGGACGTGCCCGACAAGGGGCTGATGCCCAGTGCGCTGCTGAACACCTACAACGTGACGCGGCTGGCCGCGGACGGCTACACGGGCAAGGGCACCACCATCGTGTTCTTCGCCTTCGACGGGTTCGACCAGTCCGACCTCGACACCTTCGCATCCACCTACGGGCTGCCGCAGTTCACGCCCGAGGTCGTCGGCGGTGAGCTCGACGAGCCGCGCGGCGAGACGACGATGGATCTCGAGGTCGCGCACGCCGTGGCACCGGATGCGCGCAAGGTGGTGTTCAGCGCGCGGTCGACCGTGGCAGGCGACGGGACGTTCGAGAAGATCGGCGAGATGTTCGCCGAGGCCGACCGGCGGTATCCCGGTGCGGTATGGAGTTTCTCGATCGGCTGGGGCTGCGACAAGCTGATCACCGCGGCCGACCTCGCTCCTGCGCGGTCCGCGCTGGCGACGGCGCAGACGCACGGCACGTCGGCGTTCAACGCCAGCGGAGATCTCGCGGGGCTCGAGTGCAAGGGCGGCGACGACTGGTCGTCTCCGCCCGGCGACGCCGATGTCGGGCTGGACTCGCTGGCATCGCTGCCGGAGATGACCGACGTCGGCGGGACGACCCTGTCCACCGACGGCGAGGGCCGATGGCTCGCCGAGCAGGCCTGGTTCGACGTGCCGCTGTCGGTCGGCAGCGGCGGCGGGGTGTCCAACCTGTTCGAGCGCCCCGACTGGCAGCGCGCGGTGATGCCCGACAGCGATCCCGAGCGCAGGCTGACCCCCGATGTGGCCGCGGTGGCCGACCCGTTCACCGGGGTCCGCATCGTGTTCAAGGGGACACCACTCGTCGGCGGCGGGACGTCGCAGTCGGCGCCGATCTGGGCCGGGCTGGCGGCGGTGATGAATCAGTACCTGCTCGCCAACGGCGGCCGGTTGATCGGCGACTTGAACCCGCAGCTGTACCGCATCGCGGCCAGCGCACCCTTGCCGGCCTTCCGGGACGTGACGCTCGGCGGTAACGCCGTGGCCGACGCGGGCCCGGGCTACGACCTCGTCACCGGTCTGGGCACACCGGACATCGACAACCTCGTGCGCAACCTGCTCATCCTGCAAGAGGCGGCCCCATGACCACCCCCGACGATTCCGTACCGACCACGGAGTGCCGGATCTGTCAGACCGATGTCCCGGCGGGCGAGTACTGCGGACTGTGCGGGTGCCATCTACAAGCACGGCGCGGCGAAGGTCCGGACTGGCTGCGTATGCGCGACTACGGCGCCGCGCCGAATGAGCATCTGCTGCAGCTGTCGTTGGCCAGCTCACTGTTTCCCAATCTGACCCCGCGGTCCCGCACCGCGTTCCGGCTCGGCCTGGCCGTCGTGCTGGTGGCCCTCGTCGCGTTCACCGTGCTGCGGTTGCCCGCCGCGCTGGTCACGGTCGCCGCGCTGGGCCTGCCGTTCCTGTATCGTCATCTATCTCCGCGAGTCGGATGCCTTCCGCGACTTCCCCGTTCGGACGCTGGTGCTCACCGTCGGTGTTGGGCATCGTGCTCGGCGTGGGATGGGTGATGCTGACGGGCGCGTTGGTGGCCCGCTCCTACGGGGTGGGGCTCGGCGCCGCGGTCGTCGGGATGCGCCTGCTGCGCGACGGCATCGGCGTCCCGCTGGGCGGGGTGATCCTGATGCTGATGCCCGCGGCGATCGTGCGGGTGCTACGACCTCCGACGCGAGAATCGTTGGACGGCTTCATGATCGGCGTACTCGGCGCGCTCACCTTCACCGCCGCCGCGACCCTGACGCGACTGGCGCCGCAGTTCGGCACCGGGGTGGTCAGCAAGCGCCCGATGGAGAGCCTCATCGTCGAGGCGGGCATCAGGGGCGTGGCGGTGCCGTTGATCGCGGCGGCCGCCGGCGGATTGATCGGTGCGGCACTGTGGTTCACCCGGCCGCCGAGCAAGAAGGACCAGCACCCGGGTGCCGTGCGCTTCGTTCTTGTCGCGCTCGCGGCGGCGGTGCTGGCGGTGTATCTGGGCCTGGGACTGATCGACGTCGCTCACTTCCCGCAGGTGCTGATGCTGGTGCTGTATCTGGCGTTGGCGCTGGTGGCGCTGCTGTTGTTGCGGGTCGGTCTGCACCTGGCGCTGCTGCACGAGGCGCACGACGAGATCCAGTCGGACGAGCCGCTGCTGTGTACGCACTGCGGTCACGTCGTTCCGGACATGGCGTTCTGTCCTGCGTGCGGGGTGGCGACGCGAGCGTCGTCGCGTTCGTCACGCAAGTTCCGGCGGGACGCGCGCCCGGTGCGTGAGGAAGCCGGACCCGAGGAACCATGACCACGTCCCCGACTTTCTTTCCCGGATACGCGGTTCCGGCCGATTCCTACCACGCCGCCCCACCGCGCCGCACCTCGCGCATCCGGTTGGTGCTGACGTGGCTCGCCGCCATCGCCGTGGTGGCAGGTGCGCTCGTCGGTGTCTCGGCGATGATCGAGAAGCCACCCGTGCGCTACGTGTGCCCGCCGAACTGCGGCAGGCCGCCCACGGGCACGCCCGTGGAGATCAATCCCCGTTTCACGGCGGCTGACGGTGCGTTCTCGGTGTCGCATCCCGCCGAGAGTCCGGCGTACCGCATCACCACGAAGCCCAATGGGGTGACGGCCGAGTTCCTGGCCGGCGACGGCGGCACCATGCAGTTCTTCAGTGAGCCCGCGGCCAACCGCTCACCCCAGGACATCGCGAAAGGCGTTGGTCAAGAAGACCTTCCCCGACACCCGCACCGCATACGAGATCCCCAATGCCATGGTCGGCTACCACGTCCGGGTACGGCGAGGTCGCCGACTGCTGGCCGCAGGGCGCCAACAGCAGCTACATGAGGATGCGGGTGCTGGTGATGGTCGCCGTGAAGAACGACGTCGCGCTGGTCGCCGCGGCCGTGGGGCCCTACCACGCGTTCGGACCCGACTTCGGGTTCGGCAAGCCGTCCGGCGCGAACACCCAGATCGCTTTGGACATGGGCAAGTACGTCAACAGCTTCAGCTGGCGGGGCGATCCGCCGCGCTAGTGCCGCGTGACCGAAGCCCAGTGCGGCGACGCGCTCTTGTGCTCGGTCGGCGCACCGGTGAACAGGAACTGCCATGCGGCCACCAGCGCCACAGTCCCGAGGAGCAGTGTCGCGGCCAGGTGGACGATCGAGCCGCCTGGCGGTCGTGGCGTTCATGACCGAACGCGGCCGGACGGATTGTCTGACGATCGGACGATCGAAAGATGGTGCGGTCATTCGCCACCTCGTCGAGTCCGTCCTCTACCGGTAGCCCCGTCTCTAGGCCGAGGCTTTCACCTTGGCCGCGGCGTGCTCGGGCATCGGCTCGTACCGCGCGAAGGACCGGGCGAACGACCCGGCCCCGTGCGCGAGGGAGCGAAGGTCGATCGCGTACCGGGTGAGTTCGACCTCGGGGATCTCGGCCTTGACCACGGTGCGGTCCTCGCCGACCTTGTCGGTGCCGACCACCCGGCCGCGCCTACCGGCGAGGTCGCTCATCACTGCGCCGACGTAGTCGTCGGGCACCACGACCGAGACCACGTCCACGGGTTCGAGCAGGTTCACTTGCGTCGCCGACGCCGCCTCGCGCAATGCCAGCCCGCCGGCCATCTGGAAGGCGTAGTCCGAGGAGTCGACGCTGTGCGCCTTGCCGTCGTACAGCGTCACCCGGATGTCGACCATGGGATAGCCGGGGCCCACACCCTTCTCCATCTGCGCGCGGACGCCCTTCTCGACACTCGGGATGAACTGGCGCGGAACGGAACCGCCGACCACCTTGTCGACGAACTCGAAGCCTGAGCCCTCCGGCAGCGGCTCCACCTCGATGTCGCATACCGCGTACTGACCGTGGCCACCCGACTGCTTGACATGGCGCCCGTGTCCTTTTGCCTTGCCGCCGAACGTTTCTCGCAACGGCACGCGCAGTTCGACGGTGTCCACGGCGACGCTGTACCGGCGGGCCAGTCCATCGAGGACCACACCGGAATGGGCCTCGCCCATCGTCCACAAGACGATCTGGTGCGTCTCGGGATTCTGCTCGATCCGCAGGGTCGGATCCTCGGCGGCCAGCCGCTGCAACCCGACCGCGAGTTTGTCCTCGTCCGTCTTGGCGTGTGGTTGCACCGCCAGCGGCAGAAGCGGCTCGGGCATGGTCCACGGCTTGAGCACCAACGGGTCCGACTTGTCCGACAGCGTGTCACCGGTTTCGGCACGGCTCAGCCGCCCGATCGCGCAGATGTCGCCGGCCACCACGGAAGGCGCCGGGCGCTGTTGCTTGCCGAGCGGGAACGACAGCGTGCCGATGCGCTCGTCCTCGTCATGGTCGGCGTGGGCGGCCGTCCAACGAGGGTCGGTGTGGCCGGCCGATGATCCGTCCGAGCCGTAGAAGGAGCTGAAGTGGCCGGAGACGTGCACGGTCGCGTCGGGTGTGATGGTGCCGGAGAACACCCGCACGAGGCTGACCCGGCCCACGTACGGGTCCGACGTGGTCTTGACGACCTCGGCCAGAAGCGGGCCGGACGGATCGCACGCCAGGCCGTTGCGGGACTTGCCCTGTGGGGTGAACACCTCCGGCAGCTGGTGCTCGGGTGGCGACGGGAATGCGCTGGTGATGATCTCCAGCAGCTCGAGTGTGCCGACGCCGGTGGTGCTGCACGCCGGGATCACCGGGAAGAACGACGCCCGCGCGACGGCCTTCTCCAGATCGTCGATGAGGACCGACTGGTCGATCTCCTCGCCGCCGAGGTAGCGCTCCATCAGCGTCTCGTCCTCGGACTCCTCGATGATTCCCTCGATCAGGCTGCCGCGCATCTGCCCGATCGCGTCGTCGTAGGAGGTGTCGGGTTCATGGGTTGTGGTGCGCTTGCCGTTCGCGTACTCGAAGTGGGTCTGCGACAGCAGCCCGATCAGCCCGGTGCACGGCCCGCCGGCGGTGCCGGCAATTGAACCGGCGCCGGCGGGCAGGTACAGCGGCAGCACCTTGTCGCCGAACGCCTGCTGCGCCGCGGCGAGCGCGTTGTCGTAGTTCGCACGGGCATGGTCGAGCTTGGTCACGACGACCGCGCGGGGCATGCCGACCTGGCTGCACTCCAACCACAGGGACTTGGTCGGCTCGTCGATCTCCTCGTTGGCCGCGATCACGAACAGCGCGCAGTCGGCGGCCCGCAGTCCGGCGCGCAACTCTCCGACGAAGTCGGCATAGCCGGGTGTGTCGACCAGGTTGACCTTGACCGCGTCGTGTTCGAGCGACGCCAGTGCGAGACCCACCGAGCGCTGCTGGGCGATCTCGGCCTCATCGCAATCGCAGACGGTGGTGCCGTCGACGACGGACCCCGGTCTGTTGAGGACTCCGGAGGTGACCAGCAGTGCCTCGACGAGTGTGGTCTTGCCGCCACCCGATGGGCCCACCAGCACCACATTGCGGATGGCGGCCGGACTGTCCGCGGTGGGGGCGGCTCCGGCCTGGGAAGTTGACGTCTTGTCTGCCATGACAGTCCCTCCAGTCGGCCGAGCCGACGGTTCCTCCCGGGAGGCCACTGTGCCTCCCATCGGATCTGTTGGTCAACAATTCTCCGAACCGACACGGTGCACAAGGGACTCGATGACTTCGGGGCCGTCGAAGGTCAGATCGGTATGAACACCGTCACCGCAGACACCTTCCGCAGCTCCGCGGGGCCGGATAGCACTCGAAGGCTTCGCCGCGGGCCCTAACCAGTCCGAGGACTGCCATTCGGCGAAGGCGTGGACGAGCGCCTACGGACCTGGATGTTCGAGCAGCGGAGGAGAACCGCCGGAAGGTCGACACGATCGTGGAAGCGGGCGCCTACATCATGGGCCGCAACATGTTCGGGCCCGGCCGCGGTGAATTGGAGCTCGACCGGACGGGACGGTGGGAAGACCCGAGCCGCCCTATCACGCACCGGTATTCGTGCTCACCCACCACCACCGCCATTGGAGGTGGACGGCGGCACGACAGGTCTAGAGCGCGGGAACCCTGCGTCGTTCACGCCTGCCACGATGACCACCGCTGCACGGTAACGGCGACGACGGGCCCGTCCAGCGCAAGCCGTTGGTACTGAACGTACTTGCGGCGCAGCAAGGCGTAGCCCGTGGCCATCTCCTCGCCGCTGGGGTGGATCTCGGCCAGGCCGTCGGCGCGAACCCACCACAACTGGGTCCAGTCTTCGTCGTAGTTGTCGACGAGCATGCTGACCCGGGGGTTGCCCTCGATATTGGCCAGCCGCCTCAGCCGTTGGGTGGACTTACGTTTGGCGTCGACGGCCGTGTACACCGTGGTCTTCTCACCGTCGTCGTGCACCGCGAACACGACGGGCACCACGTGCGGTGCGCCGTCCGGCCCGACCGTCGCGAGCATCGCCACAGGCGATCCGGCGAACATGGCCGCGGCATCGAATTCGACCATCGGTCCAGACTATTCCGATTGATCCATGCACGACTGCGCAGTGCATGTCAGACCGGGGTCGCGCGCACCAGCACCGTCCAGGGTGACCAGTCCACGAGCCCGGCGGGGAATCGTGTTTGAGCTTGCGTAACCCGGCAGGTGGTCGATAGTGATAGGCGTGACCGGCACCGCACAGGATGCTCAGCCGCGCAGCCCAGGCCGCCCGCGCAGCGAGCAGTCGCGCGTGGCGGTGCTGCGCGCCACGTCGGAGTTGTTGCAGGAGGTGGGGTTGCGGGCCATGACCACCGAGGAGATCTCCAGCCGCAGCGGCGCCAGCAAGGCGACGATCTACAAGTGGTGGCCCAACAAGTACGCGGTGGCCGTCGAAGCCTTCCTGACCGAGATGATGGCCGAAGCGCCCGATCCGGATACCGGCTCCGCGCACGAAGATCTTCGCCGGGTGATTCGCGGGCTCACGCACTTCTACACCGGCGGTAGCGGCCGCGTCTTCGCACAGCTGGTCGGGGAAGCGCAGACCGACCCGCTCGTCCAGGCCGAGCTTGCGAACGCATCTGGCCGAGCCCAGGCGTGCGCTGATGCGGACGATCTGGGATCGGGGTGTGGCGCGCGGCGAGCTCCGGGCCGATCTCGACCCGGACGCCGCGTTGGACCAGCTGATCGGCCCCATGCTCTACCGCCTGCTGATGGGGCATGCACCCCTCGACGAGGCATCTGCCGACGCCCTCGTCGACGGTGCGATGTGTGGCTTCGCCGTGTGACGTAGGTCATGATCCGCCGCTGAACTCATTTGGGTGGATCTCGCGTTCTAACCAATGAAACTGAACGTTCAGTTTCGAAATGAGACGAGGAGGATTGCAATGAAGATGCGATTCATTGCGACGCTTGCGATGGCTGCAACGGCAGCCGCCATTGGGCTCGCCCCTGTCGCCGCTGCGGCGCCGACGGGCACCCTCACCACCAACACCGGTGGCGCGACGGTTGTTCAATCGCCAGGCAATGCGCAGGTGACCGCCCAGCCGGGCGCCGCCGCGGTGCAGGCCGGCCAGCTGCAGTACCCGTTCTTCGGGATACGGGATTCCGGGCATCGCGTTCCATCACAGCGGCCACCATCGCTGATGGTGGAACACGGTCAGGCGGGAGGCGAAAGTCTCCCGCCTGATTCGTCTGTCAGCTCGCGGGTCTCGGCCGCTGCGGCGCCACGCTGATGGGCGGCCGCGTGACCGGAGTGCGAGTCACCCCGATCTCGGGCTTGTTGGCGGACCGCGGCGCCGGACTGCGCGGCCGGTACGTCTCCGCCGGCGCGGGATCGACGGGCGGCGCCGGCGTCGCGGGCGGCGGCGGTGGCGGTGGCGGTGGCGCGGGTAGCCGGCTGCTGGTGGCGAGCTCGGTCGACACCGCGGTCGTCGGCGCGGTTTCAGTGACCGACGTGGTCGCGTCCTCCACGCCGCCCGGACTGAACACCAGCAGAACAGCGGCCACCACAAGGGCCGCCGCGGCGGTCGCCGCGGCGATCAACGCGATCAGCGCCTGCTTCCCGCGATACCACGGCGCGGGAGCGGGTTCGAAGTACCAGGTGTCGGAGTCGAACGCGTCGAATGCGCCTTCGGGAACGGGCTCGGCGTCGGGAACGGGCTCGGCGTCGGTCCAGAAGCCCTCAGCAGGCTCGTCCCAACTGTCCTGGGCAGGGTCTTTGTCGCCCGGTGGGTAGTCGAACTCGTCTGGCGGCACCGGTTCTGGTGGCGCGTCGTCACCGTCCGACACCTCGGCTTCCGACGGGGCTTCCGCCAGGTCGCCGATCAGGTAGTCGAACTCCCCCGAGGCTTCGCGTTCAGCCACACACAGATGCTATCCCGCTTACCAGCACATATGTGCAGCGACCGAACTCAGGAGAAGACGTATCACTGGCGTGGCCACCACGGTAGGGTCGAGCGCCGCATATGCATTCGTTCACCGCCGCGACCCGGTGTCGTCATCACCGCGCCACTGCGTCGCTTCCTGCCCATCGGAAGGTTCGGCAATGAAGTACTCAAGCTTGATGGCGGCCTCGGCCGCAGCGGTTCTCCTGTTCGCCGGTCTGATCGGCTGTGCACCGCCCGAGAAGGACAGCGGGGAGGAACAGACGCAGTCGGGCGTGAACGCCGGTGAAGCCACCTCCGCCGCGGATTTCGGCGGCATGGAGGGTCTGGTCGAAGCGGCGAAGAAGGAGGGCGAGCTGAATGTCATTGCCCTGCCACCTGATTGGGCCAACTACGGCGCCATCATCAAGGCGTTCGAAGACAAGTACGGCATCAAGGTGAACTCGGCGCAGCCCGACGCCGCCAGCCAGGAGGAGATCAACGCCGCCAACCAGCAGAAGGGTAAGAGCACCGCGCCCGACGTGTTCGACCTCGGGCAGGCGGTCGCGCTGGCCAACACGTCCATGTTCGCGCCATACAAGGTGGCGACGTTCGACGACATCCCCTCGGCCTTCAAGAATGCCGACGGCACGTGGGTGAACGACTACGGCGGCTACATGTCGATCGGCTTCGACTCGTCCAAGGTGCCCCCGGTGGCGAGCGTCAACGATCTGCTCAAACCCGAGTACAACGGCAAGGTCGCCCTCAACGGCGACCCCACCCAGGCCGGCGCCGCGTTCTCCGGCGTGCTGATGGTGGCGCTGTCACAGGGCGGTTCGGCAGACGACATCGCGCCCGGGGTGGAGTTCTTCCGCAAGCTCAAGGCGGCGGGCAACTTCCTGCCGGTCGACCCCACACCGGCCACCATCGAGTCGGGCCAGACGCCGGTCGTCATCGACTGGAATTACACCAATGCCGCCGAGACCGCGAAACTGCCGAGCTGGCAGGTCATCGTTCCGCCCGACAACGCCGTGGCGGGCTACTACTACCAGGCCATCAACAAGGACGCTCCGCATCCCGCGGCCGCGCGGCTATGGCAGGAGTTCCTCTACAGCGACGAGGGCCAGAATCTGTACGCCGTCGGCGGTGTCCGGCCGGTGCGCGCCGACAACATGGTGACCGACGGGACCATCGACCAGGCCGCCGCCGCGAAGCTCCCCGTCATCGACGGCCCGGTCACGGTCCCGAGTCCCGATCAGACCGAGAAGGCCACCAAGTATCTGACGGACAACTGGGCCGGGGCGATCGGCTGACGGCGCGGATGCCGGTCAGCACCCTTTCCCGACGCGTCCGCGAGACGCTGCCGCTGCTGCCGTTTTTCGCCGTCGTCGTGATCTTCCTGCTCATTCCGACGGTGACGGTGATCGTCAACGCGTTCAGGGATGACGAGGCCGACGGGGCCTTCTCCCTCGCACGCATCGGGGCGCTGTTCTCATCCGCGGCGTTGGCGGCGCTGGCGAAGAGCGTGCTGTTGTCGGGCAGCACGGCGATCATCGGCGCGGTGCTCGGGGCGGTGCTGGCGTGGTTGATCGTGAGCAGCCCGTCCACGTCCATGGTGCGCCGGGCGGTGATCTCGCTGTGCAGCGTGCTGGCCCAGTTCGGCGGCGTGGCACTGGCATTCGCGTTCCTGGCAACGGTCGGCCTCAACGGTGTGCTGACACTGTGGGTCCAGCAGGCCCTCGGCTGGAACCTGGCCGCCTCCGGCTGGCTGTACAGCCTGACCGGACTGATCCTGGTCTACACCTACTTCCAGATCCCGCTCATGGTGATCGTCTTCGTGCCCGCGCTCGAAGGCCTGCGCGCCCAATGGCGTGAGGCGGCTCTCAGCCTGGGTGCGTCGAGGTGGCAGTACTTCCGCGAGGTGGCCGTGCCGTTGTTGACGCCGGCGTTCCTCGGATCGGCATTGTTGTTGTTCGCCAACGCGTTTGCGGCGTATGCCACAGCGGCGGCGCTGGTCAGCCAGGGCAGCCCGATCGTGCCGCTGCTCATCCGGTCGGCGCTCACGAGCGAGGTCGTTCTCGGCCAGTCGGGGTTCGCGTACGCGCTGGCACTGGAGATGATCGTCGTCGTCGCGGCGGTGATGGTCGCCTACAACGTTCTGGTCCGCCGCACCGCGAGGTGGCTGCGGTGAAGCGCGCGGTGCGGTCCGTTCTGTGGGTGGCCTTCGGGCTGTTCTTTCTCTTTCCGCTGTACGCCATGGCGGACTTCTCCACGCGAGACCTCATCGCCGGCGGGCGCACACTGCAGGCCTGGACGAACCTCGTCACCGACGACGCGCTGTATCAGGCGATCGTGATCTCGCTGCTGTTGGCGGCGTTCACGGTCGCCGCGATGCTGGTGATCCTGGTGCCGACGATGATCTGGGTGCGACTGCGCGCGCCGTGGGCCAGGGGTGCGGTGGAGTTTCTGAGTCTGTTGCCGCTGACGATCCCCGCGCTGGTGATCGTCGTCGGCCTGCGCAACGTGTACCTGTGGGTGACGTACTTTCTCGGTGAGTCCGCGCTGACATTGGCGTTCGTCTACGTGGTGCTGGTGCTGCCGTTCGCGTACCGCGCGATCGACGCGTCGCTGTCGTCGATCGACCTGCAGACTCTCGCCGAGGCTGCCCGGTCGCTGGGCGCAGGGTGGACGACGACGATCCTGCGGGTGCTGGTGCCCAACATCTGGCCGGGAATCCTGTCCGCCGCGTTCATCTCGATCGCGGTCGTCCTGGGCGAGTACACCATCGCGTCGCTGAGCGGATACCAGACGCTGCAGGTGCAGATCGTGGCGATCGGCAAGAGCGACGGCCCGACGTCGGTGGCCGCCTCGCTGGCCGTGCTGCTCTTCGGGTTCGCGCTGTTGTTGGTGCTGTCGCTGATGACACGTGGGCGCCGCCGGGTCGAGGGGGTAACCGCATGAGCTCCAACGCCTCTGGCGTCGCCGTCGACCTCACCGAACTGACCCGGGTCTATGGCGACGTGAAGGCGCTCGACGGACTCACGCTGCACATCGAACCCGGTGAACTCGTCGCGCTGCTCGGGCCGTCGGGCTGCGGTAAGACCACGGCACTACGCATCCTCGCCGGCCTGGACGAAGCCACCTCGGGCACCGTGTCTGTCGGCGGCCGCGATGTCAGCCGCGTGCCCGCCAACAAGCGGGATATGGGCATGGTGTTCCAGGCGTACAGCCTGTTCCCGCACCTGACGGTGCTGGACAACGTCGCCTTCGGCCTGAAGATGCGCGGTAAGGCCAAGGACGAGAGGATATCTCGGGCTACCGAGATGCTCGACCTGGTCAGGCTGTCCGCGCACACCGACAAGTACGCCGGCGAGCTGTCGGGCGGACAGCAGCAGCGGGTCGCGCTGGCCCGTGCGCTGGCGATTCAACCGCGGGTGCTGCTTCTCGACGAACCACTCTCGGCGCTGGACGCCAAGGTCCGCGTCCAGTTGCGCGACGAGATTCGGCGGTTGCAGCTCGAGATCGGCACGACGACGTTGTTCGTCACCCATGACCAGGAGGAGGCGCTCGCCGTCGCCGACCGGGTGGGCGTGATGAATCGGGGACGGCTCGAACAACTCGCGGCACCGGCCGACCTGTACGCCAACCCGGCAACGCCGTTCGTCGCGGAGTTCGTCGGGTTGAACAACAAAGTGCCCGCACAGGTTTCGGGCGGGCAGGCCCAGCTGTTGGGGACAGCGGTGCCGACATTGCCGGGTTCGATCACCTCGGGCGCCGGGCTGGCGATGGTGCGGCCGGAGGCAGTCACGGTCACCGCCGATCCCGCGGGTACGTCGACCGTCAGCTCCGTCGCGTTCCTCGGGCCGATCTCGCGGCTGTTCGTTGCCATGCCGGATGGCTCGGTGATCAGCGCGCAGACCGCAGGCTCGGCGGCGCGGGCATTCGCGCCAGGTGATCCGGTGGTCGTCGGCATGGAGCCGGGTGGCGTGTTGGTCGTCCCGGGTGACGCCTGATGAGTCGCGCCATCACGCCGAACGTGGGTTACCGGCACGCTCGAGTGCCCGAACGCGTGCGGGTAACCCACGTTCGGCGAGCGCTCAGACGTCCTTGACGGGCTCGATGCCGAGGTCCCGATAGGTGACCAGTGCGGCGAACGGGACGTTGCGTTTCGCGAAGCGCCCGGCCGCGACATCGCCGCGGTCCACCATCGGGATCACGCCGGTGACGACGGCACCGACGGCGGCCACGCGGTCGAACGCGATCTCGGTGGAGCCGCCGGTGCTGATCACGTCGTCGACGAGCATCACCCGGGTCCCGGGTTCAAGGCGGGTGCCCTCGATCCACTGCTCGCGCCCGCGCTGCTTCTGTTCCTTGCGCACGGAGAACCACGCCTTACCGGTGACCATCGCGACACCGTGGGCCAGCGGGTCCGCGCCCATGGTGAGTCCGCCGACGGCGTCGAACTCGATCCCGTGCTTCGCGGCGAGATCGGCGACTGCACGGCTGACGATCGTCAGTCGCTCCCCGGTGTCGATGGCGTACTTGCCGTCGATGTAGTCGTGGCTGAGTTGGCCGCTGGCCAATTTGAACGGCTCGGCCCGATGCTCGTAGCCGCGGGTGCGGATCAGGTCGAACGCCGCTTGCCAGGTGTCGGGGCGTTCGGAGGATGAAGCCGCATCAGCCATAACGCGATCGTATTTCAGCCCTGCCGCGCGCGGTGCGCCAGCTCAACGGTGGCCGGACGCAACTGGTCGAGCGAGTCGATCGGTGCCGCGTAGCCGACCCGGGTATAGGCGATCCCGCGGTCGGTGGTGAGCCTCAGGTCCAGGCCGTAGCGGTCGATACCGGTGCAGGTCGCCGTGGTGGTGTCCGGGTAGCCGCCGAGTACCTTCGCCATCGCGACGAGTGAATCCGCGTGATCGGCATTGAGGTGTTCGATCGCCCCGGCCGCATGCGGCTGAACCGGATCCGGCGCGGCGGCGGAGTACTCCTCGCCGGTGGTCGACTCCATCCGGCCGTAGCCACCGACCCAGCGCACCCGTTGCACACGCAGCACCCAGAGCGTGAAGTCGCTGTAGTCGATGTAGTACTTCGCCGCCGCGACAGCGGACAGGTGCGCTTCGCGGGCGGCGGCCCGTTCGTCGCCGTCGGGTGCCTCGACGACGCCGGCCAATGTCACCCGACCACTGGCGAGGGGGTCGGATTCGGAAGTCGGGGCGACGATCGCGATGCTCGCCCTCGGGTCGGATGCGAGATTACGACCGTGCTCGGCGAGATTGGAGACGCACAGCACCGGGGCGCCACCGAATAGTCCATATGTCACGTACGACGCCCACGGGTCGCCGTCCGCCGTCAGCGTGGCAAGTGTGCCGGTGTTGGTCGATCCGGCGATTGTGCGCGCTTCCTCCGCCGCCGACTGGCGAACGGAATTAGCCAGCGCGGTGAGTGGGGGAGGGACCGAAGGGGCATCGCCCGGGTCCCCGTGATCACGGGACGGCACGGTCGAACGATACTAGGCGGCCGGACCGACGCCGCTGTTCGCGTACTTCGGTACTGCGGAGGTCAGGGTCCCGTTCCTCGACGCCACACCCGGTGACGGCGGCGGTGGCGACCAGCTCGACGGCGGGTCTGACGGGCCGTCCCCGTTCCAGGTGTCACTCGTCGTCGCACCACCGATGGCGTTGTGGCAGGCGCCCGGATGCCACAGTCACTCGATTCTTGTCCGGGTCGAGACGCCCCGAATCCGTAACCCGTCGCGACGACGGACTCACCCGGCGGTAACCAGCAAGCAAGGACCGTCGAGCGCAGGATTCTTCAACGATTCAATTCCGTCGGACATGGGTAGGTTTGAACTCTGTATGGACTCAAGCAACGTTGTCAGCGCGACCGGCGGGGTCGCTGAACATGATCCGGCGGAAGGAAGCCACGTCGAACACGGCGTGGTCGAACATCCGATCGCGGAGGACTTCGGTCACGCCAGGATGGTTCCCGAGGACCGCACGTGGTTCAAGCGTGCCGTGTTCTACGAGGTTCTCGTGCGCGCGTTCTACGACTCGAACTCCGATGGCGCCGGCGATCTACGCGGCCTGACCGAACAACTCGATTATCTGAAATGGCTTGGCGTGGACTGTCTTTGGCTGCCACCATTCTACGATTCCCCGTTGCGTGACGGCGGCTACGACATCCGCGACTTCTACCGGGTGCTGCCCGAGTTCGGCACCGTCGACGATTTCGTCAATCTGCTGGACGCGGCACACCGGCGCGGCATCCGCGTCATCACCGATCTCGTCATGAACCACACGTCCGAGTCCCACGCGTGGTTTCAGGAGTCGCGGCGTGACCCCGACGGCCCCTACGGCGACTTCTACGTGTGGAGTGACACCAGCGAGCTCTACACCGACGCGCGCATCATCTTCGTCGACACCGAGGAGTCCAACTGGACGTTCGACCCGGTGCGGCGGCAGTTCTACTGGCACCGGTTCTTCTCCCACCAGCCCGACCTGAACTACGACAACCCCGCCGTGCAGGAGGCGATGCTCGACGTCCTGCGGTTCTGGCTGGACATCGGCATCGACGGCTTCCGGCTCGATGCCGTGCCCTATCTGTTCGAACGGGAGGGCACCAACTGCGAGAACCTGCCGGAGACGCATGCATTCCTCAAGCACTGCCGCAAGGTGATCGACGACGAGTTCCCCGGCCGGGTGCTGCTGGCCGAGGCGAACCAGTGGCCGGCCGACGTGGTGGAGTACTTCGGCGATGCCAAGACCGGCGGCGACGAATGCCATATGGCATTCCACTTCCCGCTCATGCCACGCATCTTCATGGCGGTCCGGCGTGAGTCGCGGTTCCCGATCTCGGAGATCCTCGCGCAGACACCGCAGATTCCGGACATGGCGCAATGGGGGATATTCCTGCGCAACCACGATGAGTTGACGCTCGAGATGGTCACCGACGAAGAGCGCGACTACATGTATTCCGAGTACGCCAAGGATCCACGGATGAAGGCGAACGTCGGCATCCGTCGACGGCTGGCGCCGCTGCTGGAGAACGACCGCAACCAGATGCAGTTGTTCACCGCCTTGCTGCTGTCGTTGCCCGGTTCGCCGGTGCTGTACTACGGCGACGAGATCGGCATGGGTGACATCATCTGGCTCGGTGACCGGGACGGGGTGCGCACCCCGATGCAGTGGACGCCCGACCGCAACGCGGGCTTCTCCACCGCCAATCCGGGCCGGCTGTATCTCCCGCCGAATCAGGACCCGATCTACGGCTACCAGTCGGTGAACGTGGAGGCGCAGCGGGACAGTTCGACATCGTTGTTGAACTGGACCCGCACGATGCTGACCGTTCGCCGACGCCACGACGCATTCGCCATCGGCGCCTTCCGTGAGCTCGGCGGGTCGAACCCCTCGGTGCTCACGTACGTGCGCGAGATGGACGACGACGCCGCCGGCGACACCGTGCTGTGCGTCAACAATCTGTCGCGGTTCCCGCAGCCCATCGAGCTGAATCTGCAGCACTGGAACGGGTATACACCCGTCGAGATGACCGGACACGTCGAGTTCCCCCGCATCGGGCAGTTGCCGTACCTGCTCACTCTGCCGGGCCATGGGTTCTACTGGTTCCACCTTCGGGAACAGGAGGAGCAGCATCAATGACGGCCGTGAACCTGCCGTTCGACGAATGGCTGCCGCTGCAGCGGTGGTACGCGGGGCGCACCCGGGAGCTCGTCTCGGCCGAGCCCGCGCTCACCGTCGCGTTGCGTGACGACCTCGACCTCGTGCTGCTCGACGCGTCCTACTCCGATGGCAGCTCGGAGCGCTATCAGGTGATCGTGCGGTGGAACGCCGGGCCGATCGAGGAGTACGCCGACGTCGCGACGATCGGTGCGGACGGTGACCGCACCGCCTACGACGCCCTGTACGACCCGACCGCTGGGCAGTATCTGCTGTCGCTGATCGATTCGTCGGCGACCGTCGGAACCGCGGATGACGCGGTGCGCTTCAGCAAGGAACCCGACGTCACACTGCCGCTCGACGTCGCGCCGCGGTTGTCGGGCGCCGAGCAGAGCAACACCAGTGTGGTCTTCGAGGAGGAAGCCATCCTCAAGGTGTTCCGCCGCGTCACCACCGGGATCAATCCCGACATCGAGCTCAACCGGGTGCTGGCCCGAGCCGACAACCCGCACGTGGCGCGGCTGCTGGGGTCCTTCGAGACGACATGGGCGAATGAACCCTGCGCGCTCGGCATGGTCACCGAGTTCGCGGCCAACTCCGCCGAGGGCTGGGACATGGCCATGGCCAGCACCCGCGATCTGTTCGCCGAGGGTGATCTGTACGCCGACGAGGTGGGCGGCGACTTCGCCGGAGAGTCGTACCGGCTGGGTGAGGCGGTGGCATCGGTGCACGCGACGCTGGCCGAGCACCTCGAGACCTCAACCGTCCTGTTCCCGACCGACACGATGCTGGACCGACTTTCGGCGGCCGCGAAGGCGGTGCCGGACCTCGAGCAGTACGTTGCGCTGATCGAGGAGCGCTACCGCAAGCTCGCCGAGGAGACGATCGTCGTCCAACGGGTACACGGCGACCTGCATCTGGGCCAGGTGCTGCGCACCCCGGAACGCTGGCTACTGATCGACTTCGAGGGTGAGCCGGGGCATCCGCTCGACGAGCGCAGGCGGCCCGATTCACCGCTTCGGGACGTGGCCGGGATGCTGCGATCCTACGAATACGCGGCGTACCACCGGCTGATGGACCAGTCCAGCGAATCGCGCGACGAGGACATCGAGCGCCAACTCGCGGCGCGCGCCCGCGAGTGGGTCGACCGCAACGCCGGGTCGTTCTGTGAGGGGTACGCGGAGGTCTCCGGTGCCGACCCGCGAGACTCCGGCCAGCTGCTCGCGGCATACGAACTCGACAAAGCGGTGTACGAGGCGGCCTACGAGGCGCGGCACCGGCCTAGCTGGCTGCCGATCCCGTTGAAGTCGATCGCCCGGTTCGTCGGCTGAGGCTCCCGCGGACGTTGGCGCCGTTGACGATCACGTCGGCCCGGCCCCGGTCCGATGCGTCCGGGACCGGCTGAATCGCCGCCTATCGGATTTGCTCCGCCAAGGTAAAACCCCGACGCCGCGGCTTCCCGAAGCGGAGCATGGGCAATTATGGCTGACGTTGATTTCTGCGTGGTGGGGGCGGGTTTCGCCGGACTGACGGCCGCCCTGAGGCTGAAGCAGGCGGGTCACTCGGTGGCCTTGCTGGAGGCGCGCGAGCGGGTGGGCGGCAAGACGTTCACCGAGTATCGCGACGACGGCACGTGGATCGACCGCGGTGGCGCCTGGATCGGGCCCGGTCAGGACGGCATCTACGGGCTGTTGAACGAGTTCGGCGTGCCGAGTTACAAGCAGTACACCGACGGCGAGGCGATGATGGTCGTCGGCGGCAAGCAGTACCGCTACCGGGGCGCCATCCCGTGGTCGATGAGCCCGTGGGCGGCGGCGAACCTCGGGACGGCCATGTTCGAGTTGGAGCGGATCTGCAAGACGATTCCCCTCGAAGCGCCGTGGCGAGCGAAAAGCGCCGAGAAGTACGACCGGATCAGCCTGGCGAAATGGCTGAACGATCACGCGCCGTCCAAGGCCGCACACGACTTGTTGGAGACGGCCATCGCGGGGTGCTACACATCCGCCGCGTCCGAGGTGTCGATGCTGTTCGTGGCCTACCAGATGGCGTCGGGCGGCGGACCGGGGTTCGTGTTGGGGTCGAAGGACGCCAGCCAGGATTCGCGGATCGTCGGCGGCATGGGCGCGGTCTACGGGCCGATGGCCGCGGAGATCGGTGACTCGCTGCACCTCTCCCAACCCGTCCGGCGTATCGACCAGGACGCGGAGGGTGTCACGGTGCGCTCGGACGACATGACCGTCCGCGCGCACCGGGTCGTCGTCGCGGTGCCGATCGCGATCGCCGGCCAGATCATCTACGAGCCGATGCTCGGAGTCGACCGGTCGTTTTTGCATCAGCGGATGCCGAGCGGGGCGATCTTCAAGATCAACATCGTCTACGACGAGCCGTTCTGGCGAGGTGACGGACTCTCCGGTCAGTCCGCCGCACCGGGGTCACCCGCGACGATCACGATCGACGCATCCACCGACAGCGGCACGCCCGGGGTCCTGTGCGTCATCGTCGAGGGACCCATCGCGCGGCAACTCACCGCACTGGACGCGGGCGAGCGCAGGCGAAGGGTGTTGGCCGAACTCGTCGCGCGCTTCGGCAACACGGCCGCGTCGCCCGTCGAGTACATCGAGCAGAACTGGACCACCGAGCGGTACTCCGGCGGCGGGATGCTCAGCCACGCACCGACCGGCGTGCTCACCGAGTTCGGCCCGGCACTGCGTGAACCGTGCGGCCGCATCCACTGGGCGGGCACCGAGAGTTCGGCCGTCATGTGCGGGTGGGTCGACGGCGCGATCCGGTCGGGGGAACGTGCCGCGTCCGAGGTGATGCAACTCGAAACGGTCGGCGTCGCGTAACGGCGGTGGCCTGGCGCCGCACTACCTTTACATGACAACGCAACAGATCGAATCCACGCAGAAGAACACCATCGATACGACCGCGGGCCTGATCGTTCGCTACGGCCTGGCCATCGTGCTCCTCTGGTACGGCGGCCTGAAGTTCATGAGCTACGAGGCCGACGGCATCGTGCCACTGGTGTCCGAAAGCCCGCTCATGAGTTGGGTGTACGAGATCTTCTCGGTGTACACCTTCTCGGTCCTGCTCGGCGTCTTCGAGATCGCCGCGGCCGTGTTGCTCGCCGTAAAGCCGTGGTGGCCGAAGGTCTCCATCGGCGGCAGCCTGCTCGCGATCGCGTTGTTCGCCGCAACCATAAGTTTCATGTTCACCACCCCGGGGGTATTCGAAGCTTCACAGGGCGGATTCCCGGCGCTGTCGCTCACGGGTGGATTCCTGATGAAGGACATTGCCCTGCTGGGTATCTCCGTATGGACCCTGGCCGATGCGGTGCGCGCACTGCGTCGTTAGGCGGGAGTAGATAATGGGAGTCGGTTGTGGAAGGAAGGAGCCGCCATGGCCAAGTACTCGCTCAATGACGCCGCGGTGGCGCGGGCACGCGAACTGATCGACGCCCGACAGTACGTGCTCGACAGCGATTGGGGCGACGTGCAGCCGAACGCCGACGCGCAGAACTCCTATCTCGAGTCGCATTCGTGGGACGACTACGCAGCGTGGCATCTCGGGCTGACCGACGGCGCGACCGACGGCACGAAGGCGCGGTATGCGTTCGTATACGGCGACTTTCGGCGGATTCACCGCACCGGGCTGATCGCCTGTGTGTACCGGGCGGCCGAATGGCGGCACAAGGACGTCGAGGTCGCCGCGCATCACCTGCTGCAACAGCTCGACCGTAAGACCGGCCTGGAACCGAGCCGGACTATCGACGAAGCATGAGATCCAGGACGCGCTCGCGCAACGCTGCGGGCGCGTCCTGCGTGCCCCTCGCCTCGTGCAGGAGGCCGACACCCGCCGCGAACAACACCGACGATCGCAATGCGGCCTCGTCCTCGTCGAATCCGCAGTCGACGAACGCCTGCCGAACTTCGGACAGCACCCGCCCGTCGCTGCGCCGGACGCTTTCCATAACCGCATCGTCGGTCAACGCCCAGATGCGCATCGCGCGCTCGAGCGCCCAGTGGTCCGGCGCCATCAACGCCTGCATCATCTCCACCAGCCGGTCCCGCGGATCGGCGTGGCGAAGGCTCTCCATCCGGCGCCGCCACTGCTCGTAGAGGTTGCCCCACGCATCGGCCAGCGCGGCGCGATAGGCCCGCATATCGGTGAAATGCCAATAGAAACTGCCCTTGGTGACTTCGAGTCGTTCGCACAATCGACCGATTCGCAGTGCATTCGGTCCGCCCTCGGCGAGCAGCGCGACGCCGGCCTGGACCCAGTCGTCGGCCCTCAACGGGCAGCCAGTGCGGCGCGCCAGCGACATGGAGGGAGCATACGGCGTTACTGACGCCTCCGAAAATTAATCGACCGAAGAAGTGGCCAATCGTGTCTCGGTAAAGGAGCTCGAGCGGAATCTGGCAACCGCGGCCGCCGGTAGGTGCCGTCGCTCTTCGGCTCCTACTCCGGCCCGCCCAGCCGGGAGCACTGAAAAACCTCTGTGCAATCACGGCGGCCACGGTTGCTACAGCACCAGACCGTACCATACGACCTGGTACGGAGCGTGGAACTCGGACAGCAAGAATGTGCTGGCGCACAACACTTCTGAACTCAGGCCGTTCTCGGCAGGCCAGTCCCGCTGCCACTCCGCGAAATCCCGGCGCCTCGCGCACCGGGTCCGCGCCGGAGGGCAGACCGCCGTTGCCGTCGAGGGTCGCGGCGGAACCCCGTCGCTGGTACAGGCCCGCGGCCACCACCATCTCCCCGCCCGACATGGCCGGCGACCCGTTCCATTTCATGTCAGCGAATGTGCCGGCATGTCGGCGAATGTAGCGGCGCCGGTTTAGCCGGGTGCCGCGTCGGGCAACACGGCATGCATGGCACGTGACGTCTCCGACGACAACCCGCTGACGCCGCAAGAGGCCCTCGACTCCGACGAGGTGCGCAACGATGACGGCGACGAGGTGGTCGACCCTCCGGAACAGTGGATCGACGCCGGGGAGGACGAGACGCTCGATGAGCGCCTTGCCGAGGAGGTGCCCGATGTCAGTCCTGACGACATCGACACCCGCGACGCCGATGACACCGCACAGGAGACCGAGTCGATGTCCGGCGACGAGCTCGACCGCCTCGACCCCGAGCAACACGGCAAGGACCGCGGTCAGATCGACGGCACACCCGAGGACGGCGAATCGTTCTTCGACGTCGAGAAGTGAGCTAGAGCGTCGTCGCCTGGAGTACGACCACTGACCGGCCGTCGACCATTACCTGTTCGCCCGCGACGATCGCCTTCGGCTCACCGTCGGCGCTCGCATCGGCGCCAGTGTCGATGACCGGTTGCCACGCTGCACCGAATTCCCCTGCAGGAAGCGTGAAGTCGATCGGCTCGTGGTGTGCGTTGAAGCACATCACGAACGAGTCATCGGTGACCCGCTGGCCGCGCACGTCGAGATCGGGAATGCCCTGCCCGTTGAGGTACACCGTGATCGACTTGGCGAAGCCGGACTCCCAGTCCTCGTCGCTCATCTCCGAACCGTCGGGTGCGAACCACGCAATGTCGGGCAGCGCGTCGCCGCCACCACGTGGGCGTACCGGACGGCCCGAGAAGAAGCGCCGCCGCCGGAACACCGGGTGCGCGGCCCGTAAAGCGGACACCGTGCGGGTGAACTCAATCAGCTCGGCGTCGGCGTTGCCCCAGTCGATCCAGGTGATCTCGTTGTCCTGGCAGTAGCCGTTGTTGTTGCCGCGTTGTGTGCGGCCCAACTCGTCACCGTGACAGATCATCGGCACGCCCTGCGACAGCAGCAACGTCGTCAGGAAATTGCGTTGCTGTTTGGCGCGCAGCGCCAGGATCTCGGAATCGTCGGTCGGACCCTCGACTCCACAGTTCCACGACCGATTGTGGCTTTCGCCGTCGTTGTTGTCCTCGCCGTTGTCCTCGTTGTGTTTCTCGTTGTAGGACACCAGGTCCCGCAACGTGAATCCGTCGTGGGCGATGACGAAGTTGATCGAGGCCACGGGCCGCCGTGCGGTGTGCTCATAGAGATCGGCCGATCCGGTGAGTCGGGAGGCGAACTCGTCGAGCGTCGCGGGCTCGCCGCGCCAGAAGTCGCGCACGGTGTCGCGGTATTTGCCGTTCCACTCGGTCCACTGCGGAGGGAAGTTGCCGACCTGATAGCCGCCGGGGCCGACGTCCCACGGCTCGGCGATCAGCTTGACCTGGCTGACCGTCGGATCCTGTTGCACGAGTTCGAAGAACGTCGACAGCTTGTCGACGTCGTAGAACTCCCGGGCCAATGTCGACGCGAGGTCGAACCGGAATCCGTCGACGTGCATTTCGGTGACCCAGTACCGCAGCGAGTCCATGATCAGCTGCAGCGAATGCGGGATGGCCGACGTTGAGGCTGTTGCCGGTGCCGGTGTAGTCCATGTAGTAGCGCTTGTCGTCGCCGACGAGGCGGTAGTACGCGGCGTTGTCAATGCCGCGCATCGAGAGGGTCGGTCCCAGGTGGTTGCCCTCCGCGGTGTGGTTGTAGACGACGTCGAGGATCACCTCGATGTCGGCCTCGTGTAGGGCACGCACCATCGCCTTGAACTCCTGGACCTGCCCGCCCGGGGTGGAACTGCTGCTGTACTTCGGTTCCGGCGCCAAAAAGCCGATGGTGTTGTAGCCCCAGTAGTTGGACAGACCCTTGTCGATCAGCGTCGAGTCGTTGGCGAAGTGGTGCACGGGCATCAGTTCGATTGCGTTGACGCCCAACGATTTCAGGTGATCGATGATCACCGGATGGGCGACGGCGGAGTACGTACCGCGGATCTGTTCGGGAATCTCCGGGTGCGTCTGGGTCAGCCCTTTGACGTGCGCCTCGTAGATCACCGTGTCGGCGTATTCGTGGCCCGGCGGGCGATCGACCCCCCAGTCGAAGAACGGGTTGATGACCACGGACTTCGCCGTGCTCGCTGCGGAGTCGTCGTCGTTGCGGCTGTCGGGATCGCCGAAGTTGTAGCCGAACAGCGACTGATTCCACTCGAACGTGCCGTCGATGGCTTTGGCGTACGGGTCCAGCAGCAGCTTGTTGGCGTTGCACCGGTGACCCGCGGCCGGGTCGTACGGCCCATGCACGCGGTAGCCGTAGCGTTGGCCGGGTTCGATGGTCGGGATGAAACCGTGCCAGACGAAACCGTCCACCTCAGGCAGGGTGATGCAGGCGGTCTCGGTTCCGTCCGCGTCGAACAGACACAGCTCGACCTTCTCGGCGACCTCGCTGAACACCGCGAAGTTCGTGCCCGACCCGTCGTAGGTGGCTCCGAGTGGGTAGGCCTTTCCTGGCCAGACTTCCAGTTGGACAGTCTGCGGGGTGGCGGCTTGGGTCAAAGTTGGACGCTCCAGACGAGAGACAGCGGGCGGGATCAAGGCGACGATACGGGGATGCCCAAAGAGCGAGCAGCGCAACCAACCGGCCCGAAAGGCCATTACCGGACGTTACTGCTGGCCAACGACGGCGGTGTGGCAACCATCACCCTGCACCGGCCAAGGCAGCGCAACGCCGTCGGCGACGGGATGCGCGAGGAACTCGCGGACGCCTATCGGACCTGCGACCGCGACGACGACGTCCGCGTCATCGTGCTGACGGGCGCACCGCCGGCGTTCTGCGCGGGTGCCGATCTCGGCGAGGGTGAGGACACGTTCGCCGAGCCGGAGGCGGGATTCACTGCGGCGGGTATCGACGTGCCCGCCTGGACGCTGTCAAAGCCGGTTATCGCCGCGGTCAACGGCCATGCCATCGGGCTGGGAATGACGCTGGCTCTGCAGTGCGACATCCGGTTCTTCGCCGCCGACGCGCAGTATGGCATCGTCCAGGTTCGGCGCGGCGTCGTCGGGGACGCTTACTCGCACTGGATCCTGCCGCGCCTGGTCGGGATCGCCAACGCCGCCGAAATCCTGTTGACCGGAGCGACATTCGACGGCCGACGGGCTGTCGAGCTGGGTCTGGGCAGCCGCGTGCTCGACGCAGACGAGGTGCTCCCCGCGGCGCTGGCGCTCGCGCACGACATCGCCGAGAACACCGCGCCCATGTCGGTTGCTGCCAGCAAGCGACTGCTGTGGGAATCGTTCGACCTCGACCGTGCCGCCGTTGGCCGTCGCGAGACCGAGATCCACCTGGCGCTGATGAGTCACGACGACGCCAAGGAAGGGGTCCGGGCTTTCACGGCCGACCGGCCGCCGACGTGGTCCGGCAACCCGACCGATCCCACCGCCGGATGATGCGACCGGCCGCCGCCGAGGTTCGTGCCGGGTTGAGCTAGGTGATCTCGACGCCGGCGGCGCGCATGTCCTCGATGGCCTTGGCTGTCGACTCGGGCGCGACGCCGGCGGTCAGGTCCAGCAGGACGCGGGTGGCGAAGCCCGATTGCACGGCATCCGCGGCCGTCGCCTGCACGCAGTAGTCCGTCGCGATACCGACGATGTCGACCGCCTCGACGCCACGCTCTCGCAGCCAGTCGGCCAGCGGTGTGCCGTCGTCGTCGGCGCCTTCGAAGCCGCTGTAGGCGGCCGCGTACTGGCCCTTGCGGAAGACTGCCTCGACGGCGTCGGTGTCCAGGTGCGGATGGAACTCTGCGCCCGCTGTCTGCACCACGCAGTGCCGCGGCCACGACACCGCATAGTCCGGATGGTCGGAGAAATGTTCACCGGGATCGATGTGGAAATCCTTCGTGGCCACCACGTGCGCGTAGCCGTGATCACCCGCGAGCAACTCGCTGATGCCACTGGCGACCTCGGCACCGCGACTCACCTCCAGCGAACCGCCTTCGCAGAAGTCGTTTTGAACGTCGGTGATGATCAGCGCCCGCATAACCAGAATTTACCCGCCGAACAACAGGTACAACCCGGTGAACGTGTAGCCGACCATCACCAGCATCATCGCAAGCTGTCCCGTCAGCTGATGCGCCTTGGGCAGCAGATGCAGCGCCCGGTCGTGAGCGGCGATCACGCCTGCGATGTGTCCGCCCACCACGCAGCCGACCTTGATGGTGGCCAGCAGCGAAGGATGAAGTGACAGAAAGTAATTCACGTCGGCATCGATGCCTGTCAGCGCGATGACGGTCTGCTGGCCGCGTTCGACCAGATAGGTCAGGTAGTGCGCGAACACATAACCCACCACGATCGGGATCAGCGAATGCGCCATCTGCCCCGGCAGATCGCGGCGCCGTTCGCGGTCGAGGCCTCCGGTCGCCCTGGCGGCCAGCCAGAACGTGGCGGCGACCACGCCCGCGAAGACCAGCAGCCCCGCACTGTTGATGAGGGTGGCGGTCGCGGCGGAGCCGGCACTCTCGTCGACGAAGCCGCGCCATTGCGGCCGTGCGGAGAAGCTGTCGAATGCCGTCGACCCCAGCAGCACCGACAGCACCGCGACCGTGCCCGGCCGCACCGGCAGCGACGGCAGGTGGTCGAACGGGTTGCCGATCGCGATGCGGCCCTCGCGGTCGCGCCGCAGTGCCGACAACCGCGACGCCACCATGCTGTACACCTCGAACGGGTCCGCGCGGGCGCACCAGCGGTCACCGCACACCACGGCGCCGGCCAGCGTGACGGCCAGGTAGATCAGCAGCCAGGTCCGTATCGCAGCGAGCGACCCCGGATCGGGACTGGCCAGTTCCAGCCACACGAACGCGAACAGGCCCAGCACCGCCGGCCAGTAGCCCAGCGCCTCCGGATAGGTGCGCAGCGACCGTCGGCCGAGCAACCGGTGCACGGTGCGCACCGGTGACAGCGCGCGCCACACCGGCCCGAACGCCAGTGACAGCGCCACCAGGCCGACCCACAGCAGCACGTAGAACACGCCCGGCAGCGGGTTCTCGGCGTTCTGCGGGCCGAGGAAGGCCACCAGCCCGACCCATACCGCGAACAGAAGGCCGGCGATCCCGACGGCCCATCGGGTGAGGGGGGCGTCGACGAAGGCGCTCACCCACGGCGGCAGCGCGCGGCCGGGCTTGTCCGGATCGAACCGCGGCTTGCGCCACGCCAGCGCGACGACGGCGAAGGTGAACGTCAACGCCCACGCAGCACCGATCAGTGCATACGTGAACGGAATTGGAAGATCTGTCGAGCCGCCCAGGCCATGGGCGAGTACGGCGACGGACCGGTCCGCGGTCACTGCACGGCGATGGTGGCGATGGTCTTCTTCAGTTGGTGCAGTTCGACGTCGACCTTTCCGGGCACGTTCACGGTGAACTGGAACGACTGGCCTGGCTTCGCCTCGATCTTGAAGGTGTGCTCGGGGTTCGAGTGCACGTGCAACTCATCGGCGACATCGCTGTTGACGCGGAGGATGATCGGCTGATTGACCGCCGCCTCCATCTGCTCATTGGTGGGCGTGACCTTGCCGCCCTGGATCATCACGTCCACGACGAGTCGTGCGGGCGGTGCCTGGTCATCGGCCATGTCCGACGGGTTGACCGTCGTCTCCGACGGGCTGGCCTGGGTGTATCCCGGACCATCGGATCCGCCGCAGCCCGCAGTGAGCAGTGCGGTCGCTAACAATGTTGCCGGAACCGCTGTTCTGTTCACGGTGCACCATCTTGGCCTGGGACGCCCGAGTTCCCTATGTGAGGCTCGTCGCCGCCGGTCCTGCGGTTCCTCATCGCGACGTACACCACGACACCGGCTACGACGATCGCCGGTGCGAAAGCGGGCACCGCGAGCCAGATCGAGTGATCGGCCAGCAAGACGACGTTCGGATCACTTCTCATGCCTGTGCGGACGGTTCCAGCTTCGCTTCGCTGTCGTGCGGTTCGCTGTTGTTGATCCGGCCTGCGCCCCAGGTGATGCCGGCCACCATGGCCAGCGTGCAGACCAGCACGACCAAGCAAGCGATGAGCCACAACGACTGAGGGATGTCGGGGCTGCGCTCGCGTTGCAGGATGGTGATCTCGCCGACGAACGGACGCGTGGTCGACGCTTCGGCAGGCACTTCCTTCGCGCCGATGCCGGGGTCGCCGGCCAGATAGATCGGCACGGCGGCAAGAATTCTGCCGTCGTGGAGCCGCAGCAGCGTCTTCCACTCACCGGACACCGGCATCGGCTCGGTGGACCGGAAGTGACCCGGGCCCACTTTCTCGAGATGGTCGATGAAGATTCCGCGTTCATTGGCCAGTCCGCCCTGCCAGCCCAGCACCGACACCCAGTTGGGATCGTCGCTCACCAGGTTCGCCGGTGTGAGCTGCACGTCGGCCGTCGCGTGACGTTGACCGTCGCTATTCGGCACATCCGTGAGAGTGATTGTGGCCGTGGCACTTTCGGGCACATCGTAGCGCAGACCATTGGCCGCCGCGCCGCCGATCGCCAGAACCGTCAGTGCGACGAGGCCGACGCCGATGGCGCGACTGGGCAACCGCTGCGCCGTCAGCACCATGCCCACCATCGCTCCGCATCCACCGGTGAGGATTGCGACCGGTACGGCCATTGCCAGCGCTTCCGGCCAGATGCTGGTCGGCCATGGGTGGTGGTATACGGCGTTGATCCACAGCGACTCCAGCCAGAGTCCCACGGTGCCGATGCCGAGACCGGCGACGAGGCCGAACACGACCGGCCGTTTCAGCAGTGGTGTCAACGCGAGCAGTTCGACGACGATTGCTGCGCCGAGGTAGAGGGGGAACCAGTTGACCGGCGCGTCGAGTACGGGAGCCACCAAGAAGACGACAATCCCGCGCAGACCGATGGCGACGACCGCGGCGATGAGGGCGGCACCCCGGCCCATGAAGATCCGTGCGGCCACCAGAGCGAGCGCGGCAGCGGCGGCGATCAGCATGGGCTGGAACACCTGCCGGAACTGCGGCACACCGAAGTCGAACTCGATCTGGTAGACCCCAGCGCCGATCAGCACGCCGGCGAAAGCGAGGTACTGGACGAACTTGAGGCCGATGCCGTCCGGCGGAGTGTCATCAGTCCTGGCCTTGCGACCCTCGTGTTCGAGGTACAGCGCGGCCAAGGTGGAGAAGCCGGCGCCGCCGATCATCATCAGGTGGGTGGGGCCCCACAGCGTGACGTCCTGGCCGAAGATGCGGTGCCACATGTCGTCGAGGGGAAAGCCCATCAGCGCGTACACGCCGCAGCCGGCCATCACGATGCCGCCGACGGGCGCGTACCAGTCGTCGGTGATGCGGACCGCCGCCGGGCCGGGCCGGGCCTCTTCCCCCCTGGGCAGCACCATCGCGGTGCACCCGGCGACGAAGATGCCGAACAAACCGATGAGGATGAAGTAGTGCGCCGGGTTGGCCAGCGCACCGTCGTCGCGGCCGTTGCCGATGTGCAGGCTGACATCCCAGATGAAGCCGAACAGCGCGCAGATGATCGAGGCGATGAACATCGCCAGCGGCAACGCCACCCATGGCGGCCGTTTGAACCGGCGTCCCGACCAATCGGCGAGCCTGGTCAGCCACGTGATCTTGTGGTTGCGGTGCATCCAGCCGATCCACAGCAGAATCGCCGTGACGACGCCGGCGGCGACCGTCAACCCGATGATTTCGTTGAGCGCGGCGCCGCCACCCTCACTGCCCTGAGCAAGAAACTGCATTGTCATTCCACCCGTCGAGTAGTACCGCCGGAAACGAACTTACCCGTGGGTAATGTTGCCAGAACCCACCCAGTCGAAACCAGGGGTATCGGGTACTTGCCCCGTCAGGGTGTGAGGACCACCTTCACCATGCCGTCCTCCTTCTTCTGGAATGTCTCGTACGCGTCGGGCGCGGAACTCAGCGGCAGCCGGTGTGTGGCGAACTGCTCGACGCCCAGCGGGTCCTCGTCGGTGAGCAGTCCCATGATGTCGGGCACCCACTTCTTGACGTTCGCCTGCCCCATCCGCAGCTGAATCTGTTTGTCGAAAAGCGTCATCATGTTGATCGGGTCGGCGGCACCGCCGTATACGCCCGACAGCGAGATCGTGCCGCCCCTGCGCACCATCGCGATCGCCATGTTGAACGCCGCGAGACGGTCCACCCCGGCGTGCTTCATCAGGACCCGGCCGACCGGCGAAGGCAGGAACCCGCTGGCGGTCTGCGCGGCCTCGGCCACCGGCGACCCGTGGGCCTCCATCCCGACCGCGTCGATGACCGAGTCGGCGCCGCGGCCCTGCGTGTGGCTCTTGACGACTTCTTCGGCGTCATCCGTGCGGAGGTCGATGACCTCGGTGCAGTAGTCGCGGGCCCTGGCCAGCCGCTCGTCTACGAGGTCGACGCCGATCACCCGGCAACTCTTGCGGTGCGACGCGATGCGGCACGCCATCGACCCGATCGGCCCCAGCCCCAGCACCACCAGCGTGCCGCCGTCGGGCACATCGGCGTACTCGACCCCCTGCCACGCGGTGGGCAGCACGTCGGAGAGATAGACATAGCGTTCGTCGGGCCCGTCGTCGGGCACCTTGATGTGCGTGTACTGAGCCTGTGGCACCCGAAGGTATTCGGCCTGTCCGCCGGCCACCTCGCCGTAGAGCTTGGAGTAACCGAAGAGCGCCGCGCCGGTGCCCTGGTCGCGGTTCTGCGTCGTCTCGCACTGACTCTGCAGGCCGTGATCGCACATGAAGCACTGGCCGCAGCAGATGTTGAACGGGATCACGACCCGGTCGCCGACGCTGAGACTGTCGACTTCGCGGCCGACCTCCTCGACGACGCCCATCGCTTCGTGTCCGAGGATGTCGCCGGGACTCATGAATGCGCCGAGCACTTCGTACAGATGGAGATCGGATCCGCAGATGTTGGTGCTCGTGACGCGGATGATCGCGTCGTTGGGCTCCTTGATCGCCGGATCGGGCACGTTGTCGACGGATACTTTCCGGCGTCCCTGCCACGTGACTGCTCGCATCGGATTCCTCTCAAAGATTTGTTCGTTGCCCGTGGCGTGCCCACTCGGGTACTCACCAAACCTCGCGCCACGATTGGCATATGGCCGACAACGGAACCGTCGTCGAACTGCGGGTGCACGGGGTATCGGGGACGCCGCCCGAGGCACTGCTGAGCTGTCCCGTCGAATTCCTCGAACTGCAGGCCGCCGCCACGTTGTTGCAGCACGACGACCGCACCAGGGAACGGGTGGCGCTGCTGGTCGAATTTCAGGAAGCGGTAACGGAACTGGAGACCAAGGTGACTCCGGCGGGATTCGAGACGGATATCAGCGGGACGCCACCACCGAGCGGGAAGGCGCTGTGAAGCTCAGTCGCTCCACGGCGTGACCGGTCGCTCGCGCCGTTCGCCGTCGACGGTGACGTCGAGCAGTTCGTCGAAGAAGCAGACCCTGTCACGCACAAGCTCGGCGTCGTGCAGCGGCTCGTGATACGTCCACGCCACATCCCGCGGGCCATCGGGCACCGAATAGTACGTGGCACGGCCCTTGTACGCGCAGTAGGTCACCGTGTCGCTGAGTTGGAGCCGCACAGCGACGTCCTCCCGCGGCAGGTAGAACCGCACCGGCAGCAGCGTCTCGAACAACAGCATCGGTCGCGAGGATTCCGCGAGCAGCCGCCCGTCGTGTTCGACCCGCACGTGGCGGCTGCTGCGCAGGACGTCGATGCGGCCGAACGGATCGTGGGGGTGGCTGACGATGTGCTCGTCCTCCTCGCGCCACTCGAACGCGCCGAACTCGAGGATGACGTAGTCGGCCAGGTCGGGGTCATCGGGTTGGTACGCCGCGGCCGCGCCGGTCTCGTCGCCCGCGATGACGTCGTACGCGGTGCCCGGGCAGGAGTGCGTGCCGAAGGGGACGGTCGGATCGAGGACGGGCCGGGAGCTGATACCCGGCAGCCGGACGCCTGCGTCTGATGTCGCCGGCGGGGCGGCTCCGGCCTCGTCGTCGCCTGATTCGGCGCCCGCCGGGACAAGCTGCGCCGACAGCGCGGCTGTCGGCACGGCGTACGTGGGCACCACGCGGCGCGGCTCCCACACCAGCCGGGCGTCGCGGGTGTCGGCGACCGGCTCGCCGCCGAGGCTGACCCGCACCCGTTTCGCGGTGGGCTCATACCGCAGCGCGTCGAGGTTGCCGGTGATGAGATCCATCATTCTGACGCCCATCACGGACCCCCTTTCTCACAGTGTGCGGGTCACTTGCGGGGAGGACGCAACACAGTCATCGCCAATCGCATTATGGGGTCGGGGAGGCGATCCTTCGCGGAAAGCGCGGCACTGGCGACCCGGGTCCGCACCGGCGTGCCGCGGCCGAACATGCGGTTCAGCGGCCCGCCGGTGGGCTCGAGGTCGACGTGCATCGGCGGTTTGCCGTCGGCGGCGCCGAGGGCGTTGGAGATGACGATGCGCTGGATCTCGCTGGTGCCCTCAAAGATGGTGTACAGCTTCGCATCCCGATACCACTTCTCGACCGGATGGTCCTTGACGTAGCCCCAGCCGCCCATTGTCTGGATGGCGCGTTCGGTGGTCCGCACGGCCACCTCGCTGGCGGCGAGCTTGGACATCGACCCCTCACCGCGTTCGAAGGGCACGCCAGCTGGCGGCCATCCAGGAGGCCCGCCAGGTGAGCAACCGTGCGCCGTCGATGGCGGTGGCGAGATCGGCGAGAGGGAAGGCGATGCCCTGGTGATCGATGATCGGCGCCCCGAATGCTTCGCGCCGGTTTGCGTACTCGGTGGCGTATTCCATTGCGGCCCTTGCGATTCCCAGCGCCTGCGCGGCAACCATCGGCCTCGTCTGCTCGAACGTGCCGAGGGTGGCCGATCCGGAGTGCCTGCCCCCTTCGATGGCTTCGCGGGCCTTGGCGAGCTTGTGTTCGAGCTTCTCCTGCCCGCCGAGCAGATTGCCTGAAGGCACCCGGACGTCGTTGAACTTGAGCTCGGCGGTGTGCGACGCGCGGCAACCGAGCTTGTCGAGCTTGCGGACCATCTCCAGGCCGGGCGTGCCACCGGGCACGACGAACAACGCCTGTCCCTTGTGGCCGAGCTCCTCGTCGACCACGGCGTTCACGACGTGGACGTTGGCGATGCCGCCGTTGCCGATCCACATCTTGTGGCCGTCGATGATCCAGTCCGCGTCCTTACCCGGACCATCGCGGCGAGCCGTGGTGCGCAAGTTGCGCACGTCGCTGCCGCCTTCGGGTTCGGAGATCGCCAGCGCGGCGAGCTTGAGATCGCCTGGTGTTCCGAAACATTCGGGCGCCCATTCGAGCATCTGCTCCGGTGAGGCCGCCTGGCCGATCGCCGACAGCGCCAGTGCCGGCATCACCACCGCCAGCCCGATCCCGGCGCAACCCCAGAACAACTCCTCCATGAACATCGGCAGGGAGAGGCCGCTCGGATCACCGATGAGATCGCGGTAGAACAGCGGGCTGTAGAAACCCCGGGTCGCCGCCTCCTCCAACACCGGCCACGGGAACTCCTGGCGCTGGTCGTATTCGGACGCCACGGGACGCACCACGTCTTCGGCGAATTCGTGGGCACGGCGTGCCAGGTCATGCTGCGCGGCGGTCGGGGTGAGGTCGAAGGTCATCAGGCTCTTCGATTAGCCGCGCGCCGTCATTCCGAAACACTTGTTCACAGAAACTGTTGCCGACAGGGGCAAGCCCCCGGATGCCTGGGGGAAGCATCGCGGGGGCTTGTCCCGGGGTGAGGAATTACTTCACGTCGACGTAGACCGTCTTGTTGAGCAACTTGGTGCTCAGATCGTCCCCTGGCCCACTGTGGTCGGTGCGGCTGTACGTCTGGCCTGACCGCACTGCGACAACGCTGGACTGTTCCAGCGGTGCGTTTCCGATGCGGTTGACGACGACGGTATAGCCCTGTGCCTGGAGATCGCTGATCGTGTCCTGCGCGTTGCCTGGTCCGGAAGGAGCGGCCTGAGCCGGCCCCGCCAGTCCGACGAAAACGGCGGCCAGTGCACTCGCGGCGACGGTGGCGAATCCAAACTTCTTCATCTTCGGAGCCTTCTTCTTTCTCGCGTTTGGTATTTCGAGCCGTGGCATGTGTCGCGGTTCGCGCTGCAGCTGATCTTGTAAACCGGGAGGTCAGCGATTTAATTCCGGTGGCAGTAATTGATTGCCGGTTGGCAGGAATTGCGCTGGGGGAACGCTGAATGGCCCATGTACGCCGAAAGATATTGGACCAGCCGGTGTCGTTTCAGCACACTGGGAGCCGATGAAACTCGCCGGTCTGCGACTGCGCCAACGCGACGGAGTGACCTGTGGCCCGTCGGTCGCGGTGATGGCGGGCGCGCTGCTCGATCCTGGTCGTCATGCGGCCTTGGCCGAACCGGATTCGGGGCCCACGTTGTTCGCGGCGGAACAGCTGCGCGTGCACGCGGAGGTGAACAGGATCTGGCCGCGTCGCCTCGGCACCACACCGTGGGCGATGGCGCGGGCGCTCACGGCGCAGGGGTCCACGGCTGGGGTCTGCTACCGCTGGCGGATGTTCCGCGGGCGCCGTGACGGCCTGGCGGATGTGGCGGCCGCCGCCGGCGCCGACCGGCCGGTGGCGATGCTCGTCGGACGGTTCATCCCGCGGCACTGGGTGCTTGTCGTGGACGCGGGTGGCGACAGGCTGACCTGCTACGAGCCGTCGTCGGGGGAGGTGCGGAGCGCCGACGTCGCCGCTGTACGGGAAGCGCGGCTGACGGGTCTCGGTTACCCGCGGCCGTTCGCGTTCGTGGTTCCATGTTCGAACGTATGATCGAACAGTGGGCGAGCTTCAGTCGATCGGCTACAACGGGCAGCCCGTGCAGCAGGCGTTCCGCCGGGTCGACCCGCCGGTCGCGGTGCTGGTCGACCTTGCCGCCGTGTTTCCCCGCGAACCGCATAGGACCGGTGGCTACAACCCGGCCGGACTGCAGATGCATTCGGTCGTCGAGGGGAGATTGTCGTGCTGGGGCGTCTGCGAGCAGGGCTACTGGTGGGGGCTGGTGACCTATGAGATCGCCTACGGCGCGCGCCGCAAGGCAGTGACGCACTGGATCCCCGCGTGGACGCTCAAGCGCAAGGCGAACTAGGTGCCGATGGCGGCTCGGGCCTCGCGTCTTCTTCGGGCGAGTTGTGTTCTGGCGAGCCGTCTTCGGGCGAGTTGTCTTGTGGCGAGCCGTCTTCGGGTGACTTGTCGTCGCGCGAGCCATCGCCGGAGGTCATGCCGCTTCTCGATCCGACCACGCTTGTGAGCTCACCGGTCACGCCGACGCCCGGTGATCACTGGCGACCGTGATCAGCCTGCCGCGCAGGTTCCGCTGCAGTGCGACCAAATTCTGGTCCACCTTGTCCAGCCGTGCCAGCAGCGCCTGGCCGTCGGTACGCGACAACGTCTCCAACGGAAATTTTTCGAGGGCCTTGCAGCCGGCCTCGATGGCTTCAAGCGCTTCCACGAGCGCCTCTTTATCCGAACGCATGTTCGAATTCTAACCCAGACTTCCGACATTGCCGAAAAGTTATCCACAGGCCGCTAGAAACTCATGCGTCGTGTCCCGGCTCCAGGTCCCGGACGTCGGCGAAGGTCACCAGCTGGTCGAACTTCTCCGGCGCATCGCCTTCGACCGGCTTCAGCAGGAACCCGACGTGGTCCCCGAGGTCGTCGCGGCTGAGCACCTCGCCGACGAACCACCCGGCCGCGTCGTCGAGGATCGGCAGGCCATGGGGACCCTCCCGCCATGCGCACCGCGCGAATTTGTCCGTGCGGTCACCGGTCTCGCTGCCGAACAGCCGCGCCAGGTCGCGGTGTCGCCGCGCCAGCAGATGGACGGCCAGATGCGTCGCCCGCTGCGCGACCCGGAACGTGTGATTGCGTTCTGACAGGCCGACCAGGAACCGCGGCGGCCCGATGCTGACCTGGCTGGTGAACCCGACGAGGCAGCCCGCCCGCTCTTCGTCTGCCTGCGTGGTGACGATGTACATCGGATAGTCGAGCATTGAAACCAGCTTCTCGAAGGCTTCCATCACTGTCCCGTCGCTAGGGTTGAGGTATGGCCAGAAAGTACGCGACCGCCGACGCCGTCGATCTGCCTCGGTTGCTGGCATTCGTCCGACCACGACATCGCATGGTGCTCACCACGTTTCGGTCGGACGGATCGCTGCAGACTTCGCCGGTGACGGGTGGTGTCGACGAGCAGGGCCGCATCGTGATCTCGAGCTACCCGCGGCGGGCCAAGTCCACCAACCTGCGGCGTGATCCACGCGCGAGCATCACGGTGTTGTCGGACGAGTTCAACAGCGCCTACGTACAAGTCGACGGCGATGCGGAAGTCATCGATCTGCCGGACGCCGTCGAACCGCTCGTCGACTACTACCGCTCCATCTCGGGTGAACATCCCGACTGGGACGAGTACCGACAGGCGATGGTCGATCAGGGCAAGTGCCTCATCCGCGTCACGCCGACGCGGTGGGGCCCGGTGGCCACCGGCGGTTTCCCGCCGGAGCAGAGCGAGCAATAGCGACTCACACGCTGTCGAGGTCGAGAACCACCGAGCCGGCCGGGTCGGCGCGGAACTTTCCGCCTCCGGTTGCGCCGGCCAGGTCGCCGGTGCCCGACACGATGCGCATCACCGCCGTCGCGACACCGTCGCGGAACTCGCCGTCGTGCATCAGCACCAGTCCTCCGCGCCTGCCGCCGACGGTTCCCGTGATGTGCTCGATCCCGACGTAGGTCGCGGACTTGTCCGGCGCGTAGGACATCAGCCACTTCGTGGTCGACTCGCCTTCGATCTCCCCGGAGTAGCGCTTCTGGACCAACGCCTCGGTGAGTTTGGTGTCCTCGTCGCCGTCCCCGAACGGCGTCTCGTCCCAACCGGCGATCTCGAAAGTCGCCTCGATATGTGTGTTCATCACCGCTGATTACCCCCGGCGAGCGGTTCGGAATCGACAGGTCGGAAAGCGCGACCCGGGGCGTATGTGGTAGTCAGAGCAGTATGGCCGCGTTGCGTCCGATGGCTAGTCAAACTATAGTCTGGACACATGTCCAGAAGGTTCGGAGTCTTTGAGTGACACCATTTGTCCAGCTCACCGGCCTTGGACTTGCCCGCCTGTGCGCGTCGGCGTGAGCTGAACATGCGTATCGCGTTGTTGTCGTACCGGAGCAAGACCCACTGTGGCGGGCAGGGGGTCTACGTCCGCCACCTGTCCCGGGGTCTCGTCGAACTCGGCCACGACGTCGAGGTGTTCTCGGGCCAGCCCTACCCCGGCGGCCTCGATCCGCGGGTGCGCCTGACCAAAGTGCCCAGCCTCGACCTCTACCGGGAGCCGGACCCGTTCCGCGTCCCGTGGCCCACCGAGATCAAGACGAGCATCGACCTGCTCGAGCTGCTGACGACCTGGACCGCGGGATTCCCCGAACCGAAGACGTTCAGCCTTCGCGCCGCACGCGCGCTGGCCGACCGCCTCGAGGACTTCGACGTGGTCCATGACAACCAGTGCCTCGGCACCGGGCTGCTGAAGATCGCGGAACTCGGCCTGCCGGTGGTGGCGACCGTGCACCATCCGATCACCCGTGACCGGGTTCTTGACGTCTCGGCGGCACGGTGGTGGCGCAGGCCGCTGGTGCGCCGCTGGTACGGGTTCGCCGAAATGCAGAAGGACGTCGCTCGCCAGATCCCGGAGCTGCTCACTGTCTCGTCCACCTCGGCCGCCGACATCGCCGAGGACTTCGCGGTGTTCCCCGATCAGCTTCACGTCGTGCCTCTCGGTGTGGACACCGAACTGTTCAAGCCCGCCGAGCGACGGGTGCGCAACCGCATCATCGCGATCGCGAGCGCGGATGTGCCGCTGAAGGGTGTTGCGCATCTGCTGCACGCCGTGGCGCGGCTGCGCGTCGAACGCGACCTCGAACTCCAGCTCGTCGCCAAGCTCGAACCCAACGGGCCGACCGAGAAACTGATCGCCGAACTGGGCATCTCCGACATCGTTCACAGCTCGAGCGGCGTGAGCGACTCCGAACTCGCCGACCTGCTGGCGTCTGCGGAAGTCGCTTGCATCCCTTCGCTTTACGAGGGTTTCTCGCTGCCGGCGGTGGAGGCGATGGCCAGCGGCACACCGATCGTCGCCAGCCGCGCAGGCGCGCTGCCCGAGGTGGTCGGCGCCGACGGGGAATGCGCCCGGCTGGTCACCCCGGCCGACGTCGACGAACTGACCGCGGTGCTCGGCGAACTGCTCGACTCGCCGCTGGAATTGCAAAGGCTCGGCGCGAACGGGCGTCAGCGCGCCCTCGACGTGTTCAGCTGGGAATCCGTTGCGGCGCAGACGGTCGCGGTGTACAAGCAGGCCTGTGAACGGGTCGCCAAGTGCTGACCGTGGATTACGACCGCCTCAACGTCGGACCCGGCACCAAGGTCATCGACGTCGGCTGCGGCGCGGGCAGGCACACCTTCGAGGCGTACCGGCGCGGCGCCGATGTCGTCGGGTTCGATCAGAGCGTCAGCGATCTCAACGACGTCGACGAGATCCTGCAGGCCATGAAGGACGAGGGCGAGGCGCCTGCTTCGGCGACGGCGGAGGCCGTCAAGGGTGATGCGCTCGACCTGCCTTATGCCGACGGCACTTTCGACTGCGTCATCGCCTCCGAGATCCTCGAGCATGTACCGGAGGACGATCGGGCGATCGCCGAACTCGTCCGCGTGCTCAAACCTGGTGGCTCGCTCGCGATCACGGTGCCCCGCTGGTTGCCCGAGAAGGTGTGCTGGATCCTGTCCGACGAGTACCACGCGAACGAGGGCGGCCACATCCGGATCTACAAGGCCGACGCGCTGCGCGACAAGGTTCTCGCCCACGGCCTGCGGCTCGCCCACACCCACCATGCGCATGCGCTGCATGCGCCGTACTGGTGGCTGAAATGCGCTGTGGGAACAGGGAAGTCAGATCATCCCGCCGTCGCGGCCTATCACAAGTTGCTGGTGTGGGACATGATGAGCCGGCCGTGGCTCACGCGGACGGCGGAGTCCGCGCTGAATCCGCTGATCGGCAAGAGCGTCGCGATGTACTTCACGAAGCCGGTGGTGCCTGTTGCTGTCTCGTGACGTTCCCGCAGTGCCCGGCGTCCTGACGCCCGCGCAGTGCCGCCAGACCGCTCGGTCGATCGCCGACACGCAGGAGTCTTCGGGCGCCATTCCGTGGTCCGACGGCGGTCACACCGACCCGTGGGACCACGTGGAGAACGCGATGGCGCTGACTGCGGCCGGACTGCTCGAGCCTGCGCGTGCCGCGTTCGAGTGGTGCCGCACGACACAGCGGCAAGACGGCTCCTGGCCGATCCAGATCCGCAACGGCGTCATCGAGGACTCCAACAGCGACAGCAACTTCTGCGCCTACGTCGCGACCGGTGTCTGGCACCACGTGCTGATCACCGATGATCGACGGTTCGCCGACACGATGTGGCCGGTCGTCACGAAGGCCGTCGACTTCGTGCTCGACATGCAGCTGTCCGGCGGTGAGATCTCCTGGGCCAGAAGCCCGTCCGGCCTGGAACCCGAAGCGCTGCTGACCGGTTGCGCGAGCATCTACCACAGCATCCGGTGTGCGCTGGCCCTCGCAGACTATTTCGACGATCCGCAACCGGAGTGGGAGGTCGCGGTCGGCAGGCTAGGCCATGTGATCGCCGAGCATCCGGACGCGTTCGTGATCAAGGACCGCTGGTCGATGGAGTGGTACTACCCGGTGCTGGGCGGCGCGTTGCGTGGTGGCGCCGCGCGGTCACGCATCGACGAGCGGTGGGACGACTTCGTCGTTCCCGGCCTCGGCATCCGCTGCGTCGACGACAGGCCATGGGTGACCGGCGCCGAAACGTGCGAGCTGGTGATGGCGCTGGACGCCATCGGCGAGTCGGCGCGGGCGCGCGAGCAGTTCGCGGCGATGCACCATCTGCGCGAGAAGGACGGCTCCTACTGGACCGGCCTGGTCTACGCCGACGGCAAGCGGTGGCCGGTCGAACGCACCACGTGGACGGGAGCGGCGATGATCCTGGCGGCCGACGCGCTGTCGCGGACCACGCCGGCCAGCGGCATCTTCCGCGGCGCTGACCTGCCTCGCGGCCTGGAGGGCGAGTACGACTGCGAGTGCGCGACAAGCGATCGCTAGCCGCCCGCCGCGCGTCGAGTCGATTTACGGAGAACGTCACCGAACGAGACCGATGGTCTTCCCGCGCAGGTCAGATCGCTCTCGCCGGGCACGCCGGACGTGCGCTCCAGCACCCGCATCGACCCGGTCGCCGACACCTCGCGAAAATCGTCGGTGTCCAGGGCCCTGCGGTAGACATGGTAGGGCGCCTGGCCGCCGTCGTCGGGATTCGGGAACACGTCGTGGATGATCAGCGCGCCACCGACGTCCACCCATCTCACCCAGCCGTCGAAGTCGCGCTGCGCGGCCTCCTCGGTATGGCCGCCGTCAATGAACAACAGCTGCAACGGTGTTCGCCAGCCGCGCGCCACCGTCGTCGACCGCCCGACCACCGCGACGACGTGGTCGTCCACTCCGGCAGCGTCGAGGGTGTGGCGCAGCGTCGGCAGCGTGTCGAACAATCCGGTCACCGGGTCGACCATCGACTCGTCGTGGTACTCCCAGCCCGGCTGGTGCTCTTCGGAACCGTGGTGGTGGTCGATGGTGAAGACGACTCCGCCGCACTGCTGGGCCGCCGCGCCGAGCATCACCGTCGACTTGCCGCAGTAGGTACCGATCTCCACGCCGACCCCGTCTCCGAGGTATCGGAGCGCCGTGTCGTACAGCGTGCGTCCCTCGTCGGCGGGCATGAACCCGATCACCTGGTCGGCGAGCGCGAACAGGCGTGCGGCGGCGTCGGGCAGGGCGGTTTCGGTGGCGCTCATGGGGCCAACCTACCGTTGCTGGTCAATGGCAGTTGTAGTAGCGTCCGGACATGTGTCCGACGCGGCTCTGGAGTCGACTCGGCGTCGTCTGACCGCCAAGCAGGCCGACACCGTCGATCGTCTGGGCCGGGCCGCGGTCGAGCTCCTGTGCCGCGAGGGTTTCACCGGTCTGACCGTGCGCCGCGTGGCCGCCGAGGCCGGCGTCGGCGCGGCCACCGCCTACACCTACTTCTCGTCCAAGGAGCATCTGGTCGCCGAGGTGTTCTGGCGTCGGCTCGTCGCCTCCCCGCCCGCGGCGCATGAATCCGGCGATCCGGCCGCGCGCGTCATCGAGGTGCTCCGGCACATCGCACTGCTGGTCGCCGACGAGCCCGAGTTCGCGGGCGCGGTGACCAACGCACTGCTGGGCAAGGATCCCGACGTCGAGGTGCTGCGACTGCGTATCGGGCGTGACATCCGCGACCGGCTGGCTGCGGCGCTCGGGCCCGACATCGATCCGGACATCGTCGACTCGCTGGAGATGCTGTACTCCGGTGCCCTCGTGCGCGCGGGTATGGGGTACGCGTCGTACACGGAAATCGCTGGGCGCCTGGAGAAGTCGGCGCGCCTGATTCTGCGCTAGATCGCGGTGCGCGGGCCGAGGATGGCCGACGACGCGGTGATGGCCGGCTCGACGATGCCACGCACATCGCGCCCGTCCTCGACGAACAGCGCGGTCAGTTCGCGTAACCCACCCAGCACGATGAGCGCCAGCGGCCGGGACAGTGGCGAGATGTGCGCCCGCCGGAAGCCGGGGCTGTCGCTGAGCTCGACCAGCATGTCGGTCAGATGCTCCATGGCCAGCCGATGCAGGGGCTGGGCCACCACGCCCAGTGCAGGAAGTTCGCGGATCCAGCTCAGCGTGATCGCGGGCCGCGCCTCGATGTGGTCGAACGTACGCGATGACCGCCTGGCGGATCTGCACCTGCCAGTCCGCATCCGGGTCGACGGCGTTGCGGATGGTGGTGATCAGGATGTCGTTGTTCCGCCGAAGCAGCTCGATCAGGCACTCTTCCTTGCTGGCGAACTGCTCGTAGAAGGTGCGCTTGGAGGTGCGGGCGTGCCGGACGATGTCGGCGACGGTGGTGTCGCGGTAGCCGCGCTCGATGATCGATGCGGCCATGCCGTCGAGCAACCGGTCGAGGAACGGGTCTGGCGTTTCCCCGGAATGCGAATCACGCGCACCACCGTCGGCGGTGCCGACAGTGCGGCCACCGTCGAGCGCAGTCGTCATGTCGCCTCCCTCGAGGCCCTTGCGAAGGGCTGGTACCAAGCGGTACCGTACTACATGAACCCGCGGTACATCGTAGTACCAGGACACTGTGTCCTAAAGAGATGGCTGGGAGTGCCATGACCGACGTAACGACCGTCGATACCAAAGCCCTGTCGAGTCCGGGCACGCCACCACCCGCGGTGCGCCTGCCGAAGGCCGTCCAGATGGTTCTTTTCGCAGGCTTCCGCCTTCGGTTTCTGCGCAGCGCGGTGAAGCGCCACGGCCCCGTCTTCGCCATCAATGTGCCGTTCTTCGGCCGCAGCGTGGTGGTTTCGGACCCCGCGCTTGCGCGGCAGGTGTTCCTGGCGAGCACCGACGACCTGATCAACGTCCAACCGAACCTCAGCCGGATCTTCGGACCGGGTTCCGTCTTCGCGCTGGACGGCAAGCAGCACCGGGCCAGGCGCAAGCTGCTCGCCCCGCCGTTCCACGGGCAGAGCATCCGGAACTACGAGAAGGTCATCGAAGAGGAGACGCTGCGCGAGACGGCCACATGGCCCGAGGGTCGTGAGTTCCCCACGCTCGAACCGATGAACCGGATCACACTGAACGTGATCCTGCGGACCGTATTCGGCGCCGACGGAACCGAACTCGACTACCTCCGCGAGATGATTCCGCCGTGGGCCAAGCTGGCTTCACGGATGGCCACCCTGCCGGAGCCGCCGTTCAACACGGGCCGCTACAGCCCGTGGGGCCGGCTCGCGGAGTGCCGCCGCAACTTCGACCGCACGGTGTTCGAGCTGGTCGAGAAGGCCGAGGCCGACCCGCGCCTCGAGGACCGTACCGACATCCTCGCGCTGCTGCTGCGCAGTCGATACGAGGACGGCACCCCAATGTCGCATCAGGACGTCTCCGACGAACTGCTGACGTTGTTGGGCGCCGGGCACGAGACCACTGCGTCGACCCTCGGGTGGGCGTTCGAGCGGCTTCGCCGCCATCCCGACGTCCTTGCCGAGCTCGTCAAGGAGAACGACGAGGGCGGCAACGAATTTCGCCAGGCGACAATGGTTGAGCTGCAACGGAACCGGACCGTCATCGATACCGCCGGTCGCCACGTTCAGGCGCCGCACTTCGATCTCGGCGACTGGCGGATTCCGCACGGCTACACGGTGATAATCGCGATCGGCAACGTGCACGCCGATGCAGACGCCTTCCCGGATCCCGAGCGCTTCGACCCGTACCGCTTCGTCGGGACCAGGACCCCGACGGCGTGGGTGCCGTTTGGCGGCGGGACCCGCCGTTGCATCGGGGCTGCGTTCGCGAACGTCGAGATGGACGTCGTGCTGCGAACGGTATTGCGGCACTTCGTGATCGAGACGGACGACGCCCCGGATGAGAAGAGCCACTTCCGGGGCATCGCCTTCACGCCGAAGGACGGTGGCCGCATCGTGGTGCGTCGCCGCGGATGACCTTCGTCGGCTAGCTTCATCTCATGAGCCTCGTGGACATGATGAACGGCGCCATGGAGGTCACTATCCCTCCGGCGCACAAGATGGGCATCAAGGCCGTCGACGTGCGGCGCGGATATGCCGCCGCATCGGTGCCGCTGGAGGGCAACGGCAATCACTTCGGCGTGGTCTATGCGGGCGTGCAATTCACCGTTGCGGAGATTCTCGGCGGCATGATCGCGATCGCCAGCTTCGACAGCGCCAAGTACTACCCGCTGGTGAAGAAGGTCGACATCGAGTTCACCGCCGCGGCCCGAACCGATCTGCGGGCCGAGGCGTCGCTCGATGAGAGCGAGTTGCGTCGCGTCGAAACCGAAGCGGCACAGCACGGCAAGGCCGACTTCACGATGGACGCCGTCGTCCGCGATGAAGCCGGCCACACCGTTGCCGTCACCCGTGGGCTCTACCAGTTACGAGCACACAGGAAATAGCCCCTGCGTCCCCTGCGTCCCCTGCGCTACGCGCGTGGGCCCAACGCGCGTGGGCCCAACGCGCGTGGGCCCTAAACTTCCTGTCGCTTCGGCAGTTTCCAGCCGGCGCGTGGGAAGTGGCAGGTGTACCCGCTCGGGAAGCGCTCCAGGTAGTCCTGGTGCTCCGGCTCGGCGTCCCAGAAGTCGCCCGCGGGAGTCACTTCCGTGACGACCTTGCCCGGCCACAGTCCCGAGGCGTCGACATCGGCGATGGTGTCCAGCGCGACGCGCTTCTGCTCGTCGTCGACATAGAAGATCGCCGACCGGTAACTGGTACCGACGTCGTTGCCCTGCCGGTTCTTGGTGGTCGGATCGTGGATCTGGAAGAAGAACTCCAGCAGCGCGCGGTAGTCCGTCTGGGCCGGGTCGTAGGTGATCTCGATGGCCTCGGCGTGGCCCGGATGGTTCCGGTAGGTGGCGTGCGCGTTCTGGCCGCCGGTATAGCCGACCCGCGTGCCGACGACGCCGGGCTGCTTGCGGATCAGGTCCTGCATGCCCCAGAAGCAGCCGCCGGCAAGGATCGCCTTCTTGTACTCACTCATGCCTGTGCCTCCTGGTTCTTGAACAGCTTCGTGTATTCGCCGTAGCCTTCGGCCTCGAGGTCGTCGAGGTGGATGAACCTCAGCGAAGCCGAGTTGATGCAGTAGCGCAACCCACCCTCGGATCGCGGTCCGTCGTTGAACACGTGACCGAGGTGGCTGTCGCCGTGTGCCGACCGGACCTCGGTGCGCATCATGAAAAGGGAGCGGTCGCGCTTCTCGACCACATGCTCCGCCTCGATCGGCCTGGTGAAGCTCGGCCAGCCGGTGCCGCTGTCGAACTTGTCGACAGAGGCGAATAGCGGCTCCCCGGACACGACGTCGACGTAGATGCCGGGCTCGTGGTTGTCCCAGTACTCGCCGGTGAACGGTCGCTCGGTGCCGTTCTTCTGCGTGACCTGGTACTGCTCGGGCGACAACGCGTCCACCGCGGCGGGATTCTTGTTGTATTGCTGAGCCACATGACCTCCTGTGTTGGCACTTCTATAACCATCAGTGTGGTCCGGAAAGTTCCTCGTTACGCGTGCGCCGGCAGGCCGTACGGTCGTGTGATGCGCGCTGTTGCGGTAGCTCTGGCGGTTGGTGTCGGTCTCGCCGGGTGGATCGCCCCGCCGGCATCAGCGGAGACGGCGGTGATTCCTGAACTGCCGGGCAACCCCTGGGTCGCCTTCATCGACAACCCGGCGATCGTCGACCCGCATCCGATGCTCGCCGAATCGTGGAGTCGCGTCGCAGACCAGCAGGCGGTGGCGCTGCATTTCACCACCGGCACACCCGAGTGCTACGGCGTGCACGCCACCGTCGCCGAGACCGCCGAAACGGTCACCGTGGAGTTGCGCGAAGGCACGCTGCCCGGGGCTGTCGAACGTGCGTGCATCATGATCGCGGTGTCAGGCAGCCTCGAGGTGCCGCTGCAGGGACCGCTCGGCGACCGACAGGTCGTGAGCGTGTACTGACGCTCGACAAACCTCAGTAGAACGTGTTCTAGTTCTGGTTGTGACGAGCAGCACCTTCAGCCGTGACGAGTTGGCCGCGGCGTTCGAGAAATTCGAGGCGACGGTGGACCGCGCCGCCCAGACCCGCGACTGGGATCCCTGGGTTGACCAGTACACCGAGGATGTCGTTTATGTCGAGCACGCGGCGGGCACGATGCGGGGCCGCGACGAGGTCCGCCCGTGGATCTGGCAGACGATGGAGACCTTCCCCGGCAGCTACATGACGTCGTTTCCCTCGTTGTGGTCGGTGATCGACGAGCCGACCGGCCGGGTCATCTGCGAGCTCGACAACCCGATGCGCGACCCCGGCGACGGCACGATCATCAGTGCCACGAACATCTCGATCGTCACCTATGCCGGCGACGGGTTGTGGCGGCGCCAGGAGGACATCTACAACCCACTGCGCTTCGTCAAGGCGACGGTGAAGTGGTGTCGCAAGGCAGAGCAACTCGGCACCCTTCCAGACGAGGCGGCCGGCTGGATGAAGCAGTTCGGAGGGCGCGAAGTGACCGCACTCGTCGTCGGCGCCAACGGCTATCTCGGCTCACACGTCACCCGTCAGCTCGTCGGCGACGGCCTGGACGTGCGTGTCATGGTGCGCGACGGCGCGAACACCGTCGGCATCGACGATCTCGAGGTGACGCGGTTCGTCGGCGACATCTGGGACAACGACACGCTGGGCGAGGCGATGGCAGGCGTCGACGACGTGTACTACTGCGTCGTCGACACCCGCGGCTGGCTACGGGACCCCGCCCCGCTGTTCCACACCAATGTCGAGGGCACGCGCAATGTGGTCGAGATCGCGAAAGATGCTGGGCTGCACCGGTTCGTCTTCACGAGCAGCTACGTCACCGTCGGGCGCAAGCGCGGGCGCACCGCCACCGAGGACGACATCATCGTCGACAAGGGTCTGACGCCGTACGTCCGATCGCGGGTGCAGGCCGAGGAACTCGTGTTGGAGTACGCGAGAGAGCACGGGTTGCCCGCCGTCGCGATGTGCGTGTCCACGACTTACGGCGCGGGTGACTGGGGGCAGACCCCGCACGGGGCGATCATCGCGGGTGCCGCCTTCGGCAAGATGCCGTTCGTCATGGACAAGATCGAACTCGAAGCCGTCGGTGTCGACGATGCCGCCCGCGCGATGATCCTGGCGGCTGAGCGCGGCCGGGTCGGCGAACGCTACCTGATCTCGGAGAAGATGATCAGCAACGCAGAGGTCGTGCGCATCGCGGCGGAGGCGGCAGGCGTCCCGCCGCCGACCAAGTCGGTGCCGTTGCCGATGTCCTATGCGTTGGCGACGCTCGGGAGCGTGAAGGCGAAACTGCGCCGCACCGACGAACGGCTGTCCCTCGATTCGCTACGGCTCATGCGGGCCGAAGCGCACGTCGACTGCAGTAAGGCCAGGCGGGAGCTGGGTTGGGAACCGCGACCCGTCGAGGAGTCGATCCGCGAGGCGGCGCGGTTCTGGGTGGGTCTGCGGAAGGCCAGGCGAAAAAGTAAGTCCGCTTAGCGGGAGGCCTTCGACTATTCGTACGCGAGATCGCGACGATGGTCGATGTGACACAGGCGAACGCGCGTCAACTCGTCAGCCGGGCGCGCGCAAACGTCTTGCCGCAGAACGTGGTGAGGCGCCCAGTGGCGCGCAGCGCCAGCGATTGGTGGTGGCGTTGACGGCGGCGCAGGCCGGTGACCTGGAGAGGTTGGAAACCGTGTTCACCGAGAACATGGCGATGTCGGAGTAATACGGGAGTGAACGTCGATCTGCTTGTATGGCAACGCTATTCGTTGAACGCCACGCCGTAGGGTGTTCAGCCGCTGGCGGGTTGGAGCGCGCCGCGGCTAGCCTCGGAAGCTGTGAGCGAGAAACTGCACGTCGATCTGTCCGGTGCGCAGCAGACCATGCTGGCCACCTTCTACGCCAAGGCGCTCGACGCCGATCTCCCGAAGCCGATCCTCGGTGACCGGTGGGCGAAGGAGATCGTCGACCGCATCGACTACGACTGGTCGAAGACTTCGATCACCAAGGCCAATTCGCCGTCGGTGACCACCCGCAGCGCGCACTTCGACAACTGGGCGAGACAGTTTCTAGCTGTGCACGCCGAGGCCACCGTGGTGCATCTCGGTTGCGGTCTGGACGCCCGTGCTTTCCGACTGGATCCCGGCCCCGGTGTCGAGTGGTACGACGTCGACTATCCCGACGTCATCAACCTGCGCCGACAGCTATTCCCGAGCCGCGACAACTATCACGTCAACGCGGCCTCGGTCACCGATCCCGCCTGGCTGGCGGATGTGCGCTCGGACCGGCCGACGCTGATGATCGGCGAGGGCCTCACCATGTACCTCAAGGAGGACGACGGAGTCGCGCTACTGTGCCGCATCGTCGACACGTTCCCGTCCGGTGAGCTGCAATTCGACGCCTTCAACCGGCTGGGCATCAAGTCGCAGTGGATGAACGCCGTGGTGCGGCGGTCGGGGTCAACGCTGTACTGGGGGATCAATGGGCCCGACGACATCATCGAGGCGGTGCCGGGAGTTCGCCTGCTGGCCTGGGAGTCCCCGTTCGACTCCGCGAGCTTCGCAGACGTGTCCTGGTACTACCGCGTGATGGCCGCAGGGATGTCGCTGGTGCCGTCGTGGCGCTACATGGCCCAGTACCACCGCTACGCGTTCTAGGCGGCAGCTGCTCGCACGCCCAGCACCGGCTGCTTCATCCCGTAGTAGTCGAACGTGGCGTCCCACGGCCAGCGACCGCGCATGTCAGTCCAGACGAGTTGCACTGCGCGCAATTTCGGCCCGAAGAGCATTGTCCCGAGTTCCATGTGTACATCGGGCTGGTCCACTTGGACCGCCTCGAACATCGCAATCTCTGACATCGCGATTCGGTCGCCTGGTGCGGGTGCGCCGTTCTGAATCGCCTCCGGAGCGAAGTAATCCATCAGAGCAAGTGCCTGATCTGTCGTCACGCCGGTCGCCAACAGTTCAGGTAGACCGAGCTCGTGCAACCCGAGAGTATATGCGTATGGCCGTCTCTCGTCCGGTACGCACTTGACGACCCAGAGGTGGTCACGGATGGCTGAACGTAGTCCATCGAGGTCGTCCTCCGCGTCGCCGTCGGCGTTGGGGTTGTCGCAAAGCCTGCACATGGCCGCACCTTTCTGTCGTGGTTGCGGCTAGCCTGCGCTCCAGGTCCGACAAGCGCGGATCGCGCGGAAACAAACCGGCTGCGGTATGCGTCGCCGCCCGCTCCCGGGAAGTCGCGTCGCTCTCGGAAGGTGGTGGTGCCAGTTGCCAACGTCGGAGCGACCCTGTCGCTCACCTACTACCGGACTGACGAACTTCACCGACAAATTCGCTCATAGCTTGGCACGTCGACAACCACATCTAGATGGCCTTCAGTTCGGCGATGACCTCGGCGTAGAGCCTCGCCTTGATCGCCCCGAACACCGCACCGGCTTTCGGAGCGCGCTCCTCGGCCCGCGCGACCGCCACGTCGAGCACCTCGTCCTCGCCACCTGTGGCGGCGACGATGCCTGCCAGTCGGGCGTCCTCGCCCCCGTAGCGGCGTCCGGTGGTCATCGCCTCATGCGCGGTCGTGATCGGCAGGCGCGAGCGGATCAGCGAGTTCATGCCCGCGGTGAACGGGATGCCGAGATCGACCTCGGGCAGACAGAAGTAGCCGCGATCGGCGCGCATCACGGTCAGGTCGTGAGCCAGCGCCAGCATCGCTCCTGCCGCGAAGGCGTGCCCCTGCACCGCGGCGACGATCGGCGCGGGAAAGGCCAGGACGCGGGCGAGCAATGAGTGGACCTCCGCCAGGTTCGCTTCGGAGGCGTCCGGGTTCGACGCCATGAAGTCCAGGTCCAACCCGTTGGAGTAGAACTTGCCCACGCCCGTGGTGACCACGGCCTTGGGACCGTCGGCCGCCTCCACCTCGTCGAGGGCGGCGTTGATCGCGGTCAAGCGATCCGGATGGAAGCGGTTCTCGTCGTCACCGAGCGTCAACACGAAAACCGCGCCGGTGCGGTCAAGGCGGGTCATCTGCCGATTACACCACCGGGCCGGGCTGCCAGAATCGGACGGTGCCTGCAGCAGGTCCGATCAACGGCCGTGTCTCCAACTGGTTCACCGGATACCCGGCCACCCGTGCGCCGTTGCCGGGTGACCGTGGCGCCGATGTGTGCATCGTCGGCGCCGGTTACACCGGGCTGTGGACGGCCTACTACCTCAAGCGCGCCGACCCCTCGCTGCGCATCGTGGTGCTGGAGGCGCGCTTCGCCGGGTTCGGCGCCTCGGGTCGCAACGGCGGGTGGCTGTCGGGGTTGGTGCCCGGTGATCGCCACCGGATGGCGAAGCTGTACGGCCGCGACCGCGTGCTGGCGTGGCAGCAGGCCCTCAACGACGCCGTCGACGAGGTCATCGACGTCGCAGGCCGCGAGGGCATCGACGCGGGGATCGTCAAGGGCGGGACACTTCACATCGCGCGTAACCCCGCGCAGGCGTCGCGGTTGGCCGACGGAGTCACCGAGCAGATCGCCTGGAACGTCGACGGCATTGCCGCGCTGACCAAAGAGGAAGCAGCACAACGCATTCAGCTCGACGGTGTGGTGTCGGCCTACCACAATCCGCATTGCGCGCGGGTGCAGCCCGCCCGGCTGGTGCGTGGACTGGCCGACGTCGTCGAACGCCTCGGCGTCGACATCTACGAGACCACCCCCGCCACCGAGATCCATGCGGGACGGGTCGTCACGGCGCTGGGCACGGTAAGCGCACCCGTCGTACTGCGCGCCACCGAAGGCTTTACCGCCTCACTGCCGGGGTTGCGGCGACGCTGGCTGCCGATGAACAGCTCGATGATCGCGACCGAGCCGATCCCTCAAGACATCTGGGGCTCGATCGGTTGGCGGGGCTGCGAAACTCTCGGCGACACCGCGCACGGTTTCTTCTACGCGCAACGCACCGTTGACGACCGCATCGCGATCGGCGGCCGCAGCGTGCCGTACCGGTTCGGTTCTCGCACCGATGTCGACGGGCAGGTGCCCGAGCGCACCATTGCGCACCTCACCGCGGTGCTGCACTCGGTGCTGCCGCAGACCCGCGACATCCCCGTCGCGCATGCGTGGTGCGGCGTGCTAGCCGTACCCCGGGACTGGGAGGCGTGCGTAACGTTCGACAACGCAACAGGTTTGGGCGCGGCAGGAGGATACGTCGGGCACGGCGTCACCGCCACCAACCTGGCCGGTCGCACCCTGGCCGACCTGGTACTCGGTCAGCAGACGCCGCTCACGGAGCTGCCATGGGTCGGGCACCGATCGCGCAACTGGGAACCCGAGCCGTTGCGGTGGCTGGGTGTGCGCGGGATGTATCTCGCCTACAAGGCGGCCGACTGGCACGAGTCACGAGGCCGCGGCACGACCTCGCCGATCGCCGTGGTCGCCGACCGGATCGCCGGCCGGCCCTAACGCGCTCGAGCCCCTGTGCTCCTTACGTCCGCTCGGCCTTCTCTTTCAGCCGCTGCAGCGTGAGGTTGATGTGCTCGGCGTTGGCGGACTTGCGGTCCTTGACACCGGTGGCCCACCCCGCGGGGATGCGGAACCAACCGGGGCGACGGTCCCAGGTGCGCTCGGTCACCCGGCACGCCCCGTCGCCCGTCGACTCGATGTCATAGCGCCAGTGCGCGACGGGCACGACGGCGCTGCGGACGTCGAAAGCGAACACCTTGCCCGGATCGGCGTCGGTGACGGTGCACGCGGTGGACCATGACTTCGTTCCGTGACTGTTCTTGCCCTTGAACCTCGCGCCGGGGCGGGCCGCGTCGCCCTTCACCCATTCCATCGACGTGGTCTCCGCGGCCACTTCCGCCATCCTGGGCAGATCGGTGATCAGGGCGTACACGACCCCTGCGTCGGCTCCGATATCGACGCTCGCCTCGACGTCGGCCTGGCCTTGTTCGGTCATGCCCGCGATGCTATTGGCTGTGCAGGAAGAAATGGTCCGTCTCGACACGTTGGCCCTTCTATGAGCGAGCGACCCGTACTCCAGCCCACCGAAGCCCACCCCATCACCGTCGAACCGACCGGCAAGCACGTCACGGTCCGGATCAACGGCGAGATCGTGGCCGAAACCGACGACGCGTTGACCCTGCAGGAGTCGACGTACCCAGCAGTGCAGTACATCCCTTCCCGGGACGTCGTGCCGTCTGTACTGCGCAAGAGCGATACGCAGACGTACTGCCCGTTCAAGGGCGACGCGAGTTACTACCACGTGGTGACCGGCGCCGGTGACACCGTCGAAGACGCGATCTGGACGTATGAGGAGCCGTATCCCGCGGTGGCGCCGATCGCCGGTCACGTGGCGTTCTATCCGGACAAGGCGGACATCGGGGTCCGGCGGGCCTGAGCGTTGGGGGCACTCCCCACGCAAGCGGGGGCCCACCACCCGAAGGGTAGGGGGACGACTCGGGGTTCGAGTACGCATAGCCTGATCGGGTGGACAGCTCGGTCAGCGTCGAGTTCGACGGGCCGGCAAGCCCGGGACTGACGTTGTCGCCGCTGCGGCGCGGGCGGGCCGACCCGTGCTATCACGATGCGGACGACGGCGCGATCTGGCGCACCAGTCTCATGCGCAGCGGGCCGGTGACCGCGCGCATCACGAAGTCGGCTTCCGGCACCGTCGACTGCGAGGCATGGGGCGGCGGCGCAACCGAATTCACCGAGACACTGCCGGCCCAGCTCGGGTCCGACGACGACTCCTCCGGCTTCCTTCCCGTCGAGCCGACGATCGTCGCCGCGCGTCGGCGCGTTCCGCACCTACGGCTCGGCCGCACCGACCGAGTGCTGGAAGCGCTCATTCCGGCGGTGCTCGAACAGCGGGTCTACGGCAAGGACGCCCGCCGGGCGTGGCGGTCACTCGTCACGAAGTACGGGGCGCCGGCGCCCGGTCCCGCTCCGGCTCACATGCGGGTGCCACCGCCGGGTGAGGTGTGGCGGCGCATCCCGTCGTGGGAATTTCACCTCGCCAACGTCGACCCCGGCCGCGCCCGCACGATCGTGGGCTGCGCGCAACGGGCCGACTCACTGGAAAGACTGGCCGGTCGTCCAGCGGAGCAGGCCCGCACGGCGCTGATGTCGCTGCCGGGGGTCGGCGTGTGGACCGCCGCCGAGACCGCACAGCGCGCGTTCGGCGACGCCGACGCGTTATCGGTCGGCGACTACCACCTGGCCGCGATGATCGGGTGGAGCCTGCTCGGTCATCCCATCGACGATCCCGCGATGGTCGAGCTTCTCGAGCCGATGCGCCCGCACCGACATCGGGCCGTTCGATTGCTGGAAGTCAGTGGTCTGGCCGTCACACCGCGGTTCGGCCCGCGGCAGGCAATCCCGAAACTTGCCGATATGTGACACGTGTTTCATGGGCGATTACCTCCCGGGTGAGGCGGGTACAGGAGCAGGGAAGTCAATCACGCGAAGGAGCTACTGATGGCTACGTTCACCATTCCCGGCCTTTCCGACAAGCAGGGCGCCGAAGTCGCCGAGATCCTGCAGAAGGCACTCAGCAGGTACAACGATTTGCACCTGACGCTCAAGCACGTGCACTGGAACGTCGTGGGACCGAACTTCATAGGCGTCCACGAGATGATCGACCCGCAGGTCGAACTCGTACGCGGATACGCCGACGAGATAGCCGAGCGCATCGCGGCACTCGGCACCTCCCCCAAGGGCACACCCGGTGCGATCATCAACGACCGCACCTGGGACGACTACTCGGTCGAACGTGACACGGTGCAGGCGCACCTCGCGGCGCTCGACCTGGTCTACACCGGCGTGATCGAAGACACACGCAAGGGCATCGATCGCCTCGAGGACCTCGATCTGGTGTCTCAGGACATGTTCATCAGCCAGGCCGGCGAGTTGGAGAAGTTCCAGTGGTTCGTGCGGGCACACCTGGAGAACTCGGGCGGACAACTGGCCAACAAGGGCGCGAAGACCGAGAAGTCGGCCGCCAGCCGGGCCAAGAAGAAGGCACCGGTCAAGTAGTCGCGGCTCGCGGATCTCCGAAGCCGTCGTCCTCGACCTCCAACGCGTCGTCCCGCACCGGACGGTCCGCTAGTTCTTCGTGCCAGCCGAACAGGTACGGGTAGGCGAGACCCGCGACGGCGGCGCCGATCAGCGGTGCCAACCAGAACACCCAGAGCTGCATCGGCGCGCCATCGCCGTTGAAGAACGCGACGCCCGTCGACCGTGCCGGGTTGACCGACGTGTTCGAGATGGGAATCGAGATCAGATGGATCAGCGTCAGCGCGAGGCCGATTGACAAGCCCGCGAAGCCCTTTGGCGCGCGGTCGTCGGTGGACCCGAGGATGACCAACATGAAGATGCCGGTCAGCACGACCTCGGTGATGATCACCGCCCAGATCGAGTAGCCACCGGGGGAGTGTTCGCCGAAACCGTTGGCGGCCATGTTGCCCGTCGCGGTCCAGCCTTCCTGCCCCTTGGCGATGACGTAGATGACGATGCCGGCGGCCAGGCCACCCATCACCTGCGTGAACCAGTAGGCAGGCAGCACTTTCCACTCCACGCGGCGGGCCAACGCCGCACCGAGCGTGACGGCCGGGTTGAAGTGGCCGCCGGAGATCGTGCCGAAGGCGTAGACGCCGGTGAGCACCGTCAGACCGAATGCCAGGGCGACGCCGAGGAACCCGATACCCAGGGACACCCCCTCGGCGGACGCGAACTGCGCGGCGAACACTGCGCTGCCGCAGCCGCCGAGGACCAACCAGAACGTTCCGATGAACTCCGCTGCCAATCGGTGCAGCATTGTCGGCTCGCGCATGCGTGACCCTTCGCCGGATGTGACGCTTTCGGTGAGAGTGACACTTTCGCGGTCAATGTGGAGCGGTCGTGTCCGAATCGTTCCTCGATGGACACTCACCGCGACGTTGACGTGATCGCACCGGATTCGTCGACGCGGCGTCGAAATCAACGTTCTGCAGACGTCTTCTCGAACTTTCGCTGCAAAACGTAGACCGCGACGAGATCAGTCTTCTGTGGTTGCGTGCCGGCGTTCGGCCTCGACAGTCTCCCGATTCAACCGCTGGGCTTGGTATATCGACACATCGGTACGCGTGATCAACAGGTACGCGATGCCGACGGCGACCATGGCGCAGGGGATGACCGAGAACGATCCCGTCATCTCGGCGACCATGATCATCACCGCCAGCGGAGCGTGCGCGACGCTGCCGAAACACGCCATCATGCCGACGACGACGAACACGCCTGGGCTGTCGGGGATCCCCGGCAAGTGCCAGAGGTCGCCCAGGCGCCAGATCGCCGCCCCGACGAATCCGCCGATCACGATGCCCGGTCCGAAGATGCCGCCCGAGCCGCCCGTGCCGATCGACAACGACGTCGCGACGATCTTGGCCAGCGGCAGGATCAGCACGATCCACAGCGGAATCGCCATCAGCGTGTCGGTCGCGGTCGCCTTCTGCGCCCAGCCGTAGCCGCTGGAGAGAATCTGCGGAATCACCAACGCCAACAAGCCGACTGCGAGGCCTCCGAGCGCGGGCTTGAGCACCTTGCTTCCGGGCAGCCGCGCGGTGAGTGCAACGGTGCCGTAGAAGATCCGCGCGTAGAGGTAGCCGATGCCCGCCGCCACGATGCCCAGGACCACGAACCAGCCGAGATCCAGCGGGTGGTCGAACCGGTAGTCGGCGGCGACGAAGCCGAACAGCGGATCGAACCCGAGGATCGAGCCGAACACGGCGTACGCGGTCGCCGAGGTGATGAACCCCGGAATCAGTGCCTTGTAGTCGAAGTCCTCTCGGTACACGATCGACGCCGCCAACACGGCGCCGCCAAGTGGCGCGCCGAAGATAGCCCCGATGCCCGAGCCGATCCCGAGCGACACCGCGATGCGCCCGTCCGCGTCGGACAGATTGAGCCACCGTGTGAGCAGCGAGCCGAACCCCGCCGAGATCTGTGCGGCCGGACCTTCGCGACCGGCCGAGCCACCCGAGCCGATCGTCAGCGCGCTGGTGATCGTCTTCACCACGATCGTGCGCATCCTGATCGCCCTGGGGTCTGTGTGCACGGCTTCGATCGCGCTGTCGGTACCGTGCCCCTCCGCCTCGGGCGCGAACTTCGCCACGAGCCAGGCCGACATCAATGCGCCTCCGAACGCCACCAACGGAATCGCCCACGGCCTGTCGAACCCCGCCGAGCCGGGATCACCGCCGTCGCCGACCGCTTTCGGCACGTCGTACCCGGCGAGGTAGCCGAGCAGGAACCGGCCCGCATAGTCGAGCGCCAGGTAGAAAACCACCGCGCCGAGTCCGGCGATGATGCCGATCGAGATGCCGAGGATCAGCCACTTACGCAGATATCCGGACCGCCGGATGAAACCGCCTAATCCACCGCCGGTTTCGCGGACCTCTGGCATGAGCGGATGCTAGCGCGAAACTCAGGCGTAGGCGGTGAGTCGCGCGATGATGGCCACCTCGCCGTCGGGACCGATGGCCTGCGCCTCGCCGATGCCGCTGCGGCGACCGACACGTAAAGCCGTTCCGGCATAACGGGATTCGGGGCTACTACGGAAGGGGCGGATGAAGTTCACCCGCAGCGACGCGGTGTGCAGCGGCTGGCCTTCGCGTCCTGCGTTGACCGCCGCCGCTGCCACCATCTCGAGCGCCATAGCGCAGACCCCGCCGTGCACGATCCCGAGGCTGTTGTTGAGCACGGGGTCCGGCAGCTGCATCAGGACCCTGGCCGCACCACCGCTCTCGGCGACGCGGACCGCCATCCGGTCGCCGAGCGTGCCGGGCGGCAACGGGCCCGTTGCACCTTCGGGAAACTCGGCCAGGTGGCCGGGCGTGCTGATGTAGAAGGACCGCACGGTGGCGGTGGCCAGGGTGGTCTCGCGATGGGTGAACTCGCACAGCGCCAATGCGACGTCGCTCTTGGCGCCGAACGGCCGCGCCGTCGCGGCCACCGGCATATCGGGTGCGGCCGCGATGACATCCGCCGCGTCCGGGCGGACCTCGAGCGACAGCTCACTGGTCAGCGTCCACTCGTCGGGCAACCGACGGTGGTGGTTGACGATGCCACCGACATGGTCGACCAGCATGGCCAGCGTTGCGATCGTCGGAGCGCCGGTCAGCGGGTTGATCATCCCGCCCGCGGGTATGGACGCCACGCATCCGTGCGGACCGTCCTCGGACGTCACGATGCCGAATCGGCCAAGGGGAGTGTTCAGCGGGTGTGACATCGCAATACAGCGTGACGGCAACGCCGTGGATATATACCCCCTAGGGGTATATAGTCGTTGATCATGACCGAGCTCGACCACGCGCAGCATCAGAGGCCTCGGCGCACGCCGGGCACACGGCCCACGAAGGCCACAGCGGCCGGGGACACGGCGACCACGTCGCGGCGTTCAGGCGACTGTTCTGGGTCATGCTCGTGCTCGCCGTCCCGACCGTGGCGTTTTCCGGCATGTTCGCGATGATCTTGGGCTACACCGTGCCGGCCTTCCCGGGCGCGCAGTGGGTGTCGCCGGTGCTGGGCACGGTGATGTACCTCTGGGGTGGGCGTCCCTTCCTGACCGGTGCGATCAGTGAAATTCGTTCGCGCGCACCGGGAATGATGCTATTGATCGGGCTGGCCATCACGGTCGCGTTCGTGTCGTCGTGGGGTGCGAGCCTGGGCGTGCTGCACCACCAGCTCGACTTCTGGTGGGAGCTGGCTCTGCTCATCGTGATCATGCTGCTCGGACACTGGATCGAGATGCGCTCGTTGGCGCAGACCACCTCGGCGCTGGATTCGCTGGCCGCGCTGTTGCCCGACGAGGCCGAGCGTGTGGTCGGTGACCGCGGAAACAACACCGAGACGGTCCCGCCTTCGGAGCTGCGGGTCGGAGACGTGGTGGTCGTACGGCCAGGCGGCAGCGTGCCTGCGGACGGACGAGTCGTCGACGGCTCCGCGGATGTCGACGAGTCGATGGTGACCGGCGAATCGCGCCCGGTGCGCCGGGGCGTCGGCGATCAGGTGGTCGCGGGCACCGTTGCCACCGATTCGGGGCTGCGCGTCGCGGTGACGGCCGTCGGCGACGACACCACGCTGGCCGGGATCCGGCGGCTGGTGACCGAGGCGCAGAACTCGTCGTCGCGCGCGCAGCGGCTCGCGGACAAGGCGGCGGGCTGGCTGTTCTGGTTCGCGCTGAGCGCCGGCATCGTCACCGCCGCCGTGTGGGGCCTGCTCGGGCCAGCCCCAGGAGGCCGTCGTGCGCACCATTACCGTCCTCGTGATCGCCTGCCCGCACGCGCTCGGCCTGGCGATACCTCTGGTGGTGTCCATCGCGACCGAACGCGCCGCCCGCGGCGGCGTGCTGATCAAGGATCGGTTGGCGCTGGAGAGTATGCGCACCGTGGGCGCGGTGCTGTTCGACAAGACCGGCACGCTGACCAAAGGCGAGCCGGCCGTGACCGCGATCGCCACGGCCGGTGCCGCAGAGGAGGCCGCGGCGGGCCGCGCAGAGGATGAGGTGCTGGCGCTGGCCGCCGCCGCCGAATCAGACTCCGAGCACCCGCTCGCCCGGGCCATCGTCGAGGCGGCCCGCCGCCGCGGGGTGTCGATTCCGCCGTCCTCGGGCTTCAGTTCGTCGCCCGCGGTCGGGGTGACGGCGGAAGTGGACGGGCGCCGGGTCCGGGTCGGCGGGCCACGCCTGCTGGAGGAGGCGGGCCGGGCCGAGATGCCCGACGTCCTCCCGTGGCGCGACGAGGGCGCGATCGTGCTGCACGTGCTGGTCGACGACGCAGTGGTGGGCGCGCTGAAACTGGCCGACGAGGTGCGGCCGCAGGCGCGGCAGGCCGTGGACGCGCTGCACAAACTCGGCATCGAGGTCGTGATGATCACCGGCGACGCCGAATCGGTGGCCCGCGCGGTGGCTGACGACCTGGGAATCAGCGGGTATTCGCCGGGGTCCGGCCCGAGGACAAGTCCGCCAAGGTCGCCGAGCTTGCGCAGGAGGGGCTCAAGGTGGCGTTCGTGGGGGACGGCGTGAACGACGCCCCGGCAATTGCGGCCGCGGCCGCGGAAGGTGGGGTGGGTATCGCGATCGGCGCGGGTACCGACGTGGCGATCGCGTCGGCGGGCGTGATCCTGGCGAGTTCGGATCCGCGCTCGGTGCTGTCGGTGATCGTGTTGTCGAAGGCGACGTACCGCAAGATGAAGCAGAACCTTTGGTGGGCAGCGGGATACAACCTGATCTCGGTGCCGCTCGCGGCGGGTGTACTGGCACCGATCGGGTTCGTGTTGCCGATGTCGGTCGGCGCGATCTTGATGTCGGCCTCGACGGTGGTGGTGGCGCTGAATGCCCAACTGCTGCGCCGTCTGGACCTGCGGCCCGAGGCCGGCGTGGGGGCCGTTCTCTAAGAATCTGGCTAGGCTTTCGTGCAAACAGGTGCAATCGAGTCGTTGCTGGGTATAAAGACGGATCAGCATCACAGCAAACATCTAGGAGGGAAGGTGGGGGAGTGTGATGTGCCTCGCACCGCGTCTGCGAACGCGGCGTCTGGCCCGAACACTAACGGCGCCAACGTAATTCAGGGCCGGACGGTGCCGAATTCGCCAGCGTGCCGACCGTGCCTGGCGAGGCGAGTTAGGTTCGACTAAGTTGGCATGTCACGCCCTGTTTGTCATATCGTTTTCTCCACTTGTGGCGAGTGGGAAAAGGGCCGTCGTTCAGTGCTGCACGAAGGCACCGCCACCGCCGGAACGGACTAATGCCGTCGTCGACGGCTGCCAGCGGAATCTTCGTCAGGCTTTGCGGATAAGGGTAGGTGGGAATGGCGCCCCGTAGTCAAGGGCTGTACAACCCCGCGTTTGAGCACGACGCGTGCGGCGTGGCCATGGTCGCCGACATGCACGGTCGCCGCAGCCGCGACATCGTCGACAAGGCCATCACGGCCCTGGTGAACCTCGAGCACCGCGGTGCTCAGGGGGCTGAACCGCACACGGGTGACGGCGCGGGCATATTGCTGCAGGTTCCCGACGAGTTCCTACGGGCGGTCGTAGATTTCGACCTGCCCGAATACGGCAGCTATGCCACGGGCATCGCATTCCTCCCGCAGTCGTCCAAGGACGCCGCCACGGCGTGCGAAGCCGTGGAGAAGATCGCCGAGGCCGAGGGGCTCGAGGTGCTGGGCTGGCGCGAGGTGCCGACCGACGAGTCGTCCCTCGGCGCCCTGGCCCGCGATGCGATGCCGACGTTCCGGCAGGTTTTCATCGCGGGAGCCTCGGGCATGGACCTCGAGCGCCGCGCCTACGTGGTACGCAAGCGCGCCGAGCACGAACTCGGCACGAAGGGCCCCGGCCAGGACGGCCCAGGCCGCGAAACCGTTTACTTCCCAAGCCTTTCCGGTCAGACGTTCGTCTACAAGGGCATGCTGACCACGCCACAGCTCAAGGCCTTCTATCTCGACCTTCAGGACGATCGGCTCACCAGCGCGCTGGGCATCGTGCACTCGCGGTTCTCGACCAACACGTTCCCGTCGTGGCCGCTGGCCCACCCGTTCCGACGGATCGCCCACAACGGCGAGATCAACACCGTGACCGGCAACGAGAACTGGATGCGGGCGCGCGAGGCGCTGATCAACACCGACGTATTCGGTTCCGGCCCCGCGGCGAGCCGCGAATCCGGCTCGAGCCTCGACAAGATCGTTCCGGTCTGCACCCCCGGCGCCTCGGACACCGCGCGCTTCGACGAGGTACTCGAGCTGCTGCACCTCGGCGGCCGCAGCCTGCCGCACGCCGTGCTGATGATGATCCCGGAGGCGTGGGAACGCAACGAGTCGATGGATCCCGCCCGTCGGGCCTTTTATGAGTACCACGCGTCGCTGATGGAGCCGTGGGACGGCCCCGCATCGATGACGTTCACCGACGGCACGGTGATCGGCGCGGTGCTGGACCGCAACGGTCTGCGCCCGTCACGGATATGGGTCACCCGCGATGGCGTGGTCGTGATGGCGTCGGAAGCCGGCGTCCTGAACCTCGACCCGTCGACCGTCGTGAAGAAGATGCGACTGCAGCCGGGCCGCATGTTCCTCGTCGACACGGCCCAGGGCCGCATCGTCTCCGACGAGGAGATCAAGGCCGAACTGGCCGCTGAGCACCCCTATCAGGAGTGGCTCGACGCGGGCCTCTTCCACCTCGACAAGTTGCCGCAGGGCGACTACATCCGTATGCCCCATCACCGGGTCGTGCTGCGCCAGCAGGCATTCGGCTACACCTACGAAGAGCTGAACCTGCTCGTCGCGCCGATGGCGCGTACCGGCGCGGAACCGCTCGGCTCGATGGGCACCGACACCCCGGTCGCGGTGCTCTCGCAACGGCCCCGGATGTTGTTCGACTACTTCCAGCAGCTGTTCGCGCAGGTCACCAACCCGCCGCTGGACGCCATCCGCGAGGAGGTCGTGACAAGCCTGCAGGGCACCGTCGGGCCGGAGGGCGACCTGCTCAACCCGACCCCCGACTCGTGCCGCCAGATCGTGCTGTCGTCACCGATCCTGCGCAACCACGAACTGGCCAGGCTGATCAACCTCGATCCCGAGCAGGACATCGACGGGCGCACGCACGGCCTGAGCACTGCGGTCGTGCGCTGCCTCTACCCGGTGAACAGGGCCGGGCAGGGGCTGAAGGAAGCCCTCGACAACATCCGCGCCAAGGTGTCCGCCGCGATCCGTGACGGCGCACGCATCATCGTGCTGTCCGACCGCGAATCCAATGAGCAGATGGCACCGATCCCGTCGCTGCTGGCCGTGGCGGCGGTGCATCATCACCTGGTCCGCGACCGCACGCGCACCCACGTGGGTCTGGTCGTCGAATCCGGCGACGCCCGCGAGGTGCATCACATGGCCTGCCTGGTCGGGTTCGGCGCGGCCGCGATCAACCCGTACATGGCGTTCGAGTCGATCGAGGACATGATCGACCGCGGCGTCCTCAAGGACATCGACCGCGACAAGGCCAAGGCCAACTACGTCAAGGCGGCGGGCAAGGGCGTGCTCAAGGTGATGTCCAAGATGGGCATCTCGACGCTGGCGTCCTACACCGGCGCGCAGTTGTTCCAGGCGATCGGCATCAGCCAGAAGCTGCTCGACGAGTACTTCACCGGGTTGACGTGTCCGGTCGGCGGCATCGACCTCGAGGACATCGCCGACGACGTCGCGGCCCGCCACGCGCTGGCCTATCTGGATCGACCCGACGAGTGGGCGCACCGCGAGCTCGAGGTCGGTGGCGAGTACCAGTGGCGCCGAGAGGGCGAGTACCACCTCTTCAACCCGGACACGGTGTTCAAGCTGCAGCACTCGACCCGCACCGGTCAGTACTCGATCTTCAAGGAGTACACGCTACTGATCGACGACCAGAGCGAGCAGATGGCATCGCTGCGCGGTCTGCTGAAGTTCAAGGACGGCGAGCGCTCGCAGGTGCCGCTGGACGAGGTGGAGCCGGCAAGCGAGATCGTCAAGCGGTTCTCCACCGGTGCGATGAGCTACGGCTCGATCTCCGCCGAAGCCCACGAGACGCTGGCGATCGCGATGAATCGCCTTGGCGGCAGGTCGAACTCGGGCGAGGGCGGCGAGGACGTCAGGCGCTTCGAGCACGACGAGAACGGCGACTGGCGCCGCAGCGCGATCAAGCAGGTCGCCTCGGCGCGATTCGGTGTGACCAGCCATTACCTGACCAACTGCACCGACATCCAGATCAAGATGGCCCAAGGCGCGAAACCCGGTGAGGGAGGACAGCTTCCGGGCAACAAGGTGTACCCGTGGGTGGCCGAGGTGCGACACTCGACACCGGGCGTCGGGCTGATCTCCCCGCCGCCGCACCACGACATCTACTCGATCGAGGACCTGGCGCAGCTGATCCACGACCTCAAGAACGCCAACCCGCAGGCGCGCGTGCACGTCAAGCTGGTCAGCGAGAATGGCGTCGGAACGGTGGCCGCCGGGGTGTCCAAGGCGCACGCCGACGTGGTCCTCATCTCGGGCCACGACGGCGGCACAGGCGCGACGCCGCTGACGTCGCAGAAGCACGCGGGTGCGCCGTGGGAGCTAGGCCTGGCCGAGACCCAGCAGACGTTGCTGCTCAACGGGTTACGCGACCGCATCGTGGTCCAGGTCGACGGCCAGCTCAAGACGGGCCGCGATGTGGTGATCGCCGCGCTGCTGGGTGCCGAGGAGTTCGGGTTCGCCACCGCCCCGCTGGTGGTGTCCGGCTGCATCATGATGCGCGTTTGCCACCTCGACACCTGTCCTGTCGGTGTGGCCACCCAGAATCCGTTGCTGCGTCAGCGGTTCAACGGAAAGCCCGAGTTCGTCGAGAACTTCTTCATGTTCATCGCCGAAGAGGTACGGGAAATGATGGCGCAGTTGGGCTTCCGCACCGTCAACGAGATGGTCGGTCAGGTCGGCGCGCTGGACACCACAAAGGCGGCCGAGCACTGGAAGGCCTACAAGCTGGATCTGACGCCGGTGCTGCACGAGCCCGAGTCGGCGTTCATGAACCAGGACCTGTACTGCAGTTCGCGCCAGGACCACGGGCTGGACAAGGCGCTCGATCAGCAGCTGATCGTGATGTGCCGTGAGGCGCTGGACTCGGCCACCCCGGTGCGGTTCTCGACCACGATCGCGAACACGAACCGCACGGTCGGCACGATGCTCGGCCATGAGGTGACCAAAGCCTATGGTGGCCAGGGCCTTCCCGACGGCACCATCGACATCACGTTCGACGGCTCGGCAGGCAACAGCTTCGGTGCCTTCGTGCCGCAAGGGCATCACACTGCGGGTGTACGGCGACGCCAACGACTACGTCGGCAAGGGCCTGTCGGGCGGCCGCATCGTGGTGCGCCCGTCCGACGACGCACCCGCCGACTACGTCGCCGAGGACAACATCATCGCGGGCAACGTCATCCTGTTCGGCGCGACCAGCGGCCAGGCATTCATGCGCGGCCAGGTCGGTGAGCGATTCGCGGTGCGCAACTCCGGTGCGCACGCGGTCGTGGAGGGCGTCGGCGACCACGGTTGCGAGTACATGACGGGCGGCAAGATCGCGATCCTCGGGCCGACGGGCCGTAACTTCGCCGCGGGCATGTCGGGTGGCATCGCCTACGTCTACGATCCGGACGGCGTGTTGCCGCAGAACCTCAATGCCGAAATGGTGGACCTCGAAGACCTCGACGACGAGGATGTGGCCTGGTTGCGCGACATGCTTGCGGCCCACCTCGACGCGACGGAATCCGCTGTCGGACAGCGTATCTTGAACGACTGGAACAACAATTTGAAGCACTTCACCAAGGTGATGCCCCGCGACTACAAGCGGGTGCTGGAGGCCATCGCCGACGCTGAACGCACCGGCCAGGACGTCGACGAAGCGATCATGGCGGCCGCCGGTGCCTGATCCGCGCGGCTTCCTCAAGTACACACAGCGCGAGACCCCGCAACGTCGGCCGGTCCCGCTGCGGCTGATGGACTGGAAAGAGGTCTACGAGGACTTCTCCCAAGACACGCTGCGCGAGCAGGCGACCCGATGCATGGATTGCGGTATCCCGTTCTGCCACAACGGGTGCCCGCTGGGAAACCTGATTCCCGAATGGAACGACCTGGTGCGCAACGACCGGTGGCGCGACGCCATCGAGCGGCTTCACGCGACCAACAACTTCCCGGAGTTCACCGGGCGTCTGTGCCCGGCGCCGTGTGAAGGGTCGTGCGTGCTCGGCATCAACCAGGATCCCGTGACGATCAAGCAGATCGAGGTCGAGATCATCGACAAGGCCTTCGACGAGGGCTGGGTGGTGCCGCTGCCACCTGATCTGAAGACCGGTAAGAAGGTGGCCGTCGTCGGGTCCGGTCCCGCCGGACTGGCCGCCGCCCAGCAGCTCACGCGCGCCGGGCATGCGGTGACGGTCTTCGAACGGGATGACCGCATCGGCGGCCTGCTGCGCTACGGCATCCCCGAATTCAAGATGGAGAAGCGCCACATCGACCGCCGTCTCGATCAGATGGCTGCCGAGGGCACCGAGTTCAAGGGCGGCGTCAATGTCGGCGTCGACATCACCGCACAGCAGTTGCGGTCCGAGTTCGACGCCGTGGTGCTCGCCGGCGGTGCGACGGCATCGCGCGACCTGCCGATCCCGGGCCGCGAACTCGACGGCATCCACCAGGCGATGGAGTACCTACCGTGGTCCAACCGGGTGCAGAACGGCGATCCGGTGCTCGACGACGACGGCCTGCCACCGATCCATGCGAAGGGCAAGAAGGTCATCATCATCGGCGGCGGCGACACCGGCGCGGACTGCCTGGGCACCGTCCACCGGCAGGGCGCCAAGAGCGTGCACCAGTTCGAGATCATGCCGCGCCCGCCCGAATCCCGGGCCGACTCCACTCCGTGGCCCGTTTACCCGCTGATGTTCCGTGTGTCCTCCGCACACGAAGAGGGTGGCGAGCGCGTCTACTCGGTCAACACCGAGGAGTTCGAGGGCAGCGACGGCCGAGTCACCGGTCTGCGCGGCCACGAGGTCGAGATGAAGGCGGGCAAGTTCGAGAAGGTCGACGGCAGCGACTTCGAACTGGAGGCCGACCTGGTGCTGTTGGCGATGGGGTTCGTCGGTCCGGAGCGCGAGGGCCTGCTGACGGATCTCGGCGTCGAGTTGACCGACCGCGGCAACGTCGCGCGCGACGCGGACTTCGCCACCACGGTGCCCGGCGTCTTCGTGGCGGGCGACATGGGCCGCGGCCAGTCGCTGATCGTGTGGGCGATCGCCGAGGGACGCGCCGCAGCGGCCGGCGTGGACCGCTACCTGATGGGCCGAACCGCGCTTCCCGCACCGATCAAACCCACCGCCGCCCCGCAGCGCTAGAGCGGTCCCAAACAAGCAACCATCGGCAATTAGTTCGGCGAATCGACGCCGACCGGCGTGTCTGCCTCGGATTCGGTCGGCCTCACCCGAGACTGGCAACGTCCATGGCTGGCCTTTATCGACCCGGCCGCGCTGGGTCCGAACTGGACCGGCGCCGATTCCTCGTGGCGCTGTCCGTCGCGACGCTCGCGGGGGTCGGACTGACGCGACGCAACCTCGATGGGCAACCGAAGTCGGTCGAGCCGAGTCCGGTTGCAGTGCAACAACTCCCAGGGCTGCCGGACCTTTTGCCTCCGCCGCCACCGTCGGCGCGGATCCAGCTGCCCGGCGGTGTGCTGAGCAGCTTGCCGGGTGAGGGCGATCTCCTCGCACTGACGGTCGACGACGGGGTGAGCAGCGAGGTGGTGCAGGCGTACACGCAGTTCGCCAAGGACACCGGCATCCGGCTGACCTACTTCGTCAACGGCGTCTACAGCTCATGGACGGACCACGTGGGGCTGTTGCGACCGTTGGTCGACGACGGCCAGATACAGCTCGCCAATCACACATGGCTCCATCCCAACCTGACGAAGCTTCCGTTGCTCGCTGTGGCAGAAGAGTTTCGGCACAACCACGATTTCCTCTGGAAGACCTATGGCGTCGACGTTCGACCCTACTTCCGGCCGCCGTATGGAGCGCACAACGCACACATCGACAAGGTGGCGGGCGACCTCGGCTACACCGTCAACACCTTGTGGGCGGGCGACCTGGGGGACCAGGTGGTGGTCCCCGAGACCGAGATCGTGAAGATGGCCGAGGCCTATTTCAACCCGCAGGCGATCGTCATCGGCCACCTCAATCACATGCCGGTCACCAAGGTCTACGGGCAACTGGTCGATATCATCCGCGCTCGGCGGCTTCGCACGGTCACGCTGAACGACGTCTTCCTCAAGCCGTCGGGCTCCTCCTAGCGCGCATCACTTCAGTAACACCAGTAACACCAGAAACATCAGACGATTTTATCGGCGCGCCTCATTCGGTTTGCCACCACCGCGGTATCTAATGACTTCATGAGGGCATTGCGATAGGGTAAGGCCCGGAGCAGCTATCGGTATCGACGCAGGAGTTATCACTGTGTACCTCAACCCGCTATCTCGGAACCGGGTGAATCGAATCACCTGGTCACTGTTCCGACATCCTCTGAAGGCCCGCGGATTCCCCGCGAAGGCGGAGCGACTGATCACCGCCGACGAGCTGCTTCGCTTCGGCGTCTAGCGAACACAAGCCCCACCGGTTACGCGGGACGATCGCAGCGCGATCCTCCCTTTGCCAAATCGTTATATGTTCGTGACCGTCACTGAAATTTGCTGTCTAGCAGGCCAGACGTCGTGATCTCCTTCGCGAGTGGCTCGAGTACGGCCGGGTCATACGGCGGCGGCAGTTGGATGATGGCCAGGTCCAGACCCTCCTTGCCCAACGCCGCGGCCTCCTCGACGACCTTGCCGTAGTTGCGCTCCGGGTCCAGTCGGACATGCGCCGACAGCGTGATCTCCTGGGGATCCCGGCCGATGTCGGCGCAGTGGCCGGCGAGCACATCGCGCTTGCGGGCGAACTCCTCCGGAGTGCCGCCGACGAAGTTCCAATGCTGGGCGTGGCGAGCGGTGATCTTCAGCGTGCGCTTCTCGCCGCTGCCCCCGATGCAGATGGGCGGGTGCGGTTGCTGCGGACCCTTCGGCTCGTTGCGAGCATCCTTGAGCTGATAGAACTTTCCGTCGAACGTCGTCGTCTCCTTCGACAGAAGACTGGTCAACACTTCGCAGGCTTCCTCGAATCGATCGAAGCGTTCCTTGATGGAGCCCAGTTCGATGCCGTAGGCGCCGGACTCCTCCTCATTCCAGCCCGCGCCGATGCCGAGTTCCAGGCGGCCGCCGGAGACGATGTCCAGGGCGGCGGCCATGTTGGCGAGCACCGCAGGATGTCGGTAGTGGATGCCCGTGACGAGGACGCCGACCCGCAGCCGTCTGGTCGCCTGGGCGAGAGCGGTCAGCGTGATCCAGCCCTCCAGGCACGGGCCGGTGGAATCGGAGAAGATCGGATAGAAGTGGTCGAAGGTCCAGCCGGACTCGAAGACCTCGATGTCGTCGGCGGTCTCCCAGACGGCCAGCATGTCGGCCCAGGTGGTGTTCTGCGGGGAAGTCTTGAATGCGAATCTCACTGAATCAAGCCTAGTCCCGGTGTCCTGTCTCGGCTGTGAGCGCCGGGGTCCTTCGTCGGGTCACTCCGCCTCGCCGTACTCGTCGAACCAGTAGGCCAGCTTGCCGCGCCGACTTACGGCGCGCAGCCGGCGTTCGGCCGCGGCCCGGGTCTTCGTGGTGGTGACGATGAGCAGTTCGTCGCCGACCGCGATACGGGTGTCGGGCTGCGGAACGAACGTGTGGCCGTCCCGGATGATCAGCGTGATGACACTGGGATCGGGTAGCCGCAGCTCGAGAACCGTGACGTTCTGCAGCCGTGACCCGGACTGCACGGTCATCGTGAGCAGCTCGGCCTCCAGCACATCGAGGGGCGCCGCTTCGACTTGGATCTCGCGGGTGGCGTCCTTGGGGATCAGCCCCAAACGGTGCGCGAGCAGGCGAAGGCTGGGCCCCTGAACCAGCGTGTACACCACGACGAGGATGAACACGATGTTGAGCAGGCGGATGCTGTCGGGGACACCCGCGACGATCGGGAAGGTCGCCAGCACGATCGGGACCGCGCCACGCAGGCCGGCCCAGGACACGAAGACCTGCTCGCGCCATGGCACCCCGAATCCGACAAGGGATACGAAGACCGACAGCGGCCGGGCGACCAACAGCAGAACGAGGCCGATCACGATCCCGGGCACCAATTCCGCGCCCAGATCGCTGGGGTCGACGAGCAATCCGAGCAGGACGAACAGGCCGATCTGCGCCAGCCAGCCGAGACCCTCCGCGAACGACCGGGTGGCCGAGCGGTGGGGCAGCCCGGAGTTGGCGAGCACGACTGCGGCCAGGTAGGCGGCGAGGAACCCGCTGGCGTGGGCGCTGCCCGCCGCGGCGAACGCGACCATGCCGAGTCCGAACGTCGCCAAGGGATACAAGCCGGATGCGGGAAGAGCGATGCGGCGCAGGGCGATTGAGCCCAGAAGTCCGCATCCCAACCCGATCGCGGCACCCACGGCCAACTCATAGACCAGTTCGGCGAACGCGTGCACAGGGGACACCGCCAGCGGCGTCACGCTGAACATCAGGACGAGGATGACGGCCGGGGCGTCGTTGAATCCGGACTCGGCCTCGAGCAGGCCCGCCACCCGGCGGGGCAGGGGGACGACGCGCAGCACCGAGAACACGGCAGCGGCGTCGGTGACAGAGACGACGGCGCCGAGCAGCAGGGCGAGCTGCCAGTCGATGCCGAGCAGCACGTGCGCGCCCGCAGCGGTGACCGCCATGCTGACGGCCACCCCCACGGTGGCCAACACCCCGGCGGGAGCCAACACCTTGCGCACATCGGCGAACCGCGTCGTGAGGCCGCCTTCAACGAGGATGATCGCGAGCGCCACGGTGCCCAGGTGATCGGCGAGCAGGTAGTTGTCGAAATGCAGCCCCAGCCCGTCCTCGCCGACGATGACGCCGACGCCGAGGAACAGCAGCAGGCTGGGCAGCCCCACCCGGCTGGCCGCCCGGGTGGCGATGATGCTGGCCAACAACACGAGCCCACCGGCCAGCAGCACCAGATAGAGCTGCTGCAGGCTCATTTCATCCCCGTCCGGGACTGCATAGGTGGTCTTGACGTGCAGTAAACACCTACCACGGCCGCCGAGTGCGGTGGTCCTGTCCGGTAGCCGCACAGCGAGATCGCCGCGTGGTGCCACTATGAATCGGTGATCCGGGCCAGGCGGCGAACCACCGAGGCGTCGAGCCGCGCCGACGAGCGGCAGAAGATGCGCATCGGCATCGCCGGGGCCGGCGCGATCGGTAGGTCCGTCGCTCAGGAACTGCTCGGCTACGGGCACAAGGTCCTGTTGATCGAGCACAACATCCGCCACTACGAACCGCAGACCGTGCCCGATGCGGACTGGTTGCTGGCCGACGCCTGCGAGCTGGTCTCGCTCGAGGAGGCGGGAATGCAGACCTGCGACGTGGTGATCGCCGCGACCGGCGACGACAAGGTGAACCTGACGGCGTCGCTACTGGCCAAGACGGAGTTCGGGGTGGATCGGGTGGTGGCCCGCGTCAACGACATGCGCAATGCGTGGCTGTTCACCGAGGCGTGGGGCGTCGATGTCGCCGTCTCGGCGCCTGCGGCGTTGGTCGCCGCGATCGAGGGCGCCATCGACATCGGCCACGTCGTGCGATTGATGGAACTGCGCCAGGGTCAGGTGAGTTTGGCCAAACTGACGCTGCCCGAGGGCGATCCGCTGGTCGGTCAGCGGATGCGCGATCTGCCGCTGCCGGAGAACGCCGTGCTGGCGATCGTGATTCGCGACAGTGGGATCGTGTTCCCGAAGCCGGACGACGTGCTCGAGGCGGGTGACGAGATGCTGTTCTTCGCCGGCCGAGCCGAGAACCAGGTGTCGGCTCTTGTTCAGGGCGCGACGAAACCGTTCGCCGGACGATGAGTTCCGGCCGTCGCGCCGGTCAGTATGGACATGATTGATTTGACTTCAGCCTGCCAACGCACAGCCCAGGTGTTGGCGACCGTGAAGGACGACCAGCTGACCGCTTCCACCCCGTGCGAGAAGCTGCCCGTCGATGAACTGGTGGCGCACGTCGGTGGTCTCGCATTGGCGTTCACCGCTGCGGCGCGCAAGGACTTCGGCCCGTTGACCGACACTCCGCCGACCGACGGCGCACAGCTCGACGACGACTGGCGCACCGCCTACCCGGCGCGGCTGGCGGAGTTGGCGCGGGCGTGGCAGGACCCGGCCGCCTGGGAAGGGATGTCGCGTGCCGGTGGCGTCGACTTTCCGGGGGAGGTGGGTGGTTCCATCGCGCTGGCCGAGGTGGTGCTCCACGGTTGGGATGTCGCGCGCGCCGCGGGCGTCTCCTATGACGCCGACGCGGCCACGACAAAGGCGCTCCTGGAGTATCTGGCGCAGTTCGACCCGTCGGGCACCCCGGGCATGTTCGGCCCGGCCAAGCCGGTCGCCGACGATGCGCCGGCGTTCGACCGGATCCTCGCGATGAGTGGCCGGGATCCGGGCTGGGGCTCGGGCGTCGGCTGACCGGGGCACACTGGAGGCATGGATCCGGTTCTCGCCCTGCGCCAGATTGCCTACTACAAAGACCGGGCGCGTGAAGACCCCCGCCGCGTGATGGCGTACCGCAACGCCGCCGACGTCGTCGAAGCGCTGTCCGACGCCGAGCGGGAGCGCCACGGCGCCGCCAACAGCTGGCAGTCGCTTCCCGGCGTCGGACCCAAGACGGCAAAGGTCATCGACCAGGCGTGGGCCGGCCGCGAGCCCGACGCACTCGTCGAACTACGTTCCAGCGCATCCGATCTCGGCGGCGGTGACATCCGCGCGGCTCTGCGCGGCGACCTGCATGTGCACTCGAACTGGTCCGACGGCTCCGCTCCGATCGAGGAGATGATGCTGGCGGCAAAGGAATTGGGCCACGAGTACTGTGCGCTGACCGATCACTCGCCACGCCTGCGGGTCGCCAACGGACTCTCGCCTGAGCGGCTGCGCGAACAGCTCGACGTCATCGACGAGATCCGCGAGACCGTCGCGCCGATGCGCATCCTGACCGGCATCGAGGTCGACATCCTCGACGACGGCTCGCTCGATCAGTCGGACGAGCTCCTGGATCGACTCGACGTCGTCGTCGCCAGTGTGCACTCCAAGCTGTCCATGGACGCACCGTCGATGACGCGGCGCATGCTCAACGCTGTCGCCAACCCACACACGGATGTGTTGGGCCACTGCACCGGACGACTGGTCACCGGCGGCCGCGGCATCCGGCCGGAGTCGAAATTCGATGCGGCGAAGGTGTTCACGGCCTGCCTCGACAACGGCACCGCCGTCGAGATCAACTCGCGGCCCGAGCGGCGTGACCCGCCGACTCGCCTGCTGAACCTCGCTCTCGAGATCGGGTGCCTGTTCTCCATCGACACCGACTCCCACGCCCCGGGCCAGCTCGAGTTCCTCGGCTACGGAGCGCAGCGCGCGCTCGACGCCGGCGTGCCTGTCGAGCGGATCGTGAACACGTGGCCGGCCGACAAGCTGCTGGAGTGGACTTGCGCCTAGTGCCTCAGCTCGTTGTTAACGGGTTGTGCTCTGCCAGAAGCTTTTCCATTCGCGCCTCGTCGATGCGCACGCGGATGGTCGCGGCCTCCTCCTGGTCGCGAATGACCTTCGCCAGCGTGAACGAGCTGGTCACTAGGAATAGCACGGTCATGGCGAGGAACAGCCGCTGCCACATGTCCAACGGCAGGAAGAGGATTCCGCCAAGCACGCCGAGGAGGCTGACGCCGAAGGCGATGGCGGCTTGCAGGAAGTAGGCGGCGGTGTTCTTGGACGGGTGATTGAGTGTCATGTGACACAGCCTGTGGCAGCGACCGGAACGGCGCCTGAGTGAGATTACTCAAACGGCGGTCTCAATCCGGCAGATGCGGCATCTCGAGCCCCGGATCGCGACCGAGCAGCACGCCGCGGGTGACGGCCGCGTTGCCGTAGCGCTGTCTGACCTGGTCGACGGCGGCGTCCAGCGCGACGGTGTCCGGATCGGAGCCGGCCCGCCGGCGACATAGGGCCGCATCCTCGAAGGGAAGCTCCAACTGCTGTGCGCCGTGACGGTCGATGTTGGACACCGCGAAACCGACGAGGGTCAGACCGCGCTCGGCCATCAGCGGAGCGGCAGCGGCGACCAGTGCGCGTGCGGTGTCGAGGATCATCTCGGTCGACGCGGTGGCCCGCGGCATCGTGTGCGACCGGGTGGCGCGGGCGAAATCGTCGAACCGCAGCCGCAGCACCACGGTGCGGCCCGTGCGGCCGGCCTTGCGCATCCGGCGGGTGATCCGGTCGATCAGATTGATGACGACGGCGTCGACCTCCGCGGCCGACATCGTGTTGCCACGACGGCCCAACGCGCGCTGCGCTCCGACCGAGCGGCGGCGCACGCCCGTCACCACCCGGCGGCGATCGATGTTGTGGGACAACGCAAACAGCTGATGGCCCATCGCGCCGCCGACCATGGACGCGAGTGTCGACTCGCCGAGCTCTGCGACATCGGCGACCGTCTCGATGCCGTGCGCGTGTAGCTTCTCGGCGGTCTTGACGCCGACGCCCCACAGCCGCCGCACCGGCAGTGGATGCAGGAAGGCCAGCTCGCGATCGGGCGGAACCAGCAGCAGGCCATCGGGTTTGGCCTCCTGGCTGGCGACCTTGGCCAAGAACTTCGTCCGGGCGATGCCGACGGTGATCGGCAAGCCGACGCGGTCGCGCACCGCAGAGCGCAGGTGCGCGGCGATCTCCACGGGGGTGCCGGAGACCCGCCGCAGTCCCGAGACATCGAGGAACGCCTCGTCCACGCTCAGCGGCTCGACGATAGGCGAGGTGTCGTGGAAGACCTCGAACACCGCCTCGCTGGCCGCCGAGTATGCCGACATACGCGGCGGCACGACGATGGCGTGCGGGCACAGTGCCCGCGCCTGACGGCCACCCATTGCGGTGCGCACACCGTAGGCCTTGGCTTCATAGCTCGCCGCCAGCACGACGCCACCGCCGACGAGCACCGGCCGGCCGCGCAGCGCGGGGTCGTCACGCTGTTCGACCGACGCATAGAACGAGTCGAGATCAGCGTGCAGGATGGTCGCTTCCGACGGCCGTGCCGACACGAACATATGTTCGCATCGGGATCCGACTAGTGGAGCGTGTTGCCGTAGATGCTGGTGACCCAGACGTGCGCGAGCGTGTCCACGAGTTGTTCCGGCGCGATGGCGGGCCGCTCGTCGGCGAACGCCGCGAGCATCGTCCGCTCGTTCATCAGGTTCAGCGATGTCGCCAGATCCGCCGCCGGAATGGTCTCGGGGGCGGCACCCCGGTCGCGTTCGGCCTGGATGGAGGAGGTGGTGTGGTCGATCCACTTCTGCATGAATCGCGACCACAGCGCGCGCACCTCGGGGTTCGTCGGGCGCGAATCGGCGCCCGCGAGAGTGACGGCGCGATGCGAACCGAACGTGCTGAACAGGGCGTTGATGGCCTTCCACACGCCGGCGGGATCGACGGACGCGTCCATGCCGCCCATCGCCTCGTCGGCGTTACGGTCGGCTTCGGCGATGACCCGTTCCACCAGTGTCAGCAGCACCGCTTCCTTGGAGGGGAAGTAGAAGTAGAAGGTCGGTCGGGAGATGCCGGCGCCCTTGGCCAGGTCGTCGACGGAGATCTCGGACAGCGACCGCTCCTCGAGCAGGCGCTCGGCGGTGGCCAGAATGGCCAGTTCACGGTCGTCTCCCGAGGGCCGCGAAGAGCGTCGGGCACGGGTGCCGCGGGGCTGGCTGACGGTGGTCACAAGCAGTGAGTCTACACAGTGTCGAGTTTCTCGACACACTGTTGACTATCTCGACACACCGTTGATACGCTCCGGTACCATGAGCGAACACTTCGACGTCGTCATCGTGGGAGCCGGCATCTCCGGCATCAGCGCCGCCTGGCATCTGCAGGACCGTTGCCCGACCAAGACCTACGCGATCCTGGAGCGCCGCGAGAATCTCGGTGGCACCTGGGACCTGTTCAAGTACCCGGGCATCCGCTCGGACTCCGACATGTTCACCCTCGGATTCCGGTTCAAGCCGTGGACGTCCGAGAAGGCGATCGCCGACGGCCCGTCGATCATGTCCTACCTCAAGGAGACGGTCGCCGAGTACGGCATCGACAAGCACATCCGTTACGGCCAGAAGGTAGTGGCCGCGGACTGGTCGGACGGCGACAACGTGTGGAGGGTTCGAGTCGACCGGGGTGGTGAGGAGGTCGAGATCACGGCGTCGTTCCTGTTCGCGGCCAGCGGCTATTACAACTACGACGAGGGTTTCACGCCGGAATTCGCGGGATCCGAGGACTTCGCGGGCACCATCATCCACCCGCAGCACTGGCCGGAGGACCTCGACTACGCGGGCAAGAAGATCGTGGTGATCGGCAGCGGGGCGACCGCGGTGACTCTCATTCCCGCCCTTGCTAATTCGGGCGCAGGGCACGTCACGATGCTGCAGCGCTCACCGTCATACATTCTTTCGCTGCCCGACGAGGACCCGATCGCGGAAAGGCTCAGGAAGCTTCTGCCGCAAGACGCCGCGTACACAGCGACTCGGTGGAAGAACGTCGTTCAGCAGTCGGTGCTCTACCAGGCCTGCCGGAAGCTGCCCCAGCGCATGCGCAAGACCTTGATGGGCTTGGCCAAGCGCCAGCTACCCGAGGGCTATGACGTCGACAAGCACTTCGCACCTCGCTACAACCCGTGGGATCAGCGAATGTGCCTGGTGCCAAACGGTGATCTGTTCAAGACGATCCGCGACGGCAAGGCCGACATGGTCACCGACACCATCGAGCGGTTCACCGAAACTGGTATCAGGCTCGCCTCCGGCGACGAATTGCAGGCCGACATCATCGTCACCGCAACCGGTTTGAACCTGCAGCTGTTCGGCGGGGCGGCGATCATGCGCAATGGCGTGCCGATCGACCTCAACGACACCATGGCCTTCAAGGGCATGATGTTGACGCACATGCCCAACATGGCGTTCACCATCGGCTACACCAATGCGTCCTGGACGCTGAAGGCCGACCTGGTTTCCGAGTTCGTCTGTCGCGTCGTCAATTACATGGACGCCAAGGGCTTCGACACTGTCGAGCCGCAGCATCCCGGCAACAGCGTGGACGAGCGCCCGCTAATGGACTTCACCCCCGGCTACGTGTTGCGCGCGCTCGATTACCTGCCCAAAGCCGGACACGTCGCTCCGTGGCGGCTGAAGCAGAACTATCTGCTGGATCTGCGTCTGATCCGACGCGGCAAGGTCGACGACGAGGCGCTGAAGTTCACCAAACACCGTGCAGCGGTGACGGCCTCAGCCTAAGCCTCAGCCGCTCTCTTCTTCGCGGGGCGGGTCGGGATCGCCCCGGAGGAGCTCGTCTGGGTGGTGTGCGTGGTTGATTTCGGGTGGGCTGGTGCCGTCGGTCCAGGCGAGGCGGCCGGTGTCGGTGACGAGGGTGTGCCAGCGCCCGTTGGTGAGTTCGGCGTGGTCGGGTCCGCAGGCGAAGAACAGCATGTCGGCATCGGTGGCCCCGCCGGCAACCCAGTCGGGGCTGTGGTGCACCTCGCTGTGATAGCCCGGCTCCACACAGTTGGGGCGGGTGCAGCCGCCGTCGCGCGAATAGCAGATGATGCGTTGATCGGCGGTGGCGATGCGCTTCTGACGGCCGAGGTATAGCGGTCGGTCACTGTGGTCGTCGAACACCGCCAGATAGTGGATGCCGTCGGCGGCCATCCGGATCAGATCGCGCATCGGCAGCGCGGTGTCCCCGCCGGTGCGCGCCGGGGTGGGCATCGGGATGTCGGGGTTGGACACGGCGTGGGCGGCCTGATTGAGCTCGGCCAAGGTGGTGCGTGCGATCACCGTGACCGGATGACCGCGGTGCTGGCCGAGTTCACCAGACGCGATGCCGGCCTTGAGGCCGAGTTTGATGCCGTCATGGCAGCGCTGTGAGGGCGAGCGGTCATCGGGTATCTCCGCGATGGTGCCGTCGGGCAGATGGCGGCCCGGACGCGCCGCCGCGGTGACCGTTTCCACATAGCAGCGGGTCTCGGGGTCGATGAAGCCGTTCAGCCGCGACATCCCGTCGGGGCCCTGCGGCCCCAACACCAGACCGCGGCGCCGCGCGCGGTCGGCTTCGTCGAAGTCGCCGTCGGGGTTGAAGATCTCATCGATACGCCGGCCGAGGACCTTGACGAGCTCGGCATCTTTCTTGACCGCCTCGCGCACCAGGCTGTGCTGCACCTCGAGGCGATCCTCGGGCGACACACAGGAGGGCAGTCTGTCCATCGCGCAGGTAATGGCGTGTAGGTGATCCTCGCCGACCGCCCCGGCCTCCACCGCCTCGGCCAGCACCGACAGTTCGGCTTCCAGCGGCGGGCCGGCCAGTTGGCGGCGCGGGCGGATCCGCTGCGCCAGCTTCATCCGGCCCTTGATCTCGCGGGGTGCAATGCGCAACCGCGCGGCCAGACTCTGCGCCAACACCGGCGCGGCACCGGCCTCATCGGGCGGATCAGCCATCTCAGCGAACACCCGATACATCAGCCCGCGGTTGGTGCGCTCCTGAGTCTCCAACCGCTCAGCCATCTCCATCCGGAACGCGTTACCCACCTCATCTGAGGGCGTTTGCCTGAGCACCGCATGGGCATCCTCAATCGCATCAAGGGCAGCCGTGATTCGCTCCCGCTGCTCCTGCCCACTGACGAATTGCCCCATACCGCAACGCTATCGAACACATGTGCCAATGAACTCCGACCAAGCGCCGTCACGGCTGCACCTGTGGATGAACCGCCCATTGGGGACAACCGGTGCAGTTTGTCAGTTGAAGGTGGTATTGCGGTTAGTCGCCGACGACGACAATGCCGTCGTCGTCGCTGTAGGCGATCTCACCCGGAACGAACATCACACCGCCGAACTCGACGGCCACATCGCGTTGGCCGTCGCCGGTTTTCGTGCTCTTGCGCGGGTTGGTGCCGAGCGCCTTGACGCCGATGTCCAGGCCGCGCAGCATCGCCGCGTCGCGCACCGCCCCGTTGACGATGAGACCGGCCCACCCGTTGTCCACACCGAGGCCGGCGATGATGTCGCCGACGAGTGCACAGTGCAGTGACCCGTCGCCGTCGATCACCAGCACACCGCCGTTACCGGGTTCGGACAGCACGGATTTCAGCAGCGCGTTGTCCTCGAAGCACTTGCACCGTGGTGATCGCGCCCGGCGAATTCGGCTCGCCCGCCGAACTGGCGCAGTTGCAAGTCGCAGCTGCGGACGTCGGTGCCGATCTCGTCGACCAGGTCAGCGGTGGGGCGGGGATCGATGGTCACCGGTCGATGCTAGCGATCGGACCAGTAAGCAGTTTCGGGTCGATGTTGGCGAGGGCAAAGGACACCGCCTCGTCCAACCCCATTGCAGCACCGGTTCCGCGAAGCTCACGCGTGCGATCACGTCCTAGGGCCGCCTCGACGAGTTCACGCGTTTCGCGCAGAGCCTGGAAGATGAAATTGCCGCGAGTACCGCTCTGCGGCGCGGCCGTCGGACTCGCCGTGTCGACTGGCGGCGCAGCGAGCCGGAAGGCGGCATACGCGGCTGCCTGTAATACCCCGGCAACCTCGGGCCGGTCCTCTGCCAGCGCACGCGCACACCATGCGAGGCATGGAGCGGAGTGCAGCGGATTCATGATCCCCCGGTACATGTGCATCGCCCGGCCGGCCAGCGCGAGAGTGAGTTTCCAGTCACGCAGACGCCCGGCAGCCAACGCTGCGGTGACGAACCCCGGTGCGATTTCCTGGCCGGGCGTGCTGCCGCGTTCGATGCTCTCCTGGAGAAGGGTATGGGCCTGCTCAGGATCGCTGTCGACGAGCGTGAGCGCCAGCGAATTGAGGGCGATCACGATCGCGCCGGGCACCCCGGATCGTCGGGCCAAACTGATCGCGCGCTCCGCTCTGGCGGTCGCTTCGTTTAGATCGCCGCCACCCAGTAGGGCGCTGCTCACGCTGTAGGCGAAGAAAATGGCGGCAATCCCCGGGTACCCGTCGGCGGCGAGCTCGGCCGCGCGCGTATAGGCCCGGACGGCGTCGGCGTAGGCGCCTGCTGCCAACGAAGTCTCGGCGCGAAGTGTCAACGCGTCGATCTCGAGTGGAGGGCCCTCCAACGGCGTGGGCAATCCGTCGGCCACCTCTAGCGCTTGATGGCAGAGCGTATCCGCACGGTCTGTATCGCCACTGTCCAGCGCCTCGTACGCTGCGACCATCATCACTCGAGGATAGTCGGGATGCGTTGCAGCACCTGGTAAGTCGAGGACTCGCAAGGCGGGCACCGTAAACACCTGGCCTATTCGGCTGGCATTTGCGCGATCGCGGTGGGGATGGTTGGCCACGATCTGCACCGCCTGCGCAACATCGCCCTCCTCGATCGCATTGATGAGACCCGAACGGATGTTGTCGCGCTCGACGCCGATCCGGCTGGTCATCAGGTGGAATCCCCTCGGAGCAAACGATAACTGCGAGCCCTTGTAAAGCGAGTGTTTCATCGCTGCTACCAACAACTCGGCGTAGAAACGGGTGTGGCGGCTTCGAACGGTCTTGGTCTCGCCGTAGCCGGCGAGCCGCTCCTCGCTGTATTGCCGGATGGTCTCCAACAGCCGGTAGCGCATGCCCGTGGCATGTTCTTCGGCGATCACCAGTGAACGGGAAACCAGGCCGGTGACCAGATCCAGTGCCGCACTGCGATCGACGGGATCGCCGCTGCACACCTCCTCGATCGCTTCGAGCGTGCAGCCCCCAGAGAACACCGAGAGGCGAGCGAGCAGTCTCTGCTCGGCGGGGTCGAGCAGGTCGTATGACCAGTCGATGGCTGCCCGCAGCGTCGCATGCCGTCCCACCGCCCCTCGTCGTCCGCCTGCGAGCAGTTCGAATCGGCGATCTAGCCGGCTCAACAGATCGGCAGGGCTCAGCGCGATGACGCGGGCGGCGGCCAATTCGATTGCGAGGGGTACACCATCGAGACGTTGACAGATCTCCACCACGGCCCGGGCGTTGCTGTCGGTCAACGCGAAATCGGCCTTGACCCGTCGCGCCCGCTCGACGAACAGGTTGACTGCGTCGGTGTGCACAAGGCTGTCGATGTCGTCACCCGGCTCGCCCGCCGCAAGCGGTGGCAGCGCAATCAGCTGCTCACCGTCAATCGCCATTCCTTCTCGACTGGTGGCCAGCACCACCACGCCGGGACAGGACTTTTCGATGCGGCTGACAAGGCGGGCTACTGTGCCGAGCACGTGCTCACAGTTGTCCAGGACCAGCAGAAGCTGTTTCCGGGAAAGGATCTCGACGAGGCTGTCTTCCAGTGACTGTCCGCTCCGATTGGTCGGATGGAATATCTGGGCAATGGCCTCGGCGACGCCGGCCTGCTCGGTCACGGGTGCCAACTCGACGAGCCAAACCCCTTCCCGGTAGCGGGGAAGCAGGTCGGCAGCGACCTGAATCGCCAAGCGGGTCTTGCCGACTCCGCCCACTCCGGTGAGCGTCACCACCCGTGAATCACCCAGGGCTGCGGTGACACGGGCCACTTCAGCTTGGCGCCCAATGAACGAGCTGACCTGAGCGGGAAGATTCCCCGGGAACGAGTCCAGACTTCGGAGCGGCGGGAACTCTTCGTCTTGGTCCTCGAGAACGAGCCTGGAAAATCCTTGTGGGACTGCCCAAGTCGCGAAGCCGGTGTTCGCCGAGATCCAGGAGTGCGAATCCATCGGGAAGCTGGTCACCGACAAGTGCCTGCGTAGTGCCGGATAGGACGATCTGTCCGCCATGCGCCGCCGACATCAGCCGGGAGCACCGGTTGATCGGCAGGCTGGCGTATCCGGTGTCGTCGACGATAACGGCCTCCGCCGTATGCAGCCCGATGCGTGCCTTCAACGGGTCTGCGGTGCGCCAATTTTCCTCGGCCAGTGCATGTTTGATCGTGATCGCCGACATAACCGCGTCACCCGCTGTAGCGAATGCCGCTGCCATCCCGTCGCCCATGCGCGAGAACACGTAACCCTGATTCGCCGCGATGGCCTTCTCCAGGATCTCGTCGTGGCGTACCATCGCCGCCTTCATTGCAGCGGGATCCCGCTCCCACATGCGGGTGGACCCCTCTAGATCGGTGAGGAGGAAGGTCACGGTGCCGGAAGGTGGCTGCGCCGCCATGTCTAGTCCTGCGCCAGCAAGATGGGGCCGCGAAGGAGTTTCGGGTCGATGTTGGCAACCACGAAGGTGATCGCTTCGCTTGTACTCATCGCGGCGCCTTCGGCACGTAGCTCGCGCCTGCGGGCATCGCTGAGTGAGGTTGCGACGAGGTCTCCGGTCTCGCGTAGGGCTGCTAGGAAGTGGTTGGTGCGTGAGTCGGCCGGCGCGCCCTGCGGTTCTTGCGTGCTTCCGGGACTCGGGCTGATACGGCGGAATGCGCTGTAGGCCGCGGCGCGCAGCACGCATGCGACTTCGGGCCGGACCTCCGCGAATGAGCGTGCACACAACGCCAGACACGGTCCGAACTGCATGAGCGAGATGCTCCACCGCCACAGCGCCAGCGTCCGGCCCGTCAGTGCAAGCGTGAGCCCCCATTCTTGAAGGCGACCGGCGACCAAGCAGGCAAGGAGAAGTCCAGTCGATATTTCCTCGCCCGGTGTGGAACTGAGTTCGACGCATTCCCGCAGAAGGGCTCTGGCACGCGCAGGATCGCGTTCGACGAGTGTGAGAGCCAAGGAGGCAAGGCTCAGCGCGATCGCCCCCGGCATGCCGGACCGCCGGGCCAACGCGACCGATTCCTCAGCCGTCTGCATTACTTCTTCGTCCGTGGCACCACCGAGCAAACCGCAGTCCACTGTGTAGGACAGGAAGATGGCTGCCAGCCCTGGAAAGCCATCGGCGACCGCAAGTTCCGCTGCACGCCTATAGCTCGAATTCGCGTCTTCATATGCACCGGCACACAGGGCGGCCTGGGCCTGCAGGTTGCACGTGTCCATTTCGATCCGTCTGCCGTGCCGCGACGTTGTGAAATTCCGTTCGGCTTCGAGTGCCTGCCGACAGAGTTGATCGACGACGTCCCAGTCGCCGGTGGATTGTGCGTCGTACGCAGCCACCAACAACACCAAGGGATAACCCGGCTGACTGGTGGCCCCGGGCAGGCCGAGGACAGGGGAGGCAGGTAGCGAGAAAAGCTCGCCTGTCGGACTCTCGGATCTCTCTTGATGCGGATGGTGGGCGACGAGTTGGACGGCAAGCGCGGCGTCGCCGGTGTCAATGGCGTGTGCCAATGCGGAACGGATGTTGTCCCGATCGAGATTCAGTTGTCTGATCCAACGGAGCTGCTCGGGTCCGTAGGAGTGTTCAGCAGCCATCGCCGACAGGGCGGCGAAAAAGCGGGCGTGGCCGATCAGAAGCGTGTCGGTTTCTCCCCAGCCGGCCAGCCGCTCCTCGCCGTATTGGCGGATGGTCTCCAGCAAGCGGTAGCGGGTGCCCAGGACGCTGTCCTCGGCTATTACGAGCGATCGGGCCACCAAACCGGTGACGAAGTCGAGCACGTCGTCGCGCGCGACGGGATCGCCACTACAGATTTCCTCTATGGCGTCGAGGGTGCAGCCGCCGGAGAACACGGCCATCCGGGCGAGCAGGCGCTGCTCGGCTTCTGTCAGCAATTCGTATGACCAATCGATGGCCGCGCGAAGCGTCGCGTGCCGCTCGACTGCTCCGCGGCGCCCACCCGCCAGTACCTGGAAGCGTCGGTCCAGGCGCTTGGCTAGTTCAGCGGGACTCAGGGCGATAACCCGCGCGGCCGCTAACTCGATGGCCAGTGGCACCCCGTCGAGGCGCTGGCAGACCTCCACCACCGCACGAGCGTTGCTCTCCGTGAGAACGAAGCCCGCCTTGACGAGTCTGGCCCGCTCGACGAATAACCTGACGGCGTCGGTTTGCACCAGGGTTTCGATGTCGGCATTCGGCTCGCCGGATTGCAGCGGTGGCAGCGCGATCAACTGTTCGCCTTCGACCGCCATGCCCTCCCGGCTGGTCGCGAGCACCACGACGCCGGGGCAGGAGCGCTCGATGCGCGCGACCAACTGTGCGACTGGGGCGAGTAGGTGCTCGCAGTTGTCGAGGACGAGCAACAAGCGCTTCTGCGCCAAGACGTCGACGAGCGCATCTTCTATGGTCGGACCGCTGCGACCGTTTACATGGAACACAGCGGCAACTGTCTCGACAACGCGGTCTGGTTCGCGTACCGAAGCCAGCTCGACGAGCCAGGCTCCGTCGGGGTAACGCGGGAGTAGGTCAGCGGCGACGTGACTTGCCAAGCGGGTCTTGCCCACTCCACCGACCCCGGTGATGGTCACCACCCGTGACAACCCCAGTGCTTCAGCCACGCGCGATGCATCGGCCTGCCGCCCGACGAACGAGCTGACCTGAGCCGGAAGGTTTCCCGGGAACGAGTCCAAAGTACGAAGCGGCGGAAACTCGTCCGGGCTTTCGGCTCGGTTGAGCTGGAAGACTCGCATGGGATTGCCGAGATCACGTAGCCGGTGCTCGCCTAGGTCCACGAGTTCGGCGCCATCCGGCAGCTGGTCACGGACGAGGGACTCGGTGGCACCGGAAATCACGATCTGGCCGCCGTGGGCGGCAGCCATCAATCGCGCGCAGCGGTTGATCGGCAGGTTCGCGTAACCGGTGTCATCGACGATGACCGCCTCGGCCGTGTGAAGCCCGATGCGGGCTTTCAGCGGCGACGCGGTCCGCCAGTTCTCTTCGGCGAGTGCCTGTTTGAAGGCAATCGCCGCAGCGATGGCGTCACCCGCGGTGGCGAAGGAAGTGGCCATGCCATCACCCATGCGGGAGAACACAAATCCCCGATGGCTTGCGATCGCTTTCTCGAGTAGTTCGTCGTGGCGGACCATGGCCGCCCTCATTGCCTGAGGGTCCTCCTCCCACATGCGGGTGGACCCTTCGAGGTCGGTGAGCATGAACGTCACCGTGCCCGAAGGTGGCTGCCCACTCATGGGCCCCAAACTAACGTCGAAACCTGCTAGGTACTGAGGCTTTCGACAACGATGTCGTGGACAAACTGTGCCAACCCGGACTCGACGTCGTCGTAGTAGCGGGTGAATCGCTCGTCTGCCAGATACATCTCCACCAAACTGCGGTGCATCTCGTCGCCGCAGTCGTAGTACCGCTCGATCGAGGCGCGGTGCCGGGCTGCGAGTTCGTCGGCGTCGGCCGAGCCGGGTTCGACACCGGCCCGCTTCGCCTGCGCGAGCGCCTCGAGTAGCGCGTCGTTCTCGGTTTTGATGTCGATCCAGTCCTGCTTGGTGAAACTCGAAACCCGCGCTCGGGACTGTTTCCACGCGTCGGTGTCGCCCCAACGCTCTCCGGCCTCGACCGCATACCCCTCGCTGAATGCCGTGGTGCCGAAGATCTCGATCTGTTCCTCCGCGGTCAGCTGGATGCCGCTGCGGTGTGCGCTCATCAGTTCCTCCACTGCTTTGATGGTGTGCTGTAGCCGGTCGGCCTGTTGGAGCAGCAGTCGGTGCTGCCGACTCAGGTGTCCGTGGGCACCACCAGACCGACGTGGTCGTAGTGGTGCAGAGTGCGCACGGAGACACCTGTGAGGGCGGCTACTGCGCCGACGGGCTTGGCGCTCATCAGCGCCACTATCGACCCTGACGTCGCGCGAGGGTCAAGTCCGGTTGGTTCAGCCGTCGCCGGAGCCGCGGCGGGCCAGCAGCACCACCAGGATGGCCAGCACACCGGCCGCGATGGCCGCGGCGATCGGCAGCCGCGACGGCTCCGGCCCGATGAGCGGCACCGGCGCGGGACCGGAGACGGGGTTGGTCGCGGTGGCGACCGTCGACTTTGCCTGCGCTGCAGCCTCTTTCGCGGCCGATGCGCGATCGCCGTTGGTGTCTGCCAGCCCCGCTGCCGCGGTGGTCTTCTTAGGCGGAGCCTTCTCGGCCGGTGCCTTCTTCGCGGCTTTCTTCGCGGGCGCCGCCTTCTTCGCCGCCTTGGCGGGTGTCTTCTCGGCGGGGGCTTTCTTCGCCGGCGCCTTCTTCTGCGCCTTGGCCGGTTGCTTCTTCGCCGGGGGTGGCGTGCTTGGCGCAGGCGGTGGCGCAGGCGGTGGGGCGCTCGACTCAGCGGCGGTCGGCTCGGATGCGGGTGGAACAGGGCTCGCGCCGGGAGGCGGTGGGGTCGGCTCAGCCGGCGGCGGCGTGGACTGCGGACCTTCGTCGGGTCGGTCCTGCTGGTCTGACATCGGGCTGCTCCTTTGCAGTGGCTTGTCTCCGCGTGTCCGGCAGTGGCCCCCATCATGCCAGGTCGGAACTGGCGCTACCCGGTGGCGGCCAGTCCCGCGGCCAGGGTAAGCGCGACAGCCATCACCGCCAGTTCGGCGAGCGAACGCGATCGGGACACCACGGCGGTGGCGCGGTGGGTGCGTGCGGCGGGCAGCCATAACGTGCGGTTTCGCCAGCCCAGCAGCACCAGCACCACCGCCACCGCGATCTTCGCCGACAACAACCGGCCGTAGCCGGTCGCATACAACTCGGCGGGGGCGCCGAGCCTGTCTACCGCGCCGACGGTGCCGCCGACCAGGAGCGTCAGCACACACCAGAGCGACAACTGAGAGAACCGCGGCAGCACCCGGGCCCACTGACCGCGGTGTTCGACCGTGAGGACCAGGCCCGCGAGGGTGCCGCACCACAAAGCCGCCGCCAGCGTGTGCGCGGCCACTCCCAGACCGCCCAGCGCACTCTCGAAGAAGTGGCCCGTAACCACCCTCGCGGTCACGCCCACCGCGGCGAGGCCGGCCACGACGAGGTTGACGGGCACCGTCCGCGGCGCGACTGCGGTGGTCACATACACCGCGGCGGCGGCCCCGACGCCGAGCAGTCCGGCGCGCCCCGCCGCGGTATGCACTGCGAAATCGACAGTGGTGTGCGCGCCCAGCCGGGAGACGGGGACCGCGGCGGCCTGCGCGGCCGCCACGATCACCCGGCTCAGTTCCGCCAACAGCCACACGGCGCCGGAGGCGGTCAACGGCGCGGTGGCGCGTCCGATCAACTCGCCGCGGTAGCGCTCACCGTCGAGCATCGGCACCACTGCCAGTCCCAGGCTGATGACCGCGGCGCAGTCGGCGATGGCTCGCACCAGGGTCATGGTCAGCGAGCTCTGCGGGTACACCAGTGCCCACGCCGCCACCGAGGCGGCAGCCACCAACAGCGCTCCGCCGGCCAGCGCCCTGCGACGATTCACGTGCGTCGCAGCACCGCCCACAGGGCTCCGGTGCCGACGATCAGCACGGCGCCCAGGTAGAACAGCCAGACCGGGATGGCGTCGTTCCTCGTCGACGAGGCATCCGCTGCAGGCGGCCCGGGGGTGCCCGTCTCGGCCACCGTCAGCCGGAACGACCACGAACCCGAGACGACATGACCGTCGGCCGACGTCGCCCGGTAGTTCACGGTGTAGGTGCCTGCTGGGCCGAGTGGACGCACCCCGATGCTGACCACAGCACCGTTCACCTCCGGCTCGCCCGTGGACCACAGGTTGCCGTCGGGGCCGACCACCGTCATCGCCGCGAATTGCTGCTGCATCGCCTCGTTGAACGTCGCGCTGACCTTCGGCGGGGATTGCGCCAGCGCCGCGTTCTCCGCGGGATCGGATGCGATGCGAGCCGCATGCGCCGATGCGTCACCCGCACCGACGAGCGAACCCGCCGCGAGACCGAACGCCAAAAAGACAACGGCGACAAGGTGTTTCATGTCCGACGCCGCGCCAACAGTGTTCCTGCGATCGCGACCGCAGCGACGGTGAGTGCGCCGCCCGCGAGCCATCGCGCCGAGTTGTCGGCTGTCGACGGTTGCGCGACCGCAGCCAGGTGGTCGTCCGCCGGTGCCGTCTTCGCCTCGCCCATGGTGATCACGGGCGCAGGGTATTCGGGTTCACCGCCGTCGGGAAGGGGCGGCTGGTCCCACCGCACCACCGTTCCATCGGAGTAGGTCTGGGTCGCGGGGAAGCTGACTGACTCACCCTCGGGCAGCTTGACCGATACCCGGAACAGGGCGAACTGGTCCGACGAGATGCCCGTACCCGCTGCCGCCGTCCAGGTGACCGCGGAGACTTTTCCGGCCGCGGGGTCCCGGTCCAGGCGGGCCGTCCAACCCGGCATGACCTCGGTCCGCGCGGAGCCGACATCCGGGAGCGCGATTCTCAATTGCGTTGTCAATGCGCCGTTCTCGGATTCGCCCGGCACCCGGAAGGTGACGACGGCGGTCTGCCCGGGCGAGGCGTTGTCGGACTCGGCTCGTACGTGCGCCGATGCCGATGCGGTGCCGGTCAGCAGTCCGATCGACATCGTCGCACCGGTGACGGCAAGGGTGATCAGAGCGCGCGAGGGCGCCCCGGTAGTGAATCTCATTCGTTTGTGGCTTTCTTGTGTCGGTGGGGTGGTCGGTCAGCGGGCGAGGCTGACCGGCGGACCCCTGTGCGACATCGAAGTGGCGAGTAGAAGTGCTGAGCGCAGCGGTTGGTCGGCTCGACGCGCGGTAGGCACCGGCCGCGCCGCCACCGGACAGACCACGCGGACCGCCGCGCGCACGGCACGCGACAGCGCACGCCACAGCCGGTCGCCCGCGGTTATGAGGGCCGCGCCGACGACGATCGCCAGCAGGTGGGCGGCGAGCATCGCCGCGGCGGGCGGAGCAGACGAGTCCGCGTGATGGTGGCCCGCAGCGCTGAGCATCAGGTGGCCGAGGAGTTGACCGACGGTGAGCAGGCCGAAGAGGACCGTGGGCCCGCTGGCGCGTGGTGCGGTCGTGGCCAACGCACCGACGGTCGCCGCGAGTACAGCGAGCAACACCGTCGCCGCCCCGGGTGGCAGCCCGCCGCCGCCCACCCCGTGGGCTGCCACTGCAAGGGCTGCGGTCAACAGCCCCGTCGCCACACCGCGCATGCGGTCAGCGGGCCGGTCCTTCGTCATGGGTGGTCGTGTGTCAGACCAGGCCGAGTCGGGCCATCAGGTCGGCGTCGATGCCGTCGAGTTGTTCGCCGATGGAGGCGTGTGCGGGGCGGCGTTGCGACACCGGCATGTTCTCGGCGGCGGTGACCGCAGCCGACAGATCGCCCAGCCGCTCGGTGATCGCCGCTACGAACTGCTTTGTCTCGGCGTCCTTCGGCTTCTTCTCCGCGACCCGACGCAACGTCTGCTCGGCACCTGCGATCCGCGCCGACAACTGCGCGCCGTGGCCCGAGAACTGGCCGATCTGGCTCAGTGGAACACCCAGCCGATCGGCCCGTCGTTCGTCGACGAAACCACGTGCGGCGATCGAGGCGCGGTACACCAGCGGCACCATGACGGGGGCCAGCAGCCTCGTTACCGTCAGCAGTCGGCGAATCTTAGTGGGGGAGAACAACTTACCTTCACGCGCGGCTTTCAATTGCATGTCGGCGACCTTGAGCGCGGCCCGGTCACTGTCGCGCTGGGCCTTGAGCTGAGCCTTGAGTGCGTTGGTTTCGGCCCTGTGGTCGGCCTTGATGCGACGCGCTTCGTTCTTGGCCGCCAGTTTGGCCTCGAGCTTCGCCTTGGCCTTGATGGCGCGGGCCTCGGCCTTTCGGGTGGCGCGGGTCTTGCGCTTGAACAGGCTCATCCGGCTGCCTCCCGGTCATCTCGTGGGCTTTCTGACGTCATCGCCGTGCTCGCTGTCGGTGCAGCACAACACTATCGTCAGGCGAGTTCGCCGCGCGGGGCCCGTCCCGGCCACATAGCAGTTTCGATTGTCAGCAAACAGGCGCACGCGTTTATGCGACAATCTTCTGATCACCAAATTACGCATTTGGCGATGCGTTGAAGGGTGGTATCGAAGTGGATTCGCGTGTGCGCATCGCCGCGGCCGCCTGCCTGATGGGTTCCGGGCTCTTCGTCGGCGGTGCCTGTGGTGCGCTGGCGTTTGCCGTTCCAGCACTGGACTCACTCGGCCCCGACGAGGGCGACGGCGCCACGACCGAACCCGCGCAGAAAGACGAAACGAATTCGCCGGTACGCGCCGGCGCAGCCGCAAGTTTTGTGAACTGAGAAGAACTGCTGGCCCCGACGGGGCGGACAGCGCATAGTGGATTCGTCGAAAGGGGGATGTATGCCTGCCAGCCGCAGCGTTACCCGCGCCGTCGGTGCGGTGCTCGATCTGGCCCCGCGGCACGGGGAGGTGTCTCTCATCAGGCTCGTCGACGCCGTCAGCGAGGATCGGGGACGTCCGATCGAGCTGAAGATGGCCGACCTGCCGCCCGGGGTGTGTGGTCAGTGGCGCCAGTACATCGATCGCGATGTGTTCCTGATCCAGAAGGGCCTGCCGGCATGGGATCGCACTCTCGCGCACGAACTCGGACATCTGGTCCTCGGCCACGAGGGCATTCCGGTCGTCCAGGCCGCCCGCGATAACACCGAGATGGCCAGCTTCGACCTGATCGGATACATGCTCAACCAACGGACCGGCTGCATGGGACCCAACGGTGAGGATCTGGAGCAGGAGGCCGAGGATTTCGCGGCCCTGCTGCTGTACCGGTTGGGCCGGTTGCCCTCCGATCGTGCCTCCATCGTCCAGGTTCGGCTCGGAGAGGCGTTTGGTTGATCATCTGGGTGATCGCCGGTCTGCTCGGACTGGCCACCGGCCTACGCATCGGCTGGGCCCTGGTCAACAAGCAGTCCCTGGTGAGCACCGCGATGATCCTCGCGCTGGGAAGCCTCGGGTTGGTCGCCGCACTGAACTGGCAGCCCCTGACGCTCCTGATCGACACCGTGCTGCGGTGGCCCAACATCTCGATGGGCCTGTCTCAGGTGGCGCTGATCGCGTGCGCGGCGGGCAGCTGCGTGATGATCACCACGGTCGCCTCCGGCCGTAAGCCCGCCACCATCCGCAAGATCGCGATCGCCCAGTACGGCGTTGCGGGCGTCATCGCCGTGGTGAGCCTGGTGGCCTTCTTCTCCGCAGGACAGCAACCGGAGATGTCGCCCGAGGAGTACATGCGGCGCAATCTGGATACGGGCAATTCGATGCAGTGGCTGTTGCCGCTGCTGTACGTGCTGCTCGCGCTGACGCTGGTGTCGTGGGCCGGGATGCGGTACTCCAACCGGAGCCGCCGTGGCCGCGCGCTGTTCGTGTTCACCATCGGCATCGTGCTGATCGTGCTGGCGTCAGCGTTCTTTTTCCTGAGGGGCTTGATGGGCACGGCCAGGCCGGTCGGAGTGGGCGCCGCGGCCACCCTGCTCGGGTGCGCGATGCTGGTCGTCGCAGCGGGCTCGCTGCTGCCCAGCGTGGAGGACTGGTTCGGCGCGCGCCGGGAGTTGCGAGTCATCCAGCCGCTGTTGACCGAGCTGGGCCGTCGTCATCCGGACGTCGGCATCGGGGAGCGCCCCCGCGGACCGCTGGCATTCCGGGTGGCCGAACGGATGTCATTGATCTCGGATGCGCTGTTCCTGGAGGCCACCTCCGCGGACTCGACGCGAAAACTGGTCGACACCAGCGGAGCGGTGCCTGGCCGCGAGGTCGACCTGGACGACGCCGAACTCGATTCGCCGACGGTGCCGCCGCGGGAGCAGGCGGGCGTAATCGCCCAGTGGATTTACGCCGGCCGGGAGGGCGCGCCGAAAGACGGACACGAGAATCCGGGCCTGGCGTGGTTGCGCCAGCCGAGCGCGTATTCGGACCGCGAGTGGATCCTCGAGATTGCGCAGCAGTACCGCACGCTCGTGCGCTCAGGTGGCGCGGAAGCCTGATCCGTGTCCTCGGACCGGACTGGGGGAACGTGACGACTTCGCCGAATGTCGTAAAGCGACCTACGGCAGGCTAATCGTCGAGGTGCTCCTGGCGACGCAGCTCATCGACCTTTTGGGCGATGTCGTGCTGGGCCTCAACAGACAAACCGACCGTGCGCGCCGCAATACGACGAACACCCTCGTCGCGCATATTCGCGAGCCAGGTCAATTCCTTGTCGAGCTTCTCGTAGTACTCGTCGTCGGTGAAGTACGCCGGCTTGATACGGAAGAAGTTGGCAAGGGCGGCCATCGTCGCTACGGAGGGATTGGTGCGGTTGCCTGAGCGAAGCTGAGACAGGTACGGGGCCGACATGGTGACACCCTCGGACTTGAGTGCGGCGATCACTTCAGCCGAAGTGTGCGGACCACGACCGGGCGGGTAGACCGTGTCGAAGAGCCTGTTTAGGCGGGCGGCGAACGTATTGCTCATCAGTATTGACCTCCACATGCGTACACGAGCGGGACTCTTGGCGGCGTATTTGCTGATTATCGTAGCGAGAGTTGTGCCGAAACCCAAGTGCAAACGACATAAAAGTTAACCCGTCTTTTGCATTGTCTAGATCTCCGCTACCAGTAGCAGCGTGTTGTGGGTGTGCTATGACCAGTACCGCGCGGTGCGCTCAGGCAAATAAGAACGCTCCCGTCGCACCGGTTTTGTCGGGGCATCGGTCGCCGTCGTCACAGGAACCGCACTTTTCCCCACCGGCAACGCCCATAACGGCCATCCAGGGCCGATGCGCGGTTTGCTGTTTGCGAACGCAAATTGATCAGGCTCTGCGTCTGCGACAGAGCGCACCGCCACGTGGCACGGGTTGCCGGGGCGGAGGCGCCGCGCGAGGCCGCTGCGAGGGTTCTCATTAGCCAGCGGACGGCTCAGAAGTGAGCGATGGCGACTCGAGCGACGGGGCCGCCTTCCGCCTCCTGCGAAGGCCGACCAGCCCTGTGACGGCGACGGCTACGACCACTGCCCCGGTGGCCACCACGGCGGCCACTCGCAGTCCGAGGGCACCGTCGAACAGAAGCCACAGGCCGAACAGCAGAAACAGCACACTGGCCATGCTGTGCAGGAAATGCTCAGGCAAGCGCTTGTGCATCAATGCGCCGACCGCGATCGCGACGCCGTCGGCAAGCACCATGCCTACGGTCGCACCGATCCAGACCCCGGCCCAGTTGTGGTCGCTGGCCAGCGCGACGGTGGCCAGCATCGTCTTGTCGCCGAGCTCGGCGAGCACGAAGGAGGAGATGACGGCGAAAAGAACGAACCGCGGCTCGGCCACCTTGACGTCGGCGCCGTCGCCCGCGTTGCGGCCCTCTCGCCATGTCCAGACCGCGAAACCGAGGAATGCGATCGCCGCCGCGAACGCGATCGGGCGTTCCGGCAGGGTGAGGCCCAGGAAGTGTCCGATCGTCACCGACAGCCCGTGCACCAGGAACGACGCGATGCCCACGCCGGACAGCACCACCCACCAACGGTGGCGCAGCGCGTACGTCATCGTCATCAACTGAGACTTGTCGCCGAGTTCGGCGACGAAGACGACAGAGAGACTGACCAGAGCCGCGGTGAGCATGGAGACGACCTTTCGACGCGTCGCCGACGGGCCAACCGCTCACGGCCCGTCAGACTTCGGTCGAAGGTCTCGCCCACCGCTACGCGGTTCGTCGGCCGGGCTTGCGCCAGTATGTCGACACGACGATTGGGGGCTACTCCCCTTCGCTGACTACATCGACGATAGCGGGGTTTGAGTGCACACGCCAGCTGCCACAATGATTTCGGGTACCCGAATCGAGCGTTCAGGCCACCGAATCTGAAGCTGTCCGTAGCTTCGAAAACCCTTATGCGGCAAGGAGCATGGCCAGTATCGCAGTGTCGGGGTGGCTGATCGGATCGAGACCGACCCGACTCACCATCGACGTCACCGTGCCATCGGCCTCCGCTTCCACCCAGGCGGCACGGTGTTCCAGGCCGAGATGGGGGAGTCCGGGCAGCAGCACACAACCCGACGCAGCACCCGAGCACTCGGGCAGTGTCGGAGTGGTCTCCGACGGTGGGTGCAACATCAGCAGCGCAGGTGGCTGATGTTCGGCGAAATAGCCTGGGGGAACGGCCGATTCGCCGACGACCGTGCCCTCGGCGACCACGAGGCCGACGGTGTTCGGCTCAGGCTCGTCGGGCAACTCCTCGCGCGCACCGAAAATTGTTGTGGTGGAAAGCAATCCAGGCAGAGATGCCACCTGGACGGCGACCATCAACAGCTGCGCCCACTCCTTGGTGGAATCCGGCCAGCGGCCGGAGATCACAAAGCCTTTGAGTGATCCACGCGAATGAAACGGGGCGATCTCGATCGCCCGACCGGACCCCATCTCCATCTCGCCTCCGCACCACCACTGTTGGGCGCCGGCCCAGCCGGCAGTCGAACGAGTACCCGACACGACTGTGGGTCGATCAGATCAGAATGCGCACGTTCTGACCGGTGCGCAAGCGGACACGCAACTTACGCCCCGCGGCTTCGTGGCGCCCGGACGGTCCACACCACGCGATAGGAGCCCGCGGCGGCCACCGGGCCGAATTCATGGGAGTCGACGGCGCCGAGCGCTCGCGGGTTGTCGGACCGGGCCTCGAATATCGCGTTGGCGCCCGCGCCGTGCACATCTGCGACCCGCTTGACGAGCCAACGCGTCGACAGCCGCGGGTCGCGGAACAACCGCAACTGGCCCTTCCGGGGCGCGCCGCCGCGGACGGCGACGAGCCCGTCACCCGGGCCCAGCGCGGGGCGCATCGAGTCCTCGACGACCTTGAACCAGCGCAGTGGCCAGAGCCGAAGTGGATGGTTTCTCGGCACTCTCGAAGGGTAAGTTAAAGCCATGCTGCATCGACTTTTCGCAAACGCCACCCCTGCCCATGCCCACTGCGACCTGTACTGCGGTGTCTACGATCCGGCACAGGCCAAGATCGAGGCCCTCTCGTGTCTGAAGACGCTGGAGAAGTTCCACGACTCAGACGATGAGCACTTCCGCATCCGCGCGATCATCATCAAGGAGCAGCGCGCCGAGGAGGTCAAGCATCACCTGATGGTGCTGTGGGCCGACTTCTTCACCAAGGATCACTTCGAGCAGTTCCCCAATCTGCACCAGCTGTTCTGGGACGGGGTGCACGGAGCAGGCGACGTCAAGAAGTCGACGGACGTCGCCGCCGCCGAGAAGCTGCTCAAGACGATCGACGAGATCTCCGACATCTTCTGGCAGACCGAGAAGGCCAAAGGCATGGGGGTCTACCCGCCCGCATAGCGGCTGCACAAACGAGAACGGGCCCGCTCATCGCGAGCAGGCCCGTTTTTCGTGTCTGGGGTTGGCGTCAGTACAGGACGATCAGGGCGAGAACGCCCAACAGCACCAGGGCGATCACTCCGGCGCGAAGGCACGCCGTCAATTGGCCGCGGGTGTAGATCTGCGCGGAGGAATGCCACTCGGACGGCGGCACGGCAGACCCCGGTCCCATCGGATGCGATGCCATCAAGTGGTCCTGACCTGCACGATCAAAGTCCTCCGCCAGTGAGATCGGTCACAACGCCAAGTTGTGACGCCGATCATAACCCCTCGCGACCGGTCGGAAGAAATCGGCAGCGAAATGGTTTAGACGTAGTCGTGGCTGGGTATGAATGCGTCGAATCACAGCTGAAAAGACCACCTATTAGCCTGCCGAGGTATTTCGCTCAGGGGCGGTGGCGGCTGTTGATCGCCATGCCAATCGGGTCCCAGGTTATCCACAGTGATCTTGAGCCGTCGCACAGATTCAGCGGCTCAAAACCGGTCTGCGCCGATGGGCGGCCTGTGGATGAACCTGTGGAAACTGTGGATAAGCCCGTCATTGCTGGCTCTCGCGAATCGACAGCGGCCGTGTAAGCATGAACGAATGGACGAGGCCGAGGTCCCGCAAATCGATATCGCCGATGTTCCGTCGAGCTTCGACGAATCCGTCGTACTGCTCGACGTCCGCGAGGACGACGAATGGCAGCGCGGCCATGCACCGGGGGCCCGACACATCCCGATGGGACAGATTCCGACCCGACTCGACGACATCGACCCGGCAGCCAAGCTCTACGTGGTGTGCGGAGTGGGTGGTCGATCGCAGCGCGTCGCGCAGTACCTGGCCCAGAACGGCTACGCACCGGTGAACGTGAGCGGCGGGATGGCCGCATGGGCGGGTGCCGGCCGTCCGGTGATCACCGACGACGGCGGCGTCGGCGTCGTCTGAGCAACCGTCGCTAGGCTGGTCGGATGATTCAGGTGTGTTCCACGTGCGGAACGCGGTGGAACGTGCGCGACCGTCGGCGGGTGTGGTGCCCGCGCTGCAACGGGACGCTGCTGGCGCCGTCGGGCCGCGATACGGCCCCGGAGTGGAGTCCCACCGCGGGACTGGGGACCCCACCGTCAGGCAGGGGAGGTCGCACGCCGCCGAGGCTGCCCCAGGGGTACCGATGGATCGCCGTGCGACCGGGTGCCGCCCCGCCACCGCGACGAAGCCGTCGGGTCCTCGGCCCGACCCCGCGATACCCGTTCATTCCGCGGTGGGGGCTCGTCGACAGCTTCGACCAGATCGACCAACAGCAGGCACCTGCGCGCTCGGGCCCGTCCATGCGGATGGTGCAGGCCACGCTGATCGCGACGATGGCGGTACTGGGCGCAGCAGCGTTGGTGCACCTGGTGCGCTATGCGCTTCTCATCGTCAACCGCAGCGTCTTGTTGAACCCGTGGGTGGCGGGTATCGCGACGTGGCTCGGTGTCGGAGTCAGCGTCATCGCGATGTTCATGGTGGTTGCCAGCGCGGTCGTGTTGACGAACTGGTTGATCGGCCGTCGTGCCGCCGCATTCGCCTATCGAGGGCAACCGGATCCGCGGCGCGTGTGGGCGCTGCGCGCGGGGTGCCTGGTTCCCCTGGTCAATCTGGTGTGGGCGCCGGTGTTCGTCATCGAGCTCGCAGGTGTCGAGGAGCGGCTCAATTGGCTACGCAGGCCCATTTCGGTGTGGTGGTTGATGTGGGTGGCCAGCACCGCGGTGTCGGTGTTCTCGATCGCCACGAGCCTCGCCACGGACGCTCAGGCCATCGCCGACAACACCGTGACGACGACCGTGGCCTATCTGGTCGCGTTGGCCGCCCTGCTTCTGGTGATGAAGGTGTTCTACGGATTCGAGAGGCAGCCCGTCGAGAAGCCGTCGAAGCGCTGGGTGATCGTGCCCGACGAGCGCACAAGCACCGAGAAGCGATCCGACGCGGAGCCCGAAAACGCCGCTGCGGTTGAGTCCGAAGGGCAGAACCCGGCAGCATAGGCACCTATGAACTCGGGCGACGGCGCTCTCGCCGGCCATCCGTTCGTCGTGGCGCACCGGGGCGCATCCGGTGAGCGTCCCGAGCACACCCTGGCCGCCTACGAGTTGGCGCTGCAGGAAGGCGCCGACGGCGTCGAATGCGACGTGCGGCTGACCCGTGACGGGCATCTGGTCTGCGTACACGACCGCAAGGTCGACCGGACCTCGAACGGAACGGGACTGGTCAGCGAAATGACTTTGTCCCAGCTGCGCGAATTGGATTATGGCTCTTGGCATCCCAGCTGGCAATCGGACGGCACCGCGAGCACGGGACTACTCACCCTCGACGACCTCGTCGCTCTGGTCCTGGACTGGAACCGGCCGGTGAAGCTCTTCATCGAGACCAAGCATCCGGTCCGCTACGGCGCACTGGTGGAAAGCAAGGTGCTGGCTCTGCTGCACCGATACGGCGTGGCTTCGCCCCCGTCGGCCGATCTGTCCCGCGCGGTGGTGATGTCGTTCTCGGCCGCCGCTGTCTGGCGGATCCGGCGTGCTGCGCCGATGCTGCCGACGGTGCTGCTCGGTGAGACGTCCAGGTACCTCGGCGGAAGTGCCGCGACCACCGTCGGCGCCACCGCCGTCGGGCCATCGATCGCGACACTGCGGGAACATCCCGAACTGGTGGACCGGGCCGCGGCGCAGGGTCGGGCGTTGTACTGCTGGACCGTCGACCACTACGAGGACGTCCGGTACTGCCGCGACCTCGGGGTCGCATGGGTGGCGACGAACCACCCCGGCCGCACGAAGGGCTGGCTGCAGAACGGGTTGACCGGGGTGCCCCGGGACTAGAGCAACCCGCCCGCGGCTTTGGGTGCTGCGGGATCCTTTGCCGCCGAGCTCATTTCGCGTGCGACGAAATCCTCCAGGTGGAAGGGGTGCAACCTTATGGCTGCGCGTCGAGGACTTCCTGAGGAATAGGCGTGTCCGATTTCAGCGCCGCGAACAATTGATCCGCGACTTCGCTGTTCCACTCCACGACAGCACCCGAGTCGCCGTCGGTGAATTCTCCGATCGGCACGGTTGTGGTGATGACATCCCCGCGCAGGGCCCAGGCGAGCCGCACCAGATCCCAGATGTGGTCGTGCTCGCCGACGGTGACGGCTCCGGACGCCGCATGCAAAATCGGGTACCAGCGGAGCGGGTTGAGCCACACGGTGGGTGTGGCGGCGCGGTGTAGCAGCGCGGACATGAACTCACGCTGATTGACCATCCGGTCCAGATCGGCGCGCGGGGTGGCACGCGTACGGACGTACCCGAGCGCACTGCGGCCGTCGAGCTCTTGGCAGCCGGCGGGCAGGTTGATGCCCGCCAGCGGATCGTCGATCGGTTCGGCGGGGCACATGGTCACCCCGCCGACCGCGTCGACCATCACCGCGAACCCGTCGAAACCGATCTCGGCGTAATGGTCCATCCGAAGACCGGTGGCCTGTTCCACGGTCTGCGCCAACAGTGGCGCACCGCCCTCGACGAATGCCGCGTTGATCTTGTCGCTGCCATAGCCGGGGATTTCAACATACGAGTCCCGCGGAATGGACACCATCGTCGTCGGTGTGCTCGACCCCAGTCCCGGTAGGTGCACCAGCAGGATGGTGTCGGTGCGGCCGGCGCCCAGATCGCCGCCGGTGGCCAGCTCCGTCTGCTGTTCGGGTGTCAAGTGTTGCCGGCTGTCCGACCCGATCAGCAGCCACGTCGTACCGGAGCCGGCGGTGGGGCGTTCGGGGTAGTCGGCCAGCGCCGGGATCCGGTGCAGCGAGGAGTCCATCCAGAGGCCGCCTGCCACCACCGCCACTACGCACACGAGTAGCAGTGCGAGCAGCATCAGTCCCCAACGACGTTTGCGGCGAGGCTTTTTCGGCCGCGGAGGCGCGGGCGGCCCGGGCCGGGACTGCGGCATCACGGGAGCGGGTCTGCGCGGTGGCGCGGGCGGACGCTGGACCGGTCGGGGCGAGGGTGGCGGCCGGAGCGCCCGTTGGTGCGGAGGTCGGGGCGGAGGCCGGGGCGGCTGCGACTGCGGGTTCGGGGGCGACGGCGGCCGGTAGTTGGGATCGCGCCGGATCTCCTGCGGCGGCTCGCGGCGACCGCGCGGATCGACACCTTTAGGCGGCGGCCGGTTGTCGTCCACAGCAAGAATGTACGTCGACCGCGTCCTACTGCAGCCAGTTCAGGTGGCCCGCCGCCAACGCGTAGCCGACGAACGCGACAGCGTCGATGAGCCCGTGCGCGACGATCAGCGGCCACAACCGGCCGGTGCGCACGTAGACGTAGCCGAACACCAGGCCCATCGCCAGGTTGCCCAGGCCGGCGCCGAAACCCTGGTAGAGGTGGTACAGGCCGCGCAGCACACTCGAGGCGATCACCGCGGCGACCGGGCTCACCCGCAGCTGGCGCAGCCGGGTGATCAGAAACCCGACGACGATCACCTCTTCGGCCCACCCGTTGGCGAAGGCGACGAGGAGCAGGACGGGGATGCGCCACCAGGTGTCGTAGAGCTCGGCGGGTTCCACGGATGCGTTCATGCCCAGGATTCGGGACAGGAGATACAACGCAAGGCCGGGCAGCCCGATCAGGGCCGCGAGACCGAGGCCGCCGAGGAGGTCCGGACGCCACCGCGGTCGACTCAAACCAATCTGGCTCGGGCCAAAACCGCTGCGCCACAACAGGTATACGCCGAGTGCACCCCATGCCAGCAGCTGGAACACCCAGGCGAGATTGAGTCCGAGATCGATCAGGTCGAACGGCGAGCGACGGGGATTGAGTGCCACGATCTGTCCAGCGAGTCCGAGCAGGACGGCCTCGATCAGGTTCAGCAGCGCGGTGTAGGCGGACAGCCCGAAGGTGACGGCCAGTACGACCGCGATCTCGATGCGCAGCGCGCGCCGCTGCGGGTCGGTCAGTTCGTCGGGGCCGCCGGTCACCGGAGTCAGGCTAGCGGCCCGGTGTCAGAGCCGGCGCGAGCGCAGCCCGTTGAGGAAGGGACACCCCATCAGCACGCGGATCGCCTGGCTGAGCCCGGTGATGTCGTCGACCGGCTTGGCGAACGGCAGCCGGACGTCATGGTCGCCGTCATCGCCCTCGACGCGAAGCTGCACGCCGTAGCGGTCCAGGCCGAGTGGCCGGACGCGTCCGCGGCGCAGAGAGATCGGCAGCCGGCTGGCCAACCGGTCAACCACCTCGCGGTGGGCGGACTCCATGTGTTGCAGCCAGCAGGACTCCATCGCGCAGAACGGGTCCGGCCGCGCGCCCAGCAGCGCGCTGAGCCCGACCGATTCGGCGCCGGTGGAATCGGCGACGACCACCGAGTCGATCTCCAGCCTCATCAACGCGTAGCGGTCGCCGGTCTCGACACGGGTGTCACCGGAGTTCACCTGCAGCAGGGCGGGATTCGGATCCTCGGTCGCGATAAGGTCGAGCAGCGCCGGGACGTCGCCTGAGGGGACGTCGCGCAACCGTCCGCGAATCCACACCAGCGAGCGCACGGGCTCGCGCAGCGGCAGCGGCGCGTAGTCGGTCATCTCCAGCACCGCCTGGACCCCGGCGCCGCCGGCGGAGACCATCTTTGCGGCCACCGCGCCGTCCACCGGGACGGTGATCGCGAACGAGCCGTCGTCGAGGAGATGGTGGACCGGCGATTCGGCGGGATCCAGCCCTTCGACCGCAAGCATCGCGCCGCCCGCCCGCGCGAATGCGCTGCGAATGCGCTCGGCCGTCGTCGGTGTGACTTTGGTCGATAGCTCTGTCATCGCCCCGCCTCCAGTAGATAAGGTGAGCCTAACTTAACTAGCTTGGTGGCGTTCGCGCAAGGCTTACGCGCAGCGGAACGGGATTACCCAGGTGAACCGATAGGGTTGGACTGTGACCCGCATCGCCTATCTCGGACCCGAAGGGACCTTCACCGAGGCGGCCTTGAGCGGAATGGTCGCGGCCGGACTGGTCCCGCTGACCGACTTCGAGCCGTTCCCGGCGGGCAGCCCGTCGGCAGCGTTGCAGATGGTTCGCGACCTCGAGGCCGACTACGCCTGCGTGCCGATCGAGAACTCGATCGAGGGTTCGGTGTTACCGACGCTCGACAGCCTCGCGAACGGCTCTTTGGTCCAGATCTTCGCTGAGTTCACGCTCGATATCGCGTTCACCATCGCAGTGCGACCGGGCACCACCGTGCCTGCGTCGATCGCCGCGTATCCGGTGGCTCGTGGCCAGGTGGCAAGGTGGGCGGCGAAGAATCTGCCAGAGGCCAGGTTCCAGGCGGCCGACTCCAACGCCGCCGCAGCCGTAGATGTAGCCGAGGGCCGCGCCGAGGCCGCCGTGACCACCGCGCTGGCCGCGCGACGCTACCGCCTGGAGGCGCTGGCAGCCGACGTCATCGACGAGCAGAACGCGCGCACCCGATTCGTGCTGGCCGGACTCCCCAAGCAGCCGCCCCCGCGCACCGGCGCCGACCGCACATCGGTGGTGCTGCGCCTCGACAACGTTCCAGGCGCGCTGGCGTCGGCGTTGACGGAGTTCTCGGTCCGCAACATCGACCTCACCCGGATCGAATCGCGGCCCACCCGAACGGAGTTGGGTACATACATCTTTTTTGTGGATTGTGTCGGCCACGTCGAAGATGACGCGGTCGCCGGGGCACTCGAGGCGCTTGACGAACGTTGTGCGGAGGTACGCAATCTCGGTTCATGGCCGACGGGATCGGCCGGTGCGACGCAAATGAGGGAGGGGAGACGGTGAGTGGACGGCTGGTGCTGGTCCGGCACGGACAATCGCACAGCAACGTCGAGCGTCGACTCGACACCAGGCCGCCGGGTCGGGCGCTGACCGACCTCGGTCGCGACCAGGCCCGCGCGTTCGCGCGCGAGCTCACACACAAGCCCGGACTGGTCGCGCACTCGGTGGCGGTGCGGGCGTCGCAGACCGCGCGCGAGATCGCGAACGAACTCGGACTGGACACCCACGAACTGGGGGGGATCCACGAGGTTCAGGTGGGTGAACTCGAGGACCGCAACGACGACGCGGCGGTTGAGGAGTTCAACACCATCTACCAGCAGTGGCACGAGGGCGATGTCGACCTGCGGCTGCCCGGCGGCGAGACGGCCCGCCAGGTGCTGGACCGATACCTGCCGGTCGTCACCCAACTGCGGATGCGCTACCTCGACGACGACGCATTCAGGGGCGACATCGTGATGGTGAGCCACGGCGCGGCTATCCGGCTGGCCTCAGCCGTGCTGGCGGGTGTCGACGGCAGCTTCGCGCTCGACCATCACCTCGGCAATGCCGAATCCGTCGTGCTGGCGCCGATCACCGACGGGCGGTGGAGTTGCGTGCAGTGGGGAGCGATGGTGCCGCCGTTCTATCCGGAGCCCGACGTTAATCCGGTTCAGGACGCGCTTCAGTCGGCCGACCCGATGGGCTGACCCGCCTCAGACCGCCATCGCGATCGTGACGTCGCAGGCGCAGCCGATGGTGTCGCAGTCGATGGTGAAGGAGTGAACCACCTCGGGTGTTTCACAGCCCGGCTCGGTGCATTCGGTGCGGCCCGCGGCGTGGTGAATGACGGTGCCGTGGCAGTGCCCGAGCGCGGCCAGGCATTCGCGGCATTCGCTGCTCATGGACCCAGTTTCTCGCGCGGACAGACGTATGGCGTGCCCAAAGCGCGGCGTGTCGGGGTTTGCACGTCCGGGTCTGCGTCATCCCCAGCCGAGTTCGTGCAGGCGGTCATCATCGATGCCGAAGTGGTGTGCGATCTCGTGGATCACCGTGATCGCCACCTCGTCGACGACATCCGCCTCGGTGTCGCAGCTGTCGAGCAGCGCCCCGCGATAGATGGTGATGGTGTCCGGCAGCGATCCCGCGGCGTACCACGAGTCGCGGTCGGTCAGCGCGATGCCTTCATAAAGGCCCAGGATGTCGGGTTCGTCGGCGTTGCGGTCCTCGACCAGGACGACGACGTTGTCGATCGCCTTCGCCAGCTCTGGTGGGATCAGGTCCAGTGCGTCGGAGACCAGCTCGTCAAACCGTTGCGGGCTCATCCGCACGGCCACCCGGTTACATCCCGGGTGGTGGCGGAAGGAGCGGCCCCGGCGGTGGTGGCAGCGGCGGTACGGGCGCGGCTTCCGGCACAGGCGGTGGTGGTAGTCCCGGCGGTGGTAGTAGTGCCGGCGGCGGGGCCAGGTCAGGGGGTGGCGGCGGCACCGGCTCACCCGGCGGTGGCGGCGGCACCGGCTCACCCGGCGGTGGCGGAGGCGCCCCGTTGAGGAAGGTGTTGCCCGGCGGTGGCGGCGGCGCCGAGGTGGACGCCGGGGTTTCGGTCGCGGGAGTTTCGGTCGCCGGGCCCGCCTGCCCAGGCATGTGCTGAGTCTGATCGCCGTAGTCGGACTGGTCGCTGGTCGCCTGCGATGAGGACGAGGACGAGGACGACGAGTCCGACGGCTCTTGATCATCCTCGGGCATCGGGATCGGCGGGAAACTCAACCGTTCCTCGGGGATGTCGGGCGGCGAAACCGGCGGCTGACCGTTGATCAGCAAGGGGCCCTTGGCGCTGTTGAGCAGCGTCGACCAGCCGCCGTTGCCGAGGGTGGCGCCGATGCTGCACGACACCTGGTGACTGCCTGCCGACCAGCTCGGCAGCGAGACGGTGCTGTAGATCAGGGTCAGCGTGGTGTTGCGCAACTGGATGGGCGCCAGGTAGGCATCCGTCATCCGCGTGCACGCGTCCTTGATGAAGCTGTCCTGCTCGGGCTCCGGCGGCAGGCCGGCCGGGAACTTCTCGGCCAGGTTGACCGCACCGCTGACCTCCATCGCATGCGGCGCGGCGCAGTCGATCGGGATGTCGGTCGGCTGATTGGTCGACGGGTCGATGCCCAGGCAGGTGCCGGCTGGCCACACCTTGGACTGGTCGACATCGGCGACCTTGCCCTTGAAGGCCAACTGCTGATTGTTGGCGCCCGGCAGCTGCAGACCGCACAGCATGCGGCGCTCGCCGGACTGGCGCCACGCCCGGTCGCCGGACCACAGCATGCTGACGGTGAAGCGGCTGTTCGGGTCGAACTGGGTGCCCAGGTATTGCTTGACGGCGGCCGAGCACTGCTCCTGGCTGATCTGCTGGATCCGCGCGCTCGACGGCGGCGCTGCATCGGGTCCGTACTCGCTGCCGGGGAACGTGCGCATGTCGACCGATTCGGCGACCTCGAAGCGGTGGTCGTCCTTGCAGTCGACGATCTGCGCCGCATCGGGAGTGCGGTCCGGCCAGTCCAGGCATTCGCCGGCGTTCGCGTGCTTGAATGTGTCGTTGCCGCGCGGTCCCAGAGAGATCGTGCTGGCGGTCAGGCCGCCTGGCCCTTCGTTCTGCGGAAGCGCGGTGATCAGCCCGGCGATGAGGAGCCCACCGAGCGCGGTCAGCAGCAGCGCTCGGCGCGTCGCCTCGGCCTGCAGGCTGCGCCACCACGACGCCCGCGGCGAGGACTGCTTGTCCACGTCGGGGAGCCGGTATTCCACGGTGGGTGCCTCAGACATCCGCTCCATTGTGACAGGCGTGTCACGTGCTGTGACAAGTGATGCAGTTGTAACGTTATGGGGTTGTGCTTGAGGCGCCGGACCTCGACATGTTCCGCGCGGGTGGCCAAAAGTAGTGTTGCGCCCGTGATCGACCTCAAGCTGCTGCGCGAAAACCCGGATGCGGTCCGCGCGTCGCAACGCGCCCGCGGAGAAGACCCTGGCCTAGTTGATGCGCTTCTCGACTCCGACACCGCACGGCGGGCGGCGGTGTCGTCCGCCGACAACCTTCGCGCCGAGCAGAAGGCGGCCAGCAAGAAGGTGGGCAAGGCGTCGCCGAACGAACGGCCGGCTCTGTTGGCGGCCGCAAAGGAGCTCGCCGACACGGTCAAGGCCGCGGAGTCGCAGCAGAGCGATGCCGAAAAGGCTTTCACCGCAGCGCACATGGCGATCTCGAACGTGATCATCGACGGTGTCCCTGCCGGCGGCGAAGACGACTTCGTGGTGCTCGACACCGTCGGTGATCCACGCGCCATCGACAACCCGAAGGACCACGTCGAACTCGGCGAGACACTCGGGGTGATCGATCTGGAGCGCGGCGCGAAGGTGTCCGGGGCACGGTTCTACTTCCTGACCGGGGCCGGGGCGTTCCTGCAGCTCGGATTGATCCAGCTCGCGACTCGGCTGGCGGCGGACAACGGCTTCACCTTGATGATCCCGCCGGTGCTGGTGCGACCCGAGGTCATGGCGGGCACCGGATTCCTGGGCGCGCACAGCGAGGAGGTGTATCGAATCGAGGGCGATGACCTCTATCTCGTCGGCACATCCGAGGTGCCCCTGGCCGGCTACCACGCCGACGAGATCCTCGACCTGTCCGCGGGACCGCTGCGCTACGCCGGACTGTCGTCGTGTTTTCGTCGCGAGGCAGGCAGTCACGGCAAGGACACCCGCGGCATCATCCGCGTCCACCAGTTCGAAAAGGTCGAGGGATTCGTCTACTGCACGCCGGCCGACGCCGAGGGCGAACACGATCGACTGCTCGGCTGGCAAAAGGAGATGCTCGCGAAGATCGAGGTGCCCTATCGCGTGATCGACATCGCCGCAGGGGATTTGGGATCATCGGCGGCGCGCAAGTTCGACTGCGAGGCGTGGATCCCGACACAACAGGCGTATCGGGAGCTGACCTCGACGTCCAACTGCACGACATTTCAGGCCCGGCGGCTGGCGGTGCGATACCGCGACGAGAACGCCAAGCCGCAGACGGCGGCGACTCTGAACGGCACGCTGGCCACCACGCGGTGGTTGGTCGCGATCCTCGAGAATCACCAGCAGCCCGACGGCAGCGTCCGGGTGCCGGAAGCCTTGGTGCCCTTCGTCGGAACCGAGGTGCTCGAGCCGACGAAGTAGTCGGGGCGGTGTTCGTTCACCGCGCCCGGTCCAAGGCGGTCCGATCCGACGGGTATTGCTACTAGCGTTCCAGCAGTTCGTCGAGCCTGGCGAGGAACTCGGTCGGCCGCTGCGGTGTGAAGGCGGGGTTGGTCTTCGCGCCGGCCACATCCAGGGTGACGAGCGTGGACTTGGTCGGCCGCCAGATGTCCAGCGGCAGCCAGCGGCGCAGATTCGAAGCTGCCCCAGAGCCGGAACCGCTCGTTGATGAAGCGAAGGGGTTCGGCCTTGTAGCCTCGCACGTCGCGCAGCGGGATGATCTTCGATGTGCCTGACGGAAAGTGATAGCGCCGCAGGGTGATCGCCTCGCGGTCCAGCTGGATCAGGCCGTCGTCGTAGTACTGGCGAGGCGGCGTCACGATCGCGCACCCTCGCGTGCGGAGCGAAGCTCGTGGCCCTTCGTGGTGAGGCATCGGCCGTTCTGCAGATTCCACTGCCAGCCGTGCAGATTGCAGGTCAGCGTGGAGCCTTCCACAACGCCGAACTTCGACAGGTCGGCCTTGAGGTGTGGACAGCGTCGCTGAATCTCCCAGCCGTCCAACATGATCGAGGCGGTGTCGTCGTGTGCCTCGGCGAACCAGCCGTCCGCGTACGCGATGCGTTCGTCAGTCAGGCACTTGAAGAACGTGTACAGGTATTCGTTGTAGCCACCGACGCGCCACGCCGAGAACCGCGTCGACAGGAAGATCGTGTTGACCCAGTCGGGCTCGTCGTCCCGCAGGACGGTCCTCACCAGTTCGGGCGCGATCGCGAAGCCGTATCGGAATTTCTCGTCCGGAATGGGTTCGCGTACAGCACGTTTCGGGAAGTCGAGCACCACCGTCTCAGGTCCGAGTCGCAGTTCCACCGGGTAGCCGATGCCGTCGCAGATCTGGTCGCTCTGGATCATGATGGGCTCGAAGAGCGTGCGCAGCGGCTCCAGCAGGGACTCGCCGTCCGACGGCGCCCAGTTCGCCTTCTCGGCGGCCAGCACCGGTGCCATCCGCTCGGCGTAGTCGGCGATGTAGGCGGCCTTGCCCGTCGTGAAGACGGCCGTCACGTCGTCGTCCGGCAGCGGATGGCGAAGCGAATTCAACTGTGAGCCGGTGAAATCGGCCGTCGACCCGGGGACCATCAACAGGCCGCCGTCGTGGCCGTGTGCACGCATCTGGTCGAGGAACACGACCTGGTCGGGAAAGATGTTCGCCGGGTCGCCGTGATCGTCGTTGAGGTCCCGCAGTTCTGAATCCAAGAAACACGGCGGCCCCGCCGACGGGATCACCCAGGTGGCGCCGACCTGCGCGATGTACTGGCGGCACCGGTCCATTTGTCGTTGACGTTTCTGGGTGCCGAACGCTTCCTTGGCCCGAGCAGGCATGTCGTAGACCATCGGATACCAGATGGCCCCCGAGTACTGCAGCATGTGGACGTCGACGACACCGAAGTCGGCGTGCACCACGTCGAGGTCGACCGGCCGCGCATCGTTCATGTTGAAACAGACCGTGTCGCCGTCATCAACGACCAGCCCGGAGTCCCCGATCGGGCCGTCGGCCGGGGCGCGCAGCGCGATGATCATCACGTCGAGGTCGCCCTTGGGCCCGCTGACGCGTTGTTTGACCGAGTCGGTGGTCTCGAAGAACCGGTGAAACCCCACCTTTTCCAGTTCCCGCTGCAGGTCGGGAACCGGGAAGTCGGGCAACAGGACGACTGCGTCCTTGTTCACATGCGCGCGCAGGTTCTTCGGGTCGAAGTGGTCGGCGTGCAGGTGCGAGACGTACAGGTAGTCACAGTCGCCGAGGGCGTCCCAGTCCAGCGCGCTGTTGTCCGGGAACGGAAACCAGGACGCGAAGTACGCCGGGTTGACCCATGGGTCGCACAAGATGCTTCCGGCCTTGGTGTCGATGCGGAAACCCGCATGCCCGACGCTGGTGACCTGCACGAATGTCCTTCCTCGGGATCGCGACGTGTGCGGGCCAAGCCTAACCGGAGGCGAAGAGATGCCGCAGATACGCCTCGGGAGTGGTGAGGAACCGGCGCCAATGACCGACCATCTGCAGGTCGTCCCATGCCTCGAAGTGGCGACCGTGCTCGTCGAACTCGAGAATCGTCGCGCCGGGGAACGCAGCCAGCAACGGTGAGTGGGTGGCCAGCAAGAACTGAGATCCGTCCGCTACGAGTGAGTCCATCAACGCCAACAGATGAAGGCACGAACTGAACGACAAAGCGGCCTCGGGCTCATCGAGGATGAACAATCCGCGCTCGGTATCGCGTGAGCTCAAGAACGCCAGAAACGATTCGCCGTGCGACTGCGCGTTGAGCGCACCGCCGAAGGTCTGATGCGGTGTGCGGCGGTCAACCTCGGTGAACAGCTGGTGCATGGCCTCGGCGCGCAGGAAACACCCACCAGCCGGGCGGGGGAACTCGGTGTCCAGCCGCAGTGCCCAGTGCAGATCGCTGTCCTCTTCGCCGGCTCGGGGCGACCAGTGCGTGACCGCGCCGGCCAGCCGCGCGGCCCATGCTGCGGCGACGGCTTCGAGCAGTGTCGACTTTCCTGAGCCGTTCTCCCCGACGACGACTGTTACCGGTGCGTCGAGAACCAGCGGCTCCTCGGCGAGCTGTGCGATGGCTGGTATATCGAAATACCAAGCATCCAAAGACTTCTCGACATCAAGGGAGACCTGTCGCAGAATCATTCGCAGTCCTCCCACAGGCGAAGGTAGTAATCCATGCGTTCCTGGTCGGGTGTGACGCAGTAGGCATCGAAGAACTCGCCGCGCCAGTCGCCCTGGTAGTTGTATCGCAGCGACCACTCGGCGACCGCCAGGTCGGCCCAGCGATCGGCGACGCCGAGGTCCCCGAGGTCGACGTGCCCGCAGCACCGACCATCGTCGTCGATCATTGTGTTCGGCGCGCACGCATCGCCGTGGCACACCACCAGCCGGTCGATGGACGGCAACTCGCCCACCCAGGCAGGCGGGCCGAACGGGCAGTCGCCCACCGGCAGCGCGTCGTGCAGCAAGCGCAGGCCCGCGCCGATCGCCCGCGCCGCCCTGCGCGGATCGGCCACCCACTGTGGATCGACGGCTGAGGAGCCCGCGAGCCCGGCGGTGTGCAGCCACCCGGCGCCTGCGCCCAGCACCCGCGGCACCCGGATGTGGGCGGCGGCCCAGCGCAGCCTCTCGACCTCGGCCTCGAGGCAGTGTGCCCATCGCGGCGGCATGACCTTCACGTACTCGCGGCCGTCGTCGACCTCGAAGGTGACGCCGTCCAGTTCGTTGATCCACACCGCGGCGATCGGGCGTCCGCCCGCGATATCGCGCACGACCGTGGGGATCGGCACGGGTTCGCTGGGCCGGGTCACCCGACTAGGCTGCCTGATGTGGAACCGGTATACGGAACAGTCATCCAACTCGCCAGGCTTCTCTGGCGGCTGCAGGGGCTGACGTTCACCGTCACCGGCGTCGAGAATCTGCCCGTCACCGGCGGCGCCGTGGTCGCGGTCAACCACACCGGGTACTTCGACTTCACGTTCGCGGGACTGCCCGCCTACAAGCAGAAGCGCGGCCGCAAGGTGCGGTTCATGGCCAAGAAAGAGGTCTTCGACAACAAGCTGACGGGCCCGATCATGCGCAGCCTGCGCCATATCGAGGTGGACCGTGCCAGCGGCGCCGCCTCGTTCGACGAGGCGTGCCGCAACCTCAAGGAAGGCGAGCTCGTCGGCGTCTACCCGGAGGCCACCATCAGCCGCAGCTTCGAGATCAAGGAGTTCAAGTCGGGCGCCGCCCGCATGGCGATCGCCGCGGACGTGCCGATCGTCCCGCACATCGTCTGGGGCGCCCAGCGCATCTGGACGAAGGGCCATCCGAAGAACATGCGACGACCGAAGGTGCCGATCTCGGTGGCCGTCGGGGAACCGATCTACCCGACGTTGCCGCCCAACGAGCTGACGTCGCTGCTGCATTCACGGATGCAGCATCTGCTCGAGCGCGTGCAGGACGAGTACGGGCCCCATCCACCCGGGGAATTCTGGGTGCCACACCGGCTCGGCGGCGCAGCGCCGTCGCTGGCCGAGGCGAACCGGATGGACGTCGAGGAGGCCGCGGAGAAGGCAGCCCGCCGCGCGCAGCGGGGCCCCGCAGGAGCGCCGGAGTAGCGCGTATGGAGCCGGTTTTCCGCACGTTGGAGATTGCAGTCAGCTCGGCGTCCAGGGCGATGGGGACCCGGATCACCTACCTCGGGCTGGAGAACCTTCCGGCGCACGGCGGTGCGGTGGTCGCGATCAACCACACCAGCTATGTCGACTGGTACCCGGCGGCGCTCGCGGCGTACCAAGTGCGACGTCGGCTGCGGTTCATGATCAAGTCCGAAATGCAGAACGTGAAGATCGTCAACTTCCTGATCAAGCACTCCGGGACCATTCCGGTGGACCGCGATGCCGGGGGTGGCGCCTACGCCGTTGCCGTCGAGCGACTACGGGCGGGGGAACTCGTCGCCGTGTACCCCGAGGCCACGATCAGCCGCAGTTTCGAGCTCAAGGAGTTCAAGTCCGGCGCCGCCCGGATGGCGCGCGACGCGCAGGTGCCGATCATCCCGATGATCGTGTGGGGTGCACAACGAATGTGGACCAAGGACCACCCGCGAAACATGGGCCGCAAGAAGATACCGATCACCGTGGCAATCGGCGCCGGTGTCCAATCCGCAGCGACGGTCGATGAGACCAGCGCCGCGATGCGGGAAGGGATGAACAAACTTCTGCACAAGGTGCAGGAGGACTACGCGCATCCCGAGGGTGCGTATTGGGTGCCGCACCGGCTCGGCGGCTGCGCGCCGACGATTGAAGAGGCCAAGGCGCTCGAGGAAGTCGAGCTCGCCGAACGGGCGCGGAAACGGGCAGAGCAACAGACGAAAAGCCGCCGGTGACACTGCCTCTACTCATTGCCAGCGATGTCGACGGCACGTTGCTCGACGACGACGAGAAGGTCACCGCACGCACGCGCGCCGCGGTGACAGCGGCGGTCGACGCTGGAGCCCGGTTCGTGCTCGCCACCGGTCGCCCGCCGAGGTGGGTGCATCCCGTCGTCGACGCCCTCGGGTTCGCGCCAATGGCGGTGTGCGCCAACGGTGCTGTGATCTACGACCCGTCGACCGACCGCATCTTGTCGGCCCGCACCCTGTCCGCCGACCAGCTCGGTGAGGTCGCCGAGATCGCCACGCGCATCATCCCGGGCGCCGGTCTGGCCGTCGAAAGGGTGGGGCGCAGCGCACACGACGCCGCCACCCCGCAGTTCGTCAGCTCGCCCGGCTATGAACATGCCTGGCTGAACCCGGACAACACCGAAGTGTCCGTTGAGGACCTGCTCAGTGCGCCCGCAATCAAGCTGCTCATCCGCAAGGCGGGTGCGCAGAGCTCCGACATGGCCGCCGTGCTGGCCAAACACATTGGCCTGCAAGGTGATATCACCTACTCGACCAATAACGGCCTGGTCGAGATCGTGCCGCTGGGTGTCAGCAAGGCCACCGGAGTCGACGAGCTCGCGCGCCCGCTCGGCATCACCGCCGAGGAGGTGGTCGCCTTCGGCGACATGCCCAACGACGTGCCGATGCTGGGATGGGCAGGCCTTGGCGTCGCGATGGGTAACGCGCATCCGGACGCGGTGGCCGCGGCCGACGAGGTCACCACGACGAATGCGGATGACGGGGTCGCCAGGGTGCTTGAACGCTGGTGGTTGTAGCGGCGCGAACAGACAGAAAGTGCCCCAAAACCCCGGCGTGTCGGGGCATTTTGCGTCTGCTCGCGTGGAGCTCGCGATGGATTAGGCGGGGCTGATGGGCGGTGTGAACCGCTCGAGCTGGATCGGGGCGTTGTCGGACAACGGTTTCGGCAGCTCGGTCGGGATCCCGTCGAAGACCCGTGTGACGGTGCCCTTCTCGCGGTCGAAGTTCAGCGTGCCGTGCTGGAAGTTCTGCACGATCCACTGGGGCTCCTGGATCTCGCCGCTGGTCGGCAGGCCGAGCGCGCCGCGCTCGAAGCCCAGCGACCCCCACGCCTTGTAGATCTCACCGGTGACCGGTTCGGCTCCGCTCGACGGCGACCAGTAGACCGCGCCCCGCTCGAAGGTCACGTACCGGGCCGGCCCCTCGCCGGAGCCCTCGGGTGATCTCGGCATACCAAGGAGGCTGTTCGCCCCGCCCAACGACTCCCATCGCGCGAAGATCGCACCGCCGCGCAGCGACTCCGCCAGTTCGACGGGCCCCGGCGGATCGTTGAACCGCGCGGCGATGTCGCGGATCTGGTCCATCACCACGTATGCCGCATTGCCCGGACATTCGGTGATGCCGACGTCGCGGTGGGTGAAGATCGTCGGCAGCGTCGGGGTGGCGCCGAACGGAAACTTGGAGAACGAGCCGCCGGCCGATGCGAGCACGACCGTGCCCCTCGGGTCGATGTGGTCCATGCCCATGCGCCATCCGAGCAACCTGGCCGTGTTGCGCAACTGAATCGGCGTCGGCGGCACGAGGTCGAAGTTGCCCAACATCGCCACACCCCAGGTGTCGCGGTTGAAGCCGCCGGTGTGGGCGCCCTCGACCGGTTTGGTGATCCCGCCCGCGCGGCCCTCGAATACCTGGCCGTACTTGTCGACGAGTGCGTTGTAGGCGATGTCGCACCACCCCAGCGTGCGGGTGTGGTACTCGTAGATCGACCGGATGATCCCGGGCGAGTCCTCGGGTGCGTACTCATTGCTGCCCGCGGTATGGTGAACGATTCCAGCCCGGATTCCATTGTCGTACTGAATGTTTGGGCATCGCATGCCTTCATCGGCACCCCAACGCGCCCGATCGATGATGTTGGGCGGCATCCCGGGTGGCGTGACAGCCGAGGGCAGCGGCAGCGTGTCCACCGGCGCCTGCGGCGGGCTGATCAGCACGGCGTTGATGTTCTGGGCGAACGGCTGCTCGACATTGGCGGGCACGTAACCCAACCCCTGCCTGTGATCGGCACGGGTTGGCGGGTCGGCGGGGGCGCGACCGGACGGGTGACCGCGATCTGCACCGTGGTGGTGCGACCGACGAAGAGCGGCTCGGTGCCGTGCGGAGCCGAGGCCGCAGGGTTGTCGGGCCCCACCCCCTCGAGGGCCTCCGCGTCGTACCACGGGCCCCATGTGCCGTCGGACTTCTCGGCCCGGATCCTGGCCGACGTCCCAGTGAGGTCGTCGGCGGTCAGCGCGACCATGGAGAACGGTGTGCTCTGGTGGATCTCGCGAACCGTCTCGCCGCCACCGACGCCGTTCAGGGGCTGCTGCGCCAGTTGTGGCGCGGCGCGCGAGGACGCGTCGGTGCCGTCGTCACCGGGGATCCCGTAAACCGCCATGGGCAGCATGACGACGGTCGCCGCGATGGCGGTGAAGAGCATCGACGGCGGAGGGCGACGACGACACGGCACGGACCGATGTTACGTATGTGTCAGGTGTTACTAATGATTCGACACGGTCCACAGCGCCACGAATTTGTGCCGGGCGTTGACGCAACGGCACCGCAGAGCCGGGGGGAGGGCTTCTGCGGTGCCGTTTCGCTACAGGGCTATGCGCCAGCGCCGGTGGAGGCTGCCGCGGCTGCGGCCGGAGCAGCGGCTGCGGCCGGGGCCGCGACCGCCGGAGCCGCGACTGCCGGGGCGCCCGCGACCGCCGGGGTGCCCGCGGGCTTGATCGCCGACATGATCGCAGGCATCACCATGCCCTTGAGCAGGTCGATCGCCTGGCCGGCGCCCAACTGGTTGGCCATGCTGGACAGATCGCCGATGATGCCGCTGCTGCCGGTGGTGGCCGGCATCGTGGCCAGCGACGGATCACCCAGGATCGGGAAGGTGCCCGCGGCAGGGTCCAGTCCGATCGGCGCCGAAATCGGCACCTCGCCGGGTGCGGGCAGGGCGCCGAGGGGGGTGAGCCCGGGGTCGGTCAACGCCGCCGGCGTCGTCAGTCCGGGTGCCGTCAGACCCGCCGCATCAGCGGTAGGGCTGGTCAGCGCCGCGCTCGGAGACGGCGGGGTCAGCGCTGGGTTTGTCAGCTGCGTGTCCGTCAGAGCTGTGGACCCGGGTGTTACGCCGAGTCCCGGCACAGCCGCCGGCGCCAGATCAACGCCGGGCGTGGTCAGCGGGGTTGTCGTGAGGCCCGGGGTGGTCAGCGGGCTGGTCCCGAGACCGGGGGTGGTCAGCGGGCTGGTCCCGAGGCCGGGGGTGGTCAGCGGCGACATCCCGAGGCCTGGACTGGTCAAGGTGGTCGGCGCGGTCGCGCCGGTACCCGTCAGCACACCCGTCGGCATCGGCGGCAGGTTGATTCCGAACTGCGACAGGCCCTGCGACAGTGCTGAGATCAGCTCATTGGGCAGATCGGTGATCTCGGCGGCCTGGACGAACTCGCGATTCTGCGTCCGCGGTTCGATGCTCGCGGACAACTCGGATACGGCGACTACTGCGGCTGGACTCGCGACTGCCAGGGCGGCGACTGCGCTCATGGCTGTCGAGAGCCTGCGTCGACGTCGGTTCGGCACGGAAGTCTCCTCAATATATGGACTACGTCTGGTAGGTACTCGTCAACAACTTCGTCGGTGGCTGACGGCTTCATGGGGCGGAGCCGAAAGCACCAACGTGATCGACGGTACTGGTGTGACTGCTGGGTCTAAAGTGAAGATACGCAATTGTGAGCCAATCTTGACCTGAGCCCCTTGTCGGATGCGGGGGGTTCCGGTGCGGTCGGATACCCTTGCTGCCGATGACAGCTCGTTTCGACCTCTTTGTCGTCGGTTCCGGATTCTTCGGCCTGACGATTGCTGAGCGTGTGGCATCGCAGCTGGACAAACGTGTTCTCGTCGTCGATCGACGGCCCCACATCGGCGGCAACGCGTACTCGGAGCCCGAGCCGCAGACCGGCATCGAGGTGCACCGATACGGCGCGCACCTCTTCCACACGTCCAACCAGCGGGTGTGGGACTACGTGCGGCAGTTCACCGACTTCACCGGATACCAGCACCGCGTGTTCGCCATGCACAACGGCCAGGCCTACCAATTCCCGATGGGTCTCGGCCTGGTGTCGCAGTTCTTCGGCAAGTACTTCACGCCCGATCAGGCCCGTCAGCTGATCTCCGAGCAGGCCGCCGAGATCGACACCGGTGACGCCCAGAACCTCGAAGAGAAGGCGATCTCACTGATCGGCCGGCCGCTCTACGAGGCGTTCGTGAAGGGCTACACCGCCAAGCAGTGGCAGACCGACCCCACGGAACTACCTGCGGCCAACATCACGCGGCTGCCGGTGCGGTACACCTTCGACAACCGCTACTTCAACGACACCTACGAGGGTCTTCCGGTCGACGGCTACACCGCATGGCTGAAGAACATGGCCGCCGATGACCGGATCGAGGTGCGGTTGGACACCGACTGGTTCGACGTCCGCGACGAACTGCGCCAAGAGGCCCCGTCGGCTCCGGTTGTTTATACCGGACCGCTCGACCGATACTTCGACTACGCCGAGGGCCGGTTAGGTTGGCGCACTCTGGATTTCGAGCTCGAGGTACTAGAGACCGGAGACTTCCAGGGCACCCCGGTGATGAACTACAACGACCTCGACGTGCCCTACACCCGTATCCACGAGTTCCGGCACTTCCATCCCGAGCGGGACTATCCAGAAGACAAGACGGTGATCATGCGGGAGTTCTCGCGCTTCGCCGACGACGAGGACGAGCCCTACTACCCGATCAACACCGAGGCGGATCGCGGGTTGCTGGCGGCGTACCGGGCCCGTGCCAAGGAGGAGACGTCTTCGGCGAATGTCCTGTTCGGTGGGCGCCTCGGCACCTACCAGTACCTCGACATGCACATGGCGATCGCCAGCGCATTGAATATGTACGACAACACCCTCGCGCCGCACTTTCTCCACGGCGCGCCACTTGCCGAAAACGGCACAGAAAGCAGCAGCGCATGAGTGACATTCCATCCGGCGCGCTCGACGCCGGAGACGACAGGGCGGTCAGCCTTCTGGCGCGCATCATCCTGCCGCGCCCCGGCGAGCCGCTCGACGTTCGAAAGCTCTACATCGAGGAGTCGGACACCAACGCGCGCCGCGCCCACGCGCCCACTCGCACCACGTTGGAGATCGGCGCGGAGTCTGAGGTGTCGTTCGCGACGTATTTCAACGCGTTCCCGGCCAGCTACTGGCGTCGCTGGTCCATTCTCGAGTCGGTGGTGTTGCGCGTCGAACTCACCGGCACCGCCCGGGTCGACGTGTACAGGTCCAAGGCGACCGGCGCGCGGATCACCATCGGTGGCGAGGCGGTTTCCAGCGAAAGCGGCGGGTCCGCCACTGATTCCGATGTCGGCGCCCGCGCCTCCGTCGAGTTCGACATCGACCTGTCACCGTTCGAAGACGGCGGCTGGATCTGGTTCGACATCACCACCAACAGCAAGGTCACGGTGCACAGCGCAGGGTGGTACGCGCCGCAGACCGCACCCGGACGCGCCAACGTCGCCGTCGGCATCCCGACGTTCAACCGGCCGTCGGACTGCGTCAACGCGTTGGCCGCTCTGACGTCGGATCCTTTGGTGGACAAGGTGATCAGCGCGGTGATCGTGTCCGACCAGGGCACCAAAAAAGCCAAGGACCATCCCGGGTTCGAGGCGGCCGCCGCCGCGCTGGGCGATCGGCTGTCCGTACACAACCAACCGAACCTCGGCGGCTCCGGCGGCTACAGCCGCGTCATGTACGAGGCGCTGAAAAACACCGACTGCGAACAGATCCTGTTCATGGACGACGACATCCGCGTCGAGCCCGACTCGATCCTGCGCGCGCTTGCGCTGAACCGCTTCGCGAAGACGCCAACCCTGGTCGGCGGCCAGATGCTCAACCTGCAGGAACCCTCACACCTGCATGTGATGGGCGAGATGGTCGACTCAGAAAACTTCATGTGGACCAATGCGGTCAACACCGAGTACGACCACAACTTCGCCAAGTACCCACTCAACGACGAGGAGGAGCCACGTAGCAGGCTGCTGCACCGTCGTATCGACGTCGACTACAACGGCTGGTGGATGTGCATGATCCCGCGGCAGGTCGCCGAGGAACTCGGCCAGCCGCTGCCGCTGTTCATCAAGTGGGACGACGCCGACTACGGCCTGCGTGCCGGCGAGCACGGCTATCCCACTGTCACACTTCCCGGCGCCGCGATCTGGCACATGGCGTGGAGCGACAAGGACGACGCGATCGACTGGCAGGCGTACTTCCATCTGCGCAACAGGCTGGTGGTCGCGGCCCTGCACTGGGACGGCAAGGTCACCGGACTGCTGGCGAGCCACCTGAAGGCGACGATCAAACACCTTCTTTGCCTGGAGTACTCGACAGTCGCCATCCAGAACAAGGCGATGGACGACTTCCTTGCCGGACCCGACAACCTATTCTCGATCCTGGAGTCCTCATTGCCCGAGGTTCGCCGGATGCGCGAGGAGTACCCCGACGCGGTGGTGCTGCCGAGTGCGACCGCGCTGCCAACGCCGTCGGACAAGCGGTGGCGCAAAAAGATCAACATCCCCACCAATCCGCTGTCGATTGGGTTCCGGCTGGCCCGCGGCGTCGCCCATCAACTCAAGGCGCACGACCCCGAGCACCACCGACGGCCGCAGATCAACGTCGCCACTCAGGACGCCCGGTGGTTCTCGTTATCCAGGGTCGACGGCGTCACCGTCACCACCGCCGACGGTCGCGGTGTCGTGTACCGGCAACGCGATCGCGCGAAAATGGCTGAGCTGCTTCGTGAGTCGCTGAAACGCCAGGTGAAACTCGGTCGCAAGTTCAACCGTATGCGCAAGGTATACCGGGAGGCGCTTCCGGTGCTCTCGAGCAAGCAGAAGTGGGAGACGGTCCTGCTGCCCGCGGGTGGGAGCGACGGGCCCGTGCGCGAAGCGCAGAAGACGACCCGAGGGACGTCGTGAGATCGTCGGCCGATGGCTGACCCGCGCGGCGAGGAGGCCGCCCTGGTGGCCGTCCAGTCGGCGCTCGCCGATCGGCCGGGCGTGCTGGCAGGCGCACGGGCTCTCTCACATTTCGGCGAGCACAGCATCGGCTGGCTTTGCGTCGCGGTGCTCGGCGCACTGCTGCAGCCCGCGCGACGGCGGGCATGGCTCGCCGCCGGGGTGGGCGCATTTCTCGCCCACGCCGCCGCGGTGCTGATCAAGCGTGTGGTGCGACGCGAACGCCCGCAACACCCAGCGATCGCGGTGAATGTGGGTACGCCTAGCCGGCTGAGCTTCCCGTCGGCACACGCGACGTCCACCACCGCGGCGTCGATGTTGTTGGGCCGGGTAACCGGACTGCCGTTGCCCGCGGTTCTCGTGCCGCCAATGGCGTTGTCCCGGTTGGTGCTCGGCGTGCACTACCCGAGTGACGTGCTCACCGGCGTGGCGGTCGGGGCGGCCGTCGCGAAGGCGGTCACCATGGTCGCAGACCGGGCCGAAGGAGTCTGATGAGCATCTCGAGCGAGAGCAGTGCTGAGAGCGCACCGCAGATGAAGCCAGAGCCGGCACCGGAAAAGGGCCCACCGCGCAACCTCGTCACCGGGTTGATCAAGGCCATCCGCCCACGGCAGTGGGTGAAGAACGTCCTGGTGTTCGCCGCACCGGTGGCCGCCCTCGGTGACGACCGGTACGCCTACGACTACCGCGAAGTGCTGGTCCGCGTGCTGCTGGCATTCGTGGTGTTCAGCCTGGCCGCGTCGTGCGTCTATCTGGTGAACGACGCGCGGGACGTCGAGGCCGACCGAGCGCACCCGACGAAGCGGTTCCGCCCGATCGCCGCCGGCGTCGTCCCCGAATGGCTGGCCTACATCCTGGCCGTGGTGCTCGGCGCCGCATCGTTGGCGCTCTCCTGGCTGGTGACACCCAACCTGGCGTTGGTGATGGCGATCTACATCGTGATCCAGCTGGCGTACTGCTTCGGCCTGAAGCACCAGCCCGTCATCGACATCTGCATCGTCTCGTCGGGATTCCTGATCCGTGCCATCGCCGGCGGCGTCGCGGCGGGTGTGCCGTTGTCGCAATGGTTCCTGCTGATGATGGCGTTCGGCTCGCTGTTCATGGCGGCGGGCAAGCGATACGCCGAACTTCAGCTGGCCGAACGCACCGGGGCCAAGATCCGCAAATCGCTGGAGAGCTACACGAGCTCGTATCTGCGCTTCGTCTGGACGTTGTCGGCGACGGCGCTGGTGCTGTGCTACGGCTTGTGGGCGTTCGAGCGCGACGACACCGGCGGTACGTCCTGGTTCGTGGTGTCGATGGTCCCGTTCACGATCGCGATCCTCCGGTACGCCGTCGATGTCGACGGCGGGATGGCCGGTGAGCCCGAGGAGATCGCCTTGAAGGACCGGGTTCTGCAGCTGCTGGCCGTGGCATGGATCGGAACCATCAGTGCCGCCGTCTTCCTCAGTTGACAAGGTGAGCCCGTCGGTCGCGGGCCGGAGTCGCTGGGTCAACGAGATCGAGGACCGCCTGGCCCGTTGGCCGGTCTTTCCCTACGACCTCACGGTCCGGCTCAGCCTGTGGGCCAGCGTGCTCGTGGTCGCGGCGCTGTTCGGCTGGGGTGCGTGGGAGCGACGCTGGATCGCCGACGACGGCCTCATCGTCCTGCGCACCGTCCGAAACCTCCTGGCGGGCAACGGCCCGGTCTTCAACGCAGGTGAGCGCGTCGAGGCGAACACGTCCACCGTGTGGACCTATCTGGTCTATCTCGGAGCGCTGGTCGGCGGTCCGGTGCGGATGGAGTATGTGGCGCTCGTCTTGGCACTGGTCCTCAGCGTCCTCGGTGTCGTGTTCGCCATGCTGGGGGCCGCGCGACTCTACGCACCGAGCCTGCGGGGTCGACGGGCGTTGATGCTGCCTGCGGGTGTGCTGGTCTATATCGCGGTGCCGCCCGCACGCGACTTCGCCACCTCGGGGCTCGAAAACGGTTTGGTGCTGGCGTATCTCGGCCTGCTGTGGTGGATGATGGTCTGCTGGTCGCAGGCGCTGCGCGCACCTCGCCCCGCCCGGGCGGCATTGCCGGTCTTCCGCGGTGGCGCACCGACCATTCGCAGGCAACCCGTCCGGCCGCCGCCGCTGCACCCGCAGCCCAGATCCACCGTCAGTGGGTTCTTCGACGTCACACTGGCTTTCGTCGCCGGAATGAGCGTGCTGGTACGGCCTGAACTGGCGTTGGTCGGTGGGCTCGCGCTGGTCATGATGCTGATCGCCGCGCGCGACTGGCGGCGGCGCGGGCTGATCGTCCTCGCAGGCGGTCTGGTTCCGGTAGGTTACGAGATCTTCCGAATGGGCTACTACGGCTTGCTGTTTCCGGGCACCGCGCTGGCCAAGGACGCTTCCGGAGCGAAGTGGCCGCAAGGGTTTGTGTACTTGGCCAACTTCAATGGCCCCTATCTTCTGTGGGCGCCGGCGATCCTGCTGGCAGGTTTGGCAGTCGTGGTGATGGTCACCCGCGGCCGCCCGTGGGGGATTCGCCACACGGTTGCGCCGGGCTCCGGATGGATTGCGCGGATAGTGCAAAGCCCGCAGGCCGCGGTGGTCTTCATGCTCGTCAGCGGTGTGCTGCAAGCGCTCTACTGGATCCGCCAGGGCGGCGACTTCATGCACGGCCGGGTACTGCTCACGCCGTTGTTCTGCATGGTGGCACCCATCGCGGTGATTCCCCTGGTGTTGCCCGACGGAACCCGAATGGCGCGTGGCGCAGGCTATTTGTTCGTCGGCGCCACGAGTGTGTTGTGGGTGTCGATCGCCGGTTGGTCGCTGTGGGTGGCCAATTCGAACGGCATGGGGTCCGACGCCACGCGAGTGACGTACTCCGGCATCGTCGACGAGCGACGGTTCTACGCACAGGCAACGGGCAACGCGAACCCCCTGACTGCCGCCGACTACCTCGATTACCCGCGAATGCGGGCGGTAATGACCGCGTTGAACAACACGCCCGACGGCGCCCTGCTGTTGCCGTCCGGCAACTACGACCAGTGGGACGTCGTGCCTGCCATCCCGCCGCCACCACCGCCTCCGGGCGCGCCGGCGGACGCCAACCGTGTCCGAAATGGTCCGCACACAGTGTTTTTCACCAATCTCGGCATGCTGGGGATGAACGTCGGCCTGGATGTCCGGGTGATCGACCAGATCGGACTGGCCAACCCACTGGCCGCTCACACAGCCCGCCTGGAGGACGGCCGCATCGGCCATGACAAGAACCTGTTCCCGGACTGGGCGGTCGCCGAGGGCCCGTTCCTCAAGACTCGGCCGTTCATTCCGCCTTACCTCGACGAGGACTGGATCGTGCAGGCCGAGGCGGCTCTGGAGTGCCCGTCGACCGACGCGATGCTCAACTCGGTCCGCGGTCCGATGGGGCCGCGGCGGTTCCTGTCGAATCTGCTGCACGCGTACGAATTAACGCAATACCGGATCGATCGAGTGCCGCTCTACGAGCTCGACCGCTGCGGGCTGGATGTCCCCGAGTCGACGGATGTCCCCTACACCGGAATGCCGGCAACGGGGCCGTAGCTGTCAGCGATTGTTTGCTGGTTGGATCCCCTGGTTCGGTAACGCCGCTCCATGTCCGGTCGATACACCAGTCGCGGGATCCGCCGTTCACACGGCGCGGGACAAACGAACGGATGGTAAGAGCTGTGCGAACTGGGCTTCGCCGCGCGATCGCGGCGACTGCCGCGGTCCTGACGCCGCCCGATCTGGCTGTTGTGTCCGATGTCACACCGACGGCGAACGCATACCAGGCGTTCAACGCCAACAGCCTCGAATCGATGGCTCTCAAGAGCAACAAGGACTTCCAGACGGGCCTACATAGAGGCCGAGGGCACCAACGCCACCTTGCAGTTTCCGCCCGCGGACAATCACGCGTGGTCGTACTGGAAAGCGCAGTTGCAGGCCCTCGAACCAGACCTGATCGCAACACTCAACGGCTGAGAGCGACCAGGGACGATACACGCCGAATGGAGCAACCACAGCGGTTTGTGGTTGACTGCACGGGCAACGCGGCGGGGGGCCGTCGGACAAGTTCCGCGTGCGGCATACGACAGATGGGATAGATGAAGCATGAAGTTCGTTGGCAAAATCCGGAGCGCCTGGGTGCGCCGGCTGACGGTTGTGGCGCTCGCCGCGGCTGTGCTGCCCGGCCTCATCAGCGCCGTCGGTGGCTCGGCGACTGCGGGCGCTTTCTCTCGTCCGGGTCTGCCGGTCGAGTACCTCATGGTTCCGTCCGCGGGGATGGGACGTGACATCAAGGTTCAGTTCCAGAACGGTGGTCCTAACGCACCCGGCGTCTACCTGCTAGACGGCCTTCGTGCCCGCGAGGACTTCAACGGCTGGGACATCGAGACTGCGGCGTTCGAGTGGTACGTCGACTCCGGTCTCGCAGTGATCATGCCGGTCGGCGGCCAGTCGAGCTTCTACTCCGACTGGTACAAGCCGGCCTGCGGCAAGGCGGGTTGCTCCACCTATAAGTGGGAGACCTTCCTCACCCAGGAACTGCCGGGCTACCTGGCGGCCAACAAGGGCGTCAACCCGAACCGCAACGCGGCGGTGGGCCTGTCGATGGCCGGCTCAACGGCGATGACGCTCTCCATTTACTACCCGCAGCAGTTCCAGTACGCGGCATCGCTGTCGGGCTTCCTGAACCTGTCCGAGGGCTGGTGGCCGATGCTGGTCGGCATGTCGATGGGTGACGCGGGCGGCTACGAGTCCGAGGACATGTGGGGACCGTCGAGCGATCCGGCATGGAAGCGCAACGACCCGATGGTCAACATCAGCTCGCTGGTCGCCAACGGCACCCGGCTCTGGGTGTTCTGTGGCAATGGCAAGCCCGCCGACATCACCGGTACCGGAGTCGCGGCCGGCAACAACTTCAACGCGAAGTTCCTCGAGAGCTTCACGCTGCGGACGAACAAGACGTTCCAGGAGCAGTACATCGCCGCGGGCGGTAAGAACGGCGTGTTCAACTTCCCGGAGGCTGGCACGCACAGCTGGGAGTACTGGGGTCAGCAGCTGAATCAGATGAAGCCGGACATTCAGCGCGTGCTGGGTGCGGTGCCGCAGCCGAGTACTCCGATCGGCGGCGCACCTGCGGCCGAGGGCGCGGCTGCGGCCGAGCCGGCGTCGGCTGAAACCGCGACTGCGGGCGGTTAATCGACCCGCTCGTCGGAAACGACTCAGCTCGTCAAAACGAAAGCCGGCGGCGGCGATCCTTCGGGGTCGCCGCCGTCAGCCGTTTCCGGCGCGGCCCGTCGTGCTGGTGTGATTGACTACCTCGCGCGGGGAACGTCAGACGAACGTGAGGTGGGCCAGTTGATGCACGGCGTGATACGGACGATCCTGACCGTGGTGGTGGCCGCCGGCCTGTGGACCGCTGGAACCTCCATGGCGCCGACCGCCAAGGCCGACGTCGAGATGCTGATGGTGCCCTCGGCGGCGATGGGCCGCGATATCCCCGTCGCATTCTCCGGTGGCGGGCCGCATGCGGTGGTCCTGCTCGACGCCTTCAACGCCGCTCCCGACGTCAGCAACTGGGTGACGGCGGGCAACGCGATGAACACGCTCGCAGGCCAGGGCATCTCAGTGGCCGCCCCTGCCGGCGGCGCATGGAGCATGTACACCAACTGGGAGGCCGACGGCAGCCGCCAGTGGGAGACGTTCCTGGCGACCGAGCTGCCCGACTTCCTGGCCGCCAACAAGGGCCTGGCGCCGGGCGGGCACGGCATCGTGGGCGCGGCCCAGGGCGGTTTCGGCGCGTTGGCCATGGCCACCTTCCACCCCAACCGCTACCGCTTCGCCGGCTCGCTGTCCGGGTTCGTGGCACCTGAGCGCACCGGTGTCGACGGTGCGATCACCGCCGGGCTCGCTCAGTTCGGCGGTGTCGACACCCGCAACATGTGGGGTCTGCCACAGTTGGGCCGGTGGAAATGGCACTCGCCGAACGTCCACGTGCAACTGCTGGCAGACAACAACACCAGGCTGTGGCTGTACAGCCCGACGGCCGGCGGGTGCGATGCAGCCGCGATGATCGGCTACTGCGACATCGCCGCGGGCACGAACAAGGAGTTCTATCAGCACTACCGGTCGGTCGGCGGCCACAACGGCCACTTCGACTTCCCGGCCAGCGGGGGCAATGACTGGGGCTCCTGGAGCGGGCAGCTCGCCGCGATGACGGGCGAACTGGCCACCACGATCAAGTAGGCAAGGGCGCGCCTTTGCTCTCAGGGTCCCCACGGGCTCAGCCGGTACCTTGGAAACGTGCAACGGTCGGTATGGCGAAGGGTCGGTTCGGCCCCGCTTTCCGGATGGTTGGCAACTTCTCTTCTGGTAGCTTCCCCCGCAATGCTGACCGGCTGTTCCGGTGACGACGTGATGGCCACCATCGGCCTGCCCACCTCCGAGACCGCGACTGTGCGCGGCGAGGCCAGTGCGCCGGGACCGGGGCAGGCGGGTAGCCAATCGAACCACTCGTCGTGACGGCTCAACAACGCGGTTATCTCGACGCCCTGACCTCCGCGGGGGTGAAACCGTCGAGCGACCTGATCGCCCTGTCCATCGGCTCCTACGTGTGTCAGGCCCGCGCTGCCAAACAGAATGACCAGGCGGTGTGGGACTTCGTGCTGCCGTTGGTGCGCAGCGATGTCCGCGACGGTCGCCTATCCTCGATGGCGCCGTCGACCGCGGACGTCAACTCGGCGACCGCGGACTACATTCGCATCGCGACCGAACGACTCTGCTAGCAGTCGCGGACGTCGAGTACAGATACCACCGCACGCGAGGAGCACACGAAATCCATGCCCAAAACCAATCGACGGAAACGTCACCGCATTCTCGGTCTCGTGGCGGCCGTGGCGGTCGCGCTCGTCGTGGTGCTGGTGGTGGTGCTCGTGTGGGTCTGGCAGAAATCGCCGGATACCCCGCCGAGCGCGGTGCCGCCCACGTCGGCTCCGCCGGGAGGGATACCGCCGACCGGCAAGAAACCGCGGCCTGAATTCCAGGACGCCAGCTGCCCAGACGTGCAGGCGATATCGATCCCCGGTACCTGGGAGTCGTCGCTGCAGCTCGACCCGTTCAACCCGGTCCAATTCCCGCTGGCACTGCTGCTGAACGTCACCAACCCGATCCGAGCGCAGTTCGACACCGGCCGGCTCGAGGTGTTCACCGTCCCGTACACCGCGCAGTTCCACAATCCGTTCGCGTCGGACCAACAGATGTCCTACAACCAGAGCCGCGCCGAAGGCTTCGACGCGACGCGGCGGGCCATGACCGACATGAACAACCGCTGCCCGCTGACCAGTTACGTGCTGATCGGCTTCTCGCAGGGCGCGGTGATTGCCGGCGACATCGCCAGCGACATCGGCAACGGCCGCGGACCGGTCGACGAGGACCTGGTCCTCGGGGTGACGTTGATCGCCGACGGTCGTCGCCAGGCCGGGGTCGGCCAGGACGTCGGCCCCAACGCGCCGGGGCAGGGCGCCGAGATCACGCTGGACGAGGTGCCGATGCTCAACGAGTTCGGCCTGGACATGACCGGACCGCGCCCTGGCGGCTTCGGGATGCTCAACAACCGCGCCTATGAGATCTGTGCGACGGGTGACCTGATCTGCTCCGCGCCCGAATCGGCGTTCAACATCACCCAGCTGCCGAAGACACTCGAGGTGCTCAGCGGCGGCGCGGGACAGCCGATCCACGCGTTGTACAACACGCCGCAATTCTGGAATCTTGATGGTGCCTCTGCGCCGCAGTGGACACTGGGTTGGGCGCAGAGTGTGATCGATAACGCTCCGCACCCGAAACATGGCTGACCGTTACCGGATGGATTTGGCCAGTGCGACCCGGTCACCTAACATTAAGAAAAAACTAAGAGTGGTGAGCGATGCCTCGCCGAACCGCGAGGTCAGAGTGTCTAACAGCGGCGCGCTCCGGCCAAGCAGTTCGACTGCGAGCGGCATGCGAGACGAGTGTGGCTTTGAACAGGAGAGTGAGAATGGGGTTTCACAACCCGTTCCTGAAAGACGGACTGATCAAGTTCCCCGACAACGGCAGCGTTGTCAGGCACGTCGAGAAGTGGGCGAAGGTCCGTGGCGACAAGGTCGCCTACCGATTCCTGGATTACTCGGTCGAACGCGACGGCGTTGCGCGCGAGCTCAACTGGGCCGATTTTGGCGCGCGTAACCGTGCGCATCGCCGCCCGGCTGCAGCAGGTCACCGAACCCGGTGACCGAGTGGCGATCCTGTGCCCGCAGAACCTCGACTATGTGGTCGCGATGTACGGGACGCTCTACTCGGGCCGCATCGCGGTTCCGCTGTTCGACCCTTCGGAACCCGGTCACGTCGGCCGGCTGCACGCCGTGCTCGACGACTGCCAGCCGTCGGCGATCCTGACCACCACCGAGTCGGCCGAAGGTGTCCGCAAGTTCTTCCGCAGCAGGCCCGCCAAGGAGCGTCCGCGCGTCATCGCCGTTGACGCGGTGCCCGACGAGGTCGGCGCCACCTGGGAGCAGGTCGAGGTCACCGCCGACACGATCGCCTACCTGCAGTACACCTCCGGGTTCGACCCGCATCCCGACCGGCGTGCAGATCACCCACCTCAACCTGGCCACCAACATCGTCCAGATCATCGAGGCACTCGACGGCGAGGAAGGCGACCGCGGCCTGTCGTGGCTGCCGTTCTTCCACGACATGGGGCTGATCACGGCCATGCTGGCGCCATGCTCGGGCACTACATCACTTTCATGACCCCGGCGGCGTTCGTTCGCAGGCCCGGCCGCTGGATCCGGGAGATGTCACGCAAGCCCGACGACACCGGCGGGGTGATCTCGGTGGCCCCGAACTTCGCATTCGATCACGCCGCGGCGCGGGGCCTGCCCAAGGACGACGAACCGCCGCTGGATCTGTCCGTGGTCAAGTGCATTCTCAACGGCAGCGAGCCGATCTCCGCAGCGACCGTGCGCAGGTTCAACGAGGCGTTCGCCTCGCACGGCTTCAGGCCGCAGGCGATCAAGCCGTCTTACGGCCTGGCCGAGGCGACACTGTTCGTGTCGACCACCCCGATGGGCGATCACCCGAAAATCATCTCGGTCGACCGCGAGGCGCTGAACACCGGCACTTTCGTCGAGGTTCCCGAAGATGCGCCGAGTGCTGTCGCGCAGGCCGGCGCGGGCAAGGTGGGCGTCGCCGAGTGGGCCGCGATCGTCGACGAGGAGTCGGCCTCCGAGCTCCCCGACGGACAGATCGGCGAGGTCTGGATCAGCGGCCAGAACATGGGCACCGGCTATTGGGGTAAGGCGGAGGAGACCGCTGAAACTTTTCATGAACATCCTCAAGTCGCGCACCAACCCGTCGCACGCCGAGGGCGCGACCGACGACGCCACCTGGGTGCGCACAGGTGATCTCGGCGCCTACCACGATGGCGAGTTGTTCATCACCGGCCGAGTGAAGGATCTGGTGATCGTCGACGGCCGCAACCACTATCCGCAGGACCTCGAATACTCCGCGCAAGAGTCGACCAAGGCGCTGCGGGTCGGATACGTGGCGGCGTTCTCGGTGCCGGCCAACCAGCTGCCCGACGAGGTCTTCGACAACGCGCACGCGGGGCTCAAGCGTGACCCCGATGACTCGTCAGAGCAGTTGGTGATCGTCGGCGAGCGCGCACCCGGCGCGCACAAGCTGGAAATGGGCCCGATCGCCGACGACATCCGGGCCGCCATCGCCGTCCGCCACGGCGTCACCGTGCGTGACGTGCTGTTGACCGCTGCGGGTGCGATCCCGCGGACGTCCAGCGGCAAGATCGGCCGACGGGCCTGCCGCGCCGCGTATCTGGATGGCACTCTGCGCAGCGGCAAAATCGCCAACGATTTCCCCGACGAGACAGACTGACACCCGACTACTCTGAATATGGCTGATACACAGGATGATTCGCAGCAGCAACCCGCAATGGTGACGCCGACCGAGTCGCGCGGCTCCCGAGTCCGATGTCGCCGCCGGGGCGGCTCCGGAGTCCGATGTCGCCGCCGGGGCGGCTCCGGAGCCCGATGTCGCCGCCGGGGCGGCTCCGCAGATCCAGCCGGCGGCGGAGCGGCCCCCGGCCGAACCGCGCACCGACATGACGGTCGCCGAGATGCGCGAGTGGTTGCGCAACTGGATCGCCGATGCCACCGGCCAGTCCGCCGATGCGGTCAACGACGCCACGCCGATGGTGGAACTCGGCCTGTCATCACGTGACGCAGTGGCGATGGCCAGCGACATCGAGGACCTCACCGGTGTGACGCTGACAGCCACCGTGGCGTTCCGGCATCCGACCATCGAATCGCTGGCGACGGTGATCGTCGAAGGGGAGCCCGAACTCGAACTGTCCGACGACGACACCGACTGGACCCGCGAGGTCGATGAGGACATCGCGAACATAGCCATCGTCGGCATTGCGACCCGCTTCCCCGGTGACATGAACACACCGGATGAGACATGGCAGGCGCTGCTCGAGGGCCGCGACGCGATCACCGATCTGCCGAAGGGACGCTGGGAGGAGTTCCTCGACGAACCGCGCATCGCCGAGCGTGTCGCCAAGGCCCGCACCCGCGGCGGCTATCTGTCCGACATCAAGGGCTTCGACGCCGAGTTCTTCACGCTGTCGAAGATGGAAGCCGACAATATCGATCCGCAGCAGCGGATGGCGCTCGAACTCACTTGGGAGGCACTGGAACACGCGCGTATTCCGGCCTCGGCACTGCGCGGTGAGAACGTCGGCGTCTACGTCGGCAGTTCGCTCAACGACTACAGCTTCCTAGCGGTGTCCGACCCCTCAGTCTTCCATCCGTACGCGATCACGGGCACCGCCAGCTCGATCATCGCCAACCGGGTGTCGTACTTCTTCGACTTCCGCGGCCCGTCGGTCGCCATCGACACCGCATGCTCGAGCTCGCTGGTCGCCGCACACCAAGGTGTGAAGGCCCTGCGCTCGGGTGAAGCCGATGTAGCGGTCGTCGGCGGCGTGAACGCGTTGATCACCCCGCTCGTGACGGTCGGCTTCGACGAGGTCGGCGGCGTGCTCGCGCCCGACGGGCGCATCAAGTCGTTCTCGCAGGATGCCGACGGCTACGCCCGCTCTGAGGGCGGGGGCATGCTGGTGCTCAAGCGGCTCGCCGATGCGCGCCGCGACGGTGACGAGATCCTTGCGGTTATCGCCGGCAGTGCGGTCAACCACGACGGCAGGTCCAACGGCATGCTTGCGCCCAATCCCGACGCACAGGCCGAGGTACTGCGCAAGGCGTACAAAGATGCCGGCATCAACCCGCGCGACGTCGACTACATCGAGGCGCACGGGACAGGCACCATCCTCGGTGACCCGATCGAGGCCGACGCGTTGGGCCGCGTCATCGGCAGAGGCAGGACCGCGGATGCGCCTGCGCTGCTTGGTGCGGTGAAATCCAATGTGGGACACCTGGAATCGGCAGCGGGCGCGGCAAGTCTCGCGAAGATGACACTCGCTCTCAAGAACGACAAGATCCCGCCGTCCATCAACTACACCGGGCCCAACCCGTACATCGACTTCGACGCGATTCATCTGAAGGTCGCCGACACGGTCACCGACTGGCCGCGCTACAGCGGACACGCGATCGCCGGTGTGTCCGGCTTCGGCTTCGGCGGCGCCAACGCGCACCTCGTGCTGCGCGAGGTGCTGCCGTCGGATCTCGCCCCACCCGAACCGGAACCGGAGAAGGAAAAGGACAAGCAGGCTGATACTTCGGCGGCCGACGCCGTCTATGTCGGCGGCGTGCGGATGGACGAGTACGGCGAGTTCATCGATGACGACGAGTCCGAAGACGAGCCCGGGCATGCGGCCGTCTCCGAGGACGAACCTGAACTGCCGGGCCTGACCGACGAAGCCAAGCGCCTGCTCGAGGCGGCCCGTGAGGAACTGGAGTCCGGCGAAGCAGCCGAACCCCCGAAAAGACTTGTTCCGTTGGCTGTTTCGGGATTCTTGACGTCACGCAAGAAGGCCACCGCGACCGAGCTGGCCGACTGGATCGACAGCCCGGAAGGGCGCGCGGTTTCGCTCGAGTCGATCGGCCGTTCGCTGTCGCGCCGCAACCACGGCCGCTCTCGCGCGGTGGTGCTCGCGCACGACCACGACGAGGCCGTGAAGGGCCTGCGGGCGGTGGCCGAGGGCAAACAGAACCCCAACGTGTTCAGCGCCGATGGCCCGGTCACGAACGGACCGGTGTGGGTGTTGGCCGGTTTCGGCGCCCAGCACCGCAAGATGGCCAAGAGCCTGTACCTGCACGACGAGACATTCGCCGAATGGATCAACAAGGTCGACGCCCATGTGCAGGACGAGCTCGGGTATTCGGTCGTCGAGCTGATCCTCGACGACTCACAGGACTACGGCATCGAGACCACGCAGACGGTGATCTTCGCGATCCAGATCGCGCTTGGTGAGCTGCTCAAGGCACACGGTGCCAAACCCGCTGCGGTAGTGGGACAGTCGCTGGGCGAGGCCGCCGCCGCGTACTTCGCCGGCGGACTGTCCCTGGCCGACGCCACCCGAACGATCTGCTCGCGCGCGCACCTCATGGGTGAGGGCGAGGCGATGTTGTTCGGCGAGTACATCCGGTTGATGGCGCTGGTGGAGTACTCCGCCGACGAGATCGAGACGGTGTTCGCCGACTTCAAGGATCTCGAGGTGTGCGTGTACGCCGCGCCGACGCAGACGGTCATCGGCGGGCCTCCCGAGCAGGTGGACGCGATCATCGCGCGCGCCGAGTCGGAGGGGAAGTTCGCCCGCAAGTTCCAGACCAAGGGCGCCAGCCACACCTCGCAGATGGATCCGCTGCTGGGCGAGTTGGCCGCCGAGTTGCAAGGCATCGATGCGCATCCGCTGACGATCGGCTACTTCTCCACCGTGCACGAGGGCGGCTACATCCGCCCCGGGGGCGAACCGATCCACAATGTGGACTACTGGAAGAAGGGGTTGCGCCACAGCGTCTACTTCACGCACGGTATCCGCAACGCCGTCGACAACGGCCACACCACTTTCCTTGAGCTGGCGCCTAATCCGGTGGCGCTGATGCAGGTGGGCCTGACGACGGCGGCGGCCGGCCTGCACGACGCACAGCTGATCGCGACGTTGGCGCGCAAGCAGGACGAGGTCGACTCGATGACCACGGCCATGGCGCAGCTGTTCACCCACGGCCACGATCTGGATTTCCGCACGCTCTATGGCAAGGGTGAATACGCGAACATTCCGCCGACGCGCTTCAAGCGTAAGCCGCACTGGCTGAATGCCCGGTTCACCGGGGACAGCTCGGTGATGATGCCGGGCAACCACGTCGCCACTCCGGACGGCAGGCACGTCTGGGAGTACGCCCCGAAGGGCGAGCCCGATCTCGCGGCGCTGGTGAAATCCGCTGCGGCAACGGTTCTTCCGGACGCCAAACTGATAGCTTCCGAGCAGCGGGCGGTTCCCGCGCAAGGAGCCCGACTGGTGACGACGCTGACGCGTCATCCCGGTGGGGCGAGCGTGCAGGTGCACGCCCGCATCGACGACTCGTTCACATTGGTCTACGACGCCGTTGTGAGCCGCCAGGGCGCAGCGGCGGCACTTCCTGCCGCGGTGGCGACTGGAGTCGCTGTGGCGGAACAGGTTTCGGCCACTCCAAGTGCGCCAGGAGTCGACGATGACGCTGAGATCCTGGCGGACAACCTGACCCAGGGCGCGAATCTGGGTGCCGGCTTCGCGAAGTGGTCAGCGGATTCCGGTGAGACCATCGGTCAGCGGCTGGGCACGATCGTCGGCGGCGCGATGGGCTACGAGCCCGAGGACCTGCCGTGGGAGGTGCCGCTGATCGAGCTGGGCCTGGACTCGCTGATGGCCGTGCGCATCAAGAACCGTGTCGAGTACGACTTCGACCTGCCGCCGATCCAGCTGACCGCGGTGCGGGACGCGAACCTGTACGCCGTCCAGAAGCTGATCGAGTACGCGATCGAGCACCGCGACGAGGTCGACGAACTGGCTGAGCATCAGAAGACACAGACCGCCGAGGAGATCGCTGCCACGCAGGCGGAGTTGATGGGCGGCGCGACAACGGTGGCCGAACTCGAGCAGGTGCTCGCAGAGAAGGTCGGCGCATCGGACGAGCCCGCACCCGTTTCGGACATTCCACCGCCGCCGACAGACCCCGCAGGCCCGGGTCCCGATGCCGCTCCGGGCATTCCGCCGCCGCCGACCGACCCCGCGGGCCCTACGGCCAACGGCGATCGCAGCGCGGCCGCCCTGGCGGCCCAAATGCTCAGCCAGGAAGCCGTCACCGCGGCGCTGGGCGCCGACGTGCCGCCGCGCGACGCGGCCGAACGCGTGACGTTCGCGACGTGGGCGATCGTGACGGGCAAGTCGCCCGGTGGCATCTTCAACGCGTTGCCGGCGATCGACGACGGCACCGCCGCCAAGATGGCCGAGCGCCTCACCGAACGGGTGGAAGGCACCATCTCCGCCGAGGACGTGAAGAGCGCGGCCACCATCGAGGCGCTGTCAGAGGTGGTCCGCGAGCTCCTCGAGGGCGGCAAGGTCGACGGCTTCGTGCGCGTCATCCGCGCTAAGGGAGAAGGTTCCGACAAGATCCCGGTGTTCGTGTTCCACGCCGCGGGCGGGTCGACGGTGGTGTACGAGCCGCTGCTCAAGCGCCTGCCGGCCGACACCCCGATGTACGGCATCGAGCGCGTCGAGGGCTCCATCGAGGAGCGGGCCGGCGAGTACGTGCCGAAGCTGATGGAGATCGGCGGCAACGGCCCGTTCGTCCTGGCCGGCTGGTCGCTGGGTGGTGTGCTCGCGTACGCCTGCGCGATCGGGCTCAAGCAGGCCGGCGCCGACGTGCGGTTCGTCGGTCTGATCGACGCCGTGCGACCCGGCGAGGAGATCCCCCAGACCAAGGAGGAGACCCGCGCCCGCTGGGACCGTTACGCGCGCTTCGCGGAACGGACCTTCAACGTGGCTGTCCCAGAGATCCCCTACGAGCAGCTCGAGGGGCTCGACGACGAGGGCCAGGTGCAGTTCGTGCTGGACGCCGTCTCGCAGAGCGGCGTGCAGATCCCCGGCGGCATCATCGAACACCAGCGCACGTCGTACCTGGACCAGCGGTCGATCGACACCGCCGAGATCAAGCCGTACGACGGCAAGGTCACGCTGTACATGGCCGACCGCTACCACGACGACGCGATCTACTTCGAACCGCGCTACGCCACACGCAAGCCCGACGGCGGCTGGGGCGAATTCGTGTCCGATCTGGAGGTCGTGCAGATCGGGGGCGAGCACATCCAGGCGATCGACGAGCCGTACATTGCCAAGGTCGGCGCACACATGAGCGAGGCGCTGAACCGGATCGAGGCCGAGGAGAAGCAGGCGAAGTGACCACCAAAACCACCGCGGAACTGCTCGCCGAACTTCGGGACAAGCTGGAGCTGGCGAAAGAGCCCGGTGGCGAGAAGGCCATCGCCAAGCGGGCGAAGAAGGGCATCCCCAGTGCCCGTGCCCGCATCCACGCGCTGGTCGACCCGGGCAGCTTCCTCGAGATCGGGGCGCTTGCCAAGACGCCCGGTGATCCGGAGGCGCTGTTCGGCGACGGCGTGGTGACGGGTCACGGCACCATCAACGGCAGGCCGGTCGGCGTCTTCAGCCACGACCAGACGGTGTTTCAGGGCTCGGTCGGAGAGATGTTCGGCCGCAAGGTCGCCAAGCTGATGGAGTGGGTGGCGATGGTCGGTTGCCCGATCATCGGCATCAACGATTCGGCCGGCGCCCGGATCCAGGACGCAGTCACCTCGTTGGCGTGGTATGCCGAACTGGGCCGCCGCCACGAACTGCTGCGCGGTCTGGTTCCGGAGGTCTCCATCATCCTCGGCAAATGTGCGGGCGGAGCGGTGTATTCGCCGATCCAGACCGATCTCGTGGTGGCAGTGCGCGATCAGGGCTACATGTTCGTCACCGGCCCCGACGTCATCAAGGACGTCACCGGTGAGGACGTCATCGCTCGACGAGCTCGGCGGCGCGGACGCCCAGGCCCGCTACGGCAACATCCACCAGGTGGTGGAGGACGAGGCGGCGGCGTTCGCAGTACATCCGCGACTACCTGAGCTTCCTGCCCGCCAACACATTCGAAGACGCGCCCATCGTGAACCCCGGCCTGGAGCCGGAGATCACACCGCACGACTACGAACTCGATGCGATCGTGCCGGACAGCGACAACATGGCGTACGACATGCACGAGATCCTGCTGCGGATCTTCGACGACGGCGACGTGTTCGACGTGGCCGCGCAGCAGGGGCAGGCGATGATCACGGCTTTCGCGCGCGTCGACGGCCGGCCTGTCGGTGTCGTCGCCAACCAGCCGATGCACCTCTCCGGCGCGATCGACAACGAGGCCTCCGACAAGGCGGCACGGTTCATCAGGTTCTGCGACTCCTACAACCTGCCACTGGTTTTCGTCACCGACACCCCGGGCTTCATGCCCGGTGTCGAGCAGGAGAAGGGCGGCATCATCAAGCGCGGTGGCCGCTTCCTCAACGCCGTCGTCGAGGCCGATGTGCCCAAGGTGACGATCACCATCCGCAAGTCCTACGGCGGTGCGTACGCGGTGATGGGGTCCAAGCAATTGACGGCGGACCTGAACTTCGCGTGGCCGACCGCGCGCATCGCGGTGATCGGCGCCGAGGGTGCGGCGCAGCTGCTGGTCAAGCGGTTCCCGGATCCGACCGCGCCGGAGGTGCAGAAGATCCGCGCCGAATTCATCGAGGGCTACAACCTCAACATGGCCACCCCGTGGATCGCCGCCGAACGTGGTTTCATCGACGCTGTGATCCAGCCGCATGAAACCCGGTTGCTGTTGCGGAAATCGATGCGGCTGCTGCGCGACAAGCAGATCGACCGGGTCCAGCGAAAGAAGGGTCTGACCCCGATCTAGGAAAGAGCCTTCAGATCGGCGGGAACTCGAGCCAGTCGTCGACCATGAAGGCGTCCCCCCGCGCGACCACCGTCGCGCCGCCGTGCCCCGGATAGTGGGCCGGGATCACCGCAGCGCGCCGCCTGGAGGCTTCGGTCAGCACCCGTTTGCGCGTCACCGCCGCCGCGTCGAAGTCTTCGTCCCACGCGCACGGATCGTTGGGTCGGTGCAACTGCACCGGACAGTGTGTGAGGTCGCCGACGAAAACGGCGGGCCTGCCGGCGTCCAGCCATACCACCGATGCCCCCGGCGTATGACCCGGCGCCGGCCGAAGCCACAGCGACTCACTGAGCAGATGGTCACCGGACCACAACTCGATCTGCTCCTGCACGGGAGTGACACTGTCCGCGAACACTGTTCGTACGTGCTGCTGCGCTGACTCCTCTTCCTCGGTGTCAGGGGTGGACGTCTGCGCCGTACCGTCCGGACCGAAGTGGCGGAAATCCGGCTCAGGAACCAGGTAGCGGGCGTTGGGGAACGTCGGTACCCACGAATCGCCGTCCCGCATGGTGTTCCAGCCGACGTGGTCGAAATGCAGGTGAGTGTTCACGACGACGTCGACGGCGGACGGTTCGAAGCCGGCGCTGCGCAGCGTGGTCAGGAAGTCCGTCTGCAGATTGTCCAGTACGGCCATGCGCGGCCGCGCCTTCTCGTTGCCCGCGCCGGTGTCGACGAGCACGGTCAGCCCGTCCACCTCGATGACCCAGACCTGCATCGCGATGCGCCACCCGCCGTCGTCCCAGAAGGTCGGCGTGAACTCACTGTCGTCCTGCCAGACCTCCTGCGGTGTCTTGGGGAAGACCGCCACGGGCAGGTTGTCCACTTGCAGTTCGACGACGCGGGTGAGCGTCGCGTTGCCGAGCCGGATCTTGTCGGTCGTCACGGTTTGATCCTGATATGGCCCGGCGAGTAGAGGCCGCTGTGGGTGGAGGTGCCGAATTGAAGTTGCGCGGGTTGAGCATTCACTATTGTGTCGAACTTGCGCAGCGACCCCCAGTCACGGCCCCAGTCATCCGACAGATACGTCGCCATCACGTGCGCACGCAGCAGCAGGTCGGTGATGCCCAGCAGACCACCGCTGAGCCCGTCCTGCCAGGTGTCGGTGTCCTTGCGCTTGGCGTTGTAGTCCGGAGTGATGCGGAATTTCGGAATCTCGGTCACGCCGTTGGCGTGCAGCATCGGCTGCTGGCACGGGAACGCCAACCCGACCGCCCAGTCCATCAGGACCGGCTGGTCCGAGCCGACGTACTCCTGCACCGACCGCAGCTCCGGCAGCCGTGGCGGTGTGACCGCGATCCAGGCGCCGGGCGTGAGCGAAAGATCTTCGGCCACAACGCGGACCGCGACCGCATCGGCGGGAATCCGGGTTCGGGGGAACCGCAGGTTGCGCCATGACGGGACAGGTCCCAGGTCGTAGGGCACCAGCCTGCCCCCGGGAACCGGGGCACCGTCTGGTCCGGGAAGTGCGTACTCCAGCGCGACGGTCTGTCCTTCGGTCCGCCCGTTGAACACGCTGTCGCCGGTGATGATGCCCGCAGCGGTGACGACTACGAGAGGATGCGCGTCATCGGGCGCGGGCAGTTGATACCAGGCCGAGGTCAACCGGCTCTGCTGTTGCGCGCCCCCGACGTAGCTTCCCGCCATCGGAACCTGTGCGGGGTTCAGGCCGTACGGCAGCGGCACCGTCGACCCGTTGACGCCGGACGTCTTGAGTTTGACCGGCTGATCCCAGTCGTAGTCGGTGCCGGGCGTCGGCAGGTTCAGCCGGATCGTCTCGGAGACAATCTTTTCCGGCACACCGTTGGGGACGAAGCCCGTCGGCTTGACGCCTCCCAGCGGACCCAGTGGGCCGTAGTCGCCGGGCAGCGGTGTCAGGAAGCCGTCGTTCGTGTCGGGTTCGACGAGAACGTCGTCGGCCAGGCCGCAGCCGCCGGTGAACGAACGCAGATTCGCCCACGCGTTGGAGTAGGTCGGGTACTGGCGGACCACACCGGCGAGCATCGACCCGACGAAAACCACCACCATGAATCCGGCGGTGATCGGGATGGGTGCGGCGGTCAGCGCCCGGGCGATGCGGCCTTCGCCGTGGTCTGCCGACGTGAAGTGCAGCCAGGCGGCGTACACGGCGGTGATTGCGAACAGCGCGAAAAAGATTGTGCTGACGGTGATTCCGCCGAGCAGCGGCATGTCGTTGTTGAACGGGACACCGTAGCTGGACACGTACCACCAGCCGTTGGTGGTGGCGAAGCACAGCGCGAGGATGAAGAACACCGCGGCCAGGAACGCCATCCGGTTGCGTGACCATCGCAGGACCTTCGGCGACACCAGCACGGTGGCCAAGGCCGCCATCGCGGCACCCACCGCAGCGAACAGCCCGAAGTGATGCACCCACTTGGTGGGGGTGAACATCAGGAAGAACATCGTGCCGAAGATGACGCCCATCAGTCGCCACGCGGGGCCGCGCGCGACACCGGGGACACGTCCACGCCGCAACATGATGAACATCGAGGCGAACAGCGACAACGCGGTGATCAGGAACCCGAATCGCCGCGACAGCGACCCGTCGACGGTCGGCAGGATCAGGTAGTAGTAGCGCAGGTTCTCGGTGTACCACTCCTGGTTCGGGCCGATCGCGGTGCGGATCCGGGTGGCCTCCAGCACCGTTGAGAATGTCTGGTCGAAGAAGATCACGGTCAGGACGATCGTGCCCGCGGCGAGCAGGGGAGCCACCAGCGGCCACGTGCCGACGATGCGGTGCCGCCGCACCAGGATTCGGAGCAACGGACGCCCGCCCGCCAGTAGCGCAGCGACCGCGATCAATCCGGTCGGCTGGATCCCGAGCGTGAACGCGGCCGTCATCACCGCGAGTGCCGCCGGCGTCATCCGGCCTGAGATGACGGCCCGTTCGATCAGCACGTAGGTGATCAGGGCGCCGGTGGCGATCTGGCCTTCGGGCCGCAGTCCGTTGTTGAAGGGCATCCACGCCGCCAGCAGGACCAGGCCGGCGGCCCACAGCGCGGGCTTGCTGGCCGCGACCGCAGGGCCGAGCCTGGGCAGCACTTCACGAGACAGCAAGAGCCAGCACACGATTCCGCACACCAGGTCGGGCAGCCGCATCCAGATGCTGGCATCGCTGACGCCGGTCATCATCGCCAGCAGGTTGTAGTACCAGCCGAACGGATCTTCCGGACTGCCGAACCATCGGAAGTAGTTCGACATGTAGCCGGCATGCCCGGCGACCCGGGCCATGCCCAGGATGTAGCCGTCGTCCGACGAGTTCGCCCCCATGACGTGCCACACCAGGAAGGCGCCGATCACGGTCACGTCGGTCGCGGTGAACGTGCGCCATCGCTGCGGAATCAGCCGGTGCATCCGCCGGCCGTCGAGACGGTCCAACCGCCACAACGCGAGCAGGGCGATGGCGGTCGAGAGCGATCGCCAGCACCATCGCGGCGAGCTTCAGAGGTGTCGGCTTGGTGGAGAACCGCGTGTCGATCACGGTTGAGACGCTGAGCCCCTGCGGTGCGGGCCCCGTCAGGTCGGTGAACACGCCGACGAACCCGGGTTTCAGGTTGGGGTCTGGAAAACCGGTGTACTGCTCCGACCCGTCCGGTTTCGTCAGCCCGACGAACCGCGCGAAGGTGCCCGCCTCCGATGAGGTGATCTCGATGCTGGAACATCCCGGGGCACCTCCGGCGCCCGCCACCCGCGCCCGCGGCACGCTGGCCACCACGACGTTGCGGTCGGTGACGTCCACCCGCTGGCTGGAGACGGTGACGAAAAGGGCATTGAGGGCGGCCTGCTTACCGTCCTTCGGCGCGGTCCCGAAGACCATCCCGCCGCGCGGAGGCATCGAGCGGACGACGTCGCACGGCACCGTCGCCGTCATCGACACCGGTGTCAGCGAGATCAACGGCGCGGTCACGTTGTTGAGTTGCCCGGCCTGCGGCCAGTTCAGCGTCGCCGTCGTCTGCACCACGGGAAGCAGAGGAGTCAGCACGGACAATACGAAGCCGATGAGCCCCGCGATCGTCGCCACCCAGCGCGCGATCTTCACGTCCCGCGTCATGGCTCGACTCCGGCTCGCTCGTTTCGCGCTGCGATCCTCACTGGCCTTCGTCTCGGGTGTCATGGCAGGGCCCTGATCGGTCCGTTGCGGCTCCATCCGAACACGCGCATGCTGCCCTGTTCGACGGCGGCATCAGGCGCTTCGGACGACGGCACCACGCGGCCGTAGCTTTCGATCGCGCCCCAGTCGCGATACCAGTCGTCGCGCAGGTAGCTCGGGACGGCCGAGGTGCGGAGCAGGGCCTGGACGAACAGGAACGGGCCGCCGTCCTGGGCCGACTGCCACATGTTCGACGACGACACGAGCTGCTTGAAGTTGGGCATGACCCGGTACTCGGGCAACTCGGCCACACCGAGATGCTCGGAAAACGGCCGCTGGCACGGGAAGTTCGCGGCCATCGCGATGTCCATCAGTACAGGCGTCTGCGACCCGAGAAGCTGCTGCGCCGTCTCGAGCACCGGCACCCGGGGCGGGGTGAACGCGAACCACTGGTCGGTGGACAGGTTCGGGTCGTCGGCGACGATGCGCGCGACGTTGGCCTCCGGCGGCGCCCACGCGAGCGGGAAACGCAGGTTGCGCCAAGCCTTCTGGGGGAAGATGTCGATCGGCTGAACGTCGCCGAGCGCCTGATAGCTGCCGTCCGGCCGGTGCACGCCCCACTGCAGTTTGAGCGACTGCCCATAGTTGAACGAGCCGTCCTCTTCGTAGTACCAGATGGCGCCCGCTGCGGCGACCGTCACCAACGGTCGATCGGGCGTCCTGGGCGGCAGCTGGTACCACGACGAAGTGACTTTGGCCGCAACGGTGTTCTCGTCGTAGCTACCCATCACCGGAGTGCGTTTGGGGTCGAGACCGAACGGCAGGAACACGTTCGATCCGTTGACACCGACGGGGCCGTAGCCGCCGCCTGTCCCTGCCGCGTAGCCGATCCCGATGTTCGGCTCGTTCGGGGAACCGTCCGAGTTGACCAGGCCGGGGTTCGCGGTGACCGGTTCCGCGGGTTCGAGGGTGTCGCTGACGCCGCCGGGTGTGAAGCCGACCGGGTCCTCCCCGCCCAACGGCCCGTACTCGCCGAAGCGCTGGCCCGGAACCGGTTGCAGCATACCGGCGTTGGTGTCGGGCTCGACGAGCACGTCGTCGGCCATCGCGCAGCTAGCGGGCAACGCCCCCGAAACAAACCCAGCCATCGCCGCGGCGTTCGCCTTGGCGGTGGTGTAGACGGGATAGCGCTGCATGGCGCCCTTGGCCATCGAGCCGACCTCGAGCACGACCATGATGGTGGCCACCACCAGCAGCGGGGAGGACGCCAGCACGCGGTTGCGGCGGGTGTTGGCCACCTCGGTGTGTCCGGTGTAGTCCATCCGGAAGTGCAGCCAGCCGGCGAGCAGGCCGGTCAGGATCGCCAGCGCCAGGAAGATGATGAGGACGGGGATTCCCGCGATCACCGGCTGCTTGTCGAACCAGGGGACGCCGTAGTTACCGACGTCGAACCAGGCGTTGATACCCGATGTCGCCCAAGCCAATACGAACAGCAGTGCGGTCACGTACAGCGCGACGTTTCGCCGGCTGTGCAGCCCGACTCGCGCGATCGTGAATGCGGTCACCGCGCCCATCGCGCCGGCCAGGCCTGCGAACACGCCGAACTGGACCGCCCACTTCGTCGGAGTGAAATGCAACAGCAGTAGGCCGATGGCCGTCGCACCGATCAGCCGCCAGACGGGGCCGCGTGCCATACCGGGCACGCCGCCCTTGCGCAGCAGGACGGTGAGCATGCCGAACAGGCAGAGCAGCAGGACCAGGAGGGCGAATCGACGGGTCAGTGAGGAGTCGACGCTGTCCTCGACGGTCAGGAAGTAGTAGCGCAGAAACTCCTGGTACCACGCGATCGTCGGCCCGACAACGTATTTGATGCGCGCCGACTCGGCGACGGTGGCCAGCGTCTGGTCGCGGAACACGATGACGAAGACGAGCGATACCGAAGAAAGCACAGTGGCCAGAGGCGCGAGGATGCCATCCACCGCACGACGACGGCGGATGATGGCGGCGACGGCCCGGGCGCCGACGAGCAGCGGGGCCAGGGCGATCAGGCCCTGTGGCGCCAATGTCACCGAGAACATGGCCACCACGATCGCGACCGCATACGGCGCCACGCGGCGCGCACCGATCGCGTACTCGACCAGAATCCACGCGGCGATCACGCCGAATGCGATGAGCGGTTCGGGCCGTAGGCCGTTGTTGAACGGCAGCCACGCGGCCAGGAACACCGCACCGCCGGTCCACACCGTGACGCGGTTGGCCGCGAGCCGCGCGCCCAGCCGTGGCAGCACGCAGCGGCTCAGTATCAACCAGGTGGCCAGTCCGGCGAGCGTCGCCGGGATGCGCATCCACACGCTGGCGGTGCTGATCGACGCGAAGTGCGCGAGCACGGACTGATACCAGTCGAACGGCGCCTCGGTGGCGCCGAAGAAGCGGTAGTAGTTCGCGGTGTACCCGGCATCGTCCGAGACCCGGGCGATGGTCAGGTTGTAGCCGTCGTCCGACGACAGGGAGCCGATGACGTGCCACAGCAGCAGGGTCCCGACGACACCGATGTCGGCGAGCCAGGTTGCAAGGCTCACCCGCCAGAATCGTCGCCAGGCAAGGGCCACCCGGCGGCTTCGGCGGTCCAGCACGGCCAGCGCCACGATCGACGCGATCACGGCGGCCACCCCGAGCACCATCACGCCGAGCTTGAGCGGCGTCGGCGACGTGATGAAGCGGGTGTCGATGTCGATGCGCGCAGACAGCCCGGCCTGCGCCGCCACCTTCAGGTCGGTGAACACCCCGGCGACTTGGGGCTTCTTGTCAGGGGAGACGACCCCCGCGGCGCCGGGAATCCCGATGAAGTCGGCGCCGACTTCGCCGGGGTTGGCCCAGATGTGCAACGTGCTGCACGCTCCCGACTCCACGGCCGGCCGTGGCGCCACGGCTGCGACAGAGTCACGGACCGCCACCACCACGACATCGGCGGTGGCGCGGACGAACAGGCCGTTACGGCTGGCGTCGATGCCTGCAGGCGGAATCGTCGACACCACGAGACCGCCTGCGTCGGGCAGCGTGGCGACGGCCTGGCAGGGGATCGAGATGTCGAGGGCCTGCGGTGCGCCGGACACCAGCGGTGCGGTGATGTCGGTGATCAGCCCGTCCGGGCCGGATGCCTGCGGCCACGAAATGGTGGCGGTGGTCTGTTTGACCGGCAGCAGCGGAACCAGCCCGCACAGCAGCAGTCCCGCGATACCGGCGACGACGGCGACGAGACGTGCGAACCGGTGGGTCCGCTCCTCTTCATCGCGTGGCACGAGGGTCGATGGTAGGCGACGTCGATGTGCGCACCGTCGATGCGGGGCCGGGCAAAGTGGACCGATTGTGGGGTTGTGTCACGCGAGACGCGGCGAAACGTGCATCAACCCCACACTCGGCGCCGAGACGTCAGGGCAGCCGCAGCGGTGCGGGGCTCCACAGCCCGCTGCGTGTCACCGAACCCAGATCCAGCCGCGCCGGCTGGGCGTTCGGGTACCACGGAACGAGCTGCTGCAGGGCACCCCAGTCGCGGAACCAGTCGTCCTTCAGATAGCTCGGCACCGTCACAGCCCGGGCCAACAATTCGGTGATCCCCAGCGGCCCGCCGCCGAGGTAATCCATCACGGGCGAATTGGCCTCGGCCCCGAACCGGTCGGGCAGGATTCGCCACTTCGGCACCTCGGCGAGGCCGTACTGGTGGCCGAACGGGCGCTGGCACGGGAACGCCAGCCCCACCAGCCAGTCCAGCAGCACCGGATCCTGGGTGCCCACGACGTCCTGCAGGGTGCGCAATTGCGGGATACGCGGCGGGGTCAGCGCGATCCAGTGCTGCGGATTGAGATCGTCGTCGGTCGCGACCAGACGCACCTGGGTGGCGTCGGGCGGTATCGCCGCCATCGGCGCGCGCAGGTTGCGCCAGGCCGGCACCGCGCCGACGTCGGCGAACCCGACGCCACCGGTCGGCTTACCGTTGGCTGCTTGGTCGTCGGTGGCCCACTGGACGATGACCTCACCCGGGTCGAAGCGTCCCGCCGCGGCAACCACGAGCAGCGGTCCCGCCTCGTCCCGTGGCGGCAGCCGATACCACGCCGAGCGAAGCACCGCCGGCTGCTGCGTGCCGCTGCGCCAGCTGCCCATCACCGGTGTCTCGGCCGGGTCGAGGCCGTATGGCAGCCGGGCCCGCGATCCGTTGACGCCCGCCGCGGCGGTGGTGCCGCCCTCGGTGCCCGCCTCGCCCGCCGTCTCTTCCCCCTCGGGGGTGTCGGCGAAGTTGGTGGCGGTGCCGGGTCCACTCATCACCTCGTCGGCCGACACGTCGCTGGGAATCCCGTTGGGACCGAAGCCCTCTGCGGTCGCCGCGCCCAGTGCCTCGCCGACGGGGGCCCCGATGGGTTTCAGCACTCCGGCGTTGGGGTCCTCTTCGACGAGCACGTCCTCGGCCATCCCGCACGTCTTGCCGGCAACTGCTTCGAGATTCGACCGGCCTACGCTCCACGCCGGATACTGGTCGGTCATCGCCAGGGTCAGCGAAAGCACCTCGAACACGACGAGCACCCACGCGGCAATCGCCAACGGCGACTGGACAATACGCTGCCAGCGCCCTGGCGTGCCGTCCGGCGATGCGTCGCGCCCGGAGAAATGGAACCACGCCGCGAGGAGCAGTGCCACGACGGAAAGCCCGAGCAGGATGGTGGTGAAGCCGAACTTCCATTCGGGGAACTGGTTCGACCACGGCACGCCGAAGTTCGAGACATACCACCAACCGTTGACGGTCGCGAACGACAGCGCCATCACGAACAGCACCGTCGCGGTGAACACCGAGCGGTTGCGGCGCGAGCGCATGGCGACCGCGGTGACGGCGACCGCGGCCAGCGCGCCCAGCGATCCGGCCAACCCGGCGAACACACCGAAGTGATGGGTCCACTTGGTGGGGGTGAACATCATCGCCAGGAACGAAATGACCGTGATGCCGATGATGCGGCGACTGGGCCCCAGCGCGGTGCCGGGAATCCTGTACTTGCGCAGGGACATCGCCACCGACACCGCGAGCGCGAGGAGCAGTGTCAACACCGCGAACCGGCGGGCGACCGAACCGTCCGGGCTGGTGGTGAAGAGACGCTCGTAGCGGATGTGCTCGTCGAACCAGCTCAGGCTCGGGCCGACGGCGGACTTGAACGTGCTGGCCTGCAGTTCGCCGATCAACGTCTGGTCGCGGAAGATCAGGATGATCGTCACCGTGCACGCCGCCAGGATCGGGGCCAGCAGGGCAAGGTAGCCGAACCGCGAAGTATGCGCGGCCACAATGGTTTTCAAAGGGCCGACGGCGACCAGCAGCGCACCGACTGCCGCGATCCCGGTCGGCCCGGAGAACAAGGTGAGCGCGCCGATGATGATCGCGATCGCCACCGGGAGTAGCCGGCTGGTGGCCACCCCGCGTTCGACGGAGCACCAGGTCAGCAGGATGCCGAGCGCGATGATGGGTTCGGGACGCAGACCGTTGTTCAGCGGCAGCCAGAAGGCCAGGAAGAGACCGGCGGCCGTCCACGCCGCGGCCTGGCTGGTCTTGACCGCCTGGCCCAGCCGCGGCAGCACCTCGCGGCTGATCACCCACCAGCACGCCAGCGCTATCGCGAGCGTGGGAAGCCGCATCCATGCGCTCGAGGTGCTGACGTGCGCCCACAAGGCCAGCAGGTCGTAGTACCAGCCGAACGGGGCCTCGGGGGTGCCGAACCATCGGTAGTAGTTCGCCATGTATCCGGCGTGTTCGGACACCCGCGCCATGGTCAGGATGTAGCCGTCGTCGGCGGTGTTGGCACCGACGAAATGCCACCACACCAGCACCGCGGTGACCACACCGTCCAGCGGCTTGGCCGACCACCACCGCGGCGGCAGGAAGCGTTTGACCCGTCTGCCGTCGGCGGTGTCCAACACATGCAGGGCGCCGAGTGCGACGAGCGTCATCGCCACGCCGACGATCATCGCCAGCAGCTTGAGCAGCGTCGGCGAACTGCTGTAGCGGGTGTCCAGAGTCGCGGAGAACTCCAGGCCGGGTGGTGCCGGACCGGACAGATCGGTGAAGACGCCGACGATCTGCGGCCGGAAGTCGTACCCGCTGCGTTCACCGGCCAGCGGTTCCCCGGGATCGTCGTCTGGGTTGTTGGAGGGGCCCCGGACCAGGCCGACGAATTCACCCGTCACCTTGTCCGCCTGGGCGGTGAACGTGAGCCGCTGGCACGCCGGGCTGAGCACCTGGTCCAGCGGTGCGCTGACGACGGGGGTGTTACGGACGATGACGAGCAGGTCGTTGTTGACCCGCTCGATGAGCAGTCCGCGGTCGATGGCCTTGGGGGCCTGCTTGGGCACGGTCGACAACAGCACCGTGCGGCCCCGGTTCTGCGGGCCGGTCAGGCCGGCCGCGGCGCTGCACGGCACGGTGATCGTCAGGTCGGTGGCCACGTAGCCGATCAGGGGCGCGTCGACGCTCTGCATCACGCCGTTCTGGGGCCAGTTCAGCTGCGCGGTGGTCTGCTTCACCGGAAGCAGGGGGGTGGCGAGCGCCAGTGCAGCCCCGACCAGACCGGCGACGATGGCGGTCAGGCGCGCTGTCCGGTGGTTCGTCCCGGCCGCCCCGTCTCCGGTCACGGGGGTTGATCCTAATTGGGCTGCCGAATGGCCAGCACGAACGGCCCGATGTCGGAGACGTCGAAGCGCGAGTCGTCGAACAGCGCCTCGTCGAGTGCGACGTGGTAGCGCCGCACGTTGGGCTGGTTGGGGTAGACGTCGGAGGCCAGCCGCAACGTGTACGTGTCGTCGGCGCCGCGGCGCATCAGGAACACGCTCGGCGGTTTCCAGGGCAGCGCGTCGAGGGCCTTGATGAACTGGTCGGCGTCGGTCAGCGTGGCCCAGCCTTCGATCGTGTCGGCACGCTTCTCGAACTGGGCCAGCGGGTTGGCGTAGTGCGACGTCAGGCCCTGGAACCCGTAGTAGGGGTAATACGACAGGAAGCTGTAGTCCGCGGTGAGCACCACCGTCTCGGTGCGCGGGCGCCCCGTGACCTCTTGGATCCTCTCGTCGATCTGGCGGTAGTAGCGCTCGGCGCCCGGTGGGCGACGGTCGGCCCGCTGGCCATCGCCGTCGGTGTCGGTGTAGGCCACGACGATGTCAGAGCGCAGCACGTCGGGGATGTCCTGGCTGAACGTCAGCGCGCCGATGGCGCCGAGAGTCGCGGCGGCCGCTATGACACGCCTGCCCCAGGGCTGATAGCGGTGCGCGATCGCCAGGGTGGCCTCGATGAAGCCGAAGGCGCCCGCGGCGGCCAGCAGCACCGTCAGCGTCGGTTGCAGCCGGAACGACAATAGGGTGGTGCCGACCAGCGTGGTGAGCATCGACAGCAGCGACCACGCGTAGACGGCCAGCACGGCGACGGTCAACGCGCCCGCGCGGGTGGAGGAGCGGGCACGCCACACCAGCCACAGCGCACCGAGCATGCACAGCGCACCCAGCAGGGTGAAGTGCAGCATGGGGAACTCGAGTTGCGCGCCGGCCGACGGCAGATAGTGCTGCGCCGTGCCGGAGTCGGCCGGTCGGCCCTTGAGCGCGGCCAGCAGCCATGGACCGAGGCCGATCAGCCACATGGCGCCGGAGATCACCGCGATGACGAGCAGTCTCAAGAGTGGTTCCACACTGCGGCGTGCGACGGCGACCACGAGCGCCATGATCGCGAGCGTGAACGCGGCATAGCCGAGAAGCAGCGAGTAGAACAGCGCGGCGACGCCGAGGAACACCCCCGTCGCGATGACGGCGGCCCACCCCCCTTTTCGGCTGCCACCACGCAGCCCCGACCATGCGAGCACGAACACGGGCGGCAGCAGCACCGTGATGACGGCGGCGTAGGGCTCGGCAGGTGAGTACGCCAGCGTGGCCGCCGCTGTCGCGGTGGTCACGATCAGCGCGTACTCGAAGCGAATCATCGTGGCCCACAACACGAATGCCAACGCGATGGCGACGGTGATCGAGATGATCGCCCAGGGTTTGAACATCTCCCACGCGGGCGTCCCGCTCAACGCCGCCATCCGGCCACCGATCCAAAACCAGCCGGGCGGATAGAACGGCGGCAGACCGGAGTAGGTCATGTCGTGCAAGGCGGCGCTGTCGGCGAGGCGAGTCAGGTACTCGGTACGGAACTGTTGGTCGACGGAGATGCCGAACAGGTACAGCTTCGTCGCGCCCAGCGGCATCGCCAGGGTGACCACCGAGAACGCGGACAGGAACACCATCGATGCGGCGCGGGCCAGCGCGCGGCGGCCGCGCCGCCAGAGCAGGCCGCACGCGAACAGCCCTGCCAGGCAAACGAATTGGCCGACAGTGGTCAGCGCGTGAAGTTGGTTCGACGAGTTGTACGCCGGCCACTCCACCCGCGCGATCGCGACCAGGGAGACTGCCGTCACGGTCACCGCGATGATGACCGCCACCGCCATCTGGCCCACTGTTGTCCAATGGCGCCGCCGCTGCGGCGACGTGGCCAGTGCGCCTCGCATATCTAGATGGGGAGCTTGCGGAAGATGGGACGCGGGATGTGCCGCAACACCATCATCACGTACCGAAACGCCCCCGGCGCCCATACCAGGTCCTTGCCCTTCGCCGATGCCGTGACCGCCAGTTCTGCGACGTCTTCCTTGTCGACGGTGAAGGGCGCTTCCTTGGCGCCGGTGGTCTTCAAGTGCTCGATGGTTGTCGTGGTGCGCACCTGGCCGGGCCTGATCACCAGGACTCGAACACCGAACTCGCGCAACGCCTCTCCGAGGCCGAGATAGAACCCGTCCAGACCGGCCTTGGTCGATCCGTACACGAAGTTGGACCGTCGCACCCGCTCACCCGCGGCCGAGCTCATCGCGATGATCCGACCGAAGCCCTGTGCCCGCATCTTCTCACCGATGAGCACTCCGACGGAAACCGCAGCGGTGTAGTTGATCCCGGCGATCTGCACGGCCTTGCGCTGGTTCTGCCACAGTTCCTCGGCGTCGCCGAGGAGACCGAATGCCACGATCGCCACGTCGACATCACCACCCGCGAAGGCCGCATCGATAACCTTCGGATGGTCGTCGGTGTCGACGCCGTCGAAGTCGATCCACTCGACGGACTTGGCGCCAGCCGCCTTCATCTGTGCCATCGCGTCGGCACCTCCGCGATGGCCGGGCAGGTCGGCCAGCACGATGCGCGCAGGCGCGTTGCGCAGGTATCGCTCGCAGATGGCCAGCCCGATCTCGGAGGTGCCGCCGAGAAGCAGGATGGTTTGGGGGTTACCCACGGCATCAAGAACCATTGCGCACCACTTAAAGCAGCTCCAAGCGTCGGGCCATGTCGGAGGCGAAGACCCCGTGGGGATCGACCTTGCGGCGCACCGCAATCCATTCGTCGATCCGCGGGTACATGGCGTGGAAGGTCTCGGCCGTCGTGCGGGAGTCCTTGGCGGTGTAGAGCCGGCCGCCGAACTCCAGCACCCTGCGGTCGAGTTCGTTGACGAACTCGTTGAGCCCGGACTTGATGGGGAAGTCGACGCAGACGTTCCAGCCGGGGATCGGAAAGCTCAGTGGTGCCTGGTTGCCTGCGCCGAACAGCTTGAACACGTTGAGGAACGAGTAGTGCCCGGAGCGCTGGATGTCGACGATGATGCTCTTGAACTCGTCCACCGCCGCGGTCGGCACGACGAACTGGTACTGCAGGAATCCGGCGGGCCCGTAGCCGCGGTTCCACTCACCCAACATGTCGAGTGGGTGATAGAACTGCGTCAGGTTCTGCACCTTGCCGCGGTACGTGCCCGACTTGCGGTACCACAGTTCGCCGATGGGGCCGAACGTGTACTTGTTGGCCAGTCCGTTCGGGAAGATGTCCGGCAGCGTGAGTAGTTGCGGCGCATCGAATTTCAGCGGACTGCGCTGAAGCTTCAGCGGCAGTTGGTCCAGGCGGGCCAGTGACCCGCGCGAGATCGCCGCCCGTCCGAGCTTCGGCGGCTTACTGATCGCGTCGAACCAGGCGCTGGAGTAGGTGTAGCTGTCTTCGCTGCCGTCGCTGTGGAAGGCGATGGTCTCGTCAAGGCTCGCGGTGACATCGCCGTCGGCGATGAAGTACGCGGTCTCGGTCGGTGTCATCTCGACGGTGGCCCGCATGATGATTCCGGTCAGGCCGTTGCCGCCGACCGTCGCCCAGAACAGCTCACTCTCGGGTCCGTCGGGAGTCAGGCGGCGGATCTCGCCGTCGGCGGTCAACAGGTCCATCGACCGCACGTGGTTGCCGAAGCTGCCCGCGCTGTGGTGGTTCTTGCCGTGGATGTCGCACGCGATGGCACCGCCGATGGTGACCTGGCGGGTTCCGGGCAGCACCGGCACCCACAGCCCGAACGGCAACGCCGCCTTCATCAGGGTGTCCAGGCTGACACCGCCGTCGAGTTCGACGAGGCGGGTGTCACCGTCGATGGTGTGGATCCGGTTCAGCGCGGCCATGTCGATGACCAGGCCGCCGCCGTTCTGCGCGTTGTCGCCGTAGGAGCGGCCCAGCCCACGGGCGATGACGCCACGCTCGCCGGCCTGCGCGACGGCCTTGGTGATCACCTCGGGATCCGGCGTCGACAAGACCTGCGCGACGGTCGGGGCGGTGCGGCCCCAACCGGTCAGGCGTTGCGTCGTGGTCGGAAACATCGTGACGAGGGTACCGTGCGCCGGTCACGGCCCGGTTGAGGCGAAAAATTGGTGCACAGGACCGGCGGAATCCCGCGCTAGCGTCCGCCGATGCTGCTCAGCGACATCGACTTATGGAATGTGGGTGCGTTGCAGTCGATCGCATTCGAACTCGGTGACGAGCTCACCACCATCGAAGGCGTCGCCTCCGATCTGGAGCCGCCCCCGGCCGGCCGAGTTCTACCGCGGATCAACGCCACCGATGAACACGGCTCCGATGTGCATCTGTCTGCCTTCGGACACTCCTACGGCTCGGTGGCGACCACCCAGGCCCTGACCGAACTCGGCACACCGGGTTTCACGAAGTTCGTCGGCATCCTCGACGCGCAGGCCGAACGTCTCCGCACCGACCTCACCCGGCTCGGGGAGAAGCTGCGCGCCGCAGCCGACGTCTATGACCAGCGGGACCACGAAGTCGGCGGCGCGTTCGACAGCTCGGTTCGCTACGACTGAATTCGGCCGGCTCAGCGCAGCCGGAAGATGACGGCGCGCTGTACCACGAAGTTGATGACCGTCGCGGTGCCCTGTGCGATGACGAACGCCACCGGAACACGCCACGGCTTCTCGTCCCACGCCATGTAGAAGACGTAGTTGATGCCGATCTGTACGACGAAGGTCAGGGCGTAGAGGACACACACTGCGATGAAACGGGCCGTGCTCGGCGGCGCCTGGAACGTCCACCGCCGGTTGATGAGGTAGGCCGTGGTCGTCCCCGCGATGAAGCCGATGGTCTTGGCGACGTTGACGTGCAACCCGACCGCCAACAGCGCGATGTAGAGGCCGAAGTCGACGATCGCGGAGAAGCCGCCGGTGACGATGAACCGCCACGCCTGGGTCGCGAGACTCAGGCCAGGTTGCATCGGGGGCTCGGCCACCCGGGCAGCTTAGCCACCCAGTCCACTGGCGTTGAGTACGCCGCGCAACGCGTCGACGGCCGCGGGGAACGCGTGCTCGGCCGGAGTGCCGAAGCCGACGACCAGGCCGTCGGGCCGCGGCACCTCTGGCCCGGCGAGCGGGTGGCGCATGAGCGACAGACCTTGAAGTCCGACGCCGGCCTCGCCTGCACGTTGCAACACCTCGTGTTCGGCCCCGTCGGGCAGCGTCAATGTCAGATTCAGGCCTGCGTCAAGACCGCCGATGCCGATGTCGGAGACCGACAACGCCTGGACCAGGAGGTCGCGGCGGCGCCGGTAGCGCATGCGCATGCGCCGGATGTGCTTGTCGTAGCCGCCACTCGTGATGAAGTCGGCCATCGTCAGTTGCGCGATGCCGTCGACGTAGAACTGAGACCCGCCCTCGGCGTCGATGACGGGGTCGACCAGATCGGTCGGCAGCACCATCCAGCCCAGGCGTAGCACGGGGGACAGGCTTTTGCTCGCGGACCCGAGATAGACGACGCGTTCGGGACTCAGCGCCTGCAGTGCGCCGACCGGCTGGCGGTCGTAGCGGAACTCGCCGTCGTAGTCGTCGTCGAGGACGTAGCCGTCGGTGCGTTGCGCCCACTCGACGATCGCGGTGCGGCGCGACGGATGCAGCGGCATCCCGTACGGGTTGTGGTGTGCGGGAGTGAGGAGCACAGCAGGCACGTCAAGGTGGTCGAGTTCGGCCACCACCGCGCCGTGTTCGTCGAGACCGATTGGGGCCGTTGAGATTCCCATCGCCGCGAGCGCATCGCGGAAGATGAACAGCCCGTACGCCTCCACGGCGATCGGGCGCTGGTTACCGAACACCCGGCCCATCAGCTCGACGGCGTGCCGCACGCCGGCGCAGATGACGATCGAGTCGGGCGACGTGCGGACACCGCGCGCGCGTGCCAGATACTCGGCGAGCGCGTCGCGGAGTTCGGGTCGGCCACGGGGGTCGCCCATGCGCAGCGCCTCGGTCGGCGCATTGGTCAGTGCGCGCCGCGTGGCGGCCGCCCACTCGCTGCGCGGGAACTCCGCCACGTCGGGGCTGCCGGGTAGCAGGTTGTGGGTGGGCACGACGCGCACCCCCCGCGGGCGTGCGGGCAACTGGGTACCGCTGGTGTTGACCACCCAGGTACCCGCGCCCTGCCGCGATGCCAGCCAGCCCTCTGCGACCAACTCTGCGTACGCCTCGGCGACGGTGTTGCGGGCCAATCCAAGGTCTGTCGCCAACGACCGCGATGGCGGCAGCATGGTGCCCGCCGCCAGCCGACCGGACCGCACCGCGTCACGCAGCGCGGTGAGCAGCAGTTCCCGGGCCCCGCGGGCACCGGGGGTGATGGCTTCGCGAAGATCGAGGTGGAGGTCGCGGCTGCCGGAATTGGCCCACGAAGTCCATGGCGAAATTCAACCATGCAGATGGGTTTTTGCGCACTAACGTTGGTCGTCATGACAACGACACTGGAATCCGCAGAGCGAATCAAGATCTACAAGACGTCCCCGGAGTTGTACGACGCGATGATGGCGCTGAGCACTGCAGCGGCCAAGGACATCGACGTCGAACTCGGCGAGCTGATCAAGATCCGCGCATCCCAGATCAACCACTGCGCGTTCTGCCTCGACATGCACACCCGCGATGCCCGCAACCACGGCGTAAGCGAGCAGAAGCTCGACGTGCTCGCGGCCTGGGAAGAGGCCGGGCAGCTGTTCACCGAACGCGAGCGGGCCGCACTGGCCCTGACCGAGGCCATCACCGAACTCGGCGACGGCCATGTCCCCGATGCGGTCTACCAGCGTGCCGCGCGGGTGTTCTCCGACCGCGAGCTCGGTCAGGTGATCGCGATGGCGGTGACCATCAACGCGTGGAACCGCATCAACGTCGCCGCCCGCGTGCAACCGCCCACCCGCTGAGGAGCTGACGTGACAACAGTGAAGAACACTCGCCGCATCAACATGAACCGGGTCTCGCCGGAGCTCTACGAGGCCATGCTCGCGCTGAGCAACGCGGCGGCCAAGGACATCGACCCTGCGCTGGCCGAGCTGATCAAGATCCGCGCGTCGCAGATGAACCACTGCGCGTTCTGCCTGGACATGCATACCGCAGATGCGCGCAAGCTCGGCATCGGCGAGCAGAAGCTGGCGCTGCTGGCGGCGTGGGAGGAGGCCGGCGACCTGTTCACCGAGCAGGAGCAGGCGGCGCTGCTGCTGACCGAGGAGATGACCGACCTCACCCGCCGCCACGTCTCCGATGAGGTGTACGCCCGCGCTGCCGCGGCCTTCTCCGAACGCGAGCTGGGTCAGGTCATCGCGATGGCGCTGACGATAAATGCCTGGAACCGTATCGGCGTGACTACCCGGCTGCAGCTGCCGCGTCGCTAATACGGTCGAGGGGTGCAGACCCGCTCCGGTGCAGAGATCCTCGTCGACGGCGACGTGGTCTACAAGCTGCACCGGGCGGGAACCGACCCACGGATGTTGGCGACCCGACTGCGTGTGGCAGCCGGGTCGCAGGCTCTGCTGACACCGCTCTCGACGGAGCCCGAACCGGTCGGTGGCAGGTGGCGCACGCGCTGGCCGTACGTGGAAACGGTTGTGCCGCAACCCGAATACGCGCCATGGGCCGAGGCCGGGCGGTTACTGGCCCAGCTGCACCGCGAGGCCCTGCCCGCGCGGGTGCCGCCGCACGGCTGGCCACAGCGGATGCGCCGCGCCCTGGACACGCTGCGGGCCGCCCCGAATGACACCGTCCGCCGCGCGGCGGCGGCCCTGCCCGAACAGGTGTGGCGGGGCGGCTCACCGGAGCGTCCCCGGACGCTGGTGCACGGTGACTTCCACCTGGGCCAGCTCGGCCGAAAGGACGGCGTCACGCCCTGGGCGTTGCTCGACGTCGACGACCTCGGAGGCGGCGACCCGGCGTGGGACCTCGCCCGTCCCGCCGGCTTCTGGGCCGCGGGCCTGATCCCCGACGAAGACTGGTCTGCGTTCCTTGACGCGTATCGCGACGCGGATGGATCCGCGCTGCTGTCCGGCGACCCGTGGCCGGTGCTGGATCCGTTCGCCAGCGCCGCCGTGGTGCAGGCCGCCGCGCATCACCCCGATGACGAGCTGCTGGCGGCGGCGTGCGCCCGGATGGTCTAGCGGGAGAAGCGCACCCAACGTGCATCCACTGCGAAAGTCTGCTCGAGATTTCGCAGTGGATGCACGCTCGCCGTCGAAGTCACGGTCAGCTGGAGAAGAACAGGCGGCCGAAGCCCTGCTTGCGGTAGTGCTTGTTGCCACGATGGCCCCAACCGGGGCCTTCGCCATAGCCGTAACCCGGCTGGACGGGCGGCGGCGGAGCCTGCACGAACCGGTTCTCCATCTGAGTCATTGACTCGAGCTCACCGAAGTCGAGGAAGATGCCGCGGCAGGTGTCGCATTGCTCCAGGTGGATGCCATTGCGCTCGTATGTCTTCATGACGCCGGCGCACTTCGGACACAGCAGCGTGTTGGCCGCACCGGGTGACGGCATGGACTTCGGGGGCTCGTACGGCGGGATGCTCATAACTGCCCAACGCTAGAGCAACCTGGGAAGTGCCTGGGGACCAGACCGGCTGGTCACGCGGTGTGCCTGCCTCGTGGTTTGGTGTCGGCGTAGGCCAAAGCCCAGTCCAGTGCGTAGTCGGCGACCGCTTCCCAGCCGGGTGCGGCGCACGTCCAGTGGTCGCGACCCTCAAATTCGTAGTACTCGGTGACGGCCGGCGACTTGTCGTAGTGCTTGGCGTTCGACTTGTTCACCGAGGGCGGCATGATGTGGTCCTTTTCGCCGCCGATGAACAGCAGCGGTGCGCGGTCGGCCGTGTAGTCGACCCAGGTCTCTTGATGGCCGGGCTTGAAATTAGCGATCAAGCCGTAGGTCCACACCCAGTTGCCCGGCGCCGGAATCGCATAGCGCTCCCAGACCTTGTCCGATTCCTCGCGGCTCAGCGTGTTCGTGAACGCGTAGTGGAACTCTTCCTGCGTGAATCCCACCGCCTTGTGCAGATTTGCCGGGTTCTTCAACGCCGGGAACAACGACTTCACCTGTGACAGCGGATTCACGCGAACCCCCTCGGTCGGCGCAGAGTCGACGACTACGGCGGCGGCGCCAAGGCCGCGCGCCAGCAGCAGTTGGGTCAGCGTGCCGCCGAACGAGTGGCCCACGATGATCGGTGGTACCTCGACCGACTCGATCACGTTCGCGAGATGGTCGACCGTCTCCGGGACGGAGAGATTGGCGATGATGTCCGGATTCTTGCGCAGCTCTTCGACTTCGAGCTCGAACCCCGGATACGCGGGTGTCAGGACGCGGTAGCCCTTCTGCTCGTAATACGCCTTCCATCCCTCCCAGCTGCGCGGCGTCATCCAGAGGCCGTGCACGAGAACGACGGTGTCGCAGGGGGGTTGGGTCTCTGACATTGAGTCTCTCTTCTGTTGCGCGGCCCACCCCGCGCACGAGCATATTCACCGCAGTGCAAATTTGCTTGATTTGAAATCACCGGGACCTGATTGCGCGAGCAGACGCAAAGGTGCCGATTTCGTCGGCGTGTCGGGCGACTTTGCGTCTGCTCGGCGAGAAGAACTAGACCCAGTAGGCCACCCGCGACCGGTACTGCCGCATCGCGAGCGCGGCGAACGTCCAACCGATGACGGTCAGCACGATGACCACGACCCAGTGGTGCAACTCCTGCTCGGCGCCCAGCAGCGGGGCCCGCACGATGTCGAGATAGTGCAAAAGCGGATTCAGTTCGACGATTCGGGCGTATTGACCCGCCCCCTGCTGCTGCAGGGTCGACTCGTTCCAGATGATCGGCGTCATGAAGAACAGCAACTGGACGAGGCTGACCAGCAGCGGGCTGATGTCGCGGTACCGGGTGGCCAGGATGCCGAAGCACAGCGATACCCACACGCAGTTCAGCACGATCAGTCCCAGCGCCGGGATGACCGCCAAGTCGGTCCACTTCCACGGCTTCGGATAGATGAAGGCGATGACCACGAAGATGATCATGTTGTGGCCGAACAAGATGATCTGTCGCCACACCAGTCGGTACACGTGAACGGACAGCGGCGTTGGAAGCTGTTTGATGAGTCCCTCATTCGCGATGAAGACTTCGGCGCCTTCGAGGATCGACGCGTTGATGAGGTTCCAGACGATGAGGCCGAGCGTGACGTAGGGCAGGTGCTCCTCGAGTGGAAGCTTGAACAGCTTGGAGTACAACAACCCCATGGCGACGGCCGTCGCGCCCGTGGCGATGGTGATCCAGAACGGCCCCAGCACCGACCGTCGGTACCGCTGCTTGATGTCCTGCCAGCCCAGGTGAAACCACAACTCGCGCTTGCCGAAACCCGCGACCAGGTCGCCCCACGCGCGGCCCATGGTCTTCGACTGCGCGGCGGCGTCGGTGAACGTCACTGTGCCGGCCTCCTGAACCTCTCCTTACGCCCCATGCGCCGCAACCGAATCCACTCGATCAGCCCGGCGGGGTCGCGCCGCGACACCAGGAAGTACCAGCCGAACCGCACCCACTCCTGAAACAGCAGCCGCCGCAGACCGGGCTGCGACAGCAGATAGCCGCGGTTGCGGTAGGTGAAGAACCGCTTGGTCGCGTCGTCGGGGTACTGGGTGTGCATCCGCCCGCCGAGGATCGGCTTGAACTCGTCGCCGCCCTGCGGATGCAGATACGAGGCGTTCAGACACGTGCCGAACGGCAGCCCCGAACGCACAATGCGGCGGTGCAGTTCTGTCTCGTCGCCACGCACGAACAACCGGAGATCGGGCACCCCGACCACCTCCAGCGTCGAAGCACGGAACAGCGCACCGTTGAAGAACGACGCGATGCCGGCAAGCAGATCCTCGGATGCATCGGTGCGCAACTCCTCGACGCGCCGCCGCCACGCCAGGCCGCGGCGCAGCGGAAACGCCAGCCGCGCAGGATCGTTCATATCGCACACCATCGGCGAGACCTCGGCTAGACCGTGTTTGTCGGCGCACGCCAGCAGCGCGCCCAGCACTTCGGAGTCGGCCGGCCGGCCGTCGTCGTCGGCCAGCCACACCCAGTCACTGCCGAGCGCCAGGGCGTGCAGCATCCCCAGCGCGAAACCGCCTGCGCCGCCGAGGTTTCGGCGTGATCCCAGATAGGTGGTCGGGATCGGTTGGCCGGAAACGAGTTCGGCGACCCGTGAGTCGTTGTCGTTGTCGACGACCACCAGATGGTCCGGCGCGCGGGTCTGGGCCGACACCGCCTCCAACGACTTGGCGAGTTCGTCGGGACGCCGGTGCGTGACCACCACGGCGCACACCGAGTCAGTCATGCGGCACGGACTCCCGCCGCGACTCCTCGAGGACCTCTCGTACGTGACGGGCGGCGTCGGGGCCTTCGTACGCGCGCACCACGTCCTCGATACCGCCGGTCATCTTGATCGTGCCGTGGTCGATCCACATCGCGGTCTTGCAGAGGCGGGCCAGGAACTCGTTGGAGTGGCTGGCGAACACCAGGATGCCGGACCGCTCGACGAGGCTCTGCAGCCGCGACTGCGCCTTCTTCAAGAACTCGGCGTCCACCGCCCCGATGCCCTCGTCGAGCAGCAGGATCTCGGGGTCGATGCTGGTGACGACGCCCATCGCCAGGCGCACCCGCATGCCGGTGGAATACGTTCGCAGCGGCATCGACAGGTAGTCACCCAGTTCGGTGAACTCCGCGATCTCGTCGACCTTGGCCAGCATCTGTTTGCGCGTCTGCCCGAGGAACAGGCCGCGGATGAGGATGTTCTCGAAGCCGCTGATCTCGGGATCCATGCCGACGCCGAGATCGAACACCGGGGCCACCCGGCCGGTCACCGTCGCCACGCCGCGGGTGGGCTCGTAGATCCCGGACAGCAGTCGCAGCAGTGTCGACTTCCCGGCGCCGTTGTGCCCGACGAGTCCGACGCGGTCGCCCAGTTCCAGCGACATGGTGATGTCCCGCAGCGCCTCGATGACGACGACGTTGGACTCATTGCGTCCGATCGCGCCGCCGGCCTTCCCGAGGAACGCCTTCTTCAACGACCGCGCCTTGGCGTCGAAGATGGGAAACTCCACCCACGCGTTACGGGTCTCGATGTGCGGGGCCACCAACCGACTCCTAGAGGTACTGGCCGGTCCCGGCGCCGCCGCGTGGTCCGCCGACGACACCTGGGGGCAGTGCGCCCTGGCCGCCGCGCATCTGCTCCAGCTGCTGCCGCGCGGCCATCTGCTGGGCGAACAGCGCCGTCTGGATACCGTGGAAAAGACCTTCCAGCCAGCCGACCAGCTGCGCCTGCGCGATCCGAAGCTCGGCGTCGGACGGGACCCCGTCCTCGGTGAACGGCAGCGTGAGGCGTTCGAGCTCGTCGCGCAGCTCGGGCGCCAGGCCGTCCTCGAGCTCGCGGATGCTGTGGCGGTGGATATCGCGCAGCCGGTTGCGGCTCGCGTCATCGAGCGGAGCCGCGCGCACCTCCTCGAGCAGCTGCTTGATCATCGTGCCGATCCGCATCACCTTGGCAGGCTGTTCGACCAGATCGGTCAGCGACTTGCCGTCGGCGTCATCCTCCATCGCCCCGCGCGGATCGCCGCCGATGATCTCGATGCCGTCGTCGTCGTTGTTGGCTGTCATGTCCCCTCTCATCGCGTCTTCTCTTCGCGCGAGCGCTCATCGCCGCGCCATTCGTAGATGCGGGCCTCGCCGTTGTCGTAGATCTTCTCCCACGACCGTGACCTATCTAGCGACACTAGTCCGTCGGGCATGACGAACCCGCGCACGACCGGCGTGCTGGTGACCACGTAGCGGATATTCAGCGCCTTGACCGCCTCGGCAACGCGTGGATCGGTGTCGGCGTCGTCGGCGTACGCCCACAGGACGAACCGGTGGTAGCCCGGCCCCTGCTGGAACGGGTAGTCGTAGTGGGTCCACAACGGATGCAGGTCCGCCACCGCATACATCCACGCCGTGCCGTCGGTGTTGGCGTTGCCGATGACGGTGTCGTGAGCCCCGGGCAGGTTCGCCAGATACGCGAACGCCTCCAGGTCCTTGGCGTTGACGATCACCGAGTCGTATTTCTCGCCGAACAGGAACTTGTGCCGTGGGTGGTAGTGCCACGCGGTCGCGATACTGACTGCGGCGATGAGGACCGCCGTCACCGCCACTGCCGTTCGCCGTTCGGCGCCATACGACGCGCGGGGACCGCCCCTGTCGGCCAATCGGCGCCCGCCCGCCACGGCGGTCGCCACGATCGTGAACACCGCGATGCCGACGGCGCCGGCGAGCAGAAGCGCCACCACCGCAGAGAGTCGCCTGGGGTCGCTGTAGAACAGGTCGCTGAACACTCCGGTCAGCGTTCCGATCGGGCCGCCGAACGGGGCCGACGAATGCAGGATCGCGGCGACGAGCAGCAGCCACGCCGCCAACGGCCACCAGATCCGCCTGACGACCAGGATGATCGCGCCGACGGCGGCAAGGATGACCAGCGCCCACTGAATCGGGAAGTCGTTGAGGTGACGGGTGTGCTGCACCACCGCGTCGATCAGCGCGCGCTTCTTGCCCTCGTGCGTGACGAACGCGTGCCCCGCGATGATCTCGGCCTGCTGCAGGACCCCGACGAACTGCGGAAGCAGAAGCGCCGAAGCGGGAGTCGCGATGATCAGCAGCGTGACCAGATCGGCGACGCGGCCCCGCACCGGGTGCCACAGCGCGTCGAACAGCCACCACGCCCCGACGAACAGGACGGTCACCACACCCCCGGTCAGGTGTACGGAGAACACACCGAGCAGCGCCAGCACCGCCAGCGGGATGCGGTCGCGGTGCCGCATCGCGGAGACGACCAGCACCGTGGTCGGGACGGCGAGGCCGAAGGCGGCGAGGTTGGGCATCGACGCCGTGTCGAACTCGACGTACGGGATCGCCGTGAACGACGCCGACATCGCCGCCGACGCCGCCGCGGCGCCTGCGGTGCGCCACTCGTCGGTGCGTGTGCGCAGCCATTGCCACGTCAGAGTGGCGGCGCTGACGGGGAACAACCAGACCGCCGCCGCCACCGAACTGAGCGTGTACGCCGTCGTCGGCGCGGCGCCGGTGACCAGGCTCAGGACCGTGGCGAGCGCGTGAAACGTCGACGGGTAGTACAGCGCTTCGTGGGATTCGATGTTGCGCAGCTCGCCCATGTGGGTTGGCGAGGCCTGGCCGGTGTCGAGGATGAACCGGATCACGTTGGCGTGCCACACCGCATCCCAGGTGCTCGGAATCGATTGCCACGCAGGGATTCCACGAAGCGCGGCGAAACCGATCAGCGCGGCGCCCAGCACCACCCCCGCGGCCACAGCGAGCGCCGGTCCGCGCGATACGGCACGGGATTCGGCGTCGGTGTCGCGAAATCGGGCGAGCGCTTTCCGCAAACAGAGGACGACGCCGGCCATGAGCGCGATGGCAAACAACGCTGTCCATGCGTTCCACGGAATGCCGAGTGCGCCAAACGGAACGATTGCCAGGGCGACGGCGCCGTAGGTCAAGGCGGGCCCGACCGCGACGGCCGTCGGCCACGCCAGCCTTCCGATGCGCGCGACGATTGCTCCGGGGATAACCAGCAACGATAGTGCGATTAGCACTCCGAACCCGAAGCTCACTGGACTAGTATGGCTGGCCAGGTGAGTCTGTCCGGGCCCGGCCGGACAGGAACGAGCGGCGCGGGCATCGGCCGGAATCGTTTCCGTTTCTGCAATTCACAGACGCTCTAAGGTGGGCTGGCATGGCATACGACGTCGCCCGGGTGCGTGGTCTGCACCCGTCTCTGGGCGATGGGTGGGTGCATTTCGACGCGCAGAACGGCATGCTCCTGCCCGACTCCGTGTCGAGGGCCGTGTCCACCGCGTTCCGTGGCTCGATGCCGACACCTACCGGGCCGCACCCGTCGGCACAGCGCAGCGCCGCGGTCCTGACCGCGGCCCGCCAGGCGGTGGCCGATCTGGTCAACGCCGACCCCGAGGGCGTCGTACTCGGCCCGGACCGGGCGGTCCTGCTCACCTCGCTCGCCGACGCATCCTCCGGTCGGGTCGGCCTCGGCTACGAGATGGTGGTAACCCGGCTGGACGACGAAGCGAACATCGCCCCGTGGCTGCGGGCGGCTAATCGCTATGGAGCGAAGGTGAAGTGGGGCGAGGTCGACATCGAGACCGGGGAACTGCCGAACTGGCAGTGGGAAGGCCTGATCACGGCCCCGACCCGGCTCGTCGCAATCACCTCGGCGTCATCGACGTTGGGCACCGTCACCGATCTGCGGGCGGTGACCAAGCTGGTGCACGACAACAGCGGACTCGCGGTCGTCGACCACTCCGCCGCCGCGCCGTACCGGCTGATCGACATCGACGAGATCGATGCGGACGTGGTCGCCGTGAACGCCATCGCCTGGGGTGGTCCGCCGATCGGTGCCCTGGTGTTTCGTGATCCCTCGATCATCGACTCCTTCAGTTCGGTGTCGTTGAACCCTTACGCACGCGGTCCGGCGCGGCTCGAGGTCGGCTCGCACCAGTTCGGCCTGCTGGCCGGAGTGGTGGCGAGCATCGAGTACCTGGCCTCGCTGGACGAGTCGGCACACGGGACTCGTCGCGAAAGACTGGCGGTGTCAATGCAATCGGCGGCTTCGTACATGAGCCGCCTTTTCGACTACCTCCTGATTTCGTTGCGCTCACTGCCCGCGGTCATGGTGATCGGTCGGCCCGAGATGCGGATTCCCGTCCTGAGTTTCGCGGTCAGCGACGTGCCGGCCGAAAGCGTGGTGCAGCGGTTGGCCGACAACGGCATCCTTGCGATCGCCAACGCCAGTTCGCGGGTGCTCGATGTGATCGGCGTCAACGACATCGGAGGCGCCGCGACCGTGGGTCTGGCCCACTACACGACGACCGCCGAAGTCGACCAGCTCGTCCGCGCGCTAGCCTCGCTGGGCTGACGCGCGGTCCTGCGCGTTAATCGGCCACGCGCAGAACGATTTTGCCGGCCACCTCACCGGACTCCAGCAGTTCGTGCGCGGCGGCGGCCTGTTCGATTGCGAATTCGGCGCCGATGATCGGCCGCACCTGGCCGTCGGCGATCATCGGCCACACGTTGGCCACCACCTCGGTCACGATCTCACTCTTGCTACCGGGACCGCTGACCGGGCGCGACCGCAGCGCCGTCGCGATCACGCCGGCCCGCTTGCCGAGCAACGTGGCGATGTTCAGCTCACCCTTGATACCGCCCTGCATGCCGATGATGACCACGCGACCGTCGGGCGCCAGAGCGTCGACATTGCGGTTGAGGTAGGCGGCGCCCATGATGTCGAGAATCACGTCGGCGCCGTTGCCGCCCGACTCTTCTCTGACTCGCTCGACGAAGTCCTCGTCGCGGTAGGCGATCGTGATATCGGCGCCGAGCTCGGCGCACAGGTCCAGCTTGTTCTTCGCCCCGGCCGTGACCGCAACCCGGCTGCCGAGCGCACGGGCCACCTGGATTGCGTGCGTGCCGATCCCGCTCGCGCCACCGTGGATGAGGACCAACCCGCCTGCCGTCAGGTGCGCCGTCATGACCAGGTTCGACCACACCGTGCACGCGACTTCGGGCAGTGCAGCGGCTTCGTGGAGCGTCACGGTGTCCGGGACCGGCATCACCTGACCGGCGGGTACCGCGACGTACTCGGCATAGCCCCCGCCCGCCAGCAAACCGCAAACCTGTTGCTCGACGGCCCACCCGGTGACACCGTTGCCCACCCGTGCGACCGTCCCCGACACCTCCAATCCGAGGATGTCGCTGGCGCCCGGTGGCGGCGGGTACTTGCCTGCGGCCTGTAGCAGGTCTGCTCGGTTCACTCCGGCGGCGCTGACCTTGATCAGGACTTCGCCGTCGCCAGGCACAATGTCGGGAACTTCTTGCCAGGTCATTCGACCTTCGGCCGTGGCCACGATGGCTTGCATCCAAACAACGCTACAGCCTGCGAAAACAGTCTGATCGTTCCTGCCCCAGCAATGCTCGAGAGATTTACTATTGCCGCATGGAGGGGATCATCGCGGGGCGTACCGCCAGTGACATGCCGGGGTTGGACATCGCTGAGCAGAGGGCGTGGCAAAACTTCCTCGATTCGGCGCTGCGGTTGTACGCGACCCTGAACCGGTCGCTCGTGGACGCACATCATCTGACTCTCAACGATGTGCGACTGCTCGATATCTTGGACAAATCCGCGACGGGGTCATCGCGGATGGGGGATCTGGCCGACGGGTTGATGTCGTTGCCCAGTCGTGTCACCCGGCAGATACACCGGTTGGAACTGCAGGGCCTCGTGCGTCGCGGTGCAAGTCCCGACGACGGCCGCGGCGTGCTCGCCACCATCACCGATGAGGGCAGGACCGCGGTGCGCGAAGCCATGGCGACGTACGGAGAGGGTGTGCGAACGCACTTCCTCGGCCGCCTGTCGCGTCCACAGATCACGGCGGTGGGGGAGAACTGCAGGCGGATCAGCGTGGCGCTGAAGGCTGCGGAGCCGCCCGCGAAACTCGGCCGCGTCTAAGAGGTCTGCTCTCGCACGAACGCTCGCCCCGTACTCTTGTCGGCGGTGGCGTGGCAGAGCGGCCTAATGCACTCGCCTTGAAAGCGAGAGACGGCTAAAACCGTCCGGGGGTTCAAATCCCTCCGCCACCGCGGCGCAGCGGCGACCGCCGCAATGAGATCCGGGCTCGGTATCGCGCCCTGAACACGAGCACCCGCAACGTGCGGCGGCGGGCTCAGCCGGCGCGGTCGGGCCTGACGTCGGCGGTGGCTGCACCGCTGGGGGCTGTACTGCGGGCGGCGGTTCGGTGGCGGTGGTGGTGGCGGTTGCGGGGGCGGCGGGAACTGACCTGCGCGCGGCCTTGGCCAACGCCTGAACACCGGCCACAATCTGCGACTCACTCAGGTTGGCATAGCCGAGCATCAAACCCGCTGGCGCCGAGGCGGGTTCGGCGTAGCACGGTGCCAGCGGCTCGACCCGGACGCGCATTCTCATCGCTCGAGCCACCAGTTCCTCCACGGGATAGCCGTCGGGGAAACGGACGGTCAGATGAACGCCGGCCGCGGCGCCGAGCACCGTCGCCTCGGGCAGATACCGGGCCAGTGCACGCAGTAGTGCGTTTCGGCGGACCTGGTAACGGCGGCGCATCTGTCGCAGGTGCCGGTCGTAGGCACCCGAGGCGAGGAACTGTGCGAATGCCACCTGATCCATCGCCGAACTCCCCGCGTCGGCAAGGCCTTTCGAGAATGCGACCGCATTGGCGAGGTGCGCTGGCAGCACCATCCACCCGATGCGCAGCCCAGGTGCCAGTGTCTTGCTCGTGGAGCCGATGTAGACGACGCGGTCGGGCGCGATGCCTTGCAGTGCACCGACGGGTGCGCGGTCGTACCGGTATTCGGCGTCGTAGTCGTCCTCGACGACCAGATGGCCGTCGCGAGCCCACTCCATCAGTGCCGTTCGCCGCGCGGCCGAGAGCACGACCCCCGTGGGCGATTGATGGGCCGGAGTGGCCAGTACCGCTTCGGCACCGCTGGACGCGAGTGCGGCGACGTCGAGGCCGTCGTCGTCGACCGGCACCGTCAGCGGTTCGATGCCGTTGTGCCGCAGCACCATCCGGTGAAGCCAGAACCCGGGGTTCTCCATCGCCAGCGGCGTGGAGCGCAGTGTTTGGCCGAGCAGTGCGATGGCCTGTGTCGCGCCGGAGCAAAGGACGATGTGTTGTGGTTCGGCCAGGACGCCGCGGGTGCGCCGCAGATAGTCCGCGACCGCGACGCGCGTCGCAAGCAGCCCCTGGGGTGCGACGTAGCCGAGTGCGTCGGACTCGATCTCGGCCAGGCCCTGGCGCAGTGCCCGCACCCATGCGTGGCGGGGAAAGCTGCTGAGGTCCGGTGATCCGGGCCGGAAGTCGATGTCGAAGCGCGCCGCGGGTTCAGCGGGGCCGTGCACGGGGACGCTCGCCGCGTCGACGGTGGCGACCCGGGTGCCCGAGCCGTGCCTGCTGAGCAGGAAGCCCTCGGCGACCAGTTGGCTGTAGGCGTCGACCACGAGTCGGCGCGAGACCCTGAGGTCCGCGGCGAGCACCCGCGTCGACGGCAGGCGGGTGTGTGGCGACAGCCGGCCGGTGCGGATGGCGTCGCGCAGTCCGTTGGCGAGCTGGCGATGCAGCGGATCGGGTGCCGTCCGGTCAAGCTCGACCAGCAGCTCCGGACCTGAAGTGGTACCCGAAACCATCATCGAAGTGGTGCCTATCTTGAAGCCAGTTACGTACTAGCGTGACGGTATGACGACGACACCTGCCCGCACAAGAGTCGGGTTCGTCGAGGTGACACTGATCGTGTTCGGGTTGTACGCACTGGGCATCGGCCTGTTCATGATGTTCGCGCCGGGGCCGTTCTTCGACACGCTCGGGACGTTCGGCGTGCGCAACGATCACTACATCTTCGACAACGCGACGTTCGAGATCCCGCAGGGCCTGCTGTTGCTCGCGGCGGTGCGCCGGGTGTCGTGGCGGGTCCCCGCGCTGGCGTTCGCCACAGTGCATTGGGCGTTGCACGCGATCAGCCACACCATCGACCCGCACCACGGTGCGGGCGACTGGATCGGCTGGCTCGAGGCCGGCGGTCTGGTGGTGACGACCGTGATCCTCGCAATGGCGTTGCGCGCCAGCGTCGTCACGGAAAAGGGAGGGCGCTGATGCGTGTTCTGGTGGCCGGCGCGACGAGTGTGCCGGGGCTTCCGCTGCTGCGGGAACTGAACTCCCGCGGACACGAGGTCGTCGGGATGACCCGGTCGTCGTCCAAGACCCCACAGATCGAAACGGCGGGCGCCAGACCGGTGGTGGCCGACGTCTTCGACGCGGACGACATCGACAAGGCGGTCGCCGACATCGGACCCGAGGTGGTCGTCTCACTGCTCACCACGCTGCCGAAGTGGGGGCCCAAGCGTCCCAAGGACTTCGAGCCCGCAAAGAGGCTGTGGAGTGAGGGTGCATCGAACCTGGTCGGCGCTTCCCAACGCGCGGGCGTACGCAGGATCGTCGCCGAGTCGGTGATCTTCGCTTACGGCTATCCGACCACGGGGCCGGATCTGATGGACGAGACGGACCCGTATCCCGGGCCGCCTCCGAAGGGCGGCGAGGAGATGCTCGCGGCGCTGCGTGGCATGGAGCAGGCCGTCCTGACCTCTGCCCAGCACAGCGGCACCGAGGGAATCGTGTTGCGCTACGGCGCTTTCTACGGGCCGGGTGTGCCGCACGACGAACTGTTCACCCGGATGGTGAAGTTGTGGGCGATGCCCGCGCCGACGGGAAACGGCATCGTGTCGTGGGTGCACATCGACGACGTCGCGACGGCAACCGCGGACGCGGTCGAGAAAGGGCGGGGTGGGCAGATCTACAACATCGTCGATGACCGTCCGCAGTCGTTCGGCGACTATGTGCGTGAGCTCAGCACGAAACTGCACCGGCCGCGGCCGCTGCCGGTCTCGCGTCGACTGTTCGGTCTGATCGCGCCGTATGCGGCGATCGCCTTCGGCGACACACGGTTGCCGCTGTCCAACGCCAAGGCGAAAGCCGAACTGGGCTGGACCCCTATTCCCCGGTGAAGGTGGGCGACCGCTTCTCGAACGTGGCCTTGAGTCCCTCGGCCAGATCCTTGGACGGCAGGAACGCCGCGTTCCACGCCGCGACATAGCGCAGGCTCTCCGAGACCCGGGCGATGCGCTGCTGATCGAGCACGTCCTTGACGCCGTTGACGACCAGCGGCGGGTTGGCGGCGATCTCGGCGGCCGTAGCGTGTGCGGCCGCAAGCGATGCCTCGGCGTCGTCGTAGACGTCGTTGACGAGCCCGATCTTCTCGGCGCGGGCCGCGTCGATGTCCTTGCCCGTCAACGCCAACTCACGCAGATCCCCGTCCTTGAGGATCAGCGGGAGCCGGGCCAGGCTGCCCACGTCGGCGACGATCGCAATCTTGACCTCGCGGATCGAGAACTTCGCGTCGGCGCTGGCATAGCGAATGTCGACGGCCGAGATCAGGTCCACGCCACCGCCGATGCACCAGCCGTGCACGGAGGCGATGGTGGGGGTGCGGCAGTCGGCGACGGCGTTGATGGCGCCCTGCATGCGCAGAATCGTGGCGTGGAAGTCGGCGCGGGGGCGGGCCGTCGAGCCGTCGGCGAGTACGCCGGACAGCGACCCGCCCATCGCGGCCAGGTCCAGCCCGTAGCTGAAGTGCTTGCCGGAGCCGGTCAGCACGATCGCGCGCACGCCGCGGTCGGCGTCGAGCTTGGCGAACACCTCGGGCATCTCCGCCCAGAACGCCGGGCCCATGGCATTGCCCTTGCCCGGCCCGACCAGTGTCACCTGTGCGACGTAGTCCTTTACGTCAACGGTGATCGATTCATACGCATCGCCCATGGGTGAAGGCTAATCACTCACGGTGGTGAGCCCGACACCACCTCGCTGACCGTGAGGCCCGGCATGAATTGGCACATGGCGCCGGCCATGATCATCGCCGTCAGTTCCTCGCCCTGGTTCGACTTGTCCTCGCCGGCCAGAATGGCGCGGATCACCGCCTTCTGGGTGGCCTCGTCAAGGCCCGCGTACTCCTCGCACGTCATCGTCGTCGCATTCGGAGGCGCTGGTACATCGGGGATGTCCGAGCCGGGTATGCCGGGAATCGGGATGTTGGGAATCTCGATGTCCGGCAGCCCCGGCAGCCCGGAATCGTCGGCGACGACGACGGCCGCGACGTCGTTCTGGGGCCGGGTTCGGTCGTCTGCGCGACGGTGCCTTCGGTGGTGCGCGAGCAACCGGAGGCGAGGCCCGCCAGGATCAGCGCCGCAGCAGCCAGCCGGACATGCGTCTTCATCTGCGCAACGATAGGCGCAAGCGGGACGTAGCGTGGGAGCATGCCCGAGGACCTACGCGCCGGACCAGATTCGCCACCCGCCGACGAACTCGAATGTGCCGAAGCGACCTTCGCGGTCCTACAGCACGTGCTGCACGGGATCGCCGATGACGACCTCGCGAAGCAGACGCCCTGCCGCGAGTTCGACGTCGCGGCACTCACCGACCATCTGATGAACTCGATCACCGTGATCGGCGGCGCGGCCGGGGCACAGACTCCCGAACGGGATCAGACGGACTCGGTGGAGCGGCAGGTCGTCCTCGCCGCCCGGCCCGCGCTGGACGCCTGGAAACGCCGCGGCCTCGACGGAAACGTGGCTTTCGGCTCCAACGAGGCGCCGGCCAAGATGATGGCGGGCATCCTGAGCCTCGAATTCCTCGTCCACGCTTGGGATTACGCCGCCGCCCTCGGGCGTGACGTCTCTGCACCCGACTCGCTGTCGGGCTACGTTATGGGCCTGGCGCGCAATATCATCACCCCGCAGGGCCGCACCAACGCCGGCTTCGACGACCCGATCGAGGTGCCCGACGACGCTTCGGCCCTGGACCAGTTGCTGGCGTTCACCGGCCGCCGGTCGGCAGGTTGAGAGCCCGTCACGCGTCCTCTGGCCGAGATTGCAGTCATGGTCGTCGATCGGGAGCATCGGTGAATTCGGCGAACCTCTTGCGCGCGTCGGGCATTCAGGCTCCGTCTCGATGCCCGGCACCGCCGGGCGAAATCCAGCGACGGGCGAATTCGAGGAAGGCGTCGTTCTCGTGCGGTGCGGCGACGGTGACCCGCACGCCGTCCTCGCCGTAGGGACGCACGATGATCCGGCTGTTCGCCGCGGCCCGGGTGTACTCCTGCGCGCGCCCCTGCAGCGGCAGCCAGACGAAGTTGGCCTGCGACGGCGGCACGGTGTAGCCGGCGGTGCAGAGGGCTTTGGTGACCCGTGCGCGTTCGGCGACGACGGCGTCGGTGCGGGCCAGCAGCTCGTCGGCGGCCTCCAGCGATGCGATGGCCGCAGCCTGCGAGACGCTGGTCGCGGTGAAGGGGACGTAGACCTTGCCCAGCGCGGTGATGATGTCCGGGTCGCCGACGGCGTAACCGATACGCAGACCGGCCAGCCCGTAGGCCTTCGAGAACGTCCGCAGCACAACGACATTGCTGTGAACGCGCACCAACCCGAAACTGTCCGGCAGCATTCCGTCGCGGATGTACTCGACGTAGGCCTCATCCAGGGCGATCAGGATGTCTGACGGCACCGCCTCGACGAACCGGGCGAGCTTGTCGGGGTCGACGACCGTGCTGGTGGGGTTGTTCGGATTGCACACGAAGATCAGCCGGGTCCGGTCGGTGATCGCGGCCAGCATCGCATCGAGGTCGAAGGTGTGGTCGGACAGCGGCACCTGCACGGGCGTGGCGCCGGCGGTGCGGACCTGCAGCGGGTAGATCTCGAAGCTGCGCCAGCCGTAGAGCACCTCGTCGCCGACCGTCGCAGTGATCTGGATCAACTGCTGGCACAGGCTGACCGATCCGCAGCCGACGGAGATGTGCTCGGGGGAGAAGGCGCCGTTGTCCAGGTGCTTGGCCAGGTGCTCCCGCAGTTCGGTGTATCCGTTGTCGGGGTAGCGGTTGATGTTGTCGGTGGCCTTCTCGATCGCGGCCCGGACGCTGGGCAGCGGCCCGTGCACCGTCTCGTTGCTCGCGATCTTGATCGCCCCCGGCACGGTCCTGCCCGGGGTGTAGGCCGGAAGATCGGCCAACTCGGGTCGCAGGCGGGCGGTCACCCGATCAGTCTATGGGTGGCTCACCTGCGCTTTGCCTCCCGCCATCGGGGCTGTGTACTCTGTCGGATCGGCGGTAAACGTCAGGAGGCGTGCCAGAGCGGCCGAATGGGACTCACTGCTAATGAGTTGTCCGCCTTAAAGCGGACCGGAGGTTCAAATCCTCTCGCCTCCGCCAACAACTGAACATATGCGCCCGTAGCTCAACGGATAGAGCATCTGACTACGGATCAGAAGGTTGGGGGTTCGAATCCCTTCGGGCGCGCTTAAGCTGGCTCAAACCCAGGGCACCCGGCGATTCGCTGTCATTTCGCATGAACCGGCGAGTACGGGCCGACGTACCCGCCCGGCGCTCGCGGCCGAACAGCACCATGCAGGCGCCCACCGCGGCCGAGCCGAGCAGCACGCCCAGAACGGCCAGACCGGCCAGAACTGGTTCCATCGTTATCGGCTACCCCCAGCCAGCCCTTGTTCAATCATGAACATCGCCACACGAGGGCTGGTCTGTAACCAGGATGCCTATCTCTAGGCATGTCGCTGAATTCATTCACCTCCAGCCGGGCATCCGGCGCCATCGTGCTCATTCGTGTCTATGTCGGGCTGATCTTCATCGGCGAGGGCGTGCTGAAGTTCGTTCGTCCCGACGCGCTGGGCCCGGGCCGATTCATCAAGGCCGGCATCCCTGCGGGCGCCATCTTCGCCAACTTCGACGGCCTTCTCGAGATCGGGTGCGGCCTGCTGATCCTGGTGGGTCTCGCCACGAGGCTCGCGACGCTGCCGATGATCGCCGACATGCTCGGCGCGCTGGCGATCACCAAGGTGCCGCTGTTGTGGGGCGATGCCGCGCTCTACCCGAAGGAGGGTGGGTTCTGGGACTTCTTCCATGAAGGCCGTCTCGAGGTGGCGATGCTGTGCGGCTGCGTCTACCTGCTCATCGCCGGGCCAGGCACGCTCTCGGTCGATGCGTGGATGAACCGCGCCGACGCCGAGCCCCGTGTCCAGAGCGCGTCTTCTAGGCGGCTCCACAGCATTCCCAAGGTCGATTCCGGGACGGTGGCGCGTGATGGCACGTGAAAATGGGGCGCGCTGCCGTCCCGGGCCCGACCAGGCGCGAGCGTCGCGCTCGAAGGGAGGGCTGCAAGCCGTGAGCGGCGACGCATATCCCGACTGGGACGCGGTCTATCGCGACAACGTCACCTGGGTGTATCGGCTGATGTTCGGGAAGGTCGGGAACCAACCGGACGCAGAGGATCTGACCGCGGAAGTGTTCTTGACGGCATTGCGCCCGATGCGGGTTTCGGCGACCGTACCGGAGGTGCGCCAGTATCTACGCATGACCGCGCGCACGGTCCTCGCCTCCTACTGGAAGGACCGGATGGGCCGCGAGGTGACGGTGATCGAGGAGGATGTACCGGACGAAATCGAACCGGACTTGATCGCCAGCGATGCGCCCGACAAGGTGCGAGGTCTACTGCGGCGGCTGCCCGACAACTACCGCCAGATCTTGGAACTTCGCTTTCTGCAGGCCTTTTCGGTGCGAGAGGCCGCCAGCCAGATGGGTGTCAGCGTCGCGAACGCCAAGGTGCTGCAATACCGTGCACTGCGCATGGCGGCACAGACCGACCAGGAGGCGACGTCATGAGTGATCGAACCGTGCGCCGTTTCGTGGAGGGTCTGCTGCGCGGACGCGCCACCGACCGTGCGCGCGCGGACGAATTCGAAGCCGAGCAGATGAAGACCGCGATCGACCTGCGGGCCGCGCGGACGGGCAGCGACGCTCCCCGTGAAGACTTCGTGACCGACCTGCACCGCCGATTGTTCAGCGCGATGGCCGAGGAGCAGACGCCCGTCGACCACCCGCGGTGGTCGCCGGGCCGGCGTCAAGTGATGATCGGCGGGTCGGTCGCGGCCGCATCGGCGGCGGCCGGACTCGCGGTCGGCCGCAACTTGCTCGCCCCGGATGTCGCGCCGCAGGCCGGGCCGCCCACTCAGGGTGAGCTCGAACCGAACGCGGGAACGTGGCAGCCGGTAGGCGCAAGTGACGATCTGGCCGAAGGCGGCGCACTGGCGTTCGACCTCGGATCGGTCAACGGGTTCGTGCACCGCGCCGACGCCACGCTGGAGGCGGTTTCGGGGGTGTGCACTCACCAAGGCTGCAAGCTCTGGCTGGACGCGCCGGAGAGCCGGCTGCGCTGCCCATGCCACTCGACATCGTTCTCCCTCGAGGGAGACACGCTGACCCATCAGCTGCCGACCGCACCGCCGCCGCTTCCGAAGTTCCAGGTGCGCGAAAGCAACGGCGTCATCGAGGTTTTCGCGCCGACGAAGCCCGCGTAGGCGCCTACGGTGTCGGAATGACCGACACCCGGTGGGAACCGCCGCTGGCCGCACAGACTGCGATTTATCCGGCGCTGAGGGGATCTGAAGCCGAACGTTGGAGCGGAGGAATTGCCGCGAGATCTGAACGGGAGCCTGTCTGCCCACCCCGGCTGTAACCGGATACGTCGAGGTCCTCCCACGAACACGAATCGCCATAGCGCGTTCGGCGACGGCTCTGGCCGCTGTCCGATCGCTTGTCGCTGTCGTCGACAACATTTGCGGAGGCATTCCGTGAGCTCATCGGTGTCGCGCGGATCGGTGACGAGAAAATGGACTCCATTAGTCAGCTGTTCACGGTTCCACTGCTTGTCGGCGATTTCTCTTTGAGACGATCAGACAAGAACCGCACGCCTACTTCACGCGCGACCATCGGCCCATGGATTGCAACACGAAAACCACGCTCCAAGAAGCACACAGCGGTACAGGCGCGAATGAACTCGGGTACCCGACAGTTCGGTAGGAACGGACGAATAAGTGTTCGTTCGGCGATGCCTGCTTCGACCAGAGCGCTCCGCATTGATGGCCCGGAGTCATGACCCACCATGGCAGCTAGCTGGAAGGTGCACACCTCCGGCGCGGATTTTGAGGAGTGCGTCTCGCAGATCGTTCGATAGCGGGTCGGCTGCGATGAGTGTCTGGTAACCGGCCTTGATTCGGACGGTGCGTTAGCGGCGAGCGGTGCGGACGAATTCCTTTATGCGCCAACTAGTTTGGGTCTCAATCCAGTGACTGACCGCCATCGCGGCGACGACGATGCTCAGGTGCGCCTCGATCGACTCGTGGATGTGGTGGTAGATCGGGCGGGCGGCCGGGTCGTGCTTGGACGTCCGGAAGGCCTTCGCTCGATGCGCCAGGGAAATGCTGGAGCCTCCATCACAACCAGGGCGATTCACTCGATGCGCCACAGCTGGTGATATGCGTCGATGACGAACTCCGCGGACTCGGTGATGAGGCTTGTGCGGCGGCTGACGAAGTCGTTGGATATCACCTTCGCGTTTCTTTCCGTGAATCCGGCATCCATTCCGGATTGACGATGTGATACTGGCCGAATGAATATGGACGACGCAGGCTCGCCTACGCCGTCTCTTACAAATGACCCGGCGCCGACGACAGACGCAGATTCGTCTAGTTCGAAACATACTAACGAGCAAGTCCCGCCAGGCAATACGGGTTCCACGACGAGTAAACATTCCGACGATGGCAGCAAGGAGAATACGAATCCGAACCATCTTCCACCTGTAGTTACAGGGCTTGGTGCCACAGGGATTCGACCAGTCGGGGGACCAGTGCCGGTTGCCTGGCGCGAAGGCACCCTGACGCGGGCCTACGAACTCGAGGCATTGTGCAACTGGGTGACGCTGAAGCACCCGCGGGATAGCGATTGCCCTCTTGTGACCGCGATTAAGTGTCACCTTGACGCGGCCAGGCAGGCGGCTCGGGCGCAGCAGCCAGACCCGCGCAAGCGGTTCCGGATCTTCCGCAATGGGCCGCTTATCGAGAGGGCGGCGAGCAACCTCGACGCCGCAGAGGCTCAACTCCTCAACCTCGCGCCGCCCGACTACGTACTTGGTCAAATGCCATCCCTGCTTAGACATGTGCAGCGTCATCTCCGTTCGACTGACCCGGGACGACAGGAGTTCGAGCGGATCGCCCGAAGCGTCGGCATCAACGATCCGGATCATCCATCAAGCCAGAACCGCACAGACCAAGATCGGAACGAGAAGAAGGCGACGATCGAGAACGAGCGGGGCACGATCGTCGCGACGGTCCGAGCGGCGAGCTCGGAGTGCCTCCGCGAGCAACTCCGTCTGCGCAGCTTCCGTAACGTCGTGGTCATCACGGCGATGCTCATGGCACTGCTTGCCGTCGGAGTCGCGCTTACGGGCGTCTTCAATAAAACCTTGGTCCCACTGTGCTTCGCTCCTGAGGAATCTGGCGAAGCCATAGTCGTGTGCCCAACCGCCCAGTCCGGACCGTTCATTCCTTTGCAGCACCGTGAGGCAGGACAGGCCGGCCGGGAAACGCTGGGGGGCCCAGAAGTACTAGACATCGACTACGTTGTCGGAGAGACAGCCCAGATGATCGGACCTCATCGTCGTCGAACTCGTCGGACTCACCGCTGCTGCCATATCAGCTGCGGCCGCCATCAGCCACATCAGGGGCTCATCCGAACGGTACGGCCTGCCCGTTGCTCTCGCCGCGCTCAAACTCCCGACTGGGGCAATTACCGCTTTCCTGGGCCTGCTGCTCATGCGTGGTCAATTCGTCCCCGGCCTCAGCGCACTTGACAGCCCCGCGCAAATCCTTGCCTGGGCGCTGGTCTTCGGGTACGCCCAACAGCTATTCACCCGCCTCGTCGATCAGCAGGGCCAGACCGTGCTCAATAGTGTGCGCTCCGCCGACACGCCTCAGCCCAGTAGCCGTCCGGCGTAGGACGGATTCCGTACCGCTTATCAGTGAGGTCAAAGCAGCAGCAGCGCGGCGTCCGGCGGCGTCAAATAGGTCTCATGTGCATGGCGGCCTGAAACGTCCAGCTGGTCGGATCGGTGCTCGGCGGACCTGCATCGCGCGCAGCGCGCGAGCAGGCACGGGTGAGCCGATCCCGCGGCAGTCAGCTCTCAGCGGCAGGCACACCGGGCACGCCGATCTCCTTCGCGAGGCCGTCGTCGGTCGAGTCGGCGAGGATCCGCCGCCTGGATGGCAGCCGCGGTCGGGCCGCTAGATTGGGGCGGTGCGGCTCCTGTGGCAGCCGCGGCCGGGCCGCTAGATTGGGCTCGTGCGGCTTCTTCTCATCGCCGATACCCACGTTCCCAGGCGCGCCCGCGACCTTCCCGCACGGGTGTGGGACGAAGTCGACTCAGCCGACGTGGTGATCCATGCGGGCGACTGGGTGGAACCGCAGTTGCTCGACGCCCTCGAAGCCCGCGCCAAGAGGCTGATCGCGTGCTGGGGTAACAACGACGGCACCGAGTTGCGCCACCGGCTGCCCGAACGCGCGGACGCCACGCTCGCGGGACTTCGGTTCACCGTCGTGCACGAGACCGGCGCATCGAGCGGCCGCGACGCACGCATGGCCAACGAGTATCCCGACACCGACGTACTGGTCTTCGGTCACAGCCACATCCCCTGGGACACCACCGCGAAATCCGGCCTGCGGCTGCTCAATCCGGGCTCACCGACGGATCGTCGCCGCCAGCCGTTCTGCACGTACATGACCGCAACCGTGCGCAAGGCTGCGCTGTCCGACGTCGTGCTGCACAAACTGGATCCCCATGCGTGACCGGCCCGCCCGCCTCGCCGATGTGCACGAGATCGCCGCGTCGATGCCACACACCACCCGCATCGAGGGTCCCAAAGGCAACTCGATCTATCAGGTGGGTGGCAAGTCGTTCGTGTTCTTCCGCACGCCGCAACCCGACGCCGAAGATCCGGAGACCGGTGAGCGCTACGCGGATGTGATCATGATCTGGGTCGAGTCGGAGAGTGACAAGCTCGCCCTCATCCAGGACCGGCGCTCGCCGTTCTTCACCACCGACCGCTTCGACGGGCATCCGTCGGTTCTTCTGCGCGCCAATCGGTTACCGGAAATCGGCAGGGCCGAGCTGACAGAGCTGATCCAGGATGCCTGGCTGTCGCGAGCATCGAAGCGGCGCGCCGAACGGTGGCTGGCCGAACAGGAAAGCTGAGTCACCCTGCTTCGGCGGCCCAGATCAGTTTGGCTCGACCGCCGGATGCGTCGTATCCGGCACGGTCACGGCACCCGTCAATCACCATGGGGGTATGGCACGCGCCGCTTCGCTTCACGGAAAAGTCATCGTCGTCACGGGTGGGGCGAGAGGTATCGGCCTCGCCACCGCGAAGACCCTGCACCGCCTCGGCGCGAAGGTCGCGGTCGGTGACATCGACGAGGCGACGGTCAAGGAGGTCGGCGCCGACCTCGACCTCGGCTTCTACGCGCGACTCGACGTGACCGACCGTCAGTCGTTCACGACTTTTCTCGACGACGTCGAACGGGAACTCGGGCCCATCGACGTACTGGTCAACAACGCGGGTATCTGTCCAGCGGGAAGCTTCCTGGATGAGTCCGACGAGGTTACCCAGCGCACGATCGCGATCAACACCTTCGGCGTCATCCTCGGCACCAAGCTCGCTGCCGAACGAATGGTGAAGCGGGGCAGGGGCCACATCATCAACATCGCCTCGGTCGGCGCGGTCAACGCGGTGCCCGGGATCGCCACGTACTGCGCGACGAAGCACGCGGTGCTCGGCTATACCGACACCGCTCGGCTGGAACTACGCGGCACGGGGGTGACACTGTCGGCCGTCATGCCGACGCTGACGAACACATCGATGATCGACGGGGTGGGCAGCATGCCAGGGCTGCGCAACGCGGAACCCGAAGACATCGCGGCGGGAATCGTCGGGCTGATCGGCAAGCCGAAGCCGCGCCTGGTGGTCACACGCACTGCCGGTGCGTTACTCGCGGTGACGCAGCGGATGCCGCTGCGTGTGAAGGAAGCGATGACCCGCGCACTGCGGGCCGACACACTGTTTTTCGAGGCTGATCGGGATAAGCGCCGGGATTACGAGGACCGCGCGCGCCACTCCTGATCAGCGGGGCGGCACGTTGGCATGGGAGGCGCCGCAGATGAACAACGCCATCCGGGCAGGTGTGTTCCCAGGATTCTTCCAGCGATGGCGTGTCCCGTTCTGCACCACGGTGTCGCCTGCGTGCAACGTCATCTCCGCGCCGTCGTCGAGCTCCAGGACGACCGTGCCCTCGAGTACCACTTCGAAGTCGATGGTGTCCGTGGCGTGCATCCCCGGATCCGTCGGGTCCATGTAAGCCACCAGCCCCGGCAGCTTGGCCTCGAGGTCGGCCAGTGCCTCCTCGGCGTTGAAGAAAGCCTGATCTTCTGCGCCGACGTCGGGCGGAATGGTGAGCATGCCGAACCGGAACCCGCCGATAGGCGGAAAATAGCTGTGCCACTGCGGCATCGAACCGTCATCGGGGAACTGCGACGTCGTGTCCGCGCCCCAGAGCTGGTAGAACTCGGCGGCAGGCATTAGCAGCGGCCTGTCCGGTTCCACGGCTTCCTCGCTGACGAACACAGACTTGCCGGATGCATCATGTCCGGTCACCACTCGGCGTACACCCATCGGCTCAGTGAACCACCCTCGCGCTGATGCGGGGGTGAATATCGTGGGGCCATGGACCAGAAGCCACCGACCGCCGTCATCGAGTCCGCCCACCGCGAGCACCTGGACAGTCTGCCGTTCGACGACACCTCCGACTTCGAGGACACCGACCGTGGGTTCATCGGCGCTATGGAACCGTGCGCCGTGAAGGCCGCCGACGGAAGAGTCGTGTGGGACAACGACGTCTACGCATTCTTGGATGCGGAAGTGCCGACCACGGTGCACCCGAGCCTGTGGCGGCAGAGCCAACTGTGCGCCAAGCAGGGCCTCTACGAGGTGGTCGAGGGCATCTACCAGGTCCGCGGCCTCGACCTGTCCAACATCAGCTTCATCGAAGGCGACACCGGGGTCATCGTGATCGATCCGCTGATCTCCACCGAGACCGCGGCCGCCGCGCTCTGACCCTGTATCGCGCCCACCGCGGTGACCGTCCCGTGGTGGCGGTCATCTACACCCACAGCCACGTCGACCACTTCGGCGGCGTGCTCGGCGTGACGACGCAGGCGGACGTCGATGCGGGGAAGGTCGCGATCCTCGCGCCTGAGCACTTCACCGAACACGCCGTGCAGGAGAACGTCTACGCGGGGACGGCGATGGCGCGACGCGCCGCCTACATGTACGGGGCCGCGCTGGCCCGTGGCCCGCAGGGTCAGGTGGGTTGCGGCCTTGGACAGGTCGGATCCACCGGCGAAGTGGCACTCATCGTGCCGACGGTCGACGTCCGCGAGACCGGGGAGAAGCACACCATCGACGGCGTCGAGATCGAGTTCCAGATGGCCCCGGGTACCGAGGCGCCCGCCGAAATGCACTTCTATTTCCCAGCTTTCCGCGCGCTGTGCATGGCCGAGAACGCCACCCACAACCTGCACAACCTGCTGACCCTGCGCGGGGCGCTGGTGCGTGACCCGCACGGGTGGGCCGGCTATCTGACCGAGGCGATCGACACCTTCGCCGATCGCACCGACGTCGTGTTCGCCTCTCACCACTGGCCGACGTGGGGTCGCGAGAAGATCGTCGAATTCCTCTCTGTGCAACGCGATCTGTATGCATACCTGCACGACCAGACCTTGCGGCAGCTCAACCAGGGATTCACCGGTATCGAGATCGCCGAGGGATTCCAGATGCCGCCGGCGCTGGAAAAGGCTTGGCACACCCACGGCTACTACGGTTCGGTCAGCCACAACGTCAAGGCGGTCTACCAGCGCTACATGGGCTGGTTCGACGGCAACCCGGGCCGGTTATGGCAGCACCCACCGGAGGCGATCGGGCCGCGCTATGTGGAGGCCATGGGCGGCATCGACCAGGTCGTCGGGATCGCCCGCACGGCGTTCGACGACGGCGACTTCCGCTGGGCGGCAACGCTACTGGATCACGCCATCTTCACCGAAGAGAACCACCCCGGCGCGCGTGAGCTCTACGCCGATACGCTCGAGCAACTCGCGTACGGCGCCGAGAACGCGGTGTGGCGCAACTTCTTCCTGGCCGGCGCGACGGAACTGCGAGAAGGGAATTTCGGCACCCCGACCCAGACCGCGTCGCCTTCGCTATTGAGCCAGCTCACACCGGAGCAGATGTTCGACACCTTCGCGATCAGCGTGAACGGTCCGAGGGCATGGGACCTCGATATCGCCGTCGACATCACGTTCCTCGACGTCGACACCAACTACCGGCTGACGCTGCGCAACGGAGTGCTCGTCTACCGCAAGGTGCCGGCCGATGCGGCCACTGCGCACGCCACCGTCAAGCTCGCGAACAAGCTGCGACTGTTGGCTTTTGCGGCCGGGGACGCCGATTCTCCGGGGTTGGAGGTCGCCGGCGACGCCAACGCGTTGCCGTCGCTGCTCGCGGTGCTGGACCAGCCGGACCCGGGGTTCAACATCGTCACGCCCTAGCCACCTATGGCGATTTGTGTGCGTTGAGGAGCGGTGAGCGCAACAAAACGCACATAAGTCGCAGAAGGCAACATCACGGAATACCGCCGTCTGCCCGGATGATCGAACCGGTGGTGTAGCTCGATGCGTCCGACGCCAGAAACAGTGCGGCGCCGATGATCTCGGCCGGCTGACCAAGACGCTTGAGCGCGAACTGCTGCGCGCCTTTCGTCGTCGCCGGGATGTCCCATGCCTTGCTGACGTCGGTCAGGAAAGGGCCGGGCATCAAAGTGTTGACCCGCACAGTCGGCCCGAACGCCAGCGCGAGCCCTTCCGTCAACGCGTTGAGTCCCGCCTTGGCCGCGGAGTACGGCAGCTGCTCCGGCCGCGGCCTGCGCGACCCGCTGGAGCTGACATTGATGATGGAGCCGCCGCCGTCGGCGACCATACGTTCGCCGACGAGGGTCGACAGCCGGAACGGGCCCTTCAGATTGAGGTTGACGACAGAATCGAACAACTTCTCGGTCACCGAGCCCAGCGACTCGTACAGCGGCGACATGCCCGCGTTGTTGATCAACACGTCCACCTTGCCGAAGCGGTCGTATGCCGCGTCGACCAACGCGTCGAGCTGATCCCAACGCCCGACGTGCACCTCGTACGGCAGCGCCGCGCGGCCGGTGGCGGCGGTGATCTCCTCCGCGGTGGCCACACAGGTGTCGTACTTGCGGCTGGCGATGACGACGTCGGCGCCACAGTGCGCGGCGGCGAAGGCCATCTCCCGGCCCAGCCCGCGGCTGCCACCGGTGACCAGCACCACCCGGTCGGTGAGGTCGAACAGTTCGTCGGCGTAGCCCATGTCAAATACTCCTCGTGGCGGCATTTTCGCGTGCAGTCTCGCGGACGACGCGGTGTATGAATCCGAGCTTGTCGCTCACGGGCGGCGGAATCACGAACGGATACAACGGATTCTTGCCCATCGCGGTGTTGACGCGATTGAAGAACAGTGCCAGCCACTTCCAGTCGTAGAGGAGGCGCTCGATGGGTGCGTCGTCGTAGCTTTCCAATGGGGCGATGTCCCGCGGAAACGAGAACCGGACCTGATCCGCGTGCAGTACCAGGCCAGCCTCGCGGACGGTGTCGATGGTGTCGGTGATGTGGAGGTAGTGCGCGAAGCATTCCGCGAAGTCCTCCCATGGATGCATGGTGGCGTACTCGGAGATGAAGGACTCGGGCCAGCCGTCGGGTGGGCCGAACTTGTAGTGCCGGGAGATCTCGGCCTGGTAGTCGGCGCGTTCGTCGCCGAAGAGCTCGCGGCAGTCGTCGAGGTAGCGCGCCGCGCCTGGCCCGCTTTCGACGAGGACGTGCTGGTAGTAGTGGCCGACCTCGTGGCGGAAGTGTCCGAGCATGGTTCGGTACGGCTCGCCGAGCCGAACCCGCAGCGATTCTCGATAGGCGTCGAGTGACTCGACGAGGTCGATCGTGATCACCCCGTTGGCATGTCCGATCGTGACTTGCTTGCCCGCGCTGTAGCTCGACAACAGATCGAACGCCAGACCGCCGTCGGTGCGCCAGAACGGTTCGACGGGTAGGCCGATCTCGAGCAGCTGCAGGATCAGACGGTGCATCGCGGTGGTGGTGTCGGCCAGCTTTTCCTGGGCAATGGTGTCGTCGGCGTCGGGTTCGGTCCGGATCAACGAGTCGGCCAAGCACCGACCCCGGTATGCCTTGTCCTGCACCTCCGGCACCAGCCAGTTGCAGCCCAAGCCGGCGGATTTGGTGCATCGGATCCACCGGGATCCGTCGATCACGGCGGATCCTTGCGACGTGGCGATCATCAACAGGCTGGGCAGATGCAATCCCAGTTCAGCTCGGCAGGTGGGACAGCGCTGTGATTCGAACGGTGCGAAGCTGTCGCATACCGGGCAGGCGAAGGCGCGCACGGCGTCTATCGTGGCACGGGCGCCGTAGGTCACGAGGGCAGGAATGAATATGCAGTTGCTACTCATCCGGCACGCGTTGCCGTTCCGCAGCGAACCCGGGCAGGGCTCCGACCCCGAACTGTCCGAGGAGGGCATCGAGCAGGCCAAGAGGCTGCCCGACGCGCTGGCCCGCTTCCCGATAAGCCGCATCGTCAGCAGTCCGCAGATCCGCGCCAGGCAGACCGCGCAGCCCGTCGCCGATGCCCTGGGGATCGCAGTCGACATCGACGACCGGCTCGCCGAATACGACCGTGATCTCGCGCACTACACCCCGGTCGAGGAGATCTCCGAAGAGGACATGAAGCGGCTCGCGAGCGGCGAGCTACCCAGCGGGGTGGACCAGCCGGCATTCATCGCGCGGGTCAAGGAGGGCATCGACGACATCGTCGCCGCGGCCGGTCGGGATGACACCGTCGCGGTCTTCACCCACGGCGGCGTCATCAACGCACTGGCCCATGACGTCATGAAAACCGAGCGGTTGCTGTGCGTACAGGTCGACTACGCGGGCGTCACCCGGTTGCTCTGGTCGTCACAACGGGGCCAGTTCTTCGTAGCAGGCGTCAACGCGACCGAGCACGTATGGGATCTGCTGCCGCGAAACCAGCAGTGGTAGACAAGTCCAGTGACTACACCGCCCACTTCGCTGGATGGGCTTGACCTCGACGCTCTGGACCATCATCTGCGCTCGGTCGGCATCCCCCGCACCGGACAGTTGCGCGGCGAGTTCATCTCGGGCGGACGGTCCAACCTCACCTTCCTGGTGCACGACGACGCGTCGAAGTGGGTGTTGCGGCGCCCTCCACTGCACGGGTTGACCCCGTCCGCGCATGACATGGCGCGCGAATACCGGGTGGTGGCCGCACTGCACGACACCCCGGTTCCGGTGGCCCGTGCTGTGACGATGCGCAACGACGATTCGGTGTTGGGTGCGCCGTTCCAGATGGTCGAGTACGTGGAGGGTCGCGTCGTGCGCCACACCGACCAACTCGAGGCGCTGGGTGACGAGGCCACGATCAACGACTGCGTCGACGCGCTGATCAAGGTTCTCGCGGATCTGCATTCGATCGTTCCCGAGTCGGTCGGCCTCGGCGACTTCGGCAAACCCACCGGCTATCTCGAACGTCAGGTGCGGCGTTGGGGCGGCCAATGGGAGCTGGTGCGGACCGAAGACGACCCGAGCGATGCAGACGTCAAGCGGCTGCATTCGGCTCTGGCAGAAGCGATTCCGGCGCAGAGCCGCAGTGCGATCGTGCACGGTGACTACCGCATCGACAACACCATGCTGGACGCGGCGGACGCCACCAAGGTGCTCGCCGTGCTGGACTGGGAGATGTCGACCCTGGGCGACCCGATCAGCGACGCCGCGCTGATGTGCGTCTACCGCCACCCGATGTTCAACCTGGTGCACGCCGACGCCGCATGGTCATCGCCGCTGATCCCGCCGGCCGAGGAACTCGCCCACCGCTACTCCCTGGCGGCGGGCGTGGCGCTGGACCACTGGGAGTTCTACATGGCGCTGGCGTACTTCAAGCTGGCGATCATCGCCGCGGGTATCGCGTATCGCGGCCGGGAGGGCGGCGGCGTCGCCGACGACACCGACCAGGTGGCAGGGGCGGTCGGCCCACTGATCAGCGCGGGTCTGGAGACGCTCAAGCCCTGATTTATTCTGCGGCCATCCCAGCGAGGAAGCGGCGAGCGTGCCGAGCAGACGCAAAGTGGCCTGTTTTCGCGGCGTGTCGGGGAGTTTTGCGTCTGTTCGCGCCAGCTTCGCGTGGGCCCAGTTCGCGCCAAGTCAGGAGCTCTGCGACTTGAAGTTCTGCTTCGCCGCGCGGCGCAGTTGAACGATTCTGGCGGTGCCGACCGCAACCGTCAGCAGGCCTCCGCACACCGCGGCCAACAGAATCGCCACGCCCACAGGCAGATTCCAGTTCCAGCCGAAGAAGTTGATGGTCGTGGATTCGGTGTTCTGCATGATGAACACGAGCAACACGATCAGAATCACGAACCCGGTGATCAACGCCGACCACAGCGCTGCAGCGCGGGTGAATTTCACCGCCGATTCCGGTCGGACCAGGTATTCGCCGGGGGTTCCTACCGGATCCGGTGGTGTTCCTTTCCCGGACGCCGTCGACGGCAGATCGGGCGGAACGGGCGGATCGCTGGTCATGGGTCCATCTTTGCCCTTTCCGGCGTCGAATGAAACCACTATGGGTACTCACGGTGAGCCAAAGCGCGCCGTTACCGCGTGCAGATCGATAGTGTCCGGGAAATGTCTAAGGGCCGAGAGGGCTTGGGTATGTCAGTGTCTATGTCGAGCACGCGGAGATGGAATCTAGCGATTCTGGCGGCCCTACTTGCCCTGATCACGTCGATCTCCGCCGCCTGCGGCAGCTCCAATCCGCTCGGCGGCGGGGAGATATCGGGAGACCTGAAGTCGATCGCGGTCGGGTCGGCCGACTTCACCGAGAGCAAGATCATCGCCGAGATCTACGCCCAGGCGTTGGAGGCCAACGGCTTCAACGTCCGGCGCCAGTTCGGCATCGGCAGCCGTGAAACCTATGTCCCTGCGGTGCAAGACCATTCGATCGACCTGATCCCGGAGTACACCGGCAACCTGTTGCAGTACTTCGACAAGGAAACCACCGCGACGACATCCGACGCGGTGCTGCTCGGGCTCCTCAAAGCACTTCCAGGAGACCTGTCGATCCTGTATCCCTCGCCGGCGGAAGACAAGGACACCCTCGCCGTCACCGAGGCGACCGCGCAGAAGTGGAATCTGAAGACCATCGCGGATCTCGCGACGCACTCGCCGGAGGTGAAAGTCGGCGCACCGTCGGAGTTTCAGACCCGGGTGACCGGCCTGGTGGGGCTGAAGGACAAGTACGGCTTGGACATCGCGCCCGCCAACTTCGTCGCGATCAGCGACGGCGGCGGTCCGGCGACGGTGCAGGCGCTGACGGGCGGATCCATCACCGCGGCCAACATCTTCAGCACCTCGCCGTCCATCGAGCAGAACAAGCTGGTGGTTCTCGAGGATCCGAAGAACACGTTCCTCGCGGCGAACGTCGTTCCACTGGTCGCGTCGCAGAAGATGTCCGACGATCTCAAGACCGTGCTGGACGCGGTCAGCGCCAAGTTGACCACCGAAGCGCTGATCGGGCTCAACACCTCGGTCGAGGGCAACCAGGGCGTCGACCCCGACGAAGCGGCGGCGAAGTGGATCAAGGACAACGGGTTCGACCAACCGGTGCAGAAGCCCGCCAAATGATCACATTCGAGAACGTCACCAAGAAATATCCCGACGGCACCGTCGCGGTCGACGACCTGACGCTGGAGGTTCCCGAGGGCACGCTCACGGTCTTCGTCGGCCCGTCGGGCTGCGGCAAGACGACGTCGATGCGAATGATCAACCGGATGATCGACCCGACGTCGGGCACGCTCACCGTCGACGGCCAAGACGTCACCACGGTCGATCCGGTCAAGCTGAGGCTGGGCATCGGATACGTCATCCAGAGTGCGGGACTGCTGCCGCACCTACGCGTCGTCGACAACGTCGCCACGGTTCCGGTGCTGTGCGGCGAATCACGGCGCAGCGCACGCAAATCCGCGCTGGACGTGATGGAACGGGTCGGCCTGGACCCCAAGCTCGCCAACCGCTACCCGGCGCAGCTGTCGGGTGGTCAGCAGCAGCGCGTCGGGGTGGCCCGGGCACTGGCCGCCGACCCGCCGATCCTGTTGATGGACGAGCCTTTCAGCGCCGTCGACCCCGTGGTGCGCGAGGATCTACAGACCGAAATCCTGCGACTGCAAAGCGAACTGCACAAGACGATCGTGTTCGTCACCCACGACATCGACGAGGCGGTCAAGCTCGGGGACAAGGTCGCGGTATTCGGCCGCGGCGGCGCGCTGCAGCAGTACGCAGACCCCGCCTTCGTGCTGTCGAACCCCGCCAACGAGCTCGTCTCGGGTTTCGTCGGTGCCGATCGCGGCTACCGAGGCCTGCAGTTCTTCCACGCAACGGGTCTTCCGCTGCACGAGATCAAGCACGCGGCCGAGAACGACGTCGATTCGCTCACGTTGAACCCCGGAGAGTGGACGCTGGTCACCAAGGCCGACGGCACGCCCTACGCCTGGATCAACGCCGACGGTGTCGAGTTGCACCGCAAGGGCAGCCCCCTCTACGACAGCACCGTCGGCGGCGGGTCCTTCTTCCGGCCGGACGGCACCCTGCGGCAGGCGCTCGACGCCGCACTGTCCTCACCGAGCGGGTTGGGAGTGGCGGTCGATGACGGCGGCCAGCTGATCGGCGGTGTGCGCGCCGATGACGTGCTGGAGGCACTCCAGGAGCAGCGCCGCATTCCGGAGCTGGGGTAGCGAATGCGCTATCTGTTCACCCACCTGGACGACCTGTGGACGCTGACGATGATCCACCTGCGGTTGTCGCTGATCCCGATCGTGCTGGGGTTGATCATCGCCGTGCCACTCGGCGCGCTGGTTCAGCGGACCACCACGTTGCGACGGATAACGACGATCACTGCCAGCATCATCTTCACCATCCCGTCGCTCGCACTGTTCGTCGTGCTGCCGCTGATCATCCCGACGCGCATCCTCGACGAGGCGAACGTCATCGTCGCGCTTACGCTCTACACCGTCGCACTGCTGGTACGCGCCGTGCCCGAGGCGTTGGACGCCGTGTCACCCGCGGTGCTCGACGCCGCCACCGCGGTCGGCTACAAGCCGCTGACCCGGATGCTGAAAGTCGAGCTGCCACTTGCTGTTCCGGTACTCATCGCCAGCCTGCGCGTCGTCGCCGTCACCAATATCTCGATGGTGTCGGTCGGATCCGTGATCGGTGTCGGCGGTCTGGGCACCTGGTTCACTGAGGGGTACCAGGCCAACAAGAGCGATCAGATCGTCGCGGGCATCATCGCGATCTTCGTGTTGGCGGTCGTCATCGACACCCTGATCATGTTGGCCGGTAAGGCATTGACACCCTGGACGCGGGCCGCGCGCCCGAGTCGGGTCAAGGCGGTGACCGGATGAGCCCGGAGAGCTTCCTGCAGGAGGCGCTGTCGTTCATCTTCACCGCGGCCAACTGGGGCGGGCCTGCCGGCCTGACCGCGCGCATCCTCGAGCACCTGCAGTACACCGTCGTCGCCGTCGTCTTCTCGGCCATCATCGCCGTCCCGCTGGGCATGCTGATCGGCCATACCGGCCGCGGCACCTTTCTGGTCGTCACGGGGGTCAACGCGTTGCGCGCGCTGCCCACGCTCGGCGTGCTTCTGCTGGGAGTCCTGCTCTGGGGTCTCGGCCTCATTCCGCCGACGGTCGCGCTGATGCTGCTCGGTATCCCGCCCCTTCTCGCGGGCACCTACTCCGGCATCGCGAACGTGGACCCGCTCGTGGTGGACGCGGCCAGGTCGATGGGCATGACGGAGTCGCGAATCCTGCTGCGTGTGGAGACACCCAACGCGCTGCCGCTCATCCTCAGCGGCCTCCGCACCGCGACCCTGCAGATCGTCGCGACCGCGACCGTGGCGGCGTACGCCAGCCTGGGCGGTCTTGGTCGCTACCTGATCGACGGCATCAAGGTGCGGGAGTTCTACCTCGCGCTGGTGGGCGCGTTGATGGTGACGGCGCTGGCCCTGATTCTCGACGCCTTGCTGGCCTTCGCGGTGTGGTTGTCGGTACCGGGCTCAGGCCGGTTGCGCGGGATGCCCCAGCCGTTGCTCAGCGACGAAGTGGCGCTGGAGTCTCGGTCGTCGGCGAAACATGCCTCCCCCAAAGGGGAGGCTGCCTGAAATGCCCAGTCATACAAACACTCGCATTTCAGGTAACGGGCTCCGTCAATTACGGTAGATGAGTGAGTGAAGCAGCCCGCTCGGAGAATCAGGGGTCACGCGCACGCGAGGAGCACCACGGGGCCTGGCCGGCGACCCTGACCTGGCGCGCGCACGACGTTCCGCGCATGGAGTCGGTGCGGGTGCAGCTGACGGGCAACCGCATCAAGGCCTACGGCAGGATCGTCGCTGCCGCCACCCAGTCGCATCCGGCGTTCTCCGCGTCGTATGACCTGGTGACCGACGAGGCCGGCGCGACCAAGCGACTCTCACTGACCGTCACACTCGCCGAGCGGGAGCGGCAGCTGTCGATCGCCCGCGACGAGGAGAACATGTGGCTCGTCCAGCCGCACACCGGGGAGACCAGTCGCGCCGCCTATGGGGGTGCGCTCGACGTCGACGTGATCTTCAGCCCGTTCTTCAACGCCCTGCCCATCCGGCGGACGGGGCTGTATCAGCGCAGCGAATCCGTGGCCATCCCGGTCGTGTACGTCCGGCTGCCGGAGTTGTCGGTCGAGGCGGCGACGATCAGCTACAGCAGCGCCGCGGACGGCATCAAGCTGCACTCGCCGGCGGCCGAGACCACGGTCACCGTCGACTCCGAAGGGTTCATCCTCGACTACCCAGGGCTGGCAGAGCGGATCTGATCACCCCGCCGGCACGGCCTGCGGCGGCGAGTTCTTCGCGCCACTTCTCGGCGCCGACCACGATCGTCACGATCTCGGGGCGCCCGAAGTTGTCGTAGCGCACCCGCGCGGCGTGCCCGGCTTCGACGAGGTCGCTCACCGGCATCTTTGCGGCCAGCGCGTCGCGGGCCTGGTTCAGCAGGTCCAGCGTCCGCTCGAGGACCGGGAGCACCTGGTCGGCGTTGGCCTCGCACATGGCCCGCACCAGATTCGGTGCGGTGGCCGCGACCCGGGTGCCGTCGCGGAACGAACCCGCGGCCAACGCGAAGGCGAGGGGCACCTCGCCTGCGGTGACGGCGAGCGCCTCGGCAAGGAGGTGCGGCAGGTGCGAAATGGTGGCGGCGGCGGCGTCGTGCTCGTCGGAGCGGGCGGGCACCACGACGGCGCCGCAGTCCAGCGCCAGGTCCATCACCATGGTCCAGACGTCGGCGTCGACATGGTCGTCGACGGTGATCACCCAGGGCGCACCGACGAACATCCGGGCATGGCCGGCAGCCCAACCGGAGTGCGCGGTGCCCGCCATCGGATGTCCGCCGACGAAATGGTCCAGCAGCCCGAAGGACTGGACCTCCTCCAGGACGCACGTCTTCACGCTGGTGACATCGGTCAGGGGGCAATCGGGCGCCAAGTCGCGGATGCGGCCCAACATCTGTGACAGTGCAGGCACCGGCACGGCGAGCACGATGAGGGCTTTGCCGGCCGCGGCCCGGGACAACGCCTCGTCGATGTTCTCGGTCGCGTCGAATCCGTCGGCGTTGGCCACCTGGACGGCCTCGATCGAGCGGTTGTAGCCGAAAACCTCGCGTCCGGCGGCCGCGGCGGCGCGCATCACCGAGCCGCCGATCAGGCCGAGACCAAGCACACAGACGGTTGTGTTCGTCACCCCTCAAGACTGGCATATCCCAGGTAGCGCCCGACTTCAGCCTTGCTGCGGATTCCTAGTCAAGTGCCTGGTCGGGGACTAGCGTAGGCGCACATGGGAGCGCAACGTGCCTCTGCACAGGAGCAGTCCGGCGAAAGCCCGGACGGGTTCGGTGTGGCTGTGGTCCGGGAGGACGGCAAATGGCGTTGCGCCCCGATGCGCGCGGCCTCTTTGAACAGCTTGACTGCCGCGGAGACTGAGCTTCGCGAAATACGCAGCGCAGGAGCGGTTTTCGGGCTGCTCGACGTGGATGACGAATTCTTCGTGATTGTGCGGCCTGCGCCGGCCGGGACGCGGTTGTTGTTGTCGGATGCCACCGCCGCGCTGGATTACGACATCGCCGCAGAGGTGTTGGAGAAACTGGACAACGACATCAGCGAGGACGATCTCGACCCCGAAGCACCGTTCGAAGAGGGTGACCTCGGCCTGCTCGCGGATATCGGCCTGCCCGAGGCGGTGTTGGGGGTCATCCTCGACGAGTCGGATCTGTATGCGGACGAACAACTCGGGCGGATCGCGCGCGAAATGGGCTTCGCCGACGAGTTGTCGGCGGTGCTCGATCGACTCGATCGGTGAACCGACGTTGAACAGAAGCCGGTGACCGACGAGGACCTCGTCCGGGCCGCGCTGGAGGCGGCCGGCGCCGCCGGCCCCCGAGACGTCCCGATCGGTGCGGTGGTCCTGGCCGCCGACGGCACTGAACTGGCGCGTGCGGCCAACGCCCGTGAGGAGTTGGGCGATCCCACCGCGCACGCCGAGATCCTGGCTATGCGGGCGGCCGCGGCGGTGCTGGGCGACGGATGGCGTCTGGAAGGCACCACGCTGGCGGTGACGGTCGAACCGTGCACGATGTGCGCGGGCGCGCTGGTGATGGCGCGGGTCGCGCGGCTGGTGTTCGGTGCGTGGGAGCCCAAGACCGGGGCGGTCGGTTCGCTGTGGGACGTGGTGCGCGACCGGCGGCTGACGCACCGCCCGGACGTGCGCGGGGGAGTGCTGGCCTCCGAGTGCGCGGCGCCGCTGGAGGCGTTCTTCGCCAAGCAGCGATGAGGACGGTTTGGGCCGATGGGGGCCCGTCGGTAAGCTGCCACACGGTGGCGTGTCCGAGCGGCCTAAGGAGCACGCCTCGAAAGCGTGTGACGGGTAACCCCCGTCCGAGGGTTCAAATCCCTCCGCCACCGCCACAGCTCCCTACGCATTCGCGCAGTTGGGAGCTCTGCTTTTGAAGCGTTCTTCGCGTGTTCAGCGTATCGGCGATTAGACCAATCCGGCGACGAACGTCGCGGCCTGGTCGGTCATCCCGGGCACGTACTCGTGGTGCGGAGCTCGGTTGTCCAGATCGCCTTTGTCGCAGATCGGGTCGTTGGCGTTGCACAGGTCGATGGTCCGTGCGCCGAACGCCGGGCTGAGGACGTTCAGTGGACCCATGACCCTGCCGAGGGGGTTGCCGAATACCGCGACGGCGGCCACGCGGTTCGCCGCGTCGGGAGGCAGTGGCGTCGCAAGAGCGTTCAGGTCGAGGCCGGGGATGGCATTGAGGCCCGGTATCGCACCCACGCCCGGTATTGCACCCACGCCCGGTATTGCATCCACGCCCGGGATGGCGGCGACGGTCGGGGCGACACCCAACATCAGGTCGATGACGGCCGCACCCTGAGAGAACCCGCCGAGGACCAGCCTGGTGTTCGGGCAGTTCGTGGCCATGAACTGGGCGTGGTTGTTCGCATCGGTGGCCCCTTCGGCGGCGCGCAGGAAGTTCATGGTGGCGGCGTAATTCACCCCATACACGCCTACCGATCTGCCACCGACTTTGGAGCGCAGTGAGTCGACGAAGGCCTGGCCGACGAGGCCGACGCCGGGCGGATCCCCGGTACCGCGGGCGAAAATCACCTCGATGTCGGGGCACCCCTGGGCGGCGGCGGGTGGAATGCCGTTGGGCGCACACCACATAGCGCCGGCCATCACTACAGCGGCGCATAGACGAACAAGGATCCGGAACGGCCGCGCCGTGTCGTATGCCATCCATCGATGGTAGACAGGCGACTCACAGCCCGCAGACTATTTAGACTCGGAGAGTAGTTAGCATCGGCAACACTAACTAATGCAATACGTTTCAGTGCTTTCGACACGATGCATGTCGAGGTAGGTGCCGTCCCGTCCCCTCTGCGTAACGGACCGATAGTGGTCTCGTTACCGACCGATGGTGCTCGCACCGCGAACAGCTCCTTCGCGATGCCCCTCATCGGCAACAACCGTCACCCGAAAAATGTTGTTCACCAATAGTTCTGGCCATATCAATGGCTCCAACCTGCTGTGGCGTTTGAATTCGCTTGTCGCCGAGAATTGTTCGACTATCGAATAGCCTGCAGAGCCGTCCTCGATTGTGTTGTGGTGCTGGGACCTGCACGCAGCGGCGAGAGGGCGGTGGCGGCAGCGATGGACTTTGCGCTGGTGCTACGGTCCGAACGTGTACCAGGTGATTCAGTGGGGAATCGGCACGGTGGGCAGCGAAATGATTACCGCCGTCCTCGACCACCGAGACGATCTCGACCTCGTCGGCGCGCTGGTCTACGCCGAGACGAAGGACGGTGTTGACATCGGCACGCTCGTCGGGCGCGAACCGATCGGCGTCACCGCGACCACCGACGTGGAGCAGATCCTGAAGCTGGACGCCGACTGCGTCCTCTACACCCCCCGCACCGCGCGACTCGAGGACGTCTGCCGGCTGCTCGAGAGCGGCAAAAACGTTGTCACCACAGCGTTTCTGTTCCATCCGGCGCGGATCGAGCCGTCGGATCGCGACCGCGTCCTCGCGGCGTGTGAAAAGGGCGGCAGTTCGGTGCACGGCAGCGGCCTCAACCCCGGCAACCTATCGGGTGTGCTGCCCCTCGCGCTGTCGGGCATGAGCCGAACGATCGACAAGATCACCCTGCAGGAGCGCGCCGACTGGTCGGTCTACGAGAGCACCGGAATCACCTTCGACAACATGGCATTCGGTCAGCCCGTCGAGGCGATCAGCCCAACCGCCACCGACTTCCTGGCGTTCAACAGCTCGATCTTCACCGAACAGGTCTGGTTTCTGGCCGACGCCTTGAACGCCGACATCAACGACGTCACCGCCACCGTGGAGGCCGTACCGGCCGCCGAGGATCACCAGATCTTCGACCATCTGCTGGCTGCGGGGACGACGGCCGGGCAGCGCTGGAACTGGGTCGGGCACCGCGACGGACAACCGCTCATCGAGATCGAAACGCTGTGGACGGTGGGCGGCGAGTATCCCGGCCACTGGCCCAAACCCCAGCACGGCTGGACGCTGACCATCGAGGGCGACCCGTCGATGCGCACCCACTTCATGTCCCTGGCCAGCTTCACCCGTGACGCCACGATGGAAGAGCACGTGCGGGCGGCCAGCGTCGCAACGGGTATGCAGGTCCTCAACGCGGTCCCGGCCGTATGCCAAGCCGCACCGGGCTTCGCCACTTCGGCGACGTTGCCCATAATTCGCAGCCATGCTGGGTTCAGGCGCGGAATCCGGAAGGCCGGAGGTAGCGGCTATTGTCGGGAGCGTCACTAAAGAAGAGGTCACGGCGGCCACGGTGAACAAGCGTGAGAGACGTGGTTGCAAGTGCGTTCGGTATATGACCCTGTGATGAGCATGTCGGTTGGTCAGGCCGCCAGTCAGCGGCCGTTCTCGGTACTGCTTGTCGAAGACGACCGGGCCGACGCGGTGCTGGTCGAGGAATTGATCGCCGATTCAGGTGCCGACATCCGGGTGGTGTGGGCGTCGTCGATGCAGGACGCCGAGCGCCAGTTGGCGGTCGCCCGTCCCGACTGCATACTTCTCGACCTCAACCTTCCCGACGCGGACGGGATCAAGGCGCTCGACCAGGTCGCCAAGCATGACGCCACCATGCCGATCGTCGTGCTCACAGGTCTCAACGACGAACACTTCGGGGTCTCCGCGGTCGCTGCGGGAGCGCAGGATTACCTGGTCAAGGGCCGCGTTGAGCCCGATACGCTGCACCGCGCGCTGCTGTACGCGGTCGAACGTAAACGCGCCGAACTGACCACGGTCGAGTTGCACGCCAGTGAACTGCGCGCCAAGGAGAACGCCCGCCTCGAACGCGGGCTGTTGCCGTCGCCGCTGTTGCTGGACTGCCCGGGTGTCGACATCGTGGCGCAGTACCGGCCCAGCCGCCAGTTCGCGCTTCTCGGCGGCGACTTCTACGACTTCGTCCAGACGCCCGACCGCACCGTGCACATCATGGTCGGCGACGTCGCCGGACACGGTCCGGACGAAGCGGCGCTGGGGGTCGCGCTGCGCATCGGCTGGCGCGCGCTGACGTTCGCCGGCCTGCGGGGCAACGAGCGGATGCGCCAGCTGGAACGGATCCTGAGCACCGAGCGGCCCGGTACGAGCATCTTCGCGACGGTGCTCAGTGTGGCGATCTCCCCCGACGATCTGAGCTTCAACGCGGTGTCCGCCGGCCATCCCGGCATGCTGCTGCACGGGCCGGATTCGGTGGAGTGGCTGGAGCCGTCGGTGGGCCCTGCGCTGGGCCTCAACGGCTACGAGTGGCCGCTGAACATCCTGGAACTGCCGCCAGGGCACGGCCTCGTGCTGCTGACCGACGGCTTGTTCGAGGGGCGATCCGGACGCGGGACCGAGCGGCTCATGGAGACAGGCCTGCTGGACGTGGCGCGGTCGTACGCAGGTCTACCCGGTGCCGAGTTCGTCACCGCGCTGATCGACGACGTCGAGCGGCGCGCTCAGTCCGTCGGCGGGATCAGCGACGACATCGCCGTCGTGCGCGTCGAGCGGACGACGACCGGATGAAATGGCAACCGACGGTACAAGGCTGGCAGAGCCTGGTGCTGTCGGTCATGGGCATCGTGGTGCTCGCCGGCGCGATGGCCGGTGCGTTCCTGTTGAACCGGACCGACGCCGTGTCGCAGGAACTGAACCTCAACGTCCAGCCTGCGCGCGTCGCGGCGTACCAACTGCAGGCCGCAGTGCGTGATCAGGAGACGGCTGTGCGTGGATATGCGATCGCCGCCAATACTCAGTTCCTCGAGCCGTACAACACTGGGCAGGAGGCCGAACGCGATGCAGCGCAGCAGATCCGGGACCGGGTGGGCCACCGGCCCGAACTGATCGCCGATCTGGATGCCATCGAGGCGGCCTCGGCGGCGTGGCGCACCTCGTACGCGGATCCCCTAATCGCCCGTGTGACGCCCGGCGTGCCGAAGGTGCTCGATGCCAGCACCGCCGAGCGCGGCAAGGCACAGTTCGACGAATTGCGGGTGTTGTTCGACGATCAGAACCAGCACCTGTCGGAGGCACGCCAGCATTCCGTCGACGAGCTCGATGCGGTGCAGAACTGGCGGGATGCGGTACTGATCGCGATGGTCGTGGCATTCTTCGTCGCCGCCGTCCTGTCGGCGCTGGTGGTGAGAAACGCCGTCAATCGCCCGCTCACCGCACTCGCAGCCTCGTGCAGAAAGATCACCGAGGGCGACTTCGGCGAACGGATTGTGCCCCAGGGCCCCAGCGACATCCGCGCGATGGCGGCCGACGTCGAGGACATGCGCCAGCGGATCGTCAACGAGCTGGAAGCTACTCGGTCGGCGCGAAGTCAACTGGCTGATCAGGCCCTCGAACTGCAGCGGTCGAACGCCGAACTCGAGCAGTTCGCCTACGTCGCATCGCATGACCTGCAGGAGCCGCTACGCAAGGTGACCGCATTCTGCCAGCTGATCGAGAAGCGGTACGGGGACAAACTCGACGAACGCGGTACGGAGTACATCGCATTCGCCGTCGACGGCGCCAAGCGTATGCAGGTTCTGATCAACGATCTGCTCACATTCTCCCGAGCGGGTCGGCTCTATTCGACGCGTAGCGACGTCGACCTCGGCGCTACCCTGGACGCCGCACTCGGAAACCTGGAGACCGCGATCGCCGAGTCCGGCGCTCAGATAGTCCGCCACGGGCGGCCGCTACCGCGGATCATGGGGGACTCCACCCTGCTGACGATGGTGTGGCAGAACCTCATCGGCAATGCGGTGAAGTTCCAGCGCGACGGCGTCGCGCCACGCGTCGTCATCGACTGTGAACAGAGCGCGAACGGGCCCGACGGGTTATGGATGTTGACGGTGACGGACAACGGCATCGGCATTCCCGAGGAGTTTTCCGACAAGGTGTTCGTGATCTTCCAGCGTCTGCACGGCCGCGACGTCTACTCCGGCACCGGTATCGGGCTTGCGCTGTGCAAGAAGATCATCGAGCACCACGGCGGCAGCATCTGGATCGACAACTCCTACACCGACGGAACCAGATTCCGCTTCACTATCCCCTTCGCTGTTGACAGCCACGTTGCAGCGAGTCTGGAAGGAACCAGCGCATGACGCCAGCCGGTCGGGCAATCGACGTCTTACTCATCGAGGATGATCCCGGAGACGAGCTGATCACCCGAGAAGCCTTTGAGCACAACAAGATCAGGAACAAGCTGCACGTCGCCCACGACGGCGAGGAGGGGCTGGACTTCCTGTACCAGCGCGGCGCATACAAAGATGCGCCGCGGCCGGATCTGGTGCTGCTCGATCTGAACCTGCCGAAATACGACGGCCGCCAGCTGCTCGAGCGGATCAAAAACGACCCCGACCTCTGCCACATCCCGGTGGTGGTGTTGACGACATCCTCGGCGGAGGAGGACATCCTGCGCAGCTACAAGCTGCACGCCAATGCCTACGTCACCAAGCCAGTCGATCTCGATCAGTTCTTGCACGTGGTGCGTCAGATCGACGAGTTCTTCGTTCAGGTGGTGCGGCTGCCGCGGTCCTGAGGGGCCGCATCGAACTTCATTCGCACGGTGGTGCCCTCGGGCGAGGACTTGAGGTCCACACCGTCGCTGACCGCGCGCATGATCGGCAGCCCCCTGCCGCGGGTGCTCGGCTGGCTCGGTGGTGTCTGCCATGCGCCGTGATCGGCGATGTCGACGACGATCTGTCCGTCGGCCTGATTGGCCTCGACGCGGATCGACCCCGCAGCAATTCCGCGGTAAGCGTGCTCGATGCAGTTGGTACAGGCTTCGTTGACCACCAGCACGATGTCGGCGATGCCGGTGTTCGACACCCCGATCGGTTCGAGCCAGACGGCCAGTCGCCGACGGATCTCGGCTAGTCGTTCCGCGGCCGCAGGTACCTCGATGCGGAGCGACTCAACCGGTCGCGAACGCGCATCGATAGCCACGCAGGTCGTTGTACCCCGAAAGGGCCGTTATCTCACGCATCCGACCGGCGAGTTATTTGTGTGTGACCTACCGGTAGAACGTCCAGCTGTAGTCGGACATCCAGGCACCGTCGATACAGCTGAGCGGTACGCCGTCCGGCGACTGCGCGACACCCGTCTGCGTCCCCGCAGGGCAGCCGCAGCGTGCGGATCCCCACCAGCGGCGGCGCCGAGATCCAGACGCTTCGCGAACTGCAGGCCAGCGTGTTGCCTGAGGCGTCGACGCCCCAGTTGTAGCGGGTGTTCTGGTTGCAGTGCTCGCCCGCGACGGCGGTGCGATCGAGGTACGGAACGCAGTTCGCGCCGTCGCAATACCCCGGGGAACCCGATGCGTTTGCGGCGAGCACCATGGGTGCCGCGACGAATCCGCACGCCAGCGCAACTGCAGCCAGGATCTTCATGCGTCTTAGCGTAGGTATTCCGGCGCGGCGACGCGTAGGCTTTCGCCTCATGAAGCTGGCCGTCGCCGCACTGGCAGCCGCCGCGACCGCCGTCGTACTGGCCCCCACGGCGAACGCCGACGTCGTCGCCTACCTCGTCAACGTGCACGTACGGCCCGGCTACAACTTCCCCAACGCTGATGCCGCGATCGGCTACGGCAACACGATCTGTGACCGCGTCGCCGCCAAGATGAGCTACGCCCAACTCGTCGAGCAGGTCAAGGCCGATTTCCACACTGCCGACTACTACCAGGGCGGCTATCTGATCAACCAGGCGATCAATGAGTTGTGCCCGGCGCAGATCTGGCAGCTGCGGCAGTCGGCCGCCGGCTATACGCTGCCCTGACCAGCGGCCCCCGAGGGGGCTGCACCTTCACGACAACGGCGGCGCCCCTTTCGGGACACCGCCGCTGCAACGAGTTTCGAACTGCCTGACTATGGGCAGCTGACCTCGATTTCGAATGGCTTGTTCACCGGCTGCAGCGGATTGGCCATGTCCACACCGGTCGCAGTGCCCGAGATCTTGTAGGTGTTGCCGTCCTTCTCCGCCTTGGCCTCGCCCTGACCCGTGCCGCTCGTGTAGCCCAGCACCACGCCGTTGACGTTGCCAAGACCCACCGACTGCACCGTGGGCGAATCGCCCTCGCTGACGACCGCCGCGATGCCGGTGGCGGCGTCGCCGATCGCGATGTTCGTGTTTCCACCCATGGAGCTGCACACGACGGTGCCCTGGACCGCCTGATCCGTGCCATCGATCGTGACCGTGGACTTGCCCTCCGCCGCAGCGGCCGTTGAGGTCTCGCCGGTGGTCTCGGACTTCTTGTCCTCTGAACTACACCCGGACAATCCGGCGATGACGATCGCCAAGCCGCCCACGGCGACCACGAACCCACGTTTCACCACTGTTCTCCTTTATGTTGTCGCAACCCGTCAAGATCGGCGGATCATCCCCAGCAGTATGGTGCGCGGCACCCGCCCCGACACCCGATTGGGCGAAAACGTGCGATGCGCAAATTCGCAGCAATCCGCTAACAGGACACCTTGATCGCGAAGGTCCCGGATTTGCGGAAGCTGGGGCTGTCGGTGTCGAAGCCGTCGGCGGTGCCGCTGATGTCGTAGGTGCGGCCCGTCATCGTGACCTCCGCGGTGTCGCCGAGGCCGGCGCTGTAGCTGCCGGTGAACCCGCCGAGATCGCGGATGGCGACCGATTCGGCGGTGAGCTGGTCTTTGTTGGACACCATCGCGGTGACACCCGCGGTCTGATCGCCGGTCGTGATGGTGGTGAGCGCCCCGGTCGCGGTGCACTGCACGGCCTCGGTGGTGCCCGCGTCCTGACCGTTGACGGTCACCTGTGCGGTGCCTGCGACCAGCGTGCCCGGCGCAGGCTGGTACTCCGGCGGGTCGGACGAGCAACCCGTCAGCGCCAGCGCGACCGCGGCTGTGGCGAGCAGGCGAATTCTCACAGTGCAGAATCTACGGCGTGGGCGAGTCCTTTTTCAGCGTTGACGCGGAACTGCCCGGCAGACTCGGTCGCGCAGGCGTGATCCGAACTCCGCACGGCGACATCCACACTCCGGCGTTCATCCCCGTGGGCACCCAGGCCACCGTAAAGGCGGTGCTGCCAGAGACCATGAAAAGTCTTGGTGCACAAGCTGTTCTGGCCAACGCTTACCATCTTTTCCTACAGCCCGGGCCTGACATCGTCGCGGAGGCAGGCGGACTCGGCGCGTTCATGAACTGGCCTGGCCCGACATGTACCGACAGCGGCGGATTCCAGGTGCTCTCGCTGGGCGCGGGGTTCCGCAAGGTGCTGGCGATGGACACCGAACGCCTCCAGGCCGACGACATCATCGCCGAGGGCAAGGAACGGTTGGCCAACGTCGACGACGACGGTGTGACCTTCCGGTCGCATCTGGACGGCTCCACCCACCGCTTCACCCCCGAGGTGTCGATCCGCATCCAGCATCAGCTCGGCGCCGACATCATCTTCGCGTTCGACGAGCTGACCACCCTGGTCAACACCCGCGGCTACCAGGAACGGTCGGTGCAGCGCACCCACGACTGGGCGGTGCGGTGCGTGGTCGAACACCGCCGCCTGGAAGCCGCGACCCCCGACCGGCCCAGGCAGGCACTGTTCGGCGTCGTGCAGGGCGCCCAGTACGAAGACCTGCGCAGGGCCGCCGCGCGCGGGCTGACGTCGATCGTCGGCGACGACGGCATCGGTTTCGACGGATACGGCATCGGCGGTGCGCTGGAGAAGCAGAACCTGGCGACCATCGTCGGCTGGGTCAGCAGCGAGCTGCCCGACGACAAGCCCCGCCACCTGCTCGGCATCAGTGAGCCCGACGACCTGTTCGACGCAATCGCCGCGGGCGCCGACACGTTCGACTGTGTCTCGCCGTCGCGTGTGGCGCGCAACGCCGCGGTGTACTCAGCCACCGGCCGCTACAACATCACCGGGTCCCGCTACCGCCGCGACTTCACCCCCATCGACGCCGGCTGCGACTGCTACACCTGCGCGAACTACACCCGCGCCTACCTGCATCACCTGTTCAAGGCCAAGGAGATGCTGTCCGCGACGCTGTGCACCATCCACAACGAGCGGTTCGTCATTCGGACGGTCGACCAGATCCGCGCGGCGATCAAGGCGGGGGAGTTCGACGAGCTGCGCAGCCACGTCCTGGGTCAGTACTACTCGACGCCCACCTGACGCCCAAACGGACAAACCGGGCGCGAAAGTGCGGGTGAATCGCGCCATTTCGTCAATCTCGGCGCCGTTTACCAGCCCAATTGTTAGACGCCTGCACAATATAGGGATGACGTCGACAACGGACCCGCAGGCGCTTCTGCTGCAGCTGCTCGACCCGTCGAACCGGGCCGACCCGTACCCGGCCTACAACAAGATCCGCGAGAGCGGACCGTTGCAGCTGCCGGGCATGACGCTGACGGTGTTCTCGTCGTTCGACCATTGCGACGAGATCCTGCGCCATCCGTCGTCAGCCAATGACCGGTCGAAGTCGACGATCGTGCAGCGCGAGATCGCCAACGGGGCCGAGTCGCAGCAGTTAAGCCCGAGCTTCCTGTTCCTTGACCCGCCCGATCACACGCGGCTACGCAGGCTGGTCAGCAAGGCGTTCGTGCCCAAGGTCATCAAGGCGCTGGAACCCGACATCACCGACATGGTCGATGCGCTTCTGGACAAGGCCGCAGCCAATGGCGAGTTCGACCTGATCGCCGACCTGGCCTATCCCTTGCCCGTCGCGGTGATCTGCCGATTGCTCGGCGTCCCCATCGAAGACGAACCGCATTTCAGTCGCGCGTCCGCCGTATTGGCCAGGGCACTGGACCCGATCTACACCGTCACCGGAGAAGCGCACGGGAACTTCGACGAAATCGTGGATGCCGGGCTGTGGCTGCGCCAGTATCTGCGAGACCTCATTGCGCGCCGGCGCACCGATCCGGGCGAGGACCTGATGTCTGGGCTGATCCACGTCGAGGAGTCCGGAGACCAACTGACCGAGGAAGAGATCGTCGCGACCTGCAACCTGCTTCTCATCGCCGGCCATGAGACGACGGTGAACCTGATCGCCAACGCCATCCTGGCGTTGCTGCGCCACCCCGATCAGTGGGCGGCGTTGTGCGACGATCCTCAACGGGTGGCCGCTGTGGTCGAGGAGACCCTGCGATACGACCCGCCGGTGCAACTGACCAGTCGAATCGCAGCCGACGACATGACAATTGGGGACACCTTGGTTCCCAAGGGCGATGCCATGTTGCTGTTGCTCGCCGCGGCCAATCACGATCCCGCCGCCGTCGACCGTCCCGGCGAGTTCGACCCGGACCGCGACACGATCCGTCATCTCGGGTTCGGGAAGGGCCCGCACTTCTGCCTCGGTGCGCCGCTGGCGCGACTGGAGGCGGCGGTCGCTCTCTCGAGGCTCACCGCCCGGTTCCCGAACTCTGCGATGGTCGGCGAACCGCAATACAAGCCCAACCTGACGCTGCGGGGGATGGCCAGCCTGGCCGTGACGGTGTAGCGATTTCGGCGTGATTGGGCGCTGTGAGCGCTGTGAGCGCTACTGATCACGCCGAAATCACCGCACCAATTCGATGATCACGGCCTGCGCGGCCCGCTCTCCCGCGTCGACGGCGCCCTCCATGTACGCACTCCAGTGCGTCGCGGTATCGGTTGAGGCCCAATGGATCACGCCGATCGGTGTGGACAGTGCCGGGCCGTAGGTGGTCCACACATGGGGCCCGTGGTTGGCGTTGTAGCAGCCGCGGGTCCACTGCCGCTCGGACCATTCTCCGTCGACGTAGAACACCGGTTCGCCGGCCGCGCCGCCATAGTGGCGCACCAGCTCCGCGGTGAGCGCTTCGCGGCGCTGCGCCTCGGGCAGGCGGCCGAACGTGCGGGCCTGATCGCCCTCCAGGAACAGCAGGATCACACCGTGGTCGTCGCCGGGAATACACGTGTCATTCGACATTCGGGCCGGACCGACGTCAGAGATGAGCTGGCCGTTGAATCCGTCGGCGCGCCAGAACGGTTCGTCGTAGATGAAGAACGCCTTCATCGCCGAGCCGTTGGGCAGACGTTGGGTGAGCTGATCGCGGATACCGGGAAGCGGCGGGTCGTACATGATCCGGCCGGCAAGCGTCGGCGATATCGCGACGATGACGCGGCGGCCGCGGGCCACCAGCCCGCCGCGGCAGTGCACGGTGGCGCTGTCGGCGGTGTGCTCGATCAGCTGGACCGGGACGTCGAGCACGATACGGTCGCCGACCAGGGCCGCCAGGCGACGCGGGATCTCGCTGGTGCCGCCGATGAACCGAGTGGTCTGCGCGCCGCCCTCGGATTCGGCGAACAACTCCGACGTCACGCCGCAGGTCTGAATGGTGAACAGCAGATGCAGGAAGGACACCTCGGCGGTGGGGACCGCGAGGATCCCGACGGTGCAGATCTCCAGCAGGGTGCGCGCCACCGGAGAAAGCCCCTGCGCGTCATACCAGGCGCCTGCGGTCACCGCATCCCACTCGAGAGCACGCGGCGCCTGCCAGGGCGCGTCGACCGGAACGTCTGCTGCCAGCAAGTCAAGATGGCGCAGCACCAATTCCAGTTCCTTCAATTCCGCTGCGAACCGGGCGTGAAACTCGTTCTCCCGCAACACGCCAGAGCCGGCCAGGTCGTAGGATGTCTCGCCCTTGTCGTACTGCGGGTAGGTCTCGACCCCGAGTTCTGCGGCCAGCCGGAACATCCGTTGGTGCGTGTCACCGATCCACTGGGCGCCGAGTTCGACGGGCACGCCCGGTATCGCCTCCTGCGTGAGGATGCGTCCGCCCACCCGCTCGTCGGCCTCCAGGATCAGCGGGGTGAGCCCTGCCTCGAGCACCTTTCGAGCGGCGATCATGCCTGAAAGCCCCGCACCGACGATGATGACGTCCGCTTCATGGCGTGGTGGATGTGCCATGGTGGCCACCCTCTCACGCCGCCGCTACAGGGGGTTGAGGATCCGGTCCAAGAACTGTCGGGTGCGCTCTTCCTTGGGATTGCCGATCACCGCATCGGGCGGCCCCTGTTCAAGGATCACACCGCGATCGGTGAACAACACCTGATTGGAAACCTGTCGTGCGAACTGGATTTCGTGTGTGACGATCACCAGCGTCCAGCCCTCGACGGCCAGATCCTTGATGACCGACAGCACCTCACCGACGATCTCGGGGTCCAGCGCCGAGGTCGGCTCGTCGAACAGCACGACCTTCGGCTTCAGCGCCAACGCTCTCGCGATGCCGACCCGCTGCTGCTGGCCGCCGGAGAGCTGGAACGGGTACTGGTCCCGCTTCTCGGTGAGGCCGACCTGAGTCAGCAGCTCAACGGCTTCGGCCGCCGCCTCGTCCTTCGGGCGCTTCTGTGCGATCACAGGTCCCTCGGTGACGTTCTCCAGCACCGTCTTGTGTGGAAACAGGTTGTGCGACTGGAACACAAAGCCGCTCTGCGCCCGATAGCGCCGCAGCTGGTCCTTCGACACCGGTTTGGAGAAGTCCACCTCGACATCGCCGACTTTGACCACGCCCGAATCAGGCACGTCGAGTGCGTTGAGCGCCCGCAGCAGCGTGGTCTTGCCCGAACCCGAGGGGCCGATGATCGTCGTCGCCGAGCCTTGGGCGACGTCGAACGACACGCCCTTGAGAACCTTGTTGTCGCCGAAGGCCTTTTCGATGCCTTCGGCTCTGACTCGAATTTCCGTCATCGCGCCACGTACCTTTCCAGTCGGCGTTCCAGGCGGCTCTGGCCGAAGGACAGTGCCAGGCAGATGACCCAGTAGTACGCCGCTGCCGTCACGTACAGACCAAAGAACTCGAACGTCGGCGCAGCGATGATCTGCGCCGTGCGGAACAGCTCGGTGACCAGGATGATCGACGCCAGCGACGTGTCCTTGACCAGCGAGATCAACGTATTCGACAACGGCGGCACCGCAACCCGCGCGGCCTGCGGCAGGATGATGCGCCGCAGCGCAGCGGTGTAATTGAGGCCGATGGTCTCGGCGGCCTCCCACTGGCCCTTGGGGATGCTCTGGATCGCCGAGCGGATGATCTCCGCTGCGTAGCCGCCGACGTTGATCGAAAGCGCGATGACGGCGGCGGGGAACGGTTCGAGTTTCACCCCGAACTGCGGCAGTGCATAGAACACGATGAACAACTGCACGAGCAGTGGGGTGCCTCGGACGACCGAGATGTAGAACCGGGCGACGTTGGTGACGACGATATTCGACGACAGGCGCCCAAGCGCCACCACCAGTGCGATGACAAGCCCGACCGCGAAGCTCACGATCGCCAACGGGATGGTCACGGTGATGGCCGCTCTGGCCAACGGCCACAGGTTGTCCAGAACGAGCTTGACAACCGACCGTGATTGTTGCGCGTCCGGTGCCGTTTCGGGCGCACCGGAGGCGTTGGCCTTGAGGTACCTCTGCGAGATGCCGGCCAGCGTCCCGTCGGCTTTCAGATCCTCGATCGCTTTGTTCAGGTCAGGCAGCAGGCCGCTGTTCTTTCGGGCGGCGAAGCCCTGCTCACTCTTCTCACCCGTGGTCGCTGCGATCTTGACCGAGGAGTCGTTCTTCTCGGCGAGGTACGCGTACACCGCGATGCTGTCGTTGATGACCGCGTCGACACGGCCCTGGTTGAGCAGTGTGATCGCCTGCGCGAATCCCTCGACGGACTCGACCCTGGCGCCTGCATCCCGTGCGACCTGAGCCCAGTTGCTGGTGATCGTCTGTGCCGTCACCTTGCCTTTGAGGTCGGTGAGCGAGGTGATCGAGTTGTCGTCGGCGCGGGTGACGATGACGCCTTCGCCGATGGCATACGGCTCGGACAGGTCATACTTGGCCTGCCGCTCGGGGGTGATGGTCACCTGGTTCGCGACGACGTCGAACCGGTCCGCCTCCAGCGCGGCGAAGATGGAATCCCATGGCGTCTCGACGAATTCGACCCGTACGCCGAGCTTCTCGCCGACCGCGCGTGCCACGTCCACGTCGTAGCCGGTGAGCTGGCCGGTGGCGGGGTCGTGGTAGCTGAAGGGGGAGTAGACGCCTTCGGTGCCGACGCGCAGCACGCCCGACGCCTCCACCGGGTTGTCGCCGTCGCCGCCTGAAGAACCGCACGCGGCCAGCACCAGAGCGCTGAGCAACAGTACAGCCAGGAGTGCTTTTCGTAGATAGTGCACCGGCGGACGCTAGCAAGGGTGCGGCCGTCGCCAAAGGGTTCTGCTCAGTCAGGCCGCTATATCCCGGTCGTGACCGCAGCGGTGGCAGCGTGGTTGGCTATTCGTCATGCCCGAGGAGCTCACCGCCGAGCAGGCCGCCGCCCGCCTGCAGACCGACGACACGCTGGGCATGCCGCTCGGCCCCGGCCAGCCGCCGGCCTTCCTGCGCGCGCTCGGCGAGCGCGAGGACTGGACAGATCTGCGTGTCTACGGTGCGCTGCTCGCGGTCCTCACCGAGCTGTTCTCCCGGCCCGGCGTCGCGTACCTGTCGGGCTTCTTCGGTCCGCTCGAGCGGGCGCTGCGAGACAGCGGTGCCAACATCGGGTTCGCGCCCGCGGACTTCCGGCGCTTCGGGCCGCTGCTCGAACGACAGGCGCCGCGCGTGATGACGACCGTCGCCACGCCGCCCGACGCCGACGGCTGGTGCTCGCTGTCGCTGCATGGCGGCGGCACGATCGATGAGTTGCGCCGCGCGGGCGCCGATCCCGACCGGCTGCTCGTCGTCGAGGTATCAGACGCCTATCCGCGGACGTTCGGGTTCGGCGAGTCCCATCGCCATGCGCTGCACGTCGACGAGATCGACGTCCTTGTGCGCTCGACCGAGTCGCCGTTTGCGCTGCCCGGGGGCGACGCGCCGCCCACCGACGCCGACAAGGCGATCGCGGAGCACACCGTCGGCATCATTCCGTCCGGTGCGACCCTGCAGACCGGGATCGGGTCGATTCCCAACCAGATCGCCACGCTGCTGGCCGAAGGCGACGGCGGCGACTACGGGCTGCACAGCGAGATGTTCACCGACGGCTGTATGCGGTTGCACCGCGCGGGCAAGATCACCAACACCGGCAAGGGCCAGTACGCCGGTGTGAGCGTGACGACGTTCGCATTCGGCTCTCCGGAGCTGTACGAGTGGCTGGACGGCAACGAGTCCGTCGCATTCCTGCCGGTCGAGATCGTCAACTCACCGGAGGTCATCGGCGCCAACAACGACATGATCTCGATCAACGGCGCCCTCGCGATCGACATCCACGGCCAGGTCGTCGCCGACACGATCAACGGCGACCAGTTCAGCGGGATCGGCGGCGCCGAGGACTTCGTCGCGGGCGCCGGGCTCGACCTGGCGGACCGCTCGCTGATCTGCCTGCCCTCGACGTTCGAGAAGGACGGCGAGCTGCAGTCGCGCATCGTGCCGTGGTTCGGCCCCGGCGCCGTGATCACGACGCCACGCCACCAGGTCGACGTGATCGTCACCGAGTACGGCGTCGCCGAACTGGAGGGCAAGACCGTGAAGGAGCGTGGCGAGGCGCTTGCGGCGATCGCGCACCCGCAGTTCCGCGACGAGCTGCTTGCCGCCGCCGGGCGGGCTGCGAAGGGCCGCTCGCCCGTCGAGTGACACCTGCCCCCTCCGCGAGCGTCCGTGTTTGTACGCGACACGCCGCGGAATTGCGTACAAAAGAGGTCGCTCGCGGTGTCTCTACGGGCGGTAAATCCAGGGTCGCCGCGGCAGCTTGGCTGGGTCGAACTGCGCGAGCATCTCGTCGACGCTCGACGCCTGCCAGCCAAGGGATTCGGCGATCTGGGCCAGCGCGCGCTCGACGCCGATCTCGGCGAGCGTGACGGCGCCGTCGCGTTTGGCCAACCGGGCCCCGTCCTCGTTGAGCACCAGCGCGACGTGCGCGTACGTCGGCTCCCGATGGCCGAGCAGTGCGGCGAGATACGCCTGCCGCGGCGATGACGACAGCAGGTCGTCGCCGCGCACGACCTGGTCGATGCCCTGCTCGGCGTCGTCGACGACGACAGCCAGGTTGTACGCCGGAACCCCGTCCCCGCGACGAACCACGAAGTCGTCCACGATCCCGGTGTAGTCGCCGTGCAGCAGATCGTGAACCGTGTGCGTGATCGCGTCGGTGCGCAGCCTCAGCGCGGGCGGCCTGTCGATCTCGGTGCGTCGGCTCTCGCGCTCGGAGTCGGTCAGGTCGCGACATGTCCCGGGATACGCTCCCTGCGGTGCGTGCGGGGCACGCGGCGCCTGGGCGATATCCCTTCGGCTGCAATAGCATTCGTACAGCAACCCGCGGTCTGCGAGTGCCGTGATCGCGGAGTCATACCGGGCTGTGTGCTTGGTCTGCCACTCAGCGGGCGCGTCCCAGGTGAGGCCGATGGCGGCGAGGTCGTCGAGTTGGCGACGGGCGATGTCGGCGTCGGTGCGGTCGTCGAGATCGTCGACGCGCATGAGGAAGCGGCGCCCCGTCGAACGTGCGAACAGCCATGCGAGCACCGCGGTGCGCAGGTTGCCGATATGCAGGTCGGCCGACGGGCTCGGGGCGAACCTGCCTGCACTCACCCCCGCAATCTAACTAGCCGCGCTCCCACGGCGGCGCTTCGCCCATCTTCTCGTAGTACTTGGCGAGATGGCTCTTCACGCGGTCGATGTCGCCCTTGGGCAGGTCGACGCCGCCGCGGGCGCCGTTCATGATGCCGCCCGCCGCCATCACGCCGCGCGGGACGACTTTGAGCTTGCCGTCGATGACATCGGCGATCAGCAGCTTGTATGCGGTGAAGTTGTGCTTGTTGTCGCTGTCGTACCAGACGTGGGCGTCGCGGTACTTCTGGTTCGGCTCCTCCTCGGCGTCGCCCATTTGCGCACCCGCTTTTCGGCGGCCGCACCATCCCACTGCCGATCCCGGTCGGCCAGCGGAAGATTCTGGAAACTCGTTACTGACATGGGTGGTGCGTGCCCTCATCGGGGCGGCCTAAACCGATGTCGGCGCGTACCGCGATGAGTTCTGCCGCCTTCGGCAGGTCTATATCAACACCGCCAGTTCATACGACGAGACCAATTCAAGGAGTGATAGCGATGGCGACCAACAGCACCACCTACCCGACGCCGCAGATCGTCGACCGGTCTGCCTGGCAGTCCGAGCTCGACCAGTTGCTGGTCCGGGAGAAGGCGCACACCCGTGAGGGCGACGCGATCGCGGCCGCGCGGCGGCGGCTGTCGATGGTCGAGGTGGACGCTGCGACGCCGGTCGTCGGCGCCGACGGCGAGATTCCCTTGATCGACGTCTTCGAGGGTCGAAGGCAGCTGATCGTTTACTTCCACATGTGGCACGAGGGAAAGCCCGCTGCGGAACAGTGCGAGGGCTGCACGTTCTTCACCGGGCACGCGCAGGAGCTGTCCTATCTGCACAGCCGCGATGTCACGTATGCGACGTTCTGTCAGGGCCCCTACGCCGAGAGCGCGCGATACCGGGACTTCATGGGGTGGGAGATGCCGTGGTACTCGGCGCACGATGCGCGCGACGAGTTGATGGCAGGGCGCGCGTTCGGCTTCTATGCGTGCTATTTGCGCGACGGCGACCGCGTCTTCGAGACGTACTGGACGACGGGTCGCGGCACGGAGGCCGGCGCCAACAGCTATCACCTACTGGACCTGACCGTGTATGGCAGGCAGGAGATCTCGGAGGACTCACCCGAGGGCTGGCCGCAGCCGATCGACCCCAGCGCCGGCGATCAGTTCCGCACTGACGGCCGTCCCACCTCTCAGTGGTCGCGGGTCGCCGCGGGCCGTTCGGACGACCTCACGGGTTAACGGGAGTCCCACCAGGCGAGCACCCGCGTCGCCGAGAGCGTGAGCCATTTCGACGGCTCGCCGGCCGGCACGTCGACCTCGAACCACACGCGTCCCGAGTGTGGCTGTCCCTGAAGCCACGTGCCGTCGGGCTGTTGTGCGGAACGGATGATCTCGATGGCCTGCTCCATACGCGGATCCGGCGGCGTCCCATCGAGCAGGGAAGCGTCACGGAAGTACTCGGCGGCGTTCAGCACGCTGCACACCCAGCGGAACGGATACGTGAAGCGGTCCACCCACGGACCCACCGGCTGACCGGTCGACAGCCGGCGAAAGAGCCTGCGCTGCAGCAGATATTCCTCGCCGGACGCACGCGCGGCGTGCGTCGCTGCCGAGCCGCCCGTGGCGGCCTCGTAGGCGAGAAGTCCCTTAAGGGAGTTGAGCGTCGAATGAAACGACGATCGCGTGGAGCCCTCGACCCACTCACAGTTCCAGCCGCCGTCGGGCATCTGGTGCGCGAGGAACCAGTCGACGATGCCGGAGACGTCTGCGCCGAGCCACACGCCGTTCGCGACGGTCCAGGCGTTGATGCAGCAGTCGACCTCGCCGCTCCAGTAGGGCCGGTCCTCGTACTCCCAGCGGGAGTTCGCGGCAAGCAGCTCGACGGTGCGGCGCTCGCGGAGGACCTCGGCGTCGACCCCCCACTCCCGTAGCGAGTTCAGGGTCCAGGTCGTTGCAGTCCACGGCTGAGCCCCCGGTGCCGCCTCGGGACCGTGAAAGTCGAAGTCGGAGGGGAAGAATGCCCCGCCCGCCCATTGACCGTCGGAGTCCTGCAGCGCCAGAAGACGTGCGCCGAAGCCCTCGGTCGCGGTCCGCGCCCGCGTGGCTTCCCAGACCGCGGCGGGTTCGCCCACCACATCGCGTTCGACCTGCCAACGCAAGGCCGGATCGGAGTGGAGCAGCCAGGCGACAATGGACTCTTCGACCACCACCCGAATCTAGCGGGGTGCCGGCTACACCTTCACCAGGCTGACCGGCTGCTGATTCTGTAGCGAGTTGGGGTCGTTGCACGCCCCGGGCTTCGACGTGTAGCTGATCGTCCCCGCCAGGCTCACCGGATCGAAGGAGTACACCAGATCCGCCGGGCCAGTATTACCGTCGGCGCAGGTCCACCCATTGAAGACGTCGTGCCGTTCGATGGTCCACGGGCCACCGTCCAGTCTGTGGATCGCCACCAGCATCCCGTTGGAGCTCGACACCGAACCGCCGCAGGTGCCCTCGGGGTTGCACTGCGTGGTGATGCTCCACGTGTTCGACGTTGGGCCGTTGATGAAGGTGTACTCGCCGTCGAGCCGGTCGTCCGCCCATGCGGGACTGGCCAATCCGACGGCGGCGCCGGTCGCGGCGACGATGACGGCCATCGCCTGCCTGATCGCCATGGTTCTCCCTGCGAGTTGATCGAGCGGTATCTGAGCCATCGAGCATCACATGTTTGTGTGCCAGGATCAGATGTTTGGCGAATGTAGGTGGAGAAGGCCTATGAAGCGTGCCGTCGTGGTCGGTAGTGGCCTGGCCGGGCTGAGCGCCGGATATCGTCTTCGTGCACGAGGCTGGCAGGTCACGGTATTCGAGTCGCTGGGCCGCGTTGGCGGGCGGGTGTTGTCGGAGTCCGAGGGCGGCTACGTGTTCGACGTCGGGCCGGTCATTGTCACGGACAAGTACACCGAGTACATGAAGCTTGTCCGTGGCGTGGGGCTCGCCGACCGGGTAGTCGACTGCGCGCCCGAAATGGCCGTGGTGAAGGGGAACGACCTTCACATCCTCGACACGAGTAAACCGGTCAGATCTTTTCTGACAACCAAGCTCCTGCCTGCCCGGGCGAAACTTCGACTACTGGTCAACGGGCCACGGCTGATCAAACCTCTCGTCGGCATGAGCCCATACGACGTCAGCAACCGTGTGCAGTACGACAACGAGTCGATCGAGTCCTACGTCGACCGGATTTTCGGACGCGAGATCAACGACCTGTTGATCGAAGGACTGGCGCGGACGATGACGACCAGTTCGCGCGACAAGACGTCGGTGATCGAGTTCTTCGCAGGCGCGGTACTGGCAGCCGGCAAGATGCAGACGATCAAAGGCGGGTTGCAACTCTTGCCCGACCGGTTGGCCGCCCACCTCGACGTCCGTCTCAACTCGCCCGTCACGGCCGTACGCCGGACCGAACACGGTGTGGATGTCCAGTACCAGAATGCTTCTGGGACATCGGCTCTGGAACAGGCGGACGCGTGTGTGATCGCGACTGTCTTCCGGGCTGCCGCCGACATGTATCCGCCGCTGAGAGGGGCCGGGGCCAACCTCTTAAGTGCGACGAAGAATGCCGGCTGCGTCTCAGTTCACCTCACGTATGACGGTCGCACCGAAAAGCGCCCGTTCCTGATCATGGTGCCGACGGCTGCGTCTGCACACGTGGGCACCCTGTTCCTCCAGCATGCCGAGGCGGCGGGTGATTCCCCTGCCTGGGCCAGCCTGGTCACCGCTTTCATCCCTGTCCATTCAGATCCCGACGCTGGCGACAGTGACGACCGTTTGATCGGAGTCGTCCGAGACCTCGTCGAGCGTCTCTTCCCCGAACTTCGTGACCACCTCCGGGCCAGTTCCCTGACCCGCTGGCCGTACGCGTCGCACCGGGGCGAAGTCGGCTACTACTCGGCCTTGCAAAGATTCCTCGACAGCTACCCGGCGCATGAACCAGTCCAGGTCGCCGGCGACTATCTGGCGACCTCTGGACAGGAATCGGCCGTCGTCGCCGGCATCAACGCTGCCGACAGGATCCTCGCTGCGCAGTCGGGTATAGCCACACCGGACGTGCGCTCCGCCTAGCCAGGGCTCAGCCCTGGCACGATGTCGCCGAGGCTGAAGGTGACCGGATGTTCGAGCTGATCGTAGGTGCAAGAGCGTGGGTCTCGGTCGGGCCGCCACCGGTTGAACTGCGCGGTGTGGCGGAACCGCTGCCCTTCCATGTGGTCATACCGGACCTCTACCACCCGCTCGGGTCGCAGCGGCACGAACGAGAGGTCCTTACCCGCGTTCCACCGGGACCCCTCGTTGCGGCGAGGGGTGCGCTCACCCGATATGTGGGCGGCCCAGTTCCACGGATGCTCGTCGAATGTCGTTACCAGGGACTGGAATTCGATGAAGAGTTCGCGCCGCCGCGCCATCGGGAACGCGCCGATGACGCCAACCGATACGAGTGTGCCGTCGTCCTTGTAGAGCCCGAGCAGCAGCGAGCCGATCGCGCCGTCACCCGACTTGTGCACCCGGTAGCCCGCCACCACGCAGTCCGCCGTCCGCTCGGGCTTGATCTTGAACATCACGCGTTTGTCGGGCTGATACGTGATCGTCAGCGGCTTGGCGATCAGGCCGTCGAGGCCGGCGCCCTCGAATTCGGAGAACCAGCGTTGAGCGGTCGGCAGATCAGTGGTCGCCGGCGTGACGTGGATCGAGGGGCCCGAATTGACCAACGCGTCGACGAGCGCGGCCCGGCGCTCGCTGAACGGCCTTGGCGTGTAGTCCTCGTCGCCGAGAGCGAGCAGGTCGAAAGCAATGAACGACGCCGGGGTCTTCTCGGCCAGCATCTGCACGCGTGAGTCGGCCGGGTGGATGCGCTGTTGCAGCGCCTCGAAATCCAGACCGTGGTCCGTGGCGATGATGATCTCGCCGTCGATGACGCAGCGCTCCGGCAGTTCCGCTTTCACCGCGGCGACGAGTTCGGGAAAGTATCGGGTCATCGGCCGCTCGTTACGGCTACCCAGTTCCACCTCGTCGACGTCGCGGAAGCAGATCGACCGGAACCCGTCCCACTTGGGCTCATAGGACGCGTCGGGCGGGATCGACGCCACCGATTTGGCCAGCATCGGCGAAACCGGCGGCATCACGGGCAGTCGCATCGGCCCATTCTCTCAGCGGCGATGACATTGCCCCGGTTCGCGGGTCTAGAAGAGTATGGAAAGCGTGGACCTACCCGTGCAGCCGCCGCTCGAGCCGATGCTGGCGAAGGCCCAGGCCAAGGTGCCGACCGACCTGGGCGTGTGGTCGTACGAGCCGAAGTGGGACGGCTTTCGGGCGTTGGTGTTCCGAGACGGCGACGAGATCGTGTTGCTGTCCCGCAGCGGCAAGGATCTCGGCCGGTACTTCCCCGAGCTGCTCGTGGCCCTGCGCGACGAGCTGGCATCGCGCTGCGTGCTCGACGGCGAGGTCGTCGTCCCGCGGGAGATCGGCGGCCGCGTCCGGCTGGACTGGGAGTCGCTCTCGCAACGCATTCACCCCGCCGCCAGCCGGGTCAAGATGCTGGCCGAGCAGACGCCGGCGCACTTCATCGGTTTCGACGCGCTCGCCACCGGGGACACGTCCTTGATGCGTGAACCGTTCCGGGTGCGTCGGGCAGCGCTGTGCGACGCGGTCAAAGACCGGCTATCTGTTCGAAAAGCACAGTGCCACGTCACGCGCACCACCGAGGACCCCGGACAGGGCGCGCAGTGGCTCGAGGAGTTCGAGGGCGCGGGACTGGACGGGGTGATCGCCAAACGACTGGACGGGCCGTACCTACCCGGCAAGCGGGAGATGGTGAAGGTCAAGCACGCCCGCGACGCGGACTGCGTGGCCATCGGGTACCGGATCCACAAGAGCGGCGAAGGCGTCGGGTCGATCCTGCTCGGTCTCTACCGCGACGACGGTGAACTGCAGATGGTCGGTGGCGCAGCGTCTTTCAGTGTCAAGGATCGCGTCAAGCTGCTGGCCGACCTCGAACCGCTGCGCGAGGGCGACCAGGTCAGAGACGGCGACCCCAGCCGGTGGAACTCCGCCGCCGACAAACGCTGGATCCCGGTCCGGCCGGAGAAGGTCTGCGAGGTGGCCTACGACCAGATGGAGGGAAACACGGTGCACGGCAGGCGGTTCCGACACGCGGTCAAATTCATGCGCTGGCGTCCCGACCGCGAGCCGCAGAGTTGCACCTTCGACCAGCTCGACGTACCCCTGAACTACGACCTCTACGACGTGTTGGAGTCCTGAAATGGCAACGCCTGCAGAAGAACTCGATGTCGACGGCGTCAAGGTCCGGCTCAGCAACCCGGACAAGGTGTACTTCCCGAAGCTCGGTAAAGACGGTACCAAACGCAAACTGGTCGAGTACTACCTGGCCGTCGCATCGGGCCCGATGCTCACCGCGCTGCGGGACCGGCCCACGCATCTGCAACGTTTCCCCGACGGCATCGACGGCGAGGAGATCTACCAGAAACGCGTGCCGCAGAAGCATCCCGACTATCTGGAGACCTGCGTGGTGACCTTCCCCTCGGGGCGGACGGCCGATGCGCTCAAGGTCACCCATCCGTCGTCGATCGTGTGGGCCGCTCAGATGGGCACCATCACGTTGCACCCTTGGCAGGTGCGCTGCCCGGATACCGAACACCCCGACGAACTCCGCATCGATCTCGATCCGCAACCCGGCACGGCGTTCAAGGAGGCCCGCGAGGTCGCGGTGGACGTGCTCAAGCCGTTGCTCGACGAACTGGAACTGGTCGGCTACCCGAAGACCTCCGGCGGACGTGGCGTGCACATCTTCCTGCGGATCAAGCCCGACTGGGATTTCATCGCGGTGCGCCGCGCGGGAATCGCGTTGGCGCGTGAGGTGGAGCGACGGGCACCGGATGCGGTGACGACGTCGTGGTGGAAAGAGGAACGCGGCAAGCGGATCTTCATCGACTACAACCAGAACGCCCGCGACCGCACGTTCGCGTCGGCGTACTCGGCGCGCAAGACCGCCATCGCGACGGTGTCGACGCCGCTGACGTGGGATGAGCTGCGCGACGCTGACCCCGACGACTACACGATCTCGACGGTGCCCGATTTCGTTGCCGGACGGCCGGATCCGTGGGCCGACATCGACTCGACGGCTCAATCGCTCGAGTCATTGCTGGAGATGGTCAAGGCCGACGAGGGCGAGCGCGGGCTAGGGGATCTGCCCTATCCGCCGAGCTATCCGAAGATGCCGGGCGAGCCGCCCCGGGTGCAGCCGAGTAAGAAAGTGGCCGCCAACTGGGATGATGAAGGGAATCCGGTCTAGCCCGACCGTGGACACAAATAGCGGAAGGCTCAACCCTGGGCTGACTATCTACTCCAGCATGGGCTACACGCAATGAGAAGTTGCGGGTCAGTAAGGAGGAATCGAATGGCAAGTAAGGTTGCGACGCAAGTCCGGCGCGGCCGCCGATTCGGCGCGGTCTAGGTGGATCGCGATGACCGCCATAGCCGTCACGATTTTTCACCGGGTAGCTGACTCCGAAGTTTTCGACGGTTGGGTCTGCGACGTGCGATCCGCTGCGGAGGCCGCACGAGGATTCGTTGCGTTCGCTGCCTCGATCCGTCGCGACACCCCGCTGGACTGGGCGGTCGCGGTGACCTTCGAGTCCGAGGACTTGCTCCATCAGTGGCTCGACGGGGAGACGTGGAAGCACTTGTTGCGCGGCGCTGCGCCACGGGGATTTCTGCGGCTCTCTTCGGATTTGGTGATCATTGAAGGCGCGTTGATGCCGACCGGTGTGGCGATTGTCTCCTCCAACGTGTCCGGCGGAATGGAGGCGGACTTCGAGGCTGCCCATACCAGGCTCACGATGGCCGCCTCCCAATTCTCCGGCTATGAGGGCACGGCTGTCTTCCCGCCTGGTGCATTGGGGAAATGGATGTCGCTGATCCGGTTTCGCACCGAACCCCAATTGTCGGCATGGCTACGGTCGCCGCAGCGCAAGGAAGTCTTGCCGTCGGTGCGGTCGAGTCTGACGAAGGATTTCTCGGTATTCGCCAAGACCACCCCGCTCGGCACCATCGTGCGGAACGTGGACGGGAAGACGGAGATGACGCCGAGCTGGAAGACGGCGATGCTGCTACTGATGGTGCTCTACCCCATGGTGATGATGCAGTCGAAGTTCGTGGCACCGGTGATCGGCAAGTTGGGCGCGGAGCCGTGGCTGTCAGTTTGGCTCAGCCAGGTGGGCAGCGTGGCATTGATGCAATGGTGGTTGATGCCCACGGTGTCGTCATGGTGCCGCCGCTGGCTCGACCCGGTGGACGGCGCTGGTCTGCGAATCAGCCTGCGCGGTGCCGCAATAGCCGTGATCGTCTACGCCGCGTCGCTGACGGTCTTCGCGACGGTGGAGTGGCTGCAGTACTGGAATTAGTCCCCCGTGCGCTGAACCTTCGAGTCGAAGTCGCTGTTGAACGGGCAAGCGCCAGTGATCGTGTAGTGGCCGCGTCCGGTGAGCAGAGTGATCGGATCCTGCGCCGGCGAAGGCAACGGATACTGCAGCGTGATCTCGCGATGGGCGGGACCGCCGTTCGTGCACGTCGAATCCGATGACCTGTTGGCCAGCAACCACTCGTTCTTCGCGAAGATGAGGACCTTGATGTCTTTGGGGCTCAGCCAGTAGCTCAGGCAGCGCTCGCCGGTACGAAGGCAGAACGACTGGATATCGAAACTCACATCGGCGTTGCGATTCCCGTCCTTGTACGTGTCTGTCTCCTGATAGCTGCCGTACAGCGCCTGTCCGGGCGACGCCACCCGGGCGGGCATCGCCGCGGGATCGGCCGCCGACACGTCGGAGTCGGCGTCTGCCATACGGGTCGCTGTCACGGGGCGGTTGCTGGCACAGTTGGGGTCGGTCGAGCGAACGATGAACTCGCCTTGAAGCTCCCCGTCCGGCCGTGACTCCAGTGACAGCGACTCCCAGACCTCGCCCGCGCCGGCGCCGCCCTGGCACGTTCCCTCCCTCGCGGTGACCGATTCCCACCGTCCGTCGACCTCGTCCAGCACCAATGCCGTTGTCGTGCTTATAGATCCGCTGGACTTCGTCGCGCTCGCCACGCAGCCCTTGGTGTGGCACGCCGATTTGATCACCCATTTCTCGTCGCCGCCCGACGCGTTGTCGAACGGCTGACCGTTGGGCTGTGTCGGCGCACCGAACTCGAAGGCGTACGTGCCGTCGAGTCCCGACCCGCCACTGCCACCGCCTCCACCGCCTCCACCGGCTTGGCCGCCGGGTGCGGGCTCTTCCTCTCCGCTGATGACGAAAAGAATGGTCGCGACGGCGGCCACGATCAGGACGACGGCGATCGGGATCACGACCGCCGTGCGCCGCCACCACGGCCACGGCGCGGAGTCGTCGGGCCACTTGTCCGGGGCGGCGGTGTCGGGCGGCGAAGGTGGCGAGGCTTGACGTTGGTCCTCGGCGGGATATGCCTGCGCCGGCGCCGAAGCGCTCTCGACATGCGGCACGGGTGCGCCCAAGGCCGTTGCCGCCCAGGCCTGCTGAACGTGCTCGGGCGTACCGGACTGGGTGGGCGCCCACGCGGGCTGCGCCTGCTCGGTGGGCGGTGCGTGTTGGGCCGGCTGAGCTTGCGTCGGCGCCTGCGCGGCCGGCTGTGCCCGCGTCGGTGCCGACGCCTGCTCGGCGGGCTGGGCCCGCGTCGGTGCCGACGCCTGCTCGACATGCTCGGGCCGACCGGCGCGGGTCGGCGCCCAGGGAAGCTGCACGTCTCGCTCGGTCGGCGGGTCTACCTCGGCGGGCTGGGCTTTCGTTGGTGCCCAGGCGTTTTCACCTTGCTCGGGTCTTTCGGCCCGGGTGGGAGCCGAAGCTGCCACTCCGGCGACCGTCGGCGCGGAACCAGGTTGTGCCGGTCGGGTTTGGACGGCAGCGTTGGTGATCGCCGCACGCGCCGCACGGGCCATCTCGGTCGTTGTTCCGTACCGCTTGTCGGGATCCTTGGCCATGCCGGCGGCGATCACCGGATCAAGCTCGGGTGTCACCTCCGGTCGCGAAATCGACGGTCGGGGAGGCGGAGTCGTGAGGTGGCCTGCGATCTGCTGCTCGACGCTGTTTCCAGGGAACGGCCGGCTGGACGTGAGGCACTCATACAGCACACAGGTCAACGCGTAGATATCCGAACGGGTATCGGACTGGCCGGTGGTGAAGCGCTCGGGCGCCATGTACGGCCACGTGCCGACGACGTTGCCGGTAGCGGTCAACTTGGTCTCGCCCGCAGCACGTGCGATACCGAAATCGATCAGGTACGAGAAGTCATCTTCGGCGATCAGAATGTTGGAGGGCTTCACGTCGCGATGCACGAGGCCGATCTTGTGTGCCGCCCTGAGCGCCGAGGCGATCTGCTCGATGATCTTCACCGCCCGCCCCTGATCCAACGGGCCGTCGGCCAAGACGTGCTCGAGGTCCTGGCCCTCGATCAGCCGCATATCCACATACAGCCGTCCTTCGATCTCGCCGAAGTTGTGGATCGGGACGACGTGGGGGTTATTCAGGCTTGCCGCGGCGAATGCCTCGTGCCGAAACCTCTCCTCGAACACCGGATCTGCGGCCAGTTGCGCCGGCAGGACCTTGACCGCCACCACGCGCTGGGTGGCCGTGTCGAACGCCTTCCAGACTTCCCCCATGCCGCCGCGGCCCAGCAACTCGACGAGTCGGTACCTTCCGAAGGGCGCACCCTCCACTACGCCTCCTGCGGAATGCGGCAAACCAGCAGGTTCACAGTCTTCACTATCGGGCCGCCACACGGTCCCGTATTAGCCATTGAAGCGGGTGCAGATCTCCCGCGACACCCCGGAAATGACCGGATCCGCACGTTTCTCACCTCCGCCGCCATGTCAGGCTCGGTATCTAGCCGAACTATCCCTTGAGAACGAAAAGCAAACACCATCCTGCGGACCCTCGCATCTCACGCACGATCGCTCGCGGTGTCAATATTTGCTGATTTCCGCGTTCGCGTGGCGTTCAGCGTCACGGGCTGCGAGAATTCCACGGTCTGGCTCTTTCGGGGGAAACGCCAGCTTGAAGGGGGTAGTTCATGTCGTCGTTCCACCGGCCCGCATCGGGTTTGTCGATGGCTGTGGCGCTGGCCGCTGTTGTTGCCGCGGTCGGTGGGTGGCTGGCGCGTTCGGGGCAGGCGTCCAAGATCCGCAATCATGAGCGCGTCACCCGCGATTGGCTGGCTCCCCTCGGGGTGGACCCCACCGCATTGGGCCAGCTCCTCGTCGGCCCGCCGCCCGGTGCCGGTGCGGTCGGCGGCGACGCGTTCTTCGCCGACGACTTCGGCCACATCGACAACGCCAACACTCCCGCCGCCGACGCCGGCGAATGCGCCGCCGACAACCTGTTCCAAGCCGACCGACATCAAGCCTGCTGGTGAGAGAGGACGACAATGCTTGTCCCACTTGATATCCGCCGTGCCCGGCTGGCGCTTGCGCTTGCTTCGGTCGTCGTGGTCTCGTCGACCGCGATCGGCGCCGGAACTTTTCCGGCTCTCGCCCAGACGGGTGACGAAACGACGGTGATAACCGAAACCGAGTTCGTGCCGACCGAAACGGTGGCGACCGAGGAAGCGCCGCCGGTCGTCGAAGCGCCGCCGGTTGTCGAAGCGCCGCCGGTTGTCGAAGCGCCGCCGGTTGTCGAAGCGCCGCCGGTTGTCGAAGCGCCGCCGGTTGTCGAGGCGCCGCCGGTTGTCGAGGCGCCGCCGGTCGTCACCCAGGAACCTCAGGCGCCGGTGGTGACCGAAGAGACCCCAGCACCCGTGGTCACACAGGAGCCCGAGGTCGTGACAACGCCTGCCGCACCGGTGACGACGACCGCGGCCGCACCGGTACCGACCCCGACGACCAAGGTCACCACGGAGGTGACGACGGCGGCGACGACCCCGACCACGGCGGCGACGACCCCGACCACGGCGGCGACGACCCCGACCACAGCGGCGACGACCCCGACCACGGCGGGCACCACGACGGCCACCACCACTGGCACAGGCGAGACGACGACTGAGGGCAGCACCTCGACGTCGACGACAGAGCCGGGGGAGACAGGTTCGGGCGGAACCACCACCGATAACTCGACCGAGCAGTCCGTCGAGGGCGGTACCACCGGCGGTACCACCGGCGGTACCACCGGCGAAGACCCCGGAAGCATCGAGCAGGCCGCGGGAGTGACGACGACTCCCGAGCCGCAGCAGCTGGAAGCGGCCCCAGAGGACATCAAGATCGCCGAGCAGGCCAAGCCGGTCGAAGAGATCCCGCCGCCCGCGCCGGCGGCCGAGATCGACGAACTGAAGGATCTGATCCTCACGGCCAACCCCGGCGGCGCTGCCGATCCGGGCGGCGCGAACCCAGGCGGTGGCGCGAACACCGTCGCCGATGACGGTGAACTCGCCGCCGCCGAGGCCAAGGTCGCGCAATGGCAGTCGGACTGGGTCCAGTACGACAAGTACTACCGGCCGCTGATCTTCAATCCCTATCCCGAGCCGCTGAAGCTGGTCTACGAGGTGGGCGGCGTGCCGCGGGTTTTGGTCATCGAACCGCTGGGGCGGATCGTGACCGAGGTGCGCGACATCGGTTCATACAACTTCACGGCAATGCGGCTCAACACTCTTGGCGAACTCATCGCGATCGCGGTGGGCAACTTCTTCGGCGGCGGGTATTTCCCGGGACCGGGGTTGCCGCCTCCGCCGCCTCCGCCGCCGGTGCGCACCCTCACCAACGTGCCGGTCCAGGTCAAGTACACGAAAGAGACGTACCGGCCGATCGTGGTCCGCAAGATCGTCGACGTCGGCCCAGACCCGGCGCAGGGCGGTGCGACGAAGGTCCTCCTCGACGGCGTGACGCCCGCGTGGGGGGTCTGGAAGGAAAACGAAGAAGGCGTACCGCAGTTCGAGGTCAACCAGACGCAGAGCTTCCCGGGCATGGAAGAGCCTGCGGAAGGTCCGCTGCCGGGTGATTACGACCTGCAATTGGTGAGCGACTCGTCGCCAACCGGGCTCAGCGGCAAGGACATCACCGTCATCGTGGCCGCGGTCATAGCGGCGGCGGTGGGCATCGGCGCGATCGTGCTGACCCTCGGCAGGCGCCGGCGGCCTCAGCACTGACGTGCTTGCCCGGCGCGCGGCCGAAAATGCCGCGCAGTCGGGCGCGCACCAGGTTGAGTATGCACATGCGCGTTTCGTCGACCGTCCGGAAGTGGTCCGCGGGCTTGGCGCTGTTCGCGATCATCGCCAGCGGTATCGGCATCGCGGCCGCCATGATCTTCGGCAGCATTACTGCGCCGAAGCCCTCGCAGCAGGCGGCGACACCACGCACGACGCTTGCGCCGCCGTCGCCGAAGGTGCCGACACCGGTGGAGTTCACCGTCGGTGTGATCGTCACCGAGCAGACCTGCGCGCCCGAAGGCCCGTGCACCTACACGTACACGATCGAACCGAAATACATTGGCCTGCACCCCCTGCCGGAGACCCCGTTCACCGTCTTCTACGAGGTGATCGGCGGGAACGCACCGCAACCGGGCGAGTTCACCGTGCAGAAGGACCAGGCGAAGATCTTGAAGGACGTCGTCCTGGAGGGCCCGCCCGGAGCGAAACTGACGGCCAACGTCATGAATGTGACCGGCTGAATATCGCGGTTCTGCGCCTACGGCGGCGCGTCCGGCAGCATTGTTAGCGGTATGACAAAGGCGTCACTCCTGCGTGCCGAGGACGGCCTGCCGCGCGACGTGCAGGGCGCGACGGATCCGCGCTTTTCAAACGTGGTGCGCATTTTCGCGGGCCTGTTCCCGGGCCGTCGGTTCGGTGGCGGCGCCCTGTCGGTCTACATCGAAGGCAGGCCGGTCGTCGACGTCTGGACGGGATGGTCCGACAGGTCCGGTGAGCAGGCGTGGACGGCCGACACCGGCGCCATGGTGTTCTCCGCGACCAAAGGAATCGCGGTCGCGGTCATCCACCGCCTGGTCGACCGCGGCCTGCTGTCCTACGACGAGCCCGTCGCACAGTACTGGCCGGAGTTCGGCGCCAGTGGCAAGGACGAGATCACGGTGCGCGACGTGCTGCGGCATCGAGCCGGGCTGTCGCATCTCAAGGGTGTGACCAAGGACGAACTACTCGACCACGTACTGATGGAGCAGCGCCTCGCCGCCGCACCCGTCGACCGCCTGAGGGGCTGGCCGGCCTACCACGCGCTGACGTACGGATGGATACTGTCCGGCCTCGCCAGGGCCGTGACAGGGAGGGGCATGCGTGAGCTCATCCGAGCCGAAGTCGCACAACCCCTCAACACCGACGGCATCCACCTCGGACGTCCGCCGGCAGGCTCACCGACCAAAGTGGCGCAGATTCTGGCACCGCAGAGCTCACGGGCGAATCCGGTGTTCGACTTCGTGGCGCCGAAGGTGGCCGGGCTACCGCTGTCGGGCGCGTTCGGCGCGATGTTCTTTCCCGGCATCAAATCCCTTGTGCAGGGCGAGGTTCCGTTCCTGGACGGCGAGGTACCGGCGGCCAACGGCGTCGTGACCGCCCGCGGGCTGGCCAGGCTGTATGCCGCGATGGCCAATGGCGGCACCATCGACGACACCGAGTTCCTGTCCGCGGACCTGACGCAGGGGCTGATCGGGAATCCGAAGCCGTGGCCGGACCTGAACGTGGGCGTGCCTATGCCGTTCCACCTCGGCTACCACGAATCCCCGATTCCTGGACTGCTCAAGGGGTTCGGGCACATCGGTCTCGGCGGAACACTCGGATGGGCGGATCCGGAGACGGGTAGCGCCTTCGCCTTCGTCCACAACCGGCTGCTCACGCCGATGGTGCTAGACATGGCGTCGTTCGCAGGCCTGGCGCGGCCGCTGCGAAACGCGATCACGGCTGCACGGCACGCCGGTCCCATGGTGGTCCCGAAATACGGTGCGCGGTACCGGGACTCGCCTGTCGCGAAGAAAGCGGTGGGACGCCGCTAAGCCGTCGGAACGATGCCGCGGGGCAGTGTCAGCCGCAGATCGTTGTAAGTCGCGATCCCCGGTGAGGCCGCGACAACCGCCGGGATCGCGTGGATCGGCGGCAGCGCGGTGATGATGTGGCCCAGCCCCATGAAGTCCTCCATCGACGTCGCCTTCTCGATGAAGTCCGGCGGCGGCAGGAAGCCGACTTGCATCGTCACCGTCGGCAACCCCTCGATTGTGATCTTCCAGGGGTCTCCTTCGACCTTCCAGTCTGGGTCCAGGGTCTGACCCTTGCGCCACCGAACATTGAGATCCACGACGGTTTTTCCGCCGACGCGTCCCTGCCAGCTCGCGAAGACTCCTGCCACGCAGCCCGCCTTGATGGTCCACGATGCCATCACGACGTCCTCAGTCGTTTGTGCGTACTCGGCTTCACAGACGATTTCATCAAGCTCGACGCCCAACGAATCGGCCACCAGCCGAACCGCCTCGGCGAATACGGCAGTGCCCTGCGACATCATCGGCTGCAGATTGGGGTCGTCGATTGGCATGCCGAAGCCACACGGAGTCTCGGTATCCGGTGAGTCGTAAAACGTCGTGTCGGAGGCTTCGGCGACGATGACCTTGTCCACCCTGGCGCAGCCGTTGGCCGCCACGATCGCGAGTAATTCGGCAAAACCGGGGCTGACGCCGGAGCCGAACAGCGTCGATCCGCCGCGCTGGCATGCGTCTTCGAGTTTGTCCCGGCCGTCGCCGAGGTTGTGTCCGGTGATGAAGGAGGCGGAGGCAACGACATTCACACCGGCCTCGAGGATGCGGACGAGTTCGTCGACGTCGATCCACATCGGGTTGTAGACCACGGCGTCGGGCTTGAGCGCGAGCAGCGCGTCGACGTCGTTGGTGGCTTTCACGCCCAACGGCTCGATACCGGCCAGTTCGCCGGCATCCTTGCCCGTCTTGTCCTTCGACCACGCGTAGAGGCCGACGAGTTCGTAGTTCGGATTCTTGGCGATCGCCTCGACCGAGCTCTTTCCGACATTTCCGGTTGTCCACTGGACGACCCGGTACGGGGTGTTTGGCACGCGCTCAGCATAGGGAACCTAGGCGCCGTGCGGAAGGGTTTTTTACCGACCGGCGAAAAATCGCCTAAGGTAACGGTGATGAGCGGCCGAACCAGGGGGCGACCACCGCGGATCAGTCAGGACCAGATCGTCGCCGCGGCGCGCAGTGTGGCGGGCAGAAACCTGACCATGCAGGCGGTCGCCGATGCGCTCGGGGTGAGCCGCAAGGCGCTGCACTACTACGTCGGTGACCGTGAGGGCCTGCTGACGCTGATGGTGCTCGACCGGTTCGAGCGGGAGCTCGCCGTGGTCGAACTGCCCGCGGACGACGACTGGCGGGTGACATTGCGCGCCTACGCCGTCGCGTTCCGCGACGGACTGATCCAGGTGGGCGCCGCCACCGACTTCACCCAGTTGCGCGGCCTCAGCACGTCGGCGGCGTTGGCGCTGGCCGACCGGGTCCTCGATGCGCTGCTGTCGGCGGGCCTCGATCCCGAGATCGCCAGGCACGGTCTCACGGCAGCCTCCAACATCGCGCAGTCGGCCGCGCAGACCGTCGTCGCGCAGACCGGGTCCGGAGTTCACCGGCACCGCGCGGAGACCACCGAGGCGTTGATGCGTGAGCCGCTGGGCACTTATCCGGCGCTCCGACGGGTGCTGGCGTCAGCCGAGCCCGCGGGGGGCGACGCCGAAACCCAGTTCGACTTCGAACTCGACGTGGTGATCGCAGGCCTCGAGCGAATCCTCGACGGCGCTGATCGGTTGTGACGCCACGTGACTCACTGCGGGGTGAGCGTCGCCTTGCCGGTGCGTTGCTGGCCGCTGCCGTCGATCCACGTCAGGTCGATGACGTCGCCGGGATAGCGGCGGTCGAGCGCATAGGTCAGGGTGGTCGCCGAATCCAGCGGCGTGCCGTCCAGATCCGTCAGGATGTCTCCGCCCATCAGCCCCGCTTGTTCGGCGGGACCGCCGCGCAGGACCTCCGCAACGAGCACGCCCGGCCCACGTTGCGGCGCGGTGCGCACACCGACGCCGATCAGCACCGGTGGCCCGATGTGCACGGAGTCCGACGGCGCTCCCGAGCGGATCTGATTGGCGGTGGCCATCGCATCGTTGATCGGAATCGCGAAACCCTTGCCGCCGGGGCCCATTCGGAAGTTCACCGATGCGGCGGTCGTGACCCCGACGACCTGCCCGGCCCCGTTCACCACCGGGCCGCCGGAGTCGCCGGCCACCACCGGTGCCGCGAACTCGATCAGACCGTTCACCTCGTCCTTGCTGCCCGTGAGTGTGTCCTCGGCGTTCACGGTGCGGCCGAAGCCGGTCACCGTCCCGACCTCGCGGGTCAGCGGCGAACTCGAGCCTTGGGCGTTCCCGAGCGCGACGACCGGTTCGCCCTCCACCAGAGTCGAGGAGTCCCCAATCACCGCCGCGGGCAGCCCGCCCCCACCCAGTAGCTGCAGCACGGCGATGTCGTGCCGCCGGTCGTAGCCGAGCAGCTCCGCGGGGTAGGAGCGCCCGGCGACCGTCGCGGTGATGCGGTCGGCGCCCGCCACCACGTGGAAATTGGTCAGTACCTGACCGCCCGGGTCCAGCACGATGCCCGCACCGTTGCCGATCGCACGCTGGTAGTTCAGCTCGGTGTCGATGCGCGCCACGGCGGGCTCGACCTGGCTCGCTGCGGCGACCGGATCCCCCGGGGCGGCCGTGGACGTCGCCGGGTGAACCGGCGCGACCAGGGCCAGGACCGCCGCGAGCGCGGTCAACAGCGCCGCAAAGGGGCGACGTCTCTGGAATGTGCCCATGTCCCCATACTGCCCGAAGTCGGGCTTCTTAATCGTCTACTGCGACGCCGCCGCGCAATCGCCTGCGGCGACGACGGGTCGGTACGGCCTTGTCGGCGGGTTCGCCATCGGGCAGTTTGCCGTTGGTCGACTCGGTGTGGGCCTCGTCGTCGGCGGACTCTTCCAGCACTGCCGGATCGGCCCCAGGCTCGGCGTCGGGCTTCTCGGATTCGGCCGTGACCTCGGCCGGTTCGTCCTGAGCCTCGTCATCGGCGTCGGATGGGGTGCCCTCGTCGCCGTCGCCGTCGCCGTCGTCATCGGCCGTCGTCTCCGACGATGCCTCGTCCTCTGCGGCCTCGTCGCCGTCGTTGTCGTCTTCGGCCTTGGCGCCGCGGCCACGGCGCTGTTTCTCCGTCTTGGGCTTCAGGGGTTTCGGCGGAGGGGGCGGAAGCTCGGCGATATCGGCCAGGTAGAACGCGAATATGCCGAGCAACGCGATCGCGGCGGCGGCGCCGTAGAGACCGAACAGCCACTGCCCTGCTTCATCGAGGGAAAGCCAGATCTCGCTGATTGCTGCGCCGATGATCAGCACACCGGCGACGATGTGCAGCGCGATCGACGCGGTGCGCAGTCTCAGCGCCAGCAGAGGCGTGCGGAACTCCGGCCTGCGGGTGCGCAACAGGGTGAACACCACCGGCAGCGCGGCCAGGCCGATCAGGGCACCGGTGACGATGCGCATGACGGTGCCCAGGGTGGGCGTCGTGACGCCTGTCAGTTCCCACCAACGCGGCAGGACGAACAGGAAGTACAAGGCAGCGGCAATGCAAGAGAACGACGCGTGCCACAAGACCGCGACCCAGCGCCGCATGCTCCTCCTTGAGATTGTGGGGCCCGGGGTGCGACCAGGCTATTCGTTATGTAGCCGCACCCCGGTCCGAGTGCGGAGGATAGGGGATTTGAACCCCTGAGGGCTATTAACCCAACCCGCGTTCCAGGCGAGCGCCATAGGCCACTAGGCGAATCCTCCGCGGGCCATGGTAGCCGACCCCGCTGATGCGCCCGTCGAAGTGCGTATGGGCCGGGTATTAGACTTCTTCCTGGACCCCGCGCGGCGTCTATCCTGTGAACTCCCCCAGGGCCGGAAGGCAGCAAGGGTCAATGGGCTCTGGCGGGTGCGCGGGGTCCCCTCATATTTTCCGGCGTTCTCCGCCTCTCAGTGAAAGGCGCCTCGTGTCGTTTCAGTCGCTCGGCCCTGAGGAACTCCGCGCACAGCACGACCTGCAGACGCGCAATTACGCGGACCTCCAGGCGAAGGGCCTCAAGCTCGACCTGACCCGAGGCAAGCCGTCCGCGGCTCAGCTGGATCTGTCCAACGCGCTGCTGGAGCTGCCCGGCTCCGGGAAGGACGCGTTCCGCGACGCAGACGGCACCGACACCCGCAACTACGGGGGTCTGCACGGGCTGCCCGAACTGCGGGCCATCTTCGGCGAGTTGCTCGGCATCGGCGTGCCCAACCTGATCGCGGGCAACAACGCCAGCCTGGAGTTCATGCACGACGTGGTGACGTTCACCATGCTGCACGGCGGCGTGGATTCGCCGCGGCCGTGGACCCAGGAACCCGCGTTGAAGTTCCTCTGCCCTGCGCCCGGCTATGACCGGCACTTCGCGATCACCGAGACCCTCGGCATCGAGATGATCACCGTGCCGATGCACGAGGACGGGCCGGACGTCGATCTGATCGAGGAACTCGTCGCGGTCGATCCGGCCATCAAGGGCATGTGGTGCGTGCCGGTGTACTCGAACCCGACCGGGGTGACCTACTCGTGGGAGAAGGTGCGGCGGCTGGTTCAGATGCGAACCGCTGCAAGCGATTTCCGGCTGATATGGGACAACGCCTACGCGGTGCACACACTGACCCACGATTTCGAGGCCAACATCGACGTCCTGGGTCTGGCCGAGGCCGCGGGCAACCCGAACCGGCCGCTGGTGTTCGCGTCGACGTCGAAGATCACGTTCGCCGGCGCCGGGGTGAGCTTCTTCGGCGGCTCACTGGGCAACATCGCCTGGTATCTGCAGTACGCGGGCAAGAAGTCGATCGGACCGGACAAGGTCAACCAGCTGCGGCATCTGCGGTTCTTCGGTGATGCCGACGGCGTGCGGCTGCAGATGCAGCGCCACCAGGAGCTGCTGGCTCCCAAGTTCGCCGCTGTGCTGGAGATCCTTGCGGACCGGCTGGGCGAGTCGAAGATCGCGTCATGGACCGAGCCCAAGGGTGGCTACTTCGTGAGCCTCGACGTCCTGCCGGGTACGGCGCGTCGCACCATTGCGCTGGCGAAGGACGCCGGGATCGCGGTCACCGAGGCCGGTGCGACGTTCCCGTACCGAAAAGACCCGGAGGACAAGAACATCCGGATTGCGCCGTCGTTTCCCCCGCTGCCCGAGTTGCGCGAGGCGATGAACGGGCTGGCGACCTGTGCGCTGCTGTCGGCCACCGAAGCGCTGCTGTAAGGGTTAATGGACCACTCGGCCCCGCCCTGTCGCCGGCTCTCGGTAGCCTGCTGAGCGTGGCGCTCTACCGCAAGTACAGACCTGCGACATTCGCCGACGTGGTCGGGCAGGAGCACGTCACCGAACCGCTGTCCACCGCGCTGACGGCCGGGCGCATCAACCACGCTTACCTGTTCTCCGGGCCGCGCGGATGCGGGAAGACGTCGTCGGCACGCATCCTGGCCCGCTCCCTGAACTGTGAGCAGGGGCCCACGGCTACGCCGTGCGGGGTGTGCAACTCGTGTGTGGCGCTCGCGCCGAACGGGGGCGGAAGTGTCGACGTCACCGAACTGGACGCCGCGAGCCACGGTGGTGTGGACGACACCCGCGAGCTTCGCGATCGCGCCTTCTACGCGCCGGCACAGTCGCGGTACCGCATCTTCATCGTCGACGAGGCGCACATGGTCACCACGGCCGGCTTCAACGCCCTGCTGAAGATCGTCGAGGAGCCGCCGGACCACCTGATCTTCGTGTTCGCCACCACCGAGCCCGACAAGGTGCTGCCGACCATCCGTTCGCGCACCCATCACTACCCGTTCCGGTTGTTGGCGCCGCGGACCATGCGAACGCTTCTCGAGCGCATCTGCGCGCAGGAGAACGTGACGGTCGACGATGCGGTGTTCCCGCTCATCATCAGGGCCGGCGGCGGGTCACCCCGCGACACGCTCTCGGTGCTCGATCAGTTGTTGGCGGGCGCGGACGGCAACCAGGTCAGCTATCCGCGCGCGCTTGCGCTGCTGGGTGCCACCGACGTGGCGCTGATCGACGACGCGATCGACGCGCTGGCGGCGGGCGACGCCGCGGCGCTGTTCGGAGCGGTCGAGGGGGTGATCGACGCCGGCCATGACCCGCGTCGGTTCGGCACCGATCTGTTGGAGCGCTTTCGCGATCTGATCGTGCTGCAGTCGGTGCCCGACGCGGTCGCCCGCGGTGTGGTCGACGGCCCCGAGGACGTGCTCGAGCGGATGCGCGATCAGTCGACGCGGATCGGCACCGCCACGTTGACCCGCTACGCCGAGGTCGTGCACGCCGGGCTGGGTGAGATGCGGGGGGCCACGGCACCCCGGTTGCTGCTCGAGGTGGTGTGCGCGCGGCTCCTGCTCCCGTCGGCCAGCGACACCGAGTCGGCGTTGTTGCAGCGCGTCGAACGCATCGAGACCCGTATGGACATGTCGATTCCCGAGGGCGAACAGTCCGGTGCTCCAAAGCAATACAGCCGCAAGAGCAAGGCGCCGGAGCCGCAGGCGCCCCAGGCCGCACCGGAACCGAAGCCTGCCCCCGCTGTCGCGCCCGAGGCGAAGGCCGCGCCCGAGCCGAGGTCAGCGCCCGAGCTGAAGCCCGCGCTCGAGCCGACGGTGGTGGTCGAGCCGACGCCGATGGCGCAGCCGAAGTCGGCCGAGTCGCCGGCCGAGACCCCGCCGGAGCCGAAGCCGGCCTCGCCGCCACCGGTGCGGCAGCCGTCCGTCCCCGTCGTGGCGGCGCCCCCACCTGGGGCCATCGCGGGTGAGCCGAACGCGGCGGCGGTGCGCAGCATGTGGGCGACGGTGCGCGAGAAGGTCCGTCAGCGCAGCCGCACGACCGAGGTGATGCTTGCGGGCGCGATCGTCCGGGCCGTCGAGGGCGACACCCTGGTGCTCAGCCACGAGTCCGCGCCGCTGGCCAAGCGGCTGACCGAACAGCGCAACGCCGACGTCATCCGCGAGGCGCTCAAGGACGCGCTGGGCGTCGACTGGAAGATCCGATGCGAGGCAGGCCCTCCCGGCCCGCCGTCCGCCCCTGAGCATGAGAAGCCGGCAGTCGTCACCGCGCCACCGCAGAGCGACGATGACGACGAGGAGAGCATGCTGGCCGAGGCCGGCGGCGACACCTCCGAGACGCCACGCCGCGATCCCGAGGAAGCCGCGCTCGAGCTACTTCAGACCGAACTCGGCGCCCGTCGCATCGACGGTAGCTAGGCCGTCCACCACGGGCGCAGCGGGAGGCCGCCGTCGGTGCCGCCCTCGTCGAGTTTCACTGCCAGAACCTGGTGCAGCTGAATGACATTCGTCTCGAAGCCGACCCGGGATCCTGCCATGTAGAGCCCCCACACCTTGGCGGTGGGCAGCCCGACCTCTTCGACGGCCTCGTCCCAGTGCTCGACGAGATACCGGCACCAGTCGCGCAGGGTCAGCGCGTAGTGGTGGCGCAGATTCTCCTCGTGCACCACCTCGAGGCCGACGTCCTGTGCCTCGGTGATGATGCGGCCCGAACCGGTGAGCTCCCCGTCGGGGAACACGTAGCGGTCGATGAAGACGCCCGCCGATGCGCCTGTCTTGTTGTCGGCCCGGGTGATGCAGTGGTTGAGAAGCAGTGCGCCGGTGCGCATCTTGGACTTCAGGAACCGGAAGTACGCCGGGTAGTTCTGCACGCCGATGTGCTCGGTCAGTCCGATCGACGAGACCGCGTCGAATCCGGACTCGCGGACGTCGCGGTAGTCGCCGTGCCGCACCTCGGCAAGATCGGACAGGCCCTGCTCGGCGATCGCGTTCTGCGCCCATTCGGCCTGCTCCTTGGAGAGCGTGACACCGATCGCTTTGACGCCGTGCCGTGCGGCGTAGCGGACCATGCCACCCCAGCCGCAGCCCACGTCGAGCAGTCGGTCGCCGGGCTTCAGTCGCAGCTTGTCGAACACCAACCGGTACTTGTTCTCCTGCGCCTCTTCCAGAGTTGCGTCCGCGTCCGGATAGCAGGCGCAGGTGTAGGTCATCGACGGGCCGAGCACCCACTCGTAGAACGCGTTTGAGACGTCGTAGTGGTGGTGGATCGCCTCGGCGTCACGGGTCTTGCTGTGCCGCAGCCCTTCTACGACGCGCCGCCAGCGGGGCAGGAACTCCTGGGGCGGCGGGGCGATCGGCTTGAGGTGTTCGATCCCGATGGAGCGCAGGACGTTGGCCAGCACCCGCGCGGGCGGACGCTTGAAGTCCATGTTGTCGCGCGTGGCGAGTGCCTTGAGCAACTCGTAGGGGTCGCCCGGGTGAACGCCGATCGGTTCGAGATCGCCAGAGACGTACGCTCGGGCCAGCCCAAGTTCGCCGCTCGCCGTGGCCAGATACGTTGTGCCGCGCGGTGTCAGCAGGTTGAGGCCGACGGCCGCATCGTCCGGTCCCGACGAGCTGCCGTCATAGGCCTTGAACTTCAGGGGAACCTGGCCGACGGCGAAGATCTCCAGTATCTCAGCCAGCGAGAGCTTTCCGGTCGGCGCATGCGCTGTGCGTTCTTTGAATGTCGTCATCGTCTTTGCACTGCCTTTGCGTACAGGTCCAGGAGTCGTGAGTCGGGATCGTAAGACTTCTTAATGGTCTTGTAGGTTTCTCCACCATAGAGTTCGTCGAACTCGTCGGGGCTGTAGTACGCGTCGGAGTACAGCGATTTGTGACCTTCGAGATCACTGACTTTGCGTTCGATCAACTTGTTGGTGTGTCCTTCGCCTGCGCCGACCGGCACTGACGACCAGAAGCCGATGTTGACGTAGGTGTGGTGGGCGCGGATCGGGTACAGCGGCCAGTTGGTGTCGTCGCGGAGCCGCAACGGGCACAACCAGATCGGCTCGATGGGCACATTGGCCAGGAACCAGTCGACGAACTCGGCGGCCCTTCCGATCGGCACCTCGATGTCCTGGACGACCCGTTCCAGCGGCGGACGGCCGTTGCGCTTCTCGATGCGGTCGGCGATGTTGAACCGCTGGTCGTAGCCGATCAACTTCCAGTAGAAGGCGCTGCGCCGGTAGCGCCGCGGCCAGAACCGGCGGATCTTCGGATCCTGCGCGCCGAACGCCCTCGAGCACCAGAACCAGTCGGTGTCCCACCGCCACAGGTAGTCGTGGATCGTCAACCGGTCGTGCTTCTCGGCGCCGTCGCTGCCGGGATGCTGGATCGAGCGGTAGTAGATCTGCTGGCCGGTGTAGTCGCTGACCGGACCCGGCGTGGATGTCTGGAATCCCAGCGTCAGGTAGGCCTCGTCGGCCGAGAACACCACGCCGTCGAGGTAGTCCACGGGCGTGCCGTCGTGACCGCCGGTTTCGATGATGCGGTCCATCGTCGCGAAGAGGTCCTTCAATGAGTTGAACCGCAGATGGCTAATCGCGACGAACGGTTTGACCGGCTCCAGTTCGATCTTGATTCGCACTGAATAGCCAAGCGTGCCATAGGAGTTGGGGAAGGCGCGAAAAAGATCCGAGTGCTCGTCGCGCGACGCGGTCAGCACCTCACCAGCTCCCGTCAGGATGTCCATCTCGAGCACGGACTCATGTGGCAGGCCGTTGCGGAACGACGTCGACTCGATGCCGAGTCCGGTGACCGCCCCGCCGAGGGTGATGGTCTTGAGCTGAGGCACCACCAGCGGCGAGAGCCCGTACGGGAGCGTGGCCGCGACCAGGTCTTCGTAGGTGCACATCCCCGCGACATCGGCGGTGCGCTTCTCGGGGTCGACGGCGATGACTCCGCCCAGGCCCGAGACGTCGAGCCCCTTGGTCGACGTCTTCGCGCGGGCGCGGAACAGGTTCGACGTGGGTTTGGCCAGCCGGACGGTGGCGTTAGGAGGGATCGCTCGATAGCTGGCGAGAAGCCGCTCAACCCCCGCGGAGTGAGCAGTACGTGCGTCGGTACTCACCACAGACACAGATATACGCTAGTCCGAGGTCGCAGCCGATGCGACCGCACCGACCGCTACATCACCCCCGAATCACCCCCGACCTAGGAGTTTGCACCGATGGGACAGGTCAGCGCGTCCAGCACCGTCGAGATTGACGCCGCGCCGGAGACCGTGTTGGCGGCAGTCGCCGACTATGCGACCGTGCGCCCGAAGATTCTCTCGCCGCACTACAGCGAGTACCGGGTGCTCGAGGGCGGGCAGGGCGCAGGCACCGTCGCGTCGTGGAAGCTACAGGCCACCAAATCGCGCGTGCGTGACGTCAAGGCCAGCGTGGACGTGGCCGGGCACACCGTGATCGAGAAGGACGCGAATTCGACGATGATCACGAACTGGACGGTCGCTCCGGCGGGGGAGGGCTCGTCGGTCACGGTCAAGACGTCGTGGCAGGGCGCAGGCGGCATCGGCGGCTTCTTCGAGAAGACGTTCGCGCCGCTGGGCCTGCGCAAGATCCAGGCCGAGGTGCTCGAAAAGCTGAAAAAGCAGGTCGAGGGTTCTGCCGCTTAGAACCTAGGGCGCGCCGAGGAACCCGGCGATACCGCGTACGACGGCGTCGGCATACTTCTGCCGGCCCTCGGGTGTCTTCATCAGCGCGGAGTCGACAGGGCTCTTCATGTTGCCCAGTTCGACCAGTATTGACGGGAACTGGGCGAGGTTGAGTCCGGCGATGTCCGAGCGTGGGTTCAGGCCGCCCGAACCGATGTAGGTCGACGGCACCAGGCCCGAGGCTTGCAGTTGGTCTTTCATGATCCCGGCGAACCGGACAGACGGCCCGGCCTGCATGTCGTTGAGCGGCGGGGACGAGTACAGGACGTGGAAGCCGCGGCCGGTCGGCGGCCCACCGTCGGCGTGGATGCTCACGACCGCATCGGGGCGTGTCGAATTGGCCAGTGCCGCGCGTTCGTCGACGCAGGGGCCGGGGCCGGTGTCGTCGCCGCGCGACAACGCGGTGCGCACGCCCAGCGCGCTGAGCGACTGGCGGATGCGCAGCGTGGTCTCCCAGGCGAAGGAGTGCTCGGGATAGCCGTCCTCGGTCGAGGTGCCGCTGGCCTGGCAGTCCTTGGTGCCGCCGCGGCCGGTGGGCACCTGCCGGCTGATGGAGGCGTCGTTGGAGCCGCTGTGGCCGGGGTCGAGGAACACGATCTTGCCGGCGATGTTCGCCGGGGCGGCGGATGCGGGGCTGACGAGCGTCGATGCGGCGATAAGCAGTCCGGCGGCTATAGAAGCTCCGACACGCAGGCGGGCAGGCACGGGCGCCACCGTAGCGCCGACCCCGACTACTGTTGAACACCAACCCGACGACGCGACCAAGTCGAGACCAATACGCAAGGGGATCGTCATGCAACCCGGTAGTGGTGGCCAGCCCGATATGTCGGCACTCCTGGCTCAGGCGCAGCAGGTGCAGCAGCAGTTGATGGAGGCGCAGGCGGCGCTGGCCGCGGCCGAGGTCAACGGTCAGGCGGGCGGTGGCCTGGTGCAGGTCACGATGAAGGGCAGCGGCGAGGTGATCGCGGTCCGGATCGACCCCAAGGTCGTCGACCCGAGTGACATCGAAACCCTGCAGGACCTGGTCGTCGGCGCGATCGCCGACGCATCCAAGCAAGTCACCATCCTCGCGCACGATCGGCTCGGGCCGTTGGCCGGCGGGATGGGCGACCTGGGACTGCCAGGAATCTGACTTGTTCGAGGGACCGGTCCAGGATCTGATCGACGAGCTCGGCAAGCTGCCCGGTATCGGGCCGAAGAGCGCGCAGCGGATCGCGTTCCATCTGCTCTCCGTGGAGCCTCCCGACATCGACAGGTTGACCGCGGTGTTGGGCAAGGTCCGCGACGGGGTGAAGTTCTGTGCGGTGTGCGGCAACGTCTCCGACGACGATCGCTGCCGGATATGTTCCGACTTGCGTCGGGATGGCTCTATGGTGTGCGTCGTCGAGGAGCCGAAGGACGTGCAGGCCGTCGAGCGCACGCGTGAGTTCCGCGGCCGCTACCACGTGCTGGGCGGTGCGCTGGATCCACTGTCGGGGGTTGGACCCGAGCAGCTGCGAATTCGTGAGCTGCTGAACAGGATTGGCGAACGGGTGGACGGCGTGGACATCACCGAGGTGATCATCGCGACCGATCCGAACACCGAAGGCGAAGCCACGGCGACGTATCTGGTGCGAATGCTGCGCGATATCCCGGGGCTCGCCGTGACGCGTATCGCGTCGGGCCTGCCGATGGGTGGTGATCTGGAGTTCGCCGACGAGTTGACGTTGGGCCGCGCGCTCGCGGGCCGCCGCGCCATGGCCTAGTTTTCTCTCGCTTTCGTTTCGCGAAATCCACGTTTTGCAGAGGTCTACTCGCACTTTCGCTGCAGAACGTGGATTCCGCGGGGCTGTCGGTGGGCGAGTGCACTATGCAGCCATGGCTGAGGTCTTCATTGGCAGTGAAGCGATTTCGGCGGGACGGGTCACTCGTCACGAATTGAGTCGCTGGTACCTGGCGATTCACCGCGGCGTCTACACACCGAAGAATGCGGAGTTGTCGCTGCGTGACCGCGCGATCGCAGCGTGGTTGGCATCTCGCCGCCATGGTGTGATCGCCGGTGTGGCCGCCGCGGCTCTGCACGGCGCGCCGTGGGTGGATCCGGCTCACCCCATCGAGCTGGCCGGAGTGAAGATCCGTCCACAGAAGGGGTTGGTACCCCGAACCGAGCGCATCGCCTCCGACGAGATCATTCGCATCGCCGGCTTACCTGTCACTACCCGGGTCCGCACCGCATTCGACCTCGGCCGTCACCTCGACCGGCCGTCGGCGTTGGCCCGGCTGGACGCGCTGATGTGGAACCAAGCCTTCTCCATCGACGACGTGAGGGTGCTGGCGAAGCGTTATCGGCGGGCCCCGGGCACAAGGCAATTACGCGAATTGCTTCCTCTCATCGACGGTGGTGCGGCATCTCCGAGGGAATCTCGCATTCGACTGTTGTTGATGGACGCCGGCTTCCCGCAACCGGAGACGCAGATACCCGTGCTCAAAGGTTCCTACCCGGTGGCATTCCTGGATATGGGCTGGCGTGACTTCCAGGTGGCGGTTGAATACGACGGCGATCATCACCGGAAGGACCGTCGTCAATATGTGAAGGACATCGCGAGGCTACGCATGCTCGAGGCGCTCGGCTGGATCGTCATCCGCGTGATCGCCGAGGACAGGCCACAAGACGTGATCGCGCGCGTCGAGGCTGCCCTGGTCAGCCGCGGCTGCTTCATCGAAATCAACGAATTGCAGGGGTTTACTCGCACTTTCGCTGCATAACGTTGATCTCAGACGCGGCGGGGGGCCGCCAGACGCTCCTTGCGTAACAGCGCGACCTCGTCGATCTCCAACGGGGCCAGGTCGCCGACCACGCGCGAAAGTAGGTAGTCCGCAAGCTGCGGATTGCGCGCCAGGCACGGCCCGTGCAGATACGTCGCGACAACGCTGCCCTGCACCGCACCGTCGATGCCGTCGCCCAGTCGATTACCCGCCCCGCTGATCACCTTGGCGAGCGGTCGAGCCGACGACCCCAGAACCGTTCCGCCGCGGTGGTTCTCGAAGCCCGTCAACCGGTCCGACAGCTCGGTTAGCAGAGGCTGTGACACCACTTCACCGATGGTGCGCTTGTCCTGCGGCGACGTTGTGACGTCGAGCATCCCCACGCCGTCGACCCGCTCACCCGACGAAGTTTCATACCAGTGCCCCAGCACCTGAATCGCCGCGCAGATCGCGAGCACCGGGGCACCCCTCGCCGCCGCCTGCTGCAAACCGGGGTAGCGGATCAAGTGTCTGGTCGCCAATCGCTGCGCGTAATCCTCTGCCCCGCCAAGGGTGTAGAGGTCCAGCTCGGCGGGCACCGGATCCGCCAACGTGATCTCGACGACCTCGGCGTCGATTCCGCGCAACCGCAGGCGTTGACGCAACACCACCGAATTGCCGCCGTCGCCATAGGTTCCCATCACGTCGGGCAGCACCAAACCGATCCGCACCGTCGACTCAGGCACGCCCACCCCGCCCGAACGTGCGGTTCAACTGCAGGAACGCGGTGTAGTTCGCGACCACCTCGACATGCCCAGGCGGACAGGACGTGATCGCCTCAACAGCGTTGTGCACCAACGTATGTTCGACGCCGGCGTATCCCAGCCGAACGGCGAGGTCGGTCCCGCGCTCACCGGCGGCGACCACCGGATGGTGGACGAAATGCTCGAAGTTGACGTCCCACAGCCACGACAGGTCCTCGCCGTCGGGCACCTGACCGTTGACCGAGATCACCACCGACCCCGCGTCGGTGTCGACCATCGACAGCGCTTCCTGCCAGCCGGCAGGGTTCTTGGCCAGCAGCATGCGAACCGTGTGCGCCCCCAGTTGCACCGTGCTGTACCGCCCGGCGACCTCGTCGACTCCCGACACCGCCGCTACCGCCGCGGCCGGATCGGCGCCCAACGTGACCGCAGCCGCAACGGCCTGAGTTGCATTGCCGCGGTTGATATTTCCCGGCAGCGCCAACTGCATCGGCAGTGACAGACCGTCGGGTCCGTGGATATGCGTGTCGTCGTAGGACCACTGCGGCGACGGGCGTTTGAAATCCGTACCCGTCGAATACCAGTGAGCGCCGTCGCGCACGATGATCTCGCCCGAGCGCGGACAGCTCACCGAATCGTTGGCCCACCCGCCGCCCGCGGCCACCCACACCACGTGCGGGCTGTCGTATGCGGCAGACGTCATCAGCACGTCGTCACAGTTCGCGATGACCACCGTCGACGGATGTCGCGCCAGCCCGCCCCGCAGCGTGCGCTCGATGTGATTGATCTCACCGACCCGGTCGAGCTGATCTCGCGACAGGTTCAGCAGCACGATCACCGAGGGATCGAGGGCGTCGGCCACATGTGGGACGTGCATCTCGTCGACTTCCAATGCGGCCAGCGTCGCATCCCGCGTTCCCGCCAGTGCCGCCACCAACCCGGCGTCCATGTTCGCGCCCTCGGCGTTGGTCGCGACGGGCCCCAGCGTGCCGAGCGCCGCCGCGGTCATCCTGGTGGTGGTCGACTTACCGTTGGTGCCGGTCACGACCGCCGTGCGACGGCCCTCGCCGAGCTGGCTCAGGATCGATTTGTCGAGCGTCATCGCGACCAGGCCACCGATCATTGCGCCGGCGCCGCGGCCCGTGACCCGCGACGCCCATCGCGCGCCGACACCGGCCGAGAGCGCAAGACGTCCGCGAGTGGTGACCATCCACGGCAGTCTAAAAGGGGAGGGGCAGGTAGCCGACACGAAGGACGGCCGATGCGGCCTTGAAGGGAATTGTCACCGCACCGTGCCATCCTCGAAAACGTGAGCCAAACGCCAGCCGAATGTCGCCGGCCGAGCGGCTCCTGGGGCCGACCGGCGGCCGAAGATGGCGCAGGCTGGGCCGTCGTAGACGTGGAAACCTCCGGTTTCCACCCAGGACATGCCCGGATGGTCAGCATCGCGGCGCTGGCCCTCGGCGACGACGGCAATGTCGAACAGAGCCTCTACACGCTGCTCAACCCGGGAGTCGACCCCGGACCGACCCACGTCCACGGATTGACCACCGAGATGCTGGAAGGCCAGCCGTGCTTCGGCGACGTCGTCAGTGATCTGATCGAGCTCATCAGGGGCCGCACCCTGGTGGCGCACAACGTCGGATTCGACTACTCCTTCCTGGCCGCCGAAGCCGAGATGGTCGGTGCGGCACTGCCCATCGACACCGCGATGTGCACCGTCGAGCTCTCCCGCCGCCTCGAATTGGGCACCGAGAACCTACGGCTGGAGACGCTGGCCGCGCACTGGGGCATCACACAGATGAAGCCCCACGACGCGCTCGACGACGCCCTGGTGCTCGCGCAGATCCTCAAGCCCGTGCTGGTCCGCGCCCGCGAGCGCAAGGTATGGCTGCCGATTCGCCCGCTGACGCGCCGTCAATGGCCGAACGGCCAAGTGACACATGAAGAGTTGCGTCCGCTGAAGATGCTGGCGTCCCGGCTGCCGTGTCCGTACCTCAACCCGGGCCGGTTCGTCGCCGGCCGGCCGATGGTGCAGGGCATGCGGGTCGCGTTGGCGGCGGAGGTCGACCGCACCCATGAGGAGCTGATCGAGCGGATCGTGCACGCCGGACTGTCGTATGCGGACGCCGTCGACCAGGAGACCTCGCTGGTCGTCTGCAACGAAGCCGAACCCGAACAGGGCAAGGGCTACCAGGCGCACGAGTTGGGTGTTCCGTCGGTCAACGATGCCGACTTCTTGCGCCACCTCGACGCGGTCGTCGGTGGCACCACCATCGACGACTTCACCGACACCGCGTCGGCCGGTGACCAGTTCGCGCTGTTCTAAGTCGGCCGCGCCGTCCCCAGAGACGCACCGGGGGTGAAGGTGACCGGCAGCCTGCCCAACCCGGTCATGGTCGGATTGCCCGCGTAACGCTGCACGCCGCCGAGGTCGACCTCGTAGTCGGGAATACGGTCCAGAACCGCCTTCACCATCACCTCGAACATGATCCGGGCGAGTGCAGCGCCGATGCACCGGTGCGGCCCGAGCCCGAACGCGACGTGGCGGTTGGGTGCCCGGTCCAGCACCACCTCGCCGGCCCGGTCGAACTCCTGCTCGTCGTGATTGGCGGCGTACCAGCTGATGAGCACCCGGTCGTTGCGGCGCAACTGCTGACCGCCGAGCACGGTGTCCCGGCTGCAGGTGCGGCTGAGCTGCTTGTTGACCGAGAAGTAGCGGAGGAATTCGTCGGCCGCGGTGCGGTAGAGCCCGGGCCGGTCGATCAGCGTCTGCCGTAGCTCCGGGTGGACGCCGAGGTGCATCAGGCTCAGCGAGGTCAGCGACGTCGTCGTGTCGACCCCGCCGCCGATGAGATTCCAGAGGATGTCGATCAGCTGCGCATCGTCCAGCTGCTTACCGTCGAAGTCGTAGGAGACGAGGAAGCTCGTAAGGTCATCGCCGGGGTCGGCACGCCGGGTGGCCGCGAACTTCAGCAGGCCGTCGATCATCGCGGGGACTTCGGCGATCGCCTTGTTGTAGGCATCGGCGTCGGGTGCGTCCATCACCGAATGGAAGAGATTGGCGTAGAGCGGCCAGTTGTCGTACGGCAGACCCATCAACCTCATGGTGAGAATGGCCGGGACGGGGCTGGCGTAGTCGAGCACGAGATCCATTGCGCCATCGGCGATCTTCTGGTCGAGGAACCAGTTGACCGACTGCTCCATGAACGGTCGCATCTTCTCGATGGCGCCGGTGGAGAAGAACGGCGTGAGTGCCCGGCGCAGGCCGAGGTGGTAGGGGCCGTCGACCTCGCCGATGCCCAATGGCGGTTGTCCCTCCGGACGTGGGACGCCCATCTCGCCTTGGTAGTCGACGCCGTCCGCGGCCCCCGGTTCGTACTTGTGCGCGAACGTGTCGCCGTCCCGTGCCGCCTCGGCGACCGCGTCGTAACCGGTGACGAACCAGAATCCGCCGTAGTTCTCGTTCCACGCCACAGGACACCGGCGTCGCAGGTCGGCGTTGATCTCGAGTTCGTTGTCGCTGTACGCACCGGAGTGGTGATCGAAGTCGACGACAACGTCGGCACTGACGTCGGGGCGGCCCATTACGCTATCTTTGCATTTTTAGGGAGGTTGAGCCATCGACGACTGGGCGGCAGGCGCGACGATCGGCGGACGTGCGATACCCGCTATGCCCGATCTCGCGCGGATGCGCACCGAGCGCTATCGGAAGCTGCAGGATCAGCTCGACGCGCAGGGTGTCGACGGTCTGGTGCTGCTCGGCTCCAGCGCGGTGGCATACGCGACGGGTGCCGCCGAGCCGGCTCAGGACGGCGACCGTGCTGCGCTGTTCCGAACGGTCGCCGTTGTGGCCAAGGGAGACTCGGCGCCGCACGTGTACACCCACTACGACGACGGGCTTCCCGACGACTTGCCCGACGACCATCGGCACCCTCCCCTCTTCCCGGACATCGACGACGGCATCGGTCAGTTCGTGAAGGTCCTCGCCGACCACTTCGCGCCGGGCGCCCGCATCGGGATCGATCATCAGACGCATCCGATACTGGCCCTGCCGGACCTCGACTGGGTCGACGCGGCCGACGTGGTCGGTGCCGCGAAGCTCACCAAGACACCGGACGAGGTGGCCTGTATTCGTCACTCGCAACTGCTCAACGAACTCGCGATGGTCGACGCGCGCAAGATCCTGCGGCCCGGTGTCCGCCAGATCGATTTGAGCGCGGCGTTCCTGCGCCGGGTGTTCGAACTTGGTGCCTCGGCCAACAGCATCGACCCGATCTGGCAGGTGATGGCACCGACGCGGGAACTCGGACCGTGGACCGTGCACGGCGACCTCGCCTACCCGACGGTCACCACGGATCGGTTCCTCCGCGACGGCGACATCATCTGGGTGGACGCGGGCATCAACTGGCAGGGCTATGCCTCCGACTACGGGCGGACATGGATCACCGGCACCGACCCCGTCCCGAACGTCAAGCAGCAGGCGCAGTTTCGCCGATGGCGGGCGATAGTCGACGCCGCGCTCGACATTCTCAAACCTGGTGTTTCGGCACTGGCGCTCGGCAAGGCGGCCATCGAGGCCAATGACGGCGCGCGACCTTGGATCGACCATTTCTATCTGGCCCACGGTATCGGTACCGACAGCGCGGAGATGCCGCTGATCGGAACAGACCTCGGGGAGCAGTTCGACGAACGCCAGATCATGCAACCGGGAATGGTCGCTGTCTTCGAACCCGTCATATGGGATGAGGGCGCATCGGGCTATCGATCGGAAGACATTGTGGCCGTGACTGATTCCGGTTTTGTCAAGCTGAGCGGCTCGACGTACGAACCGTACGGTGTCGTCGCATGAGTCCCGCACCACGCGATCGCGGTGTGCTCGTCGGGACGATGGGCCTGGAGGACGGCGCGCGCGTCGACTTCGCCCGCCTGCGCGCCGCCCGGCGCGAGAAGGTTCTCGACGGCATGGAACGCCACGGCCTCGACGCGTTGATGCTCGGCGGCGTCGGCAACGTGCGGTACGTCTCGGGTGCCCGCCAACTGGGCCGGGCAGGCGTGCTGCCGTTCGCGCCGGTGGCCGTGGTGGTGGCCGAAACCGCTCGCGTCCATCTGCTTTCGACGTGGGATGAGGGTGTGCCGCCGGAGATCGGCTACGAGGATCTGTACCGGATGAGCTGGAACCCGGCCAACCTTGCCGGCGACCTGGCGAAGATCCCCGGCGTCCGCGAGGCGAAACGTGTCGGCACGGACGGGCTGACGCCGCGCTTCGCGGGGCTGATCCGCCAACTCGTCACGACCGCCGAATTGGTCGACGCCGCTGCGGTGCTGACCACTGCGCGGCGGGTCAAGACGCCCGACGAGATCACCTGCCTGGACGTCGCGTCGGCCATCGCGGAGGCCGCACTGACCGCGATGGAGGACGCGTTGGTGCCGGGGATCACCGAGCGTGAACTGCTCGGCATCTACAGCGAGCGGGTGGCAAGCCTCGGAGCGCCCAATCCGCCGTCGGAAAGCGTGTGTTTCGCAACGCCGACGAGCGGGCCCGTGACGTTTCGACACTTGGCCTCCGAGCGTCCTGTCGGCGACGGCGAACTCGTCGTGCTCGCGCCGGGCGCGCTGTACGCCGGTTACGAGGCCGGTCTGGCCCGTACGCGGGTGGCGGGGCGCTCCGGTCGGCGGGCCTGTAGCGGCCTGGCCTCGAGATGTGCAGACGGGATGGACGCGTTGATCTCCGCATGTCGCCCGGGGAATACCGGCGCAGACCTGTACCGGGCGTGGGAGGAGGCGGGAAACGACGATCCCGGTGTCCCGCTGGCGCACGGGCTGGGGTTGGGCGCCGAATCACCACTGATCGGGTTCGGACGCGGACGCGACGCGCCCGTCGAGGAGGGCATGGTGCTCAGCGTTCAATCCTGGGTCACCGAGGAAGGCATCGGGGGATGCCTGGAGCGCGGTACGGTTCGCGTCGAAAGCGCCGGACCGACGACGATGACGCGCTATCGGAGGTTGTAATGACGAGTCACCGAACAGTTTTCAACCACGTCGGGCTGTGTGTGGCGGATCGCGAGCGGTCGCGCCGGTTCTACGAGGGCCTCCTGGGCTTCAAATTCTGGTGGGAACTCGAACTGCCCGACGAAGGCACAGCGCAGCTTCTGCAACTGGCCGGACCGATCGGAGTGCATGCGACGTACCTGGTGCGCGACGGCTTCGTGCTCGAGCTCATCGATTACTCGAAACGCGAACCCCACGCCGGGCCCGAGCGGGTCATGGACCAAGTGGGGCTGACGCACATGTCGCTGTCGGTATCGGACCTCGGCGAGGTTTTGGCGCAGGTCGAGGACTTCGGCGGAGCTGTGATCACGGAGACGGTCACAGAGCAATTCGCCATGATCCGCGATCCCGACGGGCAGCTGATCGAGCTGCTCCCCGACACGTGGCTGTCGAACTTGCCGCCTCGTCCGTAGACCCTCTTGCCATCACTACATCCGTAGTGATACCGTCGGCGCCATGGTAACCACTACGGACGTAGTACGGCGCAAGTCGTCATTCCGGGACACCTACCGCCGGCACGGCTACTTCTTCAAAGAGGCCGCGATACTGACCATCCTCATGGGTTTCGGGTTGCACCTCTACCGCGTGATCTTCGGTGACGAGCTCACGCTGCAGTACGTCGTCACACCCGAGTCCGACATGTTGTTGCTGATCCCGATGACCTACGCGGCGATCACCGGCATCCTGGGCTACCGGCGGATGGTGTTCGTCAACCGCCCGCACAGAGTCGCGCTCACGGCGGCGCTGGTCTACATCACGGTGAGCGTGCCACTGCACCTCTACGTCCTGTTCGTGCTCGGCGACGTCAGCTTCTACGTGCACATGGCCGGCTACTGGTTCAGCTATCTGCTGCTGGCGGTCGTCTATCCGATGTTCCTGATCATGCTGTCAAAAGCGAAGTACGAGGAGTGATTTGAGATGACTACGACCCAAACCCGGTCTGACAGTTACTGGCGCGAAATCTACCGTCGGAATGGCTACTTCTTCAAAGAGGCTGCGATGCTGACCATCTCGCTCGGCGTGGTCATCCATGTGCTGCGAGTCATCTTCGGTGACGACTTCGCCATGCAGTACGTCGTGACGCCGACAACCGACAAGATCCTGCTCGTCCCGATGGCCTACGCGGGCATCACCGGCATCGTGCTGCTGGCACGCAATCGTGTGCGGTTCGCGAACAAGCGTCACCGGGTCTTGTTTACGGGCTCCGTCGTGTACATCGCAGGCAGCGTGCCGCTTCACATCTACTGCAGCTACATCATCTGGGACACCACTCTGATGACGTGGTTTCCGATGTGGTTCAGCTGGTTTCTCTTGATCGTGGTGTACCCGGCCTTCCTCACGCTGTTCGCCAAACTGCAATATAGGAACTGATGCCGCCCAACCCGGAACGCCGGAACCAGATCCTCGACGCCGCGATCGACATCCTGTGCGATGACGGTGTCGGGGGTCTGACGCATCGGCAGGTAGACAGCCGTGCAGATGTCCCCGCGGGTACGACGTCGAACTACTTCCGCACTCGCCACGCGCTGCTCGAAGCGACCGCGGCCCGCACCGTTGACCTGCACTGGCAGCGTGTCGAGGCGATGCAGTCGGCCATCGGTCCGCTATCGCGGGATGCCTTGAAGGCGTTGATGATTCGCATGCTCGAACCCGACGAGCAGTTCCGTCGCTGGACGCTGGCCCGCTTCGAGCTGTTTATGGAGAGCACCCGCCGTGAAGAGCTCCGGCCGCTCATGGCCGAGCTCCAGGCGGCCGCGGTGAAGTCGGCGACACTCATTTTCGAGGCCGCCGGCTTCACCCCGGCGCCGGAGAGGATGGACGAGCTCAGCAGGCTGCTCAACGGCTTTGTGTTCAGCAACCTCACTATTGCGCCCGAGTCGGGCGTCCAGGATGCCGCCGGTCTTGTGGACCGACTGCTGAGTGCCTTCCTCGATTAGGCCAGGGCCTTGGCCTTCAGTGCGTCGAACTCGGTCTGGCTGATGGCGCCTGACTCCAGGAGCCCCTTCGCATCGGCGATCTCCTGGGCCGGTGACCGGCCCGCCGCCTGCCGGATGTAGTCGTCTGTCTCCTTCTTGGCCGCGGTCGCCGCCTCACGCGCGCGCTCGGTCATGCCCTTGCCTCGGGCCAGCAGGTAGACCACCGCGGTGAGCCAGGGCAACAGGAACAGAAAGACCACCCAGAGCGCCTTCGCCACGCCCGACGTCGTGTGGTCCCGCCACAGGAGGTCGGTGAGGATTTGGAACAGCACCAGCAGGTACGCGATCCAGGCGAAGATGATCAGGAAGTGCCAGAGGAAATCCCAAGTCGAACCCCAGTCCATATTCAGCTCCTTTTTTGACTGATGGATGAGCGCCCGCAGTAGTTTGAGCGCGCGTCAGTAAATCACGGGATCCCGGGTTACCGGCTGGCTCGGTTGACCGCCGACACCACGGCGCGAAGCGATGCGGTGGTGATCGACGTCGCGATACCGACGCCCCACACCGTCTTGCCGCCGATCGACGCTTCGACGTACGCCGCCGCCTGGGCCTCCTCGCCCGCCGACAGGGCGTGCTCGGAGTAGTCCAGCACCGATACGTCGATCCCGATCGCGCCCAGCGCGTCGACGAACGCCGCGAGCGGACCGTTGCCCGCACCGACGATCTCGTGCTCGACGCCGTCCACCTTGACCACGGCCTCGATAGTGTCGGTGCCGCCGTCGACCTCGGAGGCGACGACCCTCTGCCGGATCCGCTCCAGCGGATGCAGCGGGGCCAGGTACTCCTCGGCGAAGACGTCCCACATCTCCTTCGGGGACACCTCGCCGCCCTCGCCGTCGGTGATCTTCTGGATCGCCTGGCTGAACTCGATCTGCAGCCGCCGGGGCAGGGCCAGGCCGTGGTCGGCCTTCATGATGTAGGCCACGCCGCCCTTGCCGGACTGCGAATTCACCCGGATGACGGCCTCATACGTGCGGCCGACGTCGCGCGGATCGATCGGCAGATACGGGACCTGCCACAGGATGTCGTCGACGTCGGCGTCCTGCGCGTCGGCGTCGACCTTCATCTGGTCCAGGCCCTTGTTGATGGCGTCCTGGTGGCTGCCGGAGAAGGCGGTGTACACGAGATCGCCGCCGTACGGGTGACGTTCGTGCACGGGCAGCTGGTTGCAGTACTCGACGGTGCGGCGGATCTCGTCGATGTTGGAGAAGTCGATCTGCGGATCGACGCCGCGGCTGAACAGATTGAGGCCCAGCGTCACGATGCAGACGTTGCCGGTGCGCTCGCCATTGCCGAACAGGCAGCCCTCGATCCGGTCGGCGCCGGCCTGATAGCCCAATTCGGCTGCGGCGACGGCGGTTCCGCGATCGTTGTGCGGGTGCAGGCTCAGGATGATGCTGTCCCGACGGGCCAGGTTGCGGCTCATCCACTCGATGGAGTCGGCGTAGACGTTCGGCGTGGCCATCTCGACGGTGGCGGGCAGGTTGACGATCAATGGAATTTCGGGCGTCGGTGCGATCACGTCGGCGACGGCATCGCAGACGTCCTTGGCGTACTCCAGTTCGGTGCCGGTGTAGGACTCCGGTGAGTATTCGAACCGCCACAGCGTGCCCGGATACTTCGCCGCTTCCTCGACGCACTTGCGAGCGCCGTCGGTCGCGATGGCCTTGACCGTGTCACGGTCGGCGCGAAACACCACGCGTCGCTGCAGGATCGACGTCGAGTTGTAGAAGTGCACGATGGCCCGCGGTGCGCCTTCGCATGCCAGAAACGTCCGCTCGATCAGTTCGGGCCTGCACTGCGTCAGCACCTGGATGGTGACGTCGTCGGGTACCGCGCCCTGCTCGATGATCTCGCGGACGAAGTCGAAATCGGTCTGGCTGGCCGACGGGAAACCGACCTCGATCTCCTTGTATCCCATGCGCACAAGCAGGTCGAACATGCGGCGCTTGCGGGCCGGGCTCATCGGGTCGATCAGGGCCTGGTTGCCGTCGCGCAGGTCCACCGCACACCACATCGGCGCGCGGTCGACGACGCGATCCGGCCAGGTGCGGTCAAATGGAACGGGCACGGAGCCTAATGCCGGGCTGCCGCCCGGCACCTCTTCGGCGAAGGTGCGGTAGCGGCTGATCGGCAGCGACGAGCCGCGCTGGGTGTTCCATCCGGGCTGGCCGTCATTCGGCGGGCCCGATGGCTTGTTGATGGTGCGTGCCGACGAGAAGGCGTCGGGCGAATCTGGTAAGGGTTTCGAGAAGGTGGTCACGGTTTGCTCCGGGTCGTTTGGGTGGGACCCCCAAAGAGGTCGAGACCGGCGCATCGCGAACACCCGCGACGGGAAGCCGGTCTGATCAGACCCCGTCGCGGCTGCCGAGAAGGAGCACCCGCTGCACGTGCCCACTGTAGCAAGGTCGCCTGCCAGGCCGAAACCCCAGGTTCTGCCGGCTCGAAGGCGTCCCTGGTCGCCGGTGACGCTGGCATGGCGGGTATGGCTGCTGTCCACCTACGAGCGACGAATTCGCTCGCAGCGATTCCGTCGCTCGTAGCCGGGCACGTGAGGGTGGTCGGTCGCGCTAGACCTGGGAATCGGGGAAGGCGATCACTGACAGGAAACGGATTGGCAACTCGACGAGGTCGACCGGGCCGTGCGCGCCCTCTCCGTCGAACTGCAGCGAGTCGCCCGGCTGCAGCCGATACACCGACCGGCTGTGGCTGTAGTCCATGACGCCTTCGAGCAGGTAGATGAACTCGGTGCCCGGATGCTGGAACAGCGGATACGTCTGGCTCTTCTCCGACAGCGTGACGTGCAGGCACTCGAGGCGTTTGTGTTCGCCGCGAAGCGACCCGAGCAGTTGGTATTCGTGGCCTTCCTTGGTGCCGTTGCGCACGATGCGCGCTCCCGTGCCCGCGGTGACGAACGCCGCGGGACGCTCGACGTCCGCGCCGCGGAACAGGCTGGTGACCGGGACGTCGAAACCAGTGGCCAGCAGGGCCAGGGTGCTCAGGCTGCACGACGTCTGGGCGTTCTCGATCTTGGACATCATCGCTTTGGAAATGCCCACGCGAGTGGCCATCTCGGCGACAGTGAGGCCGTGCTGCAGACGCAGCTGACGCACATTGCGCCCGATCGCGGCCTCCAACTCGAGTTCCGCGACAGGCTCCTGCGGATCGCGGTCACGAGCCGTGCCGGACTTGTTGCGGAGCAGCGGGACGTCAGACATGTTTCCTGGCAGGAATCATCGCATCTGCCCGGCGCCCACGTACGGATACGGGCTGGTCAACAGGTCGCCCTCGGTGAATCGTGACAGCCGGAAGTCCTTCTCCGGTATGCGCGGATCAGCACTGCGTCCGTCGACGACGAGATCGGCGATCAGGCGACCGACGGCAGGTGCGATCTTGAAGCCGTGGCCGCTGAATCCGGCGGCGACCACGAGTCCTTCCAGGTCGGTCCGGCTGATGACCGGATTCCAGTCGGGTGTGACGTCGTAGCAACCGGCGTAGCTGCCTGTGATCGCCGCGTCGGTGAATCCGGGGAATCTCGTGCCGACGCGTTCGACGGTGTCCTCGACGAACGCCTCGGTGGCGCGGTTGAGGTAGTCGTCGGGGTCGGCGTCCTCGACGTCGGACAGATCGCTGTTGCCGAACAGCACTTCACCGCCGAGCTCCGGGCGGATGTACTGCAGGGACACCAGATCGGAGAACACCGGCACGCTGCCGATCTCGACGCCGGGGGTGATCGTCACGAGCTGTTCGCGGACCACCCGGATGGGCACGTCCACGCCGTACGGCGACAGGAACGGTTGGGTCCAGACGCCGGTCGCCACCACCACGGTGTCTGCGGCGATCTCGGCGCCATCGGCCAACTGCACGCCGGCGACCTTGTCATGCTCGATCAGCAACCCGGTCACGTTGGCGCCCTGATGAATTCGTACACCTGCGGCACGTGCCGACACGGCGAAGGCCTGCGCGGTCCGGTAGGCGTCGCCGTAGCCGCCGCGCGCCTCCCACGCGAACGCCTCGAACGGCGTCAGGTCCGCGAACGGCCAGAGCCGGGCGACCTCGGCGGCGTCGATCTCCTCGGTCTGCACGCCGACGGCCCGCTGCGCGGCGAGGCTTTTGCGCAACGAGGCGGCATCGCCGTCGCCGACCCCGACCACGTATCCCGTCTGGCGGAACCCGATGTCGGTGCCGAAGATCTCCTCGGCCTTCTCGAACACCTCGAGGCCGACGGTGGCCATCGCGGCCAGCGAGCTGACGCCGTAGTGGCAGCGCACGATGCCGCTGGATTTGCCCGTCATCCCAGAGCCGACGGTGTTACGTTCGACCACAACGACATTCGTGACACCGCGTTGCGACAGCGCCCAGGCCGCGGCGGCGCCTTCGATGCCGCCGCCGACGATCACCACATCCGCGGTACTCATCGGCGCTCTCTACTCTTCGCGCGAGCGCTCATCGGCCGGGGATCCAATTGGTGCCCGCGAGCGGGACGCGAGCCATCGCGGCCGCCTCGATCGTGACGGCGACGAGGTCCTCGGGTTCGAGATGGCACACGTGCGCCTTGCCGCAGGCCCGCGCGATCGTCTGCGCCTCCATCGTCAGCACCCGCAGGTAGTTGGCGAGCCTCCTGCCGCCCTCGACGGGATCGAACCGGGCGGCCAACTCGGGATCCTGGGTGCTGATCCCCGCCGGATCGCGACCGTCCTGGAAGTCGTCGAAGAACCCGGCCGCGCTGCCGAGGCTCTCGTACTCCGCCGCGTAGCGGGGATGGTTGTCGCCCAACGCAATCAGCGCCGCGGTACCGATCGCGACCGCGTCGGCGCCGAGCGCCAGCGCCTTCGCCACGTCGGCACCACTGCGGATGCCGCCCGAAACGATCAACTGCACCTTCCGGTGCACGCCGAGTTCCTGCAGCGCCTGGGTGGCCTCGGGGACCGCGGCCAGCGTCGGGATCCCGACGTGCTCGATGAAGACCTCCTGCGTGGCGGCGGTGCCGCCCTGCATCCCGTCGACGACGACGACGTCGGCGCCCGCGTGCACGGCGAGTTTCACGTCGTAGTAGGTGCGGGTGGCGCCGACCTTGACGTAGATCGGCTTCTCCCAGTCGGTGATCTCCCGCAACTCGTTGATCTTGATCGTCAGGTCGTCGGGCCCGGTCCAGTCGGGATGCCTGCATGCCGAGCGCTGGTCGATGCCCTCGGGCAGAGTGCGCATTCCGGCGACGCGTGGCGAGATCTTCTGCCCGAGCAGCATCCCTCCGCCGCCGGGCTTGGCGCCCTGGCCGAGGACGACCTCGATCGCGTCGGCCTTGCGGAGGTCGTCGGGGTTCATGCCGTACCGCGACGGAAGGTATTGGTAGACGAGGTATTTGCTCTGGGTCCGCTCCTCGGGAGTCATGCCCCCGTCGCCCGTCGTGGTCGACGTGCCGACCTCGCTGGCGCCGCGACCGAGCGCTTCCTTCGCCGGGCCGGACAGCGCTCCGAAGGACATGCCCGCGATGGTGACCGGGATGTCGAGGTGGAGCGGGTGTTTGGCGTGGCGGTCGCCGAGCACGACGTCGGTGTCGCACCGTTCGCGGTAGCCCTCCAGTGGGTAGCGCGACATCGATGCGCCCAGGAACAACAGGTCGTCGAAGTGGGGCAAAGGACGTTTGGCGCCCCATCCGCGGATGTCGTAAATACCGGTCTCGGCGGCCCGGTGAATGGCCGCGATGGTTGACCTGTCGAACGTCGCGGATTCGCGTAGGCCCAGTCGGGCGCGGTCGTCAGTGCTGTAGCTCATCAGTAGGCCGTGGCGTTGTCGATGTGGAAGTGGTAGAGCGACCGGGCCGAACCGTAGCGGGTGTAGGCGGCGGTATCGTCATCGAAACCGGCTGCTGTCAAGAGCGATTCGAGTTCCTTGTGGTGCTCGGACCGCATCTCCTTGGCGACGCAGTCGGCGCCCAGCGACGCGACGTCGCCGCGGACATAGATGCGTGCCTCGTAGATGGAGTCCCCGAGTGCCTCGCCTGCGTCGCCGCGCACGACGAGCCTGCCTGCCTGCGCCATGAAGGCACTCATGTGCCCGATGTCGCCACCCACGACGATGTCGACGCCCTTCATCGAAATGCCGCACCGGGCGGCGGCGTCGCCTTCGATCACCAACAGCCCGCCGTGCGCCGTCGCACCCGCGGACTGGGATGCGCTGCCCTTGACCCGGACGATGCCGCTCATCATGTTCTCGGCGACGCCGGTGCCCGCGTTGCCCTCGATCGTGACCTCGGCCTGCTGATTCATGCCTGCGGCGTAATAGCCGACGTGGCCGTGGACGGTCACCCATATCGGTGCGTTCAGGCCGACCGCGACGTTGTGTGCACCGTCGGGGTTTGCGATGACGAACTCACCCGACAGGCCGGGCGCATGCAGCGCGGCGTTCACTTCGCGCAGCTGGTTGGTGGCCAGGTCGAATGCGACTACCGTCTCCACGCGTAGATCACCTCCGGTTCGGGCTCCCAGATCTTGGCGCGCCCCACACCGGGAAGTCCTGCCAGGGCGCGGTATTCGCTGCCCATGGCGACCCAGTCGTCGGTCTCGGCGATCACCGCGGGCTTGCATGCGATGGCGTCACGGACCACGGCGAACGAATCCCGGTTGGACACCAGCAGGGTGTAGAAGCCATCAAACACGGCACAGAGCTCTTTTAATGCGGCCTCGACGTCGCGGCCGGCCGCGAGTTGGCCTGCGATGAACCGCGCCCCGACCTCGGTGTCGTTCTCACTGTCGAACCGCACTCCGGCAGCGCGCAATTCACGTCGAATGGTGGCGTGGTTCGCGAACGATCCGTTGTGCACCATGCACTGCTCGGGTCCCACGGCGTAGGGGTGGCAGCCGGCGGGCGTCACCGCCGATTCGGTCGCCATGCGGGTATGCCCGACGCCCTGCCAGCCCTGCGCCTTGGCGAGGCCCCAGCGTTCGGTCAGCACCCGCGGATGGCCGACTCCCTTGAGCACCGCGAGATCGGCACCGAATCCGGCGACGAGTGCGTCGGGATAGGCGGACTTGGCGGCGGCCAGGATGTCCTCCGACGAGGCTTGTGCGGTAAGGAGATACGTCGCGTCCAACTCCGTCACCGACACACCCAATTCGGCCGCCACCTCGTCAGGACTCGCGTCGACCTCGAGCAGCGAGACGCATCCGTGTCCCGGGGGAGACCAGGTCGGGTCGCCGTAGACAGCGACGCCGGTCGAGTCGCTGCCGCGATCGCCCATCTCGCACAACATGCCGGTCACCAGTTGTCCGAGTTGCGGAAACAACTCCGGGTTCCGCAAGTGCAGACCCACAATGCCGCACATCGGAAGATCCTTTCGTCTAGAAGGCGGTCAGGTAGTGGTCGATCTCCCACGGCGTCACCGCGCTGTGGTAGGCGAAGAACTCCTCGCGCTTGATGCTCGCGAAGTAGGACGCCACACCGTCACCCGCGGCGTCGAGCACCCCGGTGATCACGGGGTCGGCCTCGAGTTCGTCGACGGCGTGCAACAGAGTCGGCGGCAGCGACGAACGGCCCTGGGAGCCAACGTCACCGGGGTCGGCGCTGCGCTTGATGCCGTCGATGCCGGCCCCCAGCGCCGCCGCGATCGCCAGGTACGGGTTCGCCGACCCGTCACCGCCACGCAACTCCACCCGCTGGTCGTCGGGCACCCGGATGTAGTGGGTGCGGTCGTTACCGCCGTAGCTCGGCGTGTTCGGTGACCACGATGCGCCCGACGCGGTGGACCTCGCACGGGTTCGCTTGTAGGAGTTGACCGTTGGCGCGACAACGGCCTGCAGCGCGCAGGCGTGCTCGAGGATGCCGCCGATGAACGCGTAGGCGGTCTCGGACAGCCCGAGTCCCCGCGCATCGGTGTCAGCCGGGAACACCGGTGCGCCGCCCGTGGTCAGCGACAGGTGCAGGTGCAGGCCGCTTCCCGTCCGGTCGGCGAACGGTTTGGGCATGAAGGTGGCGACCATGCCCCGCTCGGCGGCGATCATCGACAGCAGGTAGCGCAGAGTGACGACGCGGTCGGCGGTGGTCAATGCCTCGGCGAACTGGAAGTTCTGCTCGAACTGCCCGTTGCCGTCCTCGTGGTCGTTCGCGTAGTTGGACCAGCCGAGCTGATTCATCGCGGTCGAGATCGCGGTGAGGTGGTCGTACATCCGGGTGACGCCACGCGCGTCGTAGCAGGGCTGCGCGGCGGTGTCGGCGGCGTCCGCGGTGGACAGGGTGCCGTCGGTGTTGCGACGCAACAGGAAGTACTCGACCTCGGCGCCGACCCACGGCTCGAAGCCGGCGTCGGCCGCCCGCTGAATGAGGGCCTTGAGGATGACCCGGGGCGCGTAGGGCCACGGTTCACCGTTGACGTGCGGGTCGCAATGCACGATGGCCAGGCCGTCCTTGAGGAACGGGATCGGGGTGAACGAGGCGGGGTCCGGGATGGCCATCAGGTCCGGGTCTTTGGGCTCCTGGCCGATGGCGCCGACCGCGTACCCGGCGAATCCGACGCCCTCGGTGGCCAGGAGGCTGACGGCCTCGACCGGCACCAGCTTGGCGCACGGCTTGCCTCGCAGGTCGACGAACAACGCGAGGATGAACTTCGTCCCTGACTGATCGGCCAGAGACGCGAGATCGTTGGACATTGTGTGGAAACCTTGTCTCTTGTCAGGAAACACGATACCGACGGGCCGGCCGGCGCGGGCACGTGGCTCCGCGCCGGCCGGCGTCGGAGATCAGGCGTACTGCATGTCGTACGAGGACTCGCGGTGGAACTTCGTGTCGATGCCCGCTTCTTCTTCGTCGGGCGAGATACGGATGCCCATCGTCTTCTTGATGGCGAAGGCGATCGCGAACGCAACGACGAACGAGTAGACCATCACCGAACCCGCGGCCACTGCCTGCTTCCACAGCTGGTCGAAGCCGCCGCCGTAGAACAGGCCGTTGGTCGCATTGGGCATGGACTCGCTGGCCAGCAGGCCGATGAGCAACGTGCCGATCACACCGCCGACGAGGTGAACGCCGACGACGTCGAGCGAATCGTCGTAGCCGAACTTCGACTTCAGGCCGACCGCGTAGACGCAGATGGCACCGGCGATCGCGCCGAGGATGATCGCGCCGACCGGCGTCACGGCCCCACACGCGGGGGTGATCGCCACCAGGCCGGTGATCGCGCCGGAGGCGGCGCCCACACCGGTCACATGGCCGTCCTTGAACTTCTCGACCGCGATCCAGGCCAGGGTGGCCGCACAGGTCGCGACGAATGTGGTCACCATCACGATGGCCGCCGAGTTGCCCGCCGCCAGCGCCGAGCCACCGTTGAAGGCGTACCAACCGGCCCACAGCAGCCCGGCGCCGAGCAGCGTGAGCGGCACGTTGTGCGGCTTGCGCAGCTGCCCGAACATCGCGGACTTCCCGAGCACGATCGCGACGGCCAGCGCCGCGGCGCCCGCGTTGATGTGGACCGCGGTACCACCGGCGAAGTCAATCGCCTTCAGCTGGTTGGCGATCCAGCCGCCGACGGAGTTCTCGGTCGCGACGCCGTCGAACGCGAACACCCAGTGGGCGACCGGGAAGTACACCAGCACCGCCCAGATGGACGCGAACAGCATCCACGCGCCGAACTTCATCCGATCTGCCACCGCACCGGAGATCAGTGCCACGGTGATGGCCGCGAACAGGGCCTGGAACAGTGCGAACAAACTGACCGGCAGGCCGGAGATGGTCGTCTGCGATTCCAGCAGGTCCTTCATCCCGGCGAACTCGGTGACGCTGCCGACGAATCCGCCGTACGACGTGCCGAAGACCATCGAGAAACCGAAGAGCACCCAGAGGACACCCACGATCGCGACCGCGCCGAAGGTCATCATCATCATGTTGGTCGAGCTCTTGACCGACACCATGCCGCCGTAGAACAGCGCAAGCCCTGGAATCATCAGCGTCAAGCCGATGATGCAACACAGCATGAATGCCGTGGTGCCTGTGTCCACTACGTCCATATACATCTCCTGAAGTGATGCGGCCCGCCACAGGGCCGTTCACTGCCAGTAACCGATGTTTCTGTTACGTGAATTGACTCGCGATGTTGCCTGCATGTTAAGAGTCGGGCGCTCGTTAGAGTTCGTGCGATGAGACTTGATCGGCGGTGGTGGGTTGCCATCGCCGTCGTGGTCGTGTGCGTCGTCGCGCTCGTGCTGTCCAACACCGTTTTCAACAGGCCGTCCGAGGAGTGCAAGCCCGTGCTGGCCCTGCTGGAGTTCAACGCCTCGCAGTCCGAGCTGATCGCCTCGAAGGCAAGCGACACCGACCCTGCGGTGCCGACGGTGGCCGAGGACGTCGCCTATCAACAGTGGGCCGACGGGCTGGCGCAGCGCGCCGAGCAGGTGACGGAACCCAACCTGGCCAACACGGCCGTGCAGGTGGCCGACGCGGCCAGCCAGTTCGTCACCAAGCTGCCGCGGATGCGTGACGAGTCGCAGAACCACGCTCCGGGCGCCCCCGCGCCGCCGGTGGTGTTCGAGATGTCGATTCTGAATCAGCGCATCACGGAGGGACTCGATCAGCTGGCGGATGCCTGCCAGGGTTAGCGCCGGATGTCAGGGGTCCGTCAATGCGGCGACCGGCGGGGTAAATGGGATGCGCCAAACCCTTATCCTTGGTGGGATCTTTCCCAGCACTTGAAAGGCTTGCTCAGTGGCGCTCGTCGTACAGAAGTACGGCGGATCCTCGGTCTCCGACGCCGAGCGGATCCGCCGCGTCGCCGAGCGCATCGTCGAGACCAAGAAGGCGGGCAACGACGTCGTCGTGGTGGTCTCCGCCATGGGCGACACCACTGATGACCTGCTCGACCTCGCCCGTCAGGTGTGCCCGGCGCCGCCGGCGCGGGAAATGGACATGCTGCTGACCGCGGGTGAGCGGATCTCGAACGCGCTGGTCGCGATGGCCATCGACTCGCTGGGGGCGCAGGCCCGGTCGTTCACCGGGTCGCAGGCGGGCGTGATCACCACCGGCACCCACGGCAACGCCAAGATCATCGACGTCACCCCGGGCCGGCTCCAGGACGCCCTCGAGCAGGGCCTGATCGTGCTCGTCGCCGGGTTCCAGGGCGTCAGCCAGGACAGCAAGGACGTCACCACGCTCGGCCGCGGCGGGTCCGACACCACCGCAGTCGCACTGGCCGCGGCGCTGAACGCCGACGTGTGCGAGATCTACACCGACGTCGACGGCATCTTCACCGCCGACCCGCGCATCGTGCCCAACGCCAAGCGTCTCGACACCGTGAGCTTCGAGGAGATGCTCGAGATGGCCGCGTGCGGCGCCAAGGTGCTGATGCTGCGCTGCGTGGAATACGCCCGCCGCTACGACGTTCCGATTCACGTGCGCTCGTCGTACACCGACAAGCCTGGCACTCTCGTCAAAGGATCGATGGAGGACATCCCCATGGAAGACGCCATCCTGACCGGAGTCGCGCACGACCGCAGCGAGGCGAAGGTCACCGTCGTCGGTCTGCCCGACGTTCCGGGCTACGCGGCGAAGGTGTTCCGCGCTGTCGCCGACGCCGACGTGAACATCGACATGGTGCTGCAGAACATCTCCAAGATCGAGGACGGGAAGACCGACATCACGTTCACGTGCTCGCGGGAGAGTGGGCCCGGCGCGGTGGAGAAGCTCACGGCGCTGCAGAACGAGATCGGATTCTCCAAGGTGCTCTACGACGACCACATCGGCAAGGTGTCGCTCGTCGGCGCAGGCATGCGCAGCCACCCCGGTGTGACCGCGAAGTTCTGCGAGGCGCTCGCCGAGGTCGGGGTGAACATCGACCTGATCTCCACCTCCGAGATACGAATCTCGGTGCTGGTCAAGGACACTGAGCTGGACAAGGCGGTCGTCGCCCTGCACGAGGCGTTCGGTCTCGGCGGCGAAGAGGAAGCAGTTGTCTACGCGGGAACGGGACGATAGATGGTCAACATAGGTGTAGTCGGCGCGACCGGGCAGGTCGGGCAGGTGATGCGCACGCTGCTGGAGGAGCGCGACTTCCCGGCGACCAGCGTGCGGTTCTTCGCCTCAGCGCGCTCGCAGGGTAAGAAGCTGCCGTTCCGCGGCCAGGAGATCGAGGTCGAGGACGCGGCGGTTGCGGATCCCGCCGGCCTGGACATCGCGCTGTTCTCCGCGGGCGCGACGATGTCGCGTGTGCAGGCGCCGCGGTTCGCCGAGGCGGGCGCCGTCGTGATCGACAACTCGTCGGCATGGCGCAAGGACCCCGATGTGCCGCTGGTGGTCAGCGAGGTCAACTTCGACAGAGATGTCCGACACCGCGCTCGGTCCCTCAAGCGGGGCATCATCGCCAACCCGAACTGCACGACGATGGCCGCGATGCCGGTGCTCAAGGTGCTGCACGACGAGGCCGGTCTGGTGCGCCTGATCGCTTCGACCTATCAGGCGGTGTCGGGGAGCGGAATCGCGGGCGTGGACGAATTGCACGCGCAGGCCAGCGCCGTCGTCGCGAACAGCAAGGAGTTGGTGGCCGACGGTTCGGCGCTCGACTTCCCCGCGCCGGCGAAGTACGTCGCGCCGATCGCCTTCAACGTGGTGCCGCTGGCGGGTTCCTACGTCGACGACGGCTCCGGTGAGACCGACGAAGACCAGAAGCTGCGCAACGAGAGCCGCAAGATCCTCGGCATTCCAGACCTTTTGGTGAGCGGCACGTGTGTGCGGGTGCCGGTGTACACCGGGCACTCGCTGTCGATCAACGCCGAGTTCTCCAGGCCGCTGTCGGTCCAGCGGGCCACCGAGCTGCTGGGGGCGGCACCGGGTGTGAAGGTGGTGGACGTGCCGACGCCGCTTGCCGCCGCGGGTATCGACGAGACGCTGGTCGGCCGCATCCGCCAGGACCCCGGTGTGCCGGAGGGTCGCGGGCTGGCATTGTTCCTGTCGGGTGACAATCTACGAAAAGGCGCGGCGCTGAACACAATTCAGATTGCCGAGTTACTGGCCGCCGAGCTCTGACCCCGCTGCCTGCTTTGCGCCGAAACTGTATTCCAGCAGGTCTCTACTCGCACTTTCTCTGCTGGAATGCAGTTTCGGCGATGATTGCAGCGTGGATACTGGTCGCCTCGTCGGCGCATGCCGATCCGCCGGCTCCGATGCCCGACCCGGTTCTGCAGCCGCTCGCGCCGGGCCAGGTGATGCGTATCGGGCCGACGGCCGGAACAGGCACGCCGACAAGGGATTACGGTATCGGCGCCACCGACCTCTGCGAGTTCATGGAGTTTTCCAGCGGCATCCTGCAGGTCTGCGGCGACAGCTTCGCCGGCCAGGCCGTCGGCTTCGGCGGCTGGTACTCACCGGTCGCATTGCACGTCGAAACCGACTCGATCGATGACCCGAACGGTGTGCGCTACGACGGGGTGACGGGGATCGACAGGCCGCTGCTGGCCGACCCGACGGAGCCGGGCACCTCGCAACTGCCTGCCGGGGTGGTGCAGATCAACCGCGAGAACTACATGATGGTCACCACGGTGCGCAATCTCGAGCCGCAGACGTCGCGATTGGTGAAAGCCGACCCGGCGCGGGGCAATTGGCCGACGCTGCCGGATTCGGTGCGGGAGGCGACGTACGAGGGCTCCCGGCAGTCGCAGATCAGCGGGTACTACGACCCGATTCCCCGGCCGGACTCCGAGAGCGGCTGGGTGTACGTCGTCGCCAACAACTTCGACCGCACTGGACCGCTGGTTCTCTACCGCGCACAGCCCAAGACGTTCACCGACCGCAGCAGCTGGCAGGGCTGGTCACGGGAGCTGGGCTGGGGACATCCGCCGACGCCGCTGTGGCCGGACTGGGTCGGCGAGATGAGCATCCGCCAGATCGACGGCGACACGGTGCTGTCGTACTTCAACGTCAGCACCGGCAACATGGAGGTGCGGGTGGCCAACGAACCGACCGGCCTGGGTACGGCGCCGGTGACGACGGTCGTCGTCGCCACGCAGTGGCCCGATCCGGTGGAACACCTTGGGCCGCCGGATAACAACAGGCTGGCGCAGCCCTACGGCGGGTACATCTCGCCGGGTTCCACGCTCGACGAACTGCGCGTCTTCGTCAGCCAATGGAACACCACGCCGCGCGGAGGGACGCCGTACCGGGTCATCCAGTTCGCGGTCAACCCGTTCAAGCCCTAGTCACGCGTCGAATCTCGTGTCAGCCGCCGAGGTTGCCTGAAAAGAAATTGGGCTTCTCCTCCGGCACACTGCCCCCGGCGATCCACTCTTCGTGCCGACGGTCCATCAATCGCCGTTCGCTCTGGTTGATCCGGACCATCACGGCGATCATTGCCGCGGCAACCATGAGGGTGCCGGCGACCACGATCACGACCTCGATTGCATTCATGCGGGCAGTGTAAGTACGCCAACGCCTCGCGGACGCACGTAGTTGACTACCTGTTTCCCGGCGTACGCCGAGACAAAAAAGGGCTCAGTCCGCCACCCCACCCCTCCCCCAAGGGTCAGAGGCCCTTCCCCCGAGGGCCGGTGTGGCGGACTGAGCCACTGATGATCGGTGTCAATCACCTGTAAGTAAATTAGTGCTTCCCCGCCCGGAAGGAATCAGGTGTTTCCCTAATCTTCCCGACCCCACCCCTTAGGCGCGGCCGCGGCACCGGACGTCTGGATGCACAGCTGATTCATAGGTGACACATGACGGGCACATCACTACGGCCTGCAGAATCGTGCCCATGAGTGAAACAACGACGTCCTCGCCCGAACCCGCGACCGGCCCCGTCGCCACGACACCGCCGCCGTCGCAGCCCCCGATCGAGCCGGTTTACCAGGCCGAACCGCCCCGCCGCTCCAGAATCACCGCCGCGGCGGCATGGGTCGGGATCGTTGCAGGCGTGGTCTTCATCGTTGCCGTGATCTTCTTCTCCGGCTTCATCCTCGGTGCGCACAACGGCGGCCACCGCGGCCACGGCGGACACAGGGGTGATCGTGACGCCGCGGTCTTCCATCGCGGACCGCCGATGGGTCAGATGGGACCACGCGGGGAGTTCGAGCGCGGGGGACCGTTCGGCCCGGGCGGTCCCTTCGCCGAGGTGCCGCAGCCGCCTCAGTCGCCGGGCCCGACGCAGTCACCCGGCCTCGACGACGACGCCGTCACGCCCCTAGCGCTCTCGGAATCCACGTTTTGCAGGAGAAGCGCGAGAGTCGACCTGCAAAACGTGGATTCCGTGCTGCCGTGGCACGTTTTGAATCGATCCATTTTGGGGGATTCCACTCGGTGAGGCCCAGCCCAATGGCCCACACCCTCGTCGAGGAGATGACACCTGATGACCGACAAGTACACGACCAACGACGCAGGCAACCCGATCCCCAGCGTCGAACATTCACTCACCGTCGGCCCCGACGGCCCGATCCTGCTGCAGGACCACTACCTGATCGAGCAGATGGCCAACTTCAACCGGGAGCGCATTCCGGAGCGACAGCCCCACGCCAAGGGCGGCGGCGCGTTCGGTCATTTCGAGGTGACCAACGACGTCAGCCAGTACACCAAGGCCGCGGTCTTCCAGCCCGGCGCCAAGACCGAGATGGTGGCCCGGTTCTCCACCGTGGCAGGCGAGCGTGGCAGCCCCGACACCTGGCGTGACCCCCGCGGGTTCGCGCTGAAGTTCTATACGAGTGACGGCAACTTCGACATGGTCGGCAACAACACGCCGGTGTTCTTCGTGCGTGACCCGATGAAGTTCCAGAATTTCATCCGCAGCCAGAAGCGCATGGCGGCCAACAACCTTCGCGACCACAACATGCAATGGGACTTCTGGACATTGGTGCCGGAGTCGGCGCATCAAGTCACCTATCTGATGGGGGACCGCGGTATCCCGAAGACGTGGCGTCACATGAACGGCTACTCCAGCCACACCTACAGCTGGATCAATGCAAGCGGTGAGCTGTTCTGGGTGAAGTACCACTTCAAGACCGACCAGGGCATCGACTTCCTGACCCAGGAGGACGCGGATCGGATCGCCGGCGAGGACGGCGACTACCACCAGCGTGATCTGTTCGACGCGATCGAGGCAGGCAACCATCCGACCTGGACGCTCAAGATGCAGATCATGCCGTTCGAGGACGCCAAGACGTATCGGTTCAACCCCTTCGACCTGACCAAGGTCTGGCCGCACGGCGACTACCCGCTGATCGACGTCGGCACGATGACGCTGAACCGCAACGTCGTGGACTACCACGCGCAGATCGAGCAGGCGGCGTTCGAGCCGAACAACATCGTGCCCGGCACCGGCCTGAGCCCGGACAAGATGCTGCTGGCCCGCGGGTTCTCCTACGCCGACGCGCACCGTGCCAGGCTCGGGGTGAACTACAAGCAGATTCCGGTCAACGAGCCGAAGGTCGAGGTCAACGCGTACTCCAAGGACGGGGCGATGCGCATCCGCAATTCCACCGATCCGGTCTATGCGCCGAACTCCATGGGCGGCCCGGTGGCCGATGACCCGAAGCGGGTGGCCGAGGCGCACTGGGCGTCCGACGGCGACATGGTCCGCACCGCGTACACGCTCCGGCCGGAGGACGACGACTGGGGCCAACCCGGTACCCTCGTCCGCGAAGTGCTCGATGATGAAGCTCGGGATCGACTGGCCGACAACATCATCGGTCACGTATCCGACGGCGTGAAGGAGCCCGTACTGTCGCGCGTGTTCGAGTACTGGACCAACGTCGACCCCGATCTGGGCAAGAAGGTCGAAGAGGGCGTGCGGGGCAAGGCCAACGGCGACGGCGGGTAGCCATGGGGCGTCTTGCCGTCCGCGCGCGGGCTGGCATGATCAAACCCATGAGCATCGAAGTCGTATTCACCGAAGAGTCAACCGCAACCGGAGGCGGCCGCGACGGCCACGTGAAGTCCTCGGACAGCAGGATCGATCTCGACACCCGTCCGCCGAAGGAAGCCGGAGGTAGCGGCGAGGGCACCAACCCCGAGCAGCTGTTCTCGGCCGGATACTCCGCGTGTTTCCTGGGTGCCCTGCGCCTGGTGGCCCGCAACGAGAAGATCGACCTCGATGACGCGACCGGAGTCACCGCCCAGGTCGCATTCGGCAAGGACCCCGCCGGCGGCTTCGGGATCAACGCCCATCTGATCGGCTACATCCCCGGCCTCGAGCAGGCCGCGGCGGAGGAGCTGATGGAGAAGGCCCACCAGGTGTGCCCGTATTCCAAGGCCACCCGCGGCAACATCGACGTCAAGCTGTCGGCGAAGGTGTAGCCCATGATGGCCCGCCGGGCGCGCAGCGGCCGGGGGAGAACCCTTGCCGTCGTCGGTCTTGCGGTTGGTCTGTCGTTGGCGGCGCCGGCCGGTGAGGCCTCAGCCCGGCCCTCGGATCCGGGCGTGGTGAATTACGCCGTGCTTCCCAAGGGTTCGGTGGGCAACATCGTCGGCGCGCCAATGCGTTTCGAATCGACGTTCACCGATCCGTTTCAGTCGTTCTACGTCGACAGCGCCCTGTGCAACAACTGGGCTGACGTCGGACTGCCCGACGTCTATGCCGACCCGGACCTGGCGGCCTTCAACGGGTCGGTGACGCAGGAGTCACCCACCGACCAGACGCACTTCGTCAAGCAGGCGGTCGGAGTTTTCGCCACCAACGAGGCGGCCGATCGGGCCTTCCACCGCGTCGTCGACCGCACGGTCGGCTGCAGTGGCCAGACCACGGCGATGCACCTGGACAACCTGACCACCCAGGTGTGGACCTTCACCGGCGGGCCGGCGACCGCGACTGACGCCGACTGGGTCAAACAGGAGGCGGGCACCGATCGCCGCTGCTTCAACACGACCCGCAAGCGCGAGAATGTTCTGCTGCAGGCGAAAGTCTGTCAGTCCGGAAACGGCGGCCCGGCGGTGAATGTGCTGGCCGGGGCCATGCAAAACACATTGGGTCAGTAACGGCAGGAGCATTCGGGTACACCTCACCGACAAGTCACACGAAAAATCACGCGACTTTGTCGGTGCGCTCTGGAAGATGGAACACGGCGGCGATCGTTCCCTACCCGGAAGGGATGGCTGACATGGCCTTCACCATCACGTCCGAGGTGGACGAAACGCACCTTGTCGATGCCGCAACGGCCGAACTGACCAGCGCACACAGTGCCGCCCTCTATGTCGGCGACAACTGCCTGAGCGACGGTCCGGTGGGCCGGGTGGGCCTGGAGGTCGAGGCGCACTGCTTCGATCTGGCCGACCCGATGCGGCGGCCCGGCTGGGGTGAACTGACGGAAACCATCGCAGGCGTTCCGACACTGCCCGGCGGCAGCGCGGTGACCGTCGAACCCGGCGGAGCCGTCGAGTTGTCGGGCCCGCCGATGGATGGTCCGATGCCTGCCATCGCCGCGATGGCAGCCGACCGCGCTGTGCTGCGCGCGGCCTTCGCGCAGGCGGGTCTGGGGCTGGTGCTGCTCGGGGCCGATCCGCTGCGCCCCGCCGAACGTGTCAATCCCGGCGACCGCTACGAGGCGATGGAGGCGTTCTTCACCGCCAGCCAGACCGGCGCCGCAGGCGCGGCGATGATGACCGCGACCGCATCGATTCAGATCAACCTCGACGCCGGGCCGCAGGACGGCTGGGCCGACCGCGTGCGCCTGGCGCATGCGCTCGGGCCGACCATGATCGCGGTGGCCGCCAACTCGCCGCTGCTCGGCGGAAAGTTCGCGGGCTGGCGTTCGGCGCGGCAACACGTCTGGAGCCAGTTGGACTCGGCGCGCTGCGGCCCTGTCCTCGGCGCCGCCGGGGACGACCCGGCCAGCGACTGGGCCCGGTACGCGTTGAAGGCGCCCGTCATGCTGGTGCAGTCACCCGAGATGGCGGCGACTCCGGTGACCACCTGGGTGCCGTTCGCCGACTGGGCCGACGGTCGGGTCATGCTCGGCGGCCGCAGGCCGACAGTGGCCGATCTGGACTACCACCTGACCACGCTGTTCCCGCCGGTTCGGCCGCGCCGGTGGCTGGAGATCCGTTACCTCGACAGCGTGCCCGACGCGGTGTGGCCTGCGGTCGCGTTCATGCTCGTCACGCTGCTCGATGACCCGGTCGCCGCCGACATCGCCGCAGAGGCCACCGAATCGGTCGCCACCGCGTGGGACCGCGCGGCGCAGATCGGACTCGGTGACCGCAGGCTGCAGGACGCCGCCGTCCGGTGCGTGCGCGCCGCGGCCGAACGGGCGCCGGCCGAACTCGAGGAATCGATGCAGCAGTTGGTGCGTTCGGTCGAACAGGGACGGTGCCCGGCCGACGACTTCTCCGACCGGGTCGTGAAGTACGGGATCGCACCCGCGGTCACGCAACTGGCGCAAGGGGAGCTGTGACGGGACGCGAGACGCTCGCGCGCGAACTCACCACAGCGCGGGACCGCACGCTGCGGCTGGTCGATTTCGACGACGCCGAACTCGGCCGTCAGTACGACCCGTTGATGAGTCCGCTGGTGTGGGACCTCGCGCACATCGGCTGGCAGGAAGAGCTGTGGCTGTTGCGTGGCAACGACCCGAATCGGCCCGGTTTACTCGAGCCGCAGGTCGAGCGGTGCTACGACGCGTTTCTGAACTCCCGCGCCAGTCGGGTCGACCTTCCGTTGCTTTCCCCGGGCGAGGCCCGGTCCTACTGCGCAACGGTTCGCAACAAGGCTCTCGACAGTCTCGACGCGTTGCCTGCCGACGGCTCACAAGTACAGGCTGAGTTCAACTTCGGCCTGGTGATCAGCCACGAGAACCAGCACGACGAAACCATGCTGCAGGCGCTGAACCTGCGGGCCGGGCCGGCGCTGCTGGCCCGCGGCGCCGCGCTCCCGACCGGCCGGTCAGGTGTGGCGGGAACATCGGTGCTGGTGCCCGCCGGTGAATTCGTGCTCGGCGTGGACGCGGTGACCGAACCACACTCGCTGGACAACGAACGCGCGGCACACGTGGTCGACGTGCCCGCCTTCCGCATCGGCCGTGTCCCGGTCACCAACGGCGAATGGCGGCAGTTCGTCGACGACGGCGGTTATGACGAGCGCCGCTGGTGGACGGACCGAGGTTGGCAACACCGGCAGGAGGCGGGTCTGCGGGCACCGCAGTTCTGGAATACCGGAGATTTGGCGGGCACCCGCACCCGCTTCGGTCATGTCGAGGACATTCCGGCCGACGAACCGGTTCAACACGTCACGTTCTTCGAAGCCGAGGCCTACGCAGCGTGGGTGGGCGCCCGGTTGCCCACCGAGCAGGAGTGGGAGAAGGCCTGCGCCTGGGACCCCGCCGCGGGAAAGCGGCGCCGCTATCCGTGGGGTGCGTCGGAACCCACCACGCACCTGGCCAACCTCGGCGGCAGCGCGCTGCGGCCCGCACCGGTGGGTGCCTATCCGGCGGGTGCGTCGGCCTACGGCGCAGAACAGCTGCTCGGCGATGTGTGGGAGTGGACCACCTCGCCGCTGCGACCGTGGCCGGGTTTCACGCCGATGCTTTATCAGCAGTACTCAGCGCCGTTCTTCGACGGCGACTACAAAGTGCTGCGCGGTGGGTCGTGGGCGGTGGCGGCGAGCACCCTGCGGCCCAGCTTCCGCAACTGGGACCATCCGATCCGGCGACAGATATTCTCGGGCGTCCGACTGGCGTGGGATGTGGACTGATGTGCCGACACCTCGGGTGGCTCGGCGAGCCCGTCTCCGTCGCCTCGTTGGTGGCCGAGCCGGCCTATGGGCTTCTGGTGCAGTCGTATTCGCCGCGCAGGCAGAAGCACGGGTTGATGAACGCCGACGGCTGGGGTGTCGGCTTCTTTGACGATGTGCCGGCACACCGCGACGCTGGCGCAGCGCAGCCCCACTGTGGGGCGACGCCTCGTTCGCATCGGTGGCGCCCGCGTTGCGTAGCGGATGCGTCGTCGCCGCCGTGCGTTCGGCGAGCGTCGGCATGCCGATCGAAGCGTCGGCATCGGCGCCGTTCACCGACGGGCAGTGGCTGCTGTCCCACAACGGCCTGGTCGACCGGGCCGTGTTGCCGTCGTCCGCTGAAGTCTCCAGACTGGCCGAGTCGACCAATGACAGCGCGCTGCTGGCGGCGCTGATCTTCGACCGCGGGGTGGACGCACTCGGCGACACCATCGTCGAGGTGGCCGCCGCGGACCCCAACGCTCGCCTGAACATCCTGGCGGCCAACGGTTCTCGGATGGTCGCCACCACCTGGGGCGACACGCTGTCGGTGCTGCGTCGCGACGACGGCGTGGTTCTGGCCAGCGAACCGTACGACGACGACCCGTCATGGGAAGAGATCCCGGACCGGCACCTCGTCGATGTCTGCGGCTCGCGAATCCGACTGATCCCGCTGAAAGGATCGTGATGACGTTTGCACTGTCGAACTACCTGTCCGCCGACTCGGCGGGTGACGCCCTGCGCCGCGACGTGCTCGACGGACTGACACAGTCACCGAAATCCTTGCCGCCCAAATGGTTCTACGATTCCGTCGGCAGCGATCTGTTCGAGCAGATCACCCGCCTTCCCGAGTACTACCCCACGCGCACCGAGGCGCAGATCCTGCGGGAGCGATCGGCCGAGATCGCCGAGGCGGCGGGAGCCGATACCCTCGTCGAGCTCGGGAGTGGTACCTCGGAGAAGACCCGCATGCTTCTCGACGCACTGCGCGACAGCGGAGCCCTGCGCCGGTTCGTCCCGTTCGACGTCGACGCCTCGGTGCTCAGGGCCGCTGGTTCGGCCATCGGAAAGGAATACCCGGGCATCGAGATCGACGCGGTGTGTGGTGATTTCGAGGAACACCTCGGCAAGATCCCTCGCGTCGGCCGCCGACTGTTCGTCTTCCTCGGCTCGACGATCGGAAACCTGACGCCCGGGCCGCGCGCCGGCTTCCTGGCCGCACTGTCGGAGACCTTGCAACCCGGCGACAGCCTGCTGCTGGGCACCGACCTGGTGAAGGACGCCGACCGGCTGGTACGCGCCTACGACGACAGCGCCGGTGTCACGGCGGAGTTCAACCGCAACGTATTGGCTGTGGTCAACCGCGAGCTGGACGCCGATTTCAATCTCGACGCGTTCGAGCATGTCGCCAAGTGGAACACCGACGCGGAGCGTATCGAGATGTGGCTGCGCGCCACCGAAGCCCAACGCGTGCAGGTGAAGTCGCTCGACCTGACCATCGACTTCGCCGACGGTGAGGAGATGCTCACCGAGGTGTCGTGCAAGTTCCGCCCCGACCGGGTGGCTACGGAACTGGCCGATTCCGGTCTGCGCCGCACCCATTGGTGGACCGACAGCGCCGGCGACTTCGGTTTATCGCTGGCGACCAAATGAGTCTCGCCGAGCAGTGGCGCGTCGGCCAGGCCGAAAGTCGCCGGCTTGCACCTCGACAGCGCGGCGTGTTCACGGCAGAGCTTCGCCGTCATCGACGCCGCGGCCCAGCATGCCCGCCACGAAGCCGAAGTCGGCGGATACGTCGCCGCCGAGTCCGCCACCCCGGTGCTCGACGCGGGCCGTGCGGCCATCGGCGCGCTCACCGGACTGAGCGGCAGCGACGTCGTGTACACCACCGGCGCCAACGATGCGCTCGACATCCTGCTGTCCAGTTGGCCGGGTGAGCGCACCGTCGCCTGCCTGGTCGGAGAGTACGGGCCGAACCTGGCGATCATGGCCGCCAACGGTTTCGACGTGCGCGCACTGCCCGTCGACGGTGACGGCAGGCTCGACGTCGACGCCGCTGCCCGCGCGTTGGCCGCCGACCGGCCTGCGCTGGTACACCTGACCGCGCTGGCGAGTCACCGTGGTGTCGCGCAGCCGATGGCAGCGTTGGCCGACCTGTGCGCTGGCCTCGACCTTCCGCTGGTGATCGACGCTGCCCAGGCGCTGGGCCATCTCGACTGCGCTGTAACACCTTCCGCCATCTACAGCTCCTCCCGCAAGTGGGTGGCGGGACCCCGCGGCGTCGGGTTTCTGGCCGTTCGGCCGGACCTCGCGCAACGCCTGCGACCGCGGCTGCCTCCACCGGAGTGGGGATTGCCACTGACGGTGATGCAGCGCCTCGAACAGGGTGAGGCCAATGTGGCTGCACGCGTGGGATATTCGGTCGCGCTGGGCGAGTATCTGGCCGCTGGGCCCAAGCAGGTCGGCGAACGGCTCGCCGAGGTCGGCAGGATGACGCGCGAAGCGCTCGCCGACGTCAAGGGGTGGCGCGTCGTCGAGGCGCTGGACGAACCGACCGCGATCACGACGTTGGAGCCCGTCGACGGCGCCGACCCGCAGCAGGTGCGGGCGCGACTGATCGCCGAGCGCGGGATCGTCACCACCTACGCCGAAGTGCTGCGGGCCCCGTTCGAGCTCACGTCGCCGGTGCTGCGGGCATCACCGCACGTCGACGTCACCGCCGAGGAACTCGAGCAGTTCGCTGACACGTTAGACGGTCTTGCGCACCAATAGCGTTGCGCTGTAGTCCGCGAGGGCACGCGAGCCACACCTTCTTCACGGCCCGCCCCAGGTGTGTACGGGCTCGTTGCTGTGCATGTGTTCACAGTAGAGCCGCAACATCTCGGCCAGCGCGTTCGGACGTGTCAGCCCGCGCTCCTGCAGTGCCTGCACCGTCGCCACCTGCCAGGCGGATCCGTTGTTGCCGGTTTTCGCGCGGCCCTCGATGACGCCGAGGTAGCGGTCGCGGACGTCGCCGGACACCTCCCATCGCCGCAGGCCCTCGTCGGCCATCGGCAGCAGCTGCCGCAGCACCAACTCGTCGGGCGTCACCTCGCCCATCCCGGGCCAGTACAGCCGCGCGTTCATCCCGTGCTGCGCGGATTCGACGAAATTATGATGTGCCGCAGCGAAACTCATCTTCGTCCACACCGGGCGATCGTCTTCGGCCAGCGTCCGCAGCACGCCGTAGTAGAACGCGGCGTTGGCCATCATGTCGACCACGGTCGGACCGGCGGGCAGCACCCGGTTCTCCACCCGCAGGTGCGGGCGACCGACCCCATCCTGTTCCACGACGTCGTACACCGGGCGGTTCCACCGGTAGATGGTGCCGTTGTGCAGGCGCAGCTCGGCGAGTTTGGGCGTGCGGCCCTCGGCCAGCTCGCGGGTGGGGTCCTCGTCGGACAACTCGGGGAGCAATGACGGGAAGTAGCGGACGTTCTCCTCGAACAGATCGAAGATCGACGTGATCCACCGTTCGCCGAACCACACCCGCGGCCGCACCCCCTGCGTCTTGAGCTCGTCGGGCCGGGTGTCGGTGGCCTGGGCGAAGAGTTCGATGCGGGTCTCGGCCCACAGTTGGTGCCCGTAGAAATACGGGGAGTTGGCGCCGACCGCGAGCTGCGGGCCGGCCAGCACCTGTGCGGCGTTCCAGTTGTGCGCGAAGTCGGCGGGGGAGACCTGCAGGTGCAGCTGCATGCTGGTGCACGCGGACTCCGGTGCGATCGACTCGGTCTGCAGGCTCAGCCGTTCGGGCCCGCCGATGTCGATCATGATGTCCTCGCCGCGGGCCGTGAAGATCGAATCGTTGAGCGCCTGATAGCGGGTCGACTCGCTCATCCACCGGCCTGAAAGGTGCTCGGGCATCAATGTCGGCAGGATGCCGACCATCACGATGTGCGCATCGTGGCCGTTGGCCTTGGCTTCGGCCGCGTTGAGGCTGGCCCGCACCTCGGCCTCGAGCTCGAGTGCCGAACGGCCGGGCAGTCGCCTTGGCGGAACGTTGAATTCGATGTTGTAGGCGCCCAGTTCGGTCTGATAGGCCGGGTCGGCGATCGCCTGCAGGACTTCCCGATTGCTCATGGCGGGCTGATACGCGGAGTCGACGAGATTGCACTCGATCTCCATACCGGTCAACGGCCGCTCGAACTCGAAACTGGACTGGTTGAGCATGGTTTCGAAGACGTCGAGGCACTGCTGTACCTTGCGCCGGTACTCGCGGCGGTGCGCGCGCGAGTAGTCGGTCTGCTTTACCTCTTCGCCCACTCTTGCGAGCCTATGCGCGCCTGGCCACCACGACCTGAGGATCCATGAACCCGCCGCGCAACTGCACCTCGATCGCCGGATCGGCGTGTGCGGCCAGCGCGCGCAGTGCCGACGGACTGTAGGTGCGCAGCGAGCTGATGAAGCCGTCGTGCACGAAGGGGAGGAAAGGGGTGAACGGCAGCATCGTCGCGAGCCGGACGAGGTGCAGCGGTGCCGGTGGTCTGGGCAGATCGATGATCACCAGCTTGTCGGCCACGCGGGTGCCTTCGGCGATCGCCGCCGACGCCAGCGACGGCGGCAGATGGTGAAACGACAGCGCAAAAACTGCGAGGTCAAAATGCCGGTCCGGCGCATCGATGGCGATGGCGTCCATCTCACGGACGGTCGCCCGCGGGTGCTCGCCCAGATCGCCGGCCGCCATCGTCGCCACCGATGCGGCCTCAACGTCGGTGACGGTGAGTTCGGCCGTGGGATGCCACTCGAGAAGCTTGCGCGACAAACCACCGTGGCCGGCGCCGAGTTCGAGGATCTTGGGGTCCGCGACGTCGGCCACCTCGTCCATGGCGAGCCTCGCGAACTTCTCGGTGTTGCCGAAGACCTCGCCGGTCAACTCCAGCGCGCGGATCACGCCGCGCTTGATGCCGTCGTCGACGTCGTCGCGGTCGAGGTATTCCAGCCGGTCGGTCTCCAGCAGCCGGTCCAGGCAGGATGCGTCCGGGCCGCCGCGGGGCATGCGGTCAATGTCGACGATCGGTCCGGCCATATAGACCATGATGAACGATTGCAAAGCCGTCCGGAGGGAGCACGAGTTGGCAGACTTCGTCGCCGCCATCGACCAGGGCACCACGAGTACCCGATGCATGATCTTCGACCACAACGGCGCCGAGCTCGGGCGTCATCAACTCGAGCACGAGCAGATCCTGCCCAAGGCGGGTTGGGTGGAGCACAACCCCGTCGAGATCTGGGAACGCACGGCGTCGGTCATCCAGTCGGCGTTGAACAAGACCAACTTGTCGGCCACCGACCTCGCGGCGCTGGGCATCACCAACCAGCGGGAGACGTCGCTGGTCTGGAACCGTAAAACTGGACGGCCGTACTACAACGCGGTGGTGTGGCAGGACACCCGCACCGATCGCATCGCCTCCGCGTTGGACCGGGACGGACGCGGCGACGTGATCCGGCGCAAAGCCGGCCTGCCGCCCGCGACGTACTTCTCCGGCGGCAAGCTGCAGTGGATCCTGGAGAACGTCGACGGGGTGCGCAGCGACGCCGAGAACGGAGACGCGATCTTCGGCACGCCGGACAGCTGGGTGCTGTGGAACCTCACCGGCGGCACGCGAGGCGGTGTGCACGCGATCGACGTCACCAACGCCAGCCGCACGATGCTGATGAACCTGGAGACCCTCGACTGGGACGACGAACTGTTGTCGTTCTTCGACATCCCGCGGCAGATGCTGCCCGAGATCAAGCCGTCGTCGTTCCAGGAGTCCTTCGGCATCACCCGCGATGACGGACCCCTCGGCGGTGAGGTGCCGATCACAGGAATCCTCGGCGACCAGCAGGCCGCGATGGTCGGTCAGGTCTGCCTCGATGCCGGCGAGGCCAAGAACACCTATGGCACAGGCAATTTCCTGCTGCTCAACACCGGCGAGAAGATCGTGCGGTCAGAGAACGGGCTGATCACCACCGTGTGCTACCAATTCGGAGACGCGAAACCCGTTTACGCTCTTGAGGGTTCGATCGCCGTCACCGGCTCTGCCGTGCAGTGGCTGCGTGACCAGCTCGGCATCATCAGTGGTGCGGCGCAGAGCGAGGCACTCGCGCGTCAGGTGGACGACAACGGCGGCGTCTACTTCGTGCCGGCGTTCTCGGGACTGTTCGCGCCGTATTGGCGCTCCGATGCTCGCGGCGCGATCGTCGGGCTGTCGCGGTTCAACACCAACGCGCATCTGGCGCGCGCGACGCTCGAGGCGATCTGCTACCAGAGCCGCGACGTCGTCGACGCGATGGAGGCCGACTCGGGAGTGCACATGGAGGTGCTGAAGGTCGACGGAGGCATCACGGCCAACGACCTGTGCATGCAGATCCAGGCCGACGTGCTCGGCGTCGACGTCGTCAAACCCGTTGTCGCCGAGACGACTGCGTTGGGCGCTGCCTACGCGGCAGGCCTGGCCGTCGGGTTCTGGGAGAACCCCGACGATCTGCGGGCCAACTGGCAGGAAGGTAAACGCTGGAGTCCCGCCTGGACCGAGGAGCAGCGCGCTGCCGGCTATGCAGGATGGCAGAAAGCCGTGCAGCGCACGCTGGACTGGGTCGACGTCGAGTGATTTGTGTGCATTTCGGAGCGGTGAGCGCTCTCAAATGCACACAAATCGCCATCAGGCGGCGGCGTCGAGCTGCTGTTTGGTGTCGTCGTCGAGCGCGATGTCGGCGACGGCCGTGTTCTCCTCGAGGTGTCCCACCGACGAGGTGCCTGGAATCAGGAGCACGTTCGGCGCGATCGACAGCGTCCACGCGAGTGCGATCTGCGCCGGTGTGCAGCCGAGTTTCGACGCCTCGCTCTGGACGGCGGGGTGGCCGAGCACCGGGTTGTCGGCGGTGAATGCCGAGCCGAGCGGGAAGAACGGAACGAACGCGATGCCGCGTTCGATGCAGAGGTCGAGCACCGGCTGCGACGTCCGGTCAACCAGGTTGTAGGCGTTCTGGACGCAGACGATCTCGGTGCGATCGAGCGCGATCTGCAAGTGGTCGAGTGGTGATGCTGCTCAGCCCGATTCCGCCGATCAGGCCTTCGTCGCGGGCCTTGATCATCGTCGTCCAGCTGGCGGTCGAACAGCTCGCGGTTGACTTCGCGCCGGGTGCGTTGGGGTCCGCGCCGCACGTGTACGCGGAGGTTGACGGCGGCAAGTCGGTCGGTGCCCAGCGTGCTCAGGTTCTCCTCGATGCCCTGGCCGAAGCTGGTCGGGCTGCTGTGCGCCGGTAGCCACGCGCCCTGATCGTCGCGATTGGCGCCGACCTTGCTCACCAGCGCGAGATCGGCGGGGTAGGGATGCAGCGCCTCGCGGATCAGTTCGTTGGCGACGTTGGGGCCGTAGAACTGCGACGGTGTCGATGTGGTTGATGCCCAACTCGATTGCGCGCCGGAGTACGGCGAGCGCCTGGTCATGGTCGCGCGGCGGGCCGAAGACACCGGGCCCGGGAAGCTGCATCGCGCCGAAACCGACGCGTCCGACGGTGTACGAGCCGAGGGAGAAAGTGTGCATGGCGCCACGCTACTTGTGAGTTCGGCGTGGTTGGTCGCGCTGATCGCGCCCAACCACGCCGAAATCGCTATTAGTCGGACTCGCCGAGGATGTGATAGATCTCGCGGCGCGCGTTGTTGACGATGTCGACGATGCGCTGCTGCTGCTCCGCCGATGCCGCGTGCGCGGACTGCGCAACGGCGCCCATCAGCTGGCCGACGGCAGTGCGCAGGCTCACGGCACCGGGGTCGGCGCCTTCGGTGATCTCGTCCCACGGAGCCGTCTCGATCTTGTCGGCGGCGGCGCGGCCGTCGTCGGTCAGCTCGAAGAGCTTCTTGCTGCCCTCGGATTCCGTTGCGACGAGGAGGCCTTCGTCGACGAGCAGTTGCAGCGTCGGGTAGACCGAGCCGGGGCTGGGCTTCCACAGCTGCTGACTGCGTTCGTTGATCTCCTGGATCATCTCGTAGCCGTGCATCGGCCGGTCGGTGAGCAGCTTGAGGATCGCGGCACGCACGTCACCGCGCCTGCCGCGTCCGCCGCCACGGGGTCCGCCGCGCCTGCCACCACGGCCGAAGCCGGGTCCGAAGCCGAAGCCAGGACCGAAGCCGCCACCGGGGCCGAAGCCGGGGCCGAAACCTGCGTCGCCGCGGTGCTCGCGGATGTGCTCACGGAAATCGCGACGGGATTGACGACGCTGTTCGTGCAGCGCACGACGGTTTTCAGGGCTGAAATCAGCCCCAAAACCGAAGCCGATACCGTGCCCCTCAAAGGGGCCTTGTGGAGGTGTGAATGGGGTGTTCATGAATGTTCCTAACGTTTGCGAGGAAACGCGGTTCGCGCTTCCGATACGTTGACGATATATCGAAAACTATCGCGATGCAACGTCTGAGGTCAGCCGGCCACCGTCACATCGACGGACAGGTATTCGCCGATGACGCGTGCCGCCGACCAATCACCTGCGTGTACGGCTTTTTCGAGATCGTCGGCCAGCGGACTGTCGGCGCCGAGTTCGGCCAGCCACGCAGAGACTGTCGTCGCGATCGCGTCACCAGGCACCTCGACCGTGAGACCGTCGTGCAGGCATTGCGTGACCCGGTAGATCGGAGACGTCGCTGCCACTCGGCGCTGCATACCCGTGATTCGGAGGCGACGGGCCAGTGGATGTGTCAGTGGTCCCTTGGTCGCGGCCCCGTGTGGGCTGCTCTCATAGGTAGGAGCGACGAACCCGGCTCAATCTGCTTTTGAGCCCGGATTTCAGTGCCGGCGCGCGCGTCGATGGCGTTGACCCGCGCCCACTCCGCCTCCATCAGGTTCAGGCGCAGCCCGTGCTCAAGGGCCGCCGCCCGACGTCGAACGTCGTGTCACCTTCGGACCCGAGCCCGGGGTTTCATTTCCACACGCGCCGCCGACGACGAGCCGGCGCCCGCACATCCCGCGCACACGATTCTGTTCACGACGGCGGCGCAAATCCGCCGGGACCCGATGGGGATGGCGAGGCTGGCTGGGGAGGTGCCGGATGCTGAAGTGCGGGTGGCTGATTCGCCGGCCATTGAGGCGACGGCTGCGGGACGGCGGGCTGCAGTCGGGCGAGTTCTCTGCGGTGACGTTCGGCCAGCACCGCAGCCAGCACGTACTGCGGTGGAGTGCCAGGAGGTGGTGGCGGCGATATCTGAGCGACGACGTCGATGGCGATCCGATACGCCATCTGGTCACGCAGCTGTGACTCCAATTGCGGTGCGCGGGAGAGGAACTGGCGGGCCAGTTCAGCCTGCTCCGAGCGAAGACCTGACAGCTGGAGGCTCGACGCCCACCATGCGAGCTGCGGTGGCATGGGCGGCGGCGGTGCCAGGCGCGGTGCACGTTCGCTGATCACGAGAGTTCCGGCGAAGATGTCGCCGATGCGTTTGCCCTTGGGTGACAACAAGCTACAGATCACCGCCGGTCCGCCTGCGAACATCCAGATCTCGATCGACCCGGCCAACGCTCGAAACATCGCCTGGCGAAAGCGTTCCGGGCCGCCGTCATCGGACACGACCCGCAGCCCCATTGCCATCTTGCCCAAAGACCGGCCACGGGTGGCGGACTCGAACACCAGCGGGTACCCCACCATCGTCAGGACGGTGAAGATGATCAACACCGCAGCCGACAGCGCCGGATCGAACTGAGTGAGCGTGGTCGCCCACAGCACCACCCCGATGATGTACGCGATGAACACCACCGTGACGTCGATGATCGCCGACAGTGCGCGAACCGGCAGCTGAGCGATCTGAACGTCTAGGACCACCGCGTCGCCGGTCACGACTGGTTCTTGCTGGTGGACCATTCCGTCTACGCTACTAGGATTCTCCAGGTGGATGTCGACGCGTTCGTGCTGGCGCATCGCCCGACGTGGGACCGGCTCGAACAGCTGCTCAAGCGGCGTCGGCAGCTGACCGGCGCCGAGGTCGACGAACTCGTCGATCTCTACCAGCGCGTGTCGACCCACCTGTCGATGGTGCGCAGCGCGTCCACCGATGCGGTCCTCATCGGGCGGCTGTCCGGACTGGTGGCACGGGCCCGGTCGGCGGTGACCGGTGCGCACGCGCCGCTGTGGCGCGATTTCACCAGGTTCTGGACGGTGTCGTTCCCCGTGATCGCATACCGCGCGTGGCGATGGTGGCTGGGAGCGGCGATCGCCTTCTTCTTCGTCACCGCGATGATCGCCATGTGGGTGTCAGGCAACCACGAACTGCAGGCGTCGATGAAAACGCCAAGTGAGATCGACGAATTGGTGAACAACGACTTCGCGTCCTACTACAGCGAGAACCCCGCCGGATCGTTCGGGCTGCAGGTGTGGGTCAACAACGCGTGGGTTGCGGCGCAGTGCATCGGGCTCTCCATCCTCGGCGGCATCCCGGTCCCGTTCATCCTGTTCCAGAATGCGCTCAATCTCGGGGTGATCGCGGGGTTCATGTTCGACGCGGGCAAGGGCGGTCTCTTCCTGGGACTGCTCACACCTCACGGGCTGATCGAACTGAGCGCGGTGCTTCTGGCCGGCGCCGTGAGCATGCAGCTCGGCTGGTCGGTGGTGGCGCCAGGCAACCGGCCGCGTGGACAGGTGCTGGCGGAACGGGGCCGGGGTGTGGTCGCGGTCGCAGTGGGCCTGGTGGTCGTGTTGTTGGTCGCCGGGTTGATCGAGGCCTTCGTGACCCCGTCGCCGCTGCCGACGTTCGTCCGCATCGCCATCGGCGTGGTCGCCGAGATCGCTTTCCTGTCATACGTATTCCATTTCGGCCGCAAGGCGGCCGCGGCGGGGGAGACCGGCGACGTCAGCGACGCGCCGGATGTGGTGCCGATCCGTTAGAGCCTGCCGGTGGCCTTCATCGCCAGATAGTGGTCGGCCAGTGCGGGAGCCAACTCCTCCGGAGGGGCGTCGACCACGTCGACGCCCGCATGCCGCAGCCGCGACGCGATCGAGCGTCGGTCGTTGCGGGCGCGTTCGGCCGCGGCGGCGTCATAGACCTCGGCGGCGTCCGCGCGTCCCGTCGCCAGTCGTTCCACGCGTGGATCGGCCACCGCGGCGAGCAGCACCTGATGTTTGGTGGACAGCTGCGGCAACACCGACATCAGGCCTTCGTCGAGCGCGGAGGCGTTCAGGTCGGTGAGCAGCACGACCAGCGCTCTGCGGCGAACGCGGCGCTGCACCGCGGCGACCATCGCCCGCGCATCGGACTCGATCAGGGCCGGTTCGAGCGGTGCCATCACCTCGACCAGTTGCGCGAGAAGTTCGGTACGCGTGGCGTTGAACAGGCCGGCCCGGGTGACCCGGTCGTGGGCGAGGAAGTCGACGTGATCGCCTGCCCGCGACGCGAGCGCGGCCAGCAGTAGCGCGGCATCCATGGACCAGTCCAGCCGCGGCCATCCGCTGGGGTCGTTGGCGGTGGGGTCGACGCCGACGCGGCCGGCCGACGTGCGTCCCGTGTCCAGCACGATGACCACCCGCCGATCCCGCTCGGGCCGCCACGTCCGCACCACGACATCGGCGCGTCGGGCGGTGGCGCGCCAGTCGATCGATCGGACGTCGTCCCCGATGACGTACTCGCGCAGCGAATCGAACTCGGTACCCTGACCGCGGATCAGGACGGGCGTATTCCCTTCCAGCTCACGCAGTTTGGCCAGCCGCGACGGGAGATGTTTGCGCGACAGAAACGGCGGCAGGATCCGGATCTGCCAGGGCACCCGGTGTGAACTCTGCCTGCCTGCCAGCCCCAGCGGCCCGATCGAGCGGGCCGTCACCAATGCCGACTCCTGGTCGCCTCGGCGCACCGGCCGCAGCGTGGTGACGACGCGGACCCGTTGGCCCGCAGCGGTGTTCACCGTATGCATCCGGGGCTCGGCGCGAGCGCTCGGTGCCCACGCGTCGCGGACCACACCCGTCAAACGCCGCGGCCCTGGATGTTCGATCACCAGAACCGCATCGACAGGCTGCCCCAATCTCGCCGCGGTGTCGCCGGACCGCGTGAAGAGCAGGCGTCGGGTGTTGGCGGCAAGGGCCATGTCGAGGCACACGGCAGCTGCCAGCACACCCGACAGGACGGCGAATGCGATTGCCGGCCAAGGGGAGAACGCCACCGGCAACACACAGATCAGTGCTGCCAGTCCGGCGCGGCCGGTGAGAATCACTAGCGCGGCACCGGCACGGCCGCGAGGATGCCGTCGAGGACTCCGTCCGGGTTGGCGCCTTCGAGCTCCGCCTCCGGCCGCAGTTGGATGCGGTGTCGCAGCGTCGGCCGCGCCATCGCCTTGACGTCGTCGGGAGTGACATAGTCGCGACCGGACAGCCACGCCCAGGACCGGGCCGTGCCCAGCAGCGCGGTCGCGCCGCGTGGCGATACCCCGAGCTGCAGGGACGGCGAATGCCTTGTGGCACCGGCTATGTCGACGATGTATCCGAGAATCTCGTCGGCGACGAGTACCTGGCGCACGGCCGCGCGTCCCGCGGCTAAGTCGGCGGGGCCTGCGACCGGCCGCACCGCGGACAGATCCCGAGGGTCGAAGCCACGAGCGTGCCGGTCCAGGATCGTGATCTCCTGGTCCCGTGGCGGCAGGGGAACGTTGAGCTTGAGCAGGAACCGGTCGAGCTGCGCCTCCGGCAGTTGATAGGTGCCCTCGTATTCGATCGGGTTCTGCGTTGCGGCGACGATGAACGGGTCGGGCAGCGGGCGCGGTTCACCGTCGACGCTGACCTGTCGCTCCTCCATGGCCTCCAGCAATGCAGCCTGGGTCTTCGGGGGTGTCCGATTGATCTCGTCGGCCAGCAACAGGTTGGTGAACACCGGTCCGGAGCGGAACTCGAATTCGGCTGTGCGGGCGTCATATACGAGCGATCCCGTGACATCGCCGGGCATCAGGTCGGGGGTGAACTGCACCCGCTTGAACTCGAGCTGCAGCGTTGCCGCGAGCGTACGCACCAGGAGCGTCTTGGCGACGCCCGGCACACCCTCGAGCAGGACGTGGCCACGGCACAGCAGCGCGATCACCAGCCCGCTGACCACTGCGTCCTGGCCGACGACGGCCTTGGCGATCTCGGTACGTAACGCCATCAACGCATTTCGCGCCGAATCGGTTACCGCCGCGGTGCCGGCGTCTTGAGCTGTGTTCTGTGCCGGTGGCTGAGTCACGACTGTGCGACCTGCCTTTCGATGTTGTCGAGTTCACGGGCGAGGTTGACCAGATCGTCGTCGCTTGCCGGTGGCGGACCGAACAGTGTGTGCGTCAACGACTGCGGGTGCAGTCCGCAGCGCTGCCCCACAGCAGCGACGACCGCAGCGGGTTCAGCGTTGTTGGCCAGGCCGAGGCGTGGCAGCATCCGCTGAAGGATGGCGGTGCGCAATGCATCCGCGGCGCGGTCCCGGGCGCGCCGGGAACGGTACAGTCGGCCGCGTCCTTCGACCGTCTCCGACGCGCGCACCACGACAGGCAGCCGTTCAGCGACGAGCGGTCCGAGCCGTCTGCCCTGCCATACCGCGAGCAGCGCGATCGCCAGACACAACTGGATGGTGATCCACCGCACGCCAGGGGGAATGAGATCGGAGGGCGCGACGCCGGCGTCGGATTGGCCCTCGCGCTGTTGCGGTGCGTACCAGATCACTCGCGGATTGGTGCCCGCAAGGTTCATGGCGAGGGCTGCGTTGCCGTCCCCCAACAGCCCACCATTGGTCATGAAATCGGCGGTGCCGACGACGGTGACGTCTCGCCCGCCGCCGGAATAGCGGACCAGCGCCCCGTCATAGCAACTGGTGACCGGGACCTCTCCGGCCGCCTCGTACGCGTCGCTCACTCCGAACTGAACCGTCCCGGCACGCATGGCCTCCCGAAGGTCACAGTCCGGCTCGGCGCCGCCGAACGGAACCGAACCGGCAAGGCGGACATCAGGAGCCAGTGCTTCACGGGTCCGAGATGTCGGCGCCACCAGGAGCCGGTCGCCGGGAAGGTCGGCGAGCCTTTGCAGCACATCGTCGTCGAGAACCTGAAAGGTCTGCGACACCGCGATGAGGGTGCCGGGACGGGCGGCGCGTTCGACCTCGGCGACGTTTGGTGCCACGACGACGTCGACGCCGTGGTCACGCAGCAGGGTGACAAGGGCGCGTGCACCCTCGGGTGACGTGGACGTCGCATCCATGGGCCCACCGGGCCGCGGTGCCGTCAGAGAGATCGTCAGAGTGGCGAGTCCGACGATGACGAGGAGAGACAACACCACCCACCGCGCGGATCGCCACCGTTGCATCACGGTGGGGCCGACAGCCGAATCACGTTGTGCTTCCATTGGCTTCGTCATCGCACGTCCGCCCAGCCGTCTGTCGGTGCCTGGGCTGCGGCCGCATCGGTCGGCGCCTGGGTGCGGAACCGCAGGTGATCGTCGAGCCCGGCGATCATCCGGTAGGCGGATTCCGTTCCCGGGCGGTCGCCATAGGTGACGTCGTTGAAAGCGCTTGCCGACTCGAATAATTCGCCGGAGAGGTTGGGCAGGGTCTTGCCTGCATCCCGCGCGAGCTCGGTGGCCGTCCGGCCGGGGATGGCATCGAGGACCGCTGTCTCCTCGAGCTGGCGAGCGACGGCCCGGAGGCGATGACGGATGGCCGCAGCCCAATTACCCGTCGCCGCATATTGTTCAGCGGTCGCGCGGTGCTCCGCAGCGCTGAGTTCGTTCTCGCCGAACAAGGCGTAGCCGCTGCCACGGTTGGTCCGAATGGTGCGTCGGGCGATCCGGATCGCGATGACGATGGCGACCAGGAGCAGGATCACCAGAATGGTGAGGGTGAACCAGCCGCCGGGCAGCGATGCCCCGGCGCCTGCCAGCCGGTAGATCAACTCGTTGATCCACTCGATGAGACGTTCGGTCAGGGAAGGCTTGGGGTAGATGGGTTTCTGCAGTTCGCGTTGCGCGGCTTCGTAAGCGGCATCGCTGTCGATGTCTATTGTCGGCACGTCAGGCTTGGCGGGTCAGCCACAGATGATCGGTGGAATCGGACGGGGTTCCGGGGCCGTGCGCGGCGCCGGTCTGCAACACCAGATCGAACGCTTCGGCGCGGATCCGGCGGTCGGTGTAAAGCAGCACGACAACGCCCGCGCCGAACGGGGCCGTGATGATCTGCGCGATCGCACCGCCTACGGTCAACAAGACGAAGGCCAGCATCGTCATCGCTGTGGACGAGGCGGCCATCAGAAGGATCTGGCCGCCCAGGCTGAACGGAATCGCCACCGCGCCCGCGATGAGCTGAACCACGATCGCGGCCAGCAGCCGGATACCGAACACCCGCCAGAAGTCCTGCTTGACCAACCGGAACGACCGCTCGATGGCGGCGAACACGTCGAGGCGTTCCAGCACGATGAGTGGCGGCGCGAAGGTCAGCTTCGTCCAGAAATAGATCAGCACGGCAGCCAGCCCGAGTCCCAACGGGAAGCCGATGACGATCGCCGCGGTGGTATTGGCCGCGATCCCGATCCAGAAGATGAGGCCGAAAACGGCGGCGATCAGCAGCACCGCGCCCACACCTTCGAGAAGGGTGAAGCCCAGCAGTGCCCAGAATCGTCCTTTGAGCCGTCGCCACGCCTCACCGATGGTGATGCCTGCGCCGAACACCGCCCTGCCGACGACGACGGTGAGCAACCCGCTCAACAGGATCGAGGCCACCCAGGTCGCCGCGGCGCCGGCGAAGCTGGACAACGACGACCCGAGCAGCACGCCTGTCGACACTTCTGCGCCGCCCAGCGTCGGCGCGAGCTGGCCGGTGACGGCGAGCGGTCCGACGGAGAGCACGAGCGCCAGCAACTGGGTCGCGACGACGACGATCGTCGTCAGGCCCAGCGTGGCCTTCGGGTTTGCGCGGATGTAGGCCACCCCGCCGTTGAAGATGTCGGACAGGCTGAGCGGCCGCAGCGGTATGACGCCCGGCTTGAGCGCAGGGAGTAGCGGCGGGGCGCCGTAGGGCGCAGCACCATATCCATATCCCGGTGGCGGGTATCCGGGCGGCCCATAGCCGGGAGGTGGGCCGTAACCGGGAGGTGGGCCGTAACCGGGAGGCGGACCGTAACCGGGAGGCGGGCCGTAGCCCGGTGGCGCGCCGTATCCGGGCGGGGGCACCCAGCCCGACGGTGAGCCGTAGGCGGGCGGCGGATATCCGGGCGGTTGATAACCCGGGGGCGGATAGCCCGGCGGTGGATAGCCCGGCGGCGGCTGCCCGGGCATACCGGATCCGCCGGACTCGGTGCTCATGGCCACCATCCTGTCGATCACCGTGCGAATTGACAAACGTCTCCGGCGGCCGCGTCAGGCCTGCGACCGCCGCTACGGTGGCAATATGTCGACCGAGATCACAGTGCGTGGCTCCTTCTCCGCCTTCCAGCCGCCCGAGCGCGGGACCGTCAACGCGACCCTCGCGTACGAGGGCGCGGAGATGGAGCCCGTCTACGACAGGGTCGCGCGCGATCTGGAGACCTTGAAGTCGTCGATCGTGCCGCTCAAGGACGAGGGCACCGTCACCTGGTGGTCGGCCGATCAACTACGCACTTGGTCGAACCGGCCCTGGAACGACAAAGGCAAGCAGCTTCCGCTTGTGCACCACGCCAGCGTCGGAGTCGCGGTGAAGTTCCGGGACTTCACCGCATTATCGCGCTGGGTCGGTCAACACCTCGCCGGGATCGAGGGATTCCGGGTGTCGCACGTCGAGTGGGCGCTGACCGCGAAGCAGCGGGAGACGCTGCTCGCAGATGTTCGCACCCGGGCGGTACGCGATGCGGTCACCCGCGCGCAGCAGTACGCCGACGCGCTCGGCCTGGGCACGATCGAGCCGGTCGCCATCGCGGACGCCGGAATGCTCAACACACGTCCCGAGAGTGGGCCCCAGGCCGTGCACATGCGGGTGGCGGCCGGCAGGTGCGGCTCCGGTCGCCGAACTCGTGCCCGAGCACATCGAGGTGTCGGCAACGGTCGACGCGCGGTTCGTAGCGGGGCCCACAGGAGGCGGCACAGCGTAGGTTTGCGTCATGGCGGAACTCAAGGACCGGCTGCGCGCGGACCTCACCGCGGCGATGAAGTCGCAGGACAAACTGCGGACCGCGACACTGCGGATGCTGCTCGCCGCGATCCAGACCGAGGAAGTGGCGGGCAAGGGGCCGCGAGAGCTCTCCGACGCCGACGTGCTCAAGGTGCTGTCCAAGGAAGCCAAGAAGCGCTCGGAGTCGGCCGAGATCTACACCCAGAACGGGCGTGGTGAGCTGGCTGCCACCGAGCACGCCGAGGCGCGCGTCATCGACGAGTACCTGCCCGCGCCGCTCAGCGAGGCCGAACTGGCCGACGTCGTCGACACCGCGATCGCGCAGATCGCCGAGGAGATCGGCGAGCGGCCTGGAATGAAGCAGATGGGCCAGGTGATGAAAGCCGCGACCGCGATCGCCGCGGGCAAGGCCGACGGCTCCCGACTCTCGGCCGCGGTCAAGGCCAGGCTGTAGCCGTTTCGGCGTCGGGCACCCGGGTACACGGGTGCCATGACGCGTTTCGGCTACACCCTGATGACAGAACAGAGCGGACCTAAAGACCTTGTCCGTTATGCCGTTTCGGCCGAACGCACGGGCTTCGACTTCGAGGTCTCATCCGATCACTACTTCCCGTGGCTGTCGTCACAGGGACACGCGCCCTATGCGTGGTCGGTGCTCGGTGCCGTCGCCCACGCGACCGAGCACGTCGAGTTGTTCACCTATGTCACCTGCCCGACGATGCGCTACCACCCGGCCGTCGTCGCACAGAAGGCCGCCACCACGCAGATCCTTGCCGACGGCCGGTTCACCCTCGGGCTGGGAAGCGGCGAGAATCTCAACGAACACGTCGTCGGCAAGAGCTGGCCCACGGTGACCCGGCGTCAAGAGATGCTGCGCGAGGCCATCCAGATCATCCGCGAGTTGTTCACCGGCGAGCTCGTCGACTGGAAGGGCGAGCATTTTGAAGTGGACTCCGCCAGACTCTGGGACATTCCGGAGACGCCCGTCGCCATCGCTACGGCGGTCTCCGGCGAGCGCTCGGTGGAGATGTTCGCGCCGCTGTCCGACCATTTGATCGCCGTCGAGCCGAGCAAGGATCTCGTCGACGCGTGGCATGACGCCAGGCGTGCCACCGGGCTGCCCGGTGAAGTGCGGGTCGTCGGTCAGATCCCGATCTGCTGGGATCCCGACCGCGATGTCGCCGTTGCGCGAGCCCACGACCAATTCCGTTGGTTCGGCGGCGGTTGGGCGGTCAACTCCGATCTGCCGACGACCGCCGGCTTCGACGGAGCCACACAGTTCGTGCGTCCCGAGGACGTCGCCGAATCCATCCCGTGCGGCCCGGATCTCGACGCGATCGTCGATGCGGTGCGCAAGTACTGGGAGGCCGGATTCACCGACATCGCCCTCGTTCAGATCGGGGGCGACAGCCAAGATCTGTTCCTCAAGGAAGCGGCCGGGTCACTGCTGGAGAAACTCAGAAGCGAATCGAACTGAAAGGCGAATCATGCCCAAAGGCAAGGGAATCTACGACGACGAAGCAGACGACGAGTCGAAGAAGGGTGGACGTCCAGGGCCGACCGATGAGGGCGGCGAGGGGGGCATGGCGACGCGGGAGAACGCGCCGGACGTCGCTGATACCGAAGGAGAGCCCACCGCCTGACCGCTACTGCGCGCCACGTCCTTCGCGGCTGCGTCGATAGGCGGCGCGACGGAAATCGGCAAGCCAACGAGGGAGCGGCTGGACGTCGCAGTCACGGTGCAGCGTGGGATCGAACGCGATGTCGTCCTGGCTGGGATCGACATGGCGCAGCGTCAGCCGGGCGAGTGGACGGAATTCCTTCCTGCCGGCCGCTTGCTCGATGTCGAATTGGATTCCACCCGAGTTGATTTCGGACTCGATCGTGTCAAGGGCGAGGTCTTGGGTGCTGATCTCGGTGGCGAGGCGTGCTCGCAACCACCACACGCGGCCGCGGTACCGCAACGGCATCAGACTGGAGAACGTGGCGCCGGACCAGGACGTGACCGGCGCTAGGACAAGGCGACTACCCCCGAACGTCGATGCCAGCAGCACATCCCAGGGACCGCACGACCGCAGATCCTGCGGCGGCGGGATGCGAAACGCCAACCCCGCGATGTCGGGCCGACCGCCGGGAACGCCGATTCCTTTCGAGACCCGCGCGATGACGTCGCAGGACCTCATCGGCAGTCCATCGCTGTCCAGCGCCGTCCGCTCCAGCGTGCCCTCGGCGAGCACGCCGACGGGGTGGAAGAGGCGGCGGCCGCGAACCGCGGCACCGACCCTGACGGGCAACGCGGTGAGGTCGGAGATTTGCACAGGTGAGGTGTGCCCACAAGACGATGCCGCAAAACAGGTCGGGACGGTTTAGCAGGCCCGATACCGGGCATTAATGCACGGCAGTGCTGCGTCGCCGTAGCGAAGACTTGTCGAAAGGCCCATGTGTGACAACCGCATACTCCGTTCCGCGAGACTCATTGCTTGCGGCAGAGGGCGTTTACGCCCCGCAGGCGGACTCCCAGTTCCTCATCGACGTGATGGAGAAGAGCGGGTTGGCCCGCGGTCGCCGGGTCGCGGACTTGTGCACCGGTAGCGGCGTGGTGGCGATTGCCGCGGGCGAACAGGGAGCATCGCAGGTCTCGGCATTTGATGTGTGTTCGCGATCCGTCCGGTATGCGCGAATGAATGCTTCGGCGGCCGGTATCGACGTTGATGTGCACCTGGGTTCCTGGGCGCGCGCCGCGGAGTTCGGCCCGTATGACCTCGTTGTCTGCAATCCACCGTATGTCCCGCACGATCCTGACCTCGCCTTTGCGCCGATACCGTCGGATATCGGGTCAGCGCGCGCATGGGATGCCGGCTACGACGGCCGCCTCGTCTTGGACCCGCTGTGCGCGGCGGTGCCCGATCTGCTGGCTCCCGGCGGCACCTTTTTGGTGGTGCAATCCGAGTTCGCGGTTCCGCGTCAAACACTTGCCGCGCTGGCCGAAGCCGGACTGGACGCGGAAGTAGTTGCCTACCAGTGGATTCCGTTCGGACCCGTACTGGAGTCGCGGGCCGGCTGGCTGGAGGACACCGGCAGGCTGGAGCCCCGCCGGCGCGAGGAAGAGCTCGTGGTGATCAGGGCGGAAAGGCTGTGACGGACACGCAGGCGCGCACGGTGCGCGTCGTCGCATCGGGGCCGGTGATGGTGGAGGGTCCGGTGCGGATCGAGCTGCCCGACGGCAGCGTCGTGGAATCCGACCGGTTCATGGTCGCGATCTGTACCTGCCGCCGCAGCAAGGACTATCCGATGTGCGATACCAGCCACCGGTGCCGTCCGGGCACCAAGAAATCAGTGCAGAGGTCGACGTAGCGACGAGCGACCCGCCGTCCAGCACTCCATGAGGTGGCTGGCGAGGCGGTTTTCGACCACGTCGCGTGCCCTGATTCCGAATACGACGTCCGCATCCAACTGAGGTTCGCGCTCGAGCAGATCACCGACGACCTCGGTGCGCACCACCTGCTCGTGAACAGCATCCGCCACGACGTGCTCGGAGTAGAACGCCACGCACGGTTCGGGTGCGCCCATCCGCTGGAGCGCATCGACGAGGCGTCGTGAACCGGGCGAGGACGTGATCTCGGTCGATGCGAAGTGACCGATCGCCGCGCCCCGCAGTTCACGGTGCAGTCCGAACAGCGACATCAGGTTGACCGACGCCAGCGCATCGGCGGGCACATCGTCGAGATAGCCGAGGTACGTGGCATCGAGTCCGGCGGCTCCCATCAGCTCTGCGAACAGGTGCTGGTGGACCCGATCACCGCGGCCCGCACCGTACTCGTCGTACTCCACCGCAACGAAGGCCGCCTTCGCCTGACCGGTGAGGCGAGGAATCACCCAGGCGTGGGGGTCGCCTTCCTTGAGGTGATACAGCGAACGATGCACGAAGTACTCCTGCATCTGCTCCCAGGTGCCGCTGTCACGCAAGTAATAGGACGGGCCGTCGCCGTCGATCGGCTCGAGGGAAATCGCGTCCATTTCCGCCGCGGCATTGCAATCAAGATCAATTTCGCCGACGTCGCGACGGACGGCGCCCAGAAACGCTTCTTCGATGCGTCCGCGCAAATGAAGTACTGCCGGATTCCATTCCCATCGCGGATCGACCATATGGAATCCGCGATAGTGCAACTCGTAGCAGACGTAGAGCGCGAGTTGCAGGTCGAGTCCGTACGGATCCGCTTCGCAGATTGGGGCATCGATAGGCCGCGCATGCAGGGCCGGACGTCCGTGCCGAAGGGTGTCCAGAATCGTCGCTGAGACGGGCCCGACGGCCCGGGGCAAGGCAGGTTCGATGGAGGTCGATGGCAACGTCACGGGCAAATGATTCCCGCCGTATCCCCCGGTGAAACTAGCAAGGCAGTCAAACTTTGCGAATTAATTGACGCAATTAGAAATAAATCGACGGCGTACGCACGGTTTATGTTGATTAGGGGTATACGCTTTGGGTCGACTTAAGGGCAGCGGGTCAGACGGGGGGACGATGCTGAAAGAATTCGTAGTGATCTATCTTGCCGGATGGGTCATTGCCTCAGTGGCGCTATACGCCGCCAGTAGGCGGTTTTCCGACGCGCAGACGCCAGCGGAGCATCCACTCCGCGTGAGCCTGATCGCCGGTGCCGTGTGGCCGCTGTTGGTCGTCGGACTGGTGGAGATGAGCTCGGTCGTCGTGATCACCAAGGTTCAGTCGAAGCCGAGTCCCGGGGTCGGCATTTACGCCTGAACCCGCCGTAGCGCCATCGGAAAAAAATCAGCCGGCCCGATGGAGGCCGGCTGCTTCTTTGTGGTCGGGGTGGCGGGATTCGAACCCACGACCTCTTCGTCCCGAACGAAGCACGCTACCAAGCTGCGCCACACCCCGCGTGAAGCCACGACAGCCTATCGCACCCGCGGGGTGCGAAGCCAAACGCTTGAGGCCGGGCTCACGCGGGGTCAACGGCTATCGCCGGGTGTCCCGCAATACCGCCAGACGCTCGCGGTACTCGGACTCGTCACCTCGCCGTTGGCGTAGGCGTCGCGCACCGTGCGCTCCCCACCGCGGCCCCTGCGACGGCGGCCACGACTACCGGGATCAGCCATACCGCGGGCCGGCGCAGGGCGTCCATGAGCCGGTCCATATTCGAAACGTAGTAGGGCACGGGACACCCTGGCGCCCCGTCCTGAGGCGTACGTCGCGACACGCCGCGGGATGAATATGGCTTGTCGGAGACGTTATGCAGACTGACGGTAGAAACTTCTAGAAGCGAGGCGACAAATGACAGGGCTCGGAGCTTCCATATATGTGGGATTCTTTGCCTTGGCCGCGTTGTGGCTGTTTCTGACCTCCGACGGGCCTCTGACCGGCGGATCAGGTGATCAGGGCAAGCGTCCCGAACGCTCGAATTCGACCAGCACCTCGGACCAGTCCGAGGGGTCGAGCCCCTGGCTGGTCAGCCACTCGTCGCAGAAGTAGGTGTCCGCGTAGCGGTCCCCGCTGTCGGCGAGCAGGGTCACCACCGACCCGCTGCGGCCGTCGGCGATCATCTCCGCGAGCACGCCGTAGGCCCCCCACAGATTCGTCCCCGTCGACGGCCCGACCTTTCGACCCAGCACCGAGCTGGCATGCCGGGCGGCCGCCACGGACGCCGCATCGGGCACCACAACCATGCGATCCACGACATCAGGAAGAAACGACGGCTCCACTCGCGGTCGGCCGATGCCCTCGATCCGCGACGACTTTCCCGTGACGACGTCGTTGCGTCCCTGCGCGTAGGCGGGGAAGAACGCGGAGTTCTCCGGATCGACGACACACAGCCGGGTCGCGTAGCGGCGGTACCGGATGAAACGCCCGATCGTCGCGCTGGTGCCGCCGGTGCCCGCGCCGACCACGATCCACTCGGGAACCGGGTGGGCCTCCTCGAGCATCTGCTCGAAGATCGATTCGGCGATGTTGTTGTTGCCACGCCAGTCCGTGGCCCGTTCGGCGTTGGTGAACTGGTCGAGATAGTGACCGCCGGTCTCCTCCGCCAGCCGTTCCGCCTCCGCGTACACCTGGGAAGACTCGGCAACGAAATGGCAACGGCCGCCTTGGGATTCGATCAGAGCAATCTTGCTCGCGCTGGTCGACGACGGCATGACTGCGATGAAGGGCAGACCCAGCAGCGCCGCGAAGTAGGCTTCCGACACCGCCGTTGACCCCGACGACGCCTCGATGACGGTGGTGTTCTCATCGATCCATCCGTTGCACAGCGCGTAGAGAAACAACGACCGCGCCAGGCGATGCTTGAGGCTGCCGGTGATGTGGGTTGTCTCGTCCTTGAGGTACAGCTGCACGTCCACGCCGTCGCACCAGGCGACCGGCAGCGGATACCTCAGCAGGTGTGTATCGGCGCTACGACGTGCGTCGGCCTCGATCAGTCGGACCGCGTCGTCCACCCACGAGCGTGGCCTGCTGCGACTGGCTGATGCTGTTTGTGCGTTCACTGCGTTCACTGCACGGCGAAGCGCCGCCGCTTCACCGCACCGAGACGCTCGGGTGGGACTGGCCCTCCCGGACACCCACGTCATGTCCCCCGATCGGCGCCGCGATAAGAGTCAACAAGGTGGCCTCGGGCCGGCAGCAGAAACGCAGGGGTGCGTACGGCGACGTGCCGATGCCCGCGGAAACGTGCAACTGCATCCCGGTGCCCCATTGAGACGCACCCTTGGCCCGCGACCGGTCCACGCCGCAGTTGGTGACAACGGCGCCGTAGAAGGGCAGGCACAGTTGGCCGCCGTGCGTATGGCCGGCCATGACCAGCTGATAGCCGTCGGCGGCGAAGCGGTCCAGTACCCGCGGCTCGGGGGAATGAGTCAGCCCCAGCCGGAGGTTGACGGCGGGGCTGGCGGCTCCCGCGATCGTCTCGTAGCGATCACGCGTCAGATGCGGGTCGTCGACACCCGCGGCCGCGATCAGCAGGCCGGACACCTCGAACTCGCGCCGGGTGTGCGTCATGTCCAGCCAGCCGCGTTCGGTGAACGCCGCCCGCAGGTCCTGCCAGGGCAACGGCTCGCCGTGGATGCGGTGTCCAGGATTGGTCAGGTAGTTCATCGGGTTCTTCGGCCGCGGACCGAAGTAGTCGTTGCTGCCGAACACGAACACGCCCGGCACCGAGAGCAGGTCACCCAGCGACTGCACGACAGCGGGTACGGCTTTCGGATGAGACAGGTTGTCGCCGGTGTTGACGACGAAGTCCGGCTGCAAGCGGGCCAGTTCCCGCAGCCAAGCCTGCTTGCGGCGCTGCTGCGGGCGCATGTGGATGTCGCTGATGTGCAGCACCTTCAACGGTGAGGATCCGGGCGAGAGCACCGGCATCGTCACCTCGCGCACGGCGAATGCATTGCGTTCGATCAGCGATGCGTAGCCGACTCCGGCAGCCAGCGAACCGGCGGCGACGACTGCGGAATTCTTCAGGATTGAAGACGCGGACATGGATCAGAGCCTACTGCCAGTCTGCCGTTCATACCGATTTCACCCCGGTCAGCGTGGACTACGGCACGGCGCGATCACGGCGGTGGCGGCGGCGGTGGCATGCCCGGCGGTGGCGGCGGAGGCGGTGGCGGCGGTCCGAGAATCGGCACCGTGATCGGCGGCAGCCCGGGAATCTCCACGACCGTCTGGCCGATCGGCGGCGGCAGACCCGGAATGCCGGGTGCCGCGGCGGGTGGTGGGGGCGGCGGAGGGGGCGCGATGCCGTTGGAGATCTGGATCGTGATGATCGACCCCGGAATCGTTTGCCCGCTCGGTGACGTGCCGACCACCGATCCGTACGACGACGTGCTGTTCACGCTCGTGGCGTCATTGGCGACCTGGAAGCCGGCATCGCGCAGCCGCGACCGCGCAGCACTTTCACTCATACCCGCGACACTGGGCACCCTCGAGCCGGGCGCGCCGTCGACGTAGCGGGGGTCGGTCGGCGGCAGCGACACCTCGCCGAAGTTGTTGGCGATCGGCTTGATCGCGTTGAACCAGGTCCGGGCGGGCTCGTTGCCGCCGAACAGGTTGCCGTTGCCGCCGCACTGGCGAAGCGGGAAGGAGCACAGCGCACCCGGTGCAGTCGAGTCGTCGTAGATGTAATTGGCAGCGGCGTACTGGTTGGTGAAGCCCAGGAAGCCCGCTGAGCGGCTGGCCTCGGTCGTGCCGGTCTTGCCCGACATCGGCAGATTCCAGCCCACCGAGCCCGCGGCCCCCGCGGCCGTGCCCGCGCCGGTGTCGTCCTTGCTCAGCGCGTTGGCGAGGGTGTTGGCCAATCCCTCGGGCACCACCTGTTCACATGTCTCGGTGGTCACCGACACCGGCTTGCCGTCGCGGTCGATGACCTCGGCGATCGGGTTCGGCGGGCACCACATGCCGCCGGACGCCAGAGTGGCGGCAACGTTGGAAAACTCCAGCGCGTTGACCTCGATGGGGCCCAGCGTGAAGGAGCCGAGGTTCTGGCGCTTTATGAAATCGGCCAGGCTCTCGTTGCTCTCGGGGTCGTAGTCGCGCGCGGTTCCCGGCAGCGCGTAGGACCGCATGCCCAGCTTGACCGCCATATCCACGGAGCGTTGCACCCCGACCTGTGAGATCAGCTTGGCGAACGCGGTGTTGGGCGAGGTGGCCAGCGCATCCGTGACGTTCATCGCGCCGCGGTAGCCCCCGGCGTTCTTCACGCACCAGGTTTCTCTTGGGCAGCCGGGGGTGTCGCTGCTGCCGAGGCCCTTGGCCTGGAACTGTCCGGGCACGTCCAGTTGCGCGTTGATGCCCATCCCCATCTCCAACGCGGCGGCGGTGGTGAAGATCTTGAATGTCGAACCCGCTCCGTCGCCGACGAGTGAGAAGGGCTGGGGCTGCATGGTTTCCCCGGCATCCATGTTCAGGCCGTAGGTGCGGTTGCTGGCCATCGCCAGCACGGGATGGGACTCCTTGCCCGGCTTGATCACGCTCATCACGCTGGCGACACCCTCGAGGTCGGGGCTGGCGATCTCGTTGATCGCCGCCTTCACCGGAATCTGCACATCGGGATCGAGGGTGGTCTTGATCATGTAGCCGCCCCTGGCGACCTGTTCTTTACTGATGCCGGCACGCGCCAGGTATTCGAGCGCGTAGTCGCAGAAGAACGCGCGGTCGCCCGCGGCGATGCAGCCGCGCGGCAACTCCCTGGGCTGGGGCAGGATTCCCAGCGGCTGTTCCTTCGCTGCCCGCAGCGCCTCGGCCTCGTCGGGGATGTTCTCGATCATGGTGTCCAGCACCACGTTTCGACGAGCCAGCGCGCCGTCGGGATTCGTGTAGGGATTCAGGCTGCTGGTGGACTGCACCATGCCGGCCAGCAGCGCGGCCTGTTCCCAGTTCAATTCGGAGGCGTTGATGCCGAAATACGTCTGCGCGGCGTCCTGCACGCCGAACGCGCCGTTGCCGAACGACACGAGATTCAGGTAGCGGGTCAGGATCTCCGGCTTGGTGAAGGTCTTGTCCAGAGTCAGGGCCATGCGGATTTCGCGTAGTTTGCGGGCCGGGGTGGTTTCGATGGCCGCACGTTTCTCGGCGTCGGTCTGCGCGATCACGAGCAACTGGTAGTTCTTGACGTACTGCTGCTCGAGTGTGGAGCCGCCGCGGGTGTCCATGTTTCCGGACAGATAGCCCGAAAGGCCGGTCAGCGTGCCCTGCCAGTCCACACCGTTGTGCTCGGCGAACCGTTTGTCCTCGATGGACACGATCGCGAGTTTCATGGTGTTGGCGATCTGGTCGCTGGACACTTCGAACCGGCGCTGGGAGTACAGCCATGCGATGACGTTGCCCTTGGCGTCGACCATCGTCGACACCTGCGGCACTTCGCCCTCCACCAATTGGGCCGATCCGTTGGCCACCACGTCGGAGGCTCGGTTCGAGACCAGGCCGAACCCGCCGACCACGGGGAACATCAACGCCGCGAGGACCACGCTGGCCAACAGACAGCACCAGGCGAGCTTGATGACCGTGACCGCCGGGGGCGGCGGGGGCGGCGGGCTCTCCGGCATGCGTACAGAGTAACGACGCCGCAAATTGGCAGCGCCGGACACCTCGATTGCCGGATCCGGCACAAGCCGTTTACCTGCGCACGCGTCAATTTTGCTCGCTGACGGCACGGTCGTCCCAAAAAAGTGGGTACGTACGTATTGCGCAGTAGTGGCCTGACCACTTAAGTTGGCCTGACAGTGCGATGCAGGTCACACTCGACCCTCGCAATGTGGCGTAGATCGCATCACCGCGATCTACACCGGTGAAGCCGTCGCCGGGGGGCGGCCGGAACGAAGGGGACGCTGGTGTCCGGTATGAGGCCCGCTGCGCGGAGGACAAGCATGACATCTTCAGTTCACAGTGTTGTTCAAGGCGCCGAGGCCGAGGCCCGCATCGCCTGGGTATCCCAGGCACGTTGCCGCCAGGCAGATCCCGATGAACTGTTCGTGCGGGGGGCAGCGCAGCGCAAAGCCGCGGTGATCTGCAGGCACTGTCCGGTGATCCTGGAGTGCGGCGCCGACGCCCTCGACAACCGTGTCGAGTTCGGTGTTTGGGGCGGCATGACCGAACGTCAGCGCCGCGCCCTGCTCAAGCAGCACCCCGAGGTCGTCTCCTGGGCCGAGTTCTTCGCCGCCCAGCGCAAACACCGCAGCGCCGTTTAGAAGCGCTTACGCAGCGTCGCCGGTGATCTGATCGGCGATGGCCCGCAGCGCCTCCAGGTCGGAGACGTCGAACGGCAGCGATGGCACACCCACGATCGCCACATGCGGATTGGCGCCGGTGAACCGCGACAGCAGCCTGATCTCCCGTTTGGACCTGCCGGCCCGGTCGGAGTGAATCCGCAGGACCGCAGCGCTCACTGAGTCCGGGTCGTCGGCCTCCAGGGCTTCCGCGGCCTCGTCGGCCTTGTCGGCATGCAGCGACGACAGCATCGGGTGGGTCCTGTTGAGAATCAGCCCGGACAGCGGCATGTTCTCTTGAGACAGCCGGTCGATGAAGAACGAGGCCTCGCGCAGCGCATCGGGCTCGGCGGCGGACACCACAACGAACTGGGTGCCGCGTCGCTTCAGGAGTTCGTAGGTGCGGTCGGCCTTCTCCCGGAACCCGCCGAATGTGGCATCGAGCGACTGGACGAACGCGGCTGCGTCCGAGAGCATCTGCGAGCCGAGCACCGTCGACAGCGCGCGCATCGCCAGTCCCATCGCCCCCGCCACGAACTTTCCGATGCCGCGACCGGGACCCAGCAGCAGCTTCCAGAGCCGGCTGTCCATGAAGCCGCCCAACCGTTTCGGGGCGTCGAGGAAGTCCAGCGCGTTACGAGAAGGAGGTGTGTCGACGACGACGAGGTCCCACCGGTCCTCGGCGAGCAGCTGCCCGAGCTTCTCCATCGCCATGTACTCCTGAGTGCCCGCGAGTGACGTGGCGACGGTCTGATAGAACTGGTTGTCCAGAATCTCTTGTGCGCGTTCAGGTCCCGAGTACTGAATCACCATCTCGTCGAATGTGCGGCGCATGTCGAGCATCATCGCGTACAGCTCGCCGGATACTTCCGGGGCCAACGGCACGCGCTGCGGTGTGTTGCCGAGATTCTTGATGCCCAACGCCTGGGCCAGTCGCTTGGCGGGATCGATGGTCAGCACCACGACCGTGCGGCCGTACTCGGCGGCGCGTAACGCCATTGCCGCGGCGGTGGTGGTCTTGCCGACACCGCCTGCGCCGCAACACACCACGACGCGATTGGACGTGTCGGCCAGGATGGACGCCATATCCAGCGCCGGTGGCGTGGTGCTCATCTACCTCTCCTCAATGGTCCGATTCGCAAGCTCATCGACGGTGTCTTAAGTCCGATTCGCAAGCTCATCGGACGCCCTGGTGGGCGAGTGCTTCGGCGAGTTCGTAGAGGCTGCCGAGATCCACGCCGTCGGCGATCTGGGGCAACTCGAGACGTGCCACATCGAGCGCGTCGAGCTGTTCGGCGCTCTCCGTGCGAGCCTCGATCCGGGTGGCGTGCTGAATCGTCTCGGTCAACAACCCGGCGAAGTCGCTGTCGGACAACGTGATTCCGGTACCTTCCAGGCCGGCGCGCACAGCGTCGGCGTCGATGACGCCCTCTGCCGCCTTGGCCAGGTCTTCGGCGGGAAGGTAGGCCGGGATGTTCCGGTTGACGATGACACTGCCGATGGGCAGGCCCAGCTCCTTGAGCTCGTCGATGGCCTCCAGCGTCTCTTGGATGGGTAACGCTTCCAGGAGGGTGACCAGGTGGACGGCGGTGAGGTCGGAGTGCAGAACCTTGACGACGCTGTCGGCCTGCGAATGCACCGGTCCGCCCTTGGCCAGATCCGACACCGCCTTGGTGACGTCGAGGAAGCGGGCGATGCGCCCGGTCGGCGGCGAGTCGACGACGATGGCGTCGTAAACGGGCTGTTTGCCCTTCTCGGCGCGGGTGACGATCTCGCGGATCTTGCCGGTGAGAAGCACGTCGCGCAGGCCGGGGGCGATCGTCGTCGCGAACTCGACGGCCCCGATCCGGTGCATGGCGCGGCCGGCCAGCCCGAGGTTGTAGAACATGGCGAGGTACTCGAGGAACGCGGCCTCGGTGTCGATTGCCAGCGCGTTGACGGTGCCCCCGCCGTCGGCGGTGGCGATCTTGACCTCCTCGTAGGGCAGCGGTGGCACGTCGAACAGCTGTGCGATGCCTTGCCGCCCTTCGACTTCCACCAACAGCACCTTGCGGCCACCGGAGGCGAGCGCGAGCGCTAGGGAGGCGGCGATGGTCGACTTACCGGTTCCGCCTTTGCCGGTGACGAAGTGCAGCCGCGCCTTGGTCAGACGAGACGGCCAACCGACCGCGTGGCGGTCATCAGAGGTGGTGCCCACCCGTGCATGCTAACCAAGTGCGGTTCGCTGCCCGATAAGCTCAGCCATATGAGCGAACCGACCCGCTGGGAGTACGCCACCGTCCCGCTGCTGACGCACGCGACCAAACAGATCCTCGACCAGTGGGGCGAAGACGGCTGGGAGCTGGTGTCGGTGCTGCAGGGCCCCACCGGTGAGCAGCACGTCGCGTATCTAAAGCGACCCAAATGAGCTGGTCTGACCGGCTCGCCGAGCAGGGCATCAAACTGCCCGAGGTGGTGGCGCCGCTCGCGGCGTACGTGCCCGCCGTCCGCACCGGCAATCTGGTCTACACCGCCGGTCAGTTGCCGATAACGGCTAAGCAGCTGGTTGTAACCGGCAAGGTCGGCGCTGACGTCACCCCCGAGGTCGGTAAGACACTGGCACGGGTATGTGCGCTCAACGCGCTGGCGGCGATCCACTCGCTGGTCGGCATCGATTCGGTGACCCGCGTGGTCAAGGTCGTGGGGTTCGTCGCATCCGCACCGGGCTTCAACGGACAACCCGGGGTCATCAACGGCGCATCGGAGTTGTTCGGTGAGGTGTTCGGGGACGCCGGGACGCATGCCCGGTCGGCGGTCGGGGTCTCCGAGCTGCCGTTGGACGCGCCGGTCGAGGTCGAAGTGATTGTCGAGGTCGCGTGAGCGACGATGAGGCGAAGATCGCGTGAGCGACGATCGGGTAGAGGTCGCGTGACCGACGATCGGGTAGAGGTCGCGTGACGCTAGAGCACCCCGCGTACGGACTCCTACGTCCGGTGACCGAAACCGCGTCGGTGCTGCTGTGCGACAACCCGGGCCTGCTGACCCTCGAGGGCACCAACACCTGGGTGCTGCAGGGCGCAGGCAGTGACGAGATGGTGGTCGTCGACCCCGGGCCCGAGGACGACGACCACATCGCGCGGATCGCGGAGCTGGGCAAGATCCCGCTCGTGCTCATCAGCCACAAGCACGAGGACCACACCGGAGCCATCGACAAGATCGTCGATCGCACCGGCGCGGTGGTCCGCTCGGTGGGCAGTGGTTTCCTGCGGGGCCTCGGGGGGCCGTTGGTCGACGGCGAGGTCATCGAGGCGGCCGGTTTGCGCATCACGGTGATGGCCACGCCCGGCCACACCGCGGACTCGGTCTCGTTCCTGCTCGACGACGCGGTGCTGACCGCCGACACCGTGCTCGGCCGCGGCACGACCGTCATCGACAAAGAGGACGGCAGCCTGCGTGACTACCTGGAATCGCTGCAGCGGTTGCGCGGCGTCGGCCGTCGAACGGTCCTACCGGGACATGGCCCGGATCTCGAGGACCTCGAAGCGGTCAGTGACATGTACCTGACCCACCGCGAGGAGCGGCTCGGCCAGGTGCGAGAAGCGCTGCAAACACTGGGCGACGACGCCACCACACGACAGATCGTCGAGCATGTCTATACCGATGTCGACGAAAAGCTATGGGACGCAGCGGAGTGGAGCGTCCAGGCCCAGGTGGACTACCTGCGGTCCTGAGTGATTCGTGTGCGCTTAGGAGCGCTCACCGCTCCGAACTGCACACAAATCGCTAGCGCGCGCGGCGGGCCAGGCGCTCGGAGTCGGAGATCAATACGCTCTTGCCCTCCAAGCGAATCCATCCGCGGTGCGCGAAATCTGCGAGCGCCTTGTTGACGGTCTCGCGCGATGCGCCGACGAGCTGCGCGATCTCCTCCTGCGTCAGGTCGTGCGTGACCCGCAGCGCGCCGCCCTCCTGCGTGCCGAATCGCTGAGCCAGCTGCAGAAGCTGCTTGGCCACGCGGCCGGGCACATCGGTGAAGATCAGGTCGGCCAGGTTGTTGTTGGTGCGCCGCAGCCGGCGGGCCAACACACGCAACAACTGCTCGGCGATCTCGGGGCGATCGGCGATCCACGCGCGCAGCGCGTCACGATCCATCGAGACGGCGCGCACATCGGTGATCGTGGTGGCGCTCGATGTCCGCGGGCCGGGGTCGAAGATCGACAGCTCGCCGAACATGTCCGACGGGCCCATGATCGTGAGCAGATTCTCGCGGCCGTCGGGCGATCGGCGGCCGATCTTGACCTTCCCCGAAACGATTATGTAGAGCCGGTCGCCGGGTTCGCCCTCGGCGAACACGGTGTGCCCACGTGGGAAGTCGACGGGCTGCAACTGCTTCGTCAACGCTGAAACGGCGCTGGGTTCGACCCCCTGGAAGATTCCGGCCCTCGCCAGGATCTCGTCCACGTTGCCCCTCTTAAGCTGTTAGGTGATTGACATGCGCAAGTCGACCTCGTACTGGTTAGCGAGATCAATCTAGATGCACGCCATTTCGTGACCAGCCCACGCTACACAGGATTGGCGTGCGGAGTCGGCTGAAATTCAGTATTCACCGCGCGATGGACATATACGCGCGTCGGCAAACCTGCGGCCTCGGCGCCCGCCGGTCGGCCATTCTGCGCCGACGCCTGGCCGTGCAGGCGTTGGTTCAGGCTGTCCATGGCGCGGCCCATGCCATCTCGCGCAAGTGTGTTGACGTCGCCAGCCTCGGCTTGTTCGAGAAACTTGGCCACATCAGTCGCGGACACCGTGTCGCGGTTCAGCCCCGTTTCGAGTCGCTCGAGCCCGAAAGCTGCCAACATCAGCAACCCCGGAATCAGCGCCACGAGCAACCACGACACAAGGAGGAAGTAAACACGGCGAAGGTCTCAGCGGGATCACGAATTGCCACCGGTACGCAGTAGCACTGTCCGTCGATGTCCGGGCATCTCAGTACGCTGACTTTTGTGACTGTGCCCAAGCGAGCCCGCAAAAGAGACGGCGAGACCCGCCTCGGTCTCATCCGCCGGGCCCGACGAATGAATCGCGCGCTGGCACAGGCATTTCCGCATGTGTACTGCGAGCTGGACTTCACGAATCCCCTCGAGTTGACCGTCGCGACGATTCTCTCGGCCCAGAGCACCGACAAGGGCGTGAACCTCACCACTCCCGCATTGTTCAAGAAGTACCGCACCGCGCTGGACTACGCGCAGGCCGACCGCACAGAGCTCGAAGAGATCGTCCGCCCCACCGGGTTCTACCGGAACAAGGCGAACTCGTTGATGCGGCTGGGCCAGGAACTGGTGGAACGGTTCGACGGCCAGGTGCCCGCGACGCTGGATGAACTCGTCACGCTGCCCGGCATCGGCAGAAAGACCGCCAACGTCATCCTGGGAAATGCCTTCGACATTCCCGGCATCACCGTTGACACCCATTTCGGCAGGCTGGTCCGGCGCTGGCAATGGACCGCCGAAGAGGATCCGGTGAAGGTCGAGTTCGCGATCGCCGAGCTCATCGAGCGCAGCGAATGGACCGACCTCAGCCACCGGGTGATCTTTCACGGCCGACGCGTATGCCATGCGCGCAAGCCCGCCTGCGGGGTGTGCGTGCTCGCCAAGGACTGCCCGTCCTTCGGCGCAGGCCCGACCGACCCGCTGACGGCAGCACCGCTGGTCAAGGGCCCTGAAACCGAGCACCTGCTGGCGCTGGCCGGGCTCTAGCCGGCCACCAGACCGCAGATGCGCACCTCGACCCGTTGGACCATCGCGGTAATGGTCGTGGTGGTCGCACTCGGCGCAGCCCTGTGGACACAGCTGGACGGCGAGGGGTCCCAGACGGGTACGACCGGGCCGGGCACCGCACGCGACCGCCGCGACGCCGACAGCGCCGAGGCGTTGGCGGGGCCCAGGGCCCGCGCCGCCCTGGCGCCGTGTCCGGCACCGGGCACCGGAGACGGTCCCGCGGCGTCCCCTGACCTTCGGCCGTCGGCCCTGCGCGGTATCACCCTGGAGTGCGCGGGCGACGGGTCGAGCGTCGACGTCGCGAGGGCCGTCGCCGGCCGCACGGTCGTGCTGAACCTCTGGGCCTACTGGTGCGCGCCGTGCGCCCGCGAACTGCCCGCGATGGCCGAATACCAGCGACGGATGGGCCCCGCGGTGACGGTGCTGACGGTGCATCAGGACGAGAACGAAATGGCGGCGCTGCTGCGCATGGCCGAACTGGGCGTGCACCTGCCGACACTGCAGGACGGCCGCCGGCTCATCGCCGCGGCACTGAAGGTTCCCAACGTGATGCCAGCGACGGTGGTACTGCGGTCGGACGGTACCGTTGCCGAAATCCTGCCGCGGTCGTTCGATGACGTCGAGGAGATCGCGGCCGCGGTGAACCCACAGTTAGGAGAGCCGGGGTGAGCTGGGGCAGCGACGGGAGTGAACTCGCTCCCGATGCCGCCCCGCCCTGGCTCAAGCCGCTGGTCGACAACGCCAAGCACGTCAAGCGCGCCTATCGCAGGCGGGTGCCCCCCGAGGTGCTGGCGATGGTGACCGCGGCGAACACCAAGGCCGCAGTCACCGGGGAACGGCGTGACGCCGCGGTGCTGGTGCTGTTCTCCGGCCCGCCGGACTCACCTTCTGGCGGTGCGCCCGACGATGCAGACCTGCTGGTCACGGTGCGTGCGTCCACCCTGCGCCACCACGCCGGTCAGGCCGCGTTCCCAGGTGGGGCGGCCGACCCGGGCGATACGGGTCCGGTGTACACGGCCCTGCGCGAGGCCAACGAGGAGACCGGGATCGACACGGGTCGGCTGCAGCCGCTCGCGACGCTCGAGCGGATGTTCATCCCGCCGTCGGGCTTCCACGTCGTGCCTGTGCTCGCCTACTCGCCCGACCCCGGGCCGGTGGCGGTGGTGGACGAGTCCGAAACAGCGATCGTCGCTCGTGTCCCGGTCCGGGCGTTCGTCAACCCCGAGAACCGAATCATGGTCTACCGCAAAGAGAATTCGCGCCGCTCTGCCGGACCGGCGTTCCTGCTCAACGAGATGCTGGTGTGGGGGTTCACCGGACAGGTGATCTCGGCGATGCTCGACGTCGCGGGCTGGGCCGAGCCGTGGAACACCGACGACATCCGCGAACTTGAGGACGCAATGGCACTCGTCGGCCACCACGGCGACTACGGTAATGCGCAACTATGACATCGTCGCAGTGGCTCGACCTCGCCGTCCTCGCGGTCGCCTTCATCGCCGCCGTCTCGGGATGGCGTTCGGGCGCGCTGGGCTCCCTGCTGTCGTTCGTCGGGGTGGTGCTCGGCGCGGTGGCCGGTGTGCTGCTGGCCCCGCACGTCGTCGCCAACATCGAAGGTCCCCGCACCAAGCTGTTCGTGACGCTGTTCCTGATCCTCGCGCTGGTCGTGATCGGTGAGATCGCGGGCGTGGTGCTGGGCCGGGCGGTGCGCGGTGCCATCCGCAATCCCGGGCTGCGGGCGGTCGACTCGACGATCGGAGTGGCACTGCAGATCGTCGCGGTGCTGGTCGCCGCGTGGATGTTGACCTATCCGTTGCAGTCCTCGGATCAGCCGAACCTCGCCGCGGCGGTGCGCGGTTCGACGGTGCTCAAGGAAGTCGACGACGTCGCGCCGGACTGGCTGAGGACCGTGCCGACCCGGTTGTCCGCGCTGCTGGACACCTCCGGCCTGCCCGACGTGCTGCAACCGTTCGGCCGCACACCTATCGTCGCCGTCGACGCCCCTGACGCGGCACTGGCCGCCGACCCGGTCGTGATCGCGACGCGACCGAGCGTGGTGAAGATCCGCGGCGTCGCCCCCGGCTGCCAGAAAGTGCTGGAGGGCACCGGTTTCGTCGTGGCGCCCAACCGGGTGATGTCCAACGCCCACGTGGTCGCGGGCTCGGAGACCGCCACCGTCGAGGCCGACGGCACGAAGTATGACGCGTTCGTCGTGTCGTACGACCCGCTCGCCGACATCTCGATCCTCGATGTGCCCGACCTGCCGTCGGCGAAGCTGGAATTCGCGGAGGGCGAGGCCAAATCCGGCAGCGACGCGATCGTCATGGGGTATCCGGGCGGCGGTGACTTCGCGGCGACCCCAGCCCGCGTCAGGGAGACCATCGAGCTCAACGGGCCGGATATCTACCGGAGCACTACCGTCACCCGACAGGTTTACACCGTCAGAGGTAGTGTGCGCCAAGGTAATTCAGGTGGCCCGATGATCGACCCCGGCGGCAGGGTGCTGGGTGTGGTCTTCGGTGCCGCGGTCGACGACGCCGACACCGGCTTCGTGCTGACTGCCAAGGAGGTCGCGCGTCAGATGGACAAGCTCAACAGCACCGACCGCGTCCCCACCGGCGCCTGCGTGACCTAGTCAGGAACCGTATACCTGCGCCACGAAGCGCGACAGTTGGTCGTTGACCACGTCGGGCGCCTCCTCGTGGCCGAAATGTCCTGCGCCGGCGACGGATACGTAACGGCCGTGTGGCGCGTAGCGCTGGGTGCGGTAGACCGGATCGGCGAGGACATACGGGTCGGCGTCTCCGCGCAGGTGCAGCACCGGAACATTGATCGGCCGCCGCATTGAGCGCATGAACCGACGACCTTCGCCGCGGAACTGGCTGCGCACCGCCCAACGCTGGTACTCCAGCGCCGAATGCGCCGCCGAGGGTATCTGGATCGCCCGCTGCATATAGGAGATGGTCTCCGAGAAGTCTTCGGACGCAACCCATTTTCCGTTCGCTCGGCTGCGGACCAGGTGTTCCAACTCCTCGCCGTTGTTGCGCGTCAAAGAACGCTCGGGCCACATCGGCACCTGGTAGCGCAGCATCCACGGCAGCAGTGCCAGGCCCTGGTCGCGTCGTGTCAACGCCGAGGCGCGCAGCGCCACCGGATGCGGCGAGCTGACGAGGGCGATCGCGCGGACCACCCGCGGATGCAGTGCAGCCGTCGCCCAGCAGACCAGCCCACCGTCGGCGTGGCCCACCAGTGTCGCTGCGTTGTGCCCCAGCGCTCGCACGAGCCCGGTGGTGTCGCCTGCAAGGGTCCAGCCGTCGTAGCCGCGAGGCGGCTTGTCGCTGCCGCCGTAGCCGCGCAGGTCGACGGCCACCACCCGCGCGCCGGTCAACCCCCGCAGCTGATGGCGCCATGACCACCAGAACGACCCGAACCCGTGCAGCAGGATGACCAGCGGCCGTTCCGTGACCGGAGCCGCGCCAGCGGCCGCATCAGACCAAGCGGTGGAGTCCTTCTGGTCGGCTTCCACCACGTGGAACCGAATTCCGTTGGCGTGCACCTCGAGATGGCGCCACGGACCGTCGATGCGGACGACCGACGGATCGGGCGGTGGCGCCACTACCAGCCCGACGGGTCAGCGGTCGAGGCCGGCTTTCCACCGTCGGTCAACTCGACCGCCTTGTCATGGCCGGGGGTCAGCGCTTGGGGAAGCTCCCTGACCGATTCGATGGTCTGCTTCGGCCCTCGGATCCGGCGCACCTTGAGATAGCCGACCAGCGCCAAGACCGCGGTGACCAGGACCATGACACCGAACACGATCAGAAAAGCGGCCCACCGCCAGATCCACGTGTCGAGCAGCTCCGCGGCGAAGAAGAAGAAAAAGAACGTGGAGTAGAACAGCACGACCAGCGCCAGGATGAAGAAGACGCTGCCGGTCAGGCCCTTTTTGACGTCACGGGTGATCTCCGCCTTGGCGAGCTCGACCTCGGCGCGCACCAGCGTGGATACCTGCGAGGTGGCGTCCTTGACGAGATCGCCGATGGACGGGTCGGCCTTGGGAGCATGCGGGTCGACCAGTGGTATCGAGGTCACGGTGGTCGGCACGCCATTCCTGCGATCGCTCACGGACAGTTCCTCCCCGCATCTGATGTCGTTCGCGGTTCATGTTGCCATGTGGCGTGCGGCGATACGATCCCGGCCGACGTTAGACTGACAAGGTCGAGCGGAACGCAGGTCGGGCGCGTCGAGGGGGTTTTCAGTTGAGGAGCAGCGGCCGCTGCCTGTGGATCGGCGCGGCGATCGCGGCCCTGGTTGCGCTCCTGCTGCCGACGGCCGGCGTCGCCCACGCCCAGGACCCTGTGACGCTGGGCGGGGGTTCGGGTCTGGTCGTCAACGGTGAGGCGTTGTGCACGCTGACCACGATCGGCAACGACAGCCGCGGCAACCTGATCGGGTTCACCTCCGCGCACTGTGGCGGCCCCGGCGCAGAGGTGGCCGCCGAGGGCGCTGAGAACGCCGGCGTGCTGGGCACGATGGTGGCGGGCAACGATTCGCTCGACTACGCCGTCATCCAGTTCGACCCGCAGAAGGTGCGCCCGGTCAACAACATCAACGGATTTCAGATCGACGGCCTGGGTCCGGACCCGATGGTCGGCGACATCGCGTGCAAGCTGGGCCGCACCACCGGCTACTCGTGCGGCGTGACGTGGGGCCCCGGCGACGAGCCCGGCACCTTCATCAACCAGGTGTGCGGTCAGCCGGGGGACTCCGGCGCTCCGGTGACGGTCAACAACCGGCTGGTCGGCATGATCCACGGCGCGTTCTCAGAAGGACTTCCGACGTGCATCATCAAGTACATTCCGCTGCACACCCCGGCGGTGAACATGTCGTTCAACACACAACTGGCCGACATCGTCGCCAAGAACCGGCCCGGCTCGGGATTCGTCCCGGTGGGTGCAGCGGCCGTCTGACTACTTGCCCGCCCGGATCGCCTCAAACACGCTGGGGTCCACCAGAGTTGACGTGTCGCCGAGTTCTCGGCCCTCGGCGACGTCGCGGAGCAACCGGCGCATGATCTTGCCGCTGCGGGTCTTCGGGAGTTCGGGAACGACATGGATTTCGCGAGGCCGTGCGATCTTGCCGATCTCCTTGGCGACCTGCTCGCGCAGCACCTCCACCATGTCCTCGTCGCTGTGCTTGGCGTGTGACTCGAGGATGACGAACGCACAGATGCCCTGACCGGTCGTTTCGTCGGATGCGCCGACGACCGCCGCCTCGGCGACGCCGGAATGGCCGACCAGTGCCGACTCCACCTCCGTCGTCGAAATCCGGTGGCCCGACACGTTCATCACGTCGTCGATGCGGCCCAGCAGCCAGATGGATCCGTCGGAGTCGACGCGGGCGCCGTCACCGGCGAAGTACCAGCCCTGTTTTCCGTACTTCGACCAGTACGTCTCCTTGTACCGCTCCGGGTCGCCCCAGATGCCGCGCAGCATCGACGGCCACGGTTGGTCTAGCACCAGGTAGCCGGTGACATGCTCGGCCTCGTCGGCCCCGGGCACCAGTTCGTTTCCGTCCTCGTCGACGATCTTCGCCGTGATGCCGGGCAGCGGCCTCATCGCGGAGCCGGGTTTGGTCTCGGTGACACCCGGTAGCGGCGAGATCATGATCGAGCCTGTCTCGGTCTGCCACCACGTGTCGACGATCGGAGTTTTGTTGCCGCCGAACGCATCCCGATACCACCGCCATGCTTCGTGGTTGATCGGTTCACCGACCGAGCCCAGCAGGCGCAGGCTGGACAGGTCGTGCGCATCGGGTATCTCGCGGCCAAACTTCATGAACATCCGGATCACCGTGGGCGCCGTGTAATAGATGGTCACACCGTACTTTTCGATCACCTCGAAGTGACGATGCTCGTTCGGCGAGGCCGGCGTGCCCTCGTAGACGACCTGGGTGACGCCGTTGGAGAGTGGGCCGTAGACGATGTAGGTGTGCCCGGTGACCCAGCCGATATCGGCTGTGCACCAGTACACATCGGTTTCCGGCTTGACGTCGAAGACGTTGTGGTGCGTGTACGACGCCTGGGTCAGGAAGCCGCCGGAGGTGTGCATGATGCCCTTGGGCTTGCCCGTGGTGCCCGACGTGTACAGCAGGAACAGCGGATGCTCGGAGTCGAACGCCTCCGGGGTGTGCTCGGGTGACGCCGCGTCGACGATGTCGTGCCACCACAGGTCGCGGCCCTCGGTCCACGGGGTGTCCATGCCGGTGCGCCGCACCACCAGCACGTGCTCCACCGACTTCTGCCCGTCAGCGGCCTCGTCGACGGATTCCTTCAACGACACCGCTTCCCCGCGCCGGAACTGACCGTCGGTGGTGATCACCAGTTTGGCCTCGGCGTCCTCGATGCGGGCCTTCAGCGCGGACGCGGAAAAACCGGCGAACACAACGGAATGCATGACACCGAGACGAGCGCAGGCCAGCATCGCGACGATCGCCTCGGGGACCATCGGCATGTAGATGGCGACCCGATCACCGGCGACCAAGCCGAGGTCGGTCAGCGCGTTGGCGGCCCTGCACACTTCGGCCTGCAACTCGGCGTAGGTCAGCGTCCGGCTGTCGCCGACCGGTGCGCCCTCCCAAAGGATCGCGACCCGGTCGCCGTTACCGGCTTCGACGTGCCGGTCGACGCAGTTGTAGGCGACGTTGAGCTTGCCGCCGACGAACCACTTGGCGAACGGCGCCTCCGACCAGTCGAGTACCTCGGTGAACGGTGTGTCCCAGGACAACCGGTCGGCCTGCTTCGCCCAGAACGCCAGCCGGTCCTGCTCGGCCTCGTGGTACAGCTCCTCTGTCGCGTTGGCCTGCTCGGTGAACTCGGGCGAGGGGGAGTAGACGGACGGAACTTGGGTGTGTGTGTCGGCCATATATGTGAGCGTAGTCACCACATTCCATGATCACGTCGGCAAGTCACAGCCCGTTCCGCAGGCGGCGCGTCATGCGCGCTGAGCGTCGTGGCAGTCGGGTCCAGCGGTCGGCTAGCGTGTGCTGCCGTGACCGCCTCCGCCGACCCGCTGGCTCCGTTGGCCCAGTTGCCAGGGGTTGCGCAGGCCAGCGAGGAGGCCGCCGACGCGCTGGGACGCGCGCACCGCCACCGCGCCAACCTTCGCGGATGGCCTGCGAACGCGGCCGAGGCGGCACTGCGGGCGGCACGGGCGTCATCGGTGCTCGACGGCGGCCAACTGCAGTTGTCCGATGCCGGTACGGCCGATCCCGTCCTTGCCGGTGCCTTGCGGGTGTCTGAAGCGCTGGAGGGTGGCGCGACATCGTTGGTCGGGATCTGGCAACGAGCCCCTCTTCAAGCGATCGCCCGGCTACATGCCCTGGCGGCCGCCGACATCGCCGACGACGACGGGCTCGGCCGTCCGCGCGCGGACACCGATGTCGGTCGTCGGCTCGAACTGCTGGCGGACATCGTGACCGGCGCCAGCCCTGGGCCCACGCGAAGCCGGGGAGTGCCTGCGCCGGTGTTGGCCGCCGTCGTACACGGCGAGCTGCTGACGCTGGCGCCGTTCGGCACCGCCGACGGTCTGGTGGCACGGGCGGTTTCGCGGTTGGTGACGATGTCGAGCGGGTTGGACCCGCACGGACTCGGCGTGCCGGAGGTCTACTGGATGCGCCAGTCAGGCGATTACCGCGCCGCGGCGCGAGGGTTCTCGTCCGGCACGGCCGACGGCCTTACCGCGTGGATCCTGCTGAGTTGTCGCGCGTTGCATGCCGGTGCGAGGGAGGCGCTGTCGATCGCGCAGGGAAGTGTCGGGGAGGGCTCCCAGCAACGTGAAGCGGGCGACGCTCCGAACTGATTCGGCTCGCCGCCCGCTAGCACGGACTCCGGTTACCAAGCGTGCTCCGATAGGTTGCGTGGGTGGCCTCGGCGTCTTGTCGATGCGCTTCGGCTGCAACCCCACCCAAGGGGCCGTCATCACCGTCCGCTTTTCGCAATTACGCAGGCCCGCAACACTTTTGCCTATTCCGCGGCATGTGCTCCGCGTGGGTGCCGGGATCCGTGCTGGGTAGCCTGGTTTCGGGAGATCCGAGCCTTCTCTTCCGGCTCGGACTTGGCCTCACCAAGCTTCCGTGGTTCCTTTGTACTCCGTGACCGCGGTCACATCAAGGGGCAAATCCGGCGTGGCGCCGGGTGACACAGGATCGTTACGCGCGGTACCGCCGAATGCCCGGCAGCGGCGTCAGAAAGCGAAACGCCGCAACAGCGAGTAGGTCAGCGCGCCGGCCGCCAAGGCGCTCACACCGACCGCGGCGGTGGTGGCCATCGCGGCTCCCGACGGTGCGGGGATGCGGTCACGCAACGACACCGGCCTGGAGAACGTCAGCACCGGCCAACCACGTGCGGCGGCTTCTTTGCGCAATGCCCGGTCCGGGTTTACCACGGTCGGATGTCCGACGACTTCCAGCATCGGGACGTCGGTCACCGAGTCGGAGTAGGCGTAGCAGTGTTCGAGCGCATATCCCTCTCGCGCCGCGAGTTCGCGGATCGCCTCCACCTTGCCCTCGCCGTAGCAGTAGAAAGCGATCTCGCCGGTGTACCTGCCGTCCTCGACGACCATGCGGGTGGCCATGGCATGAGTGGCGCCGAGCGCACGGGCGATGGGCGCGACGATCTCCTCGCCGGAGGCCGAGACCACCACCACATCCCGGCCGCACAGCTTGTGGTCGGCGATCAGTTCGGCGGCTTCAGCAAAGACCAGAGGATTGACGATGTCGTGCAGTGTCTCGCCGACGATCGACTTCACCTGTTCGACGTCCCAACCGGTGCACATGTTGGCGAGATAGGAGCGCATTCGATCCATCTGGTCGTGATCGGCGCCCGACATGAGGAAGAGGAACTGCGCGTAGGACGACTTCAGAACCGTCCGCCGATTGATTAGCCCCTGATCGAAGAAAGGTTTGCTGAACGCCAATGTGCTCGATTTGGCGATCACCGTTTTATCGAGATCAAAGAAGGCGGCAGTTCGGACCGGCCGACCGGTCGGTGTCACCATTTGCGGAGCATTGGACCCCGCTGCGCCGGGGTGCGTTGCGGTCACAGCGCAAGCATAGGGGCGGCGGCCTTACAAGAGCCGGGACAGTGTACAAAATGGCAGTTCACGACAGGTGTCGGTGACTGCATCTTTCCTGCTACATGGGTCGTTTCGATGGCAAACGCACTTGCGCCACTCCGTGCTGGCGTGTGTATAGTGAGGATTACCCGGCTTATGGCCGGGTGTGCATCAGCCCGACCCCCCGGGGCTGATACACGACGACCTCCGCCTCCTCCCCCCCTGGCGGGGGTCGTCCCTTTTTTGGGGGCTTTCGCCTTTCGGATAGGCCCGCTGATCCTCCAGTAGTTGCGGAACGCGATTTTCGTTATTCGGACCATGGTCGGTCTATCCCCATATTCGCGTTCATCCACAGAGCAGGCCGCCACCATGGCGCGGTGTCGGCGCCGGCCGCAGGGTGGACTCATGGTCTCAACCACCGGAACGCCGACCGGAATTCTCGCGCTGATCGGCGACGCCGAATTGCGCGGTGACGTCGATCGCGTCGCTGCCGCGGCGGGCGTGCAGCGTCATTCATGCGTCCGAGCCGTCCGGGCGCAAGGTCTGGGCGGCCGCGGCCGCGGTGCTGCTCGACTGCGAGGCCGCCCGGCGGTGTGCGCAGCGGTCCCTGCCACGGCGTGGCGGCATCGTCCTGGTGGGTCAAGAAGAGCCAGGGCCCACCGATTTCCAGGCCGCGATCGCCATCGGCGCACAGCACGTCGTCACCCTGCCGGCCCAGGACGGGGAGCTGATGGCCGCACTGTCCGACGCTGCCGAAGTGGCGCTGCAGGACGGTCCGCGCGGCGCGGTCCTCGCGGTGATCGCGGGGCGCGGCGGCGCAGGCGCGTCGGTGTTCGCGACCGCCTTGGCCCGGACCGCATCGGAGGCGCTGCGAAGCGATGCTCATCGACGCCGACCCGTGGAGCGGTGGCATCGACCTGGTGTTGGGTATCGAGGCCGACTCGGGGCTGCGGTGGCCCGATCTGACGCTGCAGGGCGGACGCCTGAACTATGCCGCGCTGCGCGACGCGCTTCCGCGCCATCGCGGCGTCACTGTGCTCTCGGGTGACCGCGGTGGTGGCGACATCGACGCCGCACCGCTGGCCGCGGTGATCGACGCGGGCAGTCGCGGCGGAGCCACGGTGGTCTGCGACGTGCCGCGGCGGTCGACCGCCGCAGCCGAAACCGCGCTTGAATCTGCGGATCTCGTCGTCGTTGTCGCACTAGCCGACGTGCGGTCCTGTGCTGCTGCCGGGGGGGTCGCCCGCTGGGTGTCGACCGTGAACCCCAACGCGGGCGTGGTCGTGCGGGGGCCTGCGCCAGGTGGTCTGCGGTCGTCGGACGTGGCCGAGATCGTCGGCCTCCCGCTGTTGGCGGCGATGCGGCCGCAGGGCGGCATGGCGGGAGCGCTCGAGCGTGGCGGTCTTCGGTTGCGTCGCCGGTCTCCCCTCGCACTCGCTGCTCGGCGGGTGCTGTCGGTTGTGGAGCAGCATCCGGTGGTGAACGCGGCATGAGCGCCTCGCTGATCGACCGGGTCCGCGAGCGGCTCGCGGCCGAATCCGTACCGCTGCAACCCACCGCGGTCGCGGCGGCGATCCGGGCGGAGTCCGGTGGACTGCTCGGCGACGCCGAGGTGTTGAGCAGCCTGCGACTGCTGCAGACCGAGCTCACGGGAGCCGGTGTTCTCGACCCGTTGTTGCGCGCGGAGGGCACCACGGATGTCCTGGTCACCGGACCCGACGCGGTGTGGGTCGACGACGGTGACGGGTTGCGCCGCAGCTCGATTCGCTTTGCTGACGACGACGCCGTCCGGCGACTGGCACAACGTCTCGCGCTGTCCGCAGGCCGGCGCCTCGATGACGCGCAGCCCTGGGTCGACGGCCAGCTGACCGGCCTGGGGACCGGACATTTCAGCGTCCGGCTGCACGCGGTGCTGCCGTCGATCTCGCCCGGTGGCACGTGCTTGTCGCTGCGGGTGCTTCGGCCCGCAACCCAGGACCTGGCCGCCCTGATCCGCACGGGCACCATCGAGCCGGCGCCCGCCGAGCTGCTGGACGACATCATCGGCGCGCGCCTGGCGTTTCTTGTGTCCGGCGGCACCGGTGCGGGAAAGACAACCTTGTTGGCGGCAGCGCTGGGTGCGGTTCCTGCGCACGAACGCATCGTCTGCGTCGAGGACGCCGCTGAGCTGGAACCCGCGCATCCCCATCTGGTGAAACTCGTCGCGCGGTGCGCGAATGTCGAGGGCGTCGGCGAGGTGACCGTGCGCGACCTGGTCAAGCAGGCTTTGCGGATGAGGCCGGATCGCATCGTGGTCGGTGAGGTCCGAGGTGCTGAGGTGGTGGATCTACTGGCAGCGCTCAATACCGGTCACGACGGCGGCGCGGGGACCGTGCACGCCAACAGCCCGGCCGAGGTACCTGCCCGTCTCGAAGCGCTTGCCGCGGTCGGCGGGCTCGACCGAGGTGCGCTGCACAGTCAGCTCGCCGCCGCGGTGCAGGTGCTCGTGCACGTCAGCCGTGACGGCGTCGGCCGACGGCGGCTGAGCGAGATCGCAGTCCTCGACACCGGCGACGACGGCAGGGTCCGTGCTGTCACCGCATGGCGCATCGGTAGGGGATTGGGCTGTGGCGCTGAGCGTTTGAGGAATCTGGTGCACGAGCGGCGGCAGGCGTGAGCGGCGCGGCACTGGCACTGGCCCTCGCGCTGCTGACCGCGCCGCGCTCATCGCGCCACCGTGCGCGGGCCCGCGGGGCCGTCCCGTCGCGACCGCCAGAACTCTCCCGGGCTGCAGGATGGACTCCGGTGCTGGGATGCGTCGCGCTGCTCGCCGTCGCAGCCTTCGCGCTCGTGCCCGCCGGCGCCGTCGCGGCGGCCGTGATGATCGGAGCGACTCTCGAGATACGTCGGAGGCGGCGGCGTCGGCGCCGGGCGCGCGCAACCGAAGGCGCGGCACTGCAGGGGGCGCTGGACATCCTCGTCGGGGAGTTGCGCGTCGGCGCTCACCCGGTCGCCGCGTTCGGTGTCGCCGCCGATGACGTCGACGGTGTCGTCGCCGCGTCGTTTCGGACAATCGCGGCGCGGGCGCGGCTGGGTGCCGACGTCGCGGCGGGCATGCGCAGCGCGGCGCGTCGGTCGTCGCTGCCCGGCCAGTGGGAGCGACTCGCGGTGTGTTGGCAGCTCGCCCAGACGCACGGCCTGGCGATCGGCACACTGATGCAGACGGCGCAACGGGACCTTGTTGAGCGTGAACGATTCTCTGCCCGCGTCGATGCAGGCATGGCCGGTGCACGTGCCACGACGGCGGTGCTGGCGGGTCTGCCCGCCGTCGGCGTGGGCCTCGGCCAGCTCATCGGTGCCGACCCGGTGCGCTTTCTGCTGTCGGGCGGGACCGGTGGATGGCTGTTGGTCATCGGCGTCTTGCTCGCGTGCAGCGGTCTGCTGTGGTCGGAACGGATCACCGGCGGGGTGATGAGATGACCGTCGCTGCATTGCTGTTGGCCGCCGCGGTGTTGGTCGGCGGGGATACATCGAGAGTCCGCGTCGGTGTGCGGGCGCCGATGACTGCACAGCCCTACGCTGCCCGTGACGTCGATCCACTGGCCACCGCATCGACGCTGGAGGTGCTCGCCGCGTGCCTGCGATCCGGAATGGCGGTGCCGACGGCCGCAGTGGCGACCGCGCTGTCCGCACCACCGCACCTTGCGCGGATCCTGACTCGGGCCGCGGATCTGCTTGCGCTGGGGGCGGATCCGGCGACGGCGTGGTCTAGTCCCCAGCGCGTAGGTGGGACTGTCCGACTGGTGCGTCGGCCCAGACAGCGCGGGGACGACGATGCCGAGGCGCTGCTGCGCCTGGCCCGGCGGTCGGCGTCCTCGGGCGCCGCGCTGGCACAAGGGGTTGCCGAGTTGGCCACGCAATCGCGTGAAGAGGCTGCCGATGCGGCCCGTGCCGCGGCGGAACGGGCCTCGGTATTGATCGCCGGGCCGCTGGGGCTGTGTTATCTCCCGGCGTTCCTGTGCCTGGGCATCGTGCCGGTCGTCGCGGGATTGGCCGGCGACGTGTTGCGTTCCGGAGTGTTGTGAGAGATCGGAAACTGATGGGGAGGAAGTCTGATGGTAAGAAACTGGGCCCACGCGCGAGTGGGGGAGATTCGTGCATTGCAGACGCGATTGAGCCTGCTGATGGTGGACGAAAGTGGTATGTCCACGGTCGAATACGCGATCGGGACGATCGCGGCGGCGGCGTTCGGCGCCATCCTGTACACCGTCGTGACGGGCGACTCGATCGTCAGCGCGTTGACCAACATCATCAATCGCGCGCTGAGCACCAACGTCTAGGCGACGAGTCCGGCGGTGCCACGATTGAGGCGGCCTTCGGTGTCGCAGGCCTGGTCGTCGTGCTGCTGGTGTGCGTATCGGGCCTTGCCGCGGTTGCGATGCAGATCCGATGTGTCGACGCGGCCAGGGAGGCCGCGCGCCTGGCGGCGCGTGGCGACGACGGATCGGCCGCGGCGCGGGCCATCGCTCCCGACGGCGCCTCGGTGCAACTACGCCGCGACGGCGAACATGTCGTCGCCACCGTCACCGCCCGATCCTCTCTGCTCCCAGGGGTTGCCATCGCGGGGCGAGCAGTGGCCGCATTGGAGCCGGGTCAACGCTGATCGGGGCTCGGCCACTCTGGTGGCCGTCGCGATGGTGGCGGTGCTGGTGATGATCACCGTTGCCTGTGTGTACCTAGGTTCTGTGGTGACCGCCCGACACCGTGCTCAGGCCGCGGCCGATCTCGCCGCGCTGGCGGCAGCAGGCCGGCTCGCCCAAGGCGCCGACGCCGCATGCGCACATGCCGTCGCAGTGGCCGTCGCGATGCAAGCCACGGTCGCGGATTGCGCAGTGGACGGACTCGACATCGTTGTCGCCGTCGATGTCACGGCAGCGATGGGCCGACTGGGGATGGGCGCGGCGCGCGCCGTCGCGCGGGCGGGACCGGCCGAATAGCGCGGCTAGCCCGTCTGCGTCGACGTGAGCTCATCGGGCGTGGGTTGCCGCAGCGTCGCCAATCCGGCGTACACGTCGTCCTCGAGTTCGACACGGTTCACCGTCACGTGCACAGGCGTCCACCCGCCGTCATTGGCCACCATCCGGAGGACGCCAGAAGCGGTATCGGTGGCGAACTCCTCTGTCATTCTTGCCATTTGGGGGCGATCGTCGGGATGCACGAGGTGATTACCGGCCATGCTGGCGCGCCAGTCGAAGAACGGCGCTGGGTCGTCGAGCCATTTCAACAGCGTCCAGTTCGTCAGGTCGACCAGCGCGCGGTGAGCACCGGGCTGCGCCAGCCCTTTGAGGATGCGCTGCGCAAGGTAGTCGTGTCGATCCGATTCTCCGTCGCGTTCACCGCGCCAGTTCATCGCCCGAAGGATCAGCCGTTGGCTCCCGTCGTCTTCTTCTTCGGCCAGCACGCGGGCGACGAAGCCGATCGTGATCGGTTCGCCGCGGTGGTCGATGACGTCCCAGGAGCTGGCGAGTGTCTGCCCGGGTTCGCGCCTGATCGTCATCGCCAGCACCTGGGCCTCGCTCGGGTTGAGGTCGCGTTTGGGCAGATCCTCGGCGAACGCCCTGCCGTGCGTCACCTGGCTGTCTGGCTCCCACCCACTGTTGAGCAGGGATTCTGTGGTGTCGGTAGCCGTGCCGCTGGTGAGGTCCCACACCAGCGGTCCAGGAAGCGGACGGTCCGGTGGCTCCATGTCGGGTGGGCCGATCCACACGTGCACACCGTGGATTCGACCGTCGGTCATCTGCACGACCTCGGTGCGGATCACGCGGTCGTTCTTGGGCGTGATGCTGCTCAGACCCTGACCGGCGCGCACCGTCTCGCCGATGGCCGTCTGGATCGCCATCAAATGGGGATTTCGCCTCAAAAATGAGCTGACCGGCACCATGTTCTTGGTCCGCCGACCTTGTGCGACCACGGCGGGCTCGCTGCCCAGCGTCTCCACGAGCAACCAGTCGTGGTTCATGAGGGCAGTTTAGGGCGGGGATGCTGCCCCTCCGCAGCCAGAGGCCACCTACGGAATCCGTGGTCTGGCATCGTTCAAGCATCGCGAAAACGCCATTTTCGGGGGCGTCAGTTGTCTGCGCTGAGGTTGCAACGGCCCCTCCGACGAGGTAATTTTCAACTGCGCCCGGCTACTCCGGGATTGGGAACGGATCGCGTTGTCCGACTGTTTACCGCAACCCGTGGTACTCGGAGTGTCCGCCTTTGAGCGCTCCCACCGCGGATCCGCGGGGGCGACCGTTCGAGGGGTCGGTCGCCCTCTGCGGCCGATTCACGGCGCGGTGCCCCCGAGTTCGGTCAGCACCAGCCGCAGCACGCGCAGCGCCCCCTGTTTGTCGAGCGGATCGTTTCCGTTGCCGCATTTCGGCGATTGCACGCACGACGGGCAGCCCATCGGGCATTCGCAAGCTTCTATCGCGGCGGCGGTCGCCGCCCACCAGGTGTCGATCTTGCGGAAGCCGCGATCGGCGAATCCGGCCCCACCGGGATAACCGTCGTAGACGAATATCGTCGGCAGACCCTGCACCGGACCGACTGCGGTGGACACTCCACCGATGTCGCCACGGTCGCAGCTGGCGACGAGGGGCAGCAACCCGATCGCCGCGTGCTCGGCCGCATGCAGTGCGCCTGGCACCTGCAGTGGGCCTATTCCTTTGTGCTGCAAGGCTTCAGGTGTGATCGTGCACATCACTGCGACGGTCTCCAGGGTGCGGGTCGGCATGTCGAGTTCGACGAAGTCGATGACCTCGCCGCTGCGCCGGCGGCGCAGATAGCCGATCACCGTGTTGGTCACGGACACCGGCACGAGCCCAACCGTGACCGGCCCATAGGGCTTTCGTTGACCTTCGCCGGTAACGACGATGTCGGTCAGTTCGCGGGCGAACGTCGTGTATCCCGGATCCTCTTCGTGGACGAATGCGACGCCGTCCTCGAAATCGAGTGAGTCGACGACGTAGCTCTCACCCTGATGCAGATAGACGGCGCCGGGATGAACCGATGCCGGCGCCTGGCCGGCGCCCGCACTTCCCAGTATCCGACCGGTGCCCGCCTCGAGGATCGCGATCTGACCACCCGATGAGCCACGTATGTCCACTGCCGGATGTGGATCCACGCCGGGGGTGGCGAAGTAGCCGCTGGATCGTCGCCGCAACAAACCGTCGTCGACGAGTGACGCCGCGACCGCCTCGGCGTTCCACGTCCGCACCTCCGCATCGGTGAGGGGCAGTTCGGTCGCCGCGCAGAGAAGTTGTGGTCCAAGGACATACGGATTGGACGGGTCGATGACGACACGCTCGATCGGCTTGTCCAACAGCGCCGCGGGGTGATGGACCAGATACGTGTCCAGTGGGTCGTCGCGGGCGATCAATACGATCAGCGCGCTCTGGCCGCGGCGGCCCGCACGACCGGCCTGCTGCCAGAATGACGTCACCGTGCCGGGGAACCCCGCCAGCACCACGGCGTCCAGGCCGGCGATGTCCACGCCGAGCTCCAGCGCATTGGTTGTCGCCAGCCCCCGCAATTCCCCGTCGGCCAGCGCGCGTTCCAATGCGCGGCGGTCCTCGGCCAGATAGCCCGCCCGGTAGGACGCCACCCGGTCGGCGAGATCCGGAGCGAGCTCCTCCAGTCGTGCCCGCGCACCGAGTGCGGTGAGTTCGGCACCGCGGCGAGAGCGCACGAACGTCAACGTGCGGGCACCTTCCGCAATCAGATTCCCCATCGCACGCGCTGCCTCCGCGCCCGCGGAACGCCGTACGGGAGCGCCGTTTTCGCCGACGATATCTTCCAGCAGTGCCGGTTCCCACAGCGCGACCGTGCGTGCGCCCTGCGGCGATCCGTCCTCGGTGACCTCCGCGACGGTCTGCCCGATCAGCTCCGAGGCGGTGACCGCAGGCGATGCGGTGGTGGCGCTGGCGAAGATGACCGTCGGCCCAATTGGGTTGGCGGCGGTGGCCGAGTATCGTGTCGCTCAATCGAAGCAGGCGGCGTAGCACCATAGCCACGTTGGACCCGAAAATGCCTCTGTAGTAGTGACATTCGTCGACGACTATGTACTGCAGGTTCCGCAGGAACATCGCCCAGCGCGCGTGGTTGCGCAACAGCGACAGATGAATCATGTCGGGGTTGGAGAAGATCCACCGCGACCGCTCTCGTGCGAAGCGTCGCACGTCGGCCGGGCTGTCGCCGTCGTATGAGCTCGGTGCGACGTCGCGCAGCGCAGGCACCGCTTCGGTGAGCGCCGTCGCCGCGCGCAGTTGGTCGTGGCCGAGCGCCTTGGTCGGCGACAGATACAGAGCCCGGGACCGCGAGTTATCTCTCAATGCCGTCAATATCGGCAACTGGTAGGCCACGGACTTGCCCGATGCTGTTCCGGTGCTCAGCACGACGTGGCGGCCGTCGTGCGCGAGGTCGGCCGCGGTGAACTGATGCGACCACGGCACCTCGATGCCGCGATCAACAAACGCCTGCACGACATCTGGATCGGCCCATTGGGGCCAGGCATGCCGGCGTCCCGGGCGCGACGGCAGATCGGCGACATGACGCAGTGGGTTCTGTCCATCGGGACCGGCCCCGTCGACCGCGCAAGCGAGCAGTTCGCGGCCGAAATCTGCCATCGCTTGCCCTCCTGAGACTCCTCGTACGGGAATTGTTCCTCACTCGCTCGATTCCAGACTGTCGCCGCAGCCCAGAACGTGATTGACTAACGGCGGTCGCAGCTTCTGTGTTCGTGTATTTGCACTCGCAGGATCGACGTTGCGGTCGCGGTTCCTGCGAGGGTTGTAGGTCGGGTCGAGTTCCGACGACTCCACGAAGGTATGGCGGTCGGAACGGGCCCGGTGCACCGAAACGGTGGACCGCACCCGGTATGAAGAGAAGGAAAGTACGAGAGATGCCACAGGGAACTGTGAAGTGGTTCAACGCGGAGAAGGGCTTCGGGTTCATTGCTCCCGAGGACGGTTCTGCCGATGTGTTCGTCCACTACACGGAAATTCAAGGTAGCGGCTTCCGCACCCTTGAGGAGAACCAGAAGGTCGAGTTCGAGGTCGGTCAGAGCCCGAAGGGCCCGCAGGCCACAGGCGTTCGCGCCGTCTAACCGACGCCACTATAAGGAAACCCCCCGCACGGCTCCGATAACGGGCACCGCGGGGGTGTTTTCGTTTGTGGGGTCCCCCGGCCCGGCGACATGTCGGTCCGACGTCCGCTGGCTTAGTGTCGAACTGTGAGCCAGCTGTCCTTCTTCTCGGCTGACTCGGTGCCGCCCGCGGTCGCCGACTTGACCGGGTTACTCGCCGCACCGGGCCAGGTGGTGCTGGTCGGCTCGGGCTCACAAATGGGGGCGCGACTGTCGGTGGTTGTCGAGCACGTGTGGCGCGCGGAGGCGATCGCCGAGATGATCGTCGACGCCGGCCTGCAGCCCGAGATCGCCCGCACCGACGAGAACACCCCCCTGGTGCGCACGGCCGTGGACCCACAACTGGTGGCCATTGCGGGCGACTGGACGCGCGGCGCCGTCAAAATGGTGCCTCCGCAGTGGTTGCCTGGCCCGCGGGAGTTACGTGCCTGGACGCTTGCGGCAGGCACCCCGGAAGCCGATCGCTATCTGCTCGGTCTGGACCCCCACGCCCCCGACACGCATTCGCCGCTCGCCTCGGCGATGATGCGGGTGGGGATAGCACCTACTCTGATCGGGACCAGAGGGTCGCATCCGGCTCTGCGGATCAGCGGCCGCCGAAGGCTATCGCGCCTGGTGGAGAACGTGGGGGAACCCCCTGGCGACGTGGACGCGTTCCAGCAATGGCCCCGCATCTGACGGCTCGAAACCAGGGCGTCAGTTTGCGTCGGCCCGCGCAGAGTGCGAAATTGTCAGTTGCCGACAGGGTCGGACACACCGCTGGCGCGGGATGTCGGGCATTGTGGGCAGCTGAAGAAGTGGAGCGAAGACACAGGTGGCAGACGAGGACCGCGATAGCGGCCGTAACGGCGGCGATGAGCCGCTTGCGCGAAGAGCTAACGGTAATGTGCGGCGACTCGTCATAGTCGAGTCGCCTACCAAGGCGCGCAAAATAGCCGGCTACCTGGGCTCTAACTACATCGTCGAGTCGTCCCGCGGGCACATCCGTGATCTGCCCAGGGCGGCCGCCGACGTGCCGGCAAAGTACAAGTCGGAGTCGTGGGCCCGCCTGGGGGTCAACGTCGATGCCGACTTCGAGCCGCTCTACATCATCAGCCCCGACAAGAAGAGCACTGTCGCGGAGCTGAAGGACCTGCTCAAGGGCGTTGACGAGCTCTATCTGGCCACGGACGGCGACCGCGAGGGCGAGGCCATCGCGTGGCACCTCCTGGAGACGCTGAAGCCGCGCATCCCGGTCAAGCGGATGGTGTTCCACGAGATCACCGAGCCGGCCATCCGCGCCGCCGCCGAAGATCCGCGGGATCTGGACAACGACCTGGTCGACGCCCAGGAGACCCGCCGCATCCTGGACAGGCTGTACGGGTACGAGGTGAGCCCCGTGTTGTGGAAGAAGGTCGCGCCGAAGCTGTCGGCCGGCCGGGTGCAGTCGGTCGCGACGCGCATCATCGTGTCGCGCGAGCGGGAACGCATGGCGTTCCGCAGCGCCGGCTACTGGGACGTCACCGCCGAACTCGACGCGAGCGTCTCCAACACGCAGGCCTCGCCTCCCACGTTCACGGCCAAGCTCAACTCGGTCGACGGCCGCCGCGTGGCCACCGGACGTGACTTCGACTCCCTGGGCGGGCTTCGCAAGCCCGGCGAGGTGCTGGTGCTCGACGAGTCCGCCGCCGGTGCGCTGGCCACCGGACTGCGCGGCGCGCAGCTCACGGTGTCGTCGGTCGAGCAGAAGCCTTACACCCGTAGGCCTTACGCGCCGTTCATGACTTCGACGCTGCAGCAGGAGGCGGGCCGCAAGTTGCGGTTCTCGTCGGAGCGCACGATGAGCATCGCGCAGCGGCTCTACGAGAACGGCTACATCACTTATATGCGTACCGATTCCACGACGCTGTCGGAGTCGGCCGTCAACGCCGCGCGAAACCAGGCCCGCCAGCTCTACGGCGAGGAGTACGTGCACCCGACGCCGCGCCAGTACACCCGCAAGGTCAAGAACGCCCAGGAGGCACACGAGGCCATCCGGCCCGCGGGCGACGTGTTCCAGACGCCGGGCCAGCTGCACAGCCAGCTGGACACCGACGAGTTCCGGCTCTATGAGCTGATCTGGCAGCGCACCGTGGCCTCGCAGATGGCCGACGCGCGCGGTACAACGCTGTCGCTGCGCATCTCCGGAGCCGCCCCGGCGGCGACATTGGACGGGGGCGAGTCGTCCGTACATCAGGTGGTGTTCGGCGCCAGCGGCCGCACCATCACGTTCGCCGGCTTCCTGAAGGCCTATGTCGAGAGCATCGACGATCAGGCCGGCGGCGAGGCCGACGACGCCGAGAGCCGGCTGCCGCAGCTCGAGCAGGGCCAGCGGGTCGACGCCAAGGAGCTCACCGCCGACGGGCACACCACCTCGCCACCTGCTCGCTACACCGAGGCGTCGCTGATCAAGGCGCTCGAGGATCTGGGCATCGGCCGGCCGTCGACGTACTCGTCGATCATCAAGACCATCCAGGACCGCGGCTACGTCCACAAGAAGGGCAGCGCGCTGGTGCCGTCGTGGGTGGCGTTCGCGGTCACCGGGCTGCTCGAACAGCACTTCGGACGGCTGGTCGACTACGGTTTCACCGCGGCGATGGAAGACGAGCTCGACGAGATCGCCGCCGGAAACGAGCGACGGACCAACTGGCTCAACAACTTCTACTTCGGCGGCGACCACGGGGTGGCCGACTCCATCGCCCGGTCGGGTGGGCTCAAGAAGCTTGTCGGCGTGAATCTCGAAGGTATCGATGCTCGAAGTGTCAACTCCATCAAGCTGTTTGACGACGCCGAGGGCCGACCGATCTATGTGCGGGTCGGCAAGAACGGTGCGTACCTCGAGCGCATGGTGGCCGACGATAACGGTGAGCCAGGTGAGCTGAAGCCACAGCGGGCCAACCTCAAGGATGAGCTCACGCCGGACGAACTGACTCTCGAGCTGGCCGAAAAGCTTTTCTCCACACCGCAAGAGGGTCGTTCGTTGGGGATCGACCCGGAAACGGGCCACGAGGTCGTCGCCAAGGATGGCCGCTACGGGCCGTACGTCACCGAGGTGCTGCCCGATCCCCCGGAAACCGAAGCACCCGACGACGGTGCCGGCGCGACGGCGAAGAAGGGTAAGAAGCCGACGGGTCCCAAGCCGCGCACCGGCTCGTTGCTGCGGTCGATGGACCTCGAATCGGTGACGCTCGAGGATGCGCTGAGGTTGCTCTCGCTGCCCCGCGTCGTCGGCGTCGACCCGAACACCAATGAGGAGATCACCGCGCAGAACGGCCGCTACGGCCCATATCTCAAGCGCGGCACCGACTCTCGCTCGTTGGCGACCGAAGAGCAGATGTTCGACGTCACGCTCGATGAAGCGCTGAAGATCTACTCGGAGCCCAAACGCCGAGGCGGACAGGGAGCGTCAGCTCCGCCGCTGCGCGAACTCGGTGCCGACCCGGCAAGCGGCAAACCGATGGTGATCAAGGATGGCCGATTCGGGCCCTATGTCACCGACGGCGAAACCAATGCCAGCCTGCGCAAGGGCGACGACGTGCTGTCGCTGACCGACGAGCGGGCCGCGGAGCTGCTCGCCGACCGCCGCGCGCGCGGCCCGGCCAAGCGCACCAAGAAAGCCGCTAAGAAGGCGCCTGCGAAGAAGAAGGCCGCCAAGAAGACCTAGTGTCGTGAGTCGTTGGTTCGGGTGCGGTGGTTAAGACACTGGCCAACGCTCCTCGGGCACAGTGGCCACATGCGTAACGAGTCCGGGTCGACACGATCGCCGGAATCCTGGTATCGCAGGTGATAGCGGTATCGCACGTGATACCGCATTTGCGCCAGCATCACGTCCCGCCTTCGGGTGCTGATGTGGCAGATGTAACCGCCGCGTTGCCCTATCTCGAGCTTCGCACGTCGTCGCTGGAGGCTTTCGAGACGGCAGCCTCATCGGCAGATGCCAGATTCAGCGGCCTGGCCAGCTGGGTCGGTGCGGCACGGCCGCGTAGTTCGACGATCTCGCCCACGTCCCAGCACAGTGCCTCGGCGTCCAGCGCACCGCTGACGGCGATGGCCGAGGCGAGCACATGGCCCGCCTCGAGCTTGGCCAGCTCGGTCAGCCGTGCGGCCTCGTTGACCGGATCGCCGATCACGGTGTACTCGAAGCGCGCCTGCGCGCCGATGTGCCCGGCGATCGCGCGGCCGGCGGACACGCCGATGCCGAACTCGGTCTGTCCCAGCACCTTTATGACTCCGTCGTGCAACTCACGCGATGCGGCCAGTGCCGCCCCGCACGCATCGGGGTGCTCGATCGGTGCGCCGAAGATCGCCAGCGCCGCGTCGCCCTGGAACTTGTTGACGAAGCCGCCGTGGCGGTTCACGGTGTCGACGACCACCCGGAAGAAGTCGTTGAGAAGGTTGACGACCTCACCGGCCGGGATGGTGGCCGCCAGTTGCGTCGAGCCGACGAGATCGACGAAAAGCACAGCGACGTCGCGCTCCTGGCCGCCGAGTTCAGTGCCGCGTTCCAGCGCGCGCCGGGCGACGTCCTCGCCGACGTAGCGGCCGAACAGGTCGCGCAGCCGCTGCCGCTCGGCAAGGTCGCGGACCATGTCGTTGAATCCGGCCTGCAGCAGGCCCAACTCGCTGGCGTCGTAGATCTGCATGTGCGCGTTGTAGTTACCCCGCTGCACTTCGCCCAGCGCCCAGCGCAATTGGCGCAGCGGGTCAGCGATCGACATGGCGACCAGCACGGTACCGAACAGGCCGATCACCAGTGCGGCGATGGCCAGCAACAGGATCGGTGTCGTGAGGCGGTCGGCGGGCGCGGTGAGGATCTCGACCTTGCTGGCCACCACCGCCAGCACGATCGCCAGGATCGGCACGGCGGTCGACAGCACCCAGGTCAGCACCTGGCGCTGAATCACCCCCGGCGCGCGAAAGTTCTCCGGCACGCCGCCGCGCAGCGCGGCCACGGCCACGGGCCGGAGCACCCGTTCGGACTGCAGATAGCCGATGATCGCCGTCGCGGTGGCGCCCAGTCCGGTGGCGACCGCGACGACTGGCGCGGATCTGCTGGCGACCGGCCAGCTGGCGACGATGAACACCACTGAGCCCAGTAGCCAGTTCGTCACGTTGATCACCGAGCGGTAGAACGGCATTTTCAGCGCGCGCGTGCGGGCCATCTCGGTGGCGGCCGGGTCAATCTGGTCGAGCAGCGTGTCGCGGCGCTGCCAGCGCATCACCGGGATCAGCATCCGCAGGGTCAGATACGAGCCGATGGTGAACGACAGGAATAGATAGCCTAGGAAGATCGCCAGGTTGAAGGCCGGCAGGTCCTGCAACTGGATGCGGTCCTCGGGTGGTAGCCCGAACCGGAGGAAGCCCAGCACGAGCAGCGCGCCGATGATGTCGGCCTGCAGCATGCCCAGCGTGAACACCGGCCAGGGCGTGCGCGCCACCCATCGGACGAATGCGGTGATTCGCCTGATCGGGATGGCCTCGGAGGTCACTGGTCAACCGTATCGGTCCACAGGGACTCCAAAGGCCGGTGTGGGACGGACGTGTCGGTTCGCAGCACTACTGTTATCTGTGATGACCGGTGTCTTTTCGCGTCTGGTGGGTCAGCACGCCGTGGAAGCCGAGTTGGTGGCCGCCGCGCAGGCTGCACGCGGTGATTCGGCTCACAATGCGGCCGCGGTCGGGACCATGACACATGCGTGGCTGGTCACCGGGCCACCCGGGTCGGGTCGATCGATCGCCGCGTTGTGCTTCGCGGCTGCGCTGCAGTGCACCAGCGACGGCGTGCCCGGTTGCGGCGAATGCCGGGCCTGCACCACCACAATGGCGGGCACCCACGCCGACGTGCGGCGGATCATCCCCGAGGGCCTGTCCATCGGCGTGGACGAGATGCGCAGCATCGTGCAGATCGCCTCGCGGCGGCCGAGCACCGGGCGTTGGCAGGTGGTGGTGATCGAGGATGCCGACCGGCTGACGGAAGGCGCCGCGAATGCGCTGCTCAAGGTGGTCGAGGAGCCGCCGCCGTCGACGGTGTTCCTGCTCTGCGCACCGTCGGTGGACCCCGAGGACATCGCGATCACGCTGCGATCGAGGTGCCGGCATGTCGCCCTCGTGACGCCGCCGGTCGACGCGATCGCGCAGGTGCTGATCGAGACCGACGGCCTTGCCGAGGAGGACGCCCGCTGGGCGGCGTCGGTCAGCGGCGGGCATGTCGGGAGGGCTCGGCGGCTGGCGGTCGACGAGGAGGCGCGTGAGCGCAGGCAGCGGGCCCTGGCGCTGGCACGTGACGCCGCGACGCCGACGCGGGCCTACGCTGCCGCGGAGGAATTGGTGAAGACAGCCGAGGACGAGGCGCTGGCGTTGACGGTGGACCGCAACGAGAGCGAGGCCGAGGAGCTGCGCACCGCGCTCGGCGCCGGTGGCACCGGCAAGGGCACCGCGGGCACGATGCGCGGCGCGACGGGTGCGATCAAAGACCTTGAACGGCGGCAGAAGTCGCGCAAAACGCGTGCCTCGCGCGACGCGCTCGACCGGGCGCTGATCGACCTGGCGACGTACTTCCGGGATGCGCTGCTGGTGTCGTCCGGCGCGGGGGACATCCAGCCCCAACCATCCCGATATGGGCGACCGGGTCGCCGCGATGGCCGCGCACGCGTCGCCGGAGAAACTGCTGCGCTGCATCGAGGCGGTGCTCCAGTGCCGGGAGGCGCTGGACATCAATGTGAAGCCGAAGTTCGCGGTCGACGCGATGGTCGCCACCGTGGGGCAGGCATTGCGCGACTGAACTTTGGCCGTCGGCGGGCCCTGTCGTAGACTCGTCCCGCCTGAGGGCACGCCACCTTAGCTCAGTCGGTAGAGCGATTCACTCGTAATGAATAGGTCAGGAGTTCGATTCTCCTAGGTGGCTCAAAAACGCGTCGACCAGCGGAACCACCTCGTCGAGGGTGTCTCGAGCAGCCAGTGCCCGCCGCCGAGCAGGTGCTGCGTTCCCCCTCAGGGCTGGGCGTCAAACACCTCGCGGGCGAGCTTGCAGGCGGAGTTGGCGGCGGGCAGGCCCGCGTAACCGGAACTGTGATAGATGACTTCGGCGATCTCGTCTTCGGTGAGGCCGTTGTTGCGGGCGATCTGGACATGGATCTTCAGCTCGTCGCTTGAGCGCAGCGCGATGAGCATGCCGAGCGTGACGAGGCTGCGGTCGCGGCGGCTCAGGCCTTCGCGGGTCCACAAGCGGCCGAAGACGTTGTCGATGGCGATCTCGAACAGCTCGCCGCCGAACGAGTCGCTGTGTACGTCGACGTCGCCCTCGGGCAGCACGCCGGGAAGCAACTCGCGGAAGACCTGGACACCTTGCTCACGCACATCTGTCATGTGAACCAGAGTCGCACGTGCTATTTCGGCGCCACGAATCCGACCGGTCCCGACGCGACGCACACGGACAACGCGGCGGTGTTGGCCCGGACGTCGATCGCATCGCCCGCGCCGGGTAGCCGCACGAACACCCGGTTGAGGCCCGGCCGAACCGGAACCTTGACCTCGGGACCCTCCGACAGCGACATCGTCAGCGACCCGTCGCTGTTGGCCAGATAGTTGACCTCCGCCGTCCAATCGGACGGCAACAGCGGACCGTCGAGCGGCATCCGGACCGGGAAGTCCGGCTGAACGAGAAAACCGCACCGCGGCTGGGGACCCTCGACGGTTCTGCGGACCCATGTCACCTTCGCGTCCACCAGTCGGCCCGAACTGTCCAGCATGCGTAGGTCGGTTGTGGCGGAGGCGAACTCGGGTCTGTCGCGCAGCAGCGCGAACATGTGACTCATCCGGTTCTCAGGCCCGACGACGCGCTGCAACACCATCGGATCGACCTCCTGGTCGAGCAGCGGAGCACGGGACTCCCGGGTGGCAGCAGCGAGCCCCGTCCGCGCGTTCTGCAGGTACGGCTGCGCCGGGTTGTCGCGCCAGCTGGTCAGGAACGTCGCCGTCGAGTACAGGCTGCTCGTCACGAATGCCGCTGATGTGACGACGATTACGGCCGTCCGAGTCCGTGACGCGTCCAGCCACCGCGCTCGTTCGCGGTTCGGTGCGCACAGCCCGACCGCCGCCAGCAGCGCCAGCACGACGACGAGGTCGGGCAGGTATCGCAGTGTCTGTGCCAACTCGAGCGCGGTGAACTGCGACGACCGCATCAGGTAGATCGGAATCTGACAGGCCACCGCGTAGCCGATGGCCACCAGCCACACCGCACCGATGCGTTGCTTGCGGATGACGGTCACCGCCACCACGGCCGCCAGCGCCACCCAGCCCAGCGCCATCACGGTCACCGGCGGCGTACCCCACGGCGAGGCCGGCGCCCAGCGCTGCCAATCCCACGGTCCCCCAGCCAGACCCGGCACGATGCCGTGCGTCACCGAACGTGCCAACAGATCCCATGTCATCGACCAGTCGAGGGTCCACCGCTTCTGATCGACGACCACGAGGTACACCGCGATCCACGCGGCCGTCACCGCCAACGACGAGGCCCACAGCCGAATCCCACGGCGCCACACCAGCATCGGCGATCCCGTGCCGGTGACGTAAGCCAACAGGCCCGCGATCGCGAACGCGACGAACGGGATGACGGCGGTTTTCTCGAAGAACAGCAGACCGCCGACGTAGACCAACAGTCCCGTCGCCGCGTAGCGCTGATTGCCGGTGCGCACCAGCAGGACGGCATCGGCGCACACCCACGCCATCGCCGCGAGCATCGGCAGCGAGTTCAATGCGGCGGCCCACCACGCGAATGCCGGCACACCCAGCGGCGTGAAGAGCGCGAACGTCAGCGGCACCAGCAGCACGGGCCGCCATCCCAGGATCACGTGCAGTGCGCGCAGCAGCGCCAGCGACGCCAGCAGTTGCAGCACGATCAGGCTGATCGCCGGCGCGATCCACTCCAGCGGCGCCAGGCGGGTGATTCCACCCGCGACGAGAAATGCACCCGGCATGACGTGGCCGTCGTGGTCGTCGAACAGGTAGCCCGCCGACAGCAGGTCCTGGGTGCCTGCCCGGCCGATCAGGATCAGGTCGTCCCAGTAGAAGTAGCCGCTGAACGCGAGCACCGCCCGGATGACCAGCTGCACCGCGATCAGCGCGGCAGCGGTGCGGGCGACCCAGTTCATCTCCGTCGAGACTACGGTTCGAGTTGCGCGACGTCGGCCATCGGTATGGTGAGCCCATGCGAACACTGGTGACGGGGGCGGCCGGTTTCATTGGATCGACGCTGGTAGATCGCCTACTTGCGGACGGGCACAGCGTCGTCGGCGTCGACGACCTCAGCTCGGGGCGCAGCGAGAACATTGCGCAGGCCGAGCGGCACAACGGTTTCGAGTTCGCCAAGGCCGACATCGTGGACGCCGACCTGATCGGGCTGCTGGCCGACACGAAGCCGGAGGTCGTCTTCCACCTCGCCGCCCAGATCTCGGTCACGCGTTCGGTCGACGATCCGCAGTTCGACTCGACGGTCAATGTCGTGGGCACCGTGCGTCTGGCGGAGGCCGCCCGCCGATCCGGCGCCCGCAAGGTGGTGCACACGTCCTCCGGGGGGTCGATTTACGGCACTCCGCCCAGTTATCCGACGACTGAGCAGGTTCCGATCAACCCGTCGTCCCCGTACGCGGCGAGCAAGGTGGCGGGCGAGGTCTACCTGAACATGTACCGCAACCTCTACGGCCTGCAGTGCTCCCACATCGCGCCCGGCAATGTCTACGGCCCGCGCCAGGACCCGCACGGCGAGGCGGGGGTGGTTGCGATCTTCTCGCGCGCGTTGCTGTCGGGTAAGCCGACCAAGATCTTCGGTGACGGCACCGACACCCGCGACTACGTGTTCGTCGACGACGTGGTCGACGCGTTCGTCAAGGCCTCTGGTGAACAGGGCGACGGGCAGCGCTTCAACATCGCCACCGGCACGGAGACCTCGACGAGGCAACTGCACTCGGCGATCGCGAACGCGGCGGGTGCGCCCGACGATCCCGAGTTCCACCCGCCGCGCCTCGGTGACTTGCGGCGATCGTGCCTGGACATCGGTCTGGCCGCCGACGTGCTCGGCTGGCGGCCGCAGTTCACGATCGACACCGGCATCGCCCGGACGGTCGACTACTTCCGCGCGCAAGGCTGACGTCGCTGCTCAGCGGAGCGGCGCCCACCCATCCCTACGGCTGCTCGGGTACCCGGGCATTCTGCAACGCGACGGCACGGGCCAACCGCGCGTATTTCAGTTCGATGTCCTTGAACCGCATGTAGGCGGACAGCGTGGTGAACGCGAAAGCGATGATCAGCATGTAGGTGATCAGGTCGGCTCCGCGGGCCACACCGACCCAGTTCGCGACGATCGTGGTGTCGTCGGGACGGATGATGGCGTAGATGCTGACGATGACGAACAGCAGGTAGCCGACCTTGACCCACGCCTTCGATCGCGCGCTGCCGCGGGAGCGCAACAGGTACACCAGCAGCGCGAGCACCGATGCGATCAGCAGCACCTGAATCCAGTTCATCGGGACGTCCTTCCGCGCAACAACCCGTCGAAGACGATGTTCACGCCGTTCAGAAGGGGCTGGCCCTTCGACATCGAATACTCCGTGTAGAGAATCTCGACCGGCTCTTCGGCTACCCGCCAACGGTTTTCGTACGCCAACGCGACGAACTCACTGGCGTGACCCATGCCGTTGATCGTGATGTTCAGCCGATCGGCCACCGTCCTGTTGAACACCCGCAGCCCGTTGTGCGCATCGGTCAGACCCAGCTTGCGGCTGCGCCGGCTCAGCCACACCGCGGTGCGCAACACCATCCGCTTCGCCAACGGTGTGCGGCTGAGGGCGCCGGTATCGGCGAACCTCGTGCCGATCACGAGGTCGGCCTTCTCGTTCGACAGCCGGTCGATCATCCGGATCACGTCCTTCACCCGATGCTGACCATCGGCGTCGAACGTCGCGAACACGGACGCCCCCGGTTGGCGACGGGCGTATTCGACTCCGGTCTGGATCGCCGCGCCCTGACCGAGATTGACCGGATGACGCACGACGTGTGCGCCCGCGCGCAGCGCGACGTCGCCGGTCTGGTCGCGGCTCCCGTCGTCCACGCAGACCACATGAGGGAAAACTGAGCGAACGTCAGCGATGACGTCGCCGATGATGCTGGCCTCGTCGAGGGCCGGGACGATGATCCAAACGTCGTGGTAGCGCGTGTCGATGGGCCCCAAACTACACGGTCACGGCTGCCGCTTACCTGCGAGCGCGCTCAGGTGCACGGCAATGCCCACCATCGGCCCGCACAGCAGGGCGACCACGGTGCGGGCCTCCAGGTTCAGCGGCAACAGCAGCAACAGGGTCGATGCGACGGTCGCCGAGACCCACCCCAGCGAGTACGCGCGGTGCAACGCCGCCGCCACCGTCGCCGCGCCGGTCAGGGTCAACAGCGCGATCGCGATCGCGGCCGCGGTCAGCCACGCGAGCAGTGCCCCGTCGGCCCGGTATTCAGCGCCGAATCCGCTGCGCAGCAGCCACGGCCCGACCACACCGGCGGCGAGCACCCCCACCAGCCCCACGCCGATCACCACCGCGGCCGGTGTCACCAGTGCCCGCATCCGCTCGGTGCGCTGGTCGACGAAATGGGCGATGAGGTTGCCCTGCATCGCGGTGAGCGGCACCAGCAGCGGCGCGCGGGTCAGCGTCACCGCCAGGATGACCACCCCGCCCGTTGCGCCGAGGTCACCCGACGTCGCCTTGAGAAGGACAGGAAAGCCCATCACGAGGATGGCGCTGGCGCCGGCAGCGGCGACGGAATGCGACGCACCGCGCAGGAACGTGGCGGTGCCACCCGGGGTCAGCAACCCGGCCGCATTCCGCGTCGCCGGGGAGGCGATCAGCATGATCAGCCACGCGACCGCGCCGGCCACGGTGGCCCACAGATATCCGGCCAGCCCCCAGCCCACCAGGAACGTCGCCACCGCCACCACCACGCGCAGCCCGGCGTCGGTCACCATCAGCGACCCGTACGCGGTCCACCGGTTCAACCCGGCCAGCATGCCCAACAGCGTGGCGTGCAGGCAGAAACCGGCGAGACCGACCGCCAGCAGCGCGACCGACAGCGATCGCGATTCGGCGAACACATGTCCCGACCACAGCGGCGAGCTGACCGCGATCACCGCGGCGGCGGCCACGCCGACCAGTGCGGCCACCCTCACCGGATGTGTCCGTGGGCCCGGAACGACGTCGGTGTAGCCGGCTGCGCGCACCTCCCTCGTCGTCTCCTGCAGAAGCCCGAACGCCGCGCCGGTGGCGAGGCCGAAGGCCCCCCAGAACACACCGAACACCGAGAACCCCGCCGGCTCGAGGTCGCGGGCGGCCAGGTACAGCACGGCGTATCCGCACAGCGCGGACAGCACCGTCGCGGTGCCGACCCGGGCCACGCTTGCACGGGTTATCGGGCCTGTCGCCGCCGAGCCGCTGGCCCGAAGAGGATCGAGCGGCGGGCCCGCGTCGGTCACGACGGGACATCCAGCGCGGGCAACTCCGTGGAGTACAGCCATGCTTCCCATAGCGGGCGCAAGGACTCGTCGGTGTAGTTGGAGGCAAGTCCGGTGAAGTCGTCGGTGACCGCGGTGCCGTGCCGGTGCCTGCCCGTCCAATCGCGAAGTAGCGCAAAGAAGTTGTCGTCACCGATGCGCCGGCGGAGGACGTGCAGGGTGAGTGCGCCGCGTTTGTACACCCGGTCGTCGAACATGTCGCGCGGACCGGGGTCCGCCAGCAGCAGGTCCCGGGGTGAATCGGCCAGCCGCTGGTAGAAGTACCGTGCCCACTCGTCGGCGGTGCGACCGCCGGAGTGCTCCGACCACAGCCACTCGGCGTAACAGGCGAAGCCCTCGTGCAGCCAGATGTGCCGCCAACGCTGAGCGGTGACCGAATTGCCGAACCACTGGTGGGCCAGTTCGTGTGCGATAAGCCGCTCGGCGCTGCCGTGCCCGTCACAGTGGTTGGCCCCGAATATCGAGATACCTTGCGCCTCAAGCGGTATCTCCAAGTCGTCGTCGGTGACCACCACGGTGTAGCCGGTCGCCAGCGGATACGGCCCGAACAGCTTGACGAACAGCTTCATCATCTGCGGCTGGTCGGCGAAGTCCCGATTGAAGTTGCGACGCAACCGATCCGGCAGCACGGCGTGCATATGGACACCGTTCTTCGCCATCCGATGACGGTGGTACACGCCGATCTGCAGTGTCACCAGATACGTCGACGTCGGCTCGGCCTGCTCGTAGGTCCAGGCTGTCATTCCGGCTCGCGCCCGCTGCGACACCAGCTCACCGTTGGCCAGTGCGTAGTACGAACTCTCGGTGCTGATGCGGATGTGAAAGCTCGCCTTGGCGCTGGGATGGTCGTCGCACGGAAACCACGAAGCCGCTCCGTTGGGTTGACCGGCCACCAGCACGCCCTCGGTCAGTTCCTCGAAACCGACCTCACCCCAATAGGAGCGGATCGGCCGCGGAGAACCGCTGTAGCGCACGACAATCGACATCGCCGCACCGGCGGGCAGGGCGTCTGCCAGGCCGATGTGCAGCTTGTTTCCAGACGTCCTGAACTGCGCCGGCCGGCGTCCGTTCACGGTCACCTTCGTTACCGCGAGCGCATCGGACAAGTCCAGGGTGAAGCTGCGCAGAGCGGCCAGCGTCACGGCGGTGATGGTGGCCGACGCGCTCAGCCGATTGATCGCCACCTTGTACTCCAGGTCGAGTTCGTAGCGCGATACGCGGTAGCCGAAGTTGCCGTTGGCCGGAATGTATGGATCGATGACTGGCGGAGAGCCCTTCTTCTTGCTTCTCGTCACGCGGCGGTGTCTTCTGGTTTCTTGGGCGCAGGGTCGGGTGTGTCGCCGCCGCGCTTCTTGCGGAACAGGTTCCACGGTGCGATCGGATTACCGAGCCAGCGGGTCGATGGCGGTACCTCATCGCCACGCATCACCAGTGATGCCGGGCCGACGGTCGCGCCTGCGCCTATCCGCGCCGCGGGCAGCGCGACACAGTGCGGTCCCATCGTCGAACCCTCTTCCAGCACAACGGTGTCCATCCGCATGACGCGGTCGTGGAACAGGTGGGTCTGCACCACGCAGCCGCGGTTGACGGTCGACCCCGTGCCGAGGGTGACGAGGTCGGCCTCGGGCAACCAGTAGGTCTCACACCACACGCCGCGTCCGATCGACGCGCCGAGCGCCCGTAGCCACAGATTCATCACCGGGGTGCCGGTGGCGGCGCGGGCGAACCACGGCGCCGCGACCGTTTCGACGAAGGTGTCCGAGACCTCGTTTCGCCATACGAACGACGACCACAGCGGATGTTCGATCGCCCGGATGCGGCCGACTACAAGCCATTTCGCGACCACGGCGATGCCGCCGGCGATCGCACCCGCCGCCAGCAGAACGACGCCGCTGCCCAACGCCGACCACAGCCAGCCGAACTCGACCGCCAGCCATTGCAGCGTCAACAGCACGCCGATGCCGATCCCGAACGTCACGATCAGCGGGATGAGCCGGCAGGTCTCCACCATGGCGCGCAGGACTTTCAGCCGCAGCGACGGGTGGAATGTGCGCAGCACGTCGGCCGCGGTCGGCTGACGCCGCAGCCGAACCGGCGGACTGCCGAGCCACGACGATCCCGCCTTGGCCTTGTGCGGCGCTGCGGACAGCACCGCGACGAGCCCGTCGTCGGGCACCTTGCGGCCCGGTTGCGTGATACCGGAGTTGCCCAGGAACGCGCGCTTGCCGATCGTCGCCTTCGCGACATGTATCCAGCCGCCGCCCAGTTCGTAGGACGCCACCATGGTGTCGTCGGCCAGGAATGCGCCGTCCTCCACCACCGTGAACTTGGGCGTCAGCAGCGCCGTCGAAATCTCGGTACCCCGGCCCACTTTCGCGCCGAGCACCCGCAGCCACCACGGGGTCAGCAGGCTGGCGTACAGCGGGAAGAGATAGTTGCGGGCGGCGTCCATGAGTCGCTCCGTGGCCCATATCTGCCAGCCGATGCGGCTGCGCACCGGGTGGTAGCCCTCGCGAAGCCACAGCGACAGCGCTCGCACCCCGAGCACCGTCAGCAGCGCATAGACCAGCACCGCGGCCAGCGTCGCCACCGGGGTCCACAGCGCTGCGGGTGCGATCGCCGCGGACACCGAGTGGGCGTCGCGGATGCCCCACCCGATCACGGCCAGCCCGACTCCAAGGGCCACCAGCGGCATCCCGCCCAGGAGCACCGATGTCACCCCGTAGACCGCCACCCACAGCGGCGCCCTGCGCGGCCGGTGGTCCGGCCACGGATGGCGGGCCTTGCCCGACTTCACCGCGGGCGAGCCCTTCCAGTACTGGCCGTTCTTGACCTTGCCGACCACGCCCGACCCCGGCGCGACGTCAGCGTTCTTGCCGATGACCGCCCCCGGCAGCAGGGTCGTGCGCGCGCCGATGCTGGCGTCGTTGGCGACGGTGATCGGGCCGACGTGGAAGAGGTCTCCGTCGATCCAGTGTCCGGTCAGGTCGACCTCGGGCTCGATCGAACTGCGGTGACCGAGCTTCAGCATCCCGGTCACCGGCGGCGCCGAATGCAGGTCGACGCCCTTGCCGACCTTGTTGCCGAGTGCGCGGGCGTAGTACACCAGCCACGTCGCACCCGCCAGGTTCTCCGCGCCGCTGGCCTCGGCGAGGCGCTCGGCGAACCAGACCCGCAGGTGCACCGTCCCGCCCCGGCGGTAGGTGCCGGGCTCCAGCCCGGTCAGCAGCATCCGTGCGAACAGCACCGCGATGCCCATCCGGCCCAGCGGCGTGACGAACAGCAGGAATCCCGCGACGATCCACCACCAGCCGATGGGCGCCGCCCACGGCACCAGGTTCAGTTCCGCGGCGACGTTGTTGGCCGCGGCCAGCCAGATCACCCACTGCAGTCCGGTCAGCGTGGCCAGCGGCAGCGTGAGGGCAACCTGGACCGCCTGAGTTAATCGCGGCGTCGGCTTCACCACCCGCGTCTCGACCTGCGGCGGGGGGTCGAGTTCGTCGAGGTAGCCCGCCAACGAACCGAGCCGGGGATGGTCGTAGAGGTCCGCGACCGTCACCTGCGGGTATCGCTGGCGCATGGCGGCCACCAACTGCGCGGCGGACAGCGACCCGCCACCGAGTGCGTGGAAGTCAGCCTCGGGCCCTTCGATCGGCGCTGCGAGCACATCTCGCCACAGCCCGGCCAGCCAGCCCATCGTGCCACCGAGGTCCGGCTCTTCCTCAGCACTCTCGCCGGGCGGCGGCCACGGCAGCGCGTCGCGGTCGACCTTGCCCGACGTGCGGGTCGGCAGTTCGTCGACGAGCACCAGACGCGGCACGAGCGCGGCGGGCAGCGTTTCGGCCAGCGTCGCGCGAGACTTCGCCAGGTCGAACGACGGATCCGCGCTCGCGATGTACCCGACCAGCAGGGGAGTGCCGCTGGCCGTCCTGCGCACCGCGGCCGCGCCGCCGCTGACGCCGGGAAGATTGACGAGCGCCGAGTCGACTTCCCCAAGCTCGATCCGCCGGCCTCCGACCTTGACCTGGTCGTCGGCGCGGCCCATGAAGAACAGACCCTCGGGTTCCAGGCGCACCAGATCGCCGCTGCGGTACGCGCGATCCCAGGCCAGCGTCGGCATCGGCGCGTACTTCTCGGCGTCCTTGGCCGGATCCAGATAGCGGGCCAGCCCCACTCCGCCGATCACGAGCTCACCGACTTCACCGAAGGACACCGGCTCGCCCTTCTGGTCCACGACCGCCAGGTCCCAGCCGGGCAGCGGCAGCCCGATGCTCACCGGCCCTGAGCCGTCGAGGCGCGCCGCACACGCGACGACGGTCGCCTCGGTGGGGCCGTAGGTGTTCCACACCTCGCGACCCTTGACCGCGAGTCGTTCGGCCAGCTCCGGCGGACAGGCCTCGCCGCCGAAGATCAGCAGCCGCACCGCCTCCAGCGCCTCGGCCGGCCACAGCGCCGCAAGCGTAGGCACGGTGGACACCACCGTGATGTCGCGGGACACCAGCCACGGACCCAGGTCCATGCCGCTGCGCACCAGCGAGCGCGGTGCAGGCACCAGGCATGCCCCGTGCCGCCAGGCCAGCCACATCTCTTCGCACGACGCGTCGAAGGCCACCGACAATCCGGCGAGCACCCTGTCACCTGGCCCGATCGGACTGTCCTGCAGGAACATTCGCGCTTCGGCATCGACGAACGCCGCGGCGCTTCGATGGGTGACCGCAACACCCTTCGGGGTGCCGGTGGACCCGGAGGTGAAGATGATCCAGGCATCGTCGCGGCCGAGTGGAGAGGCCGCGCGCCAACCGCGCGACGAACCCGGTCCCCGGACCAGTCCCGCCTCGGTGATCACCGCGACCACTGCGGCCTCGGTGAACACCAGGTCGGCCCGTTCGTCGGGATCGTCGGCGTCGACCGGCACGTAGGCGGCGCCGGCGGCCAGCGTCGCGAGGATCGCCACGTACAGCGCATAGCTGCCCGACGGCATGCGGATACCGATGCGGTCACCGCGGCCGATGCCGCGGGCGGCCAGCCATTCGACGCTCTCCTCGATATCGGAGATCAACTCGGAGTAGGTGAGCTGGACCTCGCCGTCGTCGAGGGCCGGCGAGTCCGGATGACGGCCCGCCGTGTCGTAGAGGATGTCGATGAGCGTCCGCGGTTCGGGCGCGCGCGGTGACAACGCGTACTGGTCGGGAATCTCCGGCGCCGTCACGGGTACAAAGCTACTAACAGGTTGCGGCCCCAGCGCCGCGACGACGAACATGTCGCGCGCGATAAGTGATCACAATCGCGACAACGGCGGCGGCGATCAGCGAGATCTCGCCCGGAAGATGCAGGGTTTGATCTCCCCGATTTCGGTCAATGGCGGTTACCTGGCAGAATCATGAGCGGAGGGGAGTATTCCTTCGCCGCAGCGTCGTCATCACGTCGACCTCAATCGGACGGCCGGTGCTGCGGACCGCACGGTCTTTCGTAGCGGTGGAAGAGACCTCCGGCGTTCTTGACGACCGGAGGTTTTGTGAACGTATCTCAACTCGAGTGGATCATCACGCTGGCCGTGACGATCGCCGTGCTGTTGTTCGACGTCGTGGTGATCGGGCGCCGACCGCACGAACCGTCCAAGCGCGAGACCGGGACGTATCTGTCGATTTATATCGGGCTCGCGGTGGCGTTCGGGTTGTGGGTGTGGTTCTTCCATGGCAGCCAGTTCGGCGTGGAGTTCTTCGCCGGCTGGCTCACCGAGTACAGCTTGTCCGTCGACAACCTGTTCATCTTCCTGATCATCATGGCCAGCTTCAATGTGCCGAAGAAGTACCAGCAGCAGGCGCTGCTGGTGGGCATCATCCTGGCGCTGATCTTCCGCGGCATTTTCATCGCGCTGGGCGCGGTGGCGATCAACCAGTTCTCCTGGGTCTTCTACGCCTTCGGAGCGTTCCTGGTCTACACCGCGTTCAACCTGGTGCGCGACACCGACCACGACGACGATGCCGACAACTTCGTGGTGCGCTTCGCGCGCAACCACCTGAGCCTGACCGACAAATGGGAGGGTCTGAAGCTCTGGATCAAGGAGGACGGCAAGCGTCTGATGACGCCGATGTTCCTCGTGATCGTCGCGCTCGGAACCACCGATCTGCTCTTCGCGCTGGACTCCATTCCGGCGATCTACGGCCTGACCCAGGAGCCGTACCTGGTGTTCACGGCGAATGTGTTCGCGCTGATGGGCCTTCGCCAGCTGTACTTCCTGCTGGGCGATCTGCTCAGGCGGCTGGTCTACCTGTCGCAGGGCCTCGCCTTCATCCTGGCGTTCATCGGTGTGAAGCTCATCCTGCACGCATTGCACGAGAACGAACTGCCGTTCATCAACGGCGGTGAGCATGTGCCGGTGCCGGAGATCCCGACGCTTGCGAGCCTCGGGGTGATCATCGTGACGCTGATCATCACCACGGTCGCGAGCCTGTACAAGACGCGCGTGAAGGACGTGAAGGACGCCGAGAAGGCGGAGACAGAGGAACCGGAGCAGCCGGAGTCCGAGGAATCCTTGGATTCCCGCTGATTGCAACCGACGACAGCCCCGGCCTGCGTGCCTAGCGTGATGCCGTGCGGCTATTCGTTGCGGACAATCCGAACGGGGACTGGACCGAGCTGACCGACGGCGCCGAGCGGGCCGTGCGCGTCGCCGCGCCCGATCTCGCCCAGGCCCGCCGGGTGCGGGCGCGGATCCGGGCGGGCGCGCGACGACGTGGCGGTCATTCTGGACGTCACCGTCGCGGTCGCGGCCGACTTCCGTTCGGCACGAAAGGACGTCGGAGTCGGTCGACGGTGTGCACTACGTCGGCACCGTCGACGGTCTCGCGGGCTTGATCGCCGACATCGAGACGGCCGGAGTGGCCGACGGTGTCACGCTGATCGCGGCGTCAGCCCGCCAGGATCTACGTGTCGTCGGACACGACGTGCTCGACTGGCTGACGATCCGGGGTCACGCGAGAGCTTCGTAGATCAGGGTGGCGTACCGATTGGTGCGCTCTGTGCCCGTCGTGCCCGGCCCCATCTTGTTCATCACATACGCGAACGTGGTGCGGCAGTCGGGATTCATCACGATCATCGACCCGCCCCAGCCGCCCCACCAGCAGATCCTGCCTTCGGGGATGGCAGGCACACTCTCCGGCAGCGGCAGTCCGAACCCGATGCCGAAGCGCAGCGGTACGAACAGCACCAGGTCGAGACCGTTGGACTGCTCCTGGAAAATCAGGTCGATGGTCTCCGGACGCAGAAGCTGTACACCGTTTGCTTTGCCGCCCAACGAAATCGGCGACAGGGCCCGCACCAGCCCCCGCGCATTGCCGTGACCGTTGACACCCCCGATGTCGGCGCGACGCCACGGTTCCGTCTCGACGATCATGGCCGTGCTCTCGTCGGGTGGAAACCCCGCGAACGTTTTGTAAGCCGGTGAGTCGGCCGGTAGCTCGTCGAGGGCTATCGGTAGAGGCGGTGGCGGAATGATCTCTGCGATGCGGTGCTCGTCGCCTGCGACAGCGCCGACCTGAACGTCGGCCCCGAGCGGGCCGGCGATCTCGTCGCGGACGAACTCCTTGAGCGTCTTACCGGTCGCGCGCCGGATAACCTCGCCGATCAGGTGGCCGTAGTTGACGGCGTGATAGCCCGAAGCCGTCCCTGGTGGCCACCACGGTGGCTGGCTGGCGAGGTGGTCGGTCGACTTCTTCCAGTCGTAAATGTCGTCGATCTCGAAGGGGACCTGCCAGCCGGACACTCCTGACGTGTGGGCCAGCAGGTGCCGCACCTCGATGTCCTGCTTGCCGTTCTGTGCAAACTCCGGCCAATAATCGGCCACGGGCGCGAATGCGTCGACGACGCCACGGTCTATCGCGATCAACGCGGCCAGCGCGGTGAGTGTCTTGGTGCACGAGAAAAAGTTGACGATGGTGTTCTCGGCCCACGGGGTCGTCTTGGCACGGTCCGCATGGCCGCCCCACATATCGGCGACGAGTTCCCCGTCGATGTCGACGGCAATGCTCGCGCCGAGTTCCTCGCCCTTGCCGATCTCGTCGGCGAGCGCGAGAGCCAGCTTGTCGAATTTCTTGTCCCAGCGACCCTGCGGCACTTCATGCATCGGAACATCATGCGACGTCGAGACTGCGCACAGATCGCGATTCAGGTCGAAATTCACGATCTCACAGGGCCGGTCACGCGAAGCCGGGGACAGTCTCGGCTGTTGTCAACTGCGCTTGGCAGCCTCCTGGGCGAGTTGCACCCGCGAGGTCAGCCCGAGCTTGGTGTAGATGTGCGTGAGATGGGCCTGCACCGTGCGCGGTGAGACGAACAGCCGCGCGGCGACTTCCTTGTTGCCCAGGCCTTCGGCGACGTGCTTCACGACGTCGAGCTCGGCGCGGGTCAGCGAGCCCCAGCCGCTGGTCGCGCGCTTGCGTTCGCCGCGGCCGCGCAGCGCGTAGGCGGTGGCCTCCTCGATCGACAGCGCCGCACCCTCGGCCCACGCGGCATCGAAGTCGTTCTCGCCCAAAGCATCCCGAAGTGCGGCGATCGTGGCCTCGTCGCCTTCGTCGAAAACCTTGAAGCGCACAAAGCCCATGTGCTGACGGGCTGCGTCCGCCGCGCCGAAGAGGCGCGCGGCCAATAGGTGGTTGTCACCTTGGGCCGCCGCGATGGCGAGGCATCGAGGGCGAGCGGGACGACGAGGTCGCCGCCGAGGCGGGCGGCCAAGTCGAGCGCTTCGTAGGCGTCACGGTCGGCAGCGTCGAGTTCACCCTGTGCGATCTCCACGCGTGACCGCGACGTCAACGCGGCCGCAAGACTCCAGGCCCTGGTCGCCGACACGACATCGTCGGCCCAGCGACGGGCAGCGGCGAGATCGCCGCAGTGCCAGCGGGGCAAGCGGCGCCCAGTTGTATATCCCCGCCGTCTGGGGGTTCATCGCCGGTGAGCTCGCGCGCGGCTTCGTATGCTTCCCACGCTGCGGACGCATCGCCCGCGGCCAGGTGAACGGTGCCGAACCCGGCGTGGACGGCAGTCCGTGGTGGAACTCAAGAGACTCGGATGCGCGCTCGAGGGCGGCTTCAACCGCCGTTCGCGCGCGTTCGCGACATCTCCGAGGTAGGCCAGCGCGCATGGCCTCGCGTGGTCGACACGGTCACCGCCCACGTCAAATCGTTGGCCGCGACGTACTCCTCGACCCACTTCACGAGCCGGGCGAGCGCACCCGATCAAGTCGCCGCGCAGGACCTGCGCCCAGCCCAGCACCTAGCGCAACTGGCGACAAACGAAACCGTCGCCGATGGCGTCCGCGATCCGCAGTCCTTCCTCGGCAGCTGCCTGTGCCGCGACGGGTTCGTCCGAACAGGAGCGCGACCGGTCATCCAGTCGAGGGCGATGATCTGCGCCAACGACCAGGAATCGCCGAAGCTCCCGCGCGAGTTCCGTCGCCTCGGCGAAGAACGCGTCCGGCCACCTCACGGTCGTACGCTTGACGAGGGACACCGCAGGACGGTCAGCGCCCGCACCACGAGCGCAGGGTCGCCGAGTTCCCGTGCGGCCGCCAGAGCCCGCTCGGCCTCTTCGCGGCCCTCAGGTCGAGCCTGTGAATGACAGCAGCAGCGCTTTGTCCGCGGAAGCCCGCACGCGCGCCGCCGATGCGTCGGCGCTCATGGGCCGCATCCGGCAAGCGCGGCGCTCAGCCAGTTCAGTCCTTCCTGCATGCGTCCCCGCGACAACCACAGCGGTTGCAGCGACGATGCCAACGCAAGCGCCAACTCGGTGTCCGCTCGTTCTCGGCTCCAGGCGAAAGCGGCTCGCAGATTGTCCATTTCGGCTTCCGCCCAGTCGATGCGCTCTTGGTAGCCGCTGTCCGCAGGCGCGTCCAGCACGGCGGCCATCGCGGTGTAGTGGTCGCGGTGACGGGCCCGTACGTCGTCACCTTCGCGGGCCTCGCGGAGCTTTTCCTGTGCGTACTGACGAACGGTTTCCAGCAGCCGGTAGCGGGTGCCGTGCCCCGTGTCTTCGGCCACGACGAGCGACTTGTCCACCAGCAGCGTGAGTTGGTCGAGCACTTGGTAGCGCTCCGCTCGCCGCCGGCTGCGACAGCCTGGGCGGCGTCGAGATCGAACCCGCCGAAGAACACCGCCAGCCTGCGGAACAACAACTGTTCGGGCTCGGACAGTAGTTCGTGCGACCAGTCCACCGATGCGCGCAGCGTCTGCTGGCGGCGTACCGAGGTACGGGCACCTCCGGTCAGCAGCCGGAACGTGTCGTGCAGGCTGTCGAGGATCTCGGACGGCGACAGCGCGCGCACCCGGGCCGCGGCAAGTTCGATCGCCAGCGGAAGGCCGTCGAGTCTGCGGCAGATCTCGGTAACGGTCTCGGCGTTGTCTGGGGTGATGCGGAAGTCGGGCTTGGCCCTTCGAGCGCGGTCGCTGAACAACTCGATCGCGTCATCGGCCAGTGACAGCGAAGGCACCCGCCAGCTCACCTCGCCCGCCACGCCGATCGGTTCGCGACTGGTGGTGAGCAGCGTCAACGCAGGGCCAGCCGGCCAACAGGACGATGATCAACTCCGCGCTGGCGTCGAGCAGGTGCTCGCAGTTGTCGAGCAGTATCAGCATCTGGCGATCGCGAATGAACCGGCGCAGCACGTCCATCGTCGGCTGGCCGGGCTGGTCGGGGAGGCCCAGCACGCGTGCCACCGTCACCGGCACCACGTCGGGATCGGTGACCGGCGCCAGGTCGACATACCAAACGCCGTCGGCGAATTCGGTCGCCATGTCGGCGGCGACTTGTATCGGCCAAGCCGCGTCTTGCCCGCGCCGCCCGCGCCGGTCAGCGTGACGAGCCGGTTGTCGGCGATGGCGCCTCGCGGATATCCCTCATTTCCGCTTGGCGCCCAATGAAACTCGTCAGCTGCGCTGGAAGACGTTCCGCGGCAAGCCGATGGGCTGTTCGCAGCGGCGGGAAGTCATTGTGTAGGTCCGGATGGCACAGCTGGACAACCCGTTCCGGTCGGGGCAGGTCGCGCAGCGGATGGGAGCCGAGGTCGTTGAGCGTGACGTCCGCCGGGAGTTGGTCGACGACAAGCGGTTCCGTCGCACCCGACAAGACCGTCTGACCGCCGTGGGCGAGGTCTCGCAGCCGTGCGGTGCGATTGATCGTCGGGCCGATGTAGTTGCCCTCGTCGCGCAGATGCACGTCGCCGGTGTGCACGCCGATACGCAACTTGATCGGGGCCAACGGCGCCCGCTGCAAGTCCAGCGCGCAGGCCACCGCGTCGGCGGCACGGGCGAACGCGATGACGAAGCTGTCGCCCTCGCCCTGCTCGACGGGCCGCACGCCGTGGTGGGCGGCGACCGTGTCGGCCAGTGTTTGGTCGAGGCGCGCAACAGCGGCCTTCATCGCCTCGGGCTGGGTCTCCCACAGGCGCGTCGACCCCTCGACGTCGGCCAGCAGCAACGTGACCGTTCCAGTCGGAAGCTCGCTCATGTCAAGCCAATGTCTGGGTCGCTCCAGCTAGTTTCGCTCATGCTAGCCAGCATGCGGTGACGCGCAGTGCAGAACATCGGCGAAATCGCCAATAGTTGCGGCGCAGGTATGCGTACGTACGCGTCCGACCGCTGCGGCGTTACTTGATTGTCGAGTGGCCAGTCAGCCGATAGATCGCCGTGGAAAGTGGTGCGATAAGCGGCCACTCGAGCGGGCCACGGGTCTCACCAGTTGTCGTAGCCGCCCTCGGGGCCCAGCATCCGCTCGAGTCGCGTGCGGTTGATGCGGGCCAGTTCGTTGCGCACGACCTTGCGCTCGGTCTCGGCGTCGTTGTGCAGACGGTCCGACATCGTCGCGTGGACGTCCTGGGCGGTGTAGCCGTTGACGAACATGACGAAGCCGAACCCGAAATTTTCCAGATAGCGCTTCGACGCCTGACCCAACTGCTCCATCACCTCGGGCTCGTCGCACCAGATCGCACACTGCTCGGCAGCCGACTTCTCGCTTCCGGGCCGGCGCCCGACGTCGGGATAGGCCTGCAGAATCGAGTCGATCGAATCCTCCGCGAGCCCGAACAGCAGGGCGTCCGCTGTCCGGAACAGGTCGTCGTGGCTGGCGAACTCCCGCCCACGGCACAGATCGGCGGCCAGCGGCACGCTGTAGCAGCACTCGTAGACGGCGTGCACCGCTCGTCGCATCGGCATCGTGTTGAACGACTCGAGGCCGATCCCCTGATGCATCAACACACAAGCATCATTGAAGGCCCAGGACACGGGCACGTTACCGCGTGTTACGGCAATGAAAAATCAGTGGCCGCCAGGCACGTACCGGTCAATGGACGCCTGCACTTCGGCTTCGGCCGCCTCACGACCCACCCAGTCGGCGGTCTTCACCCACTTCTTCGGCTCAAGGTCCTTGTAATGCATGAAGAAGTGCTTGATCTCGTCGAGTTGGTACTCGGGGACGTCGGGAAGATCCTTGATGTGGTCCCAGCGCATGTCGATGCCGGGCACACACAGCACCTTGTCGTCGCCACCGGCCTCGTCGGTCATCTGGAACATCGCCACGGGCCGGGCCAGGACGATGATGCCCGGCAGCACCGGCTCCGGCAGTAGTACCAGCGCATCCAACGGGTCGCCATCCTCGCCCAGCGTGTTGGAGAAGTACCCGTAACTGGTGGGATAACCCATCGAGGTGTACAGGTAGCGGTCGAGCCGGATGCGGCCGGTGTCGTGGTCGACCTCGTACTTGTTGCGCGAACCCTTCGGGATCTCGATGACGACGTCCAATTCCACCGCCGTGACTCCTTCGCGTTTGCACCAGTCTTGGGGACGGCATCACCCTAGTGGAGGCAGATTCGCTGGCCCGTGCCACGTCCATCGACTCGCTGCGAGCGCGTTCGAGGGCCACACGCGCCGGGCCTGACGGCGGTGAACGGATACCCTGCTTTCAGGGTTTCGAGGTCGTTCGAGAGCAGGAGAGTTATGCGTCCCACTCAGTGGCGGCGATCCACGCATGCGCTGGTCGGGGTGGCAGTGCTGGTGCTGGTGGCTGCCGTGGTGGCCGCGGCGGGCGTTTTTACGACGGGTGACTCGACCGACGCAGCGGTCGTCATACCGACACCGGCGGCGGCGACCGCGAACCCGGCTGTGGTTCCCGTTGCCGATTCCGCCCCCAAGCCGACGCCCGATCGGCTGGCCGCGGCGCTTGCGCCCGCACTGGCCGATCCCAACCTGGGCAGGCTGACCGGCCGGATCACCGACGCGATGACCGGGGCGCAGCTCTGGGCGCAGGGCGCCGACCTGCCGATGCAGCCGGCGTCGACGAACAAGGCCCTGACCGCCGCCGCTGCGCTGCTGACCCTCGACCGCGACGCACGGCTCACCACCGGAGTGTTCAGCATCGGCAAGGCCGGAGTCGTGGTGCTCAAGGGCGGCGGTGACCCGACCCTTTCGGCGGTCGCGCCGCACCAGGAGACCTGGTACCGCGACGCGGCGCGGATCAGTGACCTGGCCGAACAGGTGCAACGCGCCGGTATCGACGCGACGGCCGTGCAGGTGGACGTGAGTGCCTACAGCGGGCCGACGATGGCGCCGGGCTGGGATCCGGCCGACATCGACGGCGGTGACATCGCGCCGATGGAGTCGGTGATGCTCGACGGCGGCCGCACCCAGCCGGTCAGTGTGGACTCGGCGCGATCCAAGACGCCCGCGTTGGACGCCGGGCGGGCGTTGGCCGTCGCCCTGAAGGTCGATCCCGCAAAGGTCACGGTGGTGCCCGGGGCCGCACGCGGCGGCCAGGAGATCGCGTCGGTGCAGTCACCGCCGCTGATCGACCGGCTGCGCGACATGATGAACGCCTCCGACAACGTGATGGCCGAGTCGATGGGCCGTGAAGTCGCCGCCGAAATCGGCCGTCCGCAGAGTTTCGACGGCGCGGCGCAGGCCGTGCTGAGTCAGCTCGACGCCGCCAAGGTCGACACCACCAACGCCAGGCTCTTCGATTCCAGCGGCCTGTCCGTCGACGACCGGCTCACCGCGGAGACCCTCGACGAAGTCGTCAACGCCGCGGCGGGCAGCGCCCAGCCCAAACTGCGGCCGCTGGTCGATCTGCTGCCGATCGCGGGCGGCAGCGGGACGCTGTCCAACCGCTATCTCGACACCGACGCCGGCCGGTCGGCCGCCGGTTTCCTGCGGGCCAAGACGGGATCGCTGACCGGCACCAACTCGCTGGCGGGCTTCATCACCGACGCCAGCGGACGGGTGCTCACGTTCGCGCTGATCTCCAATGACGCGGGTCCTACGGGCCGGATCGCGCTCGACACCCTCGCCACGGTGCTGCGGTCGTGCGGATGCAGCACATGAGCTCCCGAAGACGACTGCGAGTGAGGATCGCAGCGAGGGACGAGCGAGGACCGGTGGGCCCACGCCCGCAGGGCAGGGGACGAGTGGGAGTCGAGGTATGAGCACCGAGACCAAGTCCTCGCCGAGCGTCGGCCGCGCCGTCGACTGGAAGTTCGCCGCCGCGGTCGGGGAGAAACTGGCGCGACCGGGACCGGCCGCTTCCGACTACACCCGCAGGCAGGTCATCGACCAACTGGCCGAGTCGTCCCGAGACGCCGAGGTGCCGGTGCGCGAGGTCACCGGCCTCATCGAGGGCGGAGCGATTCCCGAGGCCCGCATCGTGGACCGCGCCCAGTGGATTCGCGCCGCCACGCAGTCGATGCGCGTGATGACCGGCGGCACCGACAGTCCGAAGGGTTTCATCAGCGGGCGGATCACGGGCGCCCAGACGGGCGGCGTGCTGGCGTTCGTGTCGCAGGGCATCCTCGGCCAGTACGACCCGTTCGGACCCGACGGTGGTGAGCTCCTGCTGGTGTATCCGAACGTGATCGCTGTGGAGCGCCAATTGCGTGTTCTCCCAGCCGATTTCCGGCTCTGGGTCTGCCTGCACGAGGTCACCCACCGGGTGCAGTTCCGGGCCAATCCGTGGCTGACCGACCACATGTCGCGGTCTCTCGCCGTGCTCACCGAGGAGGCCGGCGACGACGTCGCCGAGGTTGTGGGCAGACTCGCGGCGTTCGTCCGCAGTCGTCGTGATTACGTCAACGATGCTGCATCCGAACCGAATTCGTCGGGGATGGTCGGTCTGTTGCGGGCGGTGCAGGCCGAGCCGCAGCGCCGCGCACTGGACCAGTTGCTCGTGCTGGGCACGCTGCTGGAGGGGCATGCGGACCACGTGATGGATGCAGTGGGCCCCAAGGTGGTGCCGTCGGTGACCACGATTCGCCGGCGGTTCGACGAACGGCGCCAACGCAAGCAGCCTCCGCTGCAACGGGTGATGCGCGCAGTGCTGGGCTTCGATGCCAAGCTCAGCCAGTACACCCGCGGCAAGGCATTCGTCGACCACGTCGTGTCCCGGGTCGGCATGACGCGGTTCAACACCGTCTGGTCCAGCCCGGAAACCCTGCCGCTCCCAATGGAAATCGACGAGCCACAGCGGTGGATCGACCGGGTGCTGTAGCCGCGCTGGAGGCGGCCGTCAAGGCGTTCTGTCGCCGGCATGCGGCCGCCGACCCGCGCTGGTGTGTCGCCTTGTCGGGAGGGCCGGACTCGCTGGCGCTGGCGGCCGTCGCGGCAACGATGAAGCCGACCACGGCGCTGATCGTCGACCACCGGTTGCAACCCGACTCCGACAAGGTGGCGGCGATGGCTCGCGATCAGGCGATCTCGCTGGGATGCATTGAGGTTCAGGTGCTTTGCGTCGATGTGGGGACCGCGGGCGGTCCTGAGGCCGCGGCCCGCACCGCACGGTACGAGGCGCTGGCTGCCGCGCGAGGCGACGCGCCGGTGCTGCTCGGACACACGCTGGACGATCAGGCCGAGACCGTGCTGCTGGGCCTGGGCCGCGGCTCGGGCGCACGCTCCATCGCCGGTATGCGCCCGCACGACCCGCCGTGGTACCGCCCGCTACTCGGCGTCCGTCGTGCGGTGACGCACGCGGCGTGCGACGAACTGGAACTGACGCCGTGGCACGACCCACACAACAGCGATCGCCGGTTCACCAGGACCCGGCTGCGCACCGAGGTGCTCCCGCTTTTGGAGGAGGCGCTGGGGGGCGGTGTCGCCGAGGCCCTTGCCCGCACCGCGACGGCGCTGAGGGAGGACACCGACACACTCGACGACCTGGCAGCCGGCGCGCTCACCGAGGCGATGACCCCACACGGTCTGGACACCGTTCGTCTGACAAGCCTTCCGGAGGCCGTTCGGCGCAGGGTGATTCGGGGCTGGCTCCTGGCCGGCGGTGCCAGCGGGCTGACCGACAAGCAGATCCGCGCGGTGGACACCCTGGTCACGGGGTGGCGCGGACAGGGCGGTGTCGCCGTCGGGTCTGCGCTGCGCAACCGGCGGCTGATCGCGGGCCGCCACGACGGGATGCTGACCCTGCACACCGCGCCGGTGTAGAACATGGCACGCTGTGGACGTGGCCGCGCACACCACCGAGATGTACCCGGGAGACATCAAGTCGGTGCTGCTGTCGTCGGACGAGATCCAGGCGAAGGTCTTCGAGCTCGGGGCGCAGCTCGGCGAGGATTATCGCGACACCATCACCGAGAACTCCCAGGACCTGCTGCTCATCACGGTGCTCAAGGGCGCGGTCTTCTTCGTCACCGACCTCGCCCGCGCGATCCCGCTGCCGACGCAGCTGGAGTTCATGGCCGTCAGCTCCTACGGGTCGTCGACGTCGTCCTCGGGTGTGGTGCGCATCCTCAAGGACCTCGACCGCGACATCAACGACCGCGACGTGTTGATCGTCGAGGACATCGTCGACTCCGGGCTGACCCTGTCCTGGCTGCTGCGTAACCTCGCGACACGGCATCCGCGGTCGTTGCGGGTCTGCACGCTGATGCGCAAACCCGACGCCGTGCGCGCCGATGTCGACATCGCTTACGTCGGCTTCGACATCCCCAACGAGTTCGTGGTCGGCTACGGCCTGGATTATGCCGAGCGCTATCGCGACCTGCCCTACATCGGCACGCTGGACCCCAAGGTGTACGAGCAGCCCTGACAATCTGCCGCGAAACGGTATTCAGCAGGAAAAGTTCGAGAAGGGGTCTGCTGGAATACTCGATTTCGGCGCAAGATGAGTGGCATGACCGAGACAGCCCTGCGGATCTGCCCCCTTTGCGAGGCCACCTGCGGCCTGACCCTGACGATCTCCGACGGCAGGCTCACCGGCGCCCGCGGCGACCGCGACGACGTGTTCAGCAAGGGTTTCATCTGCCCGAAGGGCGCGAGCTTCGCCGAACTCGACAACGACCCCGACCGATTGGCGCGGCCATTGGTCCGGCGCGACGGCGCGCTGACCGAGGCCACCTGGGACGAGGCGTTCGCCGCGGTCGCCGAGGGCCTGGGCGCCGTCGTCGGCGAGCACGGCGGAACCTCGGTCGGGGTGTATCTCGGCAACCCGAACGCGCACACGGTGGCCGGCGCGCTGTACCCACCGGTGATCATCCGCGCACTCGGCACCCGCCAGGTGTTCAGCGCGAGCACGCTCGACCAGATGCCCAAGCACGTCGCGCTCGGCCTGATGTTCGGCAGCCCGGTCGCCTTCACCGTGCCCGACCTCGACCGCACCGACTACCTCGTCGTCATCGGCGCGAATCCCCTTGTGTCCAACGGAAGTGTGACCACCGCCGCCGACTTCCCGGGCAAGCTGCGGGCGTTGCGCAAGCGCGGCGGCAGGCTCGTCGTGATCGACCCCGCCCGCACCCGCACCGCCGAACTCGCCGATCACCACCTCGCCCCCCGTCCGGGCACCGACGCGGCTCTGATGCTCGCCGTCGTGCATGTGCTCTTCGACGAGGACCTGGTCGACCTCGGGACAGTGGCCGAGCATGTCAACGGTGTCGACGACGTCCGCGCTGTCGCAGCCGACTTCGCGCCCGACACCGTCGCCGGTTACTGCGGTATCGCAGCGGAGGAGATCCGGACGCTGGCCCGCGAGCTCGCCGCCGCCCCGACGGCGGCCGTCTACGGCCGAATCGGTACCTCCACGGTCGAATTCGGAACGCTGGGCAGTTGGCTCGTCGACGTCGTCAACGTCCTGACGGGCAATCTCGATCGACCGGGCGGGGCGATGTTCCCTCTCGGCGCCACGGCGCCCGCGCCCCGCCCGCCGAAGTCCGGCCGCGGGTTCAGGATCGGGCGCTGGCACAGCCGGGTCTCCGGCTATCCCGAAGCGCTGTCGGAATTCCCGGCGGCGGCGATCGCCGAGGAGATCGACACCCCCGGCGACGGGCAGATCAAGGCGATGATCACCATCGCCGGTAACCCGGTGTTGTCCGCGCCCGACGGGGACCGCCTCGACCGCGCTCTCGAGGGTGTCGGGTTCATGGTGAGCATCGACCCCTATCTCAATGAGACGACGCGCCACGCCGACGTCATCCTGCCGCCACCGCCGCCGTCGCAGAGCGCCCACTTCGACTTCGCGCTCAACAACCTCGCGGTGCGCAACAATGTCCGCTACTCACCGCCCGTGCTGCCCTTGGCCGGTCGGCCCGACGAGGCCGAGATCCTGTCGCGCATCGCGCTCATCCTGTTCGGTGTCGGTGCCGACGGCGATCCCGCTCTCGTCGACGACCAGGTCATCGCCGCGACGTTGGCCAAGGAGACCGCCGATCCCGGTTCACCCGTCGCCGGCCGTTCCGTCGACGATCTGACCGCGATGCTCGCGCCCGGTCCGGGGTATGAACGGCGCCTCGACATGATGCTTCGGCTGGGGGCCTACGGCGACGCGTTCGGCGCCAAGCCGGACGGTCTGACGCTGCAACGGCTCAAGGCCGCCCCGCACGGCATCGACCTGGGTCCGCTGCGGCCGCGCCTGCGTGAGGTGCTGCGAACCCCAACGGGGCGAATCGAACTCGCGGCGGAGGAGCTCGTTTCCGAAGCTGCGAGGCTGCGGGAGGCGCTCGACCGGCGCGCCGATCGGTTCGTGCTCATCGGACGACGGCACCTGCGTTCCAACAACAGCTGGATGCACAACGTGCCCGCCCTCGCGGGCGGCAGTAACCGGTGCACGCTACGGATCCATCCCGACGACGCGGCCGAACTCGGACTCACCGACACCGCGGTCGTGAAGGGTCCCGGCGGTGAGCTGCTGGCTCCGATCGAGGTGACCGACGGCATGCGGCGCGGCGTGGTGTCCCTGCCGCACGGGTGGGGCCATGACCGCGGCGGCACCGGCCAGGAAGTCGCGGCGAGCCGACCGGGCGTCAACGTCAACCAACTCAACGCGGGCAATCAGCTCGACCCGCTGTCGGGCACCGCGGTGCTCAACGGCATCCCGGTCGACATCGCTCCTGCGGGTTAGTCGTCGAGTTCCCAGACCACCGTCACGCTGAAGCCGACGGTCTGCTGGCCGGGTTCGACCGGTACGGGCGCGGCCATGGCCATATCGGCGCGCGGGCTCTGCAGCGGGACCGGCGGCTGGGTCCCCGCGACCTCCGAGATTGATATGACGCTGCCGAGGTCCATGCCCGACAGCTGTGCGTACTGCTCGGCACGGTCCTTGGCGTCGTTGAACGCCCGGCTGCGGGCGTCGCGGACGAGCTGCGAGTCGTCGTCGATCGAGTAGTTCACCGAGTTGACCCGGGTCGCGTTGCCACCGGTGCTGACGATGAGGGCCAACGCCTGCGACGCCGCGTCGAGCTGACGCAGCTTCACGTCGATCGAGTTGCTCGCCCGGTAGCCGGAGATGGCGGTGCTGTCGGTGGTCGGCGCGAACTGCGGCTGCAGGCTGACCTGACTGGTGCTGATGTCGTTGCGGTCGACCCCGGCGTCGACCAGCGCCTGGATCACCGCCTGTTGGCGCTCGCTGGTCTGGTTCATCGCGCCGGTGACGTCGGGGGCGATGAACTCGATCGACGCGTTGACGTTCAAAGTGTCGGGCGTGCCCTTGACTTCGCCGGATCCCACGACGGTGACCTGGCGGACCTCGGAGTCCGCGGTCGGACCCGTCGGCCCCGACGAAGCGTCGCAGCCCGCCAGCGTGGCGGCCAATCCTACGGCGGCGAGGACGAGGAGTCGGGTGGGCGGCTTCGCCCTCGCTGCGATCGGCATGACAGGCACCATACCGTCAGGGCTTCACCAGAATTTTGCAGTGCGTGTCCGGCTCGGCGAGGTCGTCGAACGCCTGCCCGACCCCTTCGAGGCCGACCTCTCCGGTGATCAGCGGGCCGACGTCGATGTCTCCTTCTGCGATGGCGCGCAGGGACTCCGCGAACTCGTTGTAGTCGTAGGCGTTCACGAACTGCACGTTGATCTCCTTGGCGATGCCGAACAGCGGCATCACGGTATCGGCCTCGATGCACACCCCGGCCACGATCAGGCGGGTGTTCATCGGTGCCCGCCGCATCACGTCGTTGACGATTCCCGGCAGGCCGACCGCCTCGAACACCACAGCGGGCTTGGCACCGTCGAACGGCGATTCCCTGGCCGGGTCGACTGTGCGGACCGCTCCCATCGTCGTCGCCAATTCGCGACGCATCTGTGAATAGTCAGCGGCCACAATGCTTTCCACGCCGCGGTGGCGAAGGGCGGCGATGATCGCGATGCCGATCGGCCCGCATCCGATGACCAGGGCCTCCTCACCCGGCTGGATCGAGGACTTGTTCACGGCGTGCAGCCCGACCGCCATCGGCTCGGTGAGGGCGGCGTGTCGCGGATCCATCCCGTCGGGCAATCGCAACAGCAGCGGCGCCGAGAGCAGCATCCGCTCGGCATAGCCTCCGATGGTGGTGTTGCTGGACAGGATCGGTTCGAACCCCTTCGGCGACAACAACACCGGAAGCGATGTCACCGCAGTACCGGCCGGCAGCGCGTCGGTCTCAGGTCCGACGTCGAGCACCTCGGCGCTGAACTCGTGGCCCATGAAGACATCGCCGGCGACGTCGACCGGCAGTCCGCCTTCCATCGGCATGCCCGTAATTTCCCTGGTGAGCTTGACCATCTGGTCGCCGTGCTTGGCGAAATGCAAGTCCGAGCCGCAGATCCCGCATGCCGTCACGCTGACGAGGACCTGCCCCGGGCCCGGAACAGGCTCGGGCACGTCGTCGCGCAGCACCATCCGCCCGTCGCGAAGGACCGAGGCGCGCATCAGTTCTGCTCCAGTGGCGGGCGGGACATCTACAGCTCCAATCGCGAGAGGAAGTCGAGGAGCGCCCTGTTGACCTCGCCGGGTCGTTCCTCCATCAGCCAGTGCCCCGCGCCCTCGATCATCACTTCGCGGTAGTCGCCGGTGACGATCTCACCGACGCGATGACGGGGCGTGTAGGCCAGCGTCGGGTCGGCGCCACCGCCGACGAACAGCGACGGCACGGAGATGGTGGCGGCCGGCGTCGTCTCGGTGAGTGCCCAGTTTCGGTCGAAGCAGCGGTACCAGTTGAGCGGCGCGGTGAAGCCGTTGCGGCTGAATTCGTCCACGTAGTGGTCGAACTCGTCTTGGCTGAGCCAGCCGGGAAGGCCGCCGGGGTCGGGGATGCGCTCGATGAAGCCCTCTGGACCAGGCGCCAGCATGCGCAGCCCCGCGGCCTCGTCGGCGCCCGCCCCCATGCCGCCCATCAGCTTGCGCAGTGTGGTGGTCGGGTCGCGGTCCAGTTCGGCGTCGGCGGGACCGGCTTCCTGGAAGTAGAGGATGTAGAAGAAGTTGTCGCCGAAAACCTTGCGGAACGCTTGCGTCGTCGGTACTCGCGGCCGCGGCACGGGCGGCAGACTCAGCCCGGCCACGCCGGCGAACCGGTCGGGGTGCAGCAGCGGCGCCGCCCATGCCACCACGGCACCGAAGTCGTGGCCGATGATCGCGGCGCGCTCGGCGCCGACGTCGTCAAGCAGGCCGACGAGGTCCGCGCACAGCTCGACGACGGTGTAGGCCTCGACCCCCTCGGGTTTCGACGACCCGCCGTAACCCCGCTGATCGGGCGCCAGGACGTGGAAACCGGCCTCGGCCAGAGCTGGGATCTGGTGCCGCCACGAATACGCCAGTTCGGGGAATCCGTGGGCCAGGACGACGAGCGGCGCACCGCGTTCGCCGGCTTCGGTCACCCGAAGCTGCACCCCGTTCGTCTCAATCAGCCGCTGGGTCGACGTGAGCACGGACACAGCCAAGCACAGGGGGATCGCCCCGCAAAGGGCTCGAACCTGAGCTTATGCTCGAAGAACCGCCGCTTTCTCACGCACATGCTCAGTTTCGGCGGGGTTCTCACCTGACGACCGTCGGGAACCTCAGCTCGTTGGTCTAGCGGTAGCCTTGACTATTCCAGCTGCGCGTATCGGAAGGACGTGGCCGATTTCGGCCGATGCTTGATGAACCGGAAAAATGTGATCCGCACGCTCACCGTGGTCGCGGTCGTGTTGTTGCTGGGTTGGTCGTTCTACTACTTCAGCGATGACACTCGCGGATACAAACCCGTCGACACGTCGGTGGCGATGGCCCAGATCAACAGCGACAACGTCAAGAGCGCCCAGATCGACGATCGTGAGCAGCAGCTGCGGCTGGAGCTGAAGAGCGGCAACGGCGACACCGAGGACAGCGACAAGGTCATCACCAAGTACCCCACCGGGTACGGAGTGCAACTGTTCGACGCGTTGACCGCCAAGGGCGCCAAGACCAACACCGTCGTCAACCAGGGCAGCATGCTGGGGTCCCTGCTGATCTACCTGTTGCCGCTGCTGCTGCTCGTCGGGTTGTTCGTGATGTTCTCCCGCATGCAGAGCGGCGGCCGGATGGGCTTCGGCTTCGGCAAGTCGAAGGCCAAGCAGCTCAACAAGGACCTGCCCAAGACCACGTTCGCCGACGTCGCAGGCGTCGACGAGGCGGTCGAGGAGCTCTACGAGATCAAGGACTTCCTGCAGAACCCGACGCGCTATCAGGCGCTCGGCGCCAAGATCCCCAAGGGCGTGCTGCTGTACGGCCCGCCCGGCACCGGCAAGACGCTGCTGGCCCGCGCCGTCGCAGGCGAGGCCGGCGTGCCCTTCTTCACCATCTCCGGTTCTGACTTCGTCGAGATGTTCGTCGGCGTGGGCGCCTCCCGCGTGCGCGACATGTTCGAGCAGGCCAAGCAGAACAGTCCCTGCATCATCTTCGTCGACGAGATCGACGCCGTCGGCCGTCAGCGCGGTGCCGGTCTCGGCGGCGGCCACGATGAGCGCGAACAGACCCTCAACCAGCTGCTCGTCGAGATGGACGGCTTCGGCGAGCGGCAGGGTGTCATCCTCATCGCCGCGACCAACCGGCCCGACATCCTCGACCCCGCCCTCCTTCGGCCAGGCCGCTTCGACCGGCAGATCCCCGTGTCCAACCCCGACATCGCGGGCAGGCGTGCCGTGTTGCGGGTGCACTCGCAGGGCAAGCCGATCGCCGATGACGCCGACCTCGACGGGCTGGCCAAGCGCACGGTCGGGATGTCCGGCGCCGACCTGGCCAACGTCATCAACGAGGCCGCGCTGCTGACCGCGCGCGAGAACGGCACCGTCATCGCAGGTGCCGCGCTCGAAGAGGCGGTGGACCGGGTCGTGGGCGGTCCCCGGCGCAAGGGCCGCATCATCAGCGAGCACGAGAAGAAGATCACCGCCTACCACGAAGGCGGACACACGCTGGCTGCGTGGGCGATGCCCGACATCGAGCCGATCTACAAGGTGACGATCCTGGCTCGCGGACGCACCGGCGGCCATGCGGTTGCGGTGCCCGAGGACGACAAGGGCCTGATGACCCGCTCGGAGATGATCGCCCGACTGGTGTTCGCGATGGGCGGGCGTGCCGCCGAGGAACTGGTGTTCCGCGAGCCGACCACCGGCGCGGTGTCCGACATCGAACAGGCGACCAAGATCGCCCGCGCGATGGTCACCGAGTACGGCATGAGCTCCAAGCTCGGCGCGGTCCGGTACGGCACGGAGCACGGCGACCCGTTCCTGGGTCGCACCATGGGAACCCAGGCCGACTACAGCCACGAGGTTGCGCAGATCATCGACGATGAGATCCGCAAGCTCATCGAGGCCGCCCATACCGAGGCGTGGGAGATTCTCACCGAGTACCGCGACGTGCTGGACACGTTGGCGGGTGAGCTCCTGGAGAAGGAGACGCTGCACCGCGTCGAACTCGAGGCCATCTTCGGCGACGTCAAGAAGCGCCCGCGCCTGACGATGTTCGACGACTTCGGCGGCCGCGTCCCGTCGGACAAGCCTCCGATCAAGACGCCCGGCGAGCTCGCCATCGAACGCGGCGAGCCGTGGCCGAAGCCCGTCCCCGAGCCGGCGTTCAAGGCCGCCATCGCGCAGGCCACCCAGGCCGCCGAGGCCACCAAGCTGGCAGATGCGCGGCAGAACGGCGCAAACGGCAACGGCGCCAACGGCACTGGAGCGAACGGCACGGGAGCCAACGGCACTGGAGCGACGCAACCCGACTACGGCGCGCCTGCGGGATGGCACGCTCCCGGCTGGCCACCGCAGCCGCAACAGCAGCCGCCGGTCCAGCAACCGCACGGCTATTGGTATCCGCCGCCACCCCCTTCTTCTGGCTGGCAGCAGCCGTATCCGCCGTATCAGCCCTACCCGCAGCCCGGCCATCCCCCGCAGGGCAATCCACCTCGCCCGAACGATGATTCGGGTAAGGACAACAACCGGCCCAATCCGCCGGCGTAGGGCTTACAGGTAAACGGAGGCTTCAATGACGCGGTCGCACAACAACTCGACCACGTTCAAAGCAGGGACGTTCGACCAACCGCGCGCCGAGGCGGCGGTCCGCGAACTGTTGATCGCGGTCGGCGAGGATCCCGACCGCCACGGGTTGGAAGACACCCCTGCGCGAGTGGCGCGGGCCTACAGGGAGCTCTTCGCCGGGCTTTATACCGACCCGGATAGCGTGCTGAACACCACTTTTGACGAACAACACGATGAGCTGGTGCTGGTCAAGCAGATTCCGATGTACTCCACCTGCGAGCACCACCTGGTGTCGTTTCACGGTGTGGCGCACGTGGGCTACATCCCGGGCGAAGACGGACGGGTCACGGGTCTGTCGAAGATCGCCCGCCTGGTGGATCTCTACGCCAAGCGGCCACAGGTGCAGGAGCGGCTGACCGCTCAGATCGCCGATGCGCTGATGCGGAAGCTGAATCCGCGTGGCGCCATCGTCGTGGTCGAGGCAGAGCATCTGTGCATGGCGATGCGCGGTGTACGCAAGCCCGGTGCGATCACGACAACCTCCGCCGTGCGTGGTCAGTTCAAGACTGACAACGCGTCTCGGTCTGAGGCACTGGATCTCATCCTGCGATAGTGAGCCAAGCCCGCACGCAGGTCATGGGGGTCGTGAACGTCACCGACGACTCCTTCTCCGACGGAGGGCTGTACCTCGACCGTGACCGCGCCGTGGCCCACGGACTGGCGCTGGCCGCGGAAGGCGCCTCCATCGTCGACGTCGGCGGTGAGTCGACTCGGCCCGGAGCAACGCGTATCGATGCGCAGGTCGAAACTTCACGAGTGTTGCCGGTCATCAAAGAGCTTGCCGAGCAAGGTCTTACGGTCAGCATCGACACCATGCACGCCGAGGTGGCGCGCGCGGCGCTGCAGAACGGTGCCCGGATCGTCAACGACGTGTCCGGTGGCCGGGCCGACCCGGCCATGGCTCCGCTGCTCGCCGACGCGAAGGTGCCGTGGGTGCTGATGCACTGGCGCTCCGTCGGCTCGCCTCACCCGCACGACGCGCCGGTCTACCGCGATGTCGTCGCCGAGGTCCGCGACGAACTGATGGCCAGCGTGGACGCCGCGGTGTCGGCCGGCGTCGATCCGGCCAACGTCATCATCGATCCCGGTCTCGGTTTCGCCAAGACCGCAGAACACAATTGGGCGCTGTTGCGGGCGCTGCCCGAGTTCGTCGGCACCGGAGTTCCCGTCCTGGTCGGTGCGTCACGCAAGCGGTTCCTCGGCTCGCTGCTATCAGGTGCCGATGGCGAACCGCGTCCACCGGACGGACGGGAAACGGCGACCGCGGTGATCTCCGCGCTTGCCGGCCTGCACGGAGCGTGGGGAGTGCGCGTGCACGACGTGCGCGCCTCGGTCGACGCCATCAAGGTGCTCGGGGCGTGGTTCGGCGGGCTGGGGGCACCGCCCACCCGAAGGGTAGGGGGAGAGCGAAGCGACCGGGGGATCAACAGTGGCTGATCGAATCGAGTTGCGCGGGTTGACTGTTCGGGGTCACCACGGGGTGTTCGAGCATGAGCGCCGCGACGGCCAGGACTTCGTCGTCGACATCACCATGTGGGTCGACCTCGCGACCGCAGCGACGAGCGACGACCTGGCCGACACCATCGACTACGGCGCGCTCGCGCAACAGGCCGCCGACATCGTCGCGGGTCCGCCACGCAACCTGATCGAGACCGTGGCCGCAGAGATCGCCGAGAACGTCATGACCGACGAACGTGTGCACGCCGTCGAGGTGGTTGTGCACAAACCCGCCGCGCCGATACCGCTGACCTTCGAGGACGTGGCGGTGGTGGCGCGACGGTCGCGGCGGGGCGGGCGGGGTAATCCGTGACTTCCCGAAGACGATCGCGAGTGAGGATCGCAGCGAGGCACGAGCGAGGACCGGTGGGCCCACGCCCGCAGGGCAGGGGACGAGCGGGAGTCGAGGCATGACTTCCGTCGTGTTGTCCATCGGGTCGAATCTCGGTGACAGGCTGGCACGGCTGCAGTCGGTTGTCGACGGCCTCGCGGGCGCGGTGCGCGCGGTGTCACCGGTGTACGAGACCGATCCGTGGGGCGGCGTCGAGCAGGGGGCGTTCCTCAACGCGGTGGTGCTCGCCGACGATCCCGCCCTCGACGGGCGCCGGTGGCTGCGCCGTGCCCAGGAACTGGAACAGGCGGCCGACCGCGTGCGCGATGAACGCTGGGGACCACGCACCCTCGACGTCGATCTCCTCTCGTGCAGGGACGGCGGCCGCGAGGTCATTTGCAGCGACGAAGACCTGACGTTGCCGCACCCGCTGGCGCATCAGCGGGCGTTCGTGCTGGTCCCGTGGCTGGCCGTCGACCCCGGCGCCACCCTCACCGTTGCCGGCGAGCGTCGGCCCGTCGAGAAACTGCTTGCCGAACTCGATCCCGCCGACCGCGACGGCGTGCGACTGACGGACCTGGTGCTGCGCTGATGGGTCCGACCCGCAAGCGTGACCTCACCATCGCGACCGTGCTTGCTGCCGTGGCAAGCTACCTGCTCGTCGTTCTGCTGTACCAGTTCTTCCCGCCCATCACCCTGCTGTCGGGAGTGTCGTTGCTGGCGGTCGCGCTCGCGGAAGCCGGCTGGGCGTTCTACGTCCGGGCCAAGATCAACGACTGCGAGATCGGTGACGGGCCCGGCTGGCTGCACCCCCTCGCTGTCGCGAGATCCGTGTTGATCGCCAAGGCCTCCGCGTGGGTCGGTGCCCTGGCGCTGGGGTGGTGGGTGGGCGTGCTCGTCTACGTGTTGCCCCGCCGCTCGACTTTGCGAGTAGCGGGCGAAGACACCGCCGGGGCCGTCGTGGCCGCCGGGTGTGCCCTCGCCTTGGTCGCCGCCGCACTGTGGCTTCAGCATTGCTGCAAGTCTCCACAGGAGCCGCCCGACAATGCTGACGGCGCAACGGAGTAACTGCCCGCTGCGCCTAGCCGCCGAATCGCCGGATACGTCGACACGCTGAGTGACCTGTGGCGGGTACAGTCGCCCCATGACCGAACCGACCCGTAGCGCCAGGCCCCGGCGCCGCGCGCGCCGGCCCGGTTGGCTGTTGTTGACGGTGTTGCTGGTGCTCGCCATCGGGGCCAGTTCTGCCCTGGTGTTCACCGATCGCGCGGAGTTGCTGAAGCTCGCGGTCATCCTGGCGCTGTGGGCCGCGGTGGCGGCGGCATTCGTGTCGGTCATCTATCGCAGACAGAGCGACATGGACCAGGCGAAGGTCAGAGACCTCAAGCTCGTGTACGACTTGCAGTTGGACCGTGAGATTTCCGCGCGCCGGGAGTACGAGTTGTCGGTCGAGACGCAGCTTCGTCGCGAGCTGGTATCTGAGCTGCGCGCCCAGACGGCCGACGAAGTGGCAGGTCTGCGGGCCGAACTGGCCGCGCTGCGCGCGAATCTGGAGATCCTCTTCGACGCCGACCTGTCGGATCGGCCGGCTCTGGAAACCGACCGTGCCGGTGCACGGGCATACAGTGACTGGACACACACCCCCGAAACCGCGGGCCGCGTCACTGCCAGCCGCATCGACACCGAAGACCGAGACGACACCGACTTCCGCACCGACGAAAGCCCGATCATCGACGTACCAGAGGAACCGCATCCACCCGAATACGAGTGGATGCCGACTGTCGGTTCGGGAGGCGCGCACCGCTCGCCCTCTGATGCGGAGAGGGAAAACCGGCGGTATGCGGCCGAAGAACCGCGCGAGTGGTCACCGCCACCGACCCCACCGCCACCTGTTCCGCCGCCACCGACGGCGCCGCCACCCACGGCCAGGCCGATGCCACCGCCTCCCACCGATGCCGAGCGCACCACCCAATTCTCTTGGCCGCCAGGGCAAGAACCCCCCAAGGCGGCTGAGCCACCGCCCGCTGAGCCACCGCCCGCGCCGGCGGAGCCCGAGCCCGCCGGTCCCAGCGACTCGTCGGGGTGGCAGCCCGCGCCGGCAGAGGGTGAGTGGATCCCGGCGGGAGCTCCCGGTAGTAACTGGGTGGCGCCGATCGCCGAGAACGGCTCATCGGGCGAGTACGTCGGTAGACGACGCGCCCCGGATCCTGGTGCGCATTCGCAGCCGGCGATGTCGACACCGCCCGTCGAGGCGCCTCGGCGTGGCCGCCACTCTGCGTCCCCGGACGCCATCGACCCCGGCAGGCCCGGCGCGCCACCGACGCTGGCCGCCGAGTCGGCCCAGCCCCCGCCGCATCCGGAGCCCGCGCCGCCCGAGCCGCCCGCCAAGGCGCGCCACCGCAGCCCCGACGAGACGCCGACCGGTGGACAGTCGGTTGCCGACCTGCTTGCCAGGCTGCAATCCGCCCCGTCCGGGGGCGGCCGTCGCCGCCGGCGCGAGGAGTGAGCTAGTCTTTGGTGACCGTCCGGTACCCGCATCGCAGGACCGGAACGAACACACTTTTGACACTCAGCGAGGTCGTCTGCATGGGGACCCCCGACGGATTCCGCCCCGCGCGGCTCACGATCGGCATCATTTCCGCTGGTCGCGTGGGCACTGCGCTCGGTGTCGCGTTGGAGCGCGCCGAACATGTCGTCGTTGCGTGTAGCGCAATATCGCATGCGTCGCGAGAGCGTGCGCACCGTCGGCTGCCTGACAGCGCGATACTCCCGGTGGACGAGGTCGCAGGGCGCGCCGAACTCCTTCTGCTGGCAGTGCCCGACGCGGCACTCGCAGACCTGGTGTCAGGGCTTGCAACCACGCAGGCGGTCCGGCCGGGCACGATCATCGTGCATACGTCGGGCGCCAACGGCATCGGTGTACTGGCCCCCCTGACCGAACAGGACTGCATTCCGCTGGCGATCCATCCGGCGATGACGTTCACGGGCGCTGACGAGGACATCGAGCGGCTACCCGACACCTGCTTCGGCGTCACCGCGGCCGACGAGATCGGATATGCGGTCGCACAGTCGCTGGTGCTCGAGATCGGCGGCGAACCGTTCCGCGTCCGCGAAGATGCTCGGACCCTGTACCACGCTGCGCTGGCGCATGCGAGCAACCACGTCGTCACCATGATGCTCGACGCGGTCGAGGCGCTGCGCGCCGCGCTGTGGGGCCAGGAGCTTCTCGGACAGGAACTCGTCGGCGATGCGCCCGGCGGCATCGCCGAGCGCGTCATCGGTCCGCTGGCGCGGGCGTCACTCGAGAACGCGCTACTACGGGGGCAGGCCGCGCTGACCGGTCCGGTCGCCCGTGGCGATGCCGGTGCGGTGGCCGGCCACCTGCAGGCACTGGCCGAAGTGGATCCCCAACTCGCGCAGTCATATCGGGCGAACTCGTTGCGCACGGCCCAGCGTGCGCAGGCCCCCGACGAAGTCTTCGCCGTGCTCGCCAGCCGGGAAGGCCCACGCGCCAGCCGGGGTGGGCCCACGCGTCAGCTGGGGACAGGCCGGCCATGACGAAACCCAAGCCGCAGTTCGCCGCGGGTGAACTCAATGTCTACTCCGATCCGCGCGAGGTCTCGGATGTCACGCGGGCGCTTCGCACCACCGGCCGCAGGGTGATGCTGGTACCAACCATGGGTGCCTTGCACGAAGGCCACCTCGCGCTGATCCGCGCCGCCAAGAAGGTTCAGGGCGCGGTCGTGGTGGTATCGATCTTCGTGAACCCGTTGCAGTTCGGCGCGGGTGAGGATCTCGACGCGTACCCGCGCACGCTCGAGGGCGACCTGGCCGCCCTGCGCGCTGAACGCGTCGAGATCGCGTTCACGCCGACAGTCGCCGACATGTACCCGGACGGTATGCGCACGTCCGTTCACCCGGGTCCGCTGGGCGAACAGTTCGAAGGCGCCGCGCGGCCAACGCATTTCGTCGGCGTGCTGACGGTCGTGCTCAAGCTGCTGAACATCGTGCGACCGGACCGCGCGTTCTTCGGCGAGAAGGACTACCAACAGCTGACGCTGGTCCGGCAGATGGTCGCCGACCTCGGCGTCGGCACGCAGATCGTCGGCGTGCCGATCGTGCGGGAACCCGACGGCCTGGCGATGTCGTCACGTAACCGGTACCTCAACGACGTCGAACGCGAACAGGCAGGCGCTTTGTCGGCGGCGCTGCTCGCGGGGATGTACGCCGCATCCGGCGGAGTCGCCGCCGCTCTGGACGCCGCACGTGCGGTCCTCGATGAGGTTCCGGCCATCGTGGTGGACTACCTGCAGGTGCGCGACCCCATGCTCGGCCCGGCACCGGGCGAGGGTCTCGGCCGCATGCTGGTGGCCGCCCAGTTGGGCCGGACCAGACTTTTGGACAACATCGAAATCGACATCGGAGCAAGCGCAGGCATCGACGGACATCCACGCGTCGGGTCGGACCAGAACCACGAATTACCCTGGAGGAATTGATGTTGCGGACAATGCTGAAGTCCAAGATCCACCGTGCCACGGTCACGGAGGCCGATCTGCACTACGTCGGCTCGGTCACCATCGACGCCGATCTGATGGACGCCGCCGACCTTCTCGAGGGCGAGCAGGTCACGATCGTGGACATCGACAACGGCGCACGGCTGGTCACCTACGCGATCACCGGTGAGCGGGGCACCGGGGTGATCGGGATCAACGGTGCGGCAGCGCATCTGGTGCACCCGGGCGACCTGGTGATCCTGATCGCCTACGGCACGATGGAAGACGCGGAGGCCCGCCGGTATCAGCCGCGCGTGGTGTTCGTCGACGCCGACAACAAGCAGATCGATCTGGGTCACGATCCCGCCTATGTGCCGGCCGATGCGGCCGAGCTGATGTCGCCGCGGTAAGCCTGTGCTACTCGCCATCGACGTCCGCAACACCCACACCGTCGTCGGACTGGTGTCGGGTTCGGGCGATAACGCAAAAGTTGTGCACCACTGGCGGATTCGTACCGAATCCGAAGTGACCGCAGACGAGCTGGCCCTGACGATCGACGGTCTCATCGGAGATGACGCCGAGCGGCTGACGGGGGCCGCCGGGTTGTCCACGGTGCCCTCGGTGCTTCACGAGGTGCGCCTGATGCTCGAACAGTACTGGCCGTCGGTGCCGCATGTGCTCATCGAGCCCGGTGTGCGCACGGGGATACCGCTGCTGGTCGACAATCCCAAAGAGGTCGGCGCGGACCGCATCGTCAACTGCCTGGCCGCCTTCCACAAGTACGGCACCGCGGCGATCGTGGTCGATTTCGGCTCGTCGATCTGCGTCGACGTGGTTTCGGCCAAGGGCGAATTCCTCGGCGGCGCAATCGCTCCCGGTGTGCAGGTGTCCTCCGACGCGGCGGCCGAACGCTCGGCCGCGCTGCGCCGCGTCGAGCTGACCCGGCCGCGGTCGGTGGTCGGCAAGAACACGGTGGAATGCATGCAGGCCGGCGCGGTGTTCGGATTCGCCGGTCTGGTGGACGGGCTGGTGAACCGCATCCGCAAGGACGTCGACGGGTTCGGCGGCGACGACATCACCGTGGTGGCCACCGGGCATGGGGCGCCGCTGGTGCTGCCCGATCTGCACACCGTCGAGCGGTACGACCAGCACCTCACCCTGGACGGCTTGCGGCTGGTGTTCGAACGCAACCGCGACAGCCAGCGCGGCCGGCTGAAGCAGGCCCGCTAGAAGAACGTGCGGATCAGGTCGACGACGCGGCCGCTGTCGTCGAGCTCCGGGATCATCGGCCACTTGTCGAAGACGGTGCAGGGGTGGCTGATTCCGAACTGCACCCAGTCGCCGACTTCGGCGCGGGCGCCCTCTGCCAGCCGCAGGTACGCGTGTTGGTCGTTGAGCTTGACGACCCGGCTGGAGATCAGTCCGTAGGGGACCGGCAGGTCCTGGTCGAACGACACGTCGCGGCGGCCCATGCCCACCAGCGCCAGGCCGGACTCGGGGCGGGAGACGACCTGCGCCCACACCGAAAGTGCCGGACGCAGCTGATTCCGCATCGGCGACGTGCGGTGGTACAGGCCGTCGTCGTGAGTGAGGTAACACCCGCTGCGCAGGATCGTCCGCCAGTCACCGGCGAGCACGTCGGCGACCACATCGAAGTACGTGCTGCCACCGGCCGTCGCGATGACGCGGTCGGTCTCGAATAGCGGTGCCAGCCGCAGCACCGCGGCGCGCACGTCCGCGAGATACGAACTGACGAGCGCCAAGTCGTCGTCGGCCACGTCATGACCGAGCGCCGCCTCGTAGCCGGCCACGCCGACCAGGCGCAGCCGCGGGGATGCCGCGACGGCGCGGGCCACCTCGTCGACGGTGTCGGCCTCGCGACAACCCGTGCGGCCGCCGGCCATGCCCACCTCGACGCACACGTCGACCGGCCTGGCCGCCCCGGCCGCCGTCAGTGTCGACGTCATGATGCCGACGCCGCGAAGCGAGTCCACCCAGCACACGAGGCCGAAGTCAGGGTGGGTGTCCAGCTCGGCGGCCAACCAGCGCAGTCCCGCCTCATCGACGAGCTGGTTGGCCAGCACGACGTCGCGCACGCCGAACGCGCGGAAGACGCGGACCTGGCTGATGGTGGCGGCCGTGACAGCGGATGCGCCGGCGTCGAGCTGGCGTACCAGCAGCTGCGGGGCCATGTGGGTCTTGCCGTGCGGCGCAAGCTCCACGCCACGCTCACGGCACCATCTGTGCATCGTGTCGAGGTTGTGGCTGAGCGCCTCGGCGTGCAGCACACAGACCGGGCCGACGGCGCCCGCCTCGAACAGTTCGGGGCTCTGGGCGCACACGTCTGCCGGTGTCCGGCCCCACCACGACGCCGGTAATCCCTTGAATCTCCAGTCGAGGCGTTCGTCGGCCAGCGCGGCCACGGCCGCTGCGTTGATGGGGGCTGCCATGAGTTGATTTAAGCTGGCACGTCGTGACCGCACCTGACGCGCCCGACACCGGAGCGGCCCCGGCCGCGACATCCGATACCGGCGACATCCCTGAGCAGTACCGGATCCGCCAGGCCAAGCGCGAACGGCTGCTGGCCCAGGGGCGCGGACCGTACCCGGTCGAAGTCGCCCGCACCCACACGCTTGCCGAGATCCGTCAGGCCTACCCCGACCTGGAGGCGAATGCCGAGACCGGCCAGGTCGTGGGAGTCGCGGGCCGGGTCATGTTTGCCCGCAATTCCGGAAAGCTGTGTTTCGCGACACTGCAGGACGGTGACGGCACCCAACTGCAGATGATGATCAGTCTCGATCGCGTCGGTCAGGACTCACTGGAATCGTGGAAGTCCGACGTCGACCTCGGTGACATCGTGTTCGTCCATGGCGATGTGATCAGCTCGCGACGCGGCGAACTGTCTGTGCTTGCGGATTCCTGGCAAATTGTTTCCAAGGCGCTGCGCCCGCTTCCCGTTGCCCATAAAGAGATGAGCGAAGAGTCACGGGTACGGCAGCGCTACGTCGATCTGATTGTGCGTCCGGAGGCCCGCACCATTGCGCGTCAGCGCGTGGCCGTGGTGCGCGCCGTGCGCTCCGCGCTCGAACGGCGCGGCTTTCTCGAAGTCGAAACGCCAATGCTGCAGACGTTGGCCGGCGGCGCCGCGGCCCGGCCGTTCGTAACCCACTCCAATGCGCTCGATGCAGATCTGTACCTGCGCATCGCCCCAGAACTTTTCCTAAAGCGTTGCCTTGTGGGCGGTTTCGACAAGGTCTTCGAGTTGAATCGGGTGTTCCGAAACGAAGGGGCGGATTGGACACATTCACCCGAATTCGCGATGCTCGAGACATATCAGGCCTACGGAACCTACGACGATTCCGCCGTCGTCACCCGTCAGATAATTCAGGAGGTCGCCGACGAGGCGATCGGCACCAGAAAGGTGCCATTGCCTGATGGCACTGTCTACGATCTCGACGGTGAATGGCAGACCATACAAATGTATCCGTCGCTCTCAGAAGCGCTCGGAGAAGAGATCACGCCTGAAACGCCGGCCGAACACTTATGGGCGATCGCCGACAGACTCGATGTCGAGATTCCGCGAGACCGTGGTTACGGGCACGGGAAATTGATCGAGGAGTTGTGGGAACACACCGTCGGAAACACGCTGTGGGCACCGACCTTCGTCAGGGATTTTCCTGTCGAGACATCGCCTCTGACCCGCGAGCACCGCAGCATCGCCGGTGTCACCGAAAAGTGGGACCTGTACGTCCGTCGCATCGAGCTGGCGACCGGTTACTCCGAACTCATCGACCCGGTTATCCAGCGCGAAAGGTTCGAAGCCCAGGCCCGCGCGGCGGCCGCAGGCGACGACGAGGCAATGGCGCTAGATGAGGATTTTCTGGCGGCTTTGGAGTATGCGATGCCGCCCTCGACTGGCACAGGAATGGGCATCGATAGATTGCTCATGGCTTTGACGGGACTGTCGATTAGAGAGACAGTTTTGTTCCCGATTGTTCGACGGCATGGCAACTGAACTGCCTAGATTCCGCTCCCTGTTGAATGGCTCGACTTTATATGGCACATTGGTGCGGGGTTCGAGACTCAACTAGTTATCTAGGGTTGCCCCAGAGAAGGGTAGTGTGCTGCTAATGGCAAAGAAAGTGACCGTCACGTTGGTCGATGATTTCGACGGCGAAGGCGCGGCCGATGAGACGGTCGAATTCGGGCTCGATGGGGTGAGCTATGAGATCGATCTTTCTTCGAAAAATGCCTCAAAGCTGCGAAACGATCTGAAGCAATGGGTCGAGGCGGGCCGCCGGGTAGGCGGTCGTCGACGCGGGCGCTCGGCGGGATCGGGCCGTGGACGAGCGGCGATCGACCGCGAACAGAGCGCCGCGATCCGGGACTGGGCCCGCCGCAACGGACACAATGTGTCCACTCGTGGGCGCATTCCGGCGGACGTCATCGACGCATTCCACGCGGCAACGTAGACGGGCGTTGCCAGCACCCTCGTCATGCGGAACTTCCCTGATGGGGCCGCCCCTGCGCGCGCGTTCGCTGGACGCGAACCCGCCCGGGGTGAATGCCGGAAACGAAACGTCCCGTTCGAGCGTTGCTAATCGGTAGCGTCGGGTAAACGCCGGACGCGTGATTTCGTTTCCTGGTTGTCCGCTAAGAGCAGACCTCCACGCGGCGCACCCGGGACTGCCGCCCATTACAGTGGACGGCAGGTGCAGTGCACTGCCGGAGGTTGTCGGGGGGTGCAGAGCACCACCTATGTGATGGAGAGCAGGTAAACACCGATGTTCGAGAGATTTACCGACCGTGCCCGCAGGGTCGTCGTCCTGGCGCAAGAAGAGGCCCGGATGCTCAACCACAACTACATCGGCACCGAGCACATCCTGTTGGGACTTATTCACGAGGGTGAGGGCGTAGCCGCCAAGTCGCTGGAGTCGCTGGGCATCTCGCTGGAAGGCGTGCGCAGCCAGGTCGAGGAGATCATCGGACAGGGTCAGCAGGCGCCGTCCGGCCACATCCCGTTCACCCCGCGCGCCAAGAAGGTGCTGGAGCTGTCGCTGCGCGAGGCGCTGCAACTCGGCCACAACTACATCGGCACCGAGCACATTCTGCTCGGCCTGATTCGCGAGGGCGAGGGCGTGGCCGCCCAGGTGCTGGTGAAGCTGGGCGCCGAGTTGACCCGCGTGCGTCAGCAGGTGATCCAGTTGCTGAGCGGATACCAGGGCAAGGAGACCGCCGAAGCTGGCACCGGCGGGCGTGGCGGCGAGGCGGGCAACCCGTCGACGTCGCTGGTGCTCGACCAGTTCGGCCGCAACCTGACCGCCGCCGCGATGGAGGGCAAGCTCGACCCGGTCATCGGGCGCGAGAAGGAAATCGAGCGGGTCATGCAGGTGCTGAGCCGGCGCACCAAGAACAACCCGGTGCTGATCGGCGAGCCCGGCGTCGGCAAGACCGCGGTCGTCGAGGGCCTGGCGCAGGCGATCGTGCACGGCGACGTGCCGGAGACGCTCAAGGACAAGCAGCTCTACACCCTGGACCTCGGTTCTCTGGTGGCAGGCAGCCGCTACCGCGGTGACTTCGAGGAGCGCCTCAAGAAGGTGCTCAAGGAGATCAACACCCGCGGCGACATCATCCTGTTCATCGACGAGCTGCACACGCTGGTCGGGGCGGGTGCCGCCGAAGGTGCGATCGACGCCGCCTCGATTCTGAAGCCGAAGCTGGCCCGCGGTGAGCTGCAGACCATCGGCGCCACCACCCTCGACGAGTACCGCAAGTACATCGAGAAGGACGCGGCCTTGGAACGGCGCTTCCAGCCCGTCCAGGTCGGTGAGCCGACGGTCGAGCACACCGTCGAGATCCTCAAGGGTCTGCGGGACCGCTACGAGGCGCACCATCGGGTGTCGATCACCGACGGGGCCATCGTCGCCGCCGCGACCCTGGCCGACCGGTACATCAACGACCGGTTCCTGCCGGACAAGGCGATCGACCTGATCGACGAGGCCGGTGCCAGGATGCGCATCCGCCGGATGACCGCTCCGCCAGACCTGCGCGAATTCGACGAGAAGATCGCCGACGCGCGCCGGGAGAAGGAATCCGCGATCGACGCGCAGGACTTCGAGAAGGCGGCCAGCCTCCGAGACAAGGAAAAGCAACTGGTCGCGCAGCGCGCCGAGCGTGAAAAGCAATGGCGCTCAGGTGACTTGGATGTGGTGGCTGAGGTCGATGACAACGAGATCGCCGAGGTACTGGGCAACTGGACCGGCATCCCGGTGTTCAAGCTGACCGAGGAGGAGACCACTCGGCTGCTGCGCATGGAGGACGAGATCCACAAGCGGATCATCGGCCAGGAGGATGCTGTCAGGGCGGTGTCCAAGGCGATCCGCCGTACCCGTGCCGGGTTGAAGGATCCCAAGCGGCCGTCGGGCTCGTTCATCTTCGCCGGTCCGTCCGGTGTCGGTAAGACCGAGCTGTCCAAGGCGCTGGCCAACTTCCTGTTCGGTGACGACGACGCGCTCATCCAGATCGACATGGGCGAGTTTCACGACCGCTTCACCGCCTCGCGGCTGTTCGGTGCCCCTCCGGGCTACGTCGGCTACGAGGAGGGCGGTCAGCTCACCGAGAAGGTGCGGCGCAAGCCGTTCAGCGTTGTCCTCTTCGATGAGATCGAGAAGGCGCACCAGGAGATCTACAACAGCCTGTTGCAGGTTCTCGAGGACGGTCGTCTCACCGACGGTCAGGGCCGCACGGTCGACTTCAAGAACACCGTGTTGATCTTCACCTCGAACCTCGGCACAGCCGACATCAGCAAGGCGGTCGGGCTGGGCTTCACCCAGGGTGGCGGTGACAACAACTACGAGCGGATGAAGCAGAAGGTCAACGACGAGCTGAAGAAGCACTTCCGGCCGGAGTTCCTCAACCGCATCGACGACATCATCGTCTTCCACCAGCTGACTCGCGACGAGATCATCAAGATGGTCGACCTGATGATCGGCCGGGTGGAGAAGCAGCTCAAGGGCAAGGACATGGCCATGGAGCTGACCGACAAGGCGAAGGCGCTGCTGGCCAAGCGCGGGTTCGACCCTGTGCTCGGTGCGCGGCCGCTGCGCCGGACGATCCAGCGCGAGATCGAGGACCAGCTGTCCGAGAAGATCCTCTTCGAGGAGATCGGGCCCGGACAGCTCGTCACGGTCGACGTCGACAACTGGGACGGCGAGAGCGCAGGCGAGGACGCGGCATTCACCTTCGTCGGCACTAAGAAGCCGGCCAAGGTGGAGGAGCCGGACCTGGCTGAGGCCGGTGCCGCCGGAGCGGCGACCGCCACCGCCGAATAGTCGAAGAACGCAAAGGCGCCGAGACCGTGACGGTCTCGGCGCCTTTTGCGACGTCCGGTGCCATGACGCTGGACCCTCCGCTTAGGATGCTGTTGTAATCGACGGGCGAAGGAATCTGGTGAGAATCCAGAACGGTCGCGCCACTGTGTGAAGTCAGACCCGACGTCCGTCGTCACCCCTGAAGCTGGGACGCGAAATCCCGGGAAGGAACTGACAATGACCTCTCCACAGGCCCGCAGAACGATTGCACCTGCGATCGACTTCTCCGCTACCAAGGCGGCGGTCTGGCTGACGCTCACCGCGTTCTTCGCGCTGTTGGTCATCTACTTCGTCGGCATGGACCAGGGTGCGACGTCGGTGTTCGGAAGCAACACCGTCATCCACGAGTTCGTTCACGATGCACGGCACCTACTCGGCTTCCCCTGCCACTGATCGCGCAGGAACACAACGCAATGGAAAAGCAGATCATCTGGCGCGGCCTCCTGGCCGGCGCCGCGGCCGGAGTGCTCACGTTCATCTTCGCCCGCATCTTCATCGAGCCCGTCATCGAGTTGGCCATCGGATACGAGGACGGGATCGGGGCGGCGCGCGAGGCCCTGGAGGGTGCCGCGAGCGGTCATGACCACGGCGCAGAAGGCGGCTTCGAAGGCTTCACCCGCGGTGTTCAGGCCAACATCGGCATGGGTCTCGGCGTGCTGGCGTTCAGCCTTGCCATGGGCGCCCTGTTCGCGGTGGTGTTCGCGGTGACCTACGGACGCGTCGGCAACGTGTCGGCGCGACTGCTGTCGCTGTACGTGGCAGGCGGCATGCTGTTGAGCTTGTACCTCGTGCCCGCGCTGAAATACCCGCCGAGCCCGCCCGCGCTCAGCCTGGACGAGACGATCCAGCAGCGCACGCTGCTCTACCTGTTGATGGTGGTGCTGTCGGGGGCGCTGTTCGTCGGTGCGGTCTACCTGGGCAGGCAGCTCGTTGACCGGCTGGGGGCGTGGAATGCGACGCTGGCCGCCGCGGGTGCCTACATCGTGGCCGTCCTGGTCGTGATGCTCATTCTCCCGACCATCGACGAGACGCCGGGGCCGCTGCTCGATGACGCGGGCAACCTCGCCTACGAAGGCTTTCCCGCCGACGTTCTCTACGAGTTCCGGCTGTTCTCAGTGGGCACGCAGGTCGTCATGTGGCTGACCATCGCGTTGGTCTTCGCCCCGATGGCAGCGCGGCTGCTGGGCGAGAGCAGACAGCGGGAGCAGCTGACTGCGTGAGTTCCGAAGGCAAGCGCGAGTGAGGATCGCAGCGAGGGACGAGCGAGGACCGGAGCGAGCGGGCGGGGGAGGATCGGAGCGAGGACGGAGCGAGGACCGGAGCGAGCGGGCGCCGAGGCATGAGCGAGGTCGTCCGGCTGACACTCGTGTCGCACGCCATGACCGACGCGATGGCGGCCGGACGATTCCCCACCGACGAGCCTCTGAACTCGCTCGGCCACCGTCAGGTCGACGCCTCGATCGAACTGGGTGTCACCGAGCGGGCCTACTGCGGACCCGAGAAGCGGACGAGGCAAACCGCGGAGCTTCTCGGCCTCCAGGCAGGCATCGACACACGGCTGGCGGACCTGGACTGCGGCCGCTGGCGCGGCGACGTCCTCGGCGGCGTGCTCTCCGCCGATCTCGCGATCTGGCTGACCGACCCGACGCGGGCGCCACACGGCGGCGAGTCCGTCGTCGATCTGATCGACCGGGTACGCGGCTGGATGGAGTCATTGACCACCCGCCGCGCCCGCCTGGTCGCCGTCACACATCCGGCAGTGATTCGCGCGGCCATCGTGATCGCCCTCGATGCGCCTCCGAAATCGTTCTGGCGCATCGATATTGCACCTGTGAGCCGGACCGTCATGCACTTCCGCGGGCACGCCTGGACACTGCGGTCGAACCGCTAGGTCAACCCATCGGCACCAGGTCGAACGTCTGGTTCACGACCGACAACAGCCGGTCGACGGCGTGGCGGGTCGGCGGCGGTGCGGGATTTGGTTGTCGGCTCTGATTTGCACGATGTGGTAGCAGCAGGTAATGCGAACGAATCTCTTGATGCACCAACCTATTTCGAGCTTCGAAATGGTGCTGGTCATGACCGGCCCCGGCGACCAACCTAGTTGTTTGTCGGTGGTGGTTGGGGCTGGAACGGTTCATACCACCACCAGTCGGCGCGCTCGCCGGTGGGTCCGGGACACGGTGGCACCGCGGGCGGGGGCTGGTTCGGTGGGCGCGCCAGCGATCCTGGGCTCAGTTCTCGGCCCGCGCTGTCGGTGACCGTCGAGGCTGGTGTGCGGGTCCGGTGATGGTGATGACGCCGCGATGGTGCAACCGGTGGTGATAGGGGCATAGCAGCACCAGGTTGTCCAGCTCGGTGGCCCCGCCGTCTTCCCAGTGCCGGATGTGGTGAGCGTGCAGACCGCGGGTGGCGCCGCAGCCGGGAACCGCACAGCGTGGGGTGGCGGTGCTCGAGGGCACGGCGAAGCCGACGGTTGATCAGGCGGGTCGACCGCCCGGCGCCGATGACCTGCCCGTCACGTTCGAACCACACTTCACAGGTGGCATCACAGGAAAGGTATCGGCGGTCGGCCTCCGAGAGCAGCGGACCCAGATGCAGCGCAGCGACGCGCTCCTTCACATCCAGATGCATCACCACCGTGGTGTGATGCCCGTGTGGCCGGCGCGCGGCCTCGGCGTCCCACCCGGCCTCGACCAGCCGCATGAACGCCTCACCGGTGCTCGGCAACGGGGGTGAATGATCTGCGGCGCGGTCGCCATTGTCGTGATCGCCATTGTCGTGATCGGGATTGTCGTGATCGTGTTTCCACTCGGCGATCAGCGCATCATGATGCGACTGCAGCGCCGCGTCGAACTTCGCGGCGTCGGGGTGACCAAGTTTGATCCGGTAGTAGCTGAACTGCCTCGTCGGTGGTCTTGGTGATCGAGCGCTGCGGCTCGGGCCGAGGATCGGGTTCGGGTTCGGGTTCGGGGCGCGGTTCCAGCTTGACCGCGGTGCGCAGCTGGTTGACCGTGGCGACCTTGGCCAGCTCGGCATAGTGGGCATCGGATCCGTCGGCGGCGCGGCCCGCGATGACGCCGACCTGATCCAGCGACAGTCGGCCCTCGCGCATGCCTTGGGCGCAGCGCGGGAACTCCGCCAGCCGGTGCGCGACGGTGGCGATCGTGTTGGCGTTTGCCGATCGAGGAGCCCATCTTCCAGGCCACCAGCGCCGCGATCGACCGCGCGCCGGTGGCGCCGCACAGCTCGTCGCGATCCAGCTCGGCCACGATCTCCACGATGCGCCCATCAATCCCGTTGCGCTGACCGGCCAACTCCGCCAACTCATCGAACAACACCTCAACACGCTCGGCAGGACTCACTACCGTGGCGCCAGACGAAGCGGTCGAAGACATAACGTCATCATCGCAGCCACCTACGACAAGTCCCGGCCGCCAAGGCGCGCCGGTCGAACAATTAGGCCATCGGCACCAGATCGAACGTCTGGTTCACGATGGACAGCAGCCAGCCCGCCGCGGTCTGACTGCGAAAGCGCGGCCAGTTCAACTGGTAACTGACCACCCATGGCTGGCCGGTGCGGTCGACGGCGTACCAACTGAATGTCAAGTCCCCGGGCAGGTTTCCGCCCTTTGAGCCGACGTAGGGCCACTTCGACTTGTCGAGCTCTATCCCGGAGACGGCGGACAGAATCTGCTTCACCGGTGCCGCCTCGCCGACCGCGGCGGCCTGAAGTGCGGCGTGCACCCTGCAGATATCGGCCGCGCTGCCGTACCATTCAGCGCCGTAGGTTGAAGCTGGAGTGTTCGTGCGCGTCGGATCCGGTTGATAGGGGCGGGAATTCGCTTGCTCCAAGAGCTGTGCGCGACCCTGCGGAGAGGCGTGCTGCCACTGCTCGCGCAGGTCCGGTTGACCCCAGCCGATCGAGAACAGCTCGTGCATGGTCGGGAAGGGCGTCATGCTGGCCGGGTTGTGATGGCCGGCGGTCACCAACGCACGCTCGACTGCGCCGGGAGGGAGTCGAGCGATCAACAAGTCGGTCGCCATGTTGTCGCTCGCCGAAATCATTTCCTGTGCCGCCTTGCGCACCGAAACCTGCGCGCCGGGCGGGAGCTCCTCGAGGCTGGCCGATCCGACGGCCTTCGCCTCGTCGGTGATCGTGAGCGGATCGGTCCATTTCAGCGTCCCGGCCTTGACCGCGTCGGCAACCGCAAGCAGCACATAGAGTTTGAAGATCGACGCCAGCGGCAGCGAAAGGTCAGTGTTCGTGCCCGCGACCGTTGCGCACTTCCCGGCCGGGCCTTCCGGGATGACCTTTGCGACCTGATACGAGTACCGCGCACCCGACTTCGTCAGCTCGGCGTCGATGTCGTGCCACGACTTGATCACCGGTCGTTGCAGCGATACCTCGAAACGGTCGACGAGGCCATCTGTGTTGGTGCGTAGCTGGATGTCTTGTGCGACACCGTAGGACGTGAGTACGTGCAGTGTCGCCTGTCCCGCGCCGATGTCGATTGCCGACACAGTGATCGGGCGGTCCAACCATAGATTGCCCATCGCGGAGGTGACGCCGTTGACCTGCTGCGGGGCCGCCAATGTGCGCACTCCGACGGTTCCGATGGGCCACTCGGAGTTGAGCATGTCGATGGTCTGCTTGGCGCGCAGGCCCTGGGGTGTGTTGATTTCGATCGGCACACCATAGGTCGCGTCCGCCACCGGGACCGGGGACGCGCTCTTGGTACAGCCGCACGCCAGCGCGGCTACGAGCGCGAGCGCGAGCGACAGTGTCGTCGCGCCGCGCGCGCTATGCCTTAGCGCCCGCAACGTCCAGGACAACCTCGAACTCCAGCAGCGACGCGCCCGTGGCGACGGGATTGGCGGCCTGCCCCTTGTGTGCCTCGATGGCCGGACCCGACGCCCACGCCTGGAAAGCCTCTTCGGACTCCCACTGCGTCACCACGAAGTAGCGATCCTCGCCCTTGACCGGGCGCAGCAGCTGAAAGCCCAGGAAACCGGGCTGGTTGTCGACGGCGTGCGCGCGGTGCGCGAACCGTTTCTCCAGTTCCGGCCCGGCGTCGGGCGGGACCTCGATTGCGTTTATCTTCACCACGGCCATGCGGTTCAGGCTACCTAACGCCCGTAGGCATGATGGCGGGATGCATTCCCCAGCACGCGGGTGGGCCCAACTGACTGCGCAGGGTGGCCACGGCGAGCCTCTGGTCCTCGTGCACGGCCTGATGGGTCGGGGCAGCACCTGGTCGCGCCAGCTGCCGTGGCTGACCCGGCACGGGGCGGTGTACACGTACGACGCACCGTGGCACCGGGGCCGTGACGTCGAGGACCCACACCCGATCAGCACCGAGCGGTTCGTCGCCGACCTTGGCGAGGCGGTCGAGTCGCTGGGTCGCCCGGCCATCATGGTCGGCCACTCGATGGGCGCGCTGCACTCGTGGTGCCTGGCCGCGACGCGGCCCGAGCTGGTCCGTGCGCTCGTCATCGAGGACATGGCTCCGGACTTCCGGGGTCGCACCACCGGCCCGTGGGAACCGTGGCTGCACGCCCTGCCGGTCGAATTCGAGTCGGCCCAAAAGGTTTACGACGAGTTCGGCCCCGTCGCCGGGCAGTACTTCCTCGAGGCGTTCGACCGGACCGCCACTGCCTGGCGGCTGCACGGTCATACGAAGACTTGGATCGAGATCGCCGCGGAGTGGGGCACCCGCGACTACTGGAGCCAGTGGTCGCAGGTACGGGTTCCGACGTTGCTGATGGAGGCGGGTAACTCCGTCACGCCACCGGGACAGATGCGCCGAATGGCGGAAACCGGCTATCGGACAACGTATTTGCACGTGCCGGGTGCCGGTCACCTCATCCACGACGACGCGCCGCAGATCTACCAGGAAGCAGTCGAAGCGTTTCTATCGACGCTCGTTCAACGAGCCTGAGCTCGGCCAGAACGGCTGTTGCTCGAAGCGCGTGCGCACGGCGTCGACGTCATGTCCCACGCGGAAGGCATCGCGGTCGTCCTCGAAGAACCGGCCCGACATGGGACCGGCCATCCGGAACTGGTCGATGCGCAGTCGCAGGGAACCGGAGCGATGGGCGGCCCAGCTGAGCGCCGCTGCCACCACGAAGGGGGCGATCAGGATCAGAAAGGTGAGTGCAGTGGTCATGGCAGTAATACTCCGCTAGTAAATATCCCGCCAACAGTGGCAGGAAGGACACCTTGCGTTAAAATGCTGCCATGGCAATAAAGAGCGTATCGGCGCTGGTGCTGGACGGTCTAGCGATTTTCGAGTTCGGCGTCATCTGCGAGGTCTTCGGCATCGACCGTTCTGCGGACGGGGTCCCCAACTTCGACTTCAAGGTGTGCGGGCCGGAGGCGGGTAAGCCGCTGCAGACCTCTGTCGGCGCGACGATCATCCCTGATCACGGGCTCGAGGACCTGGTGGGTGCCGACCTGGTGGCGATCCCCGCGATCGGCGGATCGGACTATCTGCCCGAGGCGCTCGAGGCCGTGAGGGCCGCTGCCGACTCCGGGTCGATCATCCTCACGGTGTGCTCGGGCGCCTTCGTCGCGGGCGCCGCCGGGCTGCTGGATGGCCGCCCGTGCACCACGCACTGGATGCACGCCGACGATCTGGCCCGTCAGTATCCGACCGCCAAGGTGGATCGCAATGTGCTCTTCGTCGACGACGGCAACCTGATCACCAGCGCGGGCACCGCGGCGGGCATCGACGCATGTCTCCACCTGGTGCGGCGCGAACTCGGCAGCGAGGTCACCAACAAGATCGCGCGCCGGATGGTGGTGCCGCCGCAGCGCGACGGCGGCCAACGGCAGTACATCGATCAACCGATCCCGGTGCGCTGCTCGGAACGCTTTGCACCGCACCTGGACTGGATCCTGTCGAACCTCGATCAGATGCACACCGTCGCCACGCTGGCTGAACGTGCGCACATGTCGGCGCGGACGTTCGCGCGCCGGTTCGTCGAGGAGACCGGCCGCACACCCATGCAGTGGGTCACCGATCAGCGGGTGCTCTACGTGCGCAGGCTGTTGGAGGAAACCGACCTCGACGTCGACCGGATCGCCGAGCGTTCCGGCTTCGGAACGGCGACCCTGCTGCGCCACCACTTCCGCCGGATCATCGGCGTGACGCCGTCGGACTACCGGCGCCGGTTCGCCTGCGGAGGCGAATCCGGTGATGAGGCGGCGGCTACGGCCTGACTTCCAGGATCGCCTTGGCTTGCACGACCTCCGGGCATGAGCTTCCTACCGGCATGCGCCTGACCGCCTCGGCGAGAACCGTCCGTGCGTGTGCGCCGTCGATGCGGTAATGATCGAGCGCGGCGCGAAGTTCGAACAGGACGGCACCTTGTCGGCGCGCCAGTTCCAGAGCGGAGGCGATGTCGCTGCGAATGTCCTCGGTCTCCGTATGGGTCGCGGCCCTCAACCGGAGAAGTTCAGCGTCATAGAAGTTGGCACCGGTCTCGCGCCCAATCTGCAGCGCTTCGTTCAGACGGTCGTGTGCACCGCTCAGGTCGCCGACGGCAACGAGCAACCGGCTCAGAACGCCGTAGAAGTACCCAATGTAGACATAGAGCTCGACGGCACGAAATGTGTCGATAACGCCCGTCAAGGTGGTGATGTGTGCGCCCAGCCGGGTCGTGTCGACTGGGTGCGAAGTGATCGCGGTTAGACCGTCCACCGCGGCTCGCTGGCCGGCGCCGACGATGCGAAATCCGTCCAGTCCATGTCGTTCCGCGACAGTGAGGATTTTGGCCACAACGGCCGCGGCCTTCTCGAGCTCCCCCGCCTCTACGAGAATCATCGACTCCGCGTATCGCGTGAAGCAAACGCTGAATGGGCCTTGGGGGAATTCGAGACTGTCGGCGCGCTGTTTCGAGTGCGCCAGCTCGTACTTGGCGCCTGCGAGGTCACCTTGCACCATGCGGACGACGGCGAGCCGTTGATATGTGGATGCGATCGGGTCGCTCGCGACAAACCACACCGAATCGAGCTCGTGCGGATTGGCGGCCCAGTCAGCCACGGCACGTTCCAGAAGCACGCGAGCTGTCTCGTAGTTCCCTCGAAATACCTCAGCAACACCGTTGGCGCCGTCAACGACCGGCTGGAGCCATAGTCGGCCCTTCGGCAGGCCCGCACGCATCAATTCGACCATGCTTAGCAACCGTTCGACGTCGGCGCGTGCGGAGTAGTAACCCGCCAGGGCGGTCAACGTCGCAAACAGTTCGTCGTCCCGCAGGTCGGTCCCACCGAGCTGCAGGCATCGTTCGAAGTCGGCTGCGATCTCCGGGCCGATATGGGTTTCGGCCGCCGACGTCAGGACACCGCGCTCCAAACGCGCTGCGAGCTCACGACGGTCGCGATCGGGTCCGGGCTCACTGTTTTCGAGCTGGGCCAGTGCGCGACTCAGATAGGTGCAGGCCTCGGTGAGCGCACCGCGACGACGAGCGTCCGCCGATGCCCGCTGGTAGGCCGCTGCCGCGTCGTCGTGTTGGTCGGCCAGCTCGTAATGGCGGGCGACCAGCAGCCAGTCGGGGTCGCCGCCGGTGCTGACAAGAGCCTCGGCGACCTTGGAGTGCAGCCGGCGGCGGACACTGGGCGGCGCCAACTCGCCGGCGACCTCGCGCAACAACTCGTGCCGGAATCGCCACGTACTCGCGCCCGACGGCTCGAGTACCCGCGCTCGTTCCAATTCGTCGAGAACACCGTCTAGTGCGTCATCGCTGAGACCGGCGACCGAGAACAACAGCCAGCGCTCGACGTCACGGCCGATGACGGCGGCCGCCTCCAATACCGGTACCGCATTCGTGTGTGCGCGGAGCCGGGCGAACAGCGGTTCGTAGAGAGCATCCGGAACGCCGGCGCCGCCCACCGAAGTGACGACTTGCTCGATGTAGAAAGGCACGCCGTCACAACGGTCGGCCACGGCTTTACGTTGGTCCGCCGACAACGCGGGATCAAGGGCCGAGATCAGGGCGTCGGTTTCGTTCTGGGTCAACGGGTTCAGCGCGAGTTCGTCGACGCTCAGATCCATTGGCAGCGGCTGCCGAGTCGTGATTACCGTCAGCAGCCGGCCTTGGCTTTCCCGGATCAACGAGGCAACCACCTCCAGGGTCGACCGATCGCACCAGTGCGCGTCCTCAACAACGACAAGGCCTGGGGCGCCCCCGAAGCATGCGAGGAGGTAGGCCTGAACGGCTTCGGCGATCATCCTGTAAAGTTCGGCACCCTCCGAGGCCACCTGTTCATAACGAGCGGTGGTGCCGATGCCCAGTGCCGCAGCGAGTAGCGGAATCGCGGCGTCCGGATCCAACTCGAGTTGCCGAACTTCTGCTTCCAGCAACCGCAGTCGGTCGCGCGGGTCGATCTGGCGGTTGATGCCGCTTCGACGTTCTATCAGCGCCCGTACCGGGTAGAGCCCCGCGTCGACGTGCAACGGTGATCCGGTCAGCTCCAGCACTTGGGCACCAGACTGCTCGGCGATTTCGACGGCAGCCGCTGCCAGCGTGCTCTTGCCGATTCCGGCGTCACCTCGGAGAACCACGCCCGGCGTTGTCAAAGTGCCTGTGGCGGCGCGTGTCCAGTATTTCCGCAGTTGCTCCAGCTCGCGGTCTCTGCCCACCAACGGTCCTCGGCGTATCCGCAGGTCGAGTCGCTCGCCGAGGACGAGGTGATGGTCGATCAGCCCGTCTACACCCTTGACGGGGGCCGCCGGCAGGGCTTGCAGGTCAAAGGTGTTTCGGATCAACTGCTCGACCGCGTCTGAGACAACCAGCGTGCCCGCCGGCGCGAGTCCGGACACGCGGGCCGCCAGGTTGGCGGTCAGCCCATAGACGTCGTCGTGAGTGGTGTCGAGGTACACCAGCCCGCGATGCACTCCGACTCGCACCGCAATGTCGAGACCGAATCGTCGGCGGGCTTGCTCTGCCAAACGCGCGACCGTCCTGGTGATTTCAAGTCCCGCCTGTACCGCTCTGCGGACATCGTCCTCATGCGCGACGGGGTGACCGAACAGCGCCAATAGGCCGTCACCCGCGGTTGAGCCGATGTGTCCTTCGTATTGCTCGACGATCTCAAGCACTTTCTGGCGGTACCGTCCCACCAGCAGGTGGTATGTCTCCGGCTCGACACGGGTTGACAGAACCGTCGAGTCGACCAGATCGGCGAACAGGATTGTCAGCCGCCGTATCTCGCCGTCACCGCTGGGGGCACCGAGCAAATCGTTCGCGTCGACATTGTCGTGGTCGACCGACAGGACTTGCGCTGCGAGTGTCGCTGCGCTCTGGCGGTCGCCATGGTTGATCGCCGCCACGGCACGATCGAGCAATTCGTCGATCGCCCGCCTGTCGCTCATGTCAATATCGTGGCATCCGGGGTGGTTGTGCGTATGCGGGATCAGTTCTTGACGGCAGTTGCCTGCTCACGCACGAGTGCGTACACCCGCCAGTGTCCCGGCACACCTTTGAGGTCGTGCTCGCCGCGATCGTCGAAGGCCAGTCGTGACCCTGTGACGATTTCGCGGACCGTCGAAGACACCAGCACCTCGCTCGACCCCGCCAACCCCGCCACCCGTGCACCGATGTGCACGGCCACACCGGCGATGTCGTCGCCACGCACCTCGACCTCTCCCGCGTGGATGCCCACCCGTACCTCGATGCCGAGCGGCCGGACGGCGTCGACGATCGCGGACGCACATTGGATCGCCGCACTCGGGCTGGGGAACATCGCGACGAATCCGTCGCCGACGGTGTTTACCTCGATGCCCCGGAACCGCTCGAGTTCGCGACGGACGATGTTGTCGTGGTTGTCGAGCAGGGCATGCCACCGGTCGTCACCCAGGGCCGCGGCGCGCTGAGTTGACGCGACGATGTCGGTGAACACGATTGTGGTCAGAACGCGTTCGGTTTCCGCGCCGCCACGGGTTCCCGTGATGAATTCTTCGATCTCGTCGATGACCGGCGCGCTGTCGCCGACCCAGTACAGTGCGTCCGCGCCGGGCAATTCGACGTAGCGGGCGCCGGCGATGTGCTCGGACAGATAGCGACCGTGACCGACTGGGACGAACGCCGCGTCCCTGCGATGCAGAACGAGTGTCGGCGCGGTGATCTGCGGCAGCTTGTCCCGCACGTCGGCGTCTGCCAGCGCCTGGCTCGACCTGCGGGCCATGCTCGGCGACGCCGCGCGATTGCCCGCCGCGTCCCACCACGCGCGGAATGCGACGTCGTCCGCGATTGACGGTGCGAGGTAAGCCAACACGTCGAATCCCTGCTCGACAGCGTCCGGTTCGATCGCGACGGTGGTGAACGGACTCGCCACGCTGGCCTGTGATCCCACCTCGTAGTCCGGCGCCCACAGTGCCCTGGCGGCGCCGTTGACGATCACCAGCCTGCTCACCCGTTCTGGTCGGTCGGCGGCGAGGAAGAGCGCGCTCATCGCCGTGAACCCGGACGCGAAGATCGTCGCCTGCTCGGAGCCGACGGCGTCCATCACCGCGACGACGTCCTCGGCCCAGCAGGCGGGAGTGATCTTGTCGGCCCCGATGCGCGAAGACATCCCCATGCCGCGGTGATCGAACCTGATCAGCCTGCAGAACGATGACAGCCGACGATGAAAGCGGTACATGGAGGGTTCAGCGTCGATGGAGTCGATCGGGATGAAGGGTCCGGGCATGACGATCACGTCGAGGGGGCCATCGCCGAGTACCTGGTAGGCGATGTCCAAGTCGCCGCGCGATGCGTAGCGAGTTCGCGGTGCCCCCGAAGCGGTCACAGCCACGGGCCAAGGCTATCTAGTCGCCTTCTCCTGCAAGTGCGAAACGCCCGTCAGCGGTCTGCTCGACCAGCCCGTCGACCAGGAGTGAGTTCAGCGCCCGGTCCCGCTGGGCGGTGTCGGTCAGCCAGGCGACGTCGAGCTGTGCCTTGGATACGGGAGAGTTGTTGCCGCGCAACACATCCAGCAGCCGTCCGCGCACTTGGCGGTCGGTTCCTGCATATTTCTGAACCCGCTTGGCGGCGGCGGTGGTCGCGGCTGGGTACCCCCTCGACCGCCACGCGCACACACTCAAGGGACACAGCCCGCACCGCGGCGAGCGCGCCGTGCACACCGTCGCGCCGAGCTCCATCAGAGCGATCGAAAACCGCGGCGCGTCAGCATCATCGGGCAGCAGGGCGGCGACGTCGTCGAGATCGCGAACGGACGACGGGGAGTCGGCGCGGCCGTGCACCACCCTGGCCACCACCCGGCGGACGTTGGTGTCGACGACGGGCACGCGACCGCGATAAGCGAAGCACGCAACGGCCCGCGCGGTGTATGCGCCGACTCCGGGGAGCGTCAGCAGCGTGTCGACGTCGGACGGCACCACGTCGCCGTGTTCGGTGGCGATCACCGTCGCGCACTCGTGCAGTCGCTTGGCGCGGCGCGGGTAGCCGAGCTTTCCCCAAGCCCGCAGCACGTCGGCGGCGCCGGCGGCGGCGGTCGCCGAAGGGGTGGGCCAGCGCGCGATCCATTCGCGCCAGATCGGTTCGACGCGGGCCACTGGCGTCTGCTGAAGCATGAACTCGCTGACCAGAATCTGCCAGGGCGTGACTTCGGGCCGCCGCCAGGGCAGGTCGCGTTGCTCGCGCGCGTACCAGTCGAGCAACTGCGGCACAATGTCGGTCATGCCCAATACCAGCCCAGTGACCGCGTGGAAAGCACTCAAGGAGGGTAACGAGCGTTTCGTCGCAGGCACGCCCGCGCACCCGAGCCAGAGCATCGCGGACCGGGCCCGGTTGGCCGCGGGGCAGAAGCCGACCGCCGTGGTGTTCGGATGCGCGGACAGCCGCGTCGCCGCCGAGATCATCTTCGATCAGGGGCTTGGCGACATGTTCGTCGTGCGCACCGCGGGCCACGTCATCGATTCCGCAGTGCTCGGCTCGGTCGAATACGCGGTCTCGGTGCTGAACGTGCCGTTGATCGCCGTGCTGGGGCACGACAGCTGCGGCGCGGTGAAGGCGACGCTGGAGGCGCTCGATACCGGTGTGATGCCGGGCGGCTACGTGCGCGACATCGTGGAACGAATCACCCCGTCCGTCATGCAGGGCCGTCATTCGGGGCTGACCCGCATCGACGAGTTCGAAGCCAGGCACGTCAAGGAGACCGCTGTACAGCTGCGGGTGCGCTCGGTGCCGGTGGCGCAGGGCATCGCGGCCGGCACGGTGGCCATCGTCGGCCTGACCTATCACCTGGCCGACGGCCGGGTGGTTTTGCGGGATCACCTCGGCGACATCGGCGAAGACTGACCCGCGACACGCCGAGTCACCTCGGACGATCAGGCATGACCAGCGCTTACCGTGTGGTTTGTGCTGGATCTGGAACCGCAGGGCCCGCTACCGACCCAGATTTACTGGCGTCGCAGGGCATTGGCGATTGGCATAGCGATACTCGTGATCGGCGTCATCGCGGCCATCGTGGTCGTGGTCGTCAAGACCACCGGAGGCTCGGGGGACGCCGAGAACACGAGCGCGGAACAGCAGGCGACAACCGCCGCCGCCCCACCGACACCGCTGCCCGGTGAGAATCCTGAGGTCAAGACGCCGGTGGTGCCGCCGGCGCAGCAGGCCCCGCCGCCGACCCCGACTCCAACCGCGGCCGTGACGCCTCCGCCGGTGCTCAACGAAGGCGACGACTGCCCGGTTTCGACACTGGCCGTCAAGGGCATCACCAACCAGCCGCAGTACGTCGTGGGCGATCAGCCGAAATTCACGATGGTCGTCACCAACATCGGTCTGGTCGCGTGCCAGCGCGATGTGGGCGCCGCAGTGCTGGCCGCGTACGTCTACTCGCTGGACAACGCCCGGCTGTGGTCGAACCTGGACTGCGCGCCGTCAAACGAGACGCTGGTCAAGACGTTCCAGCCTGGCGAGCAGGTGACGACGGAAGTCACCTGGACAGGCATGGGCTCGGCGCCGGGCTGCCCGCTGCCGCGTCAACCGATCGGGCCCGGCACCTACAACCTCGTGGTCCAACTGGGCAACCTGCGCTCGGCGACGGTTCCGTTCATGCTCGCCCAGCCCGCCCCGGCGCCACCGCCCGGTGAGGGTGCGCCGCCGGAGCCCGCGCCGGTGGGCTGACGGTCAGGCGCTAGGCCAGCCGGTCGGCGATCGTAGATTCGGCCAACTGCGACAAGCCTTCTCGAATGTGGCGGGCCCACATCGACCCGATACCCTCCACGTTCTGAAGATCGCTCGCGCTTGCGGCCAGCAGCCCCTGCAGCGATCCGAACGACCGCACCAGCAGGTCGACGTGGGCGAACTGCAACCTGGGGATGCCCGCCATGGCCCGATAGCCACGCGAACTCATCGCGGAATCCTGCGCCTCGGCCGTGGACGGGTAGCCGAAAACCCTTGCCAGAGCCGTGAAATCGAGTAGCTCGTTGTCGGAAATGCGGTCCAGCTCCTCCAGCGTCGCGCTGACCTGAGCGGCTGTCGGTGGGTCCGGGTTGGCGTGATAGTCACGCACGATCAGCTCACGCGCGGTGTCGTTGTCGCCGACCAACTCCTCCAGCTGGAGTCTGAGCTGGCGCCCATCCGTGCCGAGTTCGACTACGTCGGAATCGAGTTCGAGGCTGATTCGCCGGACCATCTCCAGCCGCTGCACCAGCGTCATCACATCGCGCAGCGTCACGAAGTCCTCGATCTCGGCCGTCGACAGCTGCCTGCTGACCTCGTCGAGGCGAGTCTTGTAGCGCTCCAACGTGTCGATGGTCTGGTTGGCGCGCGAGAGGATGGCCGCCGAGTCGGGGATGACGTGGCGCTCACCGGCCACGTAGACGGTCACGATGCTCATCGAATGGCTCACCGAGATCACCGGATAGCCGGTCTGGATGGCCGTGCGCTCCGCGGAACGGTGCCGGGTGCCGGACTCCTCGGTGGGGATGGACGGGTCGGGCACCAGCTGGACATTGGCCCGCAGGATGCGGCTGCCGTCGCTGGAGAGCACCACAGCCCCGTCCATCTTCGACAGCTCGCGCAGCCGCGTCGGTGCGTAACGGACGTCGAGTGAGAAGCCGCCGTCGCAGATCGCCTCGACACTGTCGTCGTAGCCGACGAGGATCAGGGCGCCGGTGCCGCCGCGCAGGATGCGTTCTAGCCCGTCGCGCAGCGCGGTTCCCGGGGCCAGTCGGGAGATCGTCTCGCGCAGGGTCGGTCGGGCCAGCTGCACAACAGTGCGGCTCGACCTCCCACCCGCCTTCACGGCCACCGTTCCCCTCCTACGATTGGCCGTCATTCTGCGCGATCTCCCGCAGCACCCGCAATGCCGCACCGATATCGTCCGCAGGAATCGCACGCAGCCCGGCGGGCACCGCCGTCACACCGGGAGGCACCACGGCCGACGTGAAGCCCAGCCGAGCGGCCTCGGCCAGACGCCGGTCCATGCCGGTGACGCGGCGCAGATCGCCCGCCAGCCCGACCTCACCGATGGCCACGGCGGCGGCGGGCATCGGCAGATCCATGCACGACGACGCGATCGCGAGTGCGACGGCCAGGTCAGCGGACGGGTCGGTCAACCGCATGCCCCCGACGGTGGACAGGTAGATGTCGTTGACGCCGACGGGAAGCTTCGCGCGCTTCTCGAGCACCGCGGTGATCATGGCCGCGCGCGACGAGTCGATACCGCTGACCGCTCGCCGCGGCGACCCGCTGGCAGGCGATCCGAGCAGTGCCTGCACCTCACCGATGAGCGGGCGCTTTCCGTCGAGCGCGACCGTCACCGCCGTACCCGACACCGGTTTGGGTCGCTGATCGCGGAACAGCGCCGACGGATCGGATACACACTCGATCCCGTTGTCGTGCAACAGGAAACAACCGACCTCGTCGGCCGCGCCGAAGCGGTTCTTGACACCGCGGACCATGCGCAGCGACGACTGACGGTCGCCCTCGAAGTGCAGGACGACGTCGACGAGATGCTCGAGCGATCGCGGCCCCGCGATCGCGCCGTCCTTGGTGACGTGGCCGACCAGGATCATCGCCACAGCCGGAGACGATGAGGCCTTGGCATAGGAGGTCAGTGTCGTGGTGACCGCACGCACCTGCGTGACGCCGCCGGTGACGCCGTCGGCCTCCGTCGTGGACATCGTTTGCACCGAGTCGACCACAACCAGACTGGGTCGCACCTTCTCGATGTGGCCCAGCGCCATCTGCAGATCGGATTCGGCGGCCAGGTAGACCTCGTCGTGCGTGCAGCCGGTGCGCTCGGCCCGCATCCGGATCTGGCCCGCCGATTCCTCTCCGGACAGATACAGCGAGCGCTTGCCTGCCGAAGCCCACCGGTGTGCGACCTCCAGCAGCAGCGTCGACTTGCCGACGCCCGGATCACCCGCCAGCAGCGTCACCGAGCCGGGGACCATACCGCCGCCAAGCACCCGGTCCAGTTCAGTGATGCCGGTTTGGAAGTGACGGGTGTGTCCGGGCTCGATCGAGCTGATCGGCACCGCGGGCGACGTCGGGGCGACGGCACGCCGCATCGACGAGCCGTTCACCGTGGCCAGGACGGCGACTTCGTCGACTGTGCCCCAGGTGCCGCAGTCCGCGCAGCGGCCCACCCACTTCGCGCTGACGTGGTGGCATTCCGAGCAGCGATACTGCGAACGCGCTTTAACCACGACGTGACGGTAGCCGCCGCCACCGACAGAAACTCCGTGGTGACGCGCCGTGTCGCCGACTTCTGCAGTCAGTGACCGCCGGAGCCGCCGTGCGATTCGCCTGGCTCGACAGCTTCCTCACGCCGGGGGCTCTCACCGGCCGAGATCGGCACCGCAAACGTGCCCTCGCCGCCCTTCTCGAACTTGAACGTGAAGTTGTACGTCAGACCGTTGGAGATCGGCTTGGACAGGTTCACTGTCGCCTCGGCGGCCTCAGTGGCTTCGACGCTCTCCAGGGCGGTGATTTGCCCGTCGGGGGCGCCGACGACGAGCGCACCGCCGGCGGGCACCGCGGTGTCGCCGGTCAGCGTCACCGTTCCGATGTCGGAAGTGATCGACACCAACTTGTCGTTGACGTCCGGCGAACCGTTGGAGGCCAGGAACAGCAGTTCGACCTCACCCCCCGGTTGGACGTAGTCAGCGGTCTGCGTGGCCCGCAGGTGCGCGTTGCGCACCGCGATCTCGCCGATGTTCGCGCTGGTGCCGTTCACTGCGGGTTCCTGGACGGCCGTCTGGGAGACCTGCCCGGCGCTGCATCCACTGAGCACGACGGCGCCTACCAGTCCACAGGCGGCCAGTTTGAAGCGGTCCACACGTGCCTCCTGCTCGACCTTCGAGGCGACCGCTACGCCGGTCGCGGGGATGAGACTATGCATTCGACTATGGACTGTAGTAGGTGTGCGTAGCGGGCGGTAGCTGAGGGCTGACACCGGTCTGCAGTTACCCCGACGGTGACGGGGCATTGCATGGATTTGTCAGCCTGTCAACCCCTAGTCTTCACCTGCGGTGCCCCTGACCTGCATCGTTGTTCAACACCTGTCTGAGCTCCGTGCTAACATTGGTTTGTGAAAGGGGCTCTAATCTGATGATTTTCAAGGTCGGAGACACCGTCGTCTATCCACACCACGGTGCCGCATTGATCGAGGCGATCGAAACCCGGACCATCAAAGGCGAACAGAAGGAATATCTCGTCTTGAAGGTCGCCCAGGGTGATCTCACCGTTCGAGTCCCAGCGGAGAATGCCGAGTACGTGGGCGTGCGAGACGTCGTCGGACAGGAAGGCCTCGACAAGGTCTTCCAGGTGCTGCGGGCACCGCACACCGAGGAGCCGACCAACTGGTCGCGCCGCTACAAGGCCAATCTCGAGAAGCTGGCTTCGGGCGACGTGAACAAGGTGGCCGAGGTCGTCCGCGACCTGTGGCGCCGTGATCAGGAGCGTGGCCTGTCCGCCGGCGAGAAGCGCATGCTCGCCAAGGCGCGTCAGATCCTCGTCGGTGAGCTCGCGCTCGCGGAGAACACCGACGACGAGAAGGCAGCGACCATTCTCGACGAGGCGCTTGCTGCCGCCTCCTGAAGGCCATGACGAGCCTGCCCAGAGTCGGGCTCGGAACCGACGTACACCCAGTTGAAGCCGGACGGCCGTGCTGGCTGTTGTGCCTGTCGTTCGCTGACGCTGACGGCTGCGCCGGCCATTCCGATGGTGACGTCGCCGCGCACGCGTTGTGTGACGCCCTGCTGTCCGCGGCGGGGCTGGGCGACATCGGCGAGGTGTTCGGTACCGATCGTCCCGAGTGGCGCGGTGTCAGCGGTGCCGACATGCTCCGCCATGTGCGGGGCCTGCTGACGGCCGAGGGCTATCGGGTCGGGAACGCGGCTGTGCAGGTGATCGGCAATCGACCGCGGGTGGGCCCACGTCGGGCCGAGGCGCAGAAGCTGCTTTCCGACCTCCTCGACGCGCCGGTGTCGGTGTCGGCGACCACCACGGACGGCCTGGGATTGACCGGCCGCGGTGAGGGTCTGGCGGCCATCGCGACGGCTCTTCTCGTCGCCGATTCCGAATCGGCCAAATAGGCCGGTAAGCTGGCGCGTCGTGACCGACGGCATGCGCCTCTACGACACCATGACCGGTGCCGTGCGCGATTTCGTGCCGGTGAAGCCGGGCCACGCGTCGATCTATCTCTGCGGCGCCACCGTGCAGGGCCTGCCTCACATCGGGCACGTTCGCAGCGGGGTGGCCTTCGACGTCTTGCGGCGCTGGCTGACGGCCAAGGGCTACGACGTGGCGTTCATCCGAAACGTCACCGACATCGACGACAAGATCCTCACCAAGGCCGCCGACGCCGGCAGGCCGTGGTGGGAGTGGGCTGCGACCTTCGAGCGGGCTTTTTCGGCCGCCTACGACGCGCTGGGGGTGCTTCCGCCGTCGGCCGAGCCACGGGCCACGGGCCACGTCACCCAGATCATCGAGCTGATCGAGCGGCTGATCGAGCGCGGGCATGCCTACACCGGCTCCGGAAACGGGGCTGGCGACGTGTACTTCGACGTGCTCAGCCTGCCGGACTACGGGAAGCTGTCCGGCCACAAGATCGACGACGTGCACCAGGGCGAGGGTGTCGCGACCGGCAAGCGCGACGAGCGCGACTTCACGCTGTGGAAGGGCGAGAAGCCGGGCGAACCCTCGTGGCCGACGCCGTGGGGCCGGGGCCGTCCGGGGTGGCACACCGAATGCGTCGCGATGTGCGAGGCGTACCTTGGCGCCGAGTTCGACATCCACGCCGGCGGTATGGATCTCGTCTTCCCGCACCACGAGAACGAGATCGCCCAGGCCGAGGCCGCCGGCGACCCGTTCGCCCGGCTCTGGCTGCACAACGGCTGGGTGACCATGGGCGGCGAGAAGATGAGCAAGTCGCTGGGCAATGTCCTCGCGATTCCGGCTGTGTTGCAACGGGTTCGGCCCGCCGAGCTGCGGTACTACCTGGGCAGCGCGCATTACCGGTCCATGCTGGAGTTCTCCGAGAACGCGCTGCAGGACGCCGCGAAGGCCTACACGGGAGTCGAGGACTTCCTGCACCGGGTGCGCAACCGTGTCGGCGCCGTGGTGCCCGGCGAGTGGACGCCGAAGTTCGCCGCCGCCCTCGACGACGATCTAGCGGTGCCGATCGCGCTCGCCGAGGTGCACAGCGCCCGCGCCGAAGGCAACCGGGCACTGGATGCCGGTGACCACGAGGCGGCGTTGGCGCAGGCGATGTCGATCCGGGCCATGATGGGCATCCTGGGCGCCGACCCGCTCGACGAGCGTTGGGAATCGAAGGACGAGACGTCGGCCGCGCTGGCCGCGGTGGATGTTCTCGTACATGCCGAAGTGCAGCGGCGCGAGGACGCCAGGGCCAGGCGTGACTGGGCGGAGGCCGACGCGATCCGCGATCGTCTCAAGGAGGCCGGCATCGAGGTCACCGATACCGGCGACGGACCTCAGTGGGCGCTGCTCGACGGGTACACGAAGTAGTGGCGGGCAACTCGAAGCGTCGGGGCGCGGTGCGCAAACCCGGCACCAAGAAGGGGCCGACCGTCGGATCCGGAGGCGTGCGCAGGCGCGGGCTCGAGGGTCGCGGTGCGACACCGCCCGCACACGAGCGGCCCCATCACCCGGCGGCCAAGCGCGCCGCCAAAACCGCGCGAAAGCAGCAGGGCAGGCACAAGAAGACCGACGACACCGAGACCGTGCTGGGCCGCAACCCGGTGCTGGAATGCCTGCGCGCGGGAGTGCCTGCGACGGCGCTGTACGTGGCGCTGGGCACCGACGCCGACGAGCGTCTGACCGAAGCCGTGCAGATCGCTGCGGACAAGGGGATCTCGATCCTCGAGGTGCCGCGCCACGACCTGGATCGCATCGCGGCCAACGGCCTGCATCAGGGCCTGGCGCTTCAGGTGCCGCCGTACCTCTACGCGCATCCCGACGATCTCGTGGCCGTCGCGACCAGCGACAGCATGCCCGCGCTGATGGTCGCGCTGGACAACATCTCCGACCCGCGCAACCTGGGTGCGATCGTGCGCTCCGTGGCGGCGTTCGGCGGGCACGGCGTGCTGATCCCGCAGCGGCGGTCGGCGTCTGTCACCGCGGTCGCGTGGCGTACCAGTGCGGGTGCGGCTGCCCGGGTGCCGGTGGCGCGGGCGACGAATCTCACTCGCACGCTGAAGGATTGGGCCAACCGCGGGCTACAGGTGGTCGGACTCGACGCCGACGGCGATATCACGGTCGACGAACTCGACGGCTCGGGGCCGATGGTCGTGGTGGTGGGCTCGGAGGGCAAAGGGCTGTCCCGCCTGGTTCGGGAGAACTGCGACGCCGTGGTGTCGATCCCGATGGCCGGACCGACGGAATCGTTGAACGCCTCGGTGGCCGCCGGCGTGGTGCTGGCCGAAATCGCCCGCCAGCGACGATCCTGACGAGTCAGAGAACCTTCACCAGCGTCGTCGACTTCGGCTCGACACCCGCGCCGGGCGTGACGCGTCTGAGCCTGCGCGCGACCCACGGCGCAGCGAACGCCGCAGCCCATCGTAGGTTCCCCCAGAAGCTGCGCACCGGGGGCGTGGATGCCAGGAGTGCGGCCGAGCGTGAGGTCAGGTCGTGCGGAACCGTCAGTGTGTCAAGCACTTTGGCAGCCATCCGCTCATGGCCGAGCGGCGATAGGTGAATGCGGTCGCCGTCCCATAGCCGGGGGTCACTGAACTCCGAGAACCGCCAGAAGTCCACCAGCTGCACGCCGATGTCGTCGGCGATGGTTCGCAGCAGTTCGTTGTAGATTGCAGCGCGGCCCCGCAGCCTGCGGAACAGCGGCACCGTGCCGAGGTCGGCCGCGGTGAAGGTGAGCACCACCGCACCGCTCTGCTGCAGGGATTTCAGCGCGTCGGCGTAGCGTGCCATCATCGCGTCGATGTCGTTGCGCAGCACCAACAGGTCGTTCATACCCGCGTAGATGGTGACGAGGTCTGGCTCGAGCATCACCGCGGTCTGTATCTGCTCGGCGAGGATCTCGTCCATGGTGCGCCCCCGCACCGCCAGATTTGCGTAGCGCATCTCGGGGTTGCTGTGCGCGAGCACTTCGGCGACGCGATCGGCCCATCCGCGCAACCCGTTCGGACGGGCCGGGCTGGGATCACCGCAACCTTCGGTGAACGAGTCTCCGAGTGCTACGTACCTGCTGAAACCTGCCGGCTGAGCCGGCGACCCAACCACAGCCATGGCACCAATCTGGCTGATCGTATTGTCGCTCGCATGCCGCAGCGCCGCTGGTAGCCAAAATGACGCCGACTGTCCCATTGTTGTTCGCGTCGGAGTAACCGGGACTACACGCCTACCAACCTGATTCCCAGCCACAGTCCGAGCACCGCCGCCAGAAGGGTCAGCGGCACGGTGCACAGGCCGATGCGGGTGAATTCGACGAAACCGACCCGCATTTCGCGGCGAACGACATTGCGCCACAACAGGTTGGCGAGCGAGCCCACATAGGTCAGGTTCGGCCCGACGTTCACGCCGACCAGAACGGCGAGCACGGCTGCCGGACCCGACGCCGCGACCAGGGGCAGCATCACCAGGACGGCGGGCAGGTTGTTGACGATGTTGGACAGCACCGCGGCGACCGCCGCGATACCCAGTAGCGCGGGCAGGGTGGCGCCGGTGGGCAGCACATCACGCATCGCGCTATCGAGGCCGTGCAGCATGACGGCATCGACCACCACCCCGAGGCACAGCACGAAGGCCAGGAACGGCACATCCGCCGCCGCGACGATCCGGGTGATCGTGGTGTCGCGCCGGACAAGTGCGCGTACCCCGAGAACGATTGCCCCGGCAAGGGCCGCCCATGCCGGGGAATACCCCAAGAGCGATGTCAGTGCGAATCCCACAAGGGTCATTGCGAGGACAACCAGCACGAATACGGGCATCTGTGCAGCCTCGGACACCTCCTTGCGCTGCGGTTGTGCCGAAAGGTCCTGCGCGAAAAGCCAACGCAGTAGCAGGAATTCGACCGCGATGGCTGCGAGCCAGGGCAGTGTCATCACCGCGGCGAAGTGCAGGAACGACAGTCCCGCGGCGGTGAATGCCAGCAGGTTGGTCAGGTTCGACACCGGCAACAGCAGCGACGCCGTGTTCGCCAGATGCGCAGTGGCATAAGCGTGCGGTCTGGCGGGGACCGCCAGTGAGCGTGCCGTCGCGAGCACGACGGGCGTCAACAGCACGACCGTCGCATCCAGGCTAAGGATCGCCGTGGTCGCGGACGCGACGACGAACACCATCGCCAGCAGACGTTTGGGGCGGCCTGCACTGATCCGTGCCATCGCCACCCCGGCAGCGTGAAACAGGCCCTCGTCATCGCACAGTCGCGCCAGCACCAGGATCGCGGCGAGAAAGCCGACGACCGGAAGTAGCCGGTTCACCTCGGCGGCCGCCTCATCCATCGGGATGACGCCCGATGCGATCAGCAGTGCGGCGGCGGGGATTGCGACGACCGCCTCCGGCCAGCCGTGCGGACGCACGATCGCGAACAGCAGCACGACCGCCAGCGCGAGCAGCGCCAGCGTCAACTCCAAGGATCTGCGCGCTGCCAGAGCGTGGGCAGATGCAGCGCGACACCATCCTCCCGCGCCAGCCGGGTCAGCACCCGCATCGTGACGTCGAGATCGTCACCCGCGTAAGGCAACGCGCGCAGCGGCTTGTGCAGTGGGCGGAAGAAGTCGTCCCAGTGGGTGAGCACGACGCGTCGCGCGCCGACGGTGCGCACCGCTTCCGTCCAGTAGTCGATCAGGTACTGCTCGGGCTGCAGGCCGAGCTGCCCGATGCCGAGATACACCACATCGGCTCGCTGTCCGGCCAGGGCGCCGGAGACGAAGCCCGCGCTGCCCACGACGAGCAGCCGCCGGTCCGATGGCCGGTGGTGGAAAAGTGTCGACCACGATTCGCCGCACTTGTACGCCGATGCCTTCACTGGTGGAGTGACGGGCTCGGTGATCACGCCCGGAAAGCGATCGGGTGGGCAGTGTTCGGACTCGATCAGCGTGACGTCGTATGCCCCAAGGGTGAGGGGCTCGCCCGGCGTGACGACGACGAGGCGGTCGTCCGGCAACCCGTGTCCGCGGCCGACCTGCGCCGCGGACGTTCCGCCGACCACCTTGGCGCCGGTGCGCTCGGCGACCACGGCGGTATCCATCACGTGATCGAAATGGGTGTGGACCGGCAGTACCGCTTCGAGCGATTGCACCCCGATCCGCGCGAGGCAGCCGTCGATGCGAGGAGCCGACGGCGACAATGTCCGCAATCCGACTTCGGCGAGGCTCGGCCGGGAGAAGAAGCCGTCGGTCATCAGCGCCGAGTCGCCGTCGTCGATCAGCAGTGTGGTGACGCCGATCCAGGTGACGGTGAGCGGCGAGCCCTCCTGCGCCGGGGGAGCATCGAAGAAACCGGCGTAGTCGCCCAGGTTCGGCCTGCCGAGCTTGAGGCGCATCAGGTGAACGCCTCGAGTTCGATGCCGTCGGCGACCAGCCGATCGCGAACGGTGTTGGCGATCCGCACCGCGCCGGGTGAATCTCCGTGCACACAAATGGATTCGACGGTGATCGGGATCATCGATCCGTCGGCGGCCGCGACGCGGCCCGACAGAACCATCGACGAGACGCGGTCGGAGATCTCGGCGACGTCATCCAGCACCGCGTTGGGCAGGCGCCGTGAAACCAGTTGCCCGTCAGAGCGGTACGCGCGGTCGGCGAAGGCCTCGGGCACGGTGCGCAGGCCGAGTTCCTGCGCGGCGGCGAAGAATACCGAATCGGACAGGCCGAGAACCGGCAGGGCGGGGTCCACGGCGTGCACCGCCTCGGCGACCGCGCGCGCCTGATCGTGGTTCGTGACGATCGTGTTGTACAGCGCGCCATGGGGTTTGACGTAGGTGACGGAAGATCCCGCAGCATGGGCGACCGCCTGCAGCGCGCCGATCTGATAGATCACATCGGCTTTCAGATCCTCCGGCGTGGCATCGATGAAGCGTCGCCCGAAGCCGGCGAGGTCGCGGTAACTGACCTGGGCGCCGATCCGCACACCGCGCTCGGCTGCCAACTCGCACGTCCGGAGCAACAACGCGGGATCGCCTGCGTGGAACCCGCAGGCCACGTTGGCGCTGGTGACGACGTCGAGCATGGCCTCGTCGTCGCCGAGTTTCCACACCCCGAAACTCTCACCCAGATCCGCGTTGAGATCGACGGTCATGACGATCAGCCTACGGTCGGCGTCGCTGTGACCCAGCTGTTCTCGGAGACGAACTCCGCCAGCGGCCGGCCGAAGGCCCAGCGGTCGATCTCGAGGGCGGGCCGGTCGGGGAAGTGGGGAACCGGCCCCAGGCACAGAATCGCGACCGGCTCGGCGTCCTCGGGAATGCCCAGGAGGTCCCCGAGTAGGCGCGGGTCGAAGACCGACACCCACCCCATGCCGAGGCCCTCGGCCCGGGCGGCCAGCCACAGATTCTGGATCGCGCACGACACCGACGCCAGATCCATGTGCGGAAGCGTGCGTCTGCCGAACACATGCGCCTGCCTGCCTTCACCGAGCGCAACCACCAGCAGCTCGGCGCAGTCGAGGATCCCTTCGACCTTGAGTGCCAGGAACTCGTCGCTGCGCGGGCCCAGCGCGTCCGCCGTGCGCAGCCGTTCCTCGTCGACCAGGGCGTGGATACGTCGCCGCAGCCGCTGATCGGTGATACGGATGAACCGCCACGGCTGCATCAGCCCGACGCTCGGCGCGGCATGCGCGGCGCTCAGCAGTCGCGCCAGCACCTCGTCGGGAATCTCGGCGCCGGACACGAAGCGGCGCATATCGCGGCGCTCGGCGATCACCCGGTACACCGCCCGCCGCTCCGCGGGACTGAACGCATGGTCGATCACGCGGGTCAGCTTAGGAGCCGCCCGGCCGGCGACATGCGCTGCGGTGGCACCATCGAGGGGTGAGTCGAGAGCAGGTCCTGATCACTGCGACAGAACTGGCGCAGCGACTGGCCGATGGTGATCCGGTGACGATTCTGGACGTTCGCTGGCAGCTGACCGAACCCGATGGACGCGCGGCATACGAGCGAGGCCATATCCCGGGGGCGGCGTACGTGTCGCTCGAGGACGAACTCAGCGATCACACGGTGGCGGGACGCGGACGTCACCCGCTGCCGTCCGGTCGCGACGTCGAGGCGGCGGCCAGGAGGTGGGGCGTCCGGCAGGGCGTGCCGGTCGTGGCGTACGACGATTGGAACCGGGCCGGTTCGGCGCGGGCGTGGTGGGTGTTGACCGCGGCGGGCATCGCCGACGTGCGGATTCTCGACGGTGGATTGGCGGCGTGGCAGGGGGATCTCGAAAGCGGTTGGGTGACGGCGCAACCGGGCGACATCAGAGTGACTCACGACGACCTGTACGCAGGGGTGCTGCCGACGCTCACCGCCGAACAGGCCACTGCTGCGAGTGGCGCTGCTCGACGCGCGGGCGCCCGAACGGTTCCGCGGCGACGTTGAGCCCATCGACCCGGTCGCGGGGCATATTCCCGGCGCGCGCAACGTGCCGAGCACCAGCCTGCTTGACGCCGACGGACGGTTCCTGGCCGACTCGGAGATCGCCGGGGTGCCCGGTCCGGTGGGCGCCTACTGCGGATCGGGTGTCACCGCATCGGTGGTGGTTGCGGCGCTGGCCGCGGCCGGTGTGGATGCCGCACTGTATCCGGGCTCCTGGTCTGAATGGTGTTCGGACCCAACGCGTCCGGTCGAGCGTTGACCGTTACGCGGTTCGAACGCGGCCGCGCCGGTGGCCCACCAGCCAGCACACCAGGAAGATCGCGAACGAGATCGTGGTGACGAACACCGACACCGGCACGCCGGGAGCCAGGGACAGCAGGATGCCGCCGACCGCAGACACTTCGGCGAAGATCACCGACGCCGTGATTGCGGCCGCCGGTGAGACGAACACCCGCAACGCCGCGGCCGCGGGCGTGATCAGCAGTGACATCACGAGTAACGCCCCCACGATCTGCACGCCCTGGGCCGCGGTGACACCGACGAGCGCGGCGAACACAATGCCCAACGCGCGCACCGGAACTCCACGTCCGGCCGCCACCTCTGGGTCGACGGTTGCGAACAACAAGGGGCGGTAGGACACCGCCAGCACCGCGACAACGAGTACGGACACCACGGCCAACAGCGTCAGCCCCGAATAACCGACGCCGACGATCTGCCCCGTCAGCAGCGCAAAGCTGGTGCCGGTGCGACCGGGGTACAGATGGATGAACAGCACCGCCAGTCCGAGCCCGAACGCCAGCACCACACCGATCGCCGAATCCCGTTCGCGGGCCCGCTGGCCCAGGATGCCGAACAGCACGGCCGCCAATGCGCAGCCGACTAGTGCGCCGACCCCGACGTTGAACCCGGCCAGGAGCGCGAAAGCCGCACCAGTGAGCGATAATTCGCTGGATCCGTGCACCGCGAACGACATCTGGCGCATGACGATGAAGGGGCCGATCAATCCGGACACCAATGCGAGCAGTGCGGCCGCGAGCAGCGCCTGCTGGACGAAGTCGCGGCGCAGCAGGTCGGCCGTGATGTCGAACGAGAAGAGGTGGGCCATCAGGTCGGCGAGCCGTTCACTCATGGACGTGTCCGCTCGCGTGACCGGAGTGATCGAGGTGCTCGCCGACCACCACATAGCGGCCGCCGATCTTCACCACCTCGATGTCTGCGCGGTACAACTCCGACAGCGTCGACGAGGTCATCACCTCTTCGACAGTGCCGATGCGGAACCCGCCGTCGACCAGATACAGCACGCGATCCACGTACGACAGAACGGGATTGACCTCGTGGGTGACGAACAGCACGGCGGTTTCGGCCTCGCGTCGGCGCGCATCGATGAGGGCGGACACCATGCGGGCGTTGGCCGGATCGAGGTTGAGCAGCGGCTCGTCGCACAACAACAGCACCGGCTCGGTGACCAGCGCCTGCGCGATCCGCACCCGCTGCATCTCGCCACCGGACATGACACCGACGCGCGCATCAGCAAGGGGCTCGGCGTTGACCTGATGCAGCGCTCGCCGCACGGCCGCACGTTTGACCGACCGGTCACGCAGCGTCGTCAGGCCCCACCGGTGGCCGTCGTAGCCCAGCCCGACAAGATCTGTTCCACGCAGCGACAGACTGTGGTCGGACGCCCGGTGCTGTGGCACGTAACCGATTCGCTCACTGCCCTTTTTGACCGGGTTCCCGCACACGGTCACTGTGCCCGCAGAGAGGGGCAACTGGCCCAGCAGTACCTTGAGTAGCGAGGTCTTGCCGGTGCCGTTGGGCCCGAGCACCGCGATGAACTCCCCTGCACGCACGGTGAGATCGAGCTCGTCCCATAACACCCGGTCGCCGAAAGCCAACCGGGCTCCGGTCAGCTCGGCGACGACGTCAGCGGGCACGGCAGTGATTATCTGTTCGACTGTGGCGCTTTATCCAACTGGCTCGCCAGTTGTTCGGCGGTCTGACGCTGCCAGGTCAGATAATCGGTGCCCTCCGGCAGGGTCTCGGTCACGGCCACTACCGGTATCGAGGCCTTGCCTGCGGCCTGGAGAAGCTGCTTGGTGACCGCGGTCTCGGTCTGCGGGTTGAACACCAGAGCGGACACCTGGCGGGTGCTGATCAGGTCGAGCATGGCGGCCAGGTCGGCAGGCGACGGGTCGGTGTCTTCCTCGATCGCGTCCGCGAAACCCTCCGGGGTCTTGTCGGTGATGCCGGCGTTGACCAACAGGTAATGCGCGACGGGTTCGGTGGCCACCACGGACGCGCCGGGATGCTCCTGGCCGATCGTGCGTTCCAACGTCAGGACCTCATCGGCTTTTGTGGCGAACGCCGTGGCGTTGGAGCGATAGGTGTCGGCGTGGCTCGAATCGATCTGCGCGAGTTGGTCTGCGACCTGCGCGGCGACGGCCTTGGCGGTGGCCGGGTCGTAGAAGACGTGTTCGTTGGCGGGCTGCTGCGAGTCGGGCCGCAGCGAGTAGGCATCGACGGTCGGCACATCCGGATCGTTGGCCAGCACGTCGGTGACCCAGTGGTCGTAATCGCCCCCGTTGAAGACCACCAGCGACGCATCGGCGATGGCGGCGGCGTTGGCGGGCGTCGCCTCATATGAGTGGGGGTCGTCGACGGCGCTGTCGAGGATCGATGTCACGGTCGTGTGATCGCCTGCGACGGCGCTTGCGACGCTGCCCCACACATCGGTGGAGGCCACGACAATCGCGGCCGCGTGCTCGTTCTGCGTCGACCCCTGCTGGGAGCAGCCGGCCACCACCACTGCCGTGACGACCGCCACCGCCGCGAAACCGGCACGCATGCGCAACTCCCTGATGCATCCAAATAACAATGAAAACCGTTTCCAATAAGTCTAGTCCACAGCATCCCGGGGAAGGCAAGCCAATCGGCTAACGTCACACAGCATGTCCAGGAGTTCCGCGCCGCGGCGCCGGGCGACACTGGCCTCGTTGGCCGCCGAACTGAAGGTTTCGCGGACCACCATCTCCAACGCCTACAACCGGCCGGATCAGTTGTCGGCCGACCTTCGCGAACGGGTGCTCGCCACCGCAAAGCGAATCGGCTACCCCGGGCCGGATCCGGTCGCGCGATCGCTGCGCACCCGGAAGGCCGGGGCGGTCGGGCTCATGATCACCGAACCGCTCAACTATTCGTTCAGCGATCCGGCCGCCCTGGACTTCGTCGCCGGCCTCGCTGAGTCCTGCGAGGAGGCGGGCCAGGGCCTGCTGCTCGTGGCGATCGGTCCGAACCGCACCCTCGGCGACGGTTCGGCGGCCGTGCTCGCGGCGGGTGTCGACGGCTTCGTGGTGTACTCCGCCTCCGACGACGATCCCTATCTGGCGGTGGTCCAGCAGCGCCACCTCCCGATCGTCGTCGTCGATCAGCCCAAGGATGTGCCGGGCACCTCTCACGTGTGCATCGACGACCGCGATGCCATGCGCCGGCTCGCCGAACACGTTGTGGGCCTTGGCCACCGGGAGATCGGCCTGCTGACGATGCGGCTGGGCCGCGCCTGGCCGCACGGTGGACCGCGGCCCGCAGTGGCCGATCCGGAACGCGTCCAGACCCCGCACTTCCACGTTCAGCGCGAGCGTATTCACGGCGTGTACGACGCGATGAGGGCGGCGGGCCTGGATCCCGAGTCGTTGACGGTCGTCGAGAGTTACGAACACCTTCCGACATCGGGCGGCGCCGCCGCGGAGGTCGCCCTCGACGCCAACCCACGCCTCACCGCGCTGATGTGCACGGCCGATGTGCTGGCGCTGTCGGCAATGGATTACTTACGCGCACATGGGATCTACGTACCCGGCCAGATGACGGTCACCGGCTTCGACGGTGTGCCCGAAGCGTTGCGGCGCGGACTGACGACCGTGGTCCAGTCGAGCATCGAGAAGGGCCGGCGCGCCGGCAGGCTCTTGCACAACCCGCCGCGCTCGGGCCTGCCGGTGATCGATGTTCTCGAGACCGAGGTCGTGCGCGGCCGCACATCCGGCCCACCCGCCTGAGCACTCTCGCCTGGCGCCGACACGCAGTAGGGACGACCGTGTCTGTACGTCGACACGCCGCAACTCTGCGTGCATTTTGGGGTCGCTCGCGGCTCAGCGCGCGCGGGTCGCCAGCAGGTACGCCAGCACGGCGGCGACGTCCTCGGGTGACTCGATACGGAAGCCCGCCGCGGTGTCACCCGGTCCGACCTTGACGCCGACGTCGCCGTCGCGCATCCGCCGGAAGGCCTTCTCATCGGTGACGTCGTCGCCGAGGAAGACCACCGCCGTCGAGTCGAGTCTGGTCGCGCAGAATGTCGACGGCCTCACCCTTGTCCGTCGTGACGACCGCGAACTCGAGTACCGCCTTGCCCGCAGTGGCGTGTGCATCCCACGCGGTCGAGGCGCGACGGGCCTCCTCCAGTGCCGCCTCGCCGTCGTCGGCACTTGCATTGCGTACATGCAGGGCGGCGGAGGCGGGTTTGGTCTCGACCGTGACGCCGGGCCGATCCGCCGCGATCTTGTTCAGTTCGGCGATGATCCGTGCGAGCAGGCCCTCGTCGACGTCGTGGGCGAAACCGGTGTCGAACTCGGCGCCGTGACTACCCACCAGATGAACGGAAGGCGGCATCGCCGACAGCGTCCGCAGCACGCCGAGCGCGCGTCCGGAAACCAGGGCCACGGCGGTGTCGGGAAGGTCGGCGAGCGCCGTCAACACGGCGGCGGCGTCGGGCAGCATGCGGGCATCGGCCGGATGGCTGACGATCGGCGCGAGAGTGCCGTCGAAGTCGCACGTGACCAGCAGTCGGGGAGCCCGGGCGATCGAGTCGAGCGCGCGCTGCAGGTCGGCCGGGAGCACGCCTAGATCTTAGGGTGCTCGCCGTCGCCGATCAGCAGCCGCACGGCGAGGTCCAGCCGCTTGCTGACATCGGTCGCCGATGCCCGTCGGGTCAGCCACGCGAGCAGGTTCGACAGCCAGACGTCGGAGATGACGCGCGCGATGTGGTACTGGTCTTCAGTCGGTTCGCCGTCACTCATAGCGCGGGCGAACATCGAGTCCATCAGCTTGCCGACGTGATCAACCTCACCTGCCGCGGACGCATCCGCGAATACGAACGCCCGCGTCATCGCCTCGGTCAGAAGCGGATTGCGCTGCATCGCCCGGTTGAGCTTGCCGACCATGATGTTGAGCCGCTGATACGGCGTGCCACCGGAGAGCGCCGCGCGATCGGTCTTGGCGTCGATGCGCTCGAACTCCCGGCCGAGCGCCGACACGAGCAGATGCACCTTCGACGGGAAGTAGCGGTAGAGCGTGCCGACGGCGACATCTGCCCGTTCTGCGACGGCACGCATCTGAACTGCCTCATAACCGCCCTTCGACGCGATGGCCAGGGTGGCGTCCAGGATGCGCTTGCGGCGCTCCCGCTGGGCTTCGGATCCGAGTTCGGACTCGGCGAGTACCGCCACGTTCATCACCTGGCGGGGTCGCGAATCCGACCCCGAACCCGGGTTTGGGGGTGCTGGCTGTGACAGGCCGGACATCCGGTCGGCTGCTCCTTCATCGTGCGTACTCGCGAAAAACGATACGCATGCCGGGCTCCATTTTCTCACCTCAGCGCCGCTGCGGCACCGACGTGTCCTGCTGCAATGGCAGTCGACTTGACGGTCGATCGCTGGCACTATTAGAACACGTTCTAGTGGGAAGCACTGTCTTCTCGCCCAAACGCTAGGAGCAGACGGTGTCAGCCTCAATCACCGACGAGCAGTTTGCCGCGCGCGAACTGGTCCGTAGCTGGGCAGCTGCCTCCGGGGCCGTCACGGCGGCACGCGACGTGGAGCTAGGCCAACCGGACGCCTGGCGGGTGGCCTATGACGGGTTGGCTCAACTAGGGATCTTCGGCGTTGCCCTTTCCGAGGAGCAGGGCGGCGCCGACGGCACCGTCGAGGATCTGTGCGCGATGGTCGACGAGGCCGCTGCCGCCATGGTCCCCGGTCCGGTCGCGACGACGGCACTGGCCACCCTGATGATCGAGCGGTCCGACGTCCTGGAGTCGCTGATATCCGGCGAGCGGGTTGCCGGCGTTGCGTTGTCGGCCGACGTGAGATTCGAGGGCGGCCGCGCGTCGGGCACCGCCGAGTACGTGCTCGGCGCGGACCCGGGCGGGGTGCTGCTGCTGCCCGCCGGAGATTCCGTCGTCCTGATCGACGCGGGCGCCGACGGCGTCTCGATCGAACCGTTGAAGGCCACCGATTTCTCCCGACCACTGGCGCGCGTGGTACTGGACTCCGCCCCCGCCGAGGCGCTCTCGGCATCGCCGCAACGCCTCGCTGACGTGGCGGCGACGGTGCTGGCGGCCGAGGCCGCCGGGCTGGCCCGCTGGACGCTGCAGACGGCGACGGACTATGCGAAGGTGCGCGAGCAGTTCGGCAAGCCGATCGGCAGCTTCCAGGCGATCAAGCACATGTGTGCCGAGATGCTGCTGCGTTCCGAGCAGGCGTCGGTGGCCGCCAGCCGACGCAGCAAGAGCCGCCGCCTCCGTACTGTCCGATTCCGACGAACGGCAGCTGTCGATCGCTGCGGCGGTGGCCGCGGCCGCCGGGATCGACGCCGCGAAGGCCAACGCCAAGGACTGCATTCAGGTGCTCGGCGGTATCGGAATCACCTGGGAACACGACGCGCATCTCTATCTGCGACGCGCGTACGGAATCGCACACTTCCTCGGCGGCGCGCACCTGTGGCTGCACCGCGTCGCGGCGCTCACCCAGCAGGGCGTGCGCCGCGACCTGCGCATCGATCTCGACTCGGTCGAACATCTCCGCCCCGAAATCGCCTCCGCGGTAGCTGAAGTCGCCGCACAGCCCGCCGAGAAGCGGCAGATCGCCCTGGCCGACACCGGGCTTCTGGCACCGCACTGGCCGCAGCCGTACGGGCGCAAGGCCGGGCCCGCCGAGCAGCTTTTGATCGATCAGGAGTTGGCGGCGGCCGACGTCGTCCGACCGGATCTGGTCATCGGATGGTGGGCCGTGCCGACGATCCTCGAGCATGGCAGCCCCGAGCAGATCGAGCGGTTCGTGCCGGCCACGCTGCGCGGCGAATTCATCTGGTGTCAGCTGTTCAGCGAGCCCGGCGCCGGTTCGGACCTGGCCGCGCTGCGCACGAAAGCGGTTCGCGCCGAGGGTGGTTGGAAGCTCACCGGGCAGAAGGTGTGGACGTCCGCGGCGCACAAGGCGGCGTGGGGCGTGTGCCTGGCGCGTACCGATCCGGATGCACCGAAGCACAAGGGCATCACCTACTTCCTCGTCGACATGAAGTCGGCGGGCATCGACATCAGGCCATTGCGCGAGATCACCGGCGACAACCTGTTCAACGAGGTGTTCTTCGACGACGTCTTCGTGCCCGATGAAATGGTCGTGGGCCCGGTCAACGACGGCTGGCGGCTTGCGCGCACGACGCTGGCCAACGAGCGGGTCGCGATGTCCCACGGCACCGCGCTGGGGAACCCGATGGAAGAATTGCTGCGCACGGTTGCCGATCTCGATCTCGACGCAGCGGGCAAGGATCAGCTGGGCGCGATGATCGTGGCCGCTCAGGTCGGTTCGCTGCTGGACCGAAAGATCGCGGAACTGGCCGTGGGAGGCCAGGATCCGGGACCGCAGGCCAGCGCGCGCAAGCTGATCGGTGTGCGGTATCGCCAGGCGCTCGCCGAACTGCGGATGGTGCTGTCCGAGGGTGCCGGTGTGGTCGACAACGCAACCGTCTTCGACTTCCTCAACACCCGCTGCCTGACGATCGCAGGCGGTACCGAGCAGATCCTTCTCACCATGGCCGGTGAGCGCCTGCTCGGACTGCCGCGCTAGACGCCATCGTCCCCGCTGCCGCCGCCCAGGTAGATCACTGATGTTGAGGCGCCGTTGGCGTTGGTGACGTAGACGTAGTGGCCGTTGGGGCTGATTTCCACCTGAGTCGGCCCGGGGCCCACGGGGAAGGTGTCGATGACGCCGTTGGTGGTGGTGTCGATGACCGTCAACGTGTTGGTGTTGACGCCGATCACGTAGAGCCGGTCATCGTGGATGGCGATTCCAGTGGGCCCGGCGATGGCGATGTCGGTGAGCACCGTGTTGGATCCGGTGTCGATGACCGACACCTTGCCGGCGGCGAAGTTGCTGACGTAGGCCCGGCTGCCGCTGGCGTTGAGCACCACCCAGTTCGGCTGACCGCCAACGGGAATCGTCGCGATGACACTGTTGTTGGTCAGGTCGACCACGGACACGGTGCCGGTCTGGTTGTTGGCCGTGTACAGCCGGGTCTCGTCGGTGTTGACCGCGACGCCGATCGGTCGTGCGCGACGTTGGTGGGGTCGACGGCAAGCCCGTGCCGGTCGGCATACGACGCGGCGATCGCGAAACGCAATTCGGGGATGCCCAGTGCGACGGTGTAACCGAGAACGGTGTTATCCAAGGCGGCTTTCGCGGCCGCACGGACGGCAGCGGGTGCCCCGGCACTGGGCTGGCCGGCCGACAGGTTCACCAGGTCGCCGTGGCTGCGCTGGCGCTCCGCGGCGGCCAGCCACACGTCCATCACGTAGAACGGCGGAATGCCTGCGCGAAGCGCGACCTTGCTCACCCGATTGAGGCTAGCCGACCCCTGATGGGGATCGAAGCGAGCCGCCGCACGGGGTCGAACCAAGCTGCAATGCAGCCTGATTCGCTCCCATGCGGCGGATTCGCCTACCGGTTGTTAGGGCTGGTTGACGACGAAGCGGGCCGTCCGCACGACGTTGTCGACCTTGAAGTCGAAGAACATCGCATAGGTTCCCGCCGACGGCAAGCTGACCATGAAGTTGACGGGACCGTCCGGCTCTGTGTCCATCGGATGCACGTGCAGATAGCCCAGGTCGCCCTCACGCAGGGTCACGAGATGCCCGGCGGCCGCGAGATACGGCTGGGTGGTGACGACCTCACCGTTGCGACGTACGGTGACGGTCGCCTCGGTACCGGTGAAGTCGAGACTCACGTCGAACCCGTCGACACTGTCCTTGTTGCTGGGCACCAGCGGCGTTGCGGCCGGGGCAGCACCGGGCTTGGTCAGGTCGATGCCGAGCGTCAACTGAGTCTGTGTGCCCTCCGGATCGAAATCGGCGAAAGCCCGGTACTTGCCTGGAGAGAAATCACTCGGCGTCTTGACGAACCACCGGCCGTTGTCATCGAGCATGGGATGCAGGTGGGCGTATTGCTGCAAATCGTCTGACGCCACGATCAGGTGCAGGTCGCGGTCGTGGAGAGTGGTGTAGTCCTTGACCGGCGCGCCGTCGGGCCCAGTGATGGTGAAGGCGAAGTTGCCGTCGCCGATATCAGTGTTCTCCGGCGTGAACGTGTAGCCGTCCTGGGACGGGAGCAAGCCCTTGACTGCGGTGTGACCGCCTGCCGGCATACCCGGCATATCCGGCATGGTCGATCCCGGTGGCATCGGCATACCCGGCATGCCACCCGGCATGTTCGACATGTCGTGGCCCGAAGGCATGGACTCGGCCGGCATGTTCGACATGTCGTGGCCCGCAGGCATCGCCTCGGCCGGCATCGCCGACATATCGTGCTGCGGCATGGCCTCGGCTGGCATCGATCCCATGTCGTGGCCCGGCATGGACATCGCTCCCATGTCGTGACCGGCGTAGCCCATCGCCTCGGCCGGCTTGACCTCGCCCTGGGCCTGGATGAGCATCATCGGCGTCATCGAGTGGTCCATGCTGTCGCAGCCCATGTCCATGCCCGGCATGTCCATACCGCCGCTTTCGCAATTCATCGACATGTTCATCGACATGTCCATACCGCCGCCATGGTGGCTGCCATGGCCTCCGCCGCTATCGCCGCCACCCGGTTCGCAGTGGTCGACGTGTTCGCACTCGCCCATGTTCGTATTCATGTGCATGTTCATGTCCCAGAGGAAGTCGCTCAAATCGTTGTACATGAGCATGTCCGGCCCGTCGTCCATGGGCATGGTTTCCAAGAACAAGCCGGGCATCAACGTCGCGAAAAGGCGTTTGTTCAACATCATGTGGCTCATCATGGTGCGCGAGCCTGCGACCAGCTCCACCGGAGAACTGATCGGCACGAACTCCATGTCGTTCATGGTGCTCCGATGTCGTGCCCCGGCATGTCGTGCTCCGGCATGTCCATGGCTGTCATGTTCCAGAGTGCGTTGCTCAAAGGCGTGTACTTTTGCGTGTCCGGATCCACGAACAAGCCGGGCATCAACGTCGCGAAAAGGCGTTTGTTCATCATCATGGTTTCGCCCTCTGTGCGCGGGCTGACTGAGAACAGTTCCCTCAGAGTGATCGGCACGAAGTCGTCCATGGCCGGCATGTCCATTGCCATCGCCGACGGAGCTTCAGGCATGTCCATTGCCATCGATGCCGCGGCCTGCGTGAACGCCACCGGCTGCTCCTGCGGCACGTGCGGGTGGCTTTCACCCGCGGGCGGCGCTGTCTCCGAGTAACCGCCTGAAGACACTCGAGGTCAGCGACCCGCCCGAGCTGCTGATCGTGACCTTCGGCGAGCCCCCACCCGTCGTTGTAGTCAAGCCCATTGTCGGCTCGGGAGTCGGCTCGGCCGCCGGGGTTTCGGGGGTGACGGTTGCTGAGTGGGGAGCCTCCGTGCTCGGCGTGGCCGATGGAACGTCGGCGCTCGGGTCGGCGGCGGTCGTGGTGGCCGGCTTCTTGTCGCCGACTGTGGTGTTGGCGCCACCGGACCCGCTGACCGTGACCGTCGGCGACGATCCTTCGCCCACCGTGACGGTGGCCTGCGACGAATCCGCTGAGGGGACAGCCGGGTCCACTCCTGTTCCCGGATCCGATCTGGCCGGGTCCGACGGCGAGGGCGAGTCCGATGGCGAGGGCGAGTCCGTCGACGGGGTCGATGGTGCGGAGGTGCTGTCGGTCGCGCCGGTGGGGTCCGGCGATGAACTCGGCGACCCGGCCGTGTCCGACGGACTGCTGGTGTCCGGGGTCGCGTATGCGATTCCGGGCATGGTGCCGACGGCGGCGCCCACACCAAGCGCGACGGCGAGGGCACCGACGCGCCCGACATAGCGGGCGTACCCACTCGCGACGGTCGCCTTGCTTGTCCGCATCCGGTGTTTGCCTGAAGTGGTGTCTGTCCGCTGATTCATCTCAGATCCCCTTGAACGTTCCGATAGATTGCTGCGGCCATGAAGACCGATCGCATCGACCCGCTGTGTGGTTGAAAGGTCAAATACTGCTATTGCTGCGGAGTCGGATGACCGGGCAACAGCGTCCGCATTTTTCTTTGGGCTAACACGAGCGCAGACGTGCGCGACGTGCTCCGTGCTTCGACCCCCACCGCTTTTGCTGAAGCCTCGCTTCAACATATGGTTCGGGCCGACCGAAGGAATCGGGGGATTCCCTAGTTTCGGCCCCTCGTCCCTATCGCGGCGAGATCAGAGGGAAGTGGTCGGCGATCGGTGTTTTGAGCACCGCGATTGTGCGGATTCGTACGCCGTCGCCGGGCCTGTTGAGGATGTATCGGCACCGGCGACGCTTTCCGCGGCGGTGTCAACGGCCTCAGCTGAAGGCGGCCTGCGCGCAGGCGTCGGGCGTCGTGAGATTCACGCCCGCGTACACCACCTGAATGTGAGAGCACACGATCAGCGGGACATCGGTGCGGGGCTGGCCGGTGCGCGCGTCAACGGGGAAGGCGTTCCCGCGCCACATGAACTTCTCCGGCGGTCCGCCACCGAAGAAGACCGTCTGGAACACGACGTCGGTCAGGGATTTGAACGAACGGGTGTTCGTGAGGTCGTAATCGAAGTTGATGTACACGCTGCGGTCCATCGTGCGCAACGTCGTGGATTGCCGACCGTACGTGTCGCCCGGGAACCCGATCACACCTTCCGGTGCACGAAGATTGGCTCCGGTGTTGAACGCGCACCTCCCCTCGGCCGTGATGCAATTGGCGGTGACGTGCATTTCCAGACTCTGCGCGGGATTGACGGGAATGGACGAATCAGCGGTGTTGACTGCGGCCATCGAAGGCGCAATGGGTGTGATGAGTGCGAGTGACAGCCATGTCGCCGAGATAACCGCAAGCATGCCGGCCAACCGGTTCGTCACAGTTGCTCCCTTCGGTGCGGCGAATGGTAGCCCGCGGGTCATTCGTCGTAGGTGACTTCGACCGAATCGGATCGCGGCTTGGCCTGGCAGCCGAGGATCAGGCCTTCGTCGATGTCGGACTGCTCGAGCACGTCGTTGATCTCCATCTCGACGTCGCCGCTGCGCTTGAGCACCGCGCATGCGCCGCAATGGCCCTCGCGGCAGGAGAACGGCGCATCGAGGCCCTTGTCGAGCAGCACGTCGAGCAACTTGGCCTTGCGTGGCCACGCGATCTCGTGCTTTTCACCGTCGAGCGTGACGATCGCCGTGGCCGGACCCTCGTCGCTGTCGTCCTCCTCGATCACGACGGCGGCGAACGGGTCGGACTCCAGCGATTTGAACACCTCGATGTGGACGCGTTCTGCGCCGACGGTCTTGAGTGCCTCCTCGGCCGCCGCCATGAACGGTCCGGGGCCACAGATGTACGCGTCGTGGCGGGCATACGGGGAGGCCAAGCCTGCCAGCGCCGCCGCGCTGGGGAGCCCTTGCACGCTGACAAGCCAGTGCACGACTGTGAGCCGATCCGGATACTTGGCGGCCAGCTCGCGCAGCGCTGGGCCGAAGATCACCGAGTTCTCATCCTGGTTGGCGTAGATCAGCACGACCTTGCCGCTGCCCTCGGCGAGCGCCGACTTGCAGATCGACATGATCGGCGTGATGCCGCTGCCCGCGCCCAGCAGCAGGAAGTCCGTGTCCAGCGTCTTGGGGACGAAGGTGCCCGACGGCGCGAGGACATGGAGTTTCATGCCGGCATGTGCGTGGTCGCACAGCCAGTTCGACGCGTAGCCGTCGGCAGTGCGCTTGACGGTCACCGTCATCGCGTCGCCGGTGAACGGGGAGCTGCACAGGGAATAGCAGCGGGCCACCGAGCCGGTGCGCTCACTGGGCACGCGCAGCGTCAGGAACTGCCCGGGCGCGTACCGCAGCCGATCGGCGGGGATATCCGCACCATCGGGCACGGTGAACACCAGCGACCGTGCGTCGGGGGTTTCCTCGACGACGTCGGCCAGCTGCAGCTCGAGCACGTGGCTACCGAGCGGCTCATCCGTCACGACCGTGCACCCTTCTGATGGCGATAACTAGAACAGGTTACAGAAATGCATGTGCCCAGGTCCAGCCCACGTATGAATGCGCTGCTCGACACAAATCGTAACGTGTTCTAATCTCTCCTTGCGGTCTGCTCTTCGCGCAAGCGCTCATCGCAAGGTCCGTAGCTCCCGGGAGGCAAATCCAGTGACGTCCATTGAACAGCGTGACGTGCCGTCGGTCCTAGCCGGCATCGACGACCTGCTGCCGCTGATCGCCAAGCGCGCGCAGGCGACGGAGGATCTGCGCCGCCTCCCCGATGAGACGGTTTCCGAACTCGACGAGGTCGGATTCTTCAAGCTTCTGCAGCCCGAGCAGTGGGGCGGCCTGCAGTGCGATCCCACGTTGTTCTACGAGGCCGTGCGCCGGATCGCGACCGCGTGTGGTTCCACCGGATGGGTCGGCTCGATCGTGGGCGTGCACAACTGGCACCTCGCGCTGTTCGACCAGCAGGCCCAGGAAGAGGTGTGGGGCGAGGACCCGAGCGTGCGGGTCTCGTCGTCATACGCACCAATGGGCGCTGGCACGGTCGTCGACGGCGGCTATCTCGTCAACGGCTCCTGGAACTGGTCTTCCGGTTGCGACCATGCGACATGGACGTTCGTCGGCGGCCCGGTGATCAAGGACGGCAAGCCGGTCGACTTCGGCAGCTTCCTGATCCCGCTGCCCGAGTATGAGATCGACGATGTCTGGCACGTTGTGGGGCTCAAGGGCACCGGCAGCAATACCCTGAAGGTCAAGGACGTGTTCGTGCCGCGGCACCGGTTCCTGTCCTACAAGTCGATGAACGATCGCACCGCGGGTGGGCTGCAGACCAACACCGCGCCGGTGTACAAAATGCCGTGGGGCACCGTGCATCCCACGACGATCTCCGCGCCGATCGTCGGCATGGCCTACGGCGCATACGCCGCGCACGTCGAGCATCAGGGCAAGCGCGTGCGCGCCGCGTTCGCCGGTGAGAAGGCCAAGGACGATCCGTTCGCCAAGGTTCGCATCGCCGAGGCGGCCAGCGACATCGACGCCGCGTGGCGTCAGCTGATCGGCAACGTCGGCGACGAGTACGCACTGTTGCAGGCCGGACAGGAAATTCCGTTCGAGCTGCGTGCCCGCGCCCGTCGCGACCAGGTCCGTGCCACCGGCCGCGCCATCTCGTCGATCGACCGGCTCTTCGAAGCCTCGGGTGCCACCGCGCTGAACAACGACGCTCCCGTGCAACGGTTCTGGCGCGACGCGCATGCCGGCCGCGTGCACGCCGCCAACGATCCAGAACGCGCCTACCTGATCTTCGGCAACAACGAGTTCGGCCTTCCACCGCAGGACACGATGGTCTGATGACCTCGTTCGCCGCCGAAGCTGCACAACAGCAAGAGATCACATTCGAGTCGACGTCGCGCTTTGCCGACGTACGCGGCAAGGGCCCAGCCATGCGCCTGCACTATCACGAGGCGGGCATCGGCAACGAGAAGACGATCGTGCTTCTGCACGGCGGGGGCCCCGGCGCGTCGAGTTGGTCGAACTTCGGGCGCAACATCGCCGTGCTGGCGCAGCACTTCCACGTCCTGGCCGTCGATCAGCCGGGCTACGGGCATTCCGACAAGCACACCGAGCACGAGCAGTACAACCGCTACAGCGCGACCGCGCTGCTGAACCTGTTCGACCACCTCGGCATCGAAAGCGCTGACCTGGTGGGCAATTCGCTCGGCGGCGGTACCGCGGTGCGGTTCGCGCTGGACAACGGCAGACGGGCGGGCCGCCTCGTTCTGATGGGCCCCGGCGGACTGTCGGTGAACCTGTTCGCGCCGGACCCCACCGAAGGCGTCAAGTTGCTCGGCAAGTTCACCGCCGACCCCACGCGCGAGAACATGGAGAAGTTCCTGCGCATCATGGTCTTCGACCAGAAGCTCGTGACGCCGGAGTTGGTCGACGAGCGCTTTGCGATCGCGAGCCAGCCGGAGTCACTCGCGGCCGCCCGCGCGATGGGAAAGTCGTTCGCAGGTCCCGACTTCGAGCTCGGCATGATGTGGCGCGAGGTGTACAAGCTGCGCCAACGGGTACTTCTCATCTGGGGTCGTGAGGATCGGGTGAACCCGCTGGACGGCGCGCTGGTGGCGCTCAAGCAGATCCCGAAGGTCCAGTTGCACGTCTTCGGACAGTGCGGACACTGGGCACAGCTGGAAAAATTCGACGAATTCAACAAGCTCACCACGGACTTTTTGAAAGAGGGGCCAGGGGAGGCTAAGGCATGAGTATCCGGTCACTGGGCTACCTGCGCATCGAGTCAACCGACGTCGCCGCGTGGCGTGAATACGCGTTGAAGGTTGTCGGCATGGTCGAGGGCAAGGGCTCGACCGAGGGTGCGCTCTATCTGCGCATGGACGACTTCCCCGCACGGCTGGTGATCGTGCCGGGTGAGCACGACCGGCTGCTGGAGTCGGGCTGGGAAACAGCGAATGCCGCAGGCCTGCAGGAGATCCGCAACCGGCTCGACGTGGAGGGCACCCCGTACAAGGAGGCCAGCGCGGCAGAACTCGCCGACCGCCGCGTCGACGAGATGATCCGATTCCAGGATCCGTCCGGTAACAGCCTCGAGGTGTTCCACGGGGCCGCCCTCGAGCACCGCCGCGTCGTGAGCCCCTACGGCCACAAGTTCATCACCGCGGAACAGGGTCTGGGCCACGTGGTGCTGACCACCCGCGATGACGTCGAGTCTCTGCACTTCTATCGGGACGTCCTGGGGTTCTTCCTGCGCGACTCGATGAAGCTGCCACCGCAGCTCGTCGGAAGGCCGGCCGACGGTGCCCCCGCCTGGCTGCGCTTCTTCGGCGTGAACCCGCGGCACCACAGCCTGGCGTTCATGCCGGGTGAGACGCCCAGCGGCATCGTGCACCTGATGGTCGAGGTCGGCAGCTCCGATGACGTCGGACTGTGCCTGGATCGTGCGCTGCGGCGAAACGTTCCGATGTCGGCGACTCTGGGCAGGCACGTCAACGACAAGATGCTGTCCTTCTACATGAAGACTCCTGGCGGCTTCGACATCGAATTCGGTTGCGAGGGGCTGCAAGTCGAGGACGACAGCTGGGTGGCGAGGGAGAGCACGGCGGTCAGCCTGTGGGGCCACGACTTCAGCATCGGCTTCAAGGGCTAGTGTCAGCCGAGCCTCTTGACCCGCGCACATTCCGAAATGTGCTGGGGCAGTTCTGTACCGGCATCACGGTGATCACCACGATGCAAGACGGCGCGCCCGTCGGCTTTGCATGCCAGTCGTTTGCGGCGCTGTCGCTGGACCCCCCGCTGGTCCTGTTCTGCCCGACGAAGGTATCGCGATCCTGGAAGGCCATCGAGGCCAGTGGACACTTCTGCGTGAACGTGCTGCACGAGAAGCAGAAGGACGTCAGCGCACGGTTCGGCTCGAAAGAGCCGGACAAGTTCGGCGGACTCGACTGGCGCCCGTCGAAAGTCGGTTCACCCGTCATCGAGGGTACGCTGGCCCACATCGACTGCACGGTGCACTCGGTCCACGACGGCGGTGATCACCTCGTCGTCTTCGGTGCGGTGCACTCGCTGTCGGACGTGCCGCACAAGAAGCCGCGTCCGCTGCTGTTCTACCGCGGGCAGTACACCGGCATCGAGCCGGACAAGAACACTCCCGCGCACTGGCGCGACGACCTGGAGGCGTTCCTCACCGCCACCACCGACGACACCTGGCTCTAGATACAGCCTGCTGCGCACGGGTCGAGCGGCGGCAATGACTCCGGCAGCGGCGCATTCGGGTCTGCGGGTGGAAGCTGCTCGGTGAGATCGACGTTGTGTTCCAGATCTGGCGCCATCGGAACGATGTTGCAGATGAAGCTGAGCGCGAAATCGCACGGAGGTGGACCGGGCTGGGCCCCGGCAGGGGCCGCAAGCAACACCGCCGCACCGCAGGCGGCCACCGCCGCGATCATCGCTCTCCTCAGCACGGGATAACCGTACTCGGCGCCGCCATGCTCCGCCCTGCGTCTCAGAGAATGGCGACCGCCACCACCAGCCCGAGCGCGAACTGCGCGGCAGCCACCATCAACGACTCGTGGGTGAAGCGCTCGGATTCCAAACACCCGGACATGTTGACGCCGAGCACAATGGTCGCGACACGCATCATGACCACCTGTGCCAGGATCCCGACGAAGCCGAAGATTGTCGCGGCCAGTAGTCCCTCGGCCAGTCTGCCCCCAGACGAGTAGATCGCCAGCACCACGATGAACGCCATGCTGATGACGCCCGCCGCAGAAATGACGACGGCATTCGGCTTGCCCTGCTTGACCATTTGGCGCAGCGGACCCGGCGTGGCCAGGTCGATCGCATAGAACCCGATCACCATCAGCACCAGCCCGACAGCGGCATACAGCCACATGGCGCCGATGCCGCGGCCAATCGACTGCCAGAAATCTGGCTCCAGTGCCATCACGGTGGTTGTCATCTTTAGCGTCCTTCGGTCAATGGGATTCGGTGTGGGACAAAAGCTGCACGGTCGGTGGTCACCAGCCCGGGGGCCTCGCGGATCCCCAAACCGGCAGACGAATCGCCGACCACCCACGCGCCCAGCGAGGGCCGCACGTCGTCGAAAAGCGGTAGTGGATGGAAGAGTTGGTAAACGAAGCCCTCTTCGCCGTAGACACCGCCGGTGGCCAGCTCTACGCCGGGCCCGACGATGGTGATGTTGCCACCCTCGCGCCCGAGCTTGGGTTTGCGGACGTACTCGGTGAGCTCGTGGGGATCGTCGAGGTACGCAGGCAGCAGGTTCGGGTGACCGGGGTACATCTCCCACAGAATCGCCAGAATCGCCTTGTTCGAGAGCAGCGCTTTCCACAGCGGCTCGATCCACGTGGTGTTCGGAATGCTCGACACCACGCGCTGCCCGAACGCGTCGTCGAGCACCCACTCCCACGGGTAGAGCTTGAACATCGCGTTGATCGGCGCCTCTTCCAAGTCGACGAACCGTTCAAGAACGGTGTCCCAGCCGACGTCCTCGATTTCCAGCGCGATCGTCTCGAACCCCGCCTCAGCCGCAGTCTCCTGCATGTAGGTCGTCGTGATCTGATCCTCGCCGGTCTGCTCGGCGCCGGACCACGAGAAGTGAAGCTCATTGCTGGGCAACGTATCCCGCACGACCTTCCACCGGTCGACGAGCTGCTCGTGCAGCGAGTTCCATTGATCGAAGTCCGGGAACATATCCTGCAGCCAATGCCACTGCACGACCGCCGACTCCAGCAAGGTGGTCGGGGTATCGGCGTTGTACTCCAACAGCTTCGCCGGCGAGCCCCCGTCATAGCGCAGGTCGAAACGACCGTAGACGTACGGATCAGAGCGCCGCCACGACTCGGCAATCGGCTGCCAACTCCACTCCGGTACCCCGAAGTCTGCGTACCGGTCCATGAGCACGACCTGTTCGACAGCGTTCAGACACATCGAATGCAGCGTTTCGACGTCGGCCTCGATGGCCAGCACCTCGTCCATCTCGAACTCGTAGTACACGGACTCGTCCCAGTACACGCGGTCCCCTCCGGCCGCATCGAGCGCGGGTGTGCCGAAGACGAGCCCCTGCGTTTCCACGATCGACAACCAGTCCGGCCGCCGCTCCGTTCTGACGCGTTTCACCAGTCGCTGCTCTAGCCGCCGCCGCTGCCAGAAAATTTGCTGCCAAGACCGCCGCGTTGGATGGTGGTGCCCGACGACGTCTTGACGGTGGTGCCCTTTGGCGCGATCGTGGTGCCCCCAGCCGGCCTCGCCCCAACGGTTCCGGTGCTGCCGTAGTAGTAGCGGTACTGGTGGCCGCTGTAGATGAAGAGGCCGCCAGTGCCGCTGCCGTGGCCGGTGCAGTAGCTGTCGGGCACGATGATCGGGCCGCCCGAGGCGTCTTCCTGGACGCACTGCGCGTTGACGGTACGCGGCGACAACGCCCAATAGCCGAGCGCCGCAACAACACCAACTACACCGACGACCGCGGCACCACCCTTCAGCCGCTGGTTGCGTTGATACCGCTTGAGTTCGGCCTCGACTCGTGCTTTCTCGAGCTCTTTGCGCTTGCGCTCGGCCTTCTCGCGGGCCCGCGTCTCCCCGACGGTCGGCGGGCGCGGGCGCGTGGTGCCGGGTTCCTGGAACCGCATGCTGCCGCTGGAGGGCGGCTGTGGAGAGTCCCCAGCCGGCTCCGCGGGTTGCGACGGGTCTCGCGATGGTTCGTTACCGCGCGAGCCCGGGTCGTTTCCCGACGGCCCACTTCCCTGCGGTGGAAGATCGTCCGGTCCCACTCATCGCTCCTCGTCGCTGCGGCCCGTTGTGTATCCAGCACCGCCCTGCGGGTCCAACCTGGCAGGGAGTCTGCCACAGCACATCGCGCTTCATTCACGCTTTGCTTGGTCGGGTGGGCCTACCGCTGCGCCTGCTCGACGAAGTCGACGATCGCCGCAGCCACCTCTCGGTGCATCGTGTCGTTGAGGACGTCGTGGTGGGCGCCGGCGAACTCGCTGAGCTGTAGCGGCTCGATCTGCTCGGCGTACGCCCGCACCGCCCCGACGGGTGCGATCGGATCATTCACACCGTGCACCGCCAACGTCGGCACTGAAAGCTTCGGCAGTTCGGCGCCGAACCGGTCCCAGGCCTTGTCGAGTTCGCGGGTCAGCGCCGCGCCGTCGGCGTCGACGAAGGCCAGCGGGTCGTTCTCGAGCGAGTCCAGATAGAAGGGATCCTCGGACAGCCAGCCGGGATCGAGGTTGAACGAACTGTCCGCGTCGAGCATTTCGGGAATCGGCACCAGCGGGGCCCCGGAGATGACACCGGCCCGGTAGCGGTCGGGCTGTTCCAACAGCCGGAGCAGGGTGACGATCGAACCGAACGAATGTCCCTGGGCGACCAGAGGCAATCCCGGCCGTTCGCCTTCGGCAAGCTCGGTCAGCATGTCGGCCAGGTCGGAGCTGTCGACGGTCGACCCGAAGTCGCCGCGAGTGCCCGGGCTGAGGCCGTGGCCGAACTGGTCGACCGCCCACAGGTCGATACCCGCGGCGTTGAGCGCGAAGCCGTAGCGGTGATAAAGGCCGGTGTGCTCGCCGAAGCCATGCAGGAAGACGACTGTGGCGCGGGGCTGCGCAGCTGCCCAGTGCCGGTAGTAGGCACGGCCCTTCGGATGGTCGATGAACGGCATTCCTCGACGCTAGCGTGCGCCGAGGAGCACTTCGCGTTGTTCGGCCATCCGCGCCCGGATCGCGTCCACGACCGCCGCGACCTCCGGCCTGCGCAACGTCTCGGCGCGGGTGACGAGCCAGTACGTCAACTGAACCGCCACCGCCTCGGGTAGCACCCGGAGGAGGTCGTCGTGGCGGTCAGCCATGAAGCACGGCAGCAGGCCGATGCCCGCCGCCGCCCGCGTCGCCTCGACATGCACGAAGACATTGGTGGACGTGACGGATTCACGCATGGCGGGGGCGAAGCTGGTGGCGACGTCGAGGTCGTCGACCTGGAGCATGGAGTCGATGAAGTAGACCAGCGGATGGCGTGCGAGGTCGGCGATGCTCGTCGGAGTGCCGTGTTCGGCGAGGTAGTCGCGGGCACCGTAGAGACCCAGGTAGTAGTCGCCGAGCCGGATCGCCTTGGCGCGGTGCACCTTCGGTTCACCAACCACCACCTCGACGTCCAGGCCGGAGCGCTGTTGCGTGGCGCGCCGGGTGGCGGCCACGATCTCGACCGCGACGTGCGGGTGCTTCCGCCGCACCTCGGCAGCGGCAGGAGCGGCGATGTAGGCGGAGAAGCCGTCGGTTGCCGAGATGCGGACGACGCCTTCGAGCGCGCGCTCGCCGCCGGTGTCGACGGTCAGCGACCGCACCGCGGATTCGACGGCCTCAGCGGCCGAGAGTGCTTCGCGCCCGAGATCGGTGAGCTCCCATCCGCCGGCGACCCGCGCCAGTACCCGCCCGCCGATCGTCTGCTCGAGCGCGGCGATGCGGCGCGAGATGGTGGTGTGGTTGAGGCCGAGTTCCTCCCCGGCGATGGTGTAGCGGCCGGAGCGACCGACCGCCAGCAACACCAGAAGGTCATCGGCGCTCGGCCTGCGGCCCGAGGGCAACGTCATATCTGCATTTTTGCAGATAGCTCCTGCAGTTTTGGCCATTGCAACGAGGGGTACCTGCATGAATACTCACAGTCGTCTGTGTGGGGCATCACAATCGAGGAGCGTGCGATGACAATTCACAACGAGCCGCCGCCCACCGGAAGCGACTCCGACTCAGTTCCGACCGGCCTCAAGCGCGTCGTGGTGGCCTCCATGGCAGGCACGGTGGTCGAGTGGTACGAATTCTTCCTCTACGGCACCGCTGCCACGCTGGTCTTCAACAAGGTGTTCTTCCCCGCGAGCGACAGCGCGTACGGCGCCATTTTCGCCGCGTTGGTGACCTATGCGGTCGGGTTCTTGGCGCGGCCCATCGGCGGTGTGGTGTTCGGACACTTCGGAGACAAGTACGGGCGCAAGAAACTGCTCCAGTTCGCCATTCTGCTGGTCGGCGCCGTCACGTTCCTGATGGGATGCCTGCCGACATACGCGCAGATCGGAATCTGGGCGCCGGCGTTGCTGGTCCTCCTGCGGTTCATGCAGGGCTTCGCAGTGGGCGGCGAGTGGGGTGGCGCCGTGCTGCTGGTCGCCGAACACAGCCCGAACCGCAGCCGTGCCTTCTGGGCCAGTTGGCCGCAGGCCGCGGTGCCCGTTGGCAACATGCTCGCGACGATCGTGCTGTGGGTGCTGACCACGACGCTGACGGACGAAGCCTTCCTGTCGTGGGGATGGCGGGTCGCGTTCTGGCTGTCCGCGGTGGTGGTGCTGATCGGCTATTACATCCGGACGAAGGTCAGCGACGCGCCGATTTTCGTTGTGGCGCAACAGGAAATGGAACGGGTCAAGGCCGTCTCCTACGGAGTGGTCGAGGTGCTCAAGCGGTATCCACGCGGAGTGTTCACCGCCATGGGACTCCGGTTCGCGGAGAACATCATGTATTACCTCGTCGTCATCGTGTCGATCACCTACCTCAAGGTGCACGTCGGTGTCGACACGACCGCGATCCTTCGATACATGCTGGTCGCTCATGCGGTGCACTTCGCGGTCGTTCCCCTCGTCGGCAGGCTGGCTGACCGATACGGTCGCCGGCCGGTCTATCTCGTCGGCACCGTGTTGGCCGCGACCTGGGGATTCTTCGCGTTCCCGATGATGAACAGCGGCAACTACCTGCTCATCATCGGCGCCATCGTCATCGGCCTGATCATCCATGCGTTGATGTACGCCCCGCAGCCGGCCATCATGGCCGAGATGTTCCCGACTCGTATGCGGTATTCCGGTGTCTCCCTGGGCTATCAGGTCACCTCGATCGTGGCGGGCTCGCTTGCGCCGATCATCGCGGTCAAGCTGCTCGAAATCTATGACTCCTGGGTGCCGATCGCGATCTACCTCGCCGCCGCTGCGGCGGTCACCCTCGTCGCGGTGTTCTTCATGCGGGAGACCAACGGCATTGACCTCGAGTCACTCGATGAGACCGACCGTGAAGAACTCGCGAAGGCCGGCGTTGTATGACCGATCTGGACGGCCGCACCGCCTTGGTCACCGGTGGCGCGAGCGGGATCGGCGCGGCCTGCGCACGTGAGCTTGCCCTGCGCGGGGCGGTGGTGACTGTCGCGGATCTCGACGACGTCGGCGCCAAGGCGGTAGCGGAGGAAATCGGCGGAAAGGCCTGGGCGGTCGATCTTTCCGATGTCGCCGCCCTCGAAGGATTGCGTCTGGACGCCGACATCCTGGTCAACAACGCGGGTGTGCAGCACGTCAGCCCGATCCCGGAATTTCCGCCTGACCGATTCCGCTTCATGATGGCGCTCATGGTGGAGGCACCGTTCCTGCTCATTCGCGCCGCACTGCCGCACATGTACGGACAGAAATTCGGCCGGATCATCAATCTGTCCTCGGTGCACGGCATCCGGGCGTCGGAGTTCAAAGTCGCCTACGTGACGGCCAAACACGCGCTCGAGGGTCTGTCGAAGGTGACTGCTCTCGAGGGCGGTCCGCACGACGTGACGAGCAACTGTGTGAACCCCGGCTATGTGCGGACACCGCTGGTGACCAAGCAGATCGCCGATCAGGCCACGGCGCACGGTATTGCGGAGGATAAGGTGGTGACCGACATCCTGCTGAAGGAGAGCGCGATCAAGCGGCTGCTGGAACCCGAAGAAGTAGCGGCACTGGTTGGTTGGTTGGCCTCACCGGCCGCGGGAATGGTGACGGGGGCGTCGTACACCATGGACGGGGGCTGGAGCGCGCGATGACCGGTGCCGCACCGCAATGGGTGCCGACGGACGAGGACGTCGCCGAAGCGCAAGTCACCGATTTCGCGCGTTTCGTGGACGACCGTTTCGGCGTGGAGACGACCGACTATCAATCGTTGTGGCAGTGGTCGACCGACGAACCGGCCGCGTTCTGGGCGGCGCTGTGGGACTACTTCGAATTCGGCGATCGGCCGGACACCGTCCTGGAGAGCGAGAGCATGCCGGGGGCGCGGTGGTTCCCGGGCGTCACGGCTGAACTACGTCGACCAGGTCCTCCGCAGTGCGCGAGCGGACCGGCCCGCGATCGTCCATGTCTCTGAGGACGGAACGACCGTCGAACTGTCCTGGGACGAATTGCTCGGGCGCACTGCGGCGTTCGCCGATACGCTGCGGTCCCACGGCGTCGGCGTCGGCGACCGCGTCGCCGGCTACCTGCCGAACATCCCGGAAGCGGTGATCGCCTTTCTGGCGACGGCGAGTATCGGCGCGATCTGGAGCGCCTGCGGACAAGACTATTCGGCCAAGGCCGCGCTGGACCGGCTGGGACAGCTCGAGCCGGTCGTATTGGTGACCGCCGAGGGCTATGAGTTCGGCGGCAAGAGCCATGACAAGCGTGCCGACATCGAGGCGCTCCGCGCGGGACTGCCGACGTTGAAAGCCACCGTGCTCGCATCCGAGCTGAGCGGTAAGCGGTGGCCCGCTCTCGACCGTGCCCGTCGACTTCGACCACCCGCTGTGGATCCTGTACTCGTCCGGGACGACCGGTAAGCCCAAGGGCATCGTGCACGGGCACGGTGGCGTCGTGCTCGAACATCTTGAAAGCGGTTGCCCTGCAGTCGGATATCGGTCCCCGCGACACCTTCTTCTGGTACACCAGCCCGAGCTGGATGATGTGGAACTTCCAGGTGGCGGGGCTCTTGGTGGGCGCGACTATCGTGTGCTACGCCGGTAGTCCGAACTTCCCGCGGCCGGACGCGTTGTGGGACATCGCCGCACGCGTACGGGCGACCGTGTTGGGTGCCAGCCCCGGCTATGTGCTCGGGTGCGCGAAGGCGGGAGTGGTCCCCCGTAAGGAACACGATTTGTCGTCGCTGCGGACGGTCGGCATCACGGGATCGTCACTGCCGCCGTCGTCGTCGATGTGGTTGCGCGACAACGTCGGCGAACACGTCCAGGTCGCGTCGATCAGCGGCGGCACCGACGTCGTGTCGGCGTTCATCGGCGGTGTGCGGACGGTGCCGGTTTGGCCCGGAGAGTTGTCGGCTCCGTATCTCGGTGTCGCACTGGACGCGTGGGACGAGTCCGGCAACCCGGTACGCGGCGAGGTCGGGGAGTTGGTCATCACCAAGCCGATGCCCTCGATGCCGGTCCACTTCTGGAACGACGAGGACGGATCGCGCTACCGCAGTGCGTATTTCGAGATGTGGCCGGGCGTGTGGCGGCACGGCGACTGGATCACGATCACCGATCACGGCAGCATCATCGTGCACGGACGTTCGGACTCGACGCTGAACCGGCACGGCATCCGGATGGGCAGTGCCGACATCTACCAGTCGGTGGAACGGCTGCCCGAGATCGCCGAGGCGTTGGTAATCGGCTGTGAACAACCCGACGGCGGGTACTGGATGCCGTTGTTCGTGGTGCTCGCCGACGACGCAGAACTGAACGACGAACTGCGTGACCGGATCAAGAAGACGATCCGCGACGAGGTGTCCCCACGACACGTTCCGGACGAGATCATTGTCGCGCCGGGCGTCCCGCACACCCGCACCGGCAAGAAGCTCGAGGTGCCGATCAAGAAGCTGTTCGCCGGTGCCGACGCTGCGAAGGTCGTGGAGCGCAGCGCCGTCGACGACCCGGCACTTCTTGATTGGTACGCCAACCTGAAGCGCTAGCTTCGGTTATCCATTCTCTGCGCGGAGTCTGAGCCCGCCTACCGTCCCTCGGCCCATATCCTCGCCCCTGGATCTGACATGCCGCTTCCCCGGCTGCACGATGCCCGCCGAGTTCTGCAACATCGACCATGTCGTCCCCTTTCCGATCGGTGCGACGCATCCGTCGAACCTGGCCTGTCTGTGCGTAAACGTCCGCGACCAAGTACGGTTCGAATCTGATTTTCTGTCAGACTATGAGTTGTGGCTTCGGACAAATCGCCCGTGGTCCTACTGCATTCCGCAACTGCCTCGGGCCGCATCTGGCAGGACATTGTTCCGCTGTTGTCCGAGCATCACGATGTTCACGCGCCGACTCTCCTCGGGCACCGCGGCGGCCCTGCCATCCAGCGCCGTCCGGCGGGGGTTAGCGACATGGTGGACGCGGCGGAACGCTATCTGGACGAGCATGGTCTGGCGCGACCGCATCTCGCCGGGAACTCTCTGGGCGGATGGGTGGCCATCGAGTTGGCACGGCGTGGGCGCGCCGCGAGCGTCTGCGCTTTCTCCCCGGCGGGCTTCTGGTGGGATACCGATTCTCATGAACAGGTCCTCCGAAAGATACGCAGGCTCCGCGCGCTAACCCGCGTCGCCCGTCCGATTGCGCCGCTCAGTCTCAGGTTCGCAATAGTCCGCCGACTCGGTTTCCGTGAGGGCGCGTGTCACGGTGACCGCCTTAACGCCGCGAGGATGTTGGAAGTCATGGACGATTCCATCGACTGCCCGTTCATGGATGACTACTCCCCCGACGAGCGGGCCGAGCCGCTGGACCCGTTGCCGTGCCCGGTCACTCTGGCCTGGGCCCAGTTCGACCGACTCGTTCCGGCGGCGACGTACGGCCAGACTGCACGCGAAAGGTTGCCCGGAGCTACGTGGGTGCTCTTGCCCGGCGTCGGTCACATTGCGATGGTCGACGACCCGGACCTGGTCGCTCGGACGATCATGGCGGTAACCGGCGTTGAGGTTTAGGTGTCGTTGACCCTGCGTGCGGATGGCACCGCCGTATGGACCTCCCACCGGTCGCACGTACACCACCCCGGCTGTCGAAGTTCTTACCCGATGTCGACACCACTACCGCTGAATTGCCGCCTCCGCCGGGCATTCGGCCACCGGCCGGCGGTCGCGGGCTGAAGATGCCTATCCGCAGCCGCCTCCGTGCCGCCAGCGCGCTGCACGCATCAAAGCGGAACGCGAACAAAGTAATTCGGAATCCTCCACCGTTCTAGCCCAGCCAGGAGCCGATTCGCCGCAGCGCCTCCGCGATGTCATCCGTCGGTCCTGCAAATGACAGCCGTACGTACGACGCGCCCCGCGTGGTGTCGAAGTCGATGCCGGGCGCGATGGCAACGCCGGTGTCATCCAGCAACTTCGAGCAGAATGACAATGAGTCAGTGGTCAGGTGTGAGACATCCGCGTAGACGTAGAACGCACCGTCCGTCGGCGCCAACTTGTCGATACCGATCGTCCCGCAGCCCGTCGAGCAGCAGTTGCCGGTTGGCCGCGTAGTGGTGCAGCAGCGCATCGGCTTCGGCGGTCGACTCCGGGTGTGAAGGCCGCGACTGCCGCCACCTGTGCAAGAGCCGGCGGGCAGATGGTGAAGTTTCCGGTCAGGCAGTCCACCGCGCGCTGGAGTTCCTGCGGTACGAGCAGCCAGCCGAGGCGCCAGCCAGTCATCGCGAAATACTTCGAAAAGCTGTTCACCACAACGGCTTCGCGTGATGTCTGCCAGGCGCAGCTGGTGGCAGGGGCGCCTTCGTAGACCAGGCCGTGGTACACCTCGTCGCTGATCAACCTGACGCCCGTCTTCGCACACCACCTTGCGATGGCGGCGAGTTCGTCGGGCGGGATCACCGTGCCGGTCGGGTTGGCGGGGCTGGCGACGATCACGCCCTGCACCGGCGGATCGAGTTCGGCGAGCATCTGCGCGGTCGGCTGGAACCGAGTGTCCGGGCCGCAGGGGATCTCGACCACTTCGCAGCCGAGCGCCGAGAGGATGTTTCGGTAGCAGGGGTATCCCGGACTCGCGATGGCGACCCGGTCGCCGACGTCGAAACAGGCGAGGAACGTCAACAGGAAGCCGCCGCTCGAGCCCGTCGTGATGACGACGTCGGTGGGGTCGACGGCAAGCCCGTGCCGGTCGGCATACGACGCGGCGATCGCGAAACGCAATTCGGGGATGCCCAGTGCGACGGTGTAACCGAGAACGGTGTTATCCAAGGCGGCTTTCGCGGCCGCACGGACGGCAGCGGGTGCCCCGGCACTGGGCTGGCCGGCCGACAGGTTCACCAGATCGCCGTGGCTGCGCTGGCGCTCCGCGGCGGCCAGCCACACGTCCATCACGTAGAACGGCGGAATGCCTGCGCGAAGCGCGACCTTGCTCACCCGATTGAGGCTAGCCGACCCCTGACTGGGATCGAAGCGAGCCGCCGCACGGGGTCGAACCAAGCTGCAATGCAGCCTGATTCGCTCCCATGCGGCGGATTCGCCTACCGGTTGTTAGGGCTGGTTGACGACGAAGCGGGCCGTCCGCACGACGTTGTCGACCTTGAAGTCGAAGAACATCGCATAGGTTCCCGCCGACGGCAAGCTGACCATGAAGTTGACGGGACCGTCCGGCTCTGTGTCCATCGGATGCACGTGCAGATAGCCCAGGTCGCCCTCACGCAGGGTCACGAGATGCCCGGCGGCCGCGAGATACGGCTGGGTGGTGACGACCTCACCGTTGCGACGTACGGTGACGGTCGCCTCGGTACCGGTGAAGTCGAGACTCACGTCGAACCCGTCGACACTGTCCTTGTTGCTGGGCACCAGCGGCTTTGCGGCCGGGGCAGCACCGGGCTTGGTCAGGTCGATGCCGAGCGTCAACTGAGTCTGTGTGCCCTCCGGATCGAAATCGGCGAAAGCCCGGTACTTGCCTGGAGAGAAATCACTAGGCGTCTTGACGAACCACCGGCCGTTGTCGTCGAGCATGGGATGCAGGTGGGCGTATTGCTGCAAATCGTCTGACGCCACGATCAGGTGCAGGTCGCGGTCGTGGAGAGTGGTGTAGTCCTTGACCGGCGCGCCGTCGGGCCCAGTGATGGTGAAGGCGAAGTTGCCGTCGCCGATATCAGTGTTCTCCGGCGTGAACGTGTAGCCGTCCTGGGACGCGAGCCGACCTGCTCGACGATCGTCACGGCGCGGGCCGGGTCCAACGGCCCGTCGGTTATGACGGCCTCCAGACTTCGACCCTCGATGAGGCGCATGTCCACGTACAGGCTTGACGTCAGCCGATCATTGGCCGATAGTGGCCTCGGATTCGAGGCGCCGCAAACGCGCGCTCGAGGAGCCCAGCAGCCGTGCGCTGCCGTGCGCCCGCCGGAAGTACATCTGAATGTCGTGCTCCCACGTGATGGCTATGCCGCCATGCATCTGCACTGCCTCCGCGGCGACGTTGGAGAACGCCTCGCTCGCCGCGACCCGCGCCAGCGCCGCCGAAGTGGGCGAGGGCTCGGCATCGCGTCGCCGACGATGCGCGAGTCGACAGCACCGCGAGGTGCCTGCACGTCAGCCCATCATTCGGCCGACAAGACCTCGGATTCGAGGCGCCGCAAATGCTCGCGCGGCGAACCGAGCAGTTGCGCGCTGCCGTGCGCCCGCTTGAAGTACAGCTGGATGTCGTGCTCCCACGTGATGGCTATGCCGCCATGCATCTGCACTGCCTCGGCGGCGACTTTGGAGAACGCCTCGCTCGCCGCGAACCGTGCCAGCGCCGCCGACGTCGGCGAGGGCTCGGCGATCGCATCGCCGACCACCGCGCGCGCCGACTGCACCGCGACGTACAAATCGGCCATTCGGTGCTTGAGCGCCTGGAAGCTGCCGATCGGCCTGCCGAACTGCACCCGGTCCTTGGTGTACGCGACGGTGAGATCCAGACACCGCGCGGCCGCGCCGATCTGCTCGGCCGCCAGCAGGATCGCCGCAGTGTCGGCCAGGCCCGGGTCGGCGCCGATCTCGGTGGTGTCCTTCGACTCGATGCGGGCCAGCCGGCGGGTGGGGTCCATGGTCTGGACGGGATGCGCGGTGAAACGCGTGAGTCGCGTTCAGTTTCCGGCCGTCCGCAGCGATCACGATGTCGGCGACGTCGCCGTTGATGACGACGTCCGCGTCGAACACCACGGCGCCGATCTTCGTGCCCGCCGCGAGCTCGTCGAGAGCGTCCGAGTCGGGTTCGTCGGAGGCCAGCAGCGCCAACTCCGCGAGCGTCGTGCCGAGCAGCGGTGTGGGCACGAGTGCCTTGCCCAATTCCTCGAGCACGACCGCGGCGTCGGCGAGCTCACCACCGGCACCGCCGAGGTCCTCGGGCACCACCAACGCGGCGGCTCCGACCTGCTCGCACAACAACTTCCACAGCGACTCGTCGTAGCCACGCTCAGACGCCATCGCCTCGCGCACCGCGGCCGGCGAAGCATGCTTCTCGACGAGCGCGGAGACTGTCTCGCGCAGCAGGTCCCGTTCTTCGCTCACAACGCCTCCAGAAGCCGTCGCCGATGCAGCGCCGGATCGCCCCACGCGGAGCGCAGCGCCTGCACCCGCAACAGCCACAACGACATGTCGTGTTCCTGTGTGAACCCGATGGCCCCGTGCGTCTGCAGAGCCGAACGCGCCGCCAGCAATGCCGAATCGGCGGCGGCGACCTTGGCGGCACTGACGTCGCGTGCAGTGTCGGGTGAATCGTCGGCCAGCGACAGCGCCGCCCCGTACACGAGGGGGCGGGCCAGCTCCAGCGCAATGTGCACATCGGCAAGCTTGTGCTTGATTGCCTGATACGTCCCGATCACCTTGCCGAACTGGCTGCGCTGCTTGGCATATTCGACGGACATGTCGAGCAACGCCTGCCCCGCACCGACCAACTGCGCTGAGGTCGCCAAAACGCCGAACTCGTATGCGCGCGCCACATCGGCGGCTCGGCCTTCACCGGATGCAGCTACCTCGAACAGCTTCCGGCTGGGGTCGACGGACTCCAACTCTTGTCCCGCGGTGCCGTCACTGACCTGCCCGACTCCGTCCTTCCGGCCGGCCACCAGAATCAATCCGGCGGAATCTGCGTCGACTGCACGCGGTACCTGCGGAGGCAGTGCGACGGTGGCGATCAGCTCACCCGTCGCCAGGGCTGCGCTTCGGTCATCGTCGGCGAGCAGAACCGGTGCCACTGCGATGGATTCGGTGACCGGACCGGGAACGCACCACCGGCCCAGCCTCTCGGTGGCGACGACGAGGTCGACGGGATGCGCCTCGATGCCGTCGAACTTCTCCGGAACCATCAGCGCGGTGACACCAAGGTCGGCCAGTTGGGCCCACACCTTGCGGCCGGGCGCCGTGTCGCCCTGCGCCCACGCCCGCACGGCAGCGGGCAGGTCGGCAGCACCGAGCGCGGCGTCGATGCTGGCGGCGAAGTCACGCTGCTGCTCGTCCAGATCGAATCTCATTTGGCCTTCTCCCGCGGTAGACCCAGCAGCCGTTCGGCGATGATGTTCCGCTGAATCTCGTTGGTACCGGCGTAGATCGGGCCGCCCAGCGCGAACAGCAGGCCGTCGGTCCACGAGTCGGCCAACTCACCGTCGGCGCCGTGCATGTCGAGCGCCGTCTGATGTATCGCCACATCGAGGTCCGACCAGAACACCTTGGTCACCGACGACTCCGCACCCAGCTCGCCGCCGGCGCTTACCCGCGTCACCGTGCCGAACGTGTGCAGGCGGTAGGCCTGCGCCTTGATCCACGCGTCGGCGACACGGTCGGCGTAAACGGGGTCGGGGTTTTCTTTCCACTGTGCGACAAGTCGTTCAGCCGGCGCGAGGAAGCGCGCCGGGCTGCGCAACGACATGCCGCGCTCGTTGCTCGACGTGCTCATCGCCGCGCGCCAACCCTCATTCGCCGCGCCGATCACGTCGGCGTCCGGTACGAACACGTCGTCGAGGAAGATCTCGCCGAACCCGGTGTCGCCGCCGAGCTGGGCGATTGGACGGACGGTGATGCCCTCGGCCTTCAAATCGAACATGAAGTACGTCAGGCCGCTGTGACGCTGTGCCTCAGGGTCCGAGCGGAACAACCCGAACGCGCGTTCACCGAAGGGCGCACGCGAGCTCCAGATCTTCTGGCCGTTGAGCAGCCAGCCGCCGTCGGTCTTGGTGGCGGTGGAGCGCAAAGACGCCAGGTCGCTGCCGGACTCGGGCTCCGACCAGGCCTGCGCCCAGATCTCTTCGCCGCTGGCCATTTTCGGCAAGACCCGGTCAAGCTGTTCTTCGGTGCCGTGCGCGAACAGCGTCGGTGCGAGCATGGACGTGCCGTTGGCGCTCGCCCGCCCAGGGGCGCCCGCACGGAAGTACTCCTCCTCGTACACCACCCACTGCAGCAGCGACGCGTCGCGGCCGCCGTACTTCTCGGGCCACGTGATGACCGACAGGCCGGCGTCGTAGAGCACCTTGTCCCAGCGCCGGTGCTGTTCGAAGCCCTCGGCGGTGTCGTAGGACTTCGTCGGGAACGAGTCCTTGTTCCCCGCCAGGAATTCGCGCACCTCGGCCTGGAACTCCAGGGTCGCGTCGTCAAAGTTCAGATCCATCAGGAGGTTTGCGTCCTTTCCCGCAACAGCGGCTTGACCACCTTGCCGCCAGGATTACGCGGCAGCACGTCGAGGAACTCCACCGACCGCGGTGCCTTGAAGTTCGCCAAATGCTCACGCGTATAGGCGATTACCGTCTTCTCGTCCAGCTTTGAGCCCGGCTTGACCACGAGAAACGCCTTGCCGACCTCGCCGAGGCGCTTGTCGGGTACGCCGATCACCGCCGCCTCGGCCACGCCGTCGATCCTTGCGAGCACCTGCTCGATCTCGGCGGGATAGACGTTGAACCCGCCGCAGATGTACATGTCCTTGAGCCGGTCGGTGATCGTAAGGTTCCCGCTGTCGTCCAGCTTGCCGACGTCACCGGTGTGCAGCCAGCCCTCGGAGTCGATGGCCGCCACAGTGGCCTCCGCGTCGTCGAGGTAGCCGAGCATGACGTTGGGCCCGCGCAGCAGCACCTCGCCCGAACCGTCGTCGGCCGGGCTGTCGATGCGTAACTCGAAATCGGCGATCGGGCGCCCGCAGGTCGTGGCGACGGTGGCCGCGTCGTCGTCGGCGCGGCACATGGTGCCGAACCCGCTGGCCTCGGTCAGGCCGTAGGCGGTGAGCACGATGTCGATGTCGAGTTCGGTCTGCATGCGTTCGATCAGGATCACCGGGATCGTCGCGGCGCCGGTGACGGCAAAACGCAGCGACGTCAGGTCGTAGTCGCCGCGCTTCGGATGGTCCAGCAGTGTCTGGTAGATCGTGGGCGGCCCAGGCAACACGGTGATGCGGTGTTCCTGCACCGCTGCCATGGCCTTCTCGGGGTCGAACGTCAGCTGCGGGATCAGCGTCGCGCCGGTCTGCAGGCAGGCCAGGATGCCTGCCTTGTAGCCGAAGTTGTGGAAGAACGGGTTGATGCACAGGTAGCGGTCGTCGCTGGTGAGCTGCCCGCAGGCCGCCCACGCCGCAGGTGCGTCGAGTGACTGACGATGTGCGCACAACGCGCCCTTGCTCCGCCCGGTGGTGCCGGACGTGAAGAGGATGTCGGACACATCGTCTGCGGCGACGGCTGCCGCGCGGGCGTCGACGGCACCGAGGTCGGTACCTCGGGCGACGAACTCGTCCCATGTGCCGTCGTTCTTCTCGATCGGGATGCGGATGACGTGCCGCAGGTCCGGCAGGGCGTCGCGGTCGATGGACGCGGCCTTGTCGGCGCCGAGGAACTCCCCGGCCGCGAAGAGCAGCGGAGCACCTGTACGGGACAGGATGTCGGTGGCCTCACTGGCGGTGTATCGGGTGTTCAGCGGTACCACGACGCCGCCGGCGTAGTGCGTGGCCAGGCATGCCACCACCCAGTGCCAGGTATTCGGCGACCAGATCGCGACGCGGTCCCCGGCGCCCACGCCCAGGTCGATCATCGCGGCGGCGGCCTGGCGCACCTCGGTGCGCAACTGCCCGTAGGTCAGCTGACGATCGTCGGTAACCAGCGCGTCGTGATCGGACAACTGGTCGGCAATCCGGTCCAGGACCTGCGGAATGGTCCTCAGATCGGGGGTCATCGATGCTCCTCTAACAAAGCAAGTGCTTGGTAGGTTAGCCTACAAGGGTGATAGAGGTCCAGGAGTTCAGGGCCGAGGTCCGCGACTGGCTCGCCGAGAATCTCGTTGGTGAATTCGCCGCCCTCAAGGGCCTCGGTGCGCCGGGCCGCGAGGACGAGGCGTTCGACGAACGCCGGGCATGGAACCAGCATCTGGCTGCCGCCGGTCTGACCTGCCTGGGGTGGCCGGTCGAGCACGGCGGCCGAGGTCTGACGGTGGCGCACAGGGTCGCCTTCTACGAGGAGTACGCGCGCGCGGACGCGCCCCACAAGGTCAACCACTTCGGCGAGGAACTGCTCGGGCCGACGTTGATCGCCTACGGCACCCCGGAACAGCAGACGCGGTTCCTGCCGAAGATCCTCGACGTCACCGAGCTGTGGTGCCAGGGCTACTCCGAGCCGGGCGCAGGCAGCGATCTCGCCAACGTGGCGACGACGGCTGAGCTTGACGGTGACCAGTGGGTGATCAACGGCCAGAAGGTGTGGACGTCGATGGCGCACCTGTCGCAGTGGTGCTTTGTCGTCGCGCGCACGGAGAAAGGCTCCAAGCGGCACGCCGGGCTGTCGTATCTGCTTGTGCCGCTTGATCAGCCGGGCGTCGAGATCCGGCCAATCGTGCAGCTGACCGGGACGGCAGATTTCAACGAGGTGTTCTTCGACGACGCGCGCACCGATGCCGACCTCGTGGTCGGCGAGGCCGGCGACGGGTGGCGGGTCGCGATGGGCACACTGACGTTCGAGCGCGGGGTCTCGACGCTGGGCCAGCAGATCCGTTACGCGCGAGAACTTTCCAACCTGGCGGAGATGGCCGAGAGGACTGGAGCCGCTGACGATCCACTGATCCGGGAGCGGTTCACGCGGTCGTGGGTGGGCCTTCGCACAATGCGGTCGTACGCGATGGCGACGATGGACCGGGCAGCCGGAGCGCCCCGGCGGCGACATGGGCAGGGCAGGACAATGTGTCCAAGCTGTTGTGGGCGAACTGGCACCGCGACCTCGGCGAGCTGGCGATGGACGTCGCCGGGAAGGCCGGCTTGGTGGCCGAGGACGGCGAGTTCGACGTGTGGCAGCACCTCTACCTGTTCACCCGCGCCGACACGATCTACGGCGGATCGAACGAGATCCAGCGCAATATCATCGCCGAGCGGGTGCTCGGCCTACCGAGAGAGGTCAAGGGATGACGCTCGCGATGGCTCCGAAAGAGATTGAGGGCCATGGACTTCTGACCGGCAAAGTGGTCGTGGTGACAGCCGCCGCCGGCACCGGCATCGGCTCGTCCGTCGCGCGGCGTGCGCTGGCCGAGGGCGCCGACGTCGTGATCTCCGACCACCACGAGCGGCGGCTCGGCGAAACCCGCGACCAGTTGGCCGAACTCGGACTGGGCCGGGTCGAGAGCGTGGTGTGCGACGTGACGTCCACCGCGCAGGTCGATGCGTTGATCTCGTCGACGACCGCTCGGATGGGGCGCCTCGACGTATTGGTCAACAATGCGGGCCTGGGTGGAGAGACGCCCGTCGTCGACATGATCGACGAGGAGTGGGATCGCGTCCTCAACGTGACGCTGACGTCGGTGATGCGTGCGACGCGTGCGGCGCTGCGGTACTTCCGGGAGGCGGACCACGGCGGCGTGATCGTGAACAACGCCAGCGTTCTGGGATGGCGCGCGCAGCACTCCCAGTCGCATTATGCGGCGGCCAAGGCGGGCGTCATGGCGCTGACACGGTGCAGCGCAATCGAAGCCGTCGAGCACGGCGTGCGGATCAACGCGGTGTCGCCGAGCATCGCCCGGCACAAATTCCTCGAGAAGACCAGCTCAACGGAGCTGCTCGACAGGCTCTCCGAGGGTGAGGCGTTCGGCCGGGCGGCCGAGCCGTGGGAGATCGCCGCCACCATCGCGTTTTTGGCCAGTGATTACTCCAGTTACCTGACTGGAGAAGTGATTTCGGTGTCGAGCCAGCGAGCATGACCTCACCCGCAGCCGGCCAGCCGGTGAGCCGCCGCGACGAGCTTATCGAGCTCGCCGCGAAGATGTTCGCCGAGCGCGGGCTGCGGGCGACGACCGTGCGTGACATCGCCGACTCGGCGGGAATTCTGTCCGGCAGTCTCTACCACCACTTCGCCTCCAAGGAGGAGATGGTCGACGAGGTGCTGCGCGGGTTCCTCGACTGGCTCTTCGAGCGCTACGAGCAGATCGTCGCAGGAGAACCGAATCCGCTGGAACGGCTCAAGGGCCTGTTCATGACATCGTTCGAGGCGATCGAACACCGGCACGCGCAGGTCGTCATCTATCAGGACGAGGCCAAGCGCCTGGCGGGCCAGGAGCGGTTCTCCTATGTGGAGCAACGCAATAAAGAGCAGCGCAAGATGTGGTTGGACCTTCTCAACCAGGGCATCGAAGACGGGTACTTCAGGCCCGACATCGACGTCGATCTGGTCTACCGGTTCATCCGCGACACCACCTGGGTTTCGGTCCGCTGGTATCAGCCCGGCGGACCACTCACGGCCGAACAGGTCGGCCGACAGTACCTATCCATCGTTCTGGGCGGCATCACCAAAGAAGGAGTCTGAGATATGGCTGGAACTTCGCAGGCATACGTCATCGAAGCTGTGCGCACCGCTGTCGGCAAACGAAACGGGTCGCTTGCGGGCGTGCATCCCGTCGACCTCGGCGCCGCGGCATGGCGCGGGCTGTTCGACCGTACCAACGTCGACCCCGGTGCGGTCGACGATGTGATCGCCGGCTGCGTCGACGCCATCGGAGGGCAGGCGGGCAATATCGCCAGGCTGTCGTGGCTGGCCGCCGGGTTTCCGGAAGAGGTCCCCGGTGTCACCGTGGACCGGCAGTGCGGCTCGAGTCAGCAGGCGATTTCCTTTGGTGCACAAGCGATCATGTCCGGCACCGCCGACCTGATCGTGGCAGGTGGTATGCAGAACATGAGCCAGATCCCGATCTCGTCGGCGATGATTGTGGGCGAGCAGTTCGGGTTCACCTCACCCACCAACGAATCCAAGAGCTGGCTGCACCGCTACGGCGATCAGGAGATCTCGCAGTTCCGTGGTTCGGAACTGATCGCCGAGAAGTGGAACCTCTCGCGCGAGGAGATGGAGGAGTACTCGCTCGCCAGCCACCAGCGCGCACAGGCGGCGATCCGCGCCGGGTACTTCGAGAACGAGATCATCGGAGTCGACGGTTTCGTCACCGATGAGGGTCCGCGCGACACCTCACTGGAGAAGATGGCCGGCCTCAAGACGCTGGTCGACGGCGGCCGGTTGACCGCCGCGATGGCCAGCCAGATCTCCGACGGGGCCAGCGCGGTGCTGCTGGCGTCCGAGCAGGCTGTCAAGGACCACGGACTCAAGCCGCGGGCACGCATCCACCACATCAGCGCCCGCGGTGCCGACCCGGTGTTCATGCTGACGGGCCCGATCCCCGCCACCCGGTACGCGTTGGACAAGACGGGCCTGTCGATCGATGACATCGACACCGTGGAGATCAACGAAGCCTTCGCGCCGGTCGTCATGGCGTGGCTCAAGGAGACCAAGGCCGACCACGCGAAGGTCAATCCCAGCGGCGGCGCGATCGCGCTCGGTCACCCCCTCGGTGCGACGGGCGCCAAGCTGTTCACCACGATGCTGAACACGTTGGAGCGCACCGGCGGTCGCTACGGCCTGCAGACGATGTGCGAGGGCGGCGGCACCGCCAACGTCACCATCATCGAACGCCTCTAATTCTGCGGCGAGCAGACGCAAAAATACCCGACACGCCGAGGATTTCGGGCACTTTGCGTCTGCTCGCGAAGGGACTTCAGTGGTCGTGGATGATCACGCCACGGATGTTGCGGCCCGCGAGCATGTCGTCGTAGGCCTCGTTGATGTCGTTGAGCTTGTACTCGCTGGTGACCGTCTCGTCGAGGAGCAGCTTGCCGTCGCGGTAGAGGCTGAGGAGCCGCGGGAATGTCCGCCCGCGGATTGGCCTCGCCGTAGAGGCTGCCCAGCAGCCGCTTCTGGAACAGCGTCATCATGGCCATCGGCAGCGTCGGCGTGACGTCGGCCATCGAGGCGATCGCCGTCATCACCACCGCGCCGCCCTTGCGGACGATGTCGAGCGCCTCGCCGATCATCGGGCCCTTGACCAGGCCGACGGTCAGCAGCGCGGAATCGGCCATCACGCCCCGGGTCAAGTCGGCGACCAACGCCATGGCTTCCGGCATCGAGGTGACGAAGTGCGTGGCGCCGAACTGGAAAGCCTTGTCGCGCTTGTCTTCCACGATTTCAACGACGACTATGTTCTCTGCGCCGGCAAGCCGTGCACCCTGGATCGCGCCGGCGCCGATACCTCCGCATCCGATCACCACGACGGTGTCTCCCGGAGTCACGTCGGCGGTGTTGACGGCCGACCCCCAACCGGTGGTGATCCCGCAGCCCAGCAGGCAGGCGCGAGACAGCGGCAGGTCATCGTCGACCTTGACCACCGATGCCTCCGACACGGTCCCGTACTGGGCGAAGCTGCCCAGCCCGGTCATGCCGCCGATATCCTGGCCGCGCGCGTGCCGTCGATATGTGCCGTCGGATTGAACGCCGGCCAGGATCAACGCACCCAGGTCACACAGGTTCTGGTGCCCGCGTCGCACACCACCGGCACTTGCCACACGCCGGGAGGAACGACGCCACCACGTGGTCGCCGGCTTTCAGGTCCCGAACACCGGGCCCGACTTCCTGCACTATGCCCGCGCCCTCGTGGCCGCCGATCATGGGCAGCGGCACCCCTGCCAAATCGCCGGTAACGACGTGGTGATCGGAATGGCACAGGCCGGTCGCCTCGAAGGACAGCAGGACCTCGCCCTCCTTCGGACCGTCGAGTTCGACCTCCTCGACACTCCACTTCTCGTTGAGCCCCCACAGAACCGCGGCGTTCATCTTCATGGCCAGCACCCTAGGAACCCGGGGCGTCCGATGGGCGCGGTTCGCCAAACCCATGGGAGCAGTTTCGGGCGCCGTCGCTCACTGGGCGAGGAACTGCTCGCGATCGACGATGGCGCGATCGATTTCGCCAGTCGCGACGAGCTGACCCGAACCGTCGACGGCGCGCACACGGAAGGTGAGGCGTCGACCGGCGGGTGCCTCTGGCGGCTCGGCGACCACCTCGACGGCGCCGCCCACCATGGTCGCGCGTCGGTGCTCGATGCGCACCGCTGTGCCGACGGTCGTCTGGCCCGGCCCCGTGAACTGCGTGGCGACCCGCACCGTCGCCGCCTCCAACCACGCGATCAGCCGCGGGGTCGCGAGCACCGGCACGTCGCCGCTGCCGACGCTCGAGGCGGTGTCGGCATCGGTCACTTCGTAGCGCACCACACCACGCTAACGGGCCGTTGATGGCTCGGGGTCCCGCTGGTTGGCTCGGTGCGATGGCGAGCAAGAAGCCGCACGTCCAGATCCGCCGGATTTACGAAGATCCCACCCCCGAAGACGGCACCAGGATGCTGGTCGACAGAATTTGACCGAGGGACCGAGGGGATGTCGGAAGCAGCACGCACACCTGGACGAGTGGTGCAAGCAGATCGCCTCGTCCACCGAGCGAAGCCGCCGTGCTGGCCGAACTGGTGATTCGCTGACAAGCGTCATACCGTCAGCTGACGCGTCAGCACCACGCCGCCGAGCGCGACGATCCAACTCGCGAAGCTTCCGACCAAGAAGTACTCGGTCACCTCGTCGATCCCGATGCCGCCGTTCTCGCGGGCCTTCTGGGCGTTGATCTCCGGAAACCGGATGATGCTCTTGGCGGCGACGACGGCGGTGGCCACCGCCAGCTGACCGCCCAACCCGAGGCCGAGGATCAGCAGCCGCTCCATCGGACCGAGCAACCGGCCGCCCTTGAGCCGGTCGGACGGCTGCGGTTCGCCAGCCGGCTTTACCGCACCGACCGAGCCAAGCACCAACCGCACCAACTGATTTCCCGTCACCAGCTGTAGCAGCACCACACCGACGACCATGAGCAGCCGGTCCGGGGTCTACGCCGCCCATCCCGGCAGCCCGACCCACGTGGACCACCGATGCGACGAGGCCTGCCGCGTCAGAACCCCAGCCCGACAACAGAATCAGCAGCCCGACCGCGGTACCGAACACGACCAGCGGCGTCAGTTCGCGCTTGCCGGTCCGCTCGGCGCGCGCACAGAGCACGACCCAGGCAACGCTCGCGGCCGCCGCGATCTCCAGCAAAACGATGTCGCCGGAGTGCCACAGCCCCGCCAGTGCCGCACATCCGACGACCACCGTCGGCGCAACGACGGGCGGTACCCACGAGCGGTCGGTCAATCGCCGGGTCGCGTCGGCGATACCCATAGCGATGAGCATCACCGCCAACGCGCTCACTTGACGCTCCGCAGGTACTGCGACGCCACGACGATCAGGTCCAGGCCGTCACGCCCGGCACGCTGTGACACCGCCGACGCGCTGATGTTCTCGGCGGCCGCGATGTCCTTCTTCGTCTGGTTGGTCAACAGTCCCTTCACAATCCGTATCGAGCGGTCATCGAGCGATCCAAGCAGATGATCCCGACACAACAGGGCGGCGTTGACGGCGTCGGCGTCGGCGCGGGCTTCGCCGTCGGCCCGAAACGACGTGCGCACAAGGGCCAGGCCCGGTTGCCGTTGCGCCGCTTTGGTCCATTCGATCGCCTCGCGCGCCGCCCACCATCCGGGGCCGTCCTGGATGCCGGCGTCCGGGTCGAGGATCGTGACCAGTCCCCAGCCGATTCCGAACCGGACGTCGATGTCCGGTGTGACGGCCAGGCGTACCGTGAGCGCGGCATCGATCGCCTCGCCGACGGTCGGGTAGCTGCCCTGGAATTCGTCGCCGACCGTGAACCCCGGCGGGTCGATCGCGCCGGTGCCGACGTCGCCCAACGCCTTGTTCAGTGCCCGGTGTGTGGCCGAGCGGTCAGACACGCGCCGCGAACCGACGACATCGCCGATCAGTGTCGCGCGAAGGTCAGATGAAGCGCCTGTCTTCACGGCTGTCATATGAAGACTATAGCTTCATTCGGCTCAAGTTAAGCTATAAACTTCATTCGACCAGCGCGGCCGCCGCCTGCAGGTGCTTGACCGCGTCGCCGACGATCGCCTCGACCAGTTCGGCACATGACGGCAGATCATCGAGGATGCCTGCGACCTGGCCGGACGCCAGCACCCCGGCGTCGATATTGCCCTCCACCAGCCCCGCCTTCAGCAGCATCGGGGTATTGGCCGCCATGACGACCTGCGACCAGGTCAGCTCCTTGCCGTGGCGCATCTCGAGGCCGTCACTGATCATCGAACGCCACGTCATGCCCGACATCTTCTTGAACTTCTGGGCGTTGCGGATCGCCGCGGAGAACCCGCGCACCCGGGAACCGCTCTCGAGTTTCTCGACGAGCCCGGTGCGCAATACGCGGTGCGGCATGCCGTCGACACGGGTCGACACCACGGTGCCGTCCAACGCGGATTCGAGGTATCGACGCTTCACGGCGTCCGGCACGGTGGAATCCGACGTGAGCAGGAATCGGGTGCCCATGGCGACGCCCGCCGCGCCGTAGGACAGCGCGGCCGCGAGCCCGCGACCGTCGAAGAATCCGCCTGCCGCCACGACGGGGATATCGACCGCATCCAATACCGACGGCAGCAGCAGTGTCGTCGCGATCGGACCGGTGTGGCCGCCGCCCTCGCCACCCTGGACGATCACCGCGTCGGCGCCCCACCCGGCCACCTTCTTGGCATGCTTGGCCAGGCCGACCGACGGAATCACCACCACGCCGGCCTCTTTGAGCTTCGCGATCAAGTCGGGCTTGGGCGCCAGCGCGAATGACGCCACCTTGACGCCTTCGCGGATCAGCAGGTCGATGCGCTCGTTCGCGTCACCGGCGTCGGCGCGGATGTTGATCCCGAACGGCTTGTCGGTGGCGGTCTTCACCTTGGTGACCGCGGTCTGAAGTTCGTCGAGCGTCATGGTCGCCGACGCGAGGATGCCAAGGCCGCCGGCGTTCGAGGTCGCCGCCACCAGCCGTGCACCCGCCACCCAGCCCATCCCGGTCTGCACGACCGGATGCTCGATGCCGACCAGTTCGGTCAGCGGGGTACGAAGGCGGGTCATCGTATCTCCTTGTCCCGCAACGCCTTGGGGTCGATCACCTCGCGGATCAGCTTCTGCTCGTCCTCGGTGGGCAGCCGTGTCGTATCGGCGTCGTCCAGGCCGTGCACCTCGAACGAGGTGTTCTCGGCGACCTGTTCGGCCTCCACGCCGGGATGCAACGACAGCGCGCGCATCTGATGGTCGGGCCCGTTGAAATCGAACACGCCGAGGTTGGTCACCACCCGGAACACATTGGCGAACCGGTAGGCCGGGTTGTCGGGGTCGATCTTGTCCCACCCGATTCCCGGAAACAATGTCGACAGAATCGCCGAACACCCGCTTCGAGTGGTTGCCGACCCAGTAACTGGTGGCGTGGTTGATGCTGTTTCCCGGAGCTCCCCGGACACCGAACATCTGGCGGGTCGGGTGCTGCAACGGCCCGAACGCCGATAGGTTCTGATTACCGTACCGGTCAATCTGGTTGGCGCCCATGACGACATGGCGTCTGCCCCAGGCCAGTGTCTCGAAAACCCGGCCGAACGGCATCCAGCCCTCTATCGCGCCGACGACACCGATCGCGGGTGTGTCGGCCAGAAGCCGGGCCTCACCGTCGGTCAGCACGATGTCGGGGGAGAAGGTCAGGCGGGCCAGGCGGGCGCCGATCGACACCATGGTCGCCATCGGGCTGACCATGATCTCGCCGGCATCGCGGAAAAGCTCGGCGCACGCGACGGCGCACACCTCGGCACGGTTCACCGACATCACTGCCCTGCCTCCTTAGCCGACTTGGCCGACTGTGCGAATTTCCGCACGGCCGCTTGGTAATCCGCCTCGTTGCCGGACAGGTAGGTCTGCACGAACTGCTGCCAGGCCTCCTCAGATGCCGCCGCCTCGGCGTAGTGCCGCTGGAATTTCTCGTCGCGGCGGTAGTCCGGCTCGGCGGTGGTGAAGTGGGCGCCGTTGGGGGCCTCGACGACGCTGTCCACCATCATGCGGTTGATCAGCAGCGCCTGTGGCGGTACGGCCTTGACCAATTCCTCCGTGGGGACCACCCGTTCGACGGACAGGTAGCGCCTCTGCGCGGCCATGAGAAACAGGTCATCGAAGTACGGGTCGATACCGGTATAGGCGGCATTGCCTTGGGCGTCACCGAGATTCATGTGGACGAACGCTGCGTCGAGGGTCAGTGCGGGCATGGCGACCAGTTCCTCGAAATTGTCACCGGTGGGGTACGGCGACTTCACGGTCTTGAGCTCGTCGCCCCAGAACGCGCGCACGTCGCTGCCCAACCCCGCGCGGATCGGCAGGAACGGCAAGCGTTGCGCGGCGGCCTGCAGCCCGCAGCGCAGCATGCCCTCGTCCATCTCACGGGCCTCGATGGCACCGGTGGTGCGCGCCTTGGCGAACCACGGGTCGTAGAACGGCGGTGAATCCAGGGAGACGAAGCCGTAGTAGACGCGCTTCACCTTTCCGGCCGAGCACAGCAGCCCCAGGTCGGGACCGCCGTAGGTCACGACTGTCAGGTCGGTCACGTCCGTGCGCAGCAGCGCCCGCACGAACGCCATCGGTTTGCGCCGCGATCCCCAGCCGCCGATGCCGATGGTCATGCCGCTCTCGATCGACGAGACGGCCTCGTCCAAAGTCGTTCTCTTGTCGGTCACTTCGATCCCTTGTCGGTCCCGGCGAACGCGTCGCGATGCTCGTCGGCCACGCCTGCGAGATTGAGCTCGAATGTGAAGCCCTGCTCCATGCGGTAACTCGCGTTCACCTTCTGCACGTCGATGAGGTTCAGCGCTTCCTTGGCCGCGCGGATCACCCGGGTGTCCTTGGCGGCGATATCGCGCGCCACGCGCAGTGCGGCCTCGTCCAGTTCGTCACGGGGCACCACCTCGTGCACCGACCCGAAGTGGTGCAGGGTCGCCGCGTCGACGGTGGCCGCGGTGAAGAACAGGCGCCGCATCATGTGCTGGGGGACCAACCGGGACAGGTGGGTGGCCGCACCCAACGCGCCGCGCTCGACCTCGGGCAGGCCGAAGGTCGCGTCGTCGGAGGCGACGATGACGTCGGCGTTGCCGACCAGGCCGATGCCGCCGCCGACGCAGAAGCCGTTGACCGCGGCGACGACGGGAACCTCGCACTCGTACACGGCCCGGAAAGCGTGGAAGCATCCGCGGTTGGCGTCGATCAGCGCGGTGAAGCCCTCGGTGTTCTGCATCTCCTTGATGTCCACACCGGCGTTGAAGCCACGGCCCTCTGCGCGCAGAATCACCACGTGGGTGCTCCGGTCGCGGCCAGCTTCCGTGATGGCGTCGCCGAGTTCGAACCAACCCCGTGACGGGATCGCGTTGACCTTCGGATAGTCGACGGTGACCGAGACGATGCCCGGTTCAACCGTTTTGGTGGTGATCGTCATGCGGATACCTCAGTCACTCCAGGGTCGCTACCTAAGCAAGCACTTGCTTGGTACGCTAGCACAGTGACCGACCGCCCAGAGATGAACCTCGGACTCACCGACAGAGTCGTCCTGGTGACCGGAGGGGTGCGTGGCGTCGGAGCCGGCATCAGCTCCGTTTTCGCCGCTCAGGGCGCCACGGTCGTGACATGCGCGCGCAGGCCGGTGGAGGGTTCGCCCTATGAGTTCCACAGCTGCGACGTGCGTGACGACCAGTCGGTGGCCGCACTGATCGAGGCGATCGCGACGCGCCACGGCCGCCTGGATGTCGTCGTCAACAACGCGGGCGGATCGCCCTACGTGCTGGCCGCCGAATCGTCGGCGAAGTTCAACACCAAGATCGTCGAGCTCAACCTTCTCGGACCACTGTCGGTTTCGATCCACGCGAACGCCGTGATGCAGGCGCAGTCGCAAGGCGGCGCGATCATCAACGTCGCCAGCGTCAGTGGACGCAGGCCGACGCCGGGCACCGCGGCCTATGGCGCGGCCAAGGCGGGTATGGAGAGCATCACCAGCACGCTGGCCGTCGAGTGGGCGCCCAAGGTCCGGGTGAACTCGGTGGTCGTCGGGATGGTGGAGACCGAACAGTCCGAGTTGTTCTACGGCGACGCGGATTCCATTGCGGCCATTTCGCGCAACGTCCCGCTCGGTCGTCTCGCGAAACCGGACGACGTCGGGTGGGCCGCGGCCTTCCTGGCCTCCGATGCGGCGTCCTACATCAGCGGTGCGTCGCTCGAGGTGCACGGCGGTGGTGAACCCCCGCATTACCTGGCAACCACCACCGCCGATATCAAATAGCGCCGTACTTCAAACAACCAAGGAGACAAGAGATATGGGACTGCTCGATGGTCGCGTCGTCATCGTGACGGGAGCGGGCGGCGGCATCGGGCGTGCCCACGCGCTCGCGTTCGCCGCCGAGGGTGCGCGTGTGGTGGTCAACGACATCGGTGTCGGCCTCGACGGCTCACCTGCGGGCGGCGGCAGCGCGGCCCAGGGCGTTGTCGATGAGATCGCCGCCGCCGGAGGCGAAGCAGTCACCAGCGGCGCTAATGTCGCCGACTGGGCACAGGCCGAGGGACTGATCCAGACCGCGGTCGACACGTTCGGTGGGCTCGATGTTCTGGTCAACAACGCCGGCATCGTTCGCGACCGGATGTTCGCCAACACCAGCGAGGAGGAGTTCGACGCCGTCGTCGCCGTCCACCTCAAGGGCCACTTCGCCACCATGCGGCACGCGGCCTCCTACTGGCGAGCACAGTCCAAGGCGGGCGACACCGTCGACGCGCGCATCATCAACACCAGCTCCGGTGCGGGCCTGCAAGGCAGTGTGGGGCAGGCGAATTACAGCGCAGCCAAGGCGGGGATCGCCGCCATGACGCTGGTCGCCTCCGCCGAGATGGGTCGCTACGGCGTCACCGTCAACGCCATCGCACCGTCGGCCCGGACGCGGATGACCGAGACGGTGTTCGCGGACATGATGTCGACCCAGGACAAGGACTTCGACGCGATGGCGCCGGAAAACATCTCGCCGCTGGTGGTTTGGCTCGGCAGCGCCGAATCCAAGGACGTCACCGGCACGATGTTCGAGGTCGAGGGCGGCATCATTCGCATCGCCGAGGGCTGGGCGCACGGGCCACAGGTTGACAAGGGTGACCGTTGGGATCCGGCCGAACTCGGCCCCGTCGTCAGCGACCTGCTGGCCAAGGCGCGTCAGCCGGTGCCGGTGTACGGAGCCTGATCACTGCGGGCTGTCGGTGCACGTGGCCAGGAACGTCTTGGCGTCCTGCTCCTTGACCTGGGCGGGGTTGAGCCAGCCCACGCCCTGAAACCAGTACGTGTCATCGGGGTGTTCGGCGGAGCCCTTGATGACCTCGGCGAGTTGGGTGGTCGATCCCCATCCGCCCTTCTCGTCTCCCTCGCCGCCCGCGAACTGCGGACCGCCCTCTTTTCCGAACCTCTGGTTGCCCAGCTCCTGATATTCGTCACCCAGGCCGCGGATCTTCGCGCCGATCGAGTTCAGTTGGCCGTTGGAGGTCTGCATGATGTTCATCAGCTCGGCGATGCCCTTCTGCACGATCGGCAGCATCATCCGCTCGCCCGCGGCGTTCTGCGGCACACTGGCCGCGGCCGCGGTCACCCAATTGCGGACGGCGTCGAGGTTGACGCGGCCGGTGCTGACCACCGCGGCCGACTGATCGACGTGGGCCCGCAATCGCTGATCCAAACCGGCGAGATCGGAGACCACGCGGCGGTGCTCGGAGTTGGCGCAGGCGTAGGCCGACGCGGCGCTGCCGGTCCATCGAGAACCGGGTGCTGCGGCTGCCAGATCCGATTGCAACTGCCGGAGGCTGCTGCTGTTGTCGTACCGATCACCGGTTTGCGGGCTACCGTCCCCGAACGTCGACCGCGCAGTCGACCACGTCGACATGAACGCATCGAGCACTCCCACTTCGCCATTTTTCCACGGGTCGGCGCACCCTGAATACGCCGAAATGCCATGCGACGGCGCGCAGCCTTCCATGATGGAGCGGTGAGACGGTATGGAGTGGGCGCCGCTCTCGGCGCAATCTTGTTGGTGTTGGCCGGTTGTGGCGGTCAGCGTGGCGGCGACGACGGGGCGACGGCCGCGGAGCCGACGTCGTGCGAAGTCACGGCCGATGCCAGGCTGAGCATCGCGACGGGCAACACGACCGGGGTCTACTACGCGCTCGGCGGCGCCTACGCCGAGGCGATCAACCAACAGACCGGCGGCAAGCTCAAGGCGACCGCCGCCGAGACGTCGGCCTCGCTGCAGAACATCCAGCAGCTGGTGGCGGGCACCCACCAGGTGGCGTTCTCGCTGGCCGACACCGCCGCGGACGCGGTCAACGGCATGGCGTCGTTCGACGGGAAGCAGCCCATCGCTGCGCTGACTCGGCTGTATCCCAACTACACCCAGGTGATCGCCCGCAGCGACGCGGGCATCAACTCGATCGCCGACATGCGAGGCAAGCGGGTGTCCACCGGATCGCCGAACTCCGGAACCGAGGTCATCGCCAACCGCATGTTGGAGGCCGCAGGGCTCGACCCGAGCAAGGACGTCCAGGCCCAGCGCACCGAACTCGGTAAGACTGTCGAGGGCATGAAGGACGGCTCGATCGATGCCATGTTCTGGTCGGGCGGTCTGCCGACCGGCGGAATCACCGACCTGTTCGTCAGCCAGCGCGACAACGTCAAGTTCCTCGACGTCACCGACACCCTGCCGAAGCTCCAGGAGATCAACCCGATCTACGAGGAAGGCGTCATCCCGGCGAGCACCTACCAGAGTCCCGCGGACGTGCCGACCGTCGTGGTGCCCAATCTGCTTCTGGTCAAAGACGACATGGACGGCAACACCGCCTGTGCGCTGACCAAGGCGCTGTTCGACCACAAGTCCGATCTGGTCAAGGTCAACAAGGCGGCCGACGGCATCTCACTGGACACCGCCCGGCAGACCAGCCCCGTGCCGCTGCACCCCGGCGCCAAGCGGGCTCTGGACGAACTCGGCGCGGCCAACTGAGGAAGCGCGAAGTCGAGGAGGACCGGCCCGCAGCGGCCGGAGGTGTAGCGACGGGACAAACTACCGCCTACGAGGACGAGAAACCGGCCCGGCAGCTGACCGGCTGGGTGCACCACCTGGTGACCGTGGGGTGCGTCCTGATCGGTCTGTTCGCGCTGTATCAGGTGTTCTTTCCGCTCGCGCAGGGCAACCAGGTCTCGCTGATCCTGTTCCTGGCGGCGGTGCTTCCGCTGACCCTGTTGTGCTATCGATCCGGTATCCGGCTTCGCCGCCGGAAGGCCGAGACAAACTCGGAGTCGAAGGCCCGCGAAGATTCTGAGGTCCTACGGCAGAATCCGACGCCGCTCGACTGGCTGCTGGCGCTGGTGGCGCTGGTGGCCTGCCTGTATCCCGTGCTGCCGTTCCAAATCGGTGACGGCGGTGGGGGATTCGACGATTTCCTCAGTCGGCAGAGCACACCTGCCGTTGTCGACGTCATCGTCGGGTCGATCGTCGTACTGCTCGTTCTGGAGGCCTGCCGGCGAACGACGGGTGCGGCGCTGCCGATCGTGTGCGTACTCGCGCTCGGCTACGCGTACTACGGCGGCTACCTCCCCCAGGGCGCGGCGATCGCGCACGCCGGCGTGGACTGGATCCAGATCATCAGCGCGTCGTTCATGCAGTCGACGGGCCTGTACGGGGTGCCGTTGGATGTCGCGGCGACCTACATCGTGTTGTTCACCATTTACGGGGCGGTGCTGGACGCGTCGGGCGCCAGCAAGTTCTTCATCGATCTGTCCTTCTCCGCGTTCCGTCGCTCGCGCGCCGCGCCGGGCCGGACCGTAACGCTGGCCGGTTTCCTCATGGGCAGCGTGTCGGGGTCGGGGACCGCGACGACGGTCAGCCTGGGGTCGGTGACCTGGCCGGTGTTGCGCCGCGCCGGTTACCCGAGCGAAAACGCGGGCGGGATGCTGGCGGCGGCCGGAATCGGAGCGATCCTGTCGCCGCCGACGCTGGGGGCAGCGGCGTTCATCATCGCCGAATACCTCGGGGTGCCCTACCTGACCGTCCTCGTCTGGGCGGTCGTGCCGACCATCCTGTACTACCTGGGCATCCTGCTCGCCGTCGAGATCGACGCCCGCCGCTACGGTACGCGTGACGTCGACGTCCACGCGGAGTCGTTCTGGCGCCTGCTCGGCAGATTCGGCTACCACCTGATCTCGCTGGCGATGATCGTCGTGTTCCTGGCCATGGATGTGTCGGCGATGCGCGCGGTGGTCTACGCCATCGCCGTTCAGATCGCGCTGTCGTACCTGGACCGCGAGCACCGCCTCACCCCGGCGAAGCTCTACGGCGCGCTGGCCACCGGCGTGCGAGGGGTGCTGTCCGTGGCGGCGGTATGCGCGGCGGCGGGTGTCGTCGCGGCGATGATCACCCGCACCGGACTTGGTCTGCAGCTCAACTCCATCCTCGTCAACACCGCCCGATTCATCTCTGAAAACCCCACGGTCGTATTGATTTTCACCGCGATATTCGCCGCGTTGGCGGTCTCGGTGCTCGGGCTCGCGGTGCCGGTCACCGCGTCGTTCGTGATCAGTTGGGTCATCGTCGGGCCCGCGCTGCAGGACCTCGGTGTTGCCGCGCCCGCAGTGGCGATGTTCGTCTTCTACTTCGCGGTGCTCTCCGAGGTGACGCCGCCGACCGCGCTGGCCGCGGTCGCGGCCTCGGCGATCACCGGCGGGCGGGTGATCCCCACGATGATGCAGACGTGGAAGTACACGCTGCCCGCATTCCTGGTGCCGTTCGCATTCGTGCTGACCGACAACGGGGAGGGTCTGCTCGGGTTGCGGTCGTTCTTCGACATGGTGTGGACGGGCGCGATCGGTGCACTGGCGGTCGCCGCGCTGGCCGTCGTCACGGGCGGCTGGATGTTCAGGCGGGCAGGATGGCCCGAACGCGTGCTGTGCGTGCCTGCTGCGGCGTTGCTGCTCTACCTCAACCCGGTGACGATCGCCGTCGGGGCAGGCCTGTTGGCGGTGGCGGCGGCGGTGAACCTCGTCATGGCTCGCAGACCACCAACGGAATCTTCCGATCAGCCGCCTGACGGTATCCCCGATACGGCGGGTACATCCTGATCAGCTTGGGCCAGTAGCGCTTTCGTTCGTCGTCGGTCGCGTCGCGGGCCATCAGATCGAGATGCTCGCCACGGATCTGGACGTGCACCTCGGGATTGGACTTGAGATTGCGGTACCAACCCGGGTCGGCGTCACGTCCGCCGAACGATGCCGGCAGAACCACCCGGTCGCCGTCACCCAGATACAGGGTCGGTGTGGTGCGCGGCCGTCCGGTCTTGCGGCCGGTCGTGGTCACCAGTGCCGCCGGAAACCAGAGCAGCCTCGCGCCGACGCGACCGTTCGTGCGCTGATAGGCCCAGATGTGGACGCGCGCGAAGTACTTCATCGCCAGCCGGAGCGGTCTTGAGTTGCGGATCGTGCCTGCCATCCACCGTGACTTGCCGTTGAGCGGGGTGCACAAACACTACTTCTTGGTGCGACGACTACCGCCGTGCCAGTCCTCTTCGATACCGGCCGATTCGGGGTCGACGCCGAACGCGACGAGTTGGGGACGTTCGCGCAGGCTGCGCTTGACCTCGGCGAAGCCGGGGAACGCCGCCAGAGCGATGACGTGATCCCACAGGGCGACGGCGTCGTGGGCCGATGGCAGCCTGCTGATCACCGGGCCGAAAAACGCCGTCCCGGTGGGCGGTTGGAAGTGCAGGATCGGCGTGCCGACATCGCGGCCGGTCAGGGTGAGCGCCTCGTCGGTCTCGCCGCGGATCTCGTCGTCGAACGCCGCATCGTCCAGTGCATCGGCAAGGTCGGCGGGCAGGTTGGCGTCGGCCAACGCGGATTCGACGAGCTGTCGTGCAGCTTGCTCGGCGGCGGCGAGGCTCTTCTCGCGGCGGGTGTCGAACAGACGGTCGCCAATCGCCGCGTACAGCGGTCCGACCGCGTCGCGCCCGTGCTGGGCGCGCACCTTCGCAGCGACGCGGAGCAGCTTCAGACCCGCCGTGTGGCCCTCCTCGTAGTACGCGGGGAAGTGCGTCGCGTAGTCGACGTCGGCGTTGAGGATCCGCAGTGAGATGAACCGCCAGTCCACCCGGTAGTCCCGTTGCTCGGCGACCATGCGGACCCACTTGCTTGTCATCCAGGCGAACGGGCACACCGGGTCGAAATAGAAGTGCAGATCGTAAGTGCTTGTCACGGTTCGCAAATCACGAGCGGGATCACGCGGTCGGTCCAGGATTGGTAGTCCTCATACGTCGGATACATCTCGACCAGCTTCGGCCAGTACTCGGCGCGTTCGTCGTCCGTGGCGTCACGCGCGGTGAGATCGAGGACCTCTTTCTTGATCTGCACCTGGACCTTCGGATTCGCCTTGAGGTTCAGGTACCACATCGGGTGCTTGTCGCTGCCGCCCTTCGACGCGGCGACCACCACGGTGTCGCCGTCGCGGTGGAAATACAGCGGGCTGACCCGCGGCTCTCCGGTCTTGCGGCCGGTCGTCGTCAGCAGCGCCACCGGGATGCCCTGGAAATTGCTGCCGAGGCCTTCGCCGCCGCTGCGGCGGTACATGAAGGTGTTGATCTTCGACATCCACTTGATGAAGACGTCGGAGTACTTCGTGTCCATGAAGCGGGGGCGCGATTTCGGCATGGCTCGATCCTAGGGAGCGATCAGGAAGGGTCGATGTTCGCCCGGATGTGGTGGATCTTTCCGTCGCTCGCGGGAATGAGAAAGGTCTCGTCGCCGTCGACGGTGAACTCGGGCACGGTGGTAGCGCGGATGACCTGGTACTGAGGTCCGTTGGTCAGGCTGCGGCGCAGGTGATTTCCCGAGAAACCGGTCTTGAGGCCGACCTCGATGCGGGTACACCCCTTTCTCGGCCGGTAATCGGGGTGCCGACGTCGGGGTTGATTCTGGGCTCAGCGGAAGAACGGCGCCGTGTTCGTTCCCGACGAATTCGCTTGCACCTGCGCGGCACAATTCCTCGGGGGGTATGGCCTGCGGTGCGCGCGTGGAACTGTCATGTTGTCGAGTGCGCTGGAACCTGGCTTTGCCAGTCTAAGTGTGGCGATACATCGTCAAAAGGATCAGCACAGTATGCGTGCGGGCTGTTGTACCAAAGTTTGAGGCCGGCGTCCGCGCATCGCAATTAATTGCTGGCTTGACAGGTCGCCGCGCGGTCCCTTGTGGTAATGCTCGCGCGCTAGGGCACGTGCAGCGGCCTATTGTTGCCGGATAACTACATGCAGATTAACTATCGAGCGCTGGTGCATGAGGAATTGATAAGCCACGTTACGGTTGGTCATGGTGCGTCGCCATGACCGTGGATATTTGCCCGAATCCATTGCACGGCGTCATTCGCGGGTGGTAGATTCTTGTGCAGCCCACCGGGGGGCTAAGCGCGAGGGGAACACGCTGGCTAAACTGCCAGAGTTTGCGAGCGGTGGCCCCAGTGGTGGTTAGCACTGGTCGTGTTGCGGGGAGAGACGAACTTCATTGACGTTGTTCGATCATCGGTCTCATCACGCCGTCCAACAAGGAGTGAAAGACAGCATGATGACCCACGGTATTGCAATCAGTGGTATCGGCGCCGTGTCGGGATATGGATGGGGCACGCAGTCCCTCTGGGACGGCTTGTGCAGCGGCAAACCGGCCGCCCGGCTCATGGGCGGCTACGGCGAGGATGGCCAGGAGTCTGCCTGGCTGGCCCTCGTGCCCGAGGGCGGTGATCCCGCCGATGGTGAGGGTCTGTTTGGGCGCGCATTCCTGGCCGCGGGTCGAGAGGCCATCAATGACGCCCGCGCTCGCGGCTGGGCACCGGCCGGACCGGTCGGGATGGTCCACGTCGGCTGGTTCAACGACATGTACGGATGGCGGGAGGTCAGCTCGGGACGTTCCCGGCGCTCACGCGACTTTGTTCGCGTTTTGCCGTCCACGCCGGCGGCGATGCTGATGAAGGAGTTCGGCTTGCACGGGCCTTCGCTCATGGTCTCGGCCAGCTGTTCGTCAGCCAACAACGCTCTGCTCGTGGCCAAGCAGTGGGTCGATTCCGGGAAGGTTGAGGACGTAGTCGTGGTTGCGGCAGACCTTTCGTTCACCCCTGAGGTAGTCGCAGGCTTCACCCGGATGGGAGCGGCCGCCGTCGACGTTGAGCCTCTTGAGGCGTGTCGGCCATTCCAGGACGGCGGTAAGGGCTTCCCGCCAGGTGAGGCGGCTGTCGGACTCGTGCTGGCGTCGCGGCCTGTGGGCGGCTACGCACATCTGCTCGGTGGCGCCATGACCAGCGACGGGTACCATGCGACCAGCATGGACCCACGTCACACCGAAGTGATTCGCTGTGTAGCAGAGGCGCTCGCCGATGCCGGGGTCGAACCGGGCGACGTGGCCTACTTCAACGCTCACGGAACAGGTACGGCGCAGTGCAACGCCGCCGAGATTGACATTCTCGACCGGCTGTTCCCCGGTGCTGGCCCCAAGATCTATGCGCTCAAACCGCTTGTAGGGCACTGCATCGCCAGTGCCGGTGCGGTCGAGTTGGCGGCAGGCCTGCTGGCCTACGAGCACAAAGTGGTGCCCGCTGCGCGCATAGTCGCCACCGCGCACCCGCAACTGCTCAACGGCTTGAGCGACTTCGACGGCGGCATCACGTTGAAGACCTCCATGGGGATGGGTGGTCACAACTCCGCTGTGGTCGTCGGGAAACCCACTGCGACGTGATGGGCATGTTGCCGTCTCGCAGGTACAGCAGCGGACTGACTCGTGGCTGGCCGGTCTTGCGGCCGGTTGTGGTCAGCAACACGACGGGAGCCTTCTGAAACGTGGCCCCGAATTTGCCGCAGGAGACCTTCTATAACCAGGCGTTCTAGCGCGACATCCATTTGATGAAGAAGTCCGCGTACTTCGTGTCCACGAAGCGAGGGCGAGACTTTGGCATGGCCCGATCCTAGGACTTCGTGAGAAACGGGTCGAATACTCGCGCGGATGTGATGGATCTGGCCGTCGGCCACCGGGATGAGGAACGTCTCGTCGATGTGGGCACCGACGCGCCGACCGGCGAGTGACGGCTTGGTCTCCAGGTCGAAGCGCGCGCGCACCTCGTCGCCGTCCACGGTGAACTCCGGCACGCTGGTGGCGCGGATGACCTTGTACTGCGGTCCATTGGTCAGGCTGCGGCGCAGGTGATTTCCCGAGAAACCGGTCTTGAGCCCCACCTCGATGCGGGTACACCCGGGGGCGAACGGAACCTTGTCTGCATCGTGGGAGACCAGCGCGTCGATGTAGGCCTGCGCGGCAGCGATGCGCTCGGCTTCGGTAAGGACGGGTCGCGGACATCAGATCCGCTCGATGATCGTGCCGGTGGACAGCGCGCCGCCGGCGCACATGGTGATCAGCGCGGTGCTCTGGTCCGTGCGCTCCAACTCGTGCAGTGCGGTGGTGATCAGCCGGCTGCCGGTGCTGCCGACCGGGTGACCGAGCGCGATCGCGCCGCCGTTGACGTTGACCTTGTCCATGTCCGGGTTGTGCACCCGCGCCCACGACAACACGACCGACGCGAAGGCCTCGTTGATCTCGGTGATGTCGATGTCGCCCATCTTCATCCCGGCCTTCTCGAGCACCTTCGCCGTGGACTGCACCGGACCGTCGAGGTGGTAGTACGGCTCAGCGCCGACCAGTGCCTGGCTGACGATCCGCGCCCGCGGCCTCAGACCCAGTGCGCGCGCCTTGTCTTCGTCCATCCAGAGCACCGCCGCGGCGCCGTCGGAGATCTGCGAGGAAGTGCCCGCGGTGTGCGTGCCGCCCTCGAGCACGGGCTTCAGCCCGGCCAGGCCTTCCAGGGTGGTGTCGCGCAGACCCTGGTCGCGGGTGACGATCTGACGCTCGCTGGTCGGTTGCTTCTGATCGTCGAGCACGGGTGCCTCGATGCCGCTGATCTCACGCTCGAAGCGGTTCTCGGCCCAGGCCTGCTTGGCCTTGCGCTGTGATTCGAAGCCCCAGTGGTCGAGGTCCTCGCGAGTGATGCCGCGGCGCTTGGCGATTCGCTCTGCGGCGGTGAACTGATCGGGCAGGTCGATGTCCCACGACTCGGCGCGCCAGTTGCGGTCCGGGCCCGCGTTGGCGCCCAGGCCGACGCGGCTCATCGCCTCGATACCGCAGGCGATGCCGATGTCGATGGCGCCCGCGGCGATCAGGCCGGCGATCAGGTGGTTGGCCTGCTGTCCGCTGCCGCACTGGCAGTCGACGGTCGTGGCGCCGGCCTGCTCGGGCAGGCCGGCGGTCAGCCAGCGCGGTCCGCGTGATGTTGTTGGACTGTTCGCGCGTACTGCGTGACGCAGCCGCCGATCAGCTGCTCGACGTCGCCGGCGTCGATGCCGGCCTTCTCCACTAGCGCCTTCTGCGTCGCGCCCAACAGGTCGGTCGCATGTAGGCCGGACAGCCATCCGTTTCGCTTGCCGATGGGGCTGCGGGTGGCTTCGACGATGACAGGGTTACCCATCCCGCCAGGCTAGAACACGTTCCATTACTCTGACAAGCAAGGATGATGATCTGCCTTTTATCTGCGCAGAAGGCATGTTTTACTGGCACTAGAACACGTTGCAATTGAGGAGCGCACCTACATGGCACCCCCCAACATTCCGGCCGATTTCGACTTCCTCGACCCCGACGTCAACCTCGCCGGGTTGCCGGTCGACGAGCTCGCCGAGCTCCGCAAGGCGGAGCCCGTCCACTGGGTCGACGTGCCCGACGGCTGCGGCGGCTTCGAAGACCACGGCTATTGGCTCGTCACCAAGCACGCCGACGTCAAGGAGGTGTCGCGGCGCAGCGACGTCTTCTCCAGCTGGCAGAACGGCGCGATCCCGACCTGGCCGAAGGAGATGACGCGCGAGTCGGTCGAGTTGCAGCGCAACGTCATGCTCAACATGGACGCGCCGCACCACACCCGGCTGCGCAAGATCATCTCGCGCGGCTTCACTCCCCGCGCCATCGGACGGCTGGAGGAGGAGCTCGCGCAGCGCGCGCAGAACATCGCCAAGACCGCCGCGGCCGAGGGCGGCGGCGACTTCGTCGAGCAGGTGTCGTGCGAACTGCCGCTGCAGGCCATCGCCGGACTGCTCGGGGTTCCCCAGGACGACCGCGACAAGCTGTTCCGCTGGTCCAACGAGATGACCGGCGGCGAGGATCCCGAGTTCGCCGACGTCGACCCGGCGCAGTCGTCGATGGAACTCATCATGTACGCGATGGCCATGGCCGACGAGCGGGGCAAGAACCCGACCGACGACATCGTCACGACGCTGATCGAGGCCGACATCGACGGGGAGAAGCTCTCCGACGACGAGTTCGGCTTCTTCGTGATCATGCTCGCGGTGGCGGGCAACGAGACCACCCGCAACTCGATCACCCACGGCATGATCGCGTTCTCGCAGAACCCGGACCAGTGGGAGCTCTTCAAGAAGGAGCGCCCGTCGACCACGGCCGACGAGATCATCCGTTGGGCCACACCGGTGTCGGCGTTCCAGCGCACCGCCCACGAGGACGTCGAGCTGGGCGGGGTGACCATCAAGAAGGGCCAGCGCGCGGTGATGTCCTACCGCTCGGCCAACTTCGACGAAGAGGTCTTCGAAGAGCCCGCACACATTCAATATCCTGCGCGATCCGAACCCGCACGTCGGCTTCGGCGGCACCGGCGCCCACTACTGCATCGGTGCGAACCTGGCGCGGATGACCATCAACCTCATCTTCAACGCGGTCGCCGACCACATGCCCGATCTCAAGTCTGTTAGCGAGCCCGAGCGGCTACGGTCGGGATGGCTCAACGGCATCAAGCACTGGCAAGTCGACTACACCGGCGCGGCAGCGAAGTAGCTCAGACTTCCCAGAATCGCCGCGCGCCTAGCGCGCAATCGAATCGAGGAGGATTCGGGTGGACTTCAGTCCAGACGAAGGGCAGCAGGCTGTCGCCGATGTGGTGACGTCGGCGCTCGGGCGGGACAACAGTTGGGATGCGCTGGTCGACGGCGGGATCGCCGCGTTCGGCGTTCCCGAACGGCTCGGCGGCGACGGCCTCGGCCTACCCGAGGTGGCCACGGCGCTGACCGAGATCGGTCGGCACGGCACCGTCAGCCCCGCGTTGGCGACGCTCGGTTTCGGGCTGCTTCCGCTGCTCGACCTGGCCTCCGACGAGCAGCAGGACCGCTATCTCGCCGGCGTGGCCAAGGGGTCGGTGTTGACCGCCGCTCTCAACGAACCGGGCGCACCGCTTCCGGAGCGCCCGTCGACCACGTTCAGCGGCGGCAGGCTCAACGGCACCAAGGTCGCGGTTCCCTATGCGGAGCAAGCGGATTGGCTCGTCGTGACCGCCGACAGTGCGGTCGTCGTGATCTCCCCGAAGGCCGGCGGCGTGCAGGTCACCAAGACCCCGACCTCCAATCATGGCGACGAATACTCGGTGACGTTCACCGATGCCGAGGTCGACGCTGTTCTCGACGGCGCGCAGCCGCATCGCGTCAACCAGTTGGCCCTTGCCGCAATCGGCGCATTCGCCTCCGGCCTCGTCGCCGGCGCGTTGCGTCTGACCGCGGATTACGTCGCGACGCGCGAGCAGTTCGGCAAGCCGCTGTCGACGTTCCAGACCGTGGCCGCACAGCTCGCGGAGGTCTACATCGCCTCTCGCACACTGACACTCGTGGCGACTTCGGTGGTGTGGCGATTGTCGGAGGGGCTCGACGCCGATGACGACCTCGACGTTCTCGGCTATTGGCTGGCCTCGCAGGCACCCCCGGTGATGCAGCTCTGCCATCACCTGCACGGCGGCATGGGCATGGACATCACCTACCCGATGGACCGCTACTACTCGACGATCAAGGACCTCAGCCGACTCATCGGTGGGCCAGCGCACCGTCTTGATCTGGTGGGAGCGTAAATGTACATCGAACTGACCCCGCAGCAGCGGCAGCTGCAAGCCGAACTGCGGCAGTACTTCTCGAATCTCATCTCCTCCGACGAGTACAAGGAGATGGAGGCCGACCGCCACGGCAAGGCCTACCGCGCGGTGATCAAGCGCATGGGTTCGGACGGCAAGCTCGGAGTCGGCTGGCCGAAGGAGTTCGGCGGGCACGGTTTCGGCCCGATCGAGCAGTCGATCTTCGTCAACGAAGCGCACCGCGCCGACGTCCCACTGCCCGCCGTCACGCTGCAGACCGTGGGGCCGACGTTGCAGGCGTACGGCACCGAACTGCAGAAGAAGAAGTTCCTGCCCGGCATCCTGGCCGGTGACGTGCACTTCGCGATCGGCTACACCGAGCCGGAGGCGGGCACCGACCTCGCGGCCTTGCGCACCAGCGCGGTTCGTCACGGTGACGAATACATCGTCAACGGTCAGAAGGTGTTCACCACCGGCGGTCACGACGCCGACTACGTCTGGCTGGCATGCCGCACGGATCCGGAAGCCGCCAAGCACAAGGGTATTTCGATGCTCATCGTCGACACCAAGGATCCCGGATACTCCTGGACTCCGATGATCCTGTCCGACGGCGCGCACCACACGAACGCCACGTATTACAACGACGTCCGCGTTCCCGCCGATATGCTGGTCGGCGAGGAGAACGGCGGCTGGCGGCTGATCACGACACAGCTCAACAACGAGCGCGTGATGCTAGGCCCGGCAGGTCGTTTCGCCTCCCTCTACGACCGGGTGCACTCGTGGGCGTCCAAGCCCGGAAGTAATGGCGACACTCCGCTGGACCATGACGACGTCAAGCGCTCGCTCGGTGAGCTGAAGGCGATGTGGCGGATCAACGAACTGCTCAACTGGCAGGTCGCGGCGTCCGGCGAGACCATCGACGTCGCCGACGCGGCCGCGACGAAGGTGTTCGGCACCGAACGGATCCAGTACGCCGGACGGCTTGCCGAGGAGATCGTCGGCAAGTACGGCAACCCGGCCGATGCGGACACCGCCGAACTGCTGGAGTGGTTGGACTGGCAGACCAAGCGCAATCTGGTGATCACGTTCGGCGGAGGTGTCAACGAGGTGATGCGGGAGATGATCGCCGCAGCGGGGCTGAAGGTTCCGAGGGTTCCGCGGTGAGTGGCATTGACGACATCAAGGCCGCGGCCGAGCGGGTCAAGGCCGAAGGAAAGAGCAAGCCCCGCACCGCCCGACACCCGGTGAACCAGCCGATGATCGACCACTGGCTCGACGCGATGGGCGACAAGAACCCGATTTACGTCGACGAGCAGGCGGCCATGGCGGCAGGACACCCCGGCACCGTCGCCCCGCCGGCGATGATCCAGGTGTGGACGATGATGGGCCTCGGCGGGGTGCGCCCGGACGATGATCCGCTGGGCAAGATCCTCGAATTGTTCGACGAGGCAGGCTATATCGGCGTCGTCGCGACCAACTGCGAGCAGACCTACCACCGGTATCTACGCCCCGGCGAGGAGGTCAGCGTCGCGGCCGAGTTGACCGACGTCGTCGGGCCCGAAGCGGACGGCCCTCGGCGAAGGCTTCTTCATCACTCAGAAGATCTCCTGGACAGTCGGTGATGACGTAGAAGACACCGTGGCCGAGATGATGTGGCGCATCATGAAGTTCAGGCCCGCGGAGGCCGACCAGCCGGCAGCCGCGCCCGTTCCCGACGATCTGGACGCGGATTCCATGATGCGGCCCGCGTCGTCACGGGATACGAAGTTCTTCTGGGACGGCGTCAACGCACACGAGCTGCGCATCCAGAAGCGGGCCGACGGCAGCCTGCAGCACCCCCCGGTACCTGCACTGTGGCTCGACAAAGAGGCGCCGATCGACTATCGTCGTCGCGTCTGGCAAGGGCACGGTGTTCAGCTTCGTGGTGCACCACGCCCCGAAGGTGCCGGGCCGCACGCTGCCGTTCGTCATCGCGCTTGTCGAACTCGAAGAGGGAGTGCGGATGCTCGGTGAGCTTCGCAACACCGATCCCGCGACCGTGGAGATCGGAATGCCTGTTCGCGCAATGTATATCGACTTCCCCGACGGGGATTCCGGCCCAGCCTGGACGCTGTATGCATGGGAGCCCGACGCATGAGCGCGCCGACAGTGGAAGTGGGCACCAAACTCCCCGAGCTGTCGCTGTACGGCGACCCGACGTTCATCGTGTCGACGGCGATCGCCACCCGCGACTACCAGGATGTCCACCACGACAGGGATAAGGCGCAGGCCAAGGGTTCCAAGGACATCTTCGTCAACATCCTCACCGACACCGGTTTGGTGCAGCGCTACATCACCGACTGGGCGGGACCGAACGCGGTGATCAAGTCGATCTCGCTGCGTCTGGGCGTGCCGTGGTACGCCTACGACACGGTGACTTTCTCCGGTGAGGTGACCGCGATTGAGGCCGGCGTGGTCTCGCTGAAAGTCGTTGGCAGTAACAGCCTCGGCGACCACGTGATCGCCAGCGCGACCCTGACTATTGGAGCCGCCTGATGCCGGGTGAACTGACCGGGAAGGCGGCGATCGTCGGGATCGGTGCCACCGACTTCTCCAAGAACTCCGGCCGCAGCGAGCTTCGGCTCGCCTCCGAGGCCGTTCTGGACGCGCTCGACGACGCGGGTCTGACACCCGGCGATGTCGACGGCATGGTCACCTTCACGATGGACTCCAACACCGAGGTCGCCATCGCGCGCGCCACGGGTATCGGGGAGCTGAAATTCTTCTCCAAGATCCACCACGGCGGCGGCGCGGCGTGCGCGACGATCCAGCAGGCGGCGATCGCGGTGGCGACTGGTGTCGCGGATTGCGTTGTTGCATACCGGGCTTTCAACGAGCGCTCCGGGGTACGGTTCGGCCAGGTCCAGATGCGGCTGGTGGAAAATGCAGACTCGACCGGCGTCGACAACTCATTCTCGTATCCACACGGCCTGTCCACGCCGGCCGCGCAGGTCGCGATGATCGCCCAGCGGTACATGCATCTGTCGGGGGCGACGAGCAGGGACTTCGGCGCGATCTCGGTGGCCGACCGCAAGCACGCCGCCAAGAACCCGAAGGCGTACTTCTACGAGAAGCCGATCACGATCGAGGACCACCAGAATTCGCGGTGGATCGCCGAGCCGCTGCGGCTGCTGGACTGCTGTCAGGAGACCGATGGCGGTGTGGCACTCGTCGTGACGTCGGCGGAGCGCGCAAAGGATCTCAAGCACCGGCCCGCGATCATCGAGGCGGCGTCGCAGGGTTCCAGCCCGGACCAGTATTCGATGGTCAGCTACTACCGGCCAGAACTGGGCCTGCCCGAGATGGGTCTGGTGGGCAGGCAGCTGTGGCACCAGTCGGGGCTCAAGCCGACCGATATCCAGACCGCGATCCTGTATGACCACTTCACCCCGTTCACGCTGATTCAGCTGGAGGAGTTGGGTTTCTGTGGGCAGGGCGAGGCCAAGGACTACATCGCGGACGGCGCAATCGAGATCGGCGGCAGACTGCCGATCAACACCCACGGCGGACAACTCGGCGAGGCGTATATCCACGGTATGAACGGCATCGCGGAAGGCGTGCGGCAGCTACGGGGAACGTCGATCAATCAGGTGCCTGATGTGGAGCACGTACTCGTCACAGCCGGCACCGGCGTGCCCACATCGGGGCTGATCCTGGGCTAAGTCTCACGCGAGACCGAACATCATCTACCCGATCTCATTGGTGGCAGTCATGGCTGCGGCGGGCGCCGACGCTCAAACGCGCCGAGGCGTAGCCCAAGCGCGATGGCCGACTTGGGCGCACTACGAATCCGTGTAAGCCGCGGGCGCGGTCGTGAGGTGAGGCGGCGGCCACATCCGGTGCTTGGAGAGACGAACCTGTATCCGCGCCGGCAGTTTGCTACGACTTGACTCGATGAAATCGCGGTTCGTTTCTTGGATTAACCGTGTCATCTCAGCGTGTTTTTCCTGCTACGTGCGACACTCGCGTCAATATTGGGGCCTCAGCAACGGCTGGGCCCGCCGCGCGGAAACGGAGGCCAGAAGAGCAATCCCTGGCGGTTCAGCTGACGAGATTTGCCATCACCCTCAACGCGACGCCGTATTACAAATCGGTGATATTTGTAATGAGAAGAAGCTCCGCGTCGAGCGGCGCCCCCGAAATTCATTGCTGAGGAACCCCGGGGACACGCCGCCCAGCCGAGCCGAAATAGCTAGATCAGCTCACAAGGGGTGCTGAGCAATTATGCGCCTGAACTAGGCAACCTGGCGGCTGTAGCGTAGGTGGGCAAAGTCGTGAGTCGACGTGCGCTCGGTTGTCTGGTCGATTTTGATAAAATTCGCTGTGATGCTTGCTCGTGCCGTCCACCGGTGCTAGATTTTCCACATCACGGGGGTGATACACAGCCCGAGAGCGAGTTATAGCGACTATCACAATCTTTGCGACAGGCGATCGTCCTTACGCACAAGGTTGTCGCACTACGGGAAGGGGGATGGTCGTGAGCCCACTGGGCAACTCCGATTGGTGCGCCTCAGGCACGGTTCACCGTCGGCTGGGCCGGTGGACATCACCCGGCCCAGCCGGCTCGCCAACTGGGCACAAGGACTTCATCGCCCCCGACGTCGGTTGCGCTGACGATCGGCTCGATGTCCTCGTCGAATCAGGTGACCGCTGATAATGCGAATCCTGGTCACCGGCGCCGCCGGGTTTATTGGATCTACTCTGGTCGACCGTCTCCTGACGGACGGCCACCAGGTGGTCGGAGTCGACAACCTCAGCACGGGCGTCATGAGCAACCTCGAGTATGCGCTCAGCTACAACGCGCTGAGCCCGCGCCGGTTTACCTTCTTGCGCACCGACATACAGGCGCCCGAGCTGACGGACATCGTGGCGGGCACCAACCCCAACGTCATCTTCCATCTTGCCGCGCAGGTGGACCCCGCCGCCTCGGTGTCCGACCCTCAATTCGACGCCCGCAGCAATGTGCTCGGCACCATAAATCTGTGTGAAGCCAGTCGGCGAATGGGCGTTCCACGAATTGTCTATGCCGCTTCAGGCGAATCGCGCTACGGAGCACCGACCTGCCTGCCGGTGGACGAAAACACCTGGCTCGACCCGCTCTCGCCGTATGCGGTGGCCAAGCTGGCCGGGGAGATGTATCTGCGCGCCTATGCCGAAATGTATGGTCTCTCGCCGATCTGCCTCGCGTTAGCCAACGTTTACGGACCGCGCCAGAATCCGCGCGGCGCGGCTGGTGTGATCACAGCTCTCGGCAGCGCCATAATCACTGGTCAGCCGTTTGCCGTGAACGGGGTCGGTGCTTCGGCCCATGACTTTGTCTATGTCGACGACGTCGTCGAAGCCTTTGTGCGCGCCGGTTGTGCCCCCATCGACACGACGGGGACATACAACGTCGGCACCGGACAGCGCACAACCGTCACAGAGGTACAAGGCCTGATTTCTGCTGCCCTGGACGGGGTGTCACCGCCCAGCTTCGACATGGACCGCGGCGATGAGTTGCATGCCATCGCCTTGAACGTCACCAAAGCCGAGAAGGAACTTGGATGGAAGCCCACCACAGACCTTGCTGAGGGCATCCAGCGCACAACCCGCTGGCTGCGCGCCACTCTCGAGCCCGAGCCGTCCGTACTAGTCGGTGCGTGATCGGAGCCCGATGTTTCGTACGAGGACCGCGCCAACGATCGTTGCAAATCCAGCTGCCGGTCTACGACAAACCGATGATAGGGGCCTCATGAAGCGCTACCGGCCCACAGTCGGGACGGCGCACGGCATGTCCACATCACCGTGGTGGGTGGCGGATACCGCCATGTGGTTCATAGCGGTGTGGGTTGCAACCTGGGCGCGATACGACTTCGAACTCGAACAGATAAAGGTTGGTCCGACGGCAATCGTTGCGGCAGCTGCCGCAATACTGATCGGTGCCGTCGGCAGCGCAAAGGGAATCTACCGACGCCGTTACATCGTCGCGAGTTTCGAGGAATGCGTGGCGTTGGCGACGGTCGCTGCGGTCTCGTCCATGCTGCTGGTGGCGACCGTCATCTTGACGACGTCCTACCCCGTGCCGCGGAGCGTGCCGGTGATCTCGGGAATATTCGCGCTGGGTGGCATGTTGGCTGTTCGATGGCTCGTTCGCACATCGGCGCGCCGGCATCGGAATGGCGATACGCGCCGCCGCAAGGTTGTCGTCCTGGGTGCCGGTCGTACTGGCCAAAACCTGGCGCGGCAGATGCAGCTGGACGACAGAATGCCGTTTGAAGCCGTCGCCTTGCTCGATGACGACCCAGGTAAGCGCCACTTGCACGTCGCCGGAGTGCAAGTACGCGGGACAAGACGTGATTTGGCTTCTGTCGTTACGCGTTTCGGTGCGGACGCGGTGGTCATCGCGATAGCCGAACCGGATCCCGAACTGATCAGGGATGTATCTTCACAAGCCGCGCTGCTGGGTGTCGGAGCGCTGATTGTTCCACCTGTCGCGACACTGGTGCGAAGCGCGCGGCCAGCCGGCGACGTGCGAGATCTGAAACTCGATGATCTCCTCGGTCGGTCACCGGCTCACCTGGACGAGGACGCGATTGCCGCCGAAATCTCCGGTCGCCGTGTCCTGGTTACCGGCGCGGGTGGATCCATCGGCTCGGAAATGTGCCGTCAGATCCATCGGCTCGGCCCCGCAACGCTGATCATGCTTGATCGTGACGAATCGGCCCTGCATGCTGCACAACTATCAATTTATGGTCGTGCGATGCTCGACAACGACGACACAGTCCTCGCCGACATTCGCGATTCGCACGCGATGCGGCGGATATTCGATCAGTGCCGACCTGAGGTTGTGATACACGCAGCGGCTCTCAAGCATCTACCGCTTCTGGAGAAATACCCGCTCGAGGCGTGGATGACCAACGTCGTGGGCACGTGGAATGTCCTTTGCGCGGCGCGCGACGCGCGGGTAAGTACGTTTGTCAATATCTCCACAGACAAAGCAGCAAATCCGATAAGCGTTCTTGGATTCAGTAAACGAGTGACCGAACGCCTCACCGCCTCGGTCGCGAGTAGCGTGGAGGGACGATTTCTCAGCGTTCGCTTCGGCAATGTACTCGGATCTCGTGGCTCGGTCCTGGAAGCGTTCGCCCGGCAGATCGAGGAAGGTGGTCCTGTCACGGTCACTCATCCCGACGTCACCCGGTTCTTCATGACCATTCCGGAGGCGTGCCAACTGGTGTTGCAAGCGGCCGCCATCGGGAACGGCGGTGAAGCTTTGGTGCTGGACATGGGGGCGCCGGTGAAGATTGCCGACGTCGCGCGGCTTCTGATCTGTCGGGCGCAACGCAATGACGTCGAGATTATCTATACGGGTTTGCGCGCCGGTGAGAAGCTGCATGAGGAGCTGTTCGGGCCGGGAGAAGTCAGCGACTACCGCCCGTCACATCCGCTCGTGTCGCACGTGAGTGTGCCCCCGCTGGCGTTGCACAACGGCGAGGCGAGCTTGGTCCGATTCACGGAGCATAGTTCTGCGCTGCGTTGGATGGCATCCGAGGGCGAGCTGATGACTGCTCCACCCGTCGAGCTTGTTCGTGACTGCTCCACCCGTCGAGCTGACGGAACGCGTGACGCCCGAGCTCGGCCTCACAGGCGTGGCGGTCGAAGCGCACGGGTACGCGGTGTGATGGGTCGCATTTACCTCTCCGCTCCTGATGTTGGTGTGCGAGAAGAAGAGTTGTGCGTCGCCGCCCTGCGCTCCGGCTGGGTCGCTCCGCTGGGGCCGATGGTAGATGCGTTCGAAGAAGCACTTGCCGATCGATGCGCTCGGCGGTACGCGGTGGCTCTGAGCTCCGGCACCGCGGCATTGCATCTAGCACTGCTCGAGCTAGGCGCCGGGCCAGAAGATGTGGTGGTTGTTCCCACGATGACGTTCGCCGCGACAGCGAATGCTGTCGTCTACACCGGGGCCACACCCGTTTTCGTGGACTGCGATCCGCACTTCGGCAACCTGGATCCAGGTCTCCTCGAGGAAGCACTGCGGTCACTCCAACGCGAAGGTCGGCACGTCGCCGCAGTGATTGCGGTGGATCTGCTTGGGCATTGCGCGGACTACAGTCAGATCGAGAACATCTGCCAAAGTGCAGGCGTTCCCCTGCTTTCGGATGCCGCGGAGGCCCTTGGTGCCGGTCATGGCGGCCGCCCTGCCGGCGCATTCGGCACCGCCGCGGTCCTGAGTTTCAACGGCAACAAAGTGATCTCCACCAGCGGTGGCGGAGCACTGCTTACAGATGACGAGCGGTTCGCCGAGCGAATCAGGTATCTCAGTACGCAGGCGAGGCAGCCGGTTGCACACTACGAACACACCGAGATCGGATACAACTATCGGTTGAGCAACGTCCTGGCCGCGCTTGGCCTCGCGCAGTTGGAGCGACTGGAGGAGATGCTCGCGCGCCGCCGGCGGTTGCGGGAGGGCTACAGCGAGATCTTCGCCGACATCGAGGGCGTGAAGATCTTTCAGAGGGAGTGCGACGCCGAGGACAATTGCTGGCTGACCGCGATTCTCGTCGATTCGGTAGCGGCGGAGTGGAAGCCGGAAGAACTCTCGGCGATGCTGACTGCCGCGGACGTCGAGAACCGTCCGCTGTGGAAGCCCATGCACCAACAGCCAGTGTTCGCCGGCGCCCCCGCGTTCCTTCGGGGAGACGCCGATCGGCTGTTTGCAACCGGCCTTGCCCTGCCGAGCGGATCCGCGCTTACTCCTGCCCAGGTCGACAGAGTGCATACGCTTATTAGGGCGTTCCTCTCCGCCCGTCCTAACCGGGGAGCCTCGAATCATGTCTCCTGAGTGCGCTCCGGGCTCACAGCTGAAGCGAGGCTTCGACCTGTTGGTGGCGGCGGCGCTTCTTATCTCGCTCGCGCCTGTGCTCGCGATGATCGCGCTGCTGATTCGGTGTACGTCCGGTTCTCCCGTCGTTTTCCGGCAGCAACGGCCGGGACGGCACGGCGAGATGTTCACGATGTACAAGTTTCGAACGATGCGTCCCGCGTTACCCGGTGAGAACCCTTGGACGACAGACGAATTGCGGTTGACCCGGGTGGGACGCTTCTTGCAAAGGACTAGCCTCGATGAACTGCCGCAGCTCGTCAATGTCGTCAGCGGACGAATGAGTCTCGTTGGCCCCCGCCCCTTGCTCGAGGCCTACCTTGACAAATACTCGCCCCACCACGCTCGTCGCCACGAAGTTCGTCCGGGAATCACCGGTTTGGCGCAGGTCAGCGGTCGTAAGTCCGTGGCCTATTCGGAGAAGCTCGACCTCGATGTGCGCTATATCGACGAGTGGTCGTTCCGCCTCGATCTGCGAATCCTGGTCAAGACGCTGATCGAACCCTTCAGGCCTCCGGAAGATCGGGGATACGAGGAGTTCGACGACCTTGGATTGACTCTCGGGCCGCAGTGGGTGGTGTCGCCGACCTCAATCGAAGAGTGCGAGTCCGACCAGACCGGTCGAGAGGCGGCCAGGTGAGAATCGCTCATATCGGACCAGCCGTGTTGCCGGTCGGCTACTCCTTCGGCGGCGCGGTCGAGCGGCGGATGGTCGAGCTGGCAGCAGCCCAGCTGCATCGCGGCGACGATGCCCTGATCGTGTCTCTCGCCCCAGAGGGAAACGAGCCCCGCTCAGAGGGCCCGGCGCGGGAGGTCCCGATTCTTGATGTCGCGTGCCGCACGCGGCGCCCCCTGCGCGACATCGAGTTGCTGCTGCGGGCCCGTTCCGGGATCAGGAATTTCGCCCCAGACATCATCCACGTCCACAACAGCTCGACGGCGGCGCTATGCCTCGCCGGGATACCCGCCGCGAAGGTCCTCACATTCGACTACTTCCGCTACCGAGGCTCCGAACGCCGGGTCGCGAAGGCGTTGTACCGGCGAGCGCTGAAGTCGTTCGACCTGCTTATGCCGGTCTCGGATTTCTGCGCCCACGAAGCCGCCGAGTACTGGTCCCTTCCGCTCGCCGACTACCGCGTGCTTCACAACGGCGTCAACGTCGAGCAGTTCAGCCCCGACGACTCGCGACGCGTGGCTGCTCGGCAGCGGTACGACCTGAATGATCAACTGGTGATCGGATACGTCGGCCGGGTATGCGAACAGAAAGGATCCGACACACTCGCCGAGGCGTTCCGGACGGTTAAGGAGGCGCATCCCGACGCCGCCTTACTGGTCGCGGGTCCGACCGACTTCTTCGGCCAGACCCGACCGACACCGCTGACGGATCAGATCGAGGAGCTGGGCGGGCGCTGGCTTGGTCCGGTGCCCGATGACGAGGTCGCCGACGTGTTTCGCTCTCTCGATATCTGCGCGATGCCGACCCGCCAGGACGAGATGTTCGGTATGGCTGCCGCAGAGGCGATGTCATCCGGGACGCCCGTCGTTTGCTCCAACCTCGGCGGCCTGCCTGAGGTGGTTCCGCCCTCGGCTGGTGTCCTTGTGCAGCCTGGCGACGCGGAGGCTCTGGCCGAGGAACTGATCGCGCTGTGCGACGACCGCGCCGCACTGGCGAGGTTGGCTGCGGCCGCACCGGGCGAGGCAAGCAAGTTCACGTGGCCCGCCATTGCCGACCGGGCCGAGAAGCTATACCGGGAGGCGCTGACGTGATGACCGGCGCAGAGTGGTCTGTGTGACGCGTTCCTGGACGGTCCTGACCCGGCCGCTTCGCGACACGACGCTGCGCACAGCATTGCGGGGCGGCAGCTGGGCGCTTGTCGGCACGTTCGTTGGCCGTGTTGCGAACGTCGGCGCGCTGCTGCTCGCGGCCAGGCACTTGGGCAGCGAGCAGTTCGGTGGCATGTCGCTGGCGTTGTCGACCTCGCTCGTCGTCACCTCGGTGAGTGCCCTCGGGCTGCCGGTCGCCGCCCAGAAGCTGGTTGCCGAAGCGCGGGAGATCGATGTCGTCCGTCGGGACCGGTTGATCGATATCACGCTCGGGATGACCGCATCCGTCGGTCTCCTCACCATGATCGGCGGCGCCCTGAGCAGCGCGTGGGTTGCGGACGGGATACTGGACCAGCCTGATGTCGCGCCGCTCGTGGCCGTCGCGTCGATTCTCATACTGACCACCCCGATGACGGAGGTCCTCGCCGGCCTGTTGGCCGGGCTGGAGAGGTTCGGAACGCTCGGACTGTTCCGAGCCATTCACGGATCCTTGGGTGGTGTGTTTCTGGTCATCGTTCTCCTCAGCACATCCAGCGCCATAGCGGCGCTCTGGGCACTGGCCGCGGCGGAGGCACTGGCGTGCGTGCTCGGACTCCGGCTGGTCACGTCCGCCCGCGGTCCCCGTTCAACCGCACGCTATGGGCGCACCGAGCTCCTCATCGAGGTCAGGTCGGTGCTGCGGGTTGCGTTGCCGGCGTTGATCGCGAGCGTTTCGCTGCAACCGGCGCTGTGGTTCGGGCAAGTGCTGCTGAGCAGGCAACCCGACGGTCTTCGGCATGTCGGTATCTTCGCCGTGGCCATGCGGTGGCACTCCATCGCCCTTTTTGTGCCGACGACGATGGGTTCGGTCCTGCTGCCGATGCTCGGCCGGTTGCGGGCAACGGGCCGCAGCATGGACGCTCGGGCGCTGTTCGTCCGGTATGGCGCGCTGACGCTGGCGTTCTCGACGGCGGTGTGCCTCGGTCTCATCGCGTTCGCCGCCCCGCTCATGGGCCTGCAGGGTCCGGAGTACTCCCTGGCGTCGGGCGTGCTTGTCGTACTCGCCGTCGCCACCGTGCCCGTGGCGCTGAACAACGTACTCGGCGACCGTGCCCTGGCCGAAGGGCGGCTCGCTCTCTGGGTGTGGAGCGATCTCGCACTCTCGATCATCCTCGCTGCCAGTGCGGTCGCTCTGGTACCCCCGCTGGACGGCATCGGCCTGGCTTCGGCCTATCTCGCTGCCTATGTCGCGACTTGCCTCGTGCTGCTGCCGATCGCACTGGCTGCCCGGTCACCCGCGGAAGGACAGGTATGAACGCGGTAAAGAGCGTGGAAGTCCGTCGTGACCCGCGGGTCTCACCAGTCCGTCGCGGCCGTTTGCGTGGCGGCGATCCTCTGGGCGGTGGCCCTGCAGCAAGGAGGCTACGCGACCAGGTACCCGGCCGTGCCGATATCGCTCGCGACGTTCCTCGCCATTCAGCTGCTGGTTCCCCGAGTCCGGTGGAACCGTGACCGTGTCCTCGGGCCGGGCAATGTTGCCGCGATGCTCTTTGCCCTCCAGCTCGTGGTCATCCCGACGCTGCTCGTGCTCTCCGGCCCCTTTCCCGGCACGCTCCGCTTCTTCCCGGCCGACCAGTACGTCAACACCGCGCTGATGTTGCAGGCGTTGGCATACGCCTGCTATGCGGTCGGTTACGTTGCCTGGACGAAGCCCGTGCGGCCAAGACCCCTTCTGCTCGAACCGGGGCTTACAACGGGAATTGCCGTCTCCTTTATCGCGCTCGGCGCGGTGGGGCTTGCGCTGGCGTTTCCGTCCGTTGGCGCACTCGTCGCCTACTTCAGCGGGCAGGGCGACATCTTCGATGTGGGCCCGACCACCCTGGGCGGCGCGGCATCGACATTCTTGCGCCCGTTCCTGGCATATGGCGTGATTATTCTATGGGCTGCGCGGATCGCCCGCCGACGGCCCGGTGCACGCCTGCAGCCTCTTGAGATGGGCCTCATCGTCGTCGCCATCGGCGCATCGGCGACCTACAATTACAACCGCGCGGCCGTGGTCGTTCCGCTACTGGCCCTCGTCACGGCCTATAGCTGCTTCGGGCGACGGCAGTCACCGGCTCGCATCGTGGCATTACTGGCGATCCTCGCTGTCCTCGGTTTCATGTTCGGGGAATACCGGGCCTTCTATTCGGGCACTCACGGAGGGGCGATCAACCCGGCAGACGCGGGATTGGACCGGCCGGGCACCTCATTCGCAGACAATTTGCAGGTTTATGGAAACGGCCCGCAGTTCTGGGCGGTCGTCGTTCAGGAGGTGGACCGGACCGGAATGCGGCACGGCGAGTCCATCGTCGGTTCCGCACTGTATCCCGTGCCTGTGCTCGGAAAGCCCTTCCGGACGCACAGCGGGCCTACCGTGTACAACGAACTGATCTACGGTCAGCCTGACATCAGCGACCAGATCCTCGGATTCGGCGCGGAACTCTACTGGAACTTCGGCATCCCCGGGATCGTCGTCGGCTACTTCCTGCTCGGTTTCGCGGTACGCAGGTTTGACGATCGTGTCGAGGCGGCGCCCGATGCGCTGGCGTCATACAGCTGGTCGTATTGCGGCACATGGGTGGCGTTGCTCGCCATTAACTCGATCTCGGTCCTCGCGCAGATCGTTACCTATTTCTTCTGGCCGATTTTCGCAATGTTCGTCGTCGCGTATCTGGCCCGTTCCCGCATTCGGGCCGGTCCCCGCACTCTGGCCGGTTCCCGCCCTATGGAGGTTCAGTCGTGAGAGTCCTGATCGTCGGTGGCGTTTTCGCGCGCGACGAGGAGTATCGGCGCAGTATCAATCCGACGCCGGAGATGACGCTCGAGGCAGGGCTCCGCAGGCGGGGTGTTGATGTCGTGGTGGCGCCGCACAGCTGGAGCCACTCGCTGACAGGGATCGACGTCGTGCACGTCCACCACCTGGCCAAGAGCGTGCCGGGACTCGCCGCCTGCCGTGCTGTACGTCCCACGCCGGTCGTCTTCACCATGCATGGCGAGCGGAGGATCCTGTCGGCCAAGCGGGCCGCCGCGCTCTGGCTCATCGAACGGGCCGCGGACGCCTGCGTGGCGTTGTCGCATCAGGAGGCCGATCGCCTGCGCCGCGAGGCGCGTGGCCGCGTTGTAGTGATCCGGAATGGCATTGATGCACCGGCCGATTCACCGCCGCCGGTACTACCGCGGCAGGAGGGGCCATGGCGGCTGCTCTTCGTGGGCCAGCTCATCCCGCTTAAAGCTCTCGACGTGTTGTTCCGTGCGCTGGCGACGGTTCGGCCGGAGGTCGCCGTCGCCCTGCGGATGGTGTATCACAACTCCGAGCAGCTGGTGCAGCTGCAGGCGCTCGCTAAGCAGCTGTCGATCGATGACATTGTGACGTTTGTCGGGAGCCGGGATGCCGCCGGCATGCTCGAGGAGTACCGCCTCGCCGACATGCTGCTCCTTCCGAGTCTCACTGAGTCACTGCCGAGCGTGGTCACGGAGTCGCTGCTCGCGCACAAGCCCGTGGTGGCGAGCGCCGTAGGGGGTATCCCGGAGCAGGTTCAGGACGCCGGCGTGCTGGTTCCGCCTGGAGACGATGCAGCGCTGGCGTCCGCCATACTGAGGTTGACCTCCGACTACGCGGGCTACGTGACCAAGGCGCAGGCCCGTGCACGCGAGGTCAAGCAGGAGTATGCGGTCGAGACGATGATCGACCGCCATCTGGAGTTGTACGAGTCGCTTCTGCAAGGCCGCAACAGCACGGCGAAGCGGCCAGCCCGTGCGACGGGGGGATGACTGCATCATGGAACCCGCCGTCAGCATCGTCATGCCGGTCCGAAACGTGCAGGGCACCCTCGACCCGGCGGTCCGCTCGATCGTGGCGCAGACGTGGAAGTCGTGGGAGCTCGTCGTCCTCGACGACGGGTCCACCGATGGCACCGTGCAGCGGCTCCGGGCGTGGGCCGATCTCGACGATCGGATCCGGCCCTTCGTTGACGGCTGCTCGCTCGGGCTCTCGGCTCGCCTGAACGAGGGCGTGCGGCACAGCCGCGCGCCCATCATTGCGCGGATGGACGGCGACGACATCTGCTATCCGCACCGGCTGGAGACCCAGCTCGCCTTCCTGCGCGAGAATCCGGAGGTCGACGTCGTGGGAGCGGGATCGATGGTGTTCATGTCTGATGGAACCCCGCGTGGTCCGCGTTCTCGGCCTGGCGGGCATGAGGAGCTCACCGCGAACCCGCTGCTGAACGGCATCCCCCTGGCGCACCCCACCTGGATGGGGCGGCGTTCGTGGTTCCTCCGGTTTCCGTACGACCCGCGCGCCCGCCGCTGCGAGGATTGGGAGGTGCTCCTGCGTGGGCACACGTCGAGCCGCTACGCAAGTCTTCCCGACGTGCTGCTCGGGTACCGGGAGGATCGGATCAAGCTGCGCGGGAGCGTCGAGGCGCGGCTGCACGAGGTGATCTTCCTGCTGCGCTACGGAGCTCGGCGATCGCCGGGTACTGTCAAGTCTGATCGGTTCGGCCGGCCAGCTCGCGAAGGCTGCTCGTGACACCATGGCCGTTATGGCGCGACGGCAGGATCTCGTGCTCGTCCGCCGTAACCAGGTCCCGTCCCCATCCGAGATCGCCACCTGGAAGGTGATGTGGGCGCAGTTTACCGATTCATGACATCAGGTTCGCCCGGCCCCTCCTGGATTCGGTGAGTCACGGGATCCAGGAGCCCCGTCGTACCCTGCAGATCACCAGAGCTCGGGCTGTCTGGGCGACCCGGCTTCTCGCGATCGCCCTCGCCGTCGGGCTTACCGCATGCGACTCGGCTCCGTTACCGTCGTCGCCTTCCGACCGGCCGGCCCCACAGCTGGAACCCCCATTCATGACGGGCTCCTTCGCCTTCCTGACCGAGGTATACGGCGGGAGCGGGCCACTCCTCGACCAACGGCTGCGCGAAACGTTGGCTAATGGTGCCGTCCTGCATCCAGCCCTGGATGGGGAGGAACGCCGCATCGTCGAGGGAAACCGCCGCCCGTTTGCGTACTTCGCCATTCCCGCCGAAGCGAACGTGGCAGCCTGCTACCCACAATCGTCCGATTCGGACGCCGCCAGGACGCTCCGGGAGCTCGGGGTCACGGCACAGTCGTGGGCGTGGCGCCTCGGAACGCCGGAGTTCGACCAAAGTGGGGGTTGTTGGGCGCAGAACCGCCCGAGCCTCGCCGGCCTTCCCGACGACCAAGCGTATGCAACGTGGTCGCGCTTCTACCTCGACGCGAAAGCCCTTCGGCCCTATCTGGAGCAGTCCGCCCAGCAACGCGGGTACAAGTGGATGTCGGTTTGCGTCTACGCGTTCTGCCCCCAGTACGCGTACGACCTCGGATCCGACGCTGTACTGCTTGAGCGAAACATCGATGAGGTGAGCGGGATGAGTCCGGGTCTCGCAATGGTCCGGGGCGCGGCCCGACAGAACAAAGGCCGTGAATGGGGGATCGACATCTCGACATACCGCTTCTGGAATGGCGGTCCGACCACGTTCGACGACAACGGCCAGCTCGTCACTGGCTGGTCACCATCGATGTTCGAGCGGAGCATGTATGCGGCGTACATGGCCGGCGCCGATGTGATTCTGAACGAGGCTGCCAACTACGGCTCCGGCACAGCGGACAGCGGCCGTAACCCCCTCGGTGTGGTCGTGGGCGATTTTGCCGATTTCAGCTTGCGCCGGCATCCGGACCGGGGCGTCCCCGAGGTTCCAATGGCAATTTTGCAGGACCACTTCTCTGGATACGAGCCGCAGTTCGGCGAATTCGACCAGGCCCCAGGCAAATGGTATCGACAGAACCCCTACACGCAAGGTGACCGCATGTTCAGCGGCCTGCTTGACGTTGCCTATCCCGGCCACAAAACATGGGGAACGATTGTGGCGAACGCCCCGTGGCGGGTCACCGATGCCGATGGGACGGTGGATATCCATGCCACCCAGGCCGCCTATCGCCGTGCCCTGGCTGCATCGAACGCCGACCCGCGGGTGTGGGAACCTATGGGAAACACGCGGTGGGGTGAGTCGCTCGACGTGATCACCGATCGGGCGCGGCTCGACACACTGCTTCGCTACCGGATCGTGGTTCTCGCCAATAGCGGGCCGATCGCTGCGGACCTGCTCGCAGACCTCAAGGAGTACGTGCGGCGGGGCGGCACGGTCGTTGTCAACGCGAGCCAGCTCGCGCCAGGCCACGACTCGTTAACCAATGTTGAGATTTCCGCAGAGCGTCGACCAGCTGTCTCTATTACATGGTCGGACGGCACAGTCATTGCGGAGAGCCCATTCAACTACGTACCCGTTCAACCGGGGACGGATACCGAGGACGTCGCCACAACGACCGACGGCTCTCCTGCCATCATCCGCCACAAGCTCGGCGCCGGCTCGGTCTATCTGACGACGGCAGACCGCCTGCTCGACGCCACGGGACAGGGTGTGCTCAAGTCCGGCCAGCGGCTCCTCGACGAGCTGCACGCCGCTGTCGCGACGGTAACCGTGGACGGGCCCCCGCTGCAGTATCTAGTAAACACGGTCGGCACAAGCACCGTCGTGACCTTGATTAATACCGATGTCGGCGGCTCCACGTGGCGCGGCCGGTTACGCTTTCGGACCGATGCCGAATCCGCGTCCGTCCAGGAGTGGACGCGGGACACACCGGTGGAGAGCTCGGTCGCTGCAGGTGAGGTGGTCGTCGACGCGACCGTTCCACCGTTCGGCGTCCACGTGTACGCGATGCAACCGGGGAGCTGATCGCACCTGATGCGCCCCGCGTTCTGGGTGTTCTCGGTCTGCTAGTCCGAAGTTTCGTGATCTTGGGGCGGGTATTGCAGGGTTGACCTGCCCGAACAGTTACTGAGGGGTCTGATTTGTAGCCAGAATGATCGGTGTGTCACTGGTAGAAAACCCCGGAACCCTTGGACTCCCAGCGGATGCGCCAAATGCACCCGCGCTCCGCAGGCTTGCAGCACGCACGTCGACCGCCCAGTAGTCGGGTAGCGGCGGCGCATTGCTGCGCCGCCGCCCCCTAAGCCTAAGAACCCGGCGTGCGCCCTTTCGACGCACCGGGCTCAAGCAAGCCCCGAAGGCTCTCGGTCGGGGCTGCAGAAGGTGCTGATGCACTGCCGGAGCCGTCTGGGAGGCGGCGTCGGCAGTGCGTGTGGATGAGCCGGAAGGCGATGCGTTCCTCCGGTGTCCCGGGCCCACGTCGAGGGTGATCGCGTGGTGACGGATCGCCCTGCTGGTCGCTGTGATCCACAGTGCGCAGTCGTCGGGGTGTTGTGGCTCGGTATCGGCGTGGAGCAGCAGCTCGCCACAGAGCGGGCAGCGTCCATGCTGGTTGAGGAGGAGCCGCAACCGGGCCCGGTCCAGCGGGGGTCTCCCGCGTCGACGCCGGGCCACCCAGTAGTCGGTCAGGACGGGGTCATCCGGGGACGCCCAGCCCTTGACCAGCGTGTGCCGGGTGATCTTCGTCCAGGCGAACTTCATCAGGTAGGCGCCGCTGTCGCGGTCGCCGAACACCCATCGATCTCGCCGAGCGGAGTTGAACGCGCCGAAGTACCGGGAGGTGATCCAGCGTTTTCCCTTGTGCGGATGGGTGAGCTTGGCCCACCTGTAGGTGGGCTTCCACACGTGGGAGTCCAACTCGTTGAACACCCGGGCGGACACCGCATGCCGGTAGTAGGCCGACCAGCCCCGGATGATCGGGTTGAGTCGGATGAGTACCATCTGCGCATTGTGGCCGCGCAGCGCTCTCATCTCGGCGGTCAGCCGTGCCCGGATCCGTTTCACGGCCGCCTTGCTCGGTTTGATCAGCAGTTTGCCCCGATAGCGGCGGACGTTAAATCCCAAGAAGTTCAAGCCATCATCGAGGTGCACGATGCGGGTCTTGTCCTCGTTGAAGACCAGCCCCCTGGGCGTCAGCCACGCGGCCAACCGCGCCTTGACCTGTTCGGCCTGTGCACGTGAGTAACACAGTGCCAGAAGGTCGTCGGCTTATGCCGACCGGCGGATTATGCCGACCGCGGCGTGAGCGGGCTGGTCGGCGGGGTGGGGACGACTGGTTGGTCGGCATAATCCGGGGTTGCCGGCGGGGTCAGATGTTGTCGAGGAATGCGAGGAGAGCGTCGGGGGCGCGGTAGCGTCCGGGGTTCGGTGTTCGGTGGTGCGACGCGGGAGAGGGCTTGCTCTTTGATGGTCATGTCGGCGTGTAGATAGGGCCTGCGTGGAGCCGGGGTCCT